>NZ_JARJHL010000018.1 GCF_029309835.1 Paracoccus sp. DMF-8 | reverse complement strand
TGCTTCGTTCAGTTACGTATTGCTAAGGTTAAAGAACGACTTCCATACTCGTGTGACAGCACCTGTTCCGACTGTCTCATGTTGCGCCCATCTTTTCTTGTGCCGTTCCTATCCCAACTGCGCCCGGCAGGGTCAAGTCCGGTCCCGGCCCGCGCCGAAATCACGCAGAGGTGTTCTTGCAACCCCGATCCAGCGCGGGCATCCTTTGGCGAAATCATGAGGAATGCCATGAAAGCCCTTTTTGTCGCCGCCGCCCTGTCGGCCGCAACCGCCCTGCCCGCCACGGCCTTTGACCCGGCAAACATGTCCGAACCCGAAAAGCAGGCCTTTGGCGAGGCGATCCGCGACTATCTGATGGCCAATCCCGAGGTGCTGGTCGAATCGATCAACGTGCTGGAAACCCGCCGGGCCTCGCAAGAGGCGCAGAATGACAAGCTGCTGGTCGAAAACAATCGCGACGCCATTTTTCAGGACGGCCACAGCTGGGTCGGCGGCAATCCCGACGGCGATCTGACGTTGGTCGAATTCGTCGACTATCGCTGCGGCTACTGTCGCAAGGTCAATCCCGAACTGGAGGCGCTGATCAAGAACGACGGGAATATCCGCTTTATTCTGAAAGAGTTCCCGATCCTGGGGCCGGAAAGCGAACTGGCATCGCGATTTGCAATCTCGGTGCAGCAGATTTCGGGTGCGGATGACTACAAACGCGCGCATGACACCCTGATGGAGATGCGCGTCGCCAGTGACGCTGGAAACGCTGACCGAGGTGGCCGGGGAACTGGGTCTGGAGGCGGGCCCGATCATCAACCACATGAACTCCGCCGAGGTGACGGATGTCCTGGGCGCCAATCGCCAGTTGGCAGAGACGATGGCGATTCAGGGCACCCCCACCTTCGTCATCGGGTCCGAATTGCTGCGCGGCATTCCGGCCAGCGGTCTGGCACCTGCGGTCGAACAGATCCGCAACGCCGAAAAAGGCTGATATTCCAGACAAATACGCAAAGGGGCCACCGACTGCCGCCCCCTTTGAAACCCTCTGCCTCGCTTGACCTCGGGGGTTATTCGGCAGCTTCGTCCTTGGCGGCTTCGATCAGGGCGGCGCGTTCCTCGACCAGTCCGACGATATGGTCGACCATCTGTTCGTTGGTCATCTTGTGGTCCTGCTTGCCCGCCAGATAGATCATGCCCGCACCCGCGCCGCCGCCGGTAAAGCCGATATCCGTCATCAGCGCCTCGCCCGGACCGTTCACGACGCAGCCGATGATCGACAGGCTCATCGGGGTCTTGATATGTTCAAGGCGTTTTTCCAGCGTCTCGACCGTCTTGATGACGTCGAAACCCTGACGCGCGCAGCTTGGGCAGGAAATGATCTGGACGCCACGGGTGCGCAGGCCTAGCGATTTCAGGATCTCGAACCCGACCTTGACCTCTTCGACCGGGTCGGCGGACAGGCTGACGCGGATCGTGTCGCCGATGCCCATCCACAGCAGGTTGCCCAGACCGATCGCGGATTTCACCGTGCCGCCGACGAAACCGCCCGCCTCGGTGATGCCCAGATGGATCGGCGCATCGGTCGCCTCGGCCAGTTCCTGATAGGCGGCAGCGGCGAGGAACACATCGCTGGCCTTGACGCTGATCTTGAATTCGTGGAAATCGTTGTCCTGCAGGATCCTGATGTGGTCGAGACCGCTTTCGACCATCGCGGCCGGACAGGGTTCGCCGTATTTTTCCAGCAGATGCTTTTCCAGACTGCCCGCGTTCACGCCGATGCGGATCGAACAGCCGTGATCGCGCGCGGCCTTGATGACTTCGCGGACGCGGCTGGCATCGCCGATATTGCCGGGGTTGATGCGCAGGCAGGCCGCGCCCGCCTCGGCCGCTTCGATGGCGCGCTTGTAGTGGAAATGGATGTCGGCGACGATCGGCACCGGGCTTTCGCGGCAGATTTCGCGCAGGGCCTGGGTCGATGCGACATCGGGGGTCGAGATGCGGACGATATCGGCACCGGCATCGGCGGCGCGGATGACCTGATCCAGCGTCGCCCGCACATCCGAACTGTCGGTGTTCGTCATGGTCTGGACGGAAATCGGCGCATCGCCCCCGACGGGGACAGAGCCGACCATGATCTGCCGCGACTTGCGGCGGGAAATATTGCGCCAGGGGCGGATCGGATTATGGGTCATGAGCCTGCCTTTTCGCTTGACGCCAGACATAGCCCCGGCCGGGCAAGGCAGCAAGCCGCGACGCGCTTCACGGTTGCGTCACACCTGCGGGCTGCCCACCCCGGCATGCGGCGCTATTCCTGCAGCACGCCTTCGGTGGATGTGGTGTCGCCATTGCCCTGATCCGACCGCGCGACCGAAGCCAGCGCGATCATCTGCGCCAGTTCGGGATCCTTGGCCAGATCGGCAAAGGCAAAATTCGTGGTCAGCGCATTTGGCGAAAGCTCGACATTCTTGACGACCTTGGGGCCCGGCGCGGCGGGGCCATAGGTGCGGCCATTGACGCCGAAATAGATCGCGCCGGAATTGCCGGTGCGCAGGACCAGCGCCTCTTCCAGCTTGGGCAAGGCAAAGCGTTCGCCCGCATCCATGGTTTTTTCCAGCAAGACCGTGCCATCGGCCGAGGTGACGCGCACCCAGGCCGGGCGCACGGCCATCAACTCGACCTCGGCCGCGTCGGGCGCGACGGTGCGCACAGCCGCCATGTCGCCGGGCATTTCCGGCCCGGCCATGGCCAGCTCGCGCTGCGGCGCTGTGCCATCCGTCGCGGCATTGGCGGTGGCAGGGCCCGGACCTTCGGGATCGGCCACGGCCAGCGCCGTCGTGGTCGAGGTGACGCCCGGATCAATCGCCGCAATCGGCCCGTCGCGCGCCGTCAGCACCGGAACCTCCAGCACCTGCGGGCGATAGACGCGGTCCAGCCCCTCTGGCTGCGGCAGGTTGACCGAGGCGCTGTCGACCGCTTCGGGCATGGCGGCCTCTTGCACCGGATCCAGCGAGGCGATGACGCCCGGCGCCTGTTCCCCCGGTGTCAGATTGACCTTTTGCACCTCTTGCAGGACGGACCAGCCGCCATAGCCCAGACCACAGGCCAGCGCGATCATCACCAGGACCGAGCCCACGGCCCGCGGCTCGATCGAGGACCAGAAGCTTTGCGGTTGCGGCAGGAACAGCACATGCGGATTGGCCAGCGCCTCGACCGGGTCGGCGGGACGGCGCTGCGGTTTCGGCCCCGAGGCGGCGGGCGCCATGCCATGCAGCGGCTGGAACCCCGATTCGGCGCAGAACCGCTGGAACACCCAATCCCCGTCCAGCCCCAGATAGCGCGAATAGGACCGCACATAGCCGGGGATGAAGCTGGGCGCGTCAAATGCGCTGAGGTCGCAGTTTTCGATGGCGGCGATGTAAGAGGCACGGATCCGCAGTTCCCGCTGGACGTCCAGCAGGGATTTGCCAAGCGTCGCACGTTCGCCACGCATCAGATCGCCGAGGCGGATATCGTCGGTATCCTCGAACCCCGGCGGTGCGGTGACCGCCGTCGTGCCTTGCTGAGAGGGGGACGAACCCCGCAGCCCGATCATTTTGCGCCTGCCCTAATCTTTCTTGACCGATCTCTTCGAATCGGCGTTATCGCATAACTTTCTTAGTAGAAGATTATCACGGGCGCGAGAACAATTCACCCACAATCAGGTTACGCGACGGCAGACGAGCGGTTCAGTGCACATTGCGACCACAGGGCATCCATGGCCTGAACCAGATGGTCGATCTGTTTGGGATCATGCACCGGCGAGGGCGTGAAGCGCAGTCTTTCGGTGCCGCGCGGCACGGTCGGGAAGTTGATCGGCTGCACATAGATGCCGTAATCGGCCAGCAGCATGTCCGACAGCGCCTTGCAATGCACGGGATGGCCGACATGGACCGGGACGATATGGCTGCCGTGATCGACGATCGGCATGCCCAGACCGCGCAGGCGCATTTTCAGGATACGGGCATGCAGCTGCTGCTTGTCGCGCAGCCCCTGCCCCTCGGCGGTTTTCAGCAGCGCGATCGAGGCCGCGGCCCCGGCCGCAACCGCAGGCGGCAGCGATGTCGTAAAGATGAACCCCGGCGCATAGGACCGGATCGCGTCGATCATCAGCGCATCGCCCGCGATATAGCCGCCGAACACGCCAAAGGCCTTGCCAAGCGTGCCGTTGAAGATGCTGATGCGGTCCATCAACCCGTCGCGTTCGGCAACGCCGCCGCCGCGCGGACCATACATGCCGACGGCATGGACCTCGTCCAGATAGGTCAGGGCGTTGAATTCGTCGGCCAGATCGCAGATCGCAGAAATCGGCCCGAAATCGCCATCCATCGAATAGATCGATTCAAAGGCGATCAGCTTGGGCAGCGCGGGATCGTCGGCGGCCAGCAACTCGCGCAGATGGGCGACGTCATTGTGGCGGAAGATGCGCTTGGCGCCGTCGAAACGCTTGATCCCCTCGATCATCGAGGCGTGATTCAGCTCGTCCGAATAGATGATCAGGCCGGGAAACAGCTTGCGCAGCGTCGAAAGCGTCGCGTCATTGGCGATATAGGCGCTGGAAAAGACCAGCGAGGCCTCTTTGCCATGCAGATCGGCCAGTTCCGATTCAAGCCGGCGGTGATAGATGGTCGTCCCGGAAATATTGCGCGTCCCGCCCGAACCGGCGCCGGTCGCATCCAGCGCCTCGTGCATCGCGGCCAGAACGGCGGGATGCTGGCCCATGCCCAGATAGTCATTGCCGCACCAGACGGTGATTTCCTGTTCGGAGCCATCGGGGCGCGTCCAGATCGCTTGCGGATAGACACCCTTGCGCCGCTCGATGTCGATGAAGGTGCGATAGCGGCCCTCTTCGTGGAGTTTGGTGATCGCCTGATCGAGGGCGGCGTTATAATCCATCACAAGAGATCCCTTGCCTTGCTTGAACTCACATGCTGGGGAGACCATGAACTGATCCCGCGGGTCCGGCATTGATAAGGGTCAAAACCGGAAAAAGACAGTACTAAATTGTCGCAGTGCGACCATGGAACCATATGGCGGACCGACAAAAACACTCAGGAAAGGTAAAGACATGGCGGAAAATGACAGGCTCGACGCGGTGCTTGCACAGCTTGACGCGGGACTGGATGCGGCGCTGGAACGGCTGACGGAATTCCTGCGCATTCCGTCGATCTCGACCGACCCCGCCCATGCCGGTGACGTGCGCGCCGCGGCGGACTGGCTGTGCAACGAATTGCGCGGCATCGGTTTCGACGCGACGGTGCGCGACACGCCGGGCCATCCGATGGTCGTCGCCCATTCGCAACCCGGTGGCGGTCGCCGCGTGCTGTTTTACGGCCATTACGACGTGCAACCCGTCGATCCGCTGGATCTGTGGGACCGTCCGCCTTTCGATCCGGTGATCGAGGATACGGCCAGTGGCGCGGTGATCCGGGCGCGCGGCGCATCCGATGACAAGGGCCAGTTGATGACCTTTGTCGAAGCCTTCCGCGCCTGGAAGGCGGTTCATGGCGAATTGCCGCGCGGCCTGACCCTGCTGTTCGAGGGCGAGGAGGAATCCGGCTCGCCCAGCCTGCGGCCCTTCCTTGTGGAAAACGCCGATGAGCTGCGCGCATCCATCGCGATGATCTGCGATACCGGCCTCTATGCCGATGGCCGCCCGGCGATCACCACCATGCTGCGCGGGCTGTATGGCGAGGAAATCACCATCCGCGCCGCCGACCGCGACCTGCATTCGGGCATGTTTGGCGGTCTTGCCGCCAACCCCTTGCAAATCCTGTGCAATGCGCTGGCGGGCATGAAGGATGCCACGGGCCGCATCACCCTGCCCGGCTTTTACGATGGCGTCGGCGAACTGCCCGCCGAACTGCGCAGCGACTGGCAGGATCTGGGTTTCGATGCCGCCGCCTTTCTGGAAAATGTCGGCCTGAACACCCCGATCGGCGAACGGGACCGCATGGGTCTGGAAATGGTCTGGAGCCGTCCGACCTTTGAAATCAACGGCATGTCGGGCGGATATACCGGCGAGGGTTTCAAGACCGTGCTGCCCGGTTCCGCCAGCGCCAAGGTCAGCTTCCGTCTGGTCGGCGATCAGGACCCGGCCCGGATCAAGGCCGCGTTTCAGGATTACATGCGCGCGCAGGTGCCCGCCGATTGCGAGATCACCTTTACCCCGCATGGCGGCAGCCCGGCCAGCCGCATGAACATCTCTGACCCGGCATTCGGCGCGGCCAAACAGGCGCTTGGCGAGGAATGGGGGCGCGATGCGGTCTATATCGGTTCGGGCGGGTCGATCCCGATTGCCGGGGATTTTCAGGATATCCTGGGGATGGATTCGATGCTGATCGGCTTTGCCCGCGACGATGACCGCATCCATTCGCCGAATGAAAAATACGACGTGGACAGCTTTGCCCGGGGCGCGCGCAGTTGGGCGCGGATTCTGGCCGCGCTGGCATGATGGGCTGCGCCCCGGCAGGCGGTCGGCGCATGGCCGGGGCGCGCTATCCGTCGGACTGATAAAGCTCCAGCGGCAGACCGTCGGGATCGGCGAAAAAGGTGAACAACCGCCCCGTATGATCGTCGAGGCGGATCGGTTCGACCGCGACACCCTGCCCTTCAAGCCACAGCCGGGCGGCCTCTACATCCGCGACTGCGAAAGCCAGGTGCCGCAAGCCCTGCGCCTCAGGGCGGTCGGGGCGGATGGGGGCGCCGGGAAAGGAAAACAGCTCGATCTGCGAACCATCCGGCAGGGCAAGGTTCAGTTTCCACGAATCCCGCGCCGCACGAAAGTTTTCGGCCAGGATGCGCAGCCCCAGAACCTCGGTATAAAAGGCGCGCGACCTGTCGTAATCCGAACAGATGATGGCCGCGTGATGGATGGCGCGCAGCATGGCAAAACCCTGACCTGACAAAAGAAAAGGCGCCCCGGAACGGGGCGCCAAAGCCTTTGCGGGCGTCGGATCAGGCCGCGCGGGCGGTCAGCACGTCGCCGACCTTTTTCTGGGCACCGGCTTCGTCGGTTCCGGTGACGGCGGCGACTTCGCGGGTCAGGCGATCCAGCGCAGCTTCATACAGCTGACGTTCGGAATAGGATTGTTCGCGCTGATCGTCGTTGCGATGCAGGTCACGCACGACCTCGGCAATCGACATCAGATCGCCCGAGTTGATCTTCTGTTCATATTCCTGCGCGCGACGCGACCACATGGCACGCTTGACGCGGGCCTTGCCTTTCAGCGTTTCCAGCGCACGGTCGATCAGATCGGGGGTGGACAGCCCGCGCATCCCGATTTCCGAAGCCCGCGCGGTCGGCACGCGGAGCGTCATCTTGTCCTTTTCGAACGAGATGACGAACATTTCCAGCCTGAGTCCCGCAACTTCCTGTTCCTCGATGGACACGATCTTGCCCACGCCATGGGTCGGATAAACGACAAAATCGTCAGGACGGAATTCAGACTTCTTCGATTTCGACATTTGGCTTCCTCTAGGTGGCGCCATCACGCGGCGCAAAATGCCCCATGGGGGAAGTTTCCCCTTATGGGCCTTATGATTGTTCCTCTGTGGCCCCTGCCGAGCAGCAGCAGGTTGCGACACTACAAAGACAAACGGGCAGCCGCCGGGCTTGTCCGCTTGCCAATGAATGTGACAGGTTTATATCACGAAATTCGCCCAAAAGATAGCATCTTGCGGCGGCGCGGCATTTTCGGGCGCGCGCCCGTTATTATCAATGCAATCAGCCCCTTACGCAGGAAACCCCGACAGGGATCGCGGCAATGTTCACCGAATCATGTCAGGGTTGCGGGAGAATCAATCCCCCTGACCCGGTTCGGGAGAGAAATATTTTTCAAGCTTGCCGGGCACGCCATCCAGTTCGGCGGCCGTGTCCATCTGGTCTTTTTTCCGGGTGATGACGGGCCAGAGTTCGGAATATTTCCGGTTGAATTCGACCCAGCTTTCCATGTCCGGCTCGGTATCGGGGCGGATCGCGTCGGCAGGACATTCAGGTTCGCAGACGCCACAGTCGATACATTCGTCGGGGTGGATGACCAATGTGTTTTCACCCTCGTAGAAACAGTCCACGGGGCATACCTCGACGCAGTCGGTGTATTTGCACATGATACAGTTATCGGTGACGACGTAAGTCATGGCCTGTTCGTTCCTGTTTCCTTCCGGGGTAGTTACGCCCGGTGGGTCAATCATTCAAGGCCGCGCCTGCCGAAAAGACGGGCATCCGGCCCGCCCCTTCGGCAACGGGACAAAGCTGTCGCATTTACCGGTCAGGGCAGAATATTTTTCCTGTCCAAATCCCCGATCCGACAGAATCAGGGACCAAGTTCCTCATACAGCGTCGCGGCCTCGGTCGCGGGGCCGCGTCGGTCGCCCAGTGCCAGAACCCGCATCGCCCTGACCCGGCCATGTGCCGAGACGGTGATCAGATCCCCCGGACGCAGGGTCCGGGCGGGCTTGCGGCATGGCTGGCCGTTGACCCGGATGCCGCCGCCCGAAATCGCATCGGCGGCCAGCGTCCGGGTGCGGAACAGCCGGGCGCGATGCAGCCAGCGGTCAAGCCGGATGCTGTCGCTGCCCGCATCAGCCACGCGCAGCGCTCACGTCTTGTTTTTCAGCGCCGCGAGGACCGCAAAGGGGCTGTCGGGATCAATCGGCTTGTCGTCGCGCGGGGGCCGGGCCGAGAATTTGCGGCTGCCCTGATTGTCGGACTTGTCGTGCTTGTCCCGGCGCGGCTTGCCCTGATGACGGCCACCGCCCTCACCACGTCCGGCTTCGCCTTCGCTGCGGCGTTGACCGCCTTGATTTTGGCCGCCATGGCCTTGACCGCCGTGACGCGGCTTGCCGCGACCCTGACCCTCTTTGCCTTCGCCACGGCCACGGCCGTCATGGTCACGGCGACCGCCGCCCTGACGACGCTGGCCGCCGTCTTCGCCCTGCGCGGGGCGGCGGTTCTGGCGAGGGCGCGGTTGCCAGGTAAAGGTGTAATAGACCTCGACCTCGGCGGGCTGAGCCTCGGCCGGCGCATCGCCTTCGGCGGCGGTGTCCTGGCCAGCGGCGGCGCGGGCGGCCTCTTCGGCCTCAAGCTCGGCGGCCTTGCGGGCCTCTTGCTCGGCTTCCCATTTGGCGCGGGTTTCGGCCTGCAACACGCTTTCCTCTTCGGTCAGCGGGTTTTCGGACGCTGCGGCCTCGGGGTCGATACTGGGCGCAATCACGGTGGTTTCGGCACGGGCCTTGGCACGTTCCGCGCGTTCGGCGCGATAGCCAAGCCCCTGCATCAGGCCGGAAAACTGTTCCAGCGTCATCCCGGTGATCGACAGCATGTCGGCTGTCGCCTCGAAACCGGCGCGACTGTCCTGACCGCGCAGCATGTCGGCCAGACGTTCCAGCATGTCGATGCGGATCGCACGCTCGCCCGCCGGATGATAGCCCGACAGGATATAATAGCCTTTGGGCACGTCGGGCAGGTTCGGGATCGTCACCAGACCGGGGGGCGGGCTTTCGGGGAATTCGTCCAGCCCCTGATCCAGACCCCACAACACCAGCCGCAGCCGGGTCGGCGCGGGCTTCAGCAGCGCGGGCTGAAAGATCGTATATTGCCCGAACCGCACGCCATGCTTGCGCAGCAGCCCGCGCGCGTCCTGATCCAGTTCCTTCACCTCGGCCGCGACCTGATCGCGGGGCAGGACGCCCAGACCTTCGACCAGACGAAAGGCGAAACCGCGCGCAAGCCCGGTCAGGGTTTCGTCATTTTTCAGCGCCAGCAGCGCCTCGAAACCCGTGGCGACCTTGCGGTCGATGAAATGCTGCAACCGGCGCTTGACCTTTTCCGCGATTTCGGGGCCTGCCTCGTCATCGATGAAGGCCTGCACGCTCGGCTTCAGCGGCTCCGATCCCTTGACCAGCTTGCCCACCGCAAAGCTGCCCCACATCAGGCCGCCCTGTTCGGTAAAGTCCAGTTCCGTGTCGGGCGCGTTGTAGAAACGATCAGCCCGCAGGTGGAATTCGGGACGCAGCGCCTCGTATGCGGCGCGCGTCAGCGTCCGCGCCTCGTCACCCGAAGCGGACGGGTCCGCGTGAAAGCGAAATCCTTCGAGACGGCCCGCGAATTCGCCCTCGACCGTCACTTCGCCCTTATCGTTCACCTCAGCCAACAGGCTCTCCTTCTGTTTGAGCCGGCGCAACAGCACCGAAGTGCGCCGGTCCACGAATCTCTGCGTCAGCGCCGCATGCAGCGCATCCGACAAGCGGTCTTCTACAGCGCGAGTCTCTGCGCGCCAATGACTTTCGTCCCGAACCCAGCCTGATCTTTGCGCCACATAGGTCCATGTGCGGATGAATGCCAGCCGTTTGGACAGGGCGTCGATATCGCCATGCGTCTTGTCGATGCGCGCGACCTGCCCCGCCATCCAGTCCGCTGGAATGCCGCCCTGCTGCAGAAATCCATAGATCCGGGTCAGCAATCCGGCATGTTCGGCATGGGAAATCCCGCGGAAATCGGGCACGCGGCAGACATCCCACAACAGTTTGACGTCGCGACCATTCGTCACGCGGTCGTGGATTTCGGGCATGTCGCGCAGGGATTTCAGCGCGCGCAGGTCATCGGCTTCGCGACCGCGCTGCAGCCATTCGGAATCCGGGCTGATTTCAAGGGATCTGATCAGCCGGTCCATCGTGCCGAATTCCAGCGCCGCATTGCGCCACATCAGGCGCTGGATCGGGGCGAAGCGGTGATTCTCGATGGCCTCGATCAGGCCGGGGTCCAGGGTGTCCGCCTCGCCCGTGACGCCAAAGGTGCCCGCCTGCGTGTGGCGCCCTGCCCGGCCCGCGATCTGGCCCATTTCATGGGGAAACAGCGGGCGGGTGCGGCGGCCGTCGAATTTCTCGGTCGAGGAAAAGGCGACATGATGGATATCAAGGTTCAGCCCCATCCCGATCGCATCGGTCGCGACCAGAAAATCGACATCGCCGTTCTGATACATCTCGACCTGCGCATTGCGCGTGCGCGGCGACAGCGCCCCCATGACGACGGCGGCCCCGCCCTTTTGTCGCCGGATCAGTTCGGCCATCGCGTAGACATTATCAACCGAAAACCCGACGATGGCCGAACGTGACGGCATCCGCGACAGCTTTTTCGACCCCGCCCATGACAGCGTCGAAAACCGTTCGCGCCGGACGAATTGCACATTGGGGATCAGCGCGGCAATCGCCGGGCGCATCGTGTAGCTGCCCAGAAACAGCGTTTCATGCAGGCCCCGCGCATGCAGCAGCCGGTCGGTAAAGACATGGCCGCGTTCCGGGTCGGCACATAGCTGAATCTCGTCGACGGCCAGGAAATCGGCGCCGACATCGGGCATCGCCTCGGTCGTGGCGACCCAATATTGCACGCGGTCGGGGATGATGCGTTCCTCGCCCGTGACCAGCGCCACGACATTGGCGCCGCGCCGCGCGACGATCCGGTCATAGACCTCGCGCGCCAGCAGCCGCAGCGGCAGGCCGATGACCCCGCTGCGATGGGCCAGCATCCGTTCGATCGCGTAATGCGTCTTGCCGGTATTGGTCGGCCCAAGCACGGCCGTCACCAGACGGGAGGAGTTCATCTGTGGTCTGTCCCCGGTTATCGGCTGCGGGATCTTTGGTCAGGCATCGGTCCCCGCCGTCCTGGCCTCCAGCCGCCGCACGGCATCCTCGGCGTCTTGCTGATGGGGATTGATGCGCAGGCTTTCGCGATATGCCGTCAGGGCCTTTTCGTCATCGCCGACCTCTTCCAGCATGACGCCCAACTGGGTCAGGGCGGGGAAATGCCGTGGCTCCAGTTCCAGCACGCGGGCCAGATCGCCGACCGACGGGCCGAATTCACCATCCAGATACAGGGCCACCGCCCGCAAATGCCAGCCCGAGGCGAAATCGGGCGCGTGATCGGTCAAGGCCGTCAGATGGCCGATGGCAGAGGTGAAATCGCCCGCGTCCAGCGCCGCCTCGCCGCGTTTATACAGCAGGTCCATCGCGGCAGAACCCGACCGCGACCAGTTGCGTTCGATATCCGATTGCGCCCGCCGCCAGGCATCGCCTTCGGGCTCGGCCAGTTCGGCGAACAATTCGTCCATTTCGGCATCCGTGCTTTCCGGCGTGCCGGGCGGATCGGCGGGAACGCCGGTCACGTCCAACTCGATTCCGCCCGGATCGGGCAGCTGATCCGATGGTAGATCGGGGGGCAGATCGGGAAACAGGTCCTGAAGATCTTCGGGCAGGTCCTGCGACAGGGGCGCATCGCCCGGCCCATTTCCCTGAGGCGCGTCAAGGGTTTCTTGACCATATGCCCAGAAAGCGCTTGCGCAATAAAGCGATATGGTGAGGCTGACCGCAAGCGGTGCCGTCACGACATTGTGGAAATTGAAAACCGGCTGGCGCATATCCGCTATGTAGCCCCTTGCCGGGCCTGATGCCAGAGAAAGCCATTGGAGAATCGTAAATGAGCAAAGTCGTCGATGCCGCCGTTCAGGCCCTGAGCGCCAAGATCCCCAGCTTTAGATCCAGCGCGAAATTCGTCATCAAGGACGAAGGCTCGATCGTGATCGACAGCAATGGCGTGCGCGCCGGCGATGACGAAACCGAAGTGACGCTGACCGCCGACCGCGAAACCTTCGAAGGTCTGCTGGATGGCAGCGTCAACCCGACCATGGCCTTCATGACCGGCAAGCTGACGGTCGACGGCTCGATGGGCGTGGTGATGAAACTGGGCGCCATGCTGTCCTGAGCCATGCAGCCCGCGCCCTTTCACGCGCTGCCGGGCGATCCCCCGCGCGATGCGCGCTGCTTCTGGCTGCGCGCCGATGACGGGATTGCCCTGCGGGCGGCGCATTGGCCGTCACGGGAAGGGCGCGGCACCGTCCTGCTGATGCAGGGGCGGACCGAATATCTGGAAAAATACGCCCGTGTCGCGGATGACCTGAACCGCGCGGGGCTGGACGTGCTGTCCATCGACTGGCGCGGTCAGGGCCTATCGGACCGGCTGATCGACGACGGACGCGCCAGCCATATCCCCGATTTCGCGGATTATCAGTGCGATGTCGTCGAAATGGTCGTTGCGGCGCAGGCGCTGCACCTGCCCCGTCCCTGGTTCCTGCTGGCCCATTCGATGGGTGCGGCCATCGGCCTTGCCGCGCTGATCGACGGGCTGCCCGTCGAACGGGTCGCGTTCAGCGCGCCGATGTGGAACATCAACCTGTCGCCCGCCAAGGCGGGTTTTGCCCGCGCGGTGACCACGCTGGCGCGCAGGCTGGGTCAGGGGCGCCGCTATGTGCCGGCCAGCGGCGGCACGGAATCCTTTATTCTGGCCAGTTCGTTCAACCAGAACCTGCTGACCACGGATGGCGCGACCTGGGGCCGGATGGTGGCCGAAACCTGCGCCTGGCCCGAGATGATGCTGGGCGGCGTCACCCATGACTGGCTGCATGCCGCCCTGCGCGAATGCGACCGGCTGGCCGCCCTGCCCAGCCCCGACCTGCCCGCCCTGATCCTGCTGGGCAGCCGTGAAGCCGTCGTCTCGCCCGCCGCGATTCACAAACGCGTGAACGCATGGCCATCGGCCACGCTGATGGCACTGGACGGCGCACGCCATGAACCGCTGATGGAGCGGCAGGCGCTGCGTCAGCGCGCCATGCAGGGGGTGATCGACCATTTTCTGGCGCAACCTTGAAGCCGGACGCATAATCGACAAATCTGGTTCAAACGAAAGGAACCAGAATGATCCCCGCAAGCCTGCACCGCATCCTTCCGCGCGATCTCAACCCGGCAGGCGGTGACGCCCTTCCGCTTGGCAATCTGCCCGAATGGGACCTGACCGATCTTTACCCCAGCCCGGAATCCCCGGAACTGTCCCGCGATCTGGCGGCGCTGGAACAGGCCTGCAAGGATTTTTCGCAGCGTTACGAAGGCCGGCTGGCCAAGCTGTCGCCCGCCGATATGCTGGCCTGCGTCGAATCCTATCAGTTGATCGACATTCTGGCCGGGCGGCTGATGTCCTTTGCCGGGCTGCGCTATTACCAGAACACCACCGATGCGGAACGCGCCAAGCTGATGGGCGACCTGCAGGAAAAGATCACCATCCTGACCACGAATCTTGTATTTTTCTCGCTGGAATTCAACAGGATATCCAACTCATCCTATAATCAGACCTTTTCCGACCCGGCAGGCCCCGCGCGCTATAAACCGGTTTTCGACCGGATGCGCGCCATGCGCCCCTATCAGCTTTCGGATGAGCTGGAAAAATTCCTGCACGACAATTCCGTTGTCGGCGCAGCCGCCTGGAACCGTTTGTTCGACGAAACCACCGCCGCCCTGACCTTTGAGGTCGAGGGCGAAGAGATGGGCATGGAAGCGACGCTGAACCTGCTGACCGACCACGACCGCGACCGCCGCGAGGCTGGCGCCAAGGCGCTGGCCAAGGTTTTTCCCAAAAACATCAAACTCTTTTCGCGTATTCATAACACCCTGATCAAGGAAAAGGCGATCGAGGATGGCTGGCGCAAGATGCCGACGCCGCAAACCTCGCGCCACCTGTCGAATGCTGTCGAGCCTGCGGTCGTGCAGGCCCTGCGCGATGCTGTCGTTGCCGCCTATCCGCGCCTGTCGCATCGCTATTACCGGCTGAAAGCGCGCTGGCTGGGGCTGGACAAGCTGCAGATCTGGGACCGCAACGCGCCCCTGCCGACCGAAACGCCGCGCCTGATCGCATGGCCCGAGGCCGAGGCCATCGTCCTGGACGCCTATGCCGGTTTCTCGCCCGAACTCGCCGATCTGGTCCGGCCCTTCTTTGACCGGGGCTGGATCGACGCGGGCGTCAAGCCGGGCAAGGCACCCGGCGCCTTTGCCCATCCGACCGTGACCACCGTTCACCCCTATGTGCTGCTGAACTATCTGGGCAAGCCGCGCGACGTGATGACGCTGGCGCATGAGCTGGGCCACGGCGTCCACCAGCGGCTGGCGGCGGCGCAGGGGGAATTGCTGGCCTCGACGCCCCTGACGCTGGCGGAAACCGCATCCGTCTTTGGCGAGATGCTGACCTTCCGCGCGCTGTTGAAAAAGACCTCCGATCCCGTCCAGCGCAAGGCCCTGCTGGCGGGCAAGGTCGAGGATATGATCAACACGGTCGTGCGCCAGATCGCGTTTTACGATTTCGAATGCAGGCTGCATGCCGCCCGCGCCCAAGGCGAACTGACGCCCGAGGATATCAATGCGATCTGGATGTCCGTGCAGGGGGAATCGCTTGGCGATGCCTTTGAATTCATGCCCGGTTATGAAACCTTCTGGACCTATGTCCCGCATTTCGTCCACACGCCGTTTTACGTCTATGCCTATGCCTTCGGCGACGGGCTGGTGAACGCGCTTTATGCCGCCTACGAAGACGGGCTTCCCGATTTCCAGCAGAAATATTTCGACCTGCTGAAGGCGGGCGGGTCCAAGCATCACAAGGAACTGCTGGCCCCCTTCGGTCTGGACGCGACCGATCCCGCTTTCTGGGGCAAGGGGCTGGCGATGATCGAGGGGTTGATCGACGAGCTTGAAAAGCTCGAATCGTGATCACGCTGGCACCGGTCTCGCGCGACGGCATCGCGACCGTCGCCCATATCGCCGTGCGCCCCGATCAGGAAAGGTTCTGCGGCACGATTGCCGATCATTTCGCGGCCGATGAACCCGGCTGCGATTTCCACATGATCCTGCGCGACCTGCACCCGGTCGGCTTCTTCAAGATCGACCGGGCCTTTCCCCTGCATTCCCCCTTTGCCGCGCCGGATGACATCGGCTTGCGCGGCGTGATGATCGACGCGCGCGAACAGGGCAAGGGCACGGGCAAGGCGGCGATGGCGCTGCTGCGGCCCTATATCTCTGCGCGCTACACGGGCGCCGCCAATCTGGTTCTGACCGTGAATGTCATCAACGGGGCCGCGCGGGCCGTCTATCTGTCGGCGGGCTTCGTCGATGGCGGAGAATTGTACCACGGTGGCAAGATCGGGCCGCAACATGTCCTGCGCCTGCCGCTTGGCTAGCCCTTGGTCGCGCATTGCCCTATCCTCGCGCGCAAAGAGCAAAAGCAAGGGCAGACCGGCGACATGATCAAACGGATAATCGGGGGAATTCTGATGCTGGCCGTGCTGGCCGTGGCCGTGGTGCTGATCTGGGGCCCCGCCTATATGGAACGCAGCCTGAACCCGGTCACCGTCCCGCCCGAAACCTGGCCCGTCAGCGATCAGGCGCGCGCCCTGCATGAACGGCTGGTCATCGGCGACCTGCATTCCGACGCGCTGCTGTGGGATCGCGACCTGCTGGAACGTGTCGACCGCGGCCATACCGACATTCCGCGACTGGCGCAGGGCAATGTCGCCGTGCAGGTCTTCACCACCGTCACGAAAAGCCCCAAGGGCCAGAATTACAGCCAGAACAGCGCGGATGCCCCCGACAACATCACCCGGCTGTTCATCGGCCAGTTGCGCCCCATCGCGACATGGAACAGCCTGCTGGCCCGCGCGCTGGAACAGGCACGGCAGTTGCATCTGTCCGCCGAACGCGACCCGCAGGCGCTGCGCGTCATCCGCACGCGCGGCGATCTGGCGGATCTGCTGGCCGCACGCGCAGGCGGTGCGAAAACTGTCGGCAGCATCCTGGGCAGCGAGGGCGGCCATCCGCTGGAAGGCGATCTGGCCAATCTCGCCCGGCTGGACGAGGCCGGTTTCCGCATCATCGGCCTGACCCATTTCTTCGACAACGAACTGGGCGGCAGCCTGCACGGAAACGAACTGGGCGGCAGCCTGCACGGAGAGACGGGCCGCGAGGGCGAGGGCCTCAGCCCCTTTGGCCGCAATGTCATCGCCAATATGCTGGAACGCGGCATGATCGTCGATCTGGCCCATGCCTCGCCGCAGATGGTGCGCGATGTCGTCGATCTGCCCGGCGTCGTGCCGATCCTGTCGCATACCGGGATCCACGGCCGATGCGCCAGCCCGCGCAATCTGTCCGATGATCTGGTCCGCGAGATCGCGCGCAAGGGCGGGATCATCGGCATCGGTTACTGGACGGATGTCAACTGCGGGTCGCGGCCCGCCGATATCGCCGCCTCGATCCGCGCGGCGATCCGGCTCGTGGGCGAGGATCACGTCGCGCTTGGTTCGGATTACGACGGTTCGGTCGATGCGCCTTTCGATGCGGCGCATCTGGTGGTGCTGACCCAGGCCCTGATGGATGCGGGGCTGACGGAAACCCAGATCGAAAAGGTCATGGGCGGCAATATGATGCGCTTTCTGTCGGAACATCTGCCGGAATGACCCTGCCGTCCCGGATGGCGTGACGGCAGCCGGACAACGACCCGAACCGTGGGCGACATGGCTGGCATGGCAGACGATCAGCGGATCGGTCTTGCGGGTGATGGAAACCGGCCTGTGCAGGGCTTGATCCCGGCACGGGGCGGCCTCGGGCGGTTGCGGCGCGGCGGGCCTTTGACCACAACATTCTGCGCAAACCGACAGCAATCCCCCTGCCCCTTGACGCACCCGCCACGCCAGCCCTTGCCCCCAAGCGCCCCGGCATGAGATAAAGCCGCCCAAACAGAAGACGAGCAGCAGATGGCAGACGATCTTTTTCCCGCCCAAGACACGACCGCCGAAAGCTATTCGGCCGCCTCGATCGAGGTGCTGGAGGGGCTGGAGCCCGTCCGCAAACGCCCCGGCATGTATATCGGCGGCACGGATGAACGGGCGCTGCACCATCTGGTCGCGGAAATCCTGGACAACTCGATGGACGAGGCAGTGGCCGGTCACGCCAGCCGCATCGAGGTCGAGTTGCATGACGACTACAGCGTCACCATCCGCGACAACGGGCGCGGCATCCCGATTGATCCGCACCCGAAATTTCCGGGCAAGTCCGCGTTGGAGGTGATCCTGTGCACCCTGCACGCGGGCGGCAAGTTCTCGGGCGATGCCTATCAGACCTCGGGCGGGTTGCACGGGGTGGGCGCTTCGGTCGTGAACGCGCTGTCCGATCTGATGGTGGTGCAGGTTGCGCGCAACAAGGAACTGTTCGAGCAGCGCTTTTCGCGCGGGATCCCGCAAGGCCCGGTCGAAAGGATCGGCGCCGCCCCGAACCGGCGCGGCACGACCGTGACCTTCCACGCCGACGAACAGATCTTTGGCCATCATCGTTTCAAGCCCGCGCGCATGATGAAGATGGTGAAATCCAAGGCCTATCTGTTTTCCGGCGTCGAGATCCGCTGGAAATCCGCCATCGACGACGGCGAAACCCCGGCAGAGGCCGTGTTCCATTTCCCCGGCGGCCTGGCTGATTACCTGACCGAGGTCCTGGGCAATTCCTCGACCTATGCCGACCGGCCCTTTGCGGGCAGCGTCGATTTCACCGAGAAATTCAACACGCCGGGCAAGGTCGATTGGGCGATCAACTGGACGCCGTCGCGCGACGGCTTCATCCAAAGCTATTGCAACACCGTCCCGACACCCGAAGGCGGCACGCATGAGGCCGGTTTCTGGTCCGCCATCCTGCGCGGCATCCGCGCCTATGGCGATCTGATCAACAATAAGAAAGCCGCCAATATCACCCGCGACGACCTGCTGACGGGCGGCTGTGCGCTGGTCAGCTGCTTCATCCGCGAGCCGGAATTCGTCGGCCAGACCAAGGATCGTCTGGCCACGGTCGAGGCGCAGCGGCTGGTCGAAGGCGCCGTCCGCGACCATTTCGACAACTGGCTGGCGGCGGATACGAAATCGGCGGGCGCCATTCTGGACTTTCTGGTCCTGCGCGCCGAGGAACGCCTGCGCCGCAAGGCCGAAAAGGAAACCGCCCGCAAATCCGCTACGAAAAAGCTGCGCCTGCCCGGCAAGCTGGTCGATTGCTCGGCCACCAACCGCGAGGGCACCGAGCTGTTCATCGTCGAGGGTGACAGCGCGGGCGGCAGCGCCAAGATGGCGCGCGAACGCACCTCTCAGGCGCTTTTGCCGCTGAAGGGCAAGATCCTGAACGTGTTGGGCGCGGCCAGTTCCAAGCTGGGCACCAATCAGGAAATTGCCGATCTGTGTCAGGCGCTTGGCGTCGGCATGGGGACGAAATTCAACATCGACGATCTGCGTTACGACAAGATCATCATCATGACCGATGCGGATGTCGATGGCGCCCATATCGCCAGCCTGCTGATGACGTTTTTCTTTACCCAGATGCGCCCGCTGATCGACAAGGGGCACCTGTATCTGGCCTGCCCGCCGCTCTATCGTCTGACGCAGGGTGCGCAACGCATCTACGTCTCGGACGATGCCGAGAAAGAGGCGATGCTGGCCAAGGGCATCGGCGGCAAGGGCAAGATCGACGTGCAACGCTTCAAGGGTCTGGGCGAAATGGACGCCAAGGACCTGAAGGACACGACGATGAACCCCAGGACGCGCAAGCTGATCCGGGTGTCCATCGACGAGGAAGAGGGCGGCGAAACCGGCGATCTGGTCGAGCGGCTGATGGGCAAGAAACCGGAACTGCGGTTCCAGTATATTCAGGAAAACGCCCAATTCGTCGAGGAACTGGACGTTTGACCCTTGCCGGGCCGATCGCGATCTATGTGCTGGCCGCATTGGCCGAAATCGCCGGCTGCTTTGCCTTCTGGGCATGGGTGAGGCTGGGGAAATCGGTCTGGTGGCTGGTGCCCGGCATGGCCTGCCTTGCGCTTTTCGCCTGGCTGCTGACCCATATCGACACCGATTTCGCCGGCCGCGCCTATGCCGCCTATGGCGGGATCTACGTCACCGCCTCGATCGGCTGGCTGTGGCTGACCGAAGGCCAGAACCCGACAAGATGGGACCTTCTGGGCGCCACCCTCTGCGTCACCGGCGCGGCCGTTATCCTTTTGAAAAACTAGGAATTCATCTGTTTTTCGGATGGCGCGGGCAATCGTCCGCAGTGACCGGCCCATGTCGTTCATGTCGGCCTATTCCGATGAACCCCTGTCCGCGCGACAAGGGCCATGCCCGTCGATGCACGCAACGCCGAACCGTCAGCCATCCGGCGGTCCAAAGACAGCTGCCGCGTTAACCTTTTTTTAAGCCGCCCGCTGTTAACCATTCCACAGGTTTGGTGTGCGGGATGAACATGGCGACAATCGCGTATTCGGTGGCCTTCGAAGGGGTCGAGGCCCGGCTGGTCGAGGTCCAATGTGCGGTCGCCAACGGTCTGCCCGCCTTCAACATCGTGGGCCTGCCCGACAAGGCGGTCAGCGAGGCGCGCGAAAGGGTCCGCGCGGCCTTCAATGCGATTTCGGTGGCGATGCCTTCGCGCCGGATCACGGTCAACCTGTCCCCCGCCGACCTGCCGAAAGAGGGGGCGCATTTCGACCTTCCCATTGCGCTGGCAATCCTCGCCGCGCTGGAAATCGTCCCGGCGGAGGAACTGGAACGCATTGTTTCCCTGGGGGAATTGTCGCTGGACGGGCGGATCGTCACCGTCGCGGGCGCGCTGCCCGCCGCAGTTGCCGCTGCCGAGGATGACCGCGCCCTGCTCTGCCCCGCCCCCTGTGGCGGCGAGGCCGCATGGATCGACAGCGTGCCGGTTCTGGCCGCCCGAACCCTGCTGGATGCGATCAACCATCTGGGCGGGCGCGCGCCGCTGGCCCGCGCGCTGCCCGCCGAGGCCCCGAAAGCCGCAACCCATCCCGACCTTGCCGATGTGCGCGGACAGGAAAAGGCGCGCCGCGCGCTGGAAATCGCCGCCGCTGGCCGTCATCATCTGCTGATGGTTGGCCCGCCGGGCGCGGGCAAATCCATGCTGTCGGCGCGGCTGCCCGGCATCCTGCCCCCGCTGTCACCGGCCGAGGCGCTGGAAACCTCGATGATCCATTCGCTGGCGGGGCTTTTGCAGGGCGGCGGCATCTCGCGAGAGGCGCCGTTTCGCGATCCGCACCATACCGCCTCGATGGCGGCCATCGTCGGCGGCGGGCGCGGCGCGCAGCCGGGCGAGATCAGCCTTGCCCATAATGGCGTGCTGTTTCTGGACGAATTGCCCGAATTTCCCTGCCATGTGCTGGACACCCTGCGCCAGCCCATCGAAACCGGAGAGGTCGTGGTTGCCCGCGCCAATGCCCATATCCGCTACCCCTGCCGCTTTCTGCTGATCGCCGCCGCGAACCCCTGCCGCTGCGGCTATCTGGCGGATGCGGCGCGGTCCTGCGCACGGGTTCCGGGCTGCGGGACCGATTACATGGGCAAGATTTCCGGCCCCCTGATGGACCGTTTCGATCTGCGCATCGAAATTCCCGCCGTCAGCATCGCCGATCTGGACAGCAAGGCCAGTGCCGAGCCGACCGCCCCGGTCGCCGCCCGCGTGGCGGCGGCGCGGGCCGTGCAAAGCAGGCGATTTGGCGACAGCGCATCGCTGCGGGTCAATGCCGATGCCTCTGGCAGCGTGCTGGAGGAGATCGCCACCCCCGATGCCGAGGGGCGCGACCTGATCAACCGCGCCGCCGAAAAGCTGGGACTGACGGCGCGCGGCTATCACCGCATCCTGCGCACGGCGCGCACCATCGCGGATCTGGACGGTTCCGCCGATGTCCGCGCGCCGCATCTGGCCGAGGCCATCGGATACAGGCTGG
Source organism: Paracoccus sp. DMF-8 (assembly GCF_029309835.1). Taxonomy (GTDB): domain Bacteria; phylum Pseudomonadota; class Alphaproteobacteria; order Rhodobacterales; family Rhodobacteraceae; genus Paracoccus. The sequence continues at coordinate 219,619 of NZ_JARJHL010000018.1, read as the reverse complement.
CCTTTGTGCCGGGTGGCTAGGGCCGGCGCGCCCCGGTTCAGCCCCGTTTCGCCAGCCGCCCCCGTTCGGCCAACCGCCTGTCGATCGCATCCCAGATCAGCGCGGCGGCGTTGATACCGTCGAAACGCTCCAACTCCTGAATGCCGGTGGGCGAGGTCACGTTGATTTCGGTCAGCCAGCCGTCGATCACGTCGATGCCGGTGAACAGCAACCCCTTTTCACGCAGGACCGGGCCGATACGGCGGCAGATTTCCAGATCCTTGTCGCTCAGCCCGATCTGTTCGGGGCGGCCGCCGACATGCATGTTCGACCGCGCCTCGCCCTTGGCGGGGACGCGGTTGATCGCGCCGACGGGTTCGCCATCGACCAGAATGACGCGCTTGTCGCCCTGCGTGACCGCAGCCAGATACTTCTGCGCGATCACCGGCTCGCGGTTGATCGCGGTGAAGGTTTCCAGCAGCGAGGACAGGTTCGGATCGTCGGGACGCAGATGGAACACCCCCGCCCCGCCATTGCCATAAAGCGGCTTGACGATGATATCGCCATGACGGGCACGGAAATCGCGCAGGTCATTGACATCGCGGGTGATCAGCGTCGGCGGCGTCAGGTCGGGAAAGTCCAGCACCAGCAGCTTTTCCGGCGAGTTCCGCACCCAGAACGGGTCATTGACGACCAGCGTTTCATCGCGCACCCGGTCCAGCAGATGGGTCGAGGTGATATAGGACATGTTGAAGGGCGGGTCCTGCCGCAGCCAGACCACGTCGAAATCGCGCAGATCGACCGCCTGCCATTCGCCGAACGTGACATGATCGCCCTGTTCGCGGCGCAGGGTGATCGGGCGGCCATGTGCCAGCACGCGGCCCTCGGAATAGATCAGGCGGTCGGCGGTGTATTGGAACAGCCGGTGCCCGCGTTCCTGCGCCTCGATGCCAAGGCGAAAGGTGCTGTCGGCGTTGATCGAGACATCCTCGACCGGGTCCATCTGCAGGGCGACATACAGGCTCATCAGGTTCTCCACCGCTTTTCGCGGCATTTCTGAACCCTGGGGGCGGGGGATGCAAGCCACGACAGGCTGGCAAACCCGTCAGCCCTGACCAAAGGCGCCCCTGATGATGCGGATATTGCCGTCGCGATCGACCAGCGCGGCATCAAAGCGCATCGGCGTGTCGTTGCCGTCCGGCATCCCGGCCATGAAGTCCTGTGCGGTGATGCAGATCCGCTCCATCTGGCGGCGCGACAGCCGCGCCGCAGCAGCGTCATGGTCGCGGGCCTTTTTCACCTCGACAAAGACAATCATGTGGCCGTCGCGGAAAATCAGGTCGATTTCGCCCCAGGCCCCGCACCAGCGCGTGGCCAGCAGGACCAGCCCCATATCGCGGTAATGGCGCACGACCGCCTCTTCGGCCAGCTTGCCCGCAGCGTGCCCCAAGGCACCGTTCCAGCGACGCTGCGTCTGTGCCGGATTCTGGGCTGGATTCTGTGCCGGACCCTGATTGATCATTCCCGTTCCTTTGCCAATGCGATGGCCTGGGCATAGATTTCCTTGCGCGGCAGGCCAAAGCGCGCCGCGATTTCGGTTGCCGCATCCTTGACGCTGCCGCGTTCCAGCGCAGCGCGCAGCGCGTCTGTCACATCGCCCTGATCCGGCGCCGACCGGACGGGCCGGTCGCACAGGATCACCACCTCGCCCCGCAAACCTTCGTCGGGCAGGGTTTCCAGCAGGGTCAGCGGCGTGCCCCGGATGATTTCCTCGAATTTCTTGGTCAGCTCCCTGCAGATGACGATTTCCCGATCTGGTTCAGTTTCGCCCAGATCCTCTAAGAAACCCCTAACACGCCTTGGGCTTTCGAACAGGATCACGGTGGCGTCGATCCCCGCCCATTCCGCGATCCAGCGTTTGCGCGCCCCCCGCGCGGACGGCGAAAACCCGACAAAGATGAACCGGTCGCTTGGCAGCCCCGCGACGCTGAGCGCGGCCAGCATCGCCGAAGGCCCGGGCACGGCATGGACGCGCGCGCCGGCCTCTGCCGCATCCCGCGCCAGCCGATAGCCCGGATCCGCGACCAGCGGCGTTCCCGCATCCGAGGCATAGGCGACGCTGAAGCCATCAGCCAGCGCGCGCATGATCGCCGGGCGGGCGCGGTCGCCGTTATGGTCGTGATAGGCGATCAGGCGGCGCCCGCGCAGCGCGATGCCGTGGATTTCCATCAGGTGACGCAGCACGCGGGTATCTTCGGCCGCCAGCACGTCGGCATTGTTCAGCACATCCAGCGCGCGCAGCGTGATGTCGCGGGCCGTGCCGATGGGGGTGGCGACCAGATGCAGGCCGGGGTCCAGCCGCTGCGCCTGAATGCTGGCGGCGACGGGCCGGGCGGGGGTCGGCCGGGCGGGGGTCGGGTCCGGCTGCTCTGCCCCGGCGGATGCGGTTGCGGCCCTGCCCCGGTGACGTCCCGTTTCTGCCGGTTCTCGCATGGGATGTCCTTTTCGCATGATCCGCAAAGTTGCCTTGCCGGGTTTATGCCAATACTGTTCCCGCGTTAAGTCTTGATCAGAATGTCGCGGGGAATCACAGAATGTCTTTCATCGAAACGATGCGTGGCGCGACCCTGATGCGCCGTCCTCTGGCCCGGTTGGGTGCGGTTGCAACGGCGCTGTTCCTGGCGGGTTGCCAGGCTGGCCCGATGGGCAGCAGCGGGACGCAGACCGGGCAGCAGATCGACCCGCGTCAGCCCGTGCCCGTGGCGCTTCTGGTGCCCGCCGGAACCGGCAGCGCCGATCTGGACTGGCTGGCGCGGTCGCTGACCAATTCGGCGCGCATGGCGGCGGCGGACGCGCAGGGCGCGACCATCGACCTGCGTATCTACGAGGCCGGTTCCGAACCCGGGCAGGCCGTCGCCAGCGCCAACCGTGCCGTCGATGAAGGCGCCAAGATCATCCTTGGCCCGCTGTTCGCCGACAGCGCCAATGCCGTCGGCAATACCGTCGCGCCGCGTGGCGTGAACGTGCTGTCCTTTTCCAACAATGCCGATATCGCGGGTGGCAACGTCTTTGTGCTGGGCAATACCTTTGACAACGTCGCGAACCGGCTGATCCGCTACGGCGTCCGGAACGGCAAGCGCCGGATCCTGCTGGTCGCCGAAGATGACACGGCGGGTCAGGTCGCCTCACGCGCGATCGAGGGCGCCATCAGCGCCAATGGCGCGGTGCTGGCGGGCAAGGCGGTTCATCCGGTGTCGACCTCGGGGATCGACGGGATCGTGCCGAATGTCGCCTCGGCCGTGGGGTCGGGCAATGTCGATGCTGTTTTCGTGACGGCCAATCAGGGCGCGGTCCTGCCCTATCTGCTGGACAAGCTGAACGGCGCGGGCGTCAACGCGGCCAGCACCCAGATGGTCGGTCTGACCCGTTGGGACCAGCCCGCCGCGCGGCTGCAACTGCCGGGGGTTCAGGGCGGCTGGTTCGCCGTGCCCGACACCCGGATGAAGGCGCAATTCGACCAGCGTTACCGTTCCGCCTATGGCGAGGCCCCGCATGAGCTGGGTTCGCTGGCCTATGACGGCGTTGCCGCGATCTCGGCGCTGGTGCGGGCGGGCAACCGCAATGCGCTGACCACCTCGGGGCTGACGCAAAGCTCGGGCTTCAAGGGCATCAACGGCACCTTCCGGCTGAAGCGTGACGGCACCAATGAACGCGCCCTGTCGGTTGCGACGGTGCGCAACGGCCAGTTGGTCATTCTTGACCCCGCGCCGCAAAGCTTTGGTGGCTTCGGGTTCTGATCTTGACCAACCCACCCATCGACACCCCGCTGCAAAGCGCCCCGGCATTGCCCGGGGCGCATGCGTTGTTCGATCCCGAAATCTTTCTGCCGCGTCTGGAGGGCGTCCTACAGGGGCTGGCCGATCCGCGCGTGATCCGCGCCGCCACGGTATCGCTGCTGGCCGAGGCCCGCGACGAGGCCATGGCCCGGATCGAGACGGGTTTCAACACCCATCCCCGCGCCGCCCGCGAAACCGTGCGCGCGATGGCCGCGCTGACCGATGCGACCGTGATCGCGGTCCATCATGTCGCAACCACGATCCTGCACCGCCAGACCAATCCCACCGATGCCGAACGGCTGGCGGTGCTGGCCATCGGCGGTTACGGACGCGCGGAAATGGCCTTCAGATCCGATGTGGACCTGATGTTCCTGACCCCGTGGAAGGTCGGGGGCTGGGTCGAAAGCGTCGTTGAATCGATGCTTTACATGCTGTGGGACCTCAAACTGAAGGTCGGGCAATCGACCCGTTCCATCGACGACTGCCTGCGCCTTGCGGCCGAGGACATGACGATCCGCACCAGCCTGCTGGAACACCGGCTGATCTGCGGCGATGCCCAGACCGGCGAACAGTTGCGCGAACGTCTGTGGACCGATCTGTTCGACCGCACCGTCCCCGAATTCATCGAGGCCAAGCTGGCCGAACGCTCCGGCCGCCACCGCCGTCAGGGTGGCCAGCGCTATGTCCTTGAACCCAACGTCAAAGAGGGCAAGGGGGGCCTGCGCGATCTGCAGACGCTGTATTGGATCGCCAAATACATCCACCGCGTCAACCGCGCCGCCGAACTGGTCGATCTGGGTTTCTTCACGCGCGAAGAACATCTGACCTTCTGGCAGGCCGAGGATTTCCTGTGGGCCGTGCGCTGCCACCTGCATCTGATCGCGGGGCGTCCGATGGATCAGCTGACCTTCGACATGCAGGTCGAGGTTGCGCGCCGCATGGGCTATCGCGATCAGGGCGGGCGCCGCGCGGTGGAAATCTTCATGCAGGATTATTTCCTGCACGCCACCCGCGTCGGCGAACTGACCCGCGTCTTTCTGGTCGCGCTGGAAAACCGCCATCTTTACAAGGCGCCGATCCTGAATGTCCTGTTCCGCAAGCGCCGCCGCATCCGCGCCGGTTTCCGCGAGGATCGCGGGCGGCTGAACATCGCGGATGAAACCGAATTTCTCAGCGATCCCCTGAACATCCTGCGCCTGTTCGAGGAGGCCCTGCGCACCGGCATCCTCATCCACCCCGAGGCGATGCGGCTGGTCGCCTCGCATCTGTTCCTGATCGACGACGACATGCGCGCCAACCCCGAGGCGGTGCGGATCTTTCTGGACCTGCTGTTGAAACACGGCAACCCGGAACGCAGCCTGCGGCGGATGAACGAACTGGGCGTGCTGGCCGCCTTCATCCCGGAATTCGCGCCGGTCGTGGCGATGATGCAGTTCAACGTCTATCACCATTACACGGTGGACGAACATCTGATCCAATGCGTCGCCGCCCTTGCCGCGATCGAACGCGGCAAGCTGTCCGAAGACCTGCCGCTGGTGTCCGAGATCATGCGCAAAAGCGGCGTCAACCGCCGTGTGATCACACTGGCCGTGCTGTTTCACGACATCGGCAAGGGCCGCCCCGAGGATCACTCGATCCTGGGCGCCCGCATCGCGCGCCGGATTGCCACCCGTTTCGGCCTGCCGGTCGATGAGGTCGAAACCATCGAATGGCTGGTGCGCAACCATCTGCTGATGTCGGATGTGGCGCAGAAACGCGACATTTCCGACCCGCGCACGCTGCGCGATTTCGCCAAGGCGGTAAAGACCCGCAAGCGGCTGGACCTGCTGACCGTGCTGACCGTCTGCGACATTCGCGGCGTCGGCCCCGGCACATGGAACAACTGGAAAGCGATGCTGATCCGCCGCCTGCATCAGGAAACCGTCATCGCGCTGGAAAGCGGGCTGGAGGAGCTGAACCGCGACAAGCGCACCGGCGAAGCCAAACGCGCCCTGCGTCACCTGCTGACCGCCAAGGGCTGGGAGCCGCGCGAGCTGAAAAACGAACTGGCCCGTCATTACGAAAGCTACTGGCCGGGCCTGCCGACCTATACGCAGGCGGTCTTTGCCGAAATGCTGCGCCAGCCGCCCGCCGATGACGAGGTCCGCATCGACCTGCACCCCGACACCGACCGCGATGCGACCCGCGCGGCCTTTGTTCTGGCCGACCATCCGGGGATTTTCTCGCGGCTGGCGGGGGCGCTGGCGCTGGTCGGCGCGAATGTCGTCGATGCCCGCACCTATACGACCAAGGACGGCTATGCGACCGCCGTGTTCTGGACCCAGGACATCGAAGGTCGCCCCTATGACGCCGACCGTCTGCCCCGTCTGCGCCAGATGATCAAACGCACGCTCAAGGGCGAGGTCGTCGCGCGCGAGGCGCTGGCCGGGCGCGACAAGGTGAAAAAGCGCGATTCCGAATTCCGCTTTCCGACGCATGTCACCTTCGACAACGAAGGCAGCGATATCTATACGCTGATCGAGGTCGACACCCGCGACCGTCCGGGGCTGCTCTATGACCTGACGCGGACGCTGGCGGAAAACCACATCCAGATCGTCAGCGCGGTGATCGCGACATTTGGCGCGCAGGTGGTCGATACATTCTACGTCAAGGACGCCTTCGGGCTGAAACTGCATCAGGCCCACCGCCGCGAGGCGCTGGAACGCCGGTTGCGCGACGCCATCCAGAAAGGCGCCGAGCGCGCGGGCAAATAGACCGGAGACCACCATGCAACCGATCCGCCTGATCCGGGGCTTTCTGTCCGTGGGTTCCTGGACGCTGCTCAGCCGCGTCGTGGGCTTTGTCCGCGACATGATGATCGCGGCCTTTCTGGGCACCGGCCCGGTGGCGCAGGCCTATCTGGTGGCCTTTACCCTGCCCAATATGTTCCGCCGTTTCTTTGCCGAGGGCGCGTTCAACACCGCATTCGTCCCGATGTTTTCCAAACGTCTGGAAAGCGGCGAAAACCCCCGTGCCTTTGCCGAAGAGGCGTTTTCGGGGCTTGCCACGGTCGTCATCGTGCTGTGCCTGATCGCGAACTTCGCCATGCCGCTACTGGTCTATGCGCAGGCGGCGGGTTTCCGGGGGGATGAACGCTTCGATCTGGCGGTGATCTATGGCCGGATCTGCTTTCCCTATATCCTGTTCATTTCGCTGACCGCGCTGCTGTCGGGTCTGCTGAATGCGGGCGGTCGGTTTGTCGCTGCGGCATCGGCGCCGGTGCTGATGAACGTGATCCTGATCGCCGCGATGGTTCTGGCCGACCGGCTTGGCTGGGACATGGGGCTGACCATGGCGTGGTCGACGCCGGTTTCCGGCATCGCGCAGCTTGCCGTGGTCTGGTTCGCGGCGAAACGCATGGGCTTTGCCCTGCGCCTGCGCCGCCCGCGCCTGTCGCCCGACATGCGCCACCTGCTGGCCATCGCCGCCCCCGCCGTGCTGGCGGGGGGCGTCGTGCAGGTCAACCTGCTGGTCGGGCGTCAGGTCGGATCGTTCTTTGACGGGGCGATTTCGTGGCTGACCTATGCCGACCGGCTGTATCAACTGCCGCTTGGCGTCGTCGGCATCGCCATCGGCATCGTGTTGCTGCCCGATATCTCGCGCAGGCTGAAGGCCGAGGATATTCAGGGCGGCCGCAACGCCTATAACCGCGCGACCGAATTCGCGCTGTTCCTGACCATCCCGGCTGGGGTTGCGCTGGTCGTCGCCGCAGGACCGCTGATTTCCGTGCTGTTCCAGCGCGGCGCATTCGCGCCATCCGACGTTGGCCCCACCGCATTGGCGCTGGCGATCTATGGTCTGGGCCTGCCCGCCTTCGTGCTGCAAAAAGTCCTGCAACCCTTGTATTTCGCGCGCGAGGACACGCGCACGCCATTCCGTTTCGCGCTCTGGTCGATGGTCGTCAATGTCGTGCTGGCGGTCGGTCTGGCGCCGCTTGTCGGCTTTTCGGCGGCAGCATGGGGCACGACCATCGCGGGCTGGACCATGGCCGCGCAACTGTGGCTGGGCACCCGCCGGATGGGCGAGGCGGCGCAGGTCGACGACCGGCTGCGCCGCCGCCTGCCCCGTATCGTCGCGGCATCGGCGGTGATGGGGGTGGCGCTGGTTGCGCTGGTCCGGGTGCTTGACCCGGTGTTCCAGCAGCCGGGCCTGCGCTATCTGGCGCTGGCCGGGCTGGTTCTGGGCGGCATGGCCACCTATGGGGCCGCGGCGATTGCCCTTGGCGCGGTGCGGCTGAGCGATCTGAAATCGGGGCTGCGCCGCCAGCGCTAAGCCTCAGCGATGCCGCAACTGGCTGCGCACGCGGGCAAAGCCGCCGGGGATCAGGACGAAGGACAGGATAAACCCCCAGGCAAAACCGGCAAGCTCGGCGATCCAGACCGGGCGGCCGTCCTGAAACAGGATGGCAAAGACCAGTTGAAAGGCCAGCAGCATCCCGATCAGGGTAAAGGCGCGCATCCGGTTGGCGTTTTCCTGACCAAGCCGCACCCATAGCAGGAAGGTGAAGGCACCGACGAAACCGTAAACCGCCGGATAGCCCCCCATCAGCGGCGGAAACTGCCATTGCGGAAACAGCGCGCGCACCACCGTATAGGTCAGCGCCCCGCCAATCGCCGATCCGAAAAACAGCGCCAGCACCGCCCAGGGCCGGAACTGGCTGGCGACCAGATTGCCAAGCGCCAGCAGAAAGACCACGACAAAGACCGCGTTCAGAAATGACGGGTGGACAAAGGAATAGGTCAGGATGCGATAGGCCTGCGACGGTTCAAAAGTGAACAGGTTCCACATCCGCAGCACCATCTCGGGGACAAAGGCCGTGCGTTCGACCCCGATCATGCGCATGGCCAGCCCCGCGCCCTGCCCGCCGCCCAGAAAACCGAACTGCGCCAGCGCAAAGGCGGCCTCGGTGGCGATGACCGGCAGCGCCAGGATCCAGACCACGGCGGGCACCGGGTTGAGGGGGGATTGATCGTATCCGGGGCGCATCGGGCCTTCCTTTCGGGCTGTCGTCATGCGGGCTGTCATGTCAGGCTGTTGCGCCCGACCGGGTCAAGGGGTAAGCCAGCCCTGACGATTTTCCAAGCAGGTAGTGTCCATGCAGACGACCTTTCAACCGCGCATCTTTTCCGGCATCCAGCCCTCGGGCGGGCTGACCCTTGGCAACTATCTGGGCGCGCTGCGCCGCTTTGCCGGGTTTCAGGGCAGCGGGGCCGAAACCATCTATTGCGTCGTCGACCTGCATGCGATCACCGTCTGGCAAGACCCCGAAAAGCTGCGCCACAACACGCGCGAGGTCGCGGCGGCCTTCATGGCGGCGGGCGTGGACCCGGCGATTTCGGTGCTGTTCAACCAGAGCCAGGTCAGCCAGCATGCGGAACTGGCGTGGCTTTTCAATACGGTGGCCCGCGTCGGCTGGATGTATCGGATGACCCAGTTCAAGGACAAGGCGGGCAAGAACAGCGAAAACTCCAGCCTTGGGCTGCTGGCCTATCCCTCGCTGATGGCCGCCGATATTCTGGCCTATCACGCGACCGCCGTGCCGGTGGGCGACGACCAGAAACAGCATCTGGAACTGACCCGCGACATCGCGGCCAAGTTCAACCACGACTACGGGCAGGAATTCTTTCCGATCACCGAGCCGCTGATCGAAGGCAGCGCAACCCGCGTCATGTCCCTGCGCGACGGGTCGAAAAAGATGTCGAAATCCGATCCTTCGGACGCCAGCCGGATCAACCTGACCGATGATGCCGACACCATCGCGCAGAAAATCCGCAAGGCGCGCACCGATGCCGATCCCCTGCCCGGCACTTTCGATGGTCTGGCCGACCGCCCCGAGGCGCGCAATCTGGTCAATATCTACGCCGCGCTGTCGGGTGAAACGCCCGATCAGATCCTGCCGCGTTTCGAGGGTCAGGGCTTTGGCGCCTTCAAACCCGCCCTGGCCGAACTGGCCGTGTCGGTTCTGGCCCCGATCACCACGCGGATGAGCGACTTCATGGGTGACCCGGCCGAAATCGACCGTATTCTTGGCAAAGGCGCCGACCGCGCGACCGAAATCGCCCAGCCCATCGTCGAAAAGACGAAGGAGATCATGGGCATGATCCGGTCACGCTAAGGCCCCTCGCCGGTGGACCCGGCTGCTGAGCAGGAGAGAATGACGTGGCCGACGACCCGCTGAGACGCTTGCTGGCCCATCGCGACTGGCTGCTTGCCGATGGCGCCATGGGGACGAACCTTTACAACATGGGCCTGCCCCCCGGTCAGGCCCCGGACCTGTGGTGCGAAACCCATCCCGAACAGGTGTCGGACCTGCATCACGCCATGGTCGCGGCGGGGGCCGATATCCTGCTGACGAACAGCTTTGGCGCCAATGCCTGCCGCTTGCGGCTGGCGCAGGCCGAGGCGCGGGTTCATGACCTGAACGTCGCGGCCGCGACCCTCGCGCGTCGGGCTGCGGATCGCGCCGGGCGCAAGGTTCTGGTCGCGGGCTCGATGGGACCGACCGGGGAAATCATGGCGCTGATGGGTCGCCTGACCGAAGCGCAGGCGGCTGAAATCTTTGTCGAACAGGCCCGGGGTCTCAAGGCCGGGGGCGCGGATCTGCTGTGGGTCGAAACCATCAGCGCGGCCGAGGAATTGCGCGCCGCCGCCGTCGCCGCGCGCGAAACCGGCCTGCCCTGGTGCGGGATGATGAGCTTCGAGCCGGGCGGCTGGACGATGATGGGCGTGACCCCGCCGCAGCTTGCCGCGCAGGTCGAACGCCTGTCCCCCGCGCCGCAGGCTTATGGCGCGAATTGCGGCACCGGTCCGGCCGAATTGCTGCTGGCGGTGGCGGGTTTCGCGGCCTCTGGCAGCGAAAGGCCGTGGATCGCCAAGCCCAATGCCGGGGTGCCGCGCTATCAGGCGGGCAGGCTTGTCTATGACGCGACGCCCCCCGTGATGGCGGAATTCGCGGTTTTGGCCCGCGATGTCGGCGTCCGCATCATCGGCGGCTGCTGTGGCACCACGCCCGCCCATCTGGCCGCGATGCATCAGGCCCTGAACGACCGCCCGCGCGGGCCGCGCCCGACGGATGAGGCGATCTCGACCCGGATGCGGCAGGCGATGATCGATTCCGGCGCGGTGATCGACGAGGATTGAGCGGCGCCACGCCGCCCGTCGGGCGCGGATCGGCAAGGTTGTCCCATCGCCGGCCAGCAAAAAATCGTTGTCGCGGCCATTTCTGTCGAAACCTGAAAGGTGGGCCATCGCCGGCCGCCGCCATAGCCCGTTGCCGTCATCGAACGGCGGTTACTGGTTGCTGCCGGACAGTGCCTGTTTTTCAGGGTGCAAGACAAGGCGACATCAACAGGCATCCGCCCCCGACGTCACTTTGCGATGCCGCTACCCGCGCGTCAGAACAGCGAAAGCTGATCCCCGGCCTTTGGCGGCGGGGCGAAGCGGCTGCAATCCAGCACCGGCCCCTGGCGCGTCAGCCCATGGCGCCGCAAGGCCAGGCGAAAGCGTTGGCGCATCAATTCGGCCTCGATCCCCCGCCCGCGCATCCGGCTGCCGAAACGCGGATCGTTGTCGCGGCCGCCGCGCATCGCCTGAATGCGTGACATGACATGCGCGGCCTTGCCGGGATGGATCCGGTCCAGCCAGTCGCGAAACAGCGGCGCGACCTCCAGCGGCAGGCGCAGCGGGATCATGCTGGCCGAACGCGCGCCCGCATCGGCGGCGGCTGACAGGATGCGCTCGATCTCCGGCTCGGTCAGGACGGGGATGACCGGGGCGACCATGACGCGGACCGGGACGCCCGCATCCGCCAGCCCCCGGATCATCCGCAGCCGGGTCGCGGGCGTGGGGGCGCGCGGCTCCATCTGGCGGGCAAGGGTCGGGTCAAGCGTGGTCAGCGAAACGCCCACGCAGACCTGCCCCCGCGCGGCCATCGCCGACAGGATATCGGTATCGCGCAGGATCGTTGCCCCGCGCGTGACGATCGCCAGAGGGTGATTCCACGCCGCCAGCACCTGCAGACAGCCGCGCATGATGCCATGTTGCGATTCGATCGGCTGATAAGGGTCGGTATTGGTGCCAAAGGCGATCGGCGCCACCGCATAGCCACGCCGCCCGATTTCGCGCTCCAGCAGCGCGGGCGCATCGGGTTTCGCGATCAGCCGGGTTTCGAAATCCAACCCCGGAGACATCCCCAGATAGGCATGGCTGGGCCGGGCAAAGCAATAGATGCAGCCATGTTCGCAGCCGCGATAAGGATTGACCGAACGGTCGAAACCCAGATCGGGCGAGTTGTTGCGCGTCAGGATGCTGCGCGCGCGTTCGATGCTGACCTCGGTGCGCAGCAGGCTTTCACGGGGCGCGGTGTTCCAGCCGTCATCCTCGCGGATTCTGTGATAAGGCTCGAACCGGGCGGCGGGACGATGGGCCGCGCCGCGCGCCTTGAGAATCTCATCGGGGTTGCGAGGGGGCAGCATTTGGGGCACCAAACAGAACAATACAGGAACATTAATCCCGCGAACCGGTCGCCGCAACGGAATTCAGGCAAATTTTCGCGAACTTCGGAACGCGCGACGATGTGACGGGTTTTCCTTTGATGCGCGAGCCCCCATATTCCAGTCATGTAACGAGAGGTCGGGATGCCACTGCCCCATTTCCTGCTGTTGCTGGTTGCCGTGATTGCCGCAGCCGCATTGACCATCTGGGCCGCTGTTTCTGCGGGGGTGCCGGTCATTCTGCTGGGACTTGTCGCCCTGATCGCGGCGCTGCTGACCCATCTGGCGGGCAGGCTTGACGCGGGGTCACAAAACCGCCCTGCCCCGGACGGCCATTATCACCTGCCCGACGACAAGTGATCCCTCTCCGCTGTCGGATTTTCGTTTTCTGACAGGCGCTTGCCTGCATATCATCACCTGAATTCCTACCCTCACAACCGGCCCGCACGGGTCGGTTGTCCACGTCAGGCCGTCCCCGATTCAGGCGCATGACGCGCGCCCTGCCTGACCGCCCGCCCATGCAGGCGATCTATCGCGGCATTGAAACAATCCATTGGAGCGGTGGCGCGCTGTCATGCAACTTATGTATGTCATCGGTGACACCTCGCATTTCCGAGGCACCTGGGAGGGGAGCCCAGATCGACACTCAATCCGCCGCCCGCGCGGGTCAGGATTGCACCCGGCATTGGTTCAGGCCAGCGCCGGGACTGGCCCCCTGCTGCCTTGGACCACGCACGGATCCGGTCATCGACCGGCGCACGAAACATGCCCGCATGTCGGCCAGCCGGTAAGGAGAGGGACCGGCCAAGCCATTCATGCCGGCAGAGCAACACAAGGGGGAAGGAATGACCACCACTCGGGAAAACTGGGACGCGGACAGCGCCCGGCCACCACTTCTGTCGAAAGCCAGAATCGTCGCCAGACCGGGCTTCAACCGCTGGCTGGTGCCACCCGCCGCGCTGGCGATTCACCTGTGCATCGGCATGGCATACGGCTTTTCGGTCTTTTGGTTGCCGCTGTCGCGCGCCATCGGCATCACCGAGCCGGTGACCTGCGAAGGCATGTCGCTGCTGTCGGCGATGGTGACGACGACCTGCGACTGGCGGGTCGCCGATCTGGGCTGGATCTATACGTTGTTCTTTGTTCTGCTTGGATCTTCCGCCGCGATCTGGGGCGGCTGGCTGGAGGTCGCGGGCCCGCGCAAGGCGGCTGTCGTCGCCGCGCTGTGCTGGTGCGGCGGCATGGTCGTGTCGGCCATCGGCGTCATGACGCATCAGCTTTGGCTGATGTGGCTGGGGTCGGGGGTGATTGGCGGGATCGGTCTGGGGCTGGGCTATATCTCGCCCGTGTCGACCCTGATCAAATGGTTCCCCGACCGGCGCGGGCTGGCCACCGGCATGGCGGTCATGGGCTTTGGCGGGGGCGCGATGATCGGCGCACCGCTGGCCGACCGGCTGATGAACCATTTCGCCGATGCGAATTCGGTCGGGGTCTGGCAAAGCTTCATGGTCATGGCCCTAGTCTATCTGGTCTTCATGATGGCCGGCGCCTTCAGCTACCGCGTCCCGCCCGAAGGCTGGCGCCCCGAAGGATGGGAGCCGAAAGCCGCCGCCACCAGCGCCAAGGCGGCGATGATCACCGCCCATGACGTGCATCTGCGCGACGCCCACAAGACGCCGCAATTCTGGCTGATCTGGATCCTGCTGTGCCTGAACGTCTCGGCCGGGATCGGGGTAATCGGCATGGCCTCGCCCATGCTGCAGGAAATCTTTGGCGGGCGGCTGATCGGCCTGCCGGACCTGTCATTCACCCAGCTGGATCTGGAACAGAAGGCCACCATCGCCGCGATTGCGGCGGGCTTTGCCGGGCTGTTGTCGCTGTTCAATATCGGGGGACGGATCTTCTGGGCCTCGGCCTCGGACAAGCTGGGGCGCAAGGCCACCTGCTTCCTGTTCTTCGGTCTGGGGATCGTGCTTTACGCGCTGGCGCCAGGCGCCGCCGCGATGGGCAATCAGGCGCTGTTCGTCGGCATGATCTGCATCATCATTTCCATGTATGGCGGCGGGTTTTCGACCGTGCCCGCCTATCTGGCCGATATCTTCGGCACGCGTTTCGTGGGCGCGATCCACGGGCGGCTGCTGACGGCATGGGCCACGGCGGGCATCGTCGGTCCGGTCGTCGTGAACTATATCCGCGAGGCGCAGATCGGCGCGGGCGTGCCCCGCGCGCTGGTTTACAACAACACCATGTATATTCTGGCGGGCTTTCTGGCGATCGGCCTGATCGCCAATGCGCTGGTCCGCCCGGTGAATGAAAAATGGGTGATGAAGAACGCCGCCACCCCCGGCGAGGCGGCAATGCCGGTGCATCACGGTTCTTATGGCATCGGCCGGGGCCGCTTTGATCTGGTCACGGCGCTGGCCTGGGCGGCGGTTGGCATCCCCTTGCTGTGGGGGATCACAATGACGGCCGCAAAGACGGCAATCTTGCTGAACTGACATATGGGTGCGCGCCGCATACCTTCGGCGCGCGCCTTATCCTGTTGAAACGAAAAGACATGGCCAGTTTCCATCTGATCCCGCCCGACAACCCGGATCGCTTGATTTCCCTGCCCTATGCGGGTCGGGTTCCGGCGCCTCATGGGCGCAAGCTTGCGAATACGACAATCCCTGTGCGCGACCCCGCGCAACCCGGACGGATCTGGAAACTGACCCCTTGGGAAAAAGCCGAAAGCATCGCGGGGGAACTGGCGATCTATGCGCGTCTGATGGACAGCGCGGCACCCGGAGTTGTCGCGCTTCTGGGCATTTCGGGCACATCCGGGCATCTGGCCCGTGCCTATGAATTCGCCCCCTTTGGCGAGCTGTCGCATTTCCTGCGTGGTCGGCACCGCCAGCTGGAGCTGCTGGAAAGCGCGCCCGCTCGACATATCCTGATGCAGGTGGCCGCAGCAATGGCGGGGCTGCACCAGCGCGGGATCGTGCATCGCGATCTCAAGGCGGAAAATGTTCTGGTCTTTGACAACAGCGCCTTGCCGAAGGTCAAGCTGGGCGATTTCGACCGCAGCATCGAATTGACGCCGGGAACGGTAATCAACGCGCCCGTGGGTTCGCTGTTTCACATGGCGCCCGAATTGCACAGCGCGCAGCCCTATGACCACCGGGTCGATCTGTTCGCTTTCGGCATCCTGATCCACGAGGTCGCCCACGGCGGGGCGCGGCTGTTTCCGCAGGTCGCCTCTGGCGTGCCCGGCGCGCTTACGACCGGGAAATTCGCAACCGCCGTGGCCGAAGATGGCCTGCGCCCCGCACTGGCATCACCCCGATGAGGATCTGGGCGCACTGGCCCGGCGCTGCCTGTCGCATGATCCGGCGCAACGCCCCGAATTCGCCGAGATCCTGACGGCTCTCGGCCCGCCGGCACCCCTCGCGCCTGCCGCGCGCCCGTCATCGCCCCTGCCCCTGCCTGCCACGCTTGGCATGGCTGCGACCATCGGGCTGAAGCGACGCGGGATGGAGGATGCCTGCTGCGTCCTCGACCGTAGCGACGCGCGCATTCTTGCGGTCTTTGACGGGTTTCGAGGCGACCGGATCGCCGCCTTTTCAGCCCGCGCGCTGGCGCTGATTCTGGCCGATGCGCTGGAACGGTCGGGTCTGGAACGGTCGGGGGATGACGACGCGGCCGCGATCAAGGACGCCTTTGCCCATCTTCAGGCGCGGATCCGGCGGCTGGACCCGGTGGTCACGGCGGGCTCGACGGCGACAGTCGCCGTGCTGCGGCCCGGCCGGATCGGGCTGGGCTGGCTGGGCGATTCGCCCGCTTGCCTGCTGGGTGCGGGCGGGCCGCGCGATCTGATCCATCCCCATCACCCCGACGACGCAGCCGAGGCGCGGCGCATCGAAACCGCCGGCGGCCAGATTCGGCGCGAGATGCGGGTGATGGACAGCGGCGAAGAGCTGCCGCTGGGGGCCGTTGCGCGTCCACGCCCCGGATGGCTCGGGCGGGATTGCGCTGACGCGGGCGCTTGGCCTGCCCGCGCTTGCCGCCGTCATCAGCCAGCAGCCGCAGGTGGTCGAAATCCCGGTTACCCGACAGGACCGCTTTCTGATCGTGGCCAGCGATGGCGCCTTTGAAGGTCTGCGCCCGCAAGCGATTGCCGATATCGTCGATGCCGCCGAACATCCGCAGCAGGGCGCCGACCGCATCATCGCCGAAATCCTGCGGCGCGGCGCGCCCGACAATGCCAGCGTGATCGTGGCGAAACTGCCGGGCTAGCCCCGTTCAGCCGCCGCTCAGCGCCGCTTGCGCGACACCGGCGCGCGCAACTGGTTGACGCGGATCTCGAAAGCCTCGACCAGCGCCTCGCGCGGCAGGCCGGTTTCATGTTCCAGCCGCAGCAGGCCGAAATTGACCCGCGCCAGTTCCTGATAATAGCGCGCAAAGGTATAGTTGATCGATGCCCCCGCCACCGCGCCCAGGATCGGCACGGCCTGCGCGCCCAGCTTTTGCGCGAAAGAGATCGACAGTTTCGGCGCGACCTTGGCGATCAGCCCCTGAACCGAATGGCCGGTGATCGACAGCCGCGCCGCCAGCAGGCCCAGATCGGTCGCGTCATCCTCGGACAGCGGCCCGGCAGAGGCCAGAACCCGCAGCGCCTCGATCCTGACCTCGTCCGTGTCGGGGTCGAAACCATGCTCGGCGCCGACTTCCAGAATGGCGCGCAGCAACAGCGTGATCGTCACCGGCAGTTCCAGCACCGCGCCGCCCAAGCCCGCGATCCCGCCCGCCGCCCCCGATACGGTCGACAGCAGGCGGTTGAACATCGCCCCCCGGTCCCGCAGCACCCGGCGAGAGCTCGCGGCGGCGTCAAAGGCGCGGTTCAGCCCGCGATAGGTGATCCGGTCCACCCGCTTGCGGACCCCTGCCGGCACATATTCGATCAGGGTTTCGGCATTTCCGCCAATGGCTTGCAGCAGATCCATGCCGATGCCGCCGGCATCCAGATAGCGCCGCGCCAGCCGGTCGATTTCGGCATGGACGGTCGGATCGGTGATCGGCGGCAGAATCGCCTGACCTGTGCGCATCGGTCTGTTTTCGCTCATCGGCGCGGCTTTCCCAACTTGTCACATCGGGCCTGCCCCAGCCCCGCGCCGTTCGGGGTCGATCTCGACACAATCGGCGTGCAGCGAAGGGGTTTCGACGATCTCGGCCAGTCCGGCCAGCACATCCGGCCGGGTCTCGCGTTCGACCGGACCCGAGACATCAACCCATGCGCCGGGACGAAGTTCCAGCCCCAGCACACGATCCGGGTTGGTCGGAGGCGGCATTTCGACCCCATCCAGCTTTTCAAAACCGAAACGCGAATAATAAGGCGCGTCACCGACCAGCATCACCCGCGCCCAGCCCATCGCGCGGGCGCGGTCCAGGTTTTCGACCATCAGCCATGCCCCCAGACCTTCGCCCTGCGCGGTCGGGTGGACGGCAATCGGACCCAGAAGCAGGACCAAGGCATCGCCGATCCGCACCGGCCAATAGCGGATCGCGGCGGTAATCCCCCCCGCTGTGCTGCGCATGATCAGGCACAGTTCCGACACGGGCGGCACGCCGTCGCGCAGGCGATAGGATGACAGCGCGGTGCGGCCCGGGGCAAAGCACAGGTCATAAAGCGCCTCGACCTCGGGGGTGTCCTCGGGCCTTTCCACGCAAACGTCATACATTCCAGCCCCCCTCTGACTGCCCCCGATCCGGTCCCCGGCCTGGCCCGTATCCCTGACCCGTATCCTGGCCGCTTGCGTGATCCCCCGTCTTGGACCTAGACGCCCTATCATGCAATATCGCGGGGGAAAACCGGCCGGCGATCCGCGCCGGGAAATTTGATCCGACCTCGGAACCCGGCCCCGACAGCGACGTTGAGCCTGCCCCCGGACCTGCCCGCATGCCCGGCCCGACTGGCGCCCCAACCCCGCAAGAGAAAAGGATATTTCTCATGTTCTACCGCCCCCAGGATGGCCACGGCCTGCCGCATAACCCGTTCAGCGCCATCGTCGCACCCCGCCCGATCGGCTGGATTTCGACCCGTGGGGCGCATGGCGACAATCTGGCGCCCTATTCATTCTTCAACGCGACGGCCTATGTGCCGCCGCAGGTGATGTTCTGTTCGACCAGCACCAAGCCCGACCGGTCCGGAGACATGGGACCCGGCACCAAGGACAGCATGGCCCAGATTGCCGAAACGCATGTCTTTTGCGTGAACATCGCAGATGGGGCGATGCGCGATCTGGTCAATGCCAGTTCCGCCCCCCTGCCCGCCGGGGTCAGCGAGTTTCAGGCCTGCGCCATCGCCTCTGCCGAATGCGAAACCATCGACTGCCCGCGCGTGGCCGATGCCGCCGCTGCGCTGGAATGCCGGCTGACCCGAATCGTGCGTCTGGCGGGCGATGCGAATTACATGGCGCTTGGCGTCGTCACCGGCATCCATCTGCGCGACGATTGCCTGACCGGGGGTATTTTCGACCTGCGCCGCAACGGCTGGCTGGCGCGGCTTGGCTACAAGGATTACACAGCGCCCCGCGAAACCTTTGAAATGGAGCGCCCATGACTGTCCCGAACGCACCAGTCGCATCTGCCGCCCAGAACCGCAGGCAGGACCCGAAGACCGTCAAGGATTACATCCGCACCATCGTCGATTTCCCGAAGGAAGGCATCAAGTTCCGCGATGTCACCACGCTTTTCGCCGATGCGCGCGGCTTTCGCATGGCGGTCGACCAGTTGCTGACCCCCTATGCGGGCACGCGGATCGACAAGGTCGTGGGCCTTGAGGCGCGGGGTTTCATCCTTGGGGGCGCGGTGGCGCATCAGTTGACCGTCGGTTTCGTCCCGATCCGCAAAAAGGGCAAGCTGCCCGGCGCCGTCCTGTCCGAAGCCTATGCGCTGGAATATGGCGAGGCGGTGATGGAAATCCACGACGACGCCCTGCAACCGGGCGATCAGGTGCTGATCGTCGATGACCTGCTGGCGACCGGCGGCACCGCCCGCGCGGCGATCCGGCTGTGCGAAAGGCTGGGGGCCGAGGTCGTCGGCTGCGCCTTTGTCATCGACCTGCCCGATCTGGGCGGCCGCGCCCTGCTGGAAGGTTCGGGCGTCGATGTCTATGCCCTGACCAGCTTTGACGACTGACGGACAGCAATGTGACCGCGCCCCCATTGCACGGGGCGCGCAGGCGCAATAGGTGATGGCCATGACCGCGACCAACCCGACCACCGCCCTGACCCTCTATCTGGCCGCCCCGCGCGGCTACTGCGCGGGCGTGGACCGCGCCATCAAGATTGTCGAGCTTGCGCTGGAAAAATGGGGCGCCCCGGTCTATGTCCGCCATGAAATCGTCCACAATAAATTCGTCGTCGACGGGTTGCGCGACAAGGGCGCCGTCTTTGTCGAGGAACTGGACGAATGCCCCGATGACCGCCCGGTGATCTTTTCGGCCCATGGCGTCCCCAAAGCCGTCCCGATCGAGGCGCAGCGGCGCAACATGATCCATGTCGACGCCACCTGCCCGCTGGTCACCAAGGTCCATAACGAGGCGGCGCGCCACCACGACGCGGGCCTTCAGATGGTGATGATCGGCCATGCCGGCCACCCCGAGGTTCTGGGCACCATGGGCCAGTTGCCCGTGGGCGAGGTGCTGCTGGTCGAAACCGTCGAAGACGTCGCCACCATCACGCCCCGCGACCCCGAACGGCTGGCCTTCATCACCCAGACCACGCTGTCGGTCGATGACACCGCCGAAATCGTCCGCGCCCTGCAGACGCGCTTTCCGATGATCATCGGGCCGGGCAAGGAAGATATCTGTTACGCCACCACCAACCGACAGGCAGCGGTGAAACGGATCGCGCCGCTGATCGACGCGCTGCTGGTGATCGGGGCGCCGAATTCGTCGAACTCGCGCCGTCTGGTCGAGGTCGGGCGCGCGGCGGGCTGCGATTATTCGCAGCTGGTGATGCGCGCCGATCAGATCGACTGGCGCGCCATTCAGGGCGCCCGCGCCGTCGGCGTCACCGCAGGCGCCAGCGCCCCCGAGGTGCTGGTCAATGAGGTGATCGACGCCTTTCGCGACCGTTACGACGTGACCGTGGAACTGGTCGAGACCGCGCAGGAAAACATCGAATTCAAGGTGCCGCGCCTGCTGCGCAGCCCCGCCTGACCCGACCAGACCGGCCTGACCCGACCAAAGTCGCAGGCCCGGCGGATCTGTTTCGTTTGCGCAACCGCCCGCCGCCCCTCTAGGCTGTCCCCGCCGCCGGTCCCCAAGGCGGTGCCCAAAAAGGGAGGAAAAGCCAGAATGACCGTCTTTCTGATTGCCGAGGTCAAGGTCACCGATGACGCATGGATCCCGGATTACGCCGCCCGCGTCCATGACATCGCCGCCCGGCACAATGGCCGCTACCTGTCGCGCAGCGGCAGGATCGAAACGCTGGAAGGCACGCCGACCGATGTGACCCTGATCGCGCTGATCCAGTTCCCGACCCGCGACGAGGCGCTGGCCTTTGCCAATGACCCCGAATATGCGCCTTTCGGCAAGGCGCGTCAGGACGGTTCGGTCAGCCATTTCCGCCTGATCGACGACAGCGACATCGCCGGGACGATCCCCTATCTGCCCAAACCGGAATAGGCACGAAGCAGCCCCGGCCCCGCGCCGAACGCTCTGGCGCGGGGCATGGGCTTGGGGTAGATTTCGGGGATGAAACTTTATTCGATGCCCTCCTCCGGCAACAGCTATAAGGTCCGGCTGCTGCTGTCCCTGCTGGACCTGCCCTGCGAGATCGTGGATTGCGAAGATGCGACCCTCGAAATCGCGCAGGCGCGCGCGGATGGCCGCCTACCCTTTGGCAAGGTGCCGGTGCTGGAACTGGACAGTGGCCGCCTGCTGCCCGAATCCAACGCGATCCTGCTGTATCTGGCGCAGGGCAGCCACCTGATCCCCGCCGATCCCTTTCATCAGGCGCAGATGACGGCGTGGATGTTCTGGGAACAGAACCAGCATGAGGGGGTGATCGCGGTGCGCGCCGCGCTGCGCAACTACCCCTCGCGCGCGCATTTGGTGACGCCGGAGCGGCTGGCGGACCTGCTGGATCGCGGCCATCAGATCCTGGGCATGATGGAACAGCACCTGTCCGGCCGTGACTGGCTGGTCGATGGCGGCATGAGCCTGGCCGATATCTGCCTTTACGCCTATACCCACACCGCCGAGGAACGCGGCGGCTATGACATGGCGCGCTTTCCCGCCATCCGGCGCTGGTGCGCGCGCATCGCCGCCCTGCCCGGCTATCAGGAGCTTTTCGCATGAGCCGGGATGTCGTCGTCCGCCCCGCCCCGCTGGTCGGGGCGATCCATACCTCGCTGGCGTCACGCGCATGACCCGGCTGTTCGCATGGACCGACGGGGCCTGTTCCGGCAACCCCGGCCCCGGAGGCTGGGGGGTGCTGATGCGCGCCCTGAACGGCGACGAGATCGTCAAGGAACGCGAACTGTCCGGCGGCGAGCCCGATACCACCAACAACCGGATGGAACTGCTGGCCGCGATTTCCGCGCTGGAAACCCTGACCCGGCCCACGGAAATCACCGTCACCACCGACAGCGCCTATGTGAAGAACGGCATTTCCCAATGGATGCACGGCTGGAAGCGCAACGGCTGGAAAACCGCCGACCGCAAGCCGGTCAAGAATGTCGATCTGTGGCAACGGCTGGATCAGGCGCAGGCGCGCCACAAGGTCACCCGGGAATGGATCAAGGGCCATGCAGGCCATCCCGAAAACGAACGCGCGGATGAGCTGGCGCGGGCAGGCATGGCGCCGTTCAAGCCCGCCAAACCGGCAAAGGCCGCATCGTGATCCTGTCGGATCTGCAGATCGCGCTGGATTACGGCTCGGTCTTTGTCTTTGCGCTGTCGGGCGCGCTGGTCGCCAGCCGGGGCCAGCTTGATCTGGTCGGCTTCATGTTCTTTGCCGTGCTGACGGCGGTCGGCGGCGGCACGGTCCGCGACCTCTTGCTGGGGCGCGAGGAAATCTTCTGGGTGGCCCGACCCAGCCTGATCCTTGTCGCGACCGTGGCGGCGGTGATCGTCTTTCTGACCGCGCACCGGCTGGAAAGCCGCTATCGCGCGCTGCTGTGGTTCGATGCGCTGGCGCTGTCGATCGCCGTGCCCTCGGGCGTGGATTATGCCATCGACGCAGGGTTCGGCCCGGTGATCGTCGCCATGGCGGGCGTCATTACCGGCTCGCTTGGCGGGTTGATGCGCGATGTGATTTCAAACGAGGTGCCGCTGGTTTTGAAACAGGGCGAGTTGTATCTGACTGCGGCCTTCGCCGGCGCGGTCGCCGCGCTGGCCCTGCATGGGCTGGGGCTGTCGGCGTCATGGGCCATGCTGGGCTGCGCGCTGACCACCTTTGCCATGCGCGCGGGCAGCATGGTCTGGGGCTGGAAACTGCCCGTCTACAAACCCCGCCCGCCGCGCGTCTGAGCCTGCGCACCGGGCGGCCCTGCCGTGCGCCGTGTGGGGCAGCAGCCCTTGGGAAAATATCGGACTGCACCTCAGCGGTCCGTCGCGACCATTCCCCCTGCGGCCCTGTCCCTACGGTCCGGGGCTTCCACGGTCCGGGCGCACGCATCGCATGACGATCAGCGCAGGACCGGCGGCCCCGGCGGGCGGTCGCGCAGGTCCTGCACCCCCATGCGCAGCCCCGCGCCGATGCGATGGGCCAGGGCCGACCAGACCCGCGCCTGAGGCTCTGGCAGGGTGCGGCGCAGGGTTTCGTCGAACAGCGCCAGCCAGGGCGCGAAATGTTCCGCCCGGACATCGCCCGCCTGCATATGGACCCGCATCGGATTGCCGTCATATCCGCCCTGACGCAGGATCGCATTGCGCCAGAAACGGGCGATCTTTTCCTCATGCTCGGGCCAGTCGCTGACGTGATTGGCGAAAACCGGGCCCAGCACCTCATGCCGCCGGATCGCGCCGTAAAACACCGCGACGACACGGTCGATCTGTTCGGGGGTGATGTCGAAACGCGCCATGTTCATGATGACGCAGCATAAGCCTGTCCTTTCCGGCAGCAAGCTGGCAAACCGTCGCAGAAGACGGCCGCCATGATTGCAAGGATCCCCGATGTTCACCGCCGCAGCCCCATTGCTGGCGCGACTGAAGCTGGTCGTGCCCATCCTGCTGATCTATGGCTTGCTGCTTTACGCGATCATCTGGCAACCCTATCGCGGCTTTCTGCCGGCGCTGTCGGGCATGGTGCTGCTGCCCATGGCCATCGGCAGCCTGTCGGCGGCGCTGCTCGACCCGCAGGCACGCCGCCCCCTGTTCGATTCCATCCTGCTGAGCTGGGGCGCCTTTGCCGTCCTGTTCGTCGTGCTGGCCGTCCTTGCCGGAGAGGGGGTCATCTGCATGGTCATGGTGACGCCGATCTACCTGCCTGCGTCCGCCCTGGGGTGCTGGGTGACGCGGCTGTGGGTGACGCGGCAGGCGCGGCGCAATACGGTTTCCATGTTCGCCGCCCTGCCCCTGCTGGCGCTGCCCCTGGACGCGATGGTGGCATGGCCCGACCACTTGGGTTCCGTGACCACGGTGATCGAGATCGCAGCCCCCGCGCATGTGATCTGGGACCATACCGTCGAGATCCCCGACATCGACGCAAGCCGCCTGCCATGGACCTTCAGCCACGGTGTCCTGCAGGTGCCGCAGCCTTTGGATGCCCGGATCGAGGGTCAGGGCAAGGGCGCCGTCCGCCACCTGACATGGACCAAGGGCGTCACCTTTCGCGAGATCATCACCGAATGGGACCTGAACCGGCGTCTGGTCTGGGATTTCGGCTTCGACCCGCAGTCCATCCCGCCCGGCATCGACGATCATATCCGCGTGGACAGCCCCTATCTGAAACTCGCCAGCGGTGAATATGTGCTGGAGCCTCTGGACGACCAGCGCACAAGGCTGGTGCTGACGACGCGCTATCGCGTCTCGACCCCGCTCAACAGCTATCTGAAGATCTGGAGCCATGTTTTCCTGAACGATTTCCATTCCGTCGTGCTGCATGAAATCCGGCTGCGTTCGGAACAGGCGGCACGGGGTTGAGGCAAGAGGTTGCGCCTGTCGCCGCTTGAACCTTGGACAGCGTCTACCTATAACCGCAGCCATGTTTCTGACGGGCCGCAGCATACGAATTAGTCGCCCGGCGGCGTAGGGGTTCCTCGCCGTCGGGATGCTTGCTGCCTGCCTGTCTGCCAAAGGATTCCCGCCATATGAGCGATACCACCCCGAACGCGCCCCGAACCGAGACGCCCGATTACCGCGACACCGTCTTTCTGCCCGAAACCGATTTTCCGATGCGCGCGGGCCTGCCTGCCCGCGAGCCGGAATGGCTGGCCCGGTGGGAGGCGATGGATATCTACGGCCGCCTGCGCCGCAAGCCGGGCCGCGCGCCCTTTATCCTGCATGACGGCCCGCCCTATGCGAACGGCAACCTGCATATCGGCCACGCGCTGAACAAGGTGCTGAAGGATTTCATCACCCGCAGCCAGCAGATGATGGGCCGTGATGCGCGCTATGTGCCGGGCTGGGACTGCCACGGCCTGCCCATCGAATGGAAGATCGAAGAACAATACCGCGAACGCCAGCAACGCAAGGATGACGTCGATATCGTCGAATTCCGTCAGGAATGCCGCGCCTTTGCCCAAGGCTGGGTCGAAACGCAGCGCGAGCAGTTCAAGCGCCTTGGCGTCATCGGCAACTGGGACGATCCTTACCTGACGATGAACTATCACGCCGAGGCGGTGATCGCGGCGGAATTCATGAAGCTCTTGATGAACGGCGCGCTGTATCAGGGTTCGAAACCCGTGATGTGGTCGCCCGTCGAACAGACCGCGCTGGCCGAGGCAGAGGTCGAATATCACGACCACACCAGCCACACGATCTGGGTGCGGTTTAAGCCGGTCAAAGCGGTTGGCGACCTCAATCAGGCCAAGGTTACCAAGCTTGTCACTGTAGACCCGGCGGAAGGTCAGCGGCTTGAAGCCGAGGTCATCGCGGAGACGAAAGAGGATATTCTCTCCTCGTCGGTCGTGATTTGGACTACAACCCCTTGGACCATTCCGCAAAACCGCGCCGTGGCTTACGGTCCGGGGATTGCCTATGGCCTCTATGAAGTGACCGGGGCCGAAGAAAAATCTACGGCGATCACAGGTGAGCGTCTGGTTTTGGCGGATGCGCTGGCCGAAGGCGTGATGCAATCCGCCAAAGCGACAAGCTGGCAGCGTTTGCGCGAGGTTTCCACAGACGAACTTGCCGGCATGACCCTCGCCCACCCCTATCGCGGCGTCGAAGGCGGAAACGGTGAATGGGATTATGACGTGCCCATGTTGCCCGGCGACCATGTCACGGACGAAGCGGGCACGGGCTTTGTCCATACCGCCCCCAGCCACGGCGATGACGACTATCAGCTTGGCCTGAAATTCAAGCTGCCGATGACCTGGAATGTCGAACCCGATGGCAGCTACCGCAGCGATCTGCCGATCTTCGGCGGTCAGGCGATCATCGAACCCTCGGGCAAGGAAGGTCCCGCGAATGTCAGCAATATCAAGCAACTGGCCTATGCCGGGGCGCTGCTGGCCAAGGGGAAACTGAAACACAGCTACCCGCATAGCTGGCGGTCGAAAGCGCCGCTGATCTATCGCAACACGCCGCAATGGTTCGCCGCCATCGACACCGATCTGACCGATGGCATGAACGAATTCGGCACGACCATCCGCCAGCGCGCGCTGACCAGTATTGACAAGCTGGTGCGCTGGACGCCGCAGACCGGCCGCAACCGCATCTTTTCGATGGTCGAAGGCCGCCCGGATTGGGTGCTGTCGCGTCAACGTGCTTGGGGCGTGCCGCTGACCTGTTTCGTGAAAAAAGGCGCGCGTCCGACCGATGCCGATTTCCTGCTGCGCGACCAGCGTCTGAACGACCGCATCATCGAAGCCTTCGAGAAAGACGGCGCAGATGTCTGGTATCAAACGGATTTCAAGGCACATATCCTGGACGGGATCGCCAACCCCGACGATTACGATCAGGTCATGGATGTGCTGGATGTCTGGTTCGATTCCGGCTCGACCCACGCTTTCGTGTTGCGCGACCGAGTTGACGGCACGCCCGACGGCATCGCCGATCTGTATCTGGAAGGCACCGACCAGCATCGCGGCTGGTTCCAGTCATCCTTGCTGCAAGCCTGTGCGACCAAGGGCCGCGCGCCTTACAAGGGCGTGCTGACGCATGGTTTCACGCTGGACGAAAAGGGCATGAAAATGTCCAAATCGCTTGGCAATACCGTCGCGCCCGCCGATGTGATCAAGGAATATGGCGCCGATATCCTGCGGCTTTGGGTGGCGCAATCGGACTACACCGCCGATCTGCGCATCGGCAAGGAAATCCTGAAAGGCGCGGCCGACAGCTACCGGCGCCTGCGCAACACGCTGCGCTTCATGCTGGGGAACCTGTCGGGCTTTGACGACGCCGAAAAGGTCGCGCCCGGTGATATGCCGGAACTGGAACAATGGATCCTGCACCGGCTGGCGCAGATCGACCATCAGGTGCGCAAGGGCTATGACCTTTACGATTTCCAGGGGGTCTTCCAGACGCTGTTCCAGTTCGCGACCGTCGATCTGTCCTCGCTTTATTTCGATATCCGCAAGGATGCGCTGTATTGCGATGCGCCGGACAGCATCCGCCGCCGTGCGGCCCGGACGGTGCTGGACATCCTGTTCCACCGCCTGACGACATGGCTGGCCCCGATCCTGCCCTTTACGATGGAGGACGTCTGGCTGTCGCGCTTCCCCGGCGATGACAGTTCGATCCACCTGCAGGATTTCCCGGTGACGCCCGCCGACTGGCTGAACGAACCGCTGGCCCGGAAATGGGATCAGATCCGCCGCGCCCGCCGCGCCGTCACCGCCGCGCTGGAAATCAAGCGCACGGACAAGACCATCGGCGCCAGTCTGGAAGCCGCCCCGGTCGTCCATGTCGAGGACCCCGAGGTTCTGGCCGCGCTGAAAACCAGCGATTTCGCCGATGTCTGCATCACCTCGGCGCTGGTGCTGACCGCCGATCCCGCCCCGAACGAGGCCTTTCGCCTGCCGGAAATCCCCGGCATCGGCGTGGTTTTCGAACCGGCGGATGGCGAAAAATGCGAACGCTGCTGGAAGATCCTGCCGGATGTCGGCAGCCACGCCCATCCCGCGACCTGCGCGCGCTGCGACGCCGCGCTGGCGTGACATCCGATCCGCCGGGCGGCACCCGATCCGCCCGGCCCCGCCCGTTGCGCGGCAGGCGGAATATTCCGCCTCTGCACCCTTTGGACCATCTTTCAGCGCGCGCCGATATCGGCTTAACTGTCCTTGACCGCAGGCGATCTTGCGCGTCGATCTGCCATACCCTACATCAAGGGCAATAGCGAAAGGACGAGCCATGGCAATGGAAGCCCATGACATCGAGGCACTGATCCGCAACACGTTTCCCAATGCGCGGATCACGATCACCGACCTTGCCGGTGACGGGAACCACTATGCCGCCGAGGTGATCGACGAAAGCTTTCGTGGCCTGAACCGCGTGCAGCAGCAACGTGCCGTCTATGCCGCCCTGCAGGGCAAGATGGACGGGGCCAATGGCGAATTGCATGCCCTTGCGCTGACCACCAAGGCCCCCGACTGAGGGCGCATCCAAGGATCTGACGAATGACCGACGCGCGTGAACGCATCCAGGAAACCATCGACGCCAATGATGTCGTCCTGTTCATGAAGGGCACCAAGGCGATGCCGCAATGCGGTTTTTCCAGCCGCGTGGCGGGCGTGTTGAACTATATGAACGTGCCCTATCAGGACGTGAACGTTCTGGCCGATGACACCATCCGCCAGGGCATCAAGGAATTTTCCGACTGGCCGACGATCCCGCAGCTTTACGTCAAGGGTGAATTCGTCGGCGGCTGCGACATCATCACCGAAATGACCCTGTCGGGCGAGCTGGACCAGCTGCTGGACAAGGCCGGCGTCGATTACGACAAGGATGCCGCCGAAAAGATCCGCGAAGCGAACGCCTGACCCCTCGGGCCGTCCCGCGCAATCAAAAGCCCGCCTGACGGCGGGCTTTTTCAATAGCGACGGTCATCATCATACCAGTCGTCGTCGTCATCATAATAATCGTCATCATCGTCATACAGATCACCATCATCGCGACGCCGCGCCACGAATTTCTGCGCCAGCGTCAGGCCGACGGCAAAGGCCCCGATCACCGGCGCCAAAGCGGCGGCATTCGATGATTTCGCCTTTTCAAAGCCCTTTTCAAAGCCCTGGGCGATGCGTTCCTTCTGGTCATCGCCGATGCCCAGCTTCTGGCTGACCTCGTCCCCGGCGCGGCGGGCGGCACCGACCACCCTGGCCTCGGCGCTGCCGACGAAACGGTCGGCGCCATAGGATACGGAATCGACCAGCCTTTGAACGCGGTTGCCTGCGGCATCGGCAAGCTGCCCGGCCTTTTGCTGGACGCGGCCGATCGCGTCTTCGGCGCCGGTGGTCACGCGGTCCATCACCACCCCCGTCGCAAGCGAGACGCGCTCTTCGATATCGGCGCGCAGCTCATCCGAGGTGGGCGGCTTGTGCCGCGCGGAACCGGTCGCGACGATCAGGACCAGCCCGATCAGGACAAAGACCGCGCCAAGGGCCAAAGAGGCGTAAAGCGGCCCCCAATCCAGCCCATCGGCAAGCCAGGTCCACAGCGCGGCCAGCAGGAACCCCGCCCCGATCAGGATCAGGATCCCCGCCGCGAGTTTCATCGACACGCGCCGCACCCAGATCCCTGACGAACAGGTCCAGCTTTTGCGCAAAGACGTTCATGGATCAGCGACGCGAGGCAAGGATCAGGCCCAGCAGAAAGCCGACGCCCGCCGCGATGCCAAGCGCCTGCGCAGGCTTGCGCCGCACCAGATCCGACACTTCGTCGTAATAATCCTCGGCGTAATGGGCGGCTTGCGCGGCGCGACGTTCGGCGTCGTGATACAGACGCCCCGCCTCGTGCCGCGCGCGACCGGCATAATCGGCGCCTTTTTCACGCAGATGTTCATAGGCTTCCTCGCCCTTGGCATAGGCGGCATCGGCCAGATCGGCGGCATGGTCGCGGGCGCTGCCCAGCAGTTCCTCGCCGCGCGCACGGGCGGTTTCGGCCGCGTCGGATGCCGCATCGGCCACCTTGCGGGCCTTGTTCCCGATATCCTGCGCCGCGCCCCTGGCTTCGGCTTTCAGGTCCTGGGCGGCGGTTTCAGCTTTGCTGCTCATTTCGGTATCCTCGATCTGCGGCTTCGGTTCTGTGCGGATAACGACCAAGGCCCCCGCTTCGTTCCATCCGCGCGCCCCGTGCGGATCAGATTGTCCCCGGCGTCGCGCCGATCCGCAACCGCCGTCCGACAGGCGCAGCCCCGCCCGGCATGACAGATCGGTTGCGCGACAAGAAAGTTGCGTGACAGGAAAATCGACACGCTTCCCGTCTTTCTATTGCCGGAATTTTCAACTAATAGCGCAGCAACCTGCGCAATTTAAGTGCAGACCGGGAACGACTGGAGAAGCAATTGATCATTCTTGATGACAAACTGGAACCCATCTTCAACGAGGTCGCACGCCGCAACGCGGGTGAACCCGAATTCCACCAGGCCGTGCGCGAAGTGCTGGAAAGCCTGGGGCGGGTCGTCGCGAAGCGGCCTGATTACCTTGAAGACGCGCTGATCGAACGGATCTGCGAACCCGAACGCCAGATCATCTTCCGCGTGCCGTGGACCGACGACAAGGGCCGCGTCCAGATCAACCGCGGTTTCCGCGTCCAGTTTTCCTCGGCGATGGGGCCATACAAGGGCGGGCTGCGGTTCCACCCTTCGGTCAATGTCGGGATCATCAAATTCCTGGGCTTTGAACAGATTTTCAAGAACGCATTGACCGGCCTGCCCATCGGCGGCGGCAAGGGCGGTTCGGACTTTGACCCCAAGGGTCGTTCGGACGGCGAGATCATGCGCTTCTGCCAAAGCTTCATGACCGAACTGTATCGCCATCTGGGCGAATATACCGACGTTCCGGCGGGCGACATCGGCGTCGGCGCGCGGGAAATCGGCTATCTGTTCGGCCAATACAAGCGCCTGACCAACCGTTACGAGGCAGGCGTCCTGACCGGCAAGGGCCTGTTCTATGGCGGCTCGCTGGCGCGCAAGGAAGCGACCGGCTACGGCAACACCTATTTCACCGAATCCATGCTGAAAACCACCGGCGACGATTTCGACGGCAAGAAGGTCGTGGTTTCGGGTTCCGGCAATGTCGCAATCTATACGATTGAAAAGGTGCAGGAATTCGGCGGCAAGGTTATCGCATGTTCGGACAGTTCGGGCTATGTCGTCGATGAAAACGGCATTGATCTGGAACTGGTTCAGGAAATCAAGGAGGTCCGCCGCGGCCGGATTTCCGAATATGTCCGCATCAAGGGCGAAGGCAACGGCGTCTATTTCGTCAAATCCTCGGACGGGTCGATCTGGGACGTGCCTTGCGATGTCGCGATGCCTTCGGCGACGCAGAACGAACTGACCGGCAGGGATGCCAGAACGCTGGTCAAGAACGGCGTGATCGCGGTCGGCGAAGGCGCCAACATGCCCTGCACCCCGAAGCGATCCGCACCTTCCAGCAGGCCGGCGTCAAGTTCGGCCCCGGCAAGGCCGCGAATGCGGGCGGCGTCGCCACCTCGGCACTGGAAATGCAGCAAAACGCCTCGCGCGACAAATGGACCTTTGAAAAGACCGAAACCAAGCTGGCCGAGATCATGCGCGATATCCATGACAGCTGTTTCCAGACGGCCGACGAATTCGGCGCGCCGGGCGACTATGTCATCGGCGCCAATATCGCGGGCTTCATCCGCGTCGCCGAACCGATGCGCGCCTTTGGCGTGATCTGATCCACAGCCGAAAATCCCGTTTCAGGGCCGTGTCGCCCGGCCCTGAAACCCCGCCGCGCATCACGCGACAGTCGTTTTACGGTGGTGTTTTTCTCTTGTCATATGTCCTAAACAGGGGCATGGCATTACACCTGCGGATGGAAACAACCGGTCGCAAACCTGAATGCCAGTCGAAATCGAACGAAAATTCCTGACCGCCAAGGACAGTTGGCGCAGTTGCGTGACCCGTGCCACGCGCCTGCGCGACGGCATGCTGGCCTTTTACGACGGACGCAAGATCCGCATCCGTTTTTACGACGACAAGGCGACCCTGACGGTCAAGGGCCCGCGCAAGGGGCTGACGCGGGATGAATTCGAATATGAGATCCCGGCCTCTGACGGGCTGATCCTGCTGGAACGCCATTGCAAGGGCGAGGTCGTCGAAAAGACCCGCCATCATGTCATCGTCGATGGCTGTGAATGGTGCGTCGACGAATATCACGGCCTGCTGGCCGGAATCATTCTGGCCGAGATCGAATTGCCAAGCGAAGATACCCAGGTGACCCTGCCCGACTGGATCGGCAAAGAGGTCACGGGCGTCGAAAAATACCGCAAGGCCAATATGGTCAAGGCCCGCAAACGCAAGATCGCCGATGCGGCGCGACGGGCGCAGAAAAAGGCCGGATCAGCACCAGCCAGCACCACGCCCGCACCGCAGATATCCGCACCCAAGGATTTGGCCGCACGTCCCTGACGGGTGCTGCGGGCCGATGGGCATTGCGGGCTATGCCTTGGGGCCGAAACTCTCGACCCATTCGATCAGGCGCGGCAGCGATTTCGTCTTGAAATCATATTCCCGCACGATCTTGTCACGCGCCGCATCGCGCAGTTTTTGCGCCTGCGGATCGCCGGACAGGCCAAAGGTCAGCGCCGTTTCCAGCCCCTTTCGGTCAAAGAAATCGACCAGCCGCCCGTTTTCGCCATCACGGATCAGCTCACGCACCGGCGCCGTATCCGAGGCGACGATATAGGCCCCCGCCGCCATCGATTCCGTCAGCGACCAGCTCAGCACAAAGGGGTATGTCAGATAGCAATGCACCCGCGCGATCTGGATCAGCGACAGGTAATCGTCATAGGGGACGCGCCCCAGAAAATGGATGCGATCCAGATCAAGCTGCCCGTCCAGTTCGGCCAGCATCTTTGCCTTCCAGTTCGGCGCGTCCTTGGGCAGCGCGCCATAGCTGACGCCGTCGCCGCCGACCAG
This sequence comes from Paracoccus sp. DMF-8, assembly GCF_029309835.1. Lineage (GTDB taxonomy): Bacteria > Pseudomonadota > Alphaproteobacteria > Rhodobacterales > Rhodobacteraceae > Paracoccus. Next base: position 187,018 of record NZ_JARJHL010000018.1, on the reverse strand, counting down.
AACCACCTGCGCATCGGGGCGCGCGCGCATCACCTCTGGCAAGGCGCGCATGAAGCGGTGAAAGCCGCGATAGGGTTCCAGCGACCGCGACACGAAGCTGAGCACCTCATCCCCCGCCCGCAGCACCCGGCCATTGGGCAGCGTCAAGCGGGCATCGGGGTTCGGGCGCACGGTATCGGTGTCGATGCCGTCATGGATGACGGTGATCTTGCCGCGCAATTCGGGCGGAAAGGTTCCGGCCTGATAGGCGGTCGGCGACAGGCCCGCATCGGCCTGAACCATGCTCTGGATCAGATGGGCGGATCGCGCGACGGTGGTCACCCGCGTCTCATCGCTGGCCGGGTTGATTTCGGGGTCGAAACCGACATCCTGACCGCGCGTCTGATACATCAGTTCCGCATAGACCAGCAGTTTCGCATCGGGCCAGATTTCGCGCAGAAACAGCGTCTCGCCCCAACCCGAATGACCAAAGATCACATCGGGGGTAAAGCCATGACGGTCGCGCAGAGCCCGGCAACCACGCGCCGCCATCCAGCCGCGTTCGGTGTATTCGGCATAGGTCTTGCCCAGATTTTTCTGGGTCGCGGCAAGGTCCGGGCTTTTGTAGCGCACGACATTGACCTTGGAGGGGCGCTGGTTTTTCTCATCGGTCAGCGCCAGCACCTGATGGCCGCGTTCGGCCAGGGCGGGCGCCAGATGCAGGAACTGGCCGGGATAGTTCTGGTGGACAAGCAGGATTTTCATGCGCTTCTGTCGCGGAATGCGGCCTTGAGCAACTGTTTCGTGTAATCGGTCTGCGGCGCGGAAAACAGCGCCTCGCTGCTGCCCTGTTCGACGACCTCGCCCGCGCGCATGACCATGATCTGATGCGAAACCGCGCGGATCACCCGCAGGTCGTGGCTGATGAACAGGAATGTCAGCCCGTGGCGTTTCTGCAGGTTGCGCAGCAATTCGACGATCTGGACCTGCACGGTCATGTCGAGCGCGCTGGTCGGTTCGTCCAGCACGACGACCTTGGGGCGCAGGATCATGGCGCGGGCAATCGCGATGCGCTGGCGCTGGCCGCCGGAAAATTCATGCGGATAGCGGTGCATCATGTCCGGGTTCAGCCCGACCTCGGCCATGATTTCGGCCACCATGTCGCGGCGGTTGCGACCGGGTTCGACGCCGTGGACGCCCAGCCCTTCGGCGATGATCTGTTCGACCGTCATGCGCGGCGACAGGCTGCCATAGGGGTCCTGAAAGACGATCTGCATATCGCGGCGCAACCGGCGCAACTGGCGCGGCGACCATGCGCTGATATCCTGCCCCTGATAGATGATCGGCCCCTGACTTTCGATCAGCCGCATGATCGCCAGCGCCAGCGTCGTCTTGCCCGAGCCGGATCCGCCAACAATCCCAAGCGTTTCCCCTGCCCTGACGGCCAGAGTCGCGCCGTTCACCGCCTTGATATGGCCGGTGGTGCGACGCAGAAAGCCGCGCTTGATCGGGAACCAGACCCGCAGATCATCGGTCTGCACCATCACCGGCGCGGCCGGGTCGATGGGGTCCGCGATGCCATGGGGTTCCGCGGCCAGCAGGCGGCGGGTGTAGTCGTGCTGCGGATCGGCAAAGACCTGTTCGGCAGGCCCCTGTTCGACGATCACCCCGTCCTTCATCACGCAAACCCGGTCCGCGATGCGGCGCACCAGCCCAAGGTCGTGGCTGATGAACAGCATCGACAGGTTTTCATCGCGTTTCAGTTCGGCCAGCAGGTCCATGATCTGCGCCTGAATGGTCACGTCCAGCGCGGTCGTGGGCTCGTCCGCGATCAGCAGCTCCGGCCCGTTGGCCAGCGCCATGGCGATCATCACGCGCTGGCGCTGGCCGCCCGACAGTTGATGCGGAAAATCCTGCAGGCGGCTTTCGGGGTCACGGATGCCGACGCGGGTCAGCAGTTCGATGATGCGCTTGCGGGCACCGTCGCCGGTCATGCCCTGATGCAGCTTCAGGCTTTCGCCGATCTGGCGCTCGATCGTGTGCAAGGGGTTCAGCGAGGTCATCGGTTCCTGAAAGATGAAACTGATGTCATTGCCGCGCACCTCTCGCAGCAGTTTGTCGGGGGCGCTGATCAGTTCGCGGCCCTCATAGGTGACCGAGCCTTCGACAATCGCGGAATCGCCCAGCAGGCGCACGGTGCTGAGCGCGGTGACCGATTTCCCCGACCCGGATTCGCCCACGATGGCGACGGTTTCGCCGCGCCCGACCGAAAAGCTGACGCCCTTGACCGCAGGCAGCACCTGCCCGTCCTGACGGAAACCGATGCGCAGGTTGTCGACATTCAGAACCGGCGTCATTTGAAGGTCTTTCTGGGGTCGAATGCGTCCCTGATGCCTTCAAAGACAAAGACCAGGAGCGACAGCATGATGGCAAAGGTAAAGAATGCGGTGAAGCCCAGCCACGGCGCCTGCAGGTTCTGCTTGGCCTGCAGGGCCAGTTCCCCAAGCGAGGGCGCGGTGGTAGGCAGGCCGTAGCCCAGATAATCCAGCGCCGCGAGGCCAGAAATCACCCCCGTCACGACAAAGGGCAGCATGGTCAGCGTCGCGACCATGGCATTGGGCAGGATATGGCGGAACATGATGATGCGGTCGGAAACGCCCAAGGCGCGGGCGGCACGGACATATTCGAAATTCCGCGCCCGCAGGAATTCGGCGCGGACGACGCCGACCAGCGCGGGCCAGCCGAACAGAATGGTGATAAAGACCAAGAGCCAGAAGCTGCGCCCCAGAATCGCGAACAGGATGATGATGACGTAAAGCGAGGGCGTCGAGGACCAGATTTCGATGATCCGCTGAAAGATCAGGTCGGTGCGCCCGCCGAAATAGCCCTGGATCGCGCCCGCCGCGATGCCGATCAGCGAACTGACCGTGGTGACGATCAGGGTGAACAGGATCGACAGGCGAAAGCCATAGATCACCCGCGCCGCGACGTCGCGCGCCGTGTCGTCGGTGCCCAGCCAATGGCTGGCATCCGGGGGGCTGGGGGCGGTGCCGACATTGTTGATGGTGCGGTAGTGATAGGGGATCACCGGCCAGATCATCCAGCCCTTGTCCACAGCCTGCCCCGCGACCTGGCCGGTTTCCGTTGCCTGCGCGGTGGTCGTCTCGGGGTTTTCCCAGCATTCCTGGCGCCCGCCGGTGACGATCAGGCATTGCACGCTTGGGTCGGAATAGATCGCCTCGGTCCCGAATTCGCCGCCGAATGTCTTTTCGGAATGGAAGTTGTAGACCGGGAAATACAGGCTGCCGCGATAGCTGACGACGATGGGCTTGTCATTGGCGATCAGTTCCGCGAACAGCGACAGCACGAACAGCACGGTAAAGATCACCAGCGACCAGAAGGCCCGGCCATTGCGGCGGAAATTGCGCCAGCGGCGGCGGTTGAGTTCGGAAACAGCCATCAGCCCGCCCTCTTGTCGAAATCAATGCGCGGGTCGATCAGCACATACATCAGATCCGACAGGATGCCGACGATCAGCCCCATCAGGCCAAAGACATACAGCGTGCCGAAGATCACCGGGTAATTGCGCTGAACCGCCGCCTCGAACCCAAGACGGCCCAGACCTTCCAGCGAAAAGATGGTTTCAATCAGGATGGACGCGCCAAAGAACACGCCCAGAAACAGCGCCGGAAAGCCCGCGATCACGATCAGCATGGCGTTGCGAAAGACATGGCCATACAGGACGCGGCCTTCGGTCAGCCCCTTCGCGCGCGCGGTCATCACATATTGCTTGTTGATTTCATCCAGAAAGCTGTTTTTCGTCAGCAGGGTCAGCGTTGCAAAGCTGGAAATGGATGTGGCGACGACCGGCAGCGTGATGTGCCACGCGTAATCCTTGACCTTGCCCCACCACGACAGATCCGCGAAATTGTCGCTGGTCAGCCCGCGCAAGGGAAATATCTGCCAGTATGACCCGCCCGCGAACAGCACCATCAGCAGGACCGCGAACAGGAATGCCGGGATCGCGTAACCCACGATGATGATGCCGCTGGTCCATGTGTCAGCGGGCGTCCCCGCCCGGACCGCCTTGCGGATGCCAAGCGGGATCGAGATCAGATAGGCCAAGAGCGTCGACCACAATCCAAGCGTGATCGACACCGGCATCCGTTCCAGCACCAGATCGACGACCGAGGTGGAATGGAAAAAGCTTTGCCCGAAATCGAAGCGCAGATAGTTGCCCATCATGATGAAGAAACGCTCGGTCGCGCCCAGCTTGACCTTTTCGCAATCGGGCGCGCTCAGGTCGGGTTCGCCCTGATGTTCGGCGGTGCAGGAAATCCGCGCGAAACCCATCTGGACCTCCAGCTGGTCCAGCAATTCGGGCGGCAGGCCCTGGGCGCCTGCATATTGGTGGCTCTGCGCGCCCTGCACATCGCCCCCGCCGGAAATATTGCGGAACGCATCGCCTTCGCCCTGAACGCGGGCAATGACCTGTTCGATCGGGCCGCCCGGCACGAATTGCGTCAGCACGAAGTTGATCAGCATGATCCCGATCAGCGTCGGTATGACCAGCAGCAATCGCCGTGAAAGATAGGCCAGCATCGCGCTATTGTCCCTGCTCTTGTTTTATCGGGCCCCGCATCTTCACCGCAGCGCCCCGGCTTCTTTCAGCTTTTGCGCCTTATCGGCGTCATACCACCAGAAATCAAGCTCACCCAGGGCATAGGGGGGCAGCGTGTCGGGGTGGTCGTAGATGTCGTAAAAGGCGACGGTATGATCGCCCTTATACCATTGCGGCACCATGAAACGCAGCGACCGCAGCGCGCGGTCCAGCGCATGGACGCGAGTGGTCAGCTCTTCTTCGGTGGTGGATTGCTCGACCATGCGGATCAGCCGGTCGATGGCGGGATTGGCCAGCCCCATGGCGTTGAAGACATCGCCGACGCTGTCCGGAACCAAAAACTGATGCAGCGCCGATCCCGGCAGCAGATCGGGCCGAAGCTGCGTCGTGATCATGTCGTAATCATGGCTGCGGCGGCGGTTTTCATACAGGGCATCATCGACGCGGGTCATCATCGCATCGACGCCCAGAACGCGCAGGTTTTCGACATAGGGGTTCAGCACGCGGTCAAAGGTCTGGCTGTCGTTCAGGATCTCGACCGTCAGGGGCTGGCCCGCCTCATTGCGGCGCATGCCATCGGGCGCAGGCTGGACCTGCATGCGCATGAACAGCCCCGCCGTCACCGCCAGCAGGATCAGCGCGCCGCTGCTTGCCCACCGGCGCCTGCCGGAATGGCGCAGCGCCGCGATGCCGGCAAAGGCCAGGATCAGCGCGACCAGACCGATGGTCGGCAGGATGCCCGCGCGGGGATGGGGCGGCGCGGGACGTTCGATCCAGCCCGCCGCATCCAGCAGCGACGCCGCGCGGCGCAGATTGCTGCGGTCCAGCTGGCGCTTGCCCGATGTCGGCGCCATCACGGCGGGTTCGTCCAGCACGCCCGCGGGCAGATCGGCGGCCAGCGGTTCCAGAACCGCGCGCTCGGCCGCCGTGGGCAGGCCCTGCGCGGCCAGATAGGAATTTTCCCAGACCGAATTCACGCGCTGATACAGCCCGTAAAACAGCGTGTCATTCGACCATTCGAAATTGAACATCAGGCCGATCGCCTCGCGCACGCGGATGTCCGAAAACTTGTCGCGGCGCAGGTTGATGGCGAAAATCTGGCCGGTGGCGACATCGCCGTCATGCAGCGTCTGTTTCACGACATGGCCGCGCCGGATCGCCGGAAAATCGTAGCCGGTGGACCAGATCAGCGACGACGCCTCGTTGCGGAAGGTGTAGGAGCCGGCCTTGAACCCTTCGAATGCGGATTGGTAATCGGCGTAATATTCGATGCGGATGCGGTCGAAATTGTTGCGGCCGATATTGATCGGCAGATCCTTGCCCCAGTAATCGGGATTGCGCTGCCAGGTGATGCTGCGTCCGTCCCGCGTGGCGCCGAACATATAGGGCCCCGACCCGATCAGGGGCGTGTTCGACGCGCGGTCCGGGCTGATCCCGTCACGTTCGAACTGCGCGCGGGACAGAACCGGCAGCGATCCCGCCTCTTGAATGATGGTGCGGCGCGGATAGTCGGGTTTGAAGTTGAAGCGGATGCGGCGGTCGTCCAGCACCTCGACGCTGTCGATCTGCTGGGCGACGACGGTGCGGTAGGATGACAGCCCCTTGTCGCGAAAGGTGTCGGACGAAAACAGCACATCTTCGGTCGTCAGGGGCGAGCCGTCGGAAAAGGTGATGCCCTCGCGCAGGGTAAAGATCACCCAGTCCTTCGACGGCGGATATTCGATCGTCTCGCACAGCAGGCAATAGGCCTCGCCCACCGTGTCGGCGGTGCCGGTCATCAGCGTTTCATGCGCGATCGAGGACAGGATCGCGGCGCGGCCCTGAATGGTATAGGGGTTGAAATTGTCGAAACCGCCGGAAAACCACTGCGATATCTCGCCGCCCTTGGGCGCGTCGGGGTTCACATAGGGCAGATGCGCGAAATCGGCGGGCAGCGAGGGTTCGCCGTAAACCGCGACTCCGTGAGAGATGATGGTTTCGGGCTGCGCCGCCGGTGCCGCCTGCGTTTCAGGCGGATCCTGCGGCGCGGGCTGGCCCTGATCCTGCGCAAGGCCCGCGGTCGCGACGGATACGGCGGCGGTCATGGCAAGAATCAGGCAGTGGCGCATCTATCGGTTCCGACGAATTCTGTGACCGTCACGCTAACAGCCGGGGCGCAGGGTTCAACCGGCAAATGCGTGAACTGCCCCGCCTGGCCGGATCACGAAACCTCTGGCCGCACAACGAAAAAGGGGCACGGGATCGTTACCCGTGCCCCTTTTCCCGATTCTGCGATCCACCGGAATTCGGTTGGCGGGATCAGTTGGTGCCTTCCAGATATTTGATCAGATCGGCGCGTTCCTTGGCGCTGCGGATACCGGCAAAGGCCATTTTGGTGCCCGGGGTCGCGGCTTTCGGGTTGGTCAGGAAGTGGTCAAGCTCTTCCGGGGTCCAGTCGCCACCATGGGCGGCCATCGCATCGGAATAGTTGAAGCCCGCGACGGAACCGGCAGCGCGGCCGACAATGCCGTTCAGATGCGGGCCGGTGCCGTCCGCGCCGTCCAGCTTGTGGCAGGCGCGGCATTTGCCGAATGCCTTTTCACCGGCTGCTGCATCGGCTGCGGCATAGACTTCGGCAAAGGCGGGACCTTCGTCGACCGGGGCTTCGGCTGCACCGGCGGTTTCCTCGACCGGAATCGAATAGGCCTGCGCATGTTCGCCATCGCCATGCCCCTGCGGGCCGACGTGATAGAGCGCCGAGGCACCCCAGGAGGCCAGCATCAAAAACAGCAACGAGCCGATAATCGCGCCCGAGGCCTTGGTGATGGTCATGGTATCGAACATGTCTGCGGGTCCCTTGTGCGGTCTCTCCGTGGAATTGGCCGTATCTACGCGCTTTCACTTGTCCTGTTCAAGGTATAGTTGTTCGGCTGGCGTGACAACTGCGGCCATCTGATGTCGCCGCGACACGCACGGATACAGCATCGACGGGCGGGCAAAGCGATATGACGGACAATGTGATAGCCTTTCAGGGCGAACTGGGGGCCTACAGCCATCAGGCCTGCCGCATCTCGCGGCCCGGAATGGAGGTCCTGCCCTGCCGCACCTTCGAGGATGTGGTCGAAGCCGTGCGCAACAAAAAGGCCGGGCTGGCCATGCTGCCGGTCGAAAATTCGACCTATGGCCGGGTCGCCGATATCCATCACCTGCTGCCCGAAAGCGGGCTGCACATCATCGACGAGGCATTCGTTCGCGTTCATATCAGCCTGCTGGCCCTGCCCGGCACGCAGCTTGATCAGGTCACCGACGCCATGAGCCATACGGTCCTGCTGGGTCAGTGCCGCAACTTTCTGCGCAACCACAGCATCCGCAGCGTGACCGGCGCCGATACCGCCGGTTCCGCGATGGAGGTGGCCCGCCGCGGCATTCCGTCGCTGGCGGCCCTCGCCTCGCCCATTGCGGGCGAAATCTATGGTCTGGATGAGCTTGCTGCCGAAATCGAGGATTTCAAGAACAACACCACCCGCTTTCTGGTCATGTCGCGCGAGGCAAACCACGACCGGCGCCCCAACCCTGCCGGGGGCGATCTGATGATGACCAGCTTCGTCTTTCGCGTCCGCAACCTGCCCGCCGCGCTTTACAAGGCGATGGGCGGATTCGCGACGAATGGCGTCAACATGACCAAACTGGAAAGCTATATGGTCAACGGCTCCTTTACCGCGACGCAGTTCTATGCCGATATCGAAGGCCATCCCGACGATGCCCCCGTCGCCCGCGCGCTGGAAGAACTGGCCTATTTCACCTCAAGCCTGGATATTCTGGGCGTCTATCCCGCCGACCCGCGCCGCACCGGCGCCACCCGCGCGGCGGGCTGACCGGACGGGCTGGACTGCCCGGCACGAAAACGCACAAGCCGGGCGCGCCCGGCTTGTTGTCCACAGAATCACCCGCACAATCACCCTGTTACTGATCGCGGCGTCATATCCGCCATCCGGCCGGTGTCCGCCCGTGGTGCCAGCCTTCAGGCCGCCGCCGCGCGGGTCACATCGCCCAGCAATTCCGCGACGCGCAGCGCGAATTTGCGATCCAGCTGCGATTTTCCCAGTTTTGCGGTCTGCAGCAGCAGGCGGGCCTTCATGCTGCGCGGGCGAATATCCGCCTCGAACTGCAGACGCGCCCGCGTCCGGGTCAGCGCGATCACCGTCATGTCCAGCGAAACCTCGAACATGTCCGACACGCCTTCCATGCTGATGTTTTCGGGCCGGTCGAAACGGGTCACATCCAGCCGCAGGTGACGCGCCTTGCCGCGCCAATCGAAATTGATCAGCCAGGCCATGCCCGCCCCCGGCTCGCTGGCCGGATCGACACGGCGGACGACGGCGCCCCGGCGCGTCAGCAGACGCTCCAGCCGGTCGAAATCGCTGATCACATCGAACAGATATTCAGGCGAAAGATCAGTATCCTGACGGGTCGAAAACTTCATTCCTGCGACCTTCTCAATTCATCCCGGTTCAACATCGGTTTCGTCCAACCCTCGCTGGTTGCAGCCACAGATAAAGCTGCGGGCACATATCTAATATGACAATCGGCGCTTGCACAGTCGTAGCGACCTGGGCAAAAAAAACAACTAATGGTTGTTCAATAGTGCATTATGTCAGAAACGAAAACAGTCAGTACGCTTGGCATTCGGGTTCTGGCAACGACCGATCTCCATATGAATTTGCTTGGCTACGATTATTTTCTGGACCGGGAAAGTCGTGGCACCGGCCTTGCCGCCGTCGCGGGGCTGATCGGGGAATCACGTGCAACTCATGGGAACTGCCTGCTTTTTGACAATGGCGATTCACTTCAGGGAACCCCTCTGGGCGATTATGTTGCCGAAAGCCGGACCGCCCGTCCGGGGATGTCCCATCCGCTTGTGATCGCCATGAACCAACTTCGCTACGACGCTGCAACTGTTGGCAACCACGATTTCGCCTTTGGTAGCGATTTCTTGCTCAAATCGCTTGCCGATGCGCGTTTTCCGCTGGTCTCGACCAATCTGCACATGCGGCAGGCAGGTTTGATCCGCCGCAGCATCATGCTGGAGCGCCGCTTTCTCGACGATCAGGGCCGGGCGCATGACCTGCGCATCGGTGTTCTGGGCTTTCTGCCGCCGCAGACCACCGATTGGGACAGCGCCCTGCGCGCCGAGATGCGCGTCGACGACATCATCGACACGGCCCGGATCGCGGTGCCAAAGCTCAAGGCCGAAGGCGCCGATATCATCATCGCGCTGGCCCATAGCGGCATTGCCGGTCCGGCGATCCGGCCGGGGATGGAAAACGCCGCCGTCCCGCTGGCCGAAGTGCCGGGCATAGATGCGCTGGTCACCGGCCATATTCACCGCACCTTCCCCTCGGCCGATTTTCCGCCGGGTCCGGGCATCGACCCGCTGCGCGGGCTGCTGCATGGCAAACCGGCGGTCATGGCGGGGTTCTGGGGGTCGCATCTGGGGGTGATCGACCTTGAGCTGACGCGCAACAATCAGGGCTGGCAGGTCACCGGCAGCAGCGCCCGCGTGCTGGCGGTTCCGCCGGATGCCACGCCCGCGCCCGCCATCACCGCCGCGCTGGACCACGACCATCAGGCCACCATCCGCCATTTCGCGCGCCGGATCGCACGCACACCGGCGCCCATGCACAGTTTTCTGTCGCTGATCGGGCATGACGCCGGGCTGAATCTGGTCAATCAGGCGCAATCCGATTTCGTCCGGGCCGCGCTGGCCGGACATCCGGTCGCACGCCTGCCCGTCATCTCTGCCGCGGCGCCTGGCCGCGCGGGCGGTCGCGGCGGGCCAAGCCACTATACCGATATGCCCGCAGGCGATCTGACCCTGCGCAGCCTCGCGGATCTGTATCTTTACCCCAACCGGATCTGTGCGCTGGAGGTAACGGGCGCGCAAGTGACCGACTGGCTTGAGCGTGCCGCCGGAATCTTTTGCCAGATCCGGCCCGGTCAAGGCGATCAGCCGCTGCTGGATCCGAATTTCCCCAGCTATAATTTCGACGTGATTTCGGGGCTGGAATGGCGCATCGACCTGTCCGGACCGGCGCGCTACGATCCGACCGGCGCCCTGAATCACCCGCGCGCACAGCGCATCCGCGACCTGACCCATGCGGGCCGCCCGGTCGCGGCGGATGCCCGCTTCATTCTGGTCACGAACGGCTATCGCCTGTCGGAATGCGGGGTTTATGCCCCGCTGGCCCGCCGCGACCAGTTGGTGATCGACGGGGGCGAGCGCACACGCGACATTCTGCGACGCCATGTCGCGCGCGCCGGGACCGTCGCGCCGCCCTCGGCCCTGGGGTTTCGCTTTGCGCCGGTCGCGGGGGCCAGCGTCCTTTTCGACAGCAGCCCGGCCGTGACCGGCCATCTCGACATGATCGCCGGAATGTCGCCGCAGGTCATCGGCACCACCCCCGCCGGTTTCACCCGCCTGCGCCTGCATCTGTGACAAAGTTTTGACGGTTGCATTCCCCCCGCCACCGCCCTATCTAGGGGCGAGAGGTTGGCGCGGGCAGGCACCTCGCCAACCCGGTCAGGTCCGGAAGGAAGCAGCCGTAACGAGCCCCGCTTGGGTCGTTGTCCAGCCTCTCACCTTTTCCACACGGATTGCATTGCGGGCCGTTCCCGCCGTCTTAGCCGGCGATAAGTTCCACGTCCCAATACAGAAAATCCAGCCAGCTTTCGTGCAGGTGGTTCGGCGGAAAGCGGCGGCCTGCGGCGTGCAGGTCGGCGGCGCTTGGGCGGGCGGGTTTGCGGGCCAGCGTCAGACCCGAATTCCGCAGCGAACGGTTCGCCTTTTTCAGGTTGCAGGGCGAACAGGCCGCGACGACGTTTTCCCAGCTTGTGATCCCGCCCCGCGAACGCGGCACGACATGGTCAAAGGTCAGATCGCCGCGCGCGCCGCAATACTGGCAGCAGAATTCGTCCCTCAGAAAAAGATTGAAGCGCGTGAATGCCACGCGCTTCTGGGGTTTCACGAAATCTTTCAGGACGACCACACTGGGTATGCGTATGGCCTGACGCTGGCTTCGGACGGTTTCATCATATTCGGCGATGATGCTGACGCGGTCCAGCACCACGGCCTTGACCGCCTCTTGCCAGGGCAGCAGCGACAGCGGGTAATAGGACAGCGGGCGGAAATCCGCATTCAGCACCAGTGCCGGGAAATGCTTCAGCGCCGCCGGCTCTCTGACGAAATGGGTCCTGAAATCGCCCGTCTCTTTTCGCATCCCCGTTTCTTTTCGCATCCTTGTCGCTCCGCTTGTTCTTCGGAACCTCTGGTCACGGCCTGACTATATATCGCGTCGCGGGGCTGACAAGCGCATGAATATGGTCCCAACGCAAGATAATCCCAGTGCTGTGACACAGGCATGACGGCACCGCGCCACTAAGCCGGGCTGGAAATCTTCATCAAAATCAAGCCGGAAACGATCAGCCCGGCGGCCAGCACCCGCATCACGGTTGCCGGTTCGTTCAGGACAAAGATCCCGACCAGAAAAGCACCGACCGCGCCGATTCCCGTCCAGATCGCATAGGCGGTGCCAAGCGGCAACTGCCGCATCGCCAGCGCCAGGAACCAGAAGCTGACCAGCATCCCGACGATTGTCACGACCGACGGCCAGAGCTTTGTGAAACCCTGGGATTCCTTCAGGGCAAAGGCCCAGACCACTTCGAACAATCCGGCGATGAACAGCAATATCCAGGGCATGTGGCGCGATTTCCTTTTGCGGGTGGGAAATGATTTTCCTGTCAGGAAACAGATCAGGCAATCATTCCCCGCGCAAGGGGGCACACAGGGGGGAACGAAACCGCCCGCCGGATGGTTGGGAAGCATGGACAGACCCGGCATCCTCTCGACACTGGAATCGGCGCTTTATGCCGATGATCTGGCTGCGGCTGCGGCTTTCTGGGAAAATGTCATGGGGCTGGAGCGGATAGCGCTGGTGCCGGATCGCCATGTTTTCTATCGCGTCGGCTCCGGCGTGCTGCTGATTTTCCGGGCAGAGGCCACGCAGGTTGCGCCTGCCTCCGATGCCCGCCTGCCCGTCCTGCCCCATGGTGCCACCGGTCCCGGCCATTACTGCATGGCCGTCAGCGGCAAGGATCTGGACGGTTGGCGGGCATGGCTGGAAGGACAGGGCATCGCGATCGAGGCGGATTTCACCTGGCCCAAGGGCGGCCAGTCGCCAGAAGGGCGGTCGATCTATTTCCGCGACCCGGCAGGGAATTCGATCGAACTGGCCGATCCGCGGATCTGGGATCGCTGATCCCTCCAGATAAAAAGGTCGCCGCATCCGCGCGGCGACCCAATTCCGATGTCGGAAGAAACGGCGTCAGCGGCACGATTTCCGCGCAGCGGCCTGCACCGGAACGGCCCGTGTTCCGACAGCGCGCAAGGCAAGAACGCCTGCGGGAACCAGACAAAGGACAGTCATCCAGATCAGTTCCATATTACTTCCTCCTGTCGTTTCGATGACAGCGTAATACGCCCGCAGGGGGTTGCAAGCGCGAAATCAGGCGCCCAGCTTTTCACGAAGGAAAGACAGTGCCACCGAAAGCCCGTCGGGCGAGATGCCGTGGCCGGTGTTCTTCATGACATGGGTGTAAACCTCGAACCCGTCATTCACCAGAGCATCCGCCGCCAAACCCATGCTTTCAAAGGGAACCATCTGATCCTGATCGCCATGGGCCAGCAGCACAGGCGGGCGGGAGACGACCTCTGCGATCAGTTCGGGCGCGAGCAGCCGACCGGAAAAGCCGACGATCCCCGCCACGGGCTGTTCGCGACGCGGCAGGACATGCAGCGCCATCATCGTGCCCTGCGAAAAGCCGACCACGGCCAGCCGGTCCGGCGTGACGGATTCGTCGCGCAACACCTTGTCCAGAAATGCGTTCACATCCTCAATGGACAGGGCCATCGAGGACCGCGCCGCCTCCTCGGTCGAACCGTCCAGCCAGGGAATCGGGAACCACTGATAGCCCATCGGATTGTTGACGCAGGGTTCGGGCGCATCGGGGGCATAGAATGCGGTATCGGGCAGATGCGGCGCCAGCGGGTCGGCCAGCCCCAGCAGGTCGGCACCATCCGCGCCATAACCATGCAGAAAGACGACAACGGATTTCGCCTGTTTCGGCCCCTTGCGGCCGGATTTCAACTCTCGTGCCATCAGCTTCCTCTTGGATGTGGTCGGGCTAGCGAATGCCCTCGCCGCCCTTTGCCTGCCGGTAGTAAGCCCATAGCCCCCGCGCCGCAACCGAACGCCAGGGGCGCCAGGGTTCGGCCAGGGCGGTCAGGCCCGCAGGGCCGGGCCGGTCCGGCAGGTCGTACAGCAGCCGCGCCGATTCGGCCAAGGCAAGGTCCCCCGCCGCAAAGGCATCGGCACGGCCAAGCGCGAATTTCAGATAGATATCCGCCGTCCAGCGACCGATTCCGGGCAGCGCGGTCAGGCTGTCGATCACCGCATCGTCGGACATGTCGCGCAAGCCGGTCCAATCGACTCCCGCCTGAACAATGCCGCGCAAATATTTGATTTTCGGGCGCGACAGGCCCACCGCACGCAGATCGTCATCCGCCGCCCCGGCAATCGCCGCCTGATCGACCAGCCCCGCCGCCTGCATCCGCCCGGCAATCGCCGCCGCCGCCGCGGTCGAAATCTGCTGCGACACCACCGCGTCGCAGATCGCCGCGAAACCGTCCGGCCTGCGTCGCAGGGGCAAGGGGCCAAGCTGCGGCAATATCCGCGCCCAGACCGGACAGACGGCGGCCAGATGGGCCGCGCCCTCGTCCAGATCTGCCGGGGTTTCGATCAGGCGCATTACAGTTCGTTGTCGATACCCGTGGCGGGCTGTTCGCCGAACTGCCGGGCCTCTTCCTTCAGCCGCGTCTCGAAAGCGTTCGAGATATGCCGCCTAAGCGATTGTTCTGCCAGCGCGGAATCCCCAGATGCAATGGCATCGACCAGGGCCTGATGCTCTTCCAGCGCCACCGCACCGCGCCCCTTGGCGGCCAGGGTCGTGCGCGCCATCAGCGCCATGCTGCGATGCACCAGATCCAGTTGCTGCACCAGATAGCGATTGTGCGAGGCCAGATGCACCTGATGGTGAAAGCGGCGATTGGCCCGCGCCAGTGCCTGCGGGTCGTTCACGATGGCCTGATCCTCAGCCACCATGGCGCCCAGCACGCGGATTTCCTCGGGTGAGGCATTGCGGGCGGCAAGGCGGGCGGCCAACGCCTCCAGCTCGGCGCGGACGGTATAAAGCTCGGCCAGCTGGTTGTGATCCAGCGTCGCGATGATCAGCGAACGGCCATCGCGTTTCAGCATCGACTGCGTTTCCAGCCGTTGCAGCGCCTCGCGGACCGGGGTGCGCGACACGCCGAAACGCTCGGCCAGCTCGGATTCGACCAGACGGTCGCCGGGACGGAACACGCCGGTTTCGATGGCGCTGACGATCAGGGAATAAGCATCTTTCATGCCGCGACGTTCTGACACCCGCCGCCGGATTGCAAGCAAACTGCATCAGGGCTAGGCAGAAGCGATGAAACTGAACCATGTCGATACCTGGATCTTTGATCTGGACAACACGCTTTACGCGCCCGAGGTGCGGCTGTTCGACCAGATCGAGCGGCGCATGACGCAATATGTCATGCGCGTCACCGGCGCCCCCGAGGCCGAAGCCAGCCGCCTGCGCAACCATTACTGGCGCCAGCACGGCACGACGCTGGCCGGGCTGATGGCGGAACATGCGGTCGATCCCGTGCCCTATCTGCGCGAGGTCCATGACATCGACTTTTCCGCGCTGACCCCGGATCCCGATCTGGCCGCGCTGATCAGCGCCCTGCCCGGCCGCAAGATCGTCCATACCAACGGCGATTCGACCTATGCGCGGCGCGTGCTGGAACATCGCGGGCTGGATATCTTCGAGGCGGTCTATGGCATCGAAGAGGTCGCCTTTCACCCCAAGCCCGACGCCCGCGCCTATCATGCGGTGATCGCGGCACATGGCCTTGCCCCCACCCGCGCCGCCATGTTCGAGGACGACCCCCGCAATCTGCTCGTGCCCGATGCGCTTGGCATGGCGACGATCCTGGTCGGCTCTGGCCTGACCGGCGCCGATCCGGTGGAACTTGATCAGGATCATGGCGCGCATGTCCATCACCGCACTAATGACCTGAGCGATTTCCTTCGCGGGCTTGCTGGCGACAGCCGGTCCGTGACACCATGACGACAGGCTGACGCCAGGAGCAAACAGATGAGCAACCACGCCAAAACCGCCGCCGAAACCATGCCCCATGCCGCAGATGACCGCGCCGAGGCGCGCACGGTCCGCGCCATCATGCTGGTGCTTTTGCTGGTGGTCGCCGTTGTGGTCGCGATCACATGGATCTGGGGCCTGCCCGGCCTGACCATGGTCGCGCTGGCGGCGGCGGCCCTGGTGATGGTGATGCTGGTCGCCTATGCGGCGGGGTTCTGACGCGGCCATGCCCGATACGCAGGTCGATATCCTTGTCTCGGGCGGCGGGATTGCCGGGCTGGTCGCGGCTGCGGCTTTCGGCAGCGCGGGGTTCCGCGTGTTATGCGTCGATCCCGCCCCCCCGGTGACCGAGGAAGCGGCGGCGGGTTCGGACCTGCGTTCGACCGCCTTTCTGCAACCCTCGATCGGCATTCTGGCCGAAGCCGGGCTGTGGGACATGCTGGCCCCCCACGCGACGCCTTTGCAGATCATGCGCATCGTCGATGCCGGCGGCGCCCGGTCCGAGGCGCGGCTGGTGCGCGAATTCAACGCCGCCGAGATTTCCGAAAAGCCCTTTGGCTGGAACCTGCCCAACTGGCTGTTGAAACGCGAAATCTCGGCCCGGCTGACGCAGTTGCAGAATGTCGAATTCCGCCCCGGCACGGGAACGGCGGATCTGGTCGCCCGCGAAACCGGCGCGATTGCCACGCTGAGCGACGGCACCCGCGCCCATGCCCGGCTGGTCGTCGGCGCCGATGGCCGCAATTCGCCGGTGCGCGAGGCGCTTGGCATCGGTGTGCGCACGATCCGTTACGGGCAAAAGGCACTGGCCTTTGCCGTGACCCATGACCGGCCGCATGACAATATCTCGACCGAGGTGCATCGTTCCGGCGGGCCTTTTACGCTGGTGCCGCTGCCCGACCGCGAGGGGCGCCATTCCTCCGCCGTGGTCTGGCTGGAACGCGGCCCGGAAATCGCCCGGCTGTCCGCCCTGCCGCGCGAGGATTTTCAGGCCGCGATGAATGCACGTTCCGCCGGGGTGCTGGGCCATCTGACCCAAGCCACGCGGCTGACGACATGGCCGATCATCAGCCAGATCGCCGATGCCTTCACCGGCCCGCGCACCGCCCTGATCGCCGAGGCCGCCCATGTCGTCCCCCCGATCGGCGCGCAGGGGCTGAACATGAGCCTTGCCGATCTGGCCGCGCTGCTTGAACTGTCGCGCGACGAGCCGGGCTCTGCCGCCAGTCTGGCCGCATTCGCCCGCCATCGCCGCCCCGAGGCGCTGGCCCGCCTGACCGGCATCGACGCGCTGAACCGCGCCAGCATGGTCACCGCCCGGCCCCTGCGCGACCTGCGCGCCGCGATGCTGGGCAGCCTGTATGCCAGCGGCCCGGTGCGGCGCATGATGATGCGGGCGGGGCTGGGCGCGCAGTAAACTGCCCACCGCAACTGGCGCCCCACAACTTGCGCCCGGCACCCCCCGCCCGACAAGGCGCGGCAACGCTGGCACGACAATTCTGCGGCAATCGTCCCAGCCCCCTGCTTGTAGCGCGTCACGCCCGCAACGGGGCCCCATCCGCCCCGGTGTTGCGATCCGGCGCACGGGCTGCCCCTGCCCGCAGCGGCTTGCCTGAGCGCGCCCGATTTGCGACAAGCCGGGAAATGGCAAAATCGGTCACCAGCTTTACCTGCTCCGCCTGCGGCGCTTCGCACAAGAAATGGGCGGGGCGTTGCGATGCCTGCGGCGAATGGAACACCATCGTCGAGGAAGCCCCGCTCAGCCAGGGGCCGGGCCGTGGCCTTGGCGCGGCGCGGGGCAAGCCCGTGCCGCTGTCCGGGCTGGACACCAAGGAACCGCCCCCGCCCCGCGCGCAATCGGGGATCGAGGAATTCGACCGTGTGCTGGGCGGCGGGATCGTGCCGGGCAGCGCCGTGCTGGTCGGCGGCGATCCGGGCATCGGCAAATCGACCCTGCTGCTGCAGGCCGCTGCCGCGCTGGCCCGTCGCGGCGGCCATGTCATCTACCTGTCCGGCGAAGAGGCCACGGCGCAGGTCCGCATGCGCGCGCAGCGTCTTGGGCTGGCCGATGCGCCGGTGCGGCTTGGCGCCGAAACCGCGCTGCGCAACATCCTGACGACGCTGGACGCCGAAGGCGCCGATCTGGCCGTAATCGATTCGATCCAGACGCTGTGGTCCGACACGGTCGAGGCCGCGCCGGGTTCCGTCGGTCAGGTCCGCTCCGCCGCGCATGAGCTGGTGACCTTCGCCAAGCGCAGCGGCACCGCCATCGTGCTGGTCGGCCATGTCACCAAGGAAGGCCAGATCGCCGGTCCCCGCGTCGTCGAGCATATGGTCGATACCGTCCTGTATTTCGAGGGCGAGCGCGGCCACCAGTTCCGCATCCTGCGCGCCGTCAAGAACCGCTTCGGCCCCGCCGATGAAATCGGCGTCTTTGAAATGACCGGCGGCGGGCTGGCCGAGGTCCGCAACCCCTCGGCGCTGTTCCTGTCCGAACGCGGAACGCCGAACGCCGGCAGCGCGGTTTTCGCAGGCATCGAAGGGACGCGGCCCGTGCTGACCGAAATTCAGGCGCTGGTCGCGCCCTCGACGCTGGCCAGCCCGCGCCGCACGGTGGTCGGGCTTGATTCGGGGCGCGTGTCCACCATCCTTGCCGTGCTGGAGGCGCGCTGCGCCATCCCCTTTGCCGGGCTGGACGTGTTTTTGAACGTCGCGGGGGGATGCGTGTGCAGGAACCCGCCGCCGATCTGGCTATCGCGGCCGCCCTGCTCAGCGCCCGCGAGGATATCGCCCTGCCGCCCGAGGCGGTGATTTTCGGCGAAATCAGCCTGTCGGGGGCGCTACGTCCGGTCGCTCAGGCGGAAAACAGGTTGAAAGAGGCCCGGAAACTTGGTTTTTCACGGGCAATCTTGCCCGAGGCGCAAAAGGTCGAAGGCAATACGGATATGCGGATCGGCCGCGTTTCCGATCTGACGGGATTTGTGGGCGACACGTTCGGCGCAGGCTGACAGGCCCACCAGCGCAGGCAAACCCTGCGGAGGGACGGATAAATGGACGGTTTCACGATCATCGACGGCATTGTCGCGGCTGTCATCATCCTATCTGCGATCCTCGCCTATGCGCGGGGCTTCGTCCGCGAATCGCTGGCGATTCTGGGATGGATCGGCGCGGCGGTGCTGGCCTTCATCTTTGCGGCGACGGTCCGGCCGATGGTGGCGCAGGTCCCCGGCCTGAACCGTTTTCTGGCCGATAGCTGCGAATTGGCCACAATCGCCGGTTTCGCCGTGGTCTTTGCCGTGGCGCTGGTGATTTTCTCGGTCATCACGCCGCTGTTTTCATCGGTGGTGCAGCGTTCGGCGCTTGGCGGCGTGGATCAGGGCATGGGGTTCCTGTTCGGCGTGGCGCGGGGCGTGCTGCTGGTTGCGGTGGCCTTCATCGTCTATGACCGGGTCATGGCATCCGAACCCGTCGCGGTGGTGGACAACTCGCGGTCTGCGCAGGTCTTCAACCGCCTCAGCGGTCAGGTCGGCGAACAGATCCCGCAGGATGCGCCGGGCTGGATCGTCGGACGTTACGAACAGATGGTGCGCAGCTGCGTCGCAGATGGCGCTTCGGTGACGCCCGCGACGGAAATGCCCGCCGCCCCGACGCCGGAAAACCCCGCGAATTAAGACCGGGTAACCGCATTAAGGCGGTCTGATGACAAAATGTTCGCCCCGCCTGTTCGGCGGGGCGTGACTTTTCCCGGCCACAGCCCTACATAGACGGTAGCGCCAACGGCAGAGCCACAGGACCTGAGACGGTAATGATGCAGCCATTCCTTGCCCATCCCTTCGATTCGGACCGTCTGCATGAAGAATGCGGCGTGTTCGGCGTCATCGGCGTCACCGATGCGGCCAATTTCGTCGCCCTTGGCCTGCACGCCCTGCAGCACCGGGGCCAGGAAGCCGGCGGCATCATCAGCCCATGACGCCGGACAGCGGGCTTCAACAGCGCCCATCGCTTTGGCTATGTGCGCGACAATTTCACCAAGCAATCGACGATGGAAACGCTGCCGGGGCCGCTGGCCATCGGCCATGTCCGCTATTCGACCGCAGGCACCAAGGCCGCGACGGCGATTCGCGACGTCCAGCCGTTTTTCGGCGAATTCGCCATGGGCGGCTGCGCGATTGCGCATAACGGCAATATCACCAATGCCATGGCGCTGCAGCCGCGAACTGATCGAGCGTGGCTCGATCTTCCAGTCCAGCGTCGGACAGCGAATGCATCATCCACCTGATGGCGCGCTCGATCCAACGCAATATCCCCGAACGGATGAAGGACGCGCTGCGCCGGGTCGAGGGTGCGTTTTCGGTCATCGCCATGACCCGCACCAAGCTGATCGGCGTGCGCGACCCCTTGGGCGTGCGGCCGCTGGTGCTGGGCAAGGTCGGCGACGACGGCTTCGTGCTGTCCTCGGAAACCTGCGCGCTGGACATCATCGGCGCCGAGTTCATCCGCGAGATCGATCCGGGCGAGATGGTGGTGATCTCGAAGGGCGAGATCGAAAGCATCGCGCCCCTTCGGCCCCTCCAAGGGCCGGTTCTGCATTTTCGAGCATGTCTATTTCTCGCGCCCCGATCTGATCATCGGCGGCCGCTCGGTCTATGAGACCCGGCGCCAGATCGGCGTGGAACTGGCCCGCGAGGCCCCGGTCGAGGCCGATCTGGTCTGCCCGGTGCCCGACTCGCGGCACGCCCGGCAGCCATCGGCTATCGCCCATGAAAGCGGCATCCCCTTTGGCATGGGCATCATCCGCAACCAGTACATGGGCCGGACCTTCATCGAGCCGACCGAGCAGATCCGCAACATGGGCGTGCGGCTGAAGCTGAACGTCAACCGGGCGCTGGTCAGGGGCAAGCGCGTGGTGCTGGTCGACGATTCGGTGGTGCGCGGCACGACCTGCGCGCAAGATCAAGGACATGATCCTGGACGCCGGCGCCGACGAGGTGCATTTCCGCATCGCCAGCCCGCCGACGGCATGGCCCTGCTTCTACGGCGTCGACACGCCCGACCGCGACAAGCTGCTGGCCGCGAACATGACGCCCGAGGACATGCGCGAATGGATCGGCGTGGACAGCCTGCGTTTCGTGTCGCTGGACGGGCTTTACCGCGCCGCCGGCGAGGCGAACGGGCGCAACAACTCCTGCCCGCAATATTGCGACGCCTGCTTTTCCGGCGATTATCCGGTCGCACCATTCGACCAGCTGGAACGCGGCTTCCACATGAAGCCCGGTTCCGAAACCGCGCCGGTCACCACCAATCACGCGGCGGAATGACCCGCTGCACATGACAATCCCGCCGGAACCGGCGGGGTTTGTCATTGGTCATCTGCGATGCTTCAGCGCATCGGCATTACCGCATCGGCATTTCGGGCAGCACCACGGTAAAGCGGCTACCCACGCCCTTTTCGCTTTCGATCCGCAGGCGACCGCGATGGCGGTTGATGATGTGCTTGACGATCGCCAGCCCCAGCCCCGTGCCACCCTTTTCGCGCGAACGGTGGGTATCGACGCGGTAGAACCGTTCGGTCAGGCGGGGCAGATGCAGGGCGTCGATGCCTTCGCCCTCATCGGCGACGGTGATCGCCCAGGCCGCGCCGCGCACGACCGGTTCGTGGTCGATATGGGCAGCTTCCAGCCGGACGCGCTCGCCCGCGCCACCATATTTCACCGCGTTTTCGATCAGGTTGTGAAAGACCTGCACAAGCTGGTCGGCATCGCCCGCAACCGCAACCGGGTCCGACACCGCGGCCAGTTCGATCCGCACACCCGCCGCAGCCGCCGCCTGCGTCAGCGTCGCCACGACATTGCGCAACAGGGCCAGCAGATCGACGCTCTCGGCCGGGCGGCGGCGTTCTTCGGATTCGACCCGGCTGAGCGACAGCAGATCCGCGATCAGCCGGTTCATCCGGCCCGCCTCGCGTTCCATGATGTCCAGAAAGCGGTCGCGGGCCTTGGGGTCGTTCCGCGCCGGGCCGCGCAGGGTTTCGATGAAGCCCTGCAGCGCGGTCAGGGGCGTGCGCAATTCATGGCTGACATTGGCGACGAAATCGCGCCGCATTTCATCCGCGCGTTCCAGCGAGGTGCGGTCGACCAGCGCCACCACGACGCCGCGACGGGTGCCGATGCTGATCGGGGTGATGCTGACATCGACCGACAGATCGCGCCCCTCGGCGCTGATCTGGGCGGTCAGCTGCGCCGCGCTCTGGCGCGGTCTCGCCCAGAATGCGTCTCGACGGCGTCGTTGATCTGGGGATGACGGATCGCGGTGACGAAGGGCCGCCCGACCGGCCCGGCGCCGAACAGTTCGCGCGCCGCCGCATTGGCCAGAATCAGCCGGGTCGAGCGGTCGACCGCCAGCATCGCATTCGGCACCGCCTCGATCAGCTCTTCGGCAGAGGGTGCGGGCATGTCGGGTCCCATCAGATCTGCCGCAAACCGGCACGGAACCGGCGGGCATTGGCCTGATAGCGTTCGGCCGAGGCGATCAGCCCGGCCTGCGCGGCGGCGTCCAGCTCGCGGATGACCTTGCCCGGCGCCCCCATGACCAGCGCGCCGGGGGGGATTTCCTTGCCCTCGGCGATCAGGGCACCCGCGCCGATCAGCGCCCCCGCGCCGATTTTCGCGCCGTTCAGGATGGTCGCGCCCATGCCGATCAGCGCGCCGTCGCCGATCTGGCAGCCATGCAGGATGGCGCGGTGGCCGATGGTGCAGTTTTCCCCGATCGGCAGCGGATGGCCGGGATCGGTGTGAAAGACGCACAGATCCTGCACGTTCGAGCCGCGCCCGATGCGGATCACCTCGTTGTCGCCGCGCAGGACGGCGCCCCACCAGACGCTGCTGTCGGGTTCCAGCACGACATGGCCCATCAGCTGCGCATCGGGCGCGACCCATGCGCTTTCAGCGATTTCGGGGCGGACCCCGTCAAGTTCCCAGATCATGCGCCTTGCTCCTCCATCAGTTTGCGGACAAAGGGGCCAAGGCCGGTCTGACGGTCGCGGCGCAGGCGTTCGGCCGTCAGGATGGTCTTGAGCGCCTCGGTCGAGCGGTCCAGGTCATCATTGACCAGAACATAATCATATTCGGCCCAATGGCTGATTTCATTCAGACTTTTTTCCATGCGGCCGCGGATCACCTGATCGGAATCCTGGCCCCGGCTGTGCAGGCGCCGTTCCAGTTCGCCCATGCTGGGCGGCAGGACAAAGATCGACACGACATGGCTGCCAAGCGCAGAGGCGCGGATCTGCTGGCCGCCCTGCCAATCGACATCGAACAGCGTATCCGCCCCCTGCTGCATCGCCGATTCGACCGGCGCGCGCGGGGTGCCGTAGAAATTGCCGAAAACCTCGGCATGTTCCAGCATCTGACCGGCGGCGACCATCTGCTGGAATTCGTCGCGGCTGCGGAAATAGTAATGCTGGCCGTCGATCTCTCCGGGGCGGGGCTGGCGCGTCGTCGCGGATACCGAAAATTTCAGCGTCGGATCCCATTCGATCAGCCGCCGTGCCAAAGTGGACTTGCCTGCCCCCGAAGGAGAGGAGAGGATGATCAGAAGTCCGCTGCGTTCCATATGCGCCCCGTGCCTGCCCTGCTGTCAGCTTTCCCTGCTGTCAGGGTTCAATGCGCGGCAGGGCTGGCGGGGTCAAGACCTGACGGAAGACAGGGTTTCGCGATGGATTTCAGGGATGAACCGGGCCGCTTTAACCACTCGTCAACATTTCGGTCGGATTCGCGGCTGAAAAATACTATCCAAAGACAGTATCCAAGTCAGAAAACGTTACCGAGTTCGCGACATGTTCAGCAATGACGATCAGGAACCAGGCGCAAAGACCTTGCCCCCGGCCGGCTCCGATTCCAGGGACGCCCCCCAGGACGATCCCCGGCAAAAGCCCGGCGAACTGCTGCGCCTTGCCGATTTCGACCGCATCCGCCCCGGCCAGATCATTCTGGAGATGCGGGCCTATTGGGAAAGCCTGCGCAAGGGCCGCGCCATTCCGATGCGCGCCGATGTCGAGCCGCGCGGCATCCGCAATGCGCTGGATTATGCCTTTATCCTTGAACGCATCGCGCCGGGGGCCGCGCGCTTTCGTCTGGCCGGGCGCCATCTGATCGACCTGATGGGGATGGAGGTGCGCGGCATGCCCCTGTGTGCGCTGATCAATGCGCGTGGCCGCGGGCGGCTGTCGGATGTGCTGGAAAGCGTTTTCAAGGCCCCTCAGATCGCGGAAATCCGCCTGTATTCCGAAGGCGCCTATGCGCAGCCCGCGCTGGATGCGCGGCTGTTGCTGCTGCCCCTGCGCTCGGATCTGGGCGATGTGACGCGCGCCCTGGGCTGTTTCATCGCCGAGGGCGAGATCGGTCAGGCGCCGCGCCGTTTCGACATTACCGGCGACGAATGCCAGCCGGTGATTCCCGGCGCCGTGGTGCTGGAGCCTTCGCCCTCATCCCATGGTTTCGCCGAACCGCCCGCGCCCTTTCGCGCCGCCCCCCCGGACCAGCGCCACCGCGAGGCGGACACGCCCGAGGAACGCCGCGCGCGTTTTCGCATCGTGTCCGACAAGACCTAGCCGCGCGGCCCTTGCAGCGCGGCGAGGTCGATGACCCGGTCCATGCGCGCGGCCAGATCAAGGTTATGGGTCGCGATCAGCGCCGAAAGGCCGGTGTCGCGCACCAGCCCGACCAGCATGTCGAACACCCGGTCCGATGTCGCCGGGTCCAGATTGCCGGTCGGCTCATCGGCCAGAAGCAGCGCAGGATCATTCGCAAGCGCCCGGCAAAAGGCCACGCGCTGCTGTTCGCCCCCGACATTTCGGCGGGCCGGTGATCGGCGCGGTCGCCCAAGCCGACCCGGCCCAGCAGATCGAGCGCACGGGCGCGCGCATCCGCCTGCGGCCGGCCATTCGCCAGTTGCGGCAGGATGATGTTTTCGGCGGCCGAAAATTCGGGCAGCAGGTGATGGAACTGATAGACAAAGCCCAGATCGTTGCGCCGCGCCTCGGTCCGGGCGGCGTCGGACAGGCCGGTCATGTCGCGCCCGTTCAGAATGACCCGGCCCGCGTCCGGCGTATCCAGCAGCCCCGCAATATGCAGCAGCGTCGATTTCCCCGCACCCGAGGGCGCGACCAGCGCCACGACCTCGCCCGTGCCGACCGTCAGGTCCAGCCCGGACAGGACCTTGACGGCCGGGGCGCTGGCGCGCGCATAGGTCTTGGAAATCGCGTCCAGTTTCAGAATGTCATTCATAGCGCAAAGCCTCGACCGGGTTCATGCGCGCCGCGCGCCGCGCCGGAAAGATGGTGACGACAAAGGACAGAAACAGCGACAGCCCGACCGCCTTGGCGATATCGGCGGCCTGCAGCTTCGCCGACAGTTGATAGATGCCGCGCACCGAAGGTTCCCACGCACCGCCGTTCGACAGCCAGTTCACGAAGGTCATGATGTGATCGACGTTCAGCGACAGCGCGACCCCCAGAAGCACCCCGGCAATCGTGCCGATGATCCCGGTGAAGGCGCCGCACAGGAAAAACACCCGCAGGATCGACCCTTCGGTCAGGCCCATCGTGCGCAGGATGCCGATGTCGCGGCCCTTGTTCTTGACCAGCATGATCAGCCCCGAGGTGATGTTCATCGACGCGATCAGCACCAGAATCGACAGGATGATGAACATCACGTCATCCTCGACCTTGAGCGAGCTCAGGATATCGCCCCAGGCATCTTTCCACGTCCAGATCATCGCGCCCTGCCCCGCGACGCCGATCAGTTCAGGCGTCCAGTCGTCGATCCTTTCGACATCATTGACGAAAACCTGGATTTCGTCGGCCACGCCCTCGCGGTTGAAAAAGGACTGCGCCTCGTCCAGCGGCAGGTAGATGCGGGTGCGGTCGATGTCATAGCGGCCCGCGGAAAAGACATAGACGACGGTATAGGAATCGATCCGCGGCGTCGTGCCAAAGGCCGTCTTGGCGCCGTTCGGGGCCGTCAGCGTGACCTTGTCGCCGACGCCAACCCCCAATTCGCGCGCGATCCCCATGCCGATCGCGATGCCGTCGCCCTGCAGCGCGTCGATATCGCCATAGCCGGTTTCCGGGTTGACGATGCGCGTCATCGCCTTGAGATCGTCCAGCGAAATGCCAAGGACCTCTGCCACATTGGCCCGGTCCCCGGCCGAGGCCATGACCTGCCCCTTGACCGTCGGCACCGCATGGGTAACGCCCGGAACCGCCGCCAGCCGGGCCGCCAGATCCTGATAATCCTCGACCAGACCGGGGACGGTATAAATCTCGTCGGTCAGTTCGTTGGTGATGCTGCCGGGCGGGTAATAGACGGTGCTATGGGCATTGGCGCCGACCACGGAATCGACGAAATCCGCGCGAAACCCGGCCCTGACGGCCAGCGTGGCGACCAGCGCCATGACGCCCAGGGTGATCCCGATCAGACTGATCCAGGTCATCACGCTGACCCCACCCTCGGCCCGCCTTGCACGCAGATAGCGCCATGCGATCATGAATTCGAAACGCGAAAAGGGGCGCGGGCTGGCCATCGGTCACCTTCA
This sequence comes from Paracoccus sp. DMF-8, assembly GCF_029309835.1. GTDB lineage: Bacteria > Pseudomonadota > Alphaproteobacteria > Rhodobacterales > Rhodobacteraceae > Paracoccus. Next base: position 160,545 of record NZ_JARJHL010000018.1, on the reverse strand, counting down.
ATTATGCTTGCAACTGATTGGCGCGTCGGGCGCGGTTATGCAAGCCAACAAGGGCGTGACCCGCAAGCGGGGCGCCCCGAAACTAAGAATGGCCCGAAACGCAGGATGGCCACCTTCCGCATCCCGTCAAAACCGCGCGCATGCCCCATAACAGCCCGAACCGTTCAGATTATTTCCTGAAAACAACGGGTTTTACCGTTGACCGCTGCCGGACCCGTGATATAGCCGCCAGCGGGGCAATCCGGGCCGCACCCGTGCAGCCCCTTGTTTGCTCTGCATATTTCACTCACCCACATGGTTTGACAATGATCTACAAGATTTCCGCCCTTGCCGCCGCCGTGATGACCCTGTCCGCCTGCAGCATCGACCCCAGTGATTACGAAACCGACCCGGTTCAGGTCGAAAGCGCAAAAGGCTCGGTGACCTGCCAGCTTTACACCAAGCGCATCGTGCGTTGGGACCGCGCCATCGACCGCCCCGCCACGATGTCGGTCAAGGAAGCCGACGACATCTGTCTGGCCGAAGGTCTGCGCACTCGCGACGAAGGCTGATCGCCGCGCGACGGGAAACGGTCGCGGGCACGGACGATCTCGAAGACAAAGGGGCGGCCCATGCGCATCGGCCGCCTCTTTTCATGTCGCGCCAAGGCTTGCCAAACCGCGCGCAGGCGGTCTAAGAGGCGTCGCGGAGGGGCGGTTAGCTCAGTTGGTAGAGCGTCTCGTTTACACCGAGAATGTCGGGGGTTCGAGTCCCTCACCGCCCACCACGCCCCAGCACGAACCCCGACGATGACGGGCTATCTGGCTGGTCTGCACAGCCCACAGGGAACGGGACCGGCATCCGTTGCGACCACCGCATGTTGAAGGTGGCGTCCTGCAAACGGGCCGAAATCGTCGTGCCTGCAAAGGTGCATCGGGTCGGCGCGCGGAACACGGCACCGCGACGGTTTCAACGCCCGCCGCAAGCTGCGCCGCAGGAAACCATCGGTCAGCGCAGCCGTGGCGGCGCCTTCGGGTCGCGCTTTGCCGCAGGCTCGGGCGCCACGGGGGCTGGAATGTCGATCAGGACGCCGTCGCGCGGCAGCGCAGTTTCGGCAAAGGCCACATCCAGCCCGCCGTCGATATCCGGCAGAAAGGCAAAGAATTCCGCCATGGCCTTGGCCAGGGCATCGCGATGCGCCTCGGCCGTGCCACTCAGGAACAGGATGTGGCCGCGCGTGCCGCCGGGCCATTCGGCACCGACCAGCGCCGCCCCTGCCGCAAGCCCTGCCATATCCGCAAGCCGCTGCGACAGGGGAGCCAGCAGGGTCGCGACGACATCGGGCCGCGGGGGCCCAAGGCGCATGTCATCGCCCTGCCCCGCGCTGACATGCGCGGAATCGAGCGCGCGGCCAAGCCAGCCCAGGGTTTCGGCGTCCAGCATCATCTCGGACCGCTGGCCCGGATTGACCAGCAGCGACAGCCCTTCGCGCGCCAGCATCGCGGCCAGCACCCGCCCCGGCATCGCGGCATAGGGCACGGCATCGCCCATGAAACCCGACAGCCGGTCTTCGGCATCGCAGGCCAGCGCGGCCCGGCCGCCGCCCGGATCGAACAGCAGGATATCCGCCTGATCGGCTGCGGGTTCGGTGCTGAGCGCCAGAAAAAGCTCGGTATCGGCAAGCCGCGACAGGATGCGCGCGCGCAGATCGGCGGGGGCGTCGTGAAAGGCTGTCAGGCACAGGTCGTCAAGCGCGGTCATCGGGGGCGTCCAGTATCTGTCTCAGTTGCAGGCGCAGTTCGGGCACAAGCTCGGCCTCGAACCAGGGGTTTCGTCTCAGCCACGCGGTATTGCGCCACGACGGATGAGGCAAGGGAAAGCTGCCCGGCGCATGGTCGCGCCATGCGGCAACGGTGCGCGTCAGATCCCGCGCCCCAAGATGCCAGCGCTGCGCATGCGCACCGACCAGCAGCACCAGCCGGGGCGCCAACTGGTCCATCACGCGCTGCCGCCATGTCGCCGCGCAAAGCGGCGGCGGGGGCAGGTCCGCGCCGCGCGCGTCATAGCCCGGAAAGCAGAATGCCATCGGCACGATCGCAATCCGGTCCCGGTCATAGAAGGTTTCCGCATCGACGCCCATCCAGTCGCGCAGGCGGTCGCCCGAACGATCGGCAAAGGGCCTGCCCGCCAGATGGACACGCATCCCCGGCGCCTGCCCGACGATCAGCACCCGCGCGCCGGGACGGAACCACGCCACGGGCCTTGGCTGATGCTGCGTCGCCGTGGCGGCGAAGCGGTCACGACACAGGCGGCAGGCGGAGATTTGCTCGATCAGGGACATTTTCAACAAATAGTCGTCAAAACCGCAGGAAAAAGGCTGACGCTTCACGACTGCTTAACCGTTATGCCCAAGAGTGGACAGCGCCGGCGGCACGGCATAAGAAGACCGGACCGATTATCCGCCCCCGACTGGTGCCGGGGCGTGTCCATGATCACGAAAATCCCTGCCCGTGGTCGGGCCGGGCCATGATGTTTGCAGGGCTTTCGGATGCTTGAATTCGACAATGTGTCCAAGTCGTTCTGGACGGGGACTCAGCGCAAGGTCATTCTTGACCGCGCGTCCTTCCGGGTGGATCTGGGTCGTTCGCTTGGCATCCTTGCGCCCAACGGGACAGGCAAGACCACCTTGATCAACATGATGTGCGGCCTTGAAAAACCGGACGAAGGCACGATCAGGACCGATTGCCGCGTGTCCTTTCCGCTTGGTTACATGGGCGGCGTCGTGGCCAAGCATTCGGCCAATGAAAACGCGCGTTTCATCGCCCGCGTCTATGGCCTTGATCCCGACTATGTCGAGGCGTTCTGCCGCTGGCTGACCGATATCGGCGAATATTTCGACATGCCGGTCGGCACCTACAGTTCGGGGATGCGGGCGCGCTTTACCTTTTCGCTGCTGCTGGCGCTGGATTTCGACATCTATCTGATCGACGAATCCATGCCCCAGACCACGGATGCCGAATTCAACCGCAAGGCCGGATCGGTGCTGTACGACCGGCTGAAGACCGCCACCGTGGTCATCGTGTCGCACCAGCCGTCGACGTTGGAAAAATTCTGCCGCTCTGCCGCCGTGATGCGCGACGGGCGGCTTTACATGTTTGAAACACTCGATGAGGCCAAGCAGTATTATGACTACACCGCCTAAGGCCCGGCTTTTCCGTCTCAGCCGCGAGGAATCGCTTGTTTCGAAAACACGCGATGCCGCAGCCGCAGCCAATCCCGAACGCCGGGTCCGGATCGAGGTGCACAAGCGGGTCAACCCGGCTCCCGCTGCCTCGGCGACCACCAATACGCCGGGCGATGCGGGCATGCCCTTTGCGACCGGCAATACCGATGACGGCTTTGGCGATATGCGCTTTCCGGGGGCTGAGGCGGCGGGTCCCGCGGCGCCCGCTGGCGCAGAGCCTCAGGGGATGCAGGAGGGGATGCAGGCCCGCATGGCGGCGGTTCGCGCCGAAAACCTGACCGGGCGCCAGTTGCGCATGGCACGGCGGATCGCCGCGATGCATGAAATCGACGTCGCGTCCGATTTCGAGGCGGTCGTCATTCTGCGCGACCGCGGCATCGACCCCTTTCACCGCGCCGAGGTCGGCAAGATCCTGTCCACCGAAGCCGTGCGTTCGCAGCGCGAAGCCGCACCGAACACGCCGGTTCCCGTGGCGTCGGCAGGCATGCCCATGCGCCTGCCCCGCGATGGCGAGACGACGGCATTTCAGGGCACCAACCTGCCCTCTCGCGAGGTTCTGACCGAAGAACGGCGCGCCGCCGAAATCTTTCGCATCCAGCGCGACATCGCCAAACGCCGCCGCCACCGGCTGATCATGCTGGCCGCGCGCCTGTTCGTTTTCGTGGTCCTTCCGACCATTGCGGCGGGCTATTATTTCTTCAATGTCGCGACTCCGCTGTACGCCACGGAATCGCAGTTCCAGATCCAGCAGGCGGAAAAGGCGTCCTCCGGCGGGCTTGGCGGGTTGTTCAGCGGCACGCAACTGGCGACCAACCCCGATTCCGTTTCGGTGCAAAGCTATCTGACCTCGCGCGATGCCATGCTGCGGCTGGATTCGGATCTGGGTTTCAAACGCGCGTTCCAGGACCCCTCGATCGACCCGATCCTGCGGCTGGCGGCTGACGCCACGAATGAACAGGCCTATAAGGTCTATCAGAATTCGGTCAAAATCGGCTATGATCCGACCGAAGGCGTCATCAACATGGAAGTGATCGCGCCCGACCCCAAGCTCAGCCAGGAATTCTCGCTGGCGCTGATCAAATATGCCGAGGGTCAGGTGGACCAGATGACCTCTCGCCTGCGCTCCGACCAGATGGAAGGCTCGATCGAAAGCTATCAGGACGCCGAGCGGCAGGTTCTGGCCGCGCAGCAGCGCGTGCTGGAACTGCAGGAAAAGCTGGGGGTTCTTGACCCGGTGGCCGAGGGCACGGTGGTCATGAACCAGATCGCCGAACTGGAACGCCAGCTCAACGAAAAGCGGCTGGAACTGGGGCAGTTGCAGGCCAACGCCAACCCCAGCCAAAGCCGTGTCGCGGGCGTCCGGGGGGATATCGAGCGGCTTGAATCCATGCTGACCGACACCCGTTCGCGCCTGACCGACGACCGCACGGCGCGCGGGTCGCTGGCGGCGATCTCGGGCCAGATCCGCATCGCGGAAAGCGACCTGCTGACCCGTCAGGAACTGCTGGCCGCAGCCGCAGCCCAGATGGAAACCGCCCGGATCGAGGGCGAACAAGCGAGGTCCGCTATCTGTCGCTGTCGATTTCACCCGTGCCACCTGACGAAGCGACCTATCCCAAGGCGTTCCAGAACACGATCGTTGCCTTCCTGATCTTTTCGGGCATCTATCTGTTGCTGTCCCTGACCTCCTCCATCCTTCGCGAACAGGTATCCTCATGACGCATCACGTCCCGGCCGGGAATGTCACCTTCGGAAACGACCTGCCGCTGGTCCTGATTGCCGGTCCCTGCCAGCTGGAAACGCTGGACCACGCGCTGATGATCGCCGAACAGCTGGCCGAAGCCTGCGCCGGCGCGGGTGCGGGCTTTGTCTTCAAGGCCAGCTATGACAAGGCAAACCGCACCTCTCTGACGGGGCGCCGCGGCATCGGCATCGACGAAGGGCTGGACATGCTGGCGACGGTGCGCGACCGGATTGGCTGCCCCGTGCTGACCGATGTCCACGACATCGATCAGGCACGCCGCGCCGGTGCGATTGTCGATGTCATCCAGATCCCCGCATTTCTGTCGCGCCAGACCGATCTGCTGCTGGCGGCGGGCGAAACCAGGACGGTCGTGAACATCAAGAAAGGCCAGTTTCTGGCGCCATGGGGCACGCCCAATGTCGCGGACAAGGTCGCCTCGACCGGGAACGGGCGCATTCCTGCTGACGGAACGCGGGGTCAGTTTCGGCGCCGGCACGCTGGTCGCGGATATGCGCAGCCTGCCGATCATGGCCCGGACGGGATATCCGGTGATCATGGACGCGACGCATTCAGTGCAGCAGCCCGGGCGGTCGCGGCGGCCGCCTCGAGGCGGGCAGCGCGAATTCGCCCCGGTCATGGCCCGCGCGGCCGTTTCGCTTGGCGTCGCAGGTGTGTTTATCGAAACCCATCAGTGATCCACGACAACGCGCCCTCGGATGGGCCGAACATGATCCCGGCTGAGGCGCAAGCCCGCGCTGATTTCCTCGCTCATGCAATTCGACCGGCTGGCGAAATCCGACCCGGGTCATGGGCCGGATCAGCCGTCCAGCATCATGGCGGCGATATCCGCCGGGCAGCGGCTTCGGCCGAGGCCCAGCCCAGTTGGAAATTATATCCACCAAGCCACCGGGTCACATCCACCACCTCACCGATGAATAAAGGCCGGGGACATCACGCGCGCACATCGTCTTTGCGTTCAGATCGCGCGTGTCCACCCTGCCCACAGTGACCTCTGCCGTGCGCCACCCTTCGGATCCGACAGGCTTCAGGCGCCAGTCGTTGATCCGCGCCGCCAGCCGTTCGACCGTTCCATTGTTCTGATCCGCCAGCCGCGCCTGATCCAGACCACATTCATGCGCGATCTGCGCGGCAAGACGCGCGGGCAGGTATTGCGCCAGAACGGTCGCAACCAGGCTGCGCCCTGCCCGGCTGCGCGCATCCTTGAGCAATGCGGCCATCGGCTGACCCGGCGCCAGATCGACGCTGATCTCATCGCCCGGCGACCAATAGCTGGAAATCTGCAGGATGGCCGGACCCGACAGGCCGCGATGCGTGAACAGCAGGGCGTCACGAAACGCGGTCGCACCATGGCGCACCTCGGCATCCACGGAAACGCCTGCCAGCGGTTTGCACAGATCCAGATCCTGACTCGGCAAGCAGGTCAGAGGCACCAGCCCCGCGCGGCAAGAGTCTCGACCAGCCGCAAACCCAAAGCTGCGCGCGAATATCATAGCCGATCCCTCAAGTCGCCCTCGGCCGTGGGAATCGAGCGCCCTGGTCGCGACCACCACCACAGTCGCCGAGACCGCCCCGGCCGTCGTGTCGACCACGAAGCGGCCATCCTGCCGGGACAGATCCCGAACGCCGGCCCCAAGCCGCAATTCGGCCCCGCGCATCCTGTGCAACAGCAGATCCACGACCTGCCGCGAACTGCCGTCGCAGCAGCTGCCCGCCGTCTTCTCATGCCAGGCGATTCCCGCCCCATCCATCAGCGACACGAAGGCATCGGGACGATAGCCAGACAGGGCCGAGGCGCAAAAGCGCGCATTCTGCGACAGAAAGCGTTCGTAACTGGTTGCAAGATTGGTGAAATTGCAACGCCCCCCTCCGGAAATCCCGGATTTTTCGCCCGGCGCCCTGGCGTGATCCAGCACCAGAATCCGCAGGTTTCGGTCGGGATCACGGGCGATCACGCTGCCCGCGCAAAACATTCCGGCGGCACCCGCGCCAAGGATGATGAGGTCATAATTCTCCATATTGCGGCGCATATCTGTCGCCTCGCAAAACGGCAAGATTTTTCCTGAATACCGCTTGAACTCATCCGACAGCTTGGCTAAACACCCCTCCACAGTTGGGGCGTGGCCAAGTGGTAAGGCATCGGTTTTTGGTACCGTGTACCGTAGGTTCGAATCCTACCGCCCCAGCCAGTCATCCAGAAAGCGTGTTTGCTTCAGCATGTTGATGCCAATCGACAGGGGTTGGTGACAGCGCGTCAGCATAATGACACGCCGTCATCCCGCCGCTGCGACCCGCTGGCCCCATATCGACGGGCTGTTTGGGCATTGCAAACTATGTGTTTCGGCGCGGTCGGCTGTATGTGTGGCGGCGCCTGTATCGCGGACACGCCGTCCAGGTCCCGCTCTCAACAGCTGACCCGTTCGAGGCGAAACGACTGGCAGGCGCGGCACTCAGTTCTAAACCTTAGGTTAGGAATCTGCTTGACCGGAGTGAGGCTGAGTTGTCCACTATCCGGGACGCGATCCGCGCCGCCGTAAAGCACGAGCGGGTCGCGATGGACTATGAGGCTGCGCGGGGAAACCCCGCCACCTTTCCGGGAGTGTCCGCCTTCTACTTCTTTCCCGGACTGACCGCCCCCGATGATGAGCCGGAACGGCCCAAGCGTGACGCGCAGGGGCCGGACATTCAGGATGCCGCCAAAACGCCGACACGTCCCCCGTTTCCATCGGCATCAAGGCCCGTGCCCGCTACCATCCCAGCACGGACCCGCAAGACGCCGCCCCAGAAGGCTACACAGGCGGTCCCAGAGGCGCCCGCCGCGTCAACGCAAGCAACGACCCGCCGCGCCCGTGGGGTTCGCCATGAAGCGCAAACTCACGCCATCCCGACGCCACGGCTGATCACCTGCGGAATCCGTTTGAACGGGAAGAAGTCAGGGAGTTGCCGTGACCACCGATACCGGAATCATTGCTCGTATCCAAAGCCGCTCTGCCACGTTGACACAGGCAGAGGCGCGGCTGGTCGAGGAGTTGATGCGCGTGCCCCGAGAGATCGCGCTGGCCACCGCCGCCGATTTTGCCGCGCGTGTGGGCGTGCATGAGGCCACGACCTCGCGCCTTGCCCGCAAGCTTGACTCCTCAAGCTATGCCGCCTTCCGCGCTGCGTTGCGCCGCGAATTCCTGCGCCAGAGCGACCCGGCGGACCGGATGTCGGCCACGTTGTCGGCAGCCGGGGGCCAGCCGCTCAGCCATCTGATCGCGGTCGAAGCCGCAGCCATCGCCGATCTGGCCGCCCATGTCGGCGATGCCGCCATCGCCGCCGCGGCCAGCGCGCTGGACGGGCGGCGCATCTTCTGTTTGCGCATGGCCATGGCGCGGCGCTGGCCGCCATGGCAGAGCGTCGCCTGCGCCGGATGGGGATCGAGGCGCGGGTGCTGTCGGGCAATGCCCGCGATCTGGCGGAACAGGCGCTTGCGTTGAACCCGGGCGATGCGCTGATCCTGTTCGCGTTCCGCCGGCAGCCACGCGGCCATGCGCCGCTGATGCAGATCGCGCGGGATCTGGGCGTGGTGACGCTGGCGCTGTCGGACACTCTGGGTCCCGCGCTGGTGCCGACCCCTGACCGGCTGCTGTCCGCACCACGGGGCGGGGTTCCGGGCAGTTTCCAGACGCTGACGGTGCCGATGCTGCTGCTCAACGCGCTGATCCTTGCGCTGGGTGAGTTGCGGTGGAACGCAGTCACTGGACCGGCTTGGCGCGCTGATCGAACGGTTCGAAGAGGAAAAGAATGCAAGTTAACTTGCATGTCATATCAATCGTTGCAAGAATCCCTTACGTCGGCAGCGAACCGGCCATGGCCCGAAGGGAATCACATGCGCCTGCTCTCTGCCCTTGCTCTCAGCACGACCATCGCCGCGCCCGTCATGGCGCAGGATCTTTCCACCGCCTCGACCGCCGATCTTGCGCCCCTTGCGCAGGCCGAAGGTCAGGTGGTCGTCTATGCCTTCACCAGCCGCATCGGCCGGGTGGAGGCCGCTTTCGAGGCCGCCTATCCGGGCATCGACATGGTCAGCTATGACATGTCCTCGACCGAGCAGATCGCCCGGATCAAGGCCGAGGCTGCGGCGGGTCTGCCGGGCGCGGATGTCATCTATATCTCTGACGCGCCGGTGGTGATGACCGAACTTCTGGCGGTCGGTCTGGTCGAAGGCCATGTGCCGCCGCGCATGGCCGACCGGGTGCCCGACGCGATGCAAAAGCCGCTGTTGACACAGCGCCTGTCCACTACGGTTCTGATGTTCAACGAGGAAAGCTATCCCGACGGTGCGCCGGTCGACAGCCTGTGGGATCTGAAGCGCCCGGAATGGGCGGGCAAGGTCGTCATGGTCGATCCTCTCCAGCGCGGCGATTACCTCGACCTGATGACCGAGATCGTGCTGCGGTCGGACGAAATGGCCGCAGCCTGCGAGGCGGAGTTCGGCGAAAAGATCGCGCTGAAGGACGGCGCCACCAATGCGGGCGAGCAGTTCATCGCCGATCTCTTTGCCAGCGACCTGGTGCTGATGGGCCTGACCGATGACGTGAACGCGGCGATCGGGCCCAAGGGGCAGACGGCGGCGCCGATCGGCTTCACCTCCTATTCCGACCGCCGTGACAATGAGGAAGAGGGCTGGGCCTTGCAGGTGGCGAACCAGATCGCGCCGGCAAACGGCATCGTCTTTCCGGCGCTGCTGGCGCTGAACCCGAAATCGGCGCATCCGGCCGCCGCGCGTCTGGCCGTCGATTTCATGATGGGCGATGACAGCGAGACGGGGGGCGACGCCTTCTAGCCCTTCTACGTTCCGGGCGACTGGTCGGCGCGCAGCGACATCGCCGCGCATCCCGAGGCGATCGCGCTGGCCGATTTCAGAAGCATGGACCATCGACCCCGCGAAAACGGCCGGGATCCGCGCCGATGTGGCCGATCTGATCCTGACCCTGCAATAAGCCTTTCGGGCCGCGCGCGCGGCATCGCCTGCGCCCCGATCCTGCCGGAGACTGTGATGATCCTTCCCCGCGGCCTTAGCCTGACGCTCATCGTTCTGGGCCTGCTGGCGTTTCTGGTGGCGGGACCGCTGGCCACGATCCTGATCGACACTTTGGGCAGCCCGGCCTGGGGCCAGGTGCTCTGGGGCCGTCCTGGCGCCCAATCTGGCACTGGCGGCCTTTGGGCACCACCCTGATCCTTGGCACGGTCACGGCCTTGGGCGCGGTGGCCATCGGCGGCTTTCTTGCCCGGCTGACGGTGATGACCGATGTGCCGTTCCGCCGCACGCTCGCGGTGCTGGCGACGCTGCCCTTCATGATCCCCAGCTTTGCCACCGCCCTGGCCCGGACCAGCCTGCTTCGTAATTCCCGCGCGGGCGGCGCGGTGGGTCTGATCGAGGGGTTCGGGCTTTCGGTGCCCGACTGGCTGGCACGGGGCCTGCTGCCCACCAGCTTCGTCCTGATCGCGCAATATTACGCCATGGCCTATGTCGTCATCGCCGCCGCGCTGGCCTCGCTGAACGGCGAGGTGCTGGAGGCCGGGCAGATGGCCGGGGCCAGCCGCAAGCGCATCCTTTTCGGGATCGTGCTGCCGATGGTCACGCCTGCGCTGCTGGCCGGAGGCTCGCTGGCCTTTGCCGCCGCCGTGTCGAATTTCGCCGCGCCCGCGCTGCTGGGCCTGCCGGTGCGGATGCAGACGCTTTCCACCCGCTTGTTCGGCATGATCGAGATCGGACAGACCGAGCGTGGCTATATCCTCGCGCTGCTGCTGATCGCCGTCTCGGCCGTCTTCCTTTGGGCGGGCAACCATCTGCTGGCGGGGCGCAAGAGCTTCGCGGCCATCGGCGGCAAGGGCGTCCGCAAGCGCAGCATGACGTTGGGCGCGGCGCGCTGGCCGTTGCTGGCCGCTGCGCTGGTGATCTGCTTCATCACCACCATCCTGCCGATCATCCCGCTGGGCGCGGCGAGCCTTGCGCCCCGCTCGTCCGGAGCTTTTCTCGAACTGGACGCTGCATTACTGGATCGGCACCGCCGACCCCGCCTTTGCCCGTGGCCTGCCCGGCGTGTTGCGCAATCCGCAACTGATGACCGGGCTGTGGACGACGCTGAGCCTTGGGGTGGGCGTGTCGCCGGCCGCCGTCGCCATTGGCCTGCTGACCGCCGTGACCCTGACCGGCCCCCGCATCGCGGTGCTGACCGAGACGGTGAACCAACTCGCTTTCCTGCCGATGCTCCTGCCCGGCATTGCCTTCGGGGCCGCCTATATCGCGCTTTACGGCGCACCCATCGGCCCGCTCCCCGCGCTCTATGGAACCCCGTGGCTGCTCGGGCTTGCACTCACCGCCTCCAGCCTGCCTTTCGCTGTGCAGACCGGCCGCGCCACAGTCGCTCAGATCGGCGGCGAGATCGACGAGGCCGCGCGGATGACCGGCGCCTCGCTTTCCCGTCGCCTTGCCGCGATCACCTTGCCGCTTGCCAGCAAGGGCGTCATCGCCGGCGCGCTTCTGGTCTTCGTCAACGTGATCGGGGATCTGGCCATCGTGGTCCTGCTCTAGACGCCGCAGACGCCGGTGCTGTCGGTCCTGTCCTATCGCTATGCCTCGGACGGGTTTCACCAGTTCGCCAATGCGGTGACGCTGATGATCCTTGTCCTCTCTCTCCTCGCGACGCTGCTCGCCCAGATGCTGAAAGGGCGGGACAGATGATCCGGCTTGCCAACATGACGAAACGCTTTTCCGGCCATGCTGCCGTCGATGATGTCAGCCTGACCGTGCCCGAGGGCGGTTTCCTCGTGCTGCTCGGCCCCTCGGGCTGCGGCAAATCGACGATGCTGAGGATGCTTGCCGGTCTCGATCAGCCAAGCAGCGGCCGGATCGAAATGGGCGGCAGGCTGGTTGCCGATGGCTCCGCCCTGTCGCTGCCGCCCGAACGGCGCAATGCGTGGCTGGTGTTCCAGTCCTATGCGCTCTGGCCGCATATGACCGTTGCCGGAAACGTCGATTGGCCGTTGAAGGTCGCCCGCCATCCGGACCGGGCGGCGCGGGTCGAAGAGGCGCTGGCGATGATGGGCATCGCCGATCTGGCCGGCCGCACCCTGTCCGAAATCTCGGGTGGCCAGCAGCAGCGCGTGGCGCTGGCCCGGATGATCGCGCAACGCCCGAAGGTGATGCTTTTCGACGAACCGCTGTCAAATCTGGACGCCACTTTGCGGGTCGAGATGCGGCATGAAATCGCCCGGCTGCACAAGGCGACCGGCGCCACCGCCGTCTATGTCACCCATGACCAGATCGAGGCGATGACCCTCGCCACCCATGTCGCCGTTCTGAACAAGGGCCGGGTCGAGCAATTCGCGCCGCCGCAGGCATTGCTCGACAGCCCCGCCTCGGCCTTCGTCGCCCGCTTTGTCGGCACGCCGCCCGCCAATCTGATCCCGATCCGGGCGGGCGCATGGTTCAGGCGGCTGCCTGACCCCCAACTGCCGCAGATCGACGGCCATGCCATGCTGCGGGCGGAAGATCTGGCCCTGAAAGGCCCCGGCCCGCGGGCGTTGAAGGCCCAGCTCATGGGATCCATCCCGATGATGGGCCAGCGCCTGCTGACCCTGCAAGTCGAAGGTACCCGCGTGACCGCCATCGCACCCCCGGCCGTGCCGCTGACCGAAACGATGCTGGTCACGCTTCCCGATACCGCTTCCGTCATTTTCGATACCGAAGGATACCGCCTGCCTTGAAACGCCTGATCCTCGTCCGCCATGGCCAGACCGAATGGAACGCCGCCCGCCGCCTTCAGGGCCAGACCGACATCGCGCTTTCGGATCACGGCCGCGCTCAGGCCCGGGCGCTGGCCCCTATGATCGCCAGCCTCGGTCCGGATCACGCCATGACCTCGGACCTCGCCCGCGCGGCTGAAACTGCCATCCTGATCGGCGCAACCGCGACACCAGATCGACGCCTGCGCGAACAGGCGCTTGGGCAGTGCGGAGGAGGCCTTATCGCCGACCTGCCCCCCGAAGACTATCGCGGCTGGCGCGCGGGCCAGTTCACCCCGCCCGGCGGCGAAAGCTGGACGGAGTTCCGCGCCCGCGTCGGGGCCGCGCTTGGCAAGACGGTTGAGCAGGCGCAGGCCACGGCGCTCGCCGTCTGTCATGGCGGCGTGATCCGCGCGGCGCTGGATGCGCTACTGGGCCTGCCGCCATCGCGCATCGTCCCGGTCGGGCCGGGCAGCCTCTGCATCCTCGCCTTTCCCGACGGTCCGGCAAGCGCCCGGCTGGAGGCGTTCAACCTGCGCCCCGGCACCGTCGATCTGGACGCGCCGGACTGACCGGGGCTGTTTCCGAACAAGTCCTGCACCTTGTGGCCATCCAGCCCGACGAACATGTTGTTCTGCATTCGGTCTCTGCGCCCGACCGTAATTGCCGCCGATCTCGTGCCATGTATCTCCGTCGAAACGTGCCGACATGAGGCGGTTGGCAGGCCGGGCGCCGCCTTGTAGGAACAGCAAAGAAAAGCCCGGCCGCTTTGCGCAAAATCCGGCGCAAGCGCCAGCCCGAACGGCCTTCGCAACGACAAGCTCGTTTCCACGGCAAAGCACCGGATATCACCATTCCCGACGATGACGATATGTCCCGCCTTTTCCGTGAGGATCAGCCGCTCGCCGTCCCGCACGATATCCCTGGGACAATCGAAACCATCCGCAACGGTTGCAGCCCTTCGGCCGTCCTGCGCGCGATCATGGCAGGTCATCGGCACAGCACGCGAAATCATCCCTGCTTGTCGGATGCCTGCCGTTCTTCAGCCGCCCAACGCAAGGTTGCCTGTTTCGTGATCGGATCAAGGCAGTCAAGCGCCCTGTCGTTCAAATGGCGGCGGCAGATCGCCGCCTCGTGGGCGTGGCGGGCTGACTTGTAAAAGCGTTCTCCGTCGAAGCGCAGATATTGCCGGTCAAAGTGAAACCCGAGCGCGCGCCATATTCCGACCGAGACGGGATGCGGGGTTTTCTTGCGTCCGGTCAGCCGCGCCGCCGTTTCCATCAGATCCGATACCACATTCTCATAGGCGGCAGATCCGCCAAGCGCGATGCAGGCGCCGGCACGCGGTTCGAACAGGGTCAGCGCGGCGCGGTCCTCAAGCTTGTTTTCCGGGCTCATCACGCGGATGCGCAGCGTCTCGCTGCGGGCGATCGAACCCGCGTGCTCCGTGCCGAGATGCAGATAGGCCGTGATCCGATAGGTGCCCGGTTCGGAAAACGGAAAGCCGGAAAGGCCGTAGGTCAGATTGAGGTTGTCTTCCAGGGTCGCCCCATGCGCCAGCTTCAGCGGCTCACCGGCGCCTTGATGCGCGCAGCGATGCGTCACCGGGCGAAAGACCTCTGCCGGATCGCCGCGCCCGCCGCTTTCGCGACTGATCCAGATCTCCAGCGGCCCGGCTTTCGGGTCCAGCACATCCTGCGGCAGCAGGCTTTCGGCACCTGTTTCATTTGTCAGCCGCAAGCCAAGCAGGACCGGCTGCCCAAGCTGGAAGATCGGGCCATTGACCGGCGCCAGAAGCTCCAGCCGCCAGCCGGGCAAGCGCATTTCCGGAAGAACCGGCGAATAGCCGGTGGCCAGCCCGCTCCAATAATTCGCAGATCCGAAGACATCGCCCCCGGGGACGAGGCTGTGGTAATGACCATGATGCAGGAAGCTCAGCTCATCATCATCGAAGCAATAGCCGAACTTGCGCCAGAATGCAGAGCTTCCACCGGAATATTGCCAGTCGTAATTCATGAAGGACAGGCTGTCCGCGCGCCCGACCTGCCTGTCAAAGCGATGCGTCAGATTCAGGACATGGCCGATTTCATGTATCGCGGTCTGCAACAGCTTTCGGTCGGCCAGCGCGGGCGCGGTCGCATCGGTGATCGCGCTGGCGAAAACGGCGGCGCCTTGTCGGGGCAGGTCGTCGCCGGTATCGAACATCACCCCCTGAAGGTTCGCCCGATTGCTTCGCGACAGCCATAAAAGGCGGATCGCAAAGCCCGGCCTGGCCAGATCCGAGCGCGCAAAATCGTTCATCAGGGTGTGCAGCTGCTTTTCGCTCCAGCCGTCTTGCGGAGCCTCTGGCAGATCGACGCGACCTTCCAGCGACATGACCTCGAAAGCCGCATCGCCAAGGGCCTCGATCAGCCCCAGTTCCCGCCCGTCGCGGTCCAGAACCGGCAGCGCCGGCACGCTGCTTTCGCAGAGAACCTCCAGATCGAGGCAACGCGGCGCGGTGCCGAGATGCCGCATCAACGCCCGGATCGGCGTCAGAACCGGCAAGCCGTCCAGCTTGCCGTCAAGGCTGAGCGTCAGGACATATTCCGCGCCATCCGGCTCCAACAGCAGGCGCGCAGTTGCGATTGCGCGCAACCGGTCCTGCGCCGTCACGGCGATATCCTGTCCGGCTGCGGGCGTCACGCCGGGCGCTGAACGAAAGCTGGTAACCCATATTTCTTCGGCATTCACCCGCAAGAAGATATCACCGCTGATCGCGGCCTGATCGACGCGAAGCTCGATGCGGGAATGGTCGCCGTGATACCCGCCGAGGCGCCCCGTGGGCAAGGAGGTCTGACTGTCAGAGACGGCATCCGCAGCACGGGCAACCCCGGAACCGGCCAGCACCCGGCGGGGAACGGCGACCCAGACAAGGTCTTCGTCTGGATCGCCCATTGGCCTGCCGGGCTCAGTGCCCGGCATGTTGTTCGGTCATCGGCATGTCAAAGCCCCCCTTGCCATCCGGCAGGGCGACCCGAACATTCTGCATCATGCCCACGTCTTCATGGTCAAGGATGTGACAATGCAGGACGAAATCGCCGATATATCTTTCATAGCGCGTGCGCACCCGCGCGACATGATTGGGCGGGACGAACAGCGTGTCTTTCCAGCTTCCTTTAAGTCCGGCATATTGTTCGGTATTGCCCTCTGTCCGGCCGCTGACATCTACCCAGGTCGAGGGGATCAACGGATCAATCGACGGGTCATTCGGGTCGCGGTATTTCAGGATCTCGATGATTTCAAAGGGATTGACGTGGATGTGAAAGGGATGTCCCGCCGGCCCGAAGGATGTCAGCAGCCATTCTTCCGTCCCGCCAAGCGGCAGGATGCGGTCCAGAACCCCGGCGTCGTATTCCTTGGCCCCGACCGGAAACAGCCCGGTGCCGCCCAGAAAATCCTGCCCGATCTCACCGATCGCGAAATCGGGCGGCGCGAAGTTGAAGGCCAGTGTCTGCCGTCCGGTAATCTGATCGGCGCTGATCGGAGGATGTTTGTTGAAAGCCACTAGCTGCATGCCGTCCTGCAGATCGGCGACGACGCGGTCGGCGACCTCGCCCTCCAGCGCAGCCGTTGCCGAGGCGACCAGCTGGCTCAGGATATGTTCGGACGGATCGGCTGGTGCAGCCATTTCCGCCGAACTGCCGGCGGCCTCCACTTTGACCAGCCCCAGAATGGCAGGCTCGTTTTCCAGAGCGTTGATGGCGTCGGCACTGTCCACGGGGGCGTTCAGGATGCAATAGGTGCCCGCTTCGGGAAAGGTGACCAGCAGGTCCTCGCGATAGCCGGGTTGCAGCCAGGTTTCGGTTCGCGGGTCCAGCGCGGTCCGGGTCAAGCCGTCGGTCGCCAGCCCCATCACCTCGACCGGCGCACCCGAACAGACCTGCGCCACATCGACCTCGGTTTCGCTTTGGTCCAGCGCGTCCGCGGCCACTTCGGCATCCGCAGCCTTGCGGATATGCAGGCGAATGGTCTGACGCACACCGGCATGGATCAACCGCCAGCGTTCGACCGTGCCGACCGTGCTGCCCGAAAAAGTCTTGCCGACGGTCCCGTTTATCGCCGTATGGCGGCCCGAAACCGGCCAGGAATTGAACGTCATCTGATCGAACGGATCGGAAGGGCCCGGTTCCAGCATCCCGATATCGGCGGCAACCTCTTGTCCCTGATCGTCGGTTCCGGCGGCGTCGCAGCGCCATGTGCCGTCCTCATTGGTCTTGATCGCGCCGGCCTCGTCCCGGCAGGCATAGGCGATCTGCTGAAACAGCATCACTCGTTCCGGAAAGCGCGGCGCGTCGGTGTCCTCGCCCTCAACGGGGCGCGGCAGGATCACGTCCACATCGCCGGGTCCGACCCATTGATCGCCGGACAGGACCGGCGGGCGGTCGCCGCGAATGATGATGGCCCCGGCCATTCCGCTTGCCACCTGCGGCGCGGTCGAGCCGTGGCGGTGCGAGTGATACCAGAAGGTGCCGGCAGGGTGATCCGGCGGGATCGGATATTCATATGTGAATGAAACACCGGGATTGATGGTCAGCAGCACATTGTCGCCATTCCCGACCGGCGTCACCCAAAGCCCATGCGTATGCATATTCGTCAGGTTGAAATTCGCGCAATGCGGCGTGTTGTGATCCTGCGGCTCGGTATCGCAGGTTTCCGTCGTTCCCGGCAAAACCATTTCATCTGCCGGTGGCAATTCGTTATGCAGGGTCATGCGGAATATATTGCCCGGCGCCAGCTCGACCTGCGGCGCGACAAGCTCGATTTGTTCGGCCTGCCGCCCCTGCCTGTCCTCGACCTCGCCAAAATAGCCGCGCAGCCGCACATTGTCATAACCCTGTGGCGCATCCTCGGGAAATGCGGGGTTTCGTATGCGCCCCTCAACATATCCGACCCGCAGGTCATAGCAGACATCGCCGCCGACACAGGCATTCTGGGCTGATAACGCCTCGACACCGTGGCCCGCATGAGCCGCCATCCCGTCATCCGGGGTTCGCAACGCGGCCAATGGCAGATCATCGCTTTGCGCGCGGGCTGCGGTCGCAATGATCGGAGGCAGCAAAATGGAAGCTGTCGTTAAGGCGATGATTTTCAAGCAGGAGTTGGGCATATCAAAATCCTTCCCGAAAGGAACAATTACAGCCTATCCAATGCCCGAAATTGCCTCATGAATTGATTATTTCATGCCAGGCCGATTCTCATCCTCGCCTTGGCTTAAGAAATAATTGTAGTGTATTTTCATGATGATGTAAACAGGATCGAAACAACCCCGGCGGGGAAAGCGCGTTGCCCGAGCAGTTTGATTCTTCACCATGTTTACGGGAAAATTTCCATCCACCGTTAATCCGGAAGTTGCACCAAAGCGACGCCCGGCGCGATGCAGAGCGTCCTCACACCGATCTGCCCCAACCATTTCCGGATGGCAGTGGCGATGAATCCGCTGTCATTATCGGACCGTATATGTGCCGAGGCCCGCGCGAGACGAACAGTTCGGCGAGCGCGGCCAGATCCGTCATATGCAGCCTCCGCCCCCGGTCGGGAACATCTTGAAGCGGACAGAACCGATCCCTGGTTTATCCTCCACGACCGCGCCGCTCCATGACGGCTTGCCCGATGGTTTTACCCCGAGAGCCGAGCGCAAGCATGTCCACCCGATTCTTGTCCATATTCTCAATAATCCGCAAGCCGTGGATTGCCATGGCTTCACTGATCAGACGTGATTCCATCACGTCGCTCCCGAAAGGCCAGCCATAGGGAGGATGTGTCGGCAATGGGCTTCATTCACGATAAGCCGCTGGTGCCTTTTACGCTCATGCTCGACCCGGACAGTTTTTTCGACCCTCTTCCATCCGATATCGACGGCCGGGTTCGACAGCATGTAGTCGAACCTCTGATCCGGGTGCCCAAACTCAAATGCGCCGTTCGGCCAATTCAGCCATCAACTCTGGCTCTGAATCCGCCAAGTCGCCGTAGATCTGGCCGAAATTGATACTGCCCAAATCGAGATCATCGGAGCAGTCGCGGCGTTGCCGTAACGCGCTTGCTCGACGGAACGCACCAAAGATCATTTTAAAAGGATATGCAGCCAAAATCAGCAACGCCCATCAGGCCGCACAATCACGAGTCAGAGCTTTTCAAAATAATTTCAATTAATTAAATATTCGCGCGCTATTCCTTTCTTGCGCACGTCTCGCCTTTTCCAGCGTCAGCAAGTTTCCGACAAGCCATTTATTTTTCTGATATGTTCTGATCGGCAAAACCCGGCAGAGGTCTTCGGGCTTGGAAATGCGCTGAGCGGGCGATGAGATCGGGCTACACCGATGCCTGGGCGGCCTTCATCCGAAAGCCGGGCAAGGAAGCCGGCCTGATCCGCGCGAAAGCAACGCGATGCCCGATTTCAACCGGGCGGGATGCGCTGGCTGAAACGCCAGCCCCCCAACCCGCTGCGGCTATTCCGAAACGCTGGCGGTATCGACATGGACGACCACCGACATGCCGGGGCGCAGGTGTTCGGCGCCCGGCTGATCCGGGTCGATCGTGATGCGGACCGGAAGCCGTTGGGCGATCTTGGTGAAATTGCCGGTGGCATTGGCCCCCGAAAGCAGGCTGAATTCCGACGCCGTCGCCGGGGAAAAGGAATCGACCTTGCCGGTAAAGGCGCGGTGCTGCAGCGCATCCACGGTAAAGCGCACGGTTTCGCCCCGACGCAGGCCGGTCAGGCTGGTTTCGCGGAAATTGGCGATCACCCAGATATCGCGTCCGACATGGGACACAAGCGCGCTGCCCGGCGTTACATATTGCCCGATCCGCACCGAAACCTGCCCCAGCTGGCCATCGACAGGCGCGCGGATGACGGTGTTGTCCAGGTCGATCCGGGCCAGTTCGACCGCGGCCCCGGCGCTGGCGATATCGGCATGGCGCGACTGCAGGGCGACACGGGCGGACTTGACCGCCTCGCGCTGCACATCCAGGGCGGCCTCGGCACGGGTGACGGCGGATTGGGCCTGTTGCAGCGACAGTTCCGACTGATCGGCCGAGGATTGCGAAGCCACGCCACGGGTGCGCAGGGCCTCTGCCCGGTCCCAACTCGTCAGCGCCGTCGTCAGCGCCGAACGCGCCGCGTCGACGCCGGCCTGATCGGCGCGCACCACCGCCTCGGCCGAGGCGACGCTCTGGGTCGCGACCTCCAATGCGGCGCGGGCGGCGGCAAGCTGCGCCTCAGCCTGCGCCAGTTTCTGGCGGGGAATGCGGTCGTCGATGCGGGCGATGACCTCGCCTGCCGTGACGGTCTGGAAATCCGCGACCTCGACCGCGCTGACATAGCCGCTGACCTGCGGCGATATGGTCGTGACCTTGCCCCGGACATAGGCGTTTTCGGTCGTGGGATCACTGGCCGCGAAGGGCGGCAGGTGCCACGCGTAAAGCAGCAGCAGCAGACCGGCCAGCCCGATGACAAGGGCGATGGCGGTCGGGATCAGGTTCTCTTTCCTCATCATGTCATATCCGAAGGTTTGGAGGGCGTCAGCCACAAGGCAAGGCGGTCGCGCAAAAGATGCAGGACAAGCGCCGCCGCAGCGGTCAGCGCAATCAGGAATGTCACGGTATAGGCGTCGTTATAGGCCATGGCATAGGACTGCGCCTGTGCGTCCTGCGCGATCTGCTGCATGGCCTGCCCCCGCCGCAGCGTGCTGTCGGTGATGGTGGTGGCAAGCACCGCGATCTGGCCGCTGATGGCCTGCATGGCGACCGGATAACCGACCGCCAGCTGATCGGTCAAAGCGGCGTAATGCACGGCCTGACGATGGTTGATGAAGGTGGTGAAAAGCCCCGACCCCAGCACGCCGCCCAGGGATTGCGTCGAAATGAACACGATCACGAAGGACAGCAGATATTGCGGCCCCCGTGCCAGCGCCTGCATCAGCCCGGCCATCATCGCGGGCGGCAAGAACAGCATCCCCGCGAAACCGATCAGCGCCTGGCTGACGATCATCTGCGCAGGGCGCGTGTCCAGCGTCCCATGCGAATCCATCCACGCCCCCGCCGCGATCAGCAACAGCGCGACCAGATGCAGGGTGGGCACACGGTTCGGGCGCATCCACGCCACGCAGGCCATCCCGCCCAGCAGGCTGGCCAGGACGATAACCGCGAACAGCCCGGTCATCTGCGACGGCGCCACGCCCAGCATCTGGAACATGCGCGGGGCGCCCGTGCTTTGTTCGGACAGGATCAGCCGGAACAGAAACAGCGTCGCGGTCAGGTGCAGCATGGCGGGGCTGGCCAGCCAGCGGATATCCAGCAGCGGCGCCTTGCGGTTCAGTTCGACCGCAAAGGCCACCGCCAGCGCCGCGACCGAACCCGCCAGCAGCACCCCGATCCAGGGCATTGACGTCCAGTCGTGGATCGGCCCCATGACAAAGCCGATGGTCAGCCCGGCAAAGCCAAAGCTGATCAGCGCGCAGCTCAGGAAATCCAGCGCCTGAATCACCTTTTGATGCGGCACCGGGCGCAGGGGCAGGCGAAACACCAGCATCAGCGATATCATCGCCATGCCAAGCGCCGTCAGATGGATCGCGCTCAGCCCGCCATCGCCGATCAGCGCGGGCGACACGACCCGCGCCAGCGTCGGCCCAGACATCAGCACCGCCATCGCCGCAGGCAGGCCCAGCCTCATCTTCCATTCCGGCGACAAGGGTTCCAGCATATACATGAAGGCCAGCGTGGACAGCGGCGCGGCGGCCGCGCCGGACAGGGTCTGCACGATCACCGCCGAACGGAAATCATTGATCCAGACCGAGGCAAAGGCCACGGCGACATAGGCGATGATCCCGATTTCGGCAAAGCGGCGCAGCCCGTATTGGGTGCGGACCTTGATCAGCAGCAAGGGCAGCGAGGCACGGGGGATCATATAGGCGGCCATCAACCAGCTTGCCTGCGTGGTGGTGATGCCCAGATCCCCGGCGATCTGCGGGATATTGCCGGACACAAAGCCCTGCCCCAGCCCCTGCGACAGGGCCAGCATCACCGCCGCGCCCAGATAGGCCAGCGCCCGCCCCATCGACAGGGGCGCAGCCGCCGGCGGGGTCGCGGCCGCTGCCGGGGAATCGGTGGTGTCCTGCGTCACGACCGGCCCAGCTTCGCGATATTTTCCGTGATACGATTCAACACCGTCGTCGCGCTGTCCAGCTCTTGCGGGGAAATCCCGTCCAGCAGATCCCGGCGCATCCGATGCGTGAATTCCACGATGGCATGGTCCCGCCCCCGGTCGGTCAGAAACAGCGCGTTCTTGCGGCCATCTTCCCTGGAGGGGCGGCGGATCACGAAACCGGCGGCCTCCAGCGCATCGACCTGACGCTTCAACGTCGGGGCCTCGATCCCCAAAGCCGTGGCCAGTTCGGCCTGCGTCACCCCATCCATCCGCGACAGCGTGGTCAAGGCCCGCGCCCGCGACAGCGTCAGGCCCATCGCTTCGGCCTGCGTGTCGTAGCTGCGGCGTATCAACCGCATCAACCGCAGCAGGGTATCAAGAATATGTTGGGATTCGGGCATCTGGATTGGAGCATCCGGGACAGTCGGAAAGAAATTTCGTTAGCAAGCTAACTATAAATCCGGGGATCGTCAAGAATTCGCCCCAAAATTCTTGCGCGAAAAATTGACCCCGAAAAATTCCGCGCCCCACGGACCCGCCGCCTAAAGCGGCCCCGGCAGGCGTTCTTCGGACAGCATGACATTGGCCTCGACCTGCCCGATGCCCGGCAGGGTCATGATGCGGCGGCGCAGGATGCGTTCGAAATCGGCGATATCGCGGGCGATGATGCGCAGGCGATAGTCGAACTGGCCCAGAACGTGCTGGACCACCTGCACCTCGGGGATGGCGGTGACGGCGCGCTCGAATTCCTCCAGGCTGGTGCGGCCCTTGGCGGCCAGACGGATGCCCAGAAAAACGGTGACGCCAAAGCCTATGGCCGCCGCGTCCAGCTCGATCCGGCGCCCGGCAAGGACACCGGCATCGGTCAACTGGCGGATGCGGCGCCAGACGGCGGGCTGGGTCAGGCCCAGCTTGCGCCCGATTTCGGCGGCGGATTGGGTGGCGTCCTGCGACAGCAGCCGCAGGATCGCCAGATCGGTGGCATCGGCCTGCACGGTCATAGCGGCATGTCCTGCGTATCCTTGATCGTCGCGACCATCATCAGCGCATCGCTGTCCGCGACATGCGGCAGGGTCAGGATCTTTTCGCGATAGATCTGCTGCCAATGCGCCATGTCGCGCGCGATGACCGACAGCCGCAGATCGACCGAGCCCAGAAAGGTCTGGATCTCGGTCACCTCGGGCACCAGACGCGCGGCTGCGGTGAAATCGTCAAAGGCGCGGGGGTTGGTCTTGTCCAGCGTAAAGCGCAGGCTGACCTGCACCTCATAGCCCAGCTTACGCCAGTCGATC
Source organism: Paracoccus sp. DMF-8 (assembly GCF_029309835.1). Lineage (GTDB taxonomy): Bacteria > Pseudomonadota > Alphaproteobacteria > Rhodobacterales > Rhodobacteraceae > Paracoccus. The sequence continues at coordinate 137,311 of NZ_JARJHL010000018.1, read as the reverse complement.
CGCCCCCGGATGGCACGGATCGTGCCGCTTGCGCGCAGCTTTTCCAACCTGCGCCACAGGCTGGCGGTGGTCACCCCTGCCCGCGCCGCCAGATCGGCATTGGCGGCCTGCGGGTCGGCCAGAAGATGACGCAGAATGCGGCGATCCGTTTCGTCTGGCATGATATTTTCAACTGATGAATATTATGGTTATGATTATTTCACATATACCCCGAAATCCGCGACAAATGAACTGGAAACCGGGCGCCGCGCTGATACAAACCCACCCAGCAAACAATGGAGGGCGCCCAATGCGCGTTTACTACGATCGCGACTGCGATGTGAACCTGATCAAGGACAAGAAAGTCGCCATGCTGGGCTATGGCAGCCAGGGCCATGCCCATGCGCTGAACCTGCGTGATTCGGGTGCGAAAAACGTCGTCGTCGCGCTGCGCGAAGGCTCGGCCTCGGCCAAGAAAGCCGAAGCCGAAGGGCTGAAGGTCATGGGCATCGCCGAAGCCGCCGCATGGGCCGACCTGATCATGTTCACCATGCCGGACGAACTGCAGGCCGAAACCTACCGCAAATACGTCCATGACAACATCCGCGAAGGCGCCGCGATTGCCTTTGCCCACGGTCTGAACATCCATTTCGGCCTGATCGAGCCGAAGCCGGGCGTCGACGTCATCATGATGGCCCCCAAAGGCCCCGGCCATACGGTTCGCGGCGAATACACCAAGGGCGGCGGCGTCCCCTGCCTGTTCGCGGTCCACAATGACGCGACCGGCAAGGCGCAGGACATCGCGCTGTCCTATTGCTCGGCCATCGGCGGCGGCCGTTCGGGCATCATCGAAACCAACTTCCGCCAGGAATGCGAAACCGACCTGTTCGGCGAGCAAGCCGTGCTGTGCGGCGGTCTGGTCGAACTGATCCGCATGGGCTTTGAAACCCTGGTCGAGGCTGGCTATGAGCCGGAAATGGCCTATTTCGAATGCCTGCACGAGGTCAAGCTGATCGTCGACCTGATCTATGAGGGCGGCATCGCGAACATGAACTACTCGATCTCGAACACCGCCGAATATGGCGAATATGTCAGCGGCCCGCGCGTCCTGCCCTATGAGGAAACCAAGGCCCGCATGAAAGCCGTGCTGACCGACATCCAGACCGGCAAGTTCGTGCGCGACTTCATGCAGGAAAACGCCGTCGGCCAGCCCTTCTTCAAGGCGACCCGCCGCATCAACGACGAACACCAGATCGAACAGGTCGGTGAAAAGCTGCGCGCCATGATGCCGTGGATCTCCTCGGGCAAGATGGTCGACAAATCGCGCAACTGATCGCGCCCGAGTGACAGAAAAGCCCCGCCTTGGCGGGGCTTTTTTTCTAGAATGTGCAGTTGGGGGCCGGGCAGAGGTGCGGCTTTCGATGCAGGGGCAAGGCCCGATACACCGAACCGCGCCCGATTCCGCAAAAGAACCACGGAAACGAAAAAGACGCCGCGATCTGCGGCGTCCACCCTGGCCCTGTGCGGGCGCTCTGTCATGCCGGATGGCCGCAATGCGGCGATCCGCAGGCAAGGATCATTACTTGATCTTGCCTTCCTTGTATTCGACATGTTTACGGACGACCGGGTCGTATTTGTTGACCGTCATTTTTTCGGTCATCGTGCGGGCGTTTTTCTTGGTGACGTAGAAATGCCCGGTCCCGGCCGATGAGTTCAGACGGATCTTGATCGTCGTCGGCTTCGCCATGGTTATCGCTCCTGCTGCGGGGCATGAGCGGTCTGCCGCGATTCACCCCAGAAATTCCGTTGGAAGCCGCCTTTTAATCGCGCAGGGGGCGAAGTCAACCGCAAAAGCGGTGGTTTTGCCGGGATTTCGCAAGTTTCAGGCGTCCTGCGCGATACATAGCACATGAGAGACGGCGCCAGAAGCATCCTCGACCGGGGCGATGGTCAGATTGCAGGACAGCGGCAGGCCCCGATGGTCGCGGCTTTGGACGGTCAGCCGGGTCGTGTCGCCGTCCAGCGCGTCGTCGAAGGCGCCGGCCAGCATCTGGCTGTCATGATCCGGCCATAATTCCAGCCACTTGCGATGGCCGACACCCGCCCCGCCCTGCTGGTCGAATCTGGCAAGTCCGGGCTGGTTGGCGAAAACCACCCTGCCCCCGGTCGAGATCAGATAGATGCTTTCGGGCAGGCTGCGCATCAGGACCAGCGCCAGGGCGGCATTGCTGCCCTCGGCCGGGCGCAAAGCCGTGGGGGTATCCGCGCCCGCCCCGACAGGGGGCAGCGGCGTTTCGGCGCCCAAGGAATCCGAGGTGGCAAGTGACTCGTGCAAACGCATCTCTCTCACCGGAAATATGCTGCGAGCAGCCGCAGCCCACCCAGTAAGAAGTGCTTAAGTCATTCTGTCAAGAAATTCGCACAGCCAAAGTTGTATGCAGAAAAAATACGCAGATGGCCTGTAAGCCGGATTCTGTTCCGGGGTTGCCCCCTTCGATGACCATTCCTCTAGCCCCGCCATTGCTGACGGGGTCTGGCTGCCAACCCGGACCTGCTCGGGCGAAAGCAGCCCTGCCTTGCGGCGCGCGGTCCCTATTCGGCATTGCTCCCGGTGGGGCTTGCCATGCCGGTCCGGTTGCCCGTCCCGCGGTGGGCTCTTACCCCACCGTTTCACCCTTGCCCGCGTCAGGCGCGGGCGGTTTGTTTTCTGTGGCGCTTTCCACGGGGTTGCCCCCGCCGGGCGTTACCCGGCACCGTGCCTTCATGGAGTCCGGACTTTCCTCGCGGGCATGACGCCCCCGCGGCCATCCGGCCATCTGCGTATCGGGCAGATAGGGCCAAGGGCGGGCGCGGTCAAGAGTGGGCGCGGTCAAGGGTGCAGGCGGTCAGGCGACCGGTGGGGCAGCACCGTGATCCTGGTCGCCAGCGGGGGGATCTGCGGGGGCATCGGGCCAGCCCTGCACGATCCGGGGCAGGCTTTCCTCGATCCAGTCGGCAAGGGCGGTGACATGGGTCGCGGCCTGCTGGCCAAGCGGCGTCAGCGAATATTCGACATGCGGCGGCACCGTCCGGAAATCGCGGCGCAGCACCATGCTGTCGGCTTCCAGCCATTGCAGGGTCTGGGCCAGCATCCTTTCGCTGACCCCGCCGATCTGGCGCCGGATCGCCGAAAAGCGATGCGGGCCATTGCGCAGGACCATCAGCACCAACACGCCCCAACGGCTGGTCAGATGCTTCAGCACCTCGCGCGAGGGGCAGCTTGCCGCCAGCAGGTCGCCGCGCTGCTGGTCGATGGCTTCGGAAAGTTTCATACTTACATTCCTGTGCGTTCTTACTTTTCGTTCGTGTCGGATCTAGATGTGCCTCATCAGGGCGGATCGCAAGCCGGTTTGACCCCGAAACCCGGAAAATGACAGGAGAAGACCATGACAATCGCAATCACCGGCGCCACCGGCCAGTTGGGCCAGCTTGTCGTCCAGTCGCTGAAGGCCCGCATTCCCGCCGACCGGATCGTCGCGCTGGTCCGCAATCCCGCCAAGGCGCAGGCTTTGGGGGTTCAGGCCCGCGCCTTTGACTATACCCAACCTGTCGAAGATCTGGCCGCCGCGCTGCAAGGCATCGACCGGCTGCTGCTGATTTCCTCGAACGAGATCGGCCAGCGCGGCAGCCAGCACCGCAACGTCATCGCCGCAGCCGAACAGGCGGGCGTCGGGCAGATCACCTATACCAGCCTGCTGCATGCCGACCGCTCGCCCCTCAGCCTTGCGGGCGAACATGTCGAAACCGAGGCCGCGCTGAAGGCATCCGTCCTGCCCCATGTCATCCTGCGCAACGGCTGGTATGCCGAGAATTACACCGGGTCGCTGCCTGCGGCACTGGCCCATGGCGCGCTGATCGGCGCGGCGGGCACGGGCCGGATTTCCGCCGCGACCCGTCAGGATTACGCCGATGCCGCCGCCGTGGTGCTGACCACCGAAGGTCATGCGGGCAAGACCTATGAGTTGGCCGCCGATACCGCATGGACGCTGGCCGATCTGGCAACCGAGCTTTCGGCGCAATCGGGCAAACAGATCCCCTATCACAACCTGTCGCAGGCCGATTACGCGGCTGCGCTGGTGCAGGCCGGGCTGCCCGAAGGGCTGGCCGAGGCGATTGCCGGTTGGGACAGCGGCGCCGCACAGGACGCGCTGTTCGACGACAGCCGCGTGCTGTCGGGGCTGATCGGCCGTCCGACCACCAGCCTTGCCGATGCGGTGCGCGCCGCGCTGTAAGGCGCCCTAGAACGGCACATCATCAAGGCCGCCCTGTGACGCTGCGCCCTGCGACGCGGGCGTCACATAAGCGGCCTTGATATTCTTGAAACCCGTGGGGAATTCGACCATCAGCGTGTCTTCGGTGATGCCCATGATCGTGCCATTGCCGAATTTCTGGTGAAAGACCCGATCACCCACCGAAAAACCGGCGGCGGGGTCGGCGTCGATGGTGACCGGCTTGCGATGGACCGGCTGCGGGCGCTGGCCCGCGCGGTCCTGCATCCGCTTCCAGCCCGGCGAGTTATAGACATCGGCCCCGGCCGCGCGGTCATGCAGGGAATTACCCGCCAGACCGCCGCCGCCAAAGCCCTGCGCCGCCGCGCCATAGCCGCCGCCATACAGGCCGGGCGGGGTCAGCACCTCGATATGCGCCTCGGGCAATTCGTCGATGAAACGCGAGGGCAAGGACGACTGCCATTGCCCATACATCCGGCGGTTTCCGGCAAAGCTGATCGTCGCCAGTTCCTCGGCCCGGGTGATGCCGACATAGGCCAGACGGCGTTCTTCCTCCAGCCCACGCGTGCCGGTTTCGTCCATGCTGCGCTGACTGGGGAACAGACCGTCTTCCCAGCCCGGCAGAAAGACGATGGGATATTCCAGACCCTTGGCGGCATGCAGGGTCATGATGCTGACCTCCTCGGCCTGCTCGCCCCGGTCGACATCCATGACCAGCGCGACATGTTCCAGAAAACCCTGAATGTTTTCAAATTCTTCCAGCGCCTTTATCAATTCCTTCAGGTTGTCCAGACGGCCCGGCGCATCCGGGTTCTTGTCATTCTGCCACATCGCGGTATAGCCGGATCTGTCCAGGATCCGTTCGGCAAGCTCGACATGGTTCACGGTGCTGTCGATGGCATCGGCATGCCAGCGGCCCATGTTTTCGGTGAACTGACGCAGCGCGCCCGCGCCCTTGCCGCCAAGCGCACCACCCGCGACGGCAGCCACCGCGCCCTCGATCAGGGACAGGCCTCGCGCGCGCGCCTCGCGCTGGATGGTCTGCACCGCCTTGTCGCCAAGCCCGCGTTTCGGGACATTGACGATGCGTTCGAATGCCAGATCATCCTCGGGGCTGACGGCCAGCCGGAAATAGGCCATGGCGTCGCGGATTTCCTGCCGTTCGTAGAAACGCGGGCCGCCGATGACGCGATAGGGCAGTCCGATGGTCATGAAACGGTCCTCGAAGGCGCGCATCTGATGGGACGCACGGACGAGGATCGCGATATCGTTCAGGCTGCGGCGGCCGATCTGGCGGCGGTGGCCGCCCTGAAACGCCTCGATCTCCTCGCCGATCCAGCGGGCCTCGGCCTCGCTGTCCCAATGGCCGATCAGGCGGACCTGTTCGCCGCCCTGCGCCTCGGTCCAGAGCGTCTTGCCAAGCCGCCCGCTATTGGCGGCAATCAACCCCGAGGCCGCCGCCAGAATATGCGGGGTCGAGCGGTAATTCTGTTCCAGCCGGATCACCTGAGCGCCCGGAAAATCGCTTTCAAAGCGCAGGATATTGTCGACCTCGGCCCCGCGCCAGCCATAGATCGACTGGTCGTCATCGCCGACCACGCAGATATTGTGATGCGCCTGCGCCAGCAGACGCAGCCACAGATATTGTGCGGTATTGGTGTCCTGATATTCGTCCACCAGAATATAGCGGAAACGGTCCTGCCACTGTTTCAGCACATCCGGGTGCGCCTGAAAGATCGTCACGCAATGCAGCAGCAGATCGCCGAAATCGACGGCGTTCAGCGTCAGCAGCCGGTCCTGATAGGCCTGATACAGCCGCACGCCCCAGCCATCATAGGCGCGGGCATCGGATTTCGGCACGCGCGCGGGTGTCAGCGCGCGGTTTTTCCAGCCGTCGATCAGCCCCGCAAGTTGCCGCGCGGGCCAGCGCTTTTCGTCGATCCCTTCGGCGGCGATCAACTGTTTCAGCAGGCGGATCTGGTCGTCGGTGTCCAGAATGGTGAAGCTGGGTTTCAGATGGGTGTCGGCATTGCCGACCAGTTCGGCGTGGCGGCGCAGGATTTTCACGCTGACAGAGTGAAAGGTGCCCAGCCAAGGCATGCCCTCGACCGCCTCGCCCAGCAGGCGGGCGATGCGGTCCTTCATCTCGCGGGCGGCCTTGTTCGTGAAGGTCACGGCCAGAATCTGGCCGGGCCGCGCCTGCCCCTGCATCAGAAGATGCGCGATCCGCGTGCTCAGCGCCCGGGTCTTGCCGGTGCCCGCGCCTGCCAGCAGCAGGACCGGCCCGTCCAGCGTTTCCACCGCCGCGCGCTGCGCCGGGTTCAGCCCCTCCAGATAGGGCGCAGGCCGGGCGCCCATGGCGCGCTGCGACAGGGGAACGGGGGCGGCGGCTGCCTCGAATGCATCGGAGTCGTCGTAATCGCTCATGCCCGGAACATAGTCGCGTGCGGCGAAGGGGGGAAGTCTTTTGTTCTTATTTCGTTCCAAAAGACTGGGCGACAGCGATCAGAAGCCAGAAAAACAAGTTGAACAGGACAAAGAACACGACGGCGACCAGCGTGAAACGCCAGCCCGCCGGGCGGTTGTCCGGGTGCATCCGTTCCAGAAAGCCCTGGCCGTCAGTCAGGGGATTTCCATATAGCCAGACGAAAGCGAGCCAGCCAGACAGCCGCCCTTCGGCACGGCGACGGTCCCGCCAGGCCGGATAGTCGTCGAGGTAACAAAGACGAAACGCCATCAACCGCGCCAGCATCCCCGACGCAATAAAAGCAGCAAGTTCGCTCAGGCGCGCAGCCCGGCGAATGTCATCGGGTCCAGACTTTGCTGGGCAAAGGTGTCGCCGCTGGTCAGCAGGCTGACCGCATCATGGGAATGCAGCGATTCCTGATGGCTGGCGGTGATGCGGAAATCGCCGATGCGCGGCTCGGCCAGAAGCTGGTCAGCAAAGGCGCGGACCGCATCCTCGACAAAGATCGGGTTGGCGGCGTTCAGTTCGGCGAATGCCTGTTCGTCCTCGCGCTTGACCATCACCTGAGTTTCCGTGGGCACGGCGGCGCGGCACAGATCGACCAGATCCTCGAACCACAGCTTGTCATCGCCCTGCATCACCACCGAAATCCGCGCGATCGAACGCTGCGAATGCGGCGTGGCCAGCTGGCTGCGGCTGTTGCGGGCATGTTCCGACAATTCCAGCGAACAGGGGCAGGTCGAGCTGTAGACGTAATCGAAATGCATGATCCGCAGCCGTTCCCCGGCACGGTCGATCAGTTCCAGCGCGATGTCGTAATATTGCCAGCCCGACAGGCCCGAACGCAGCGATTCCACCTGCATCGGATAGGACAGCCGCATCTGGATACGCGCGTCGAAAGCGTCCAGATCGGTCTTGTAATCATCCAGCGCCGCCGCCAGCACGTCCATGCTGAAGCGTTTCCCGGCATGGCCGTAGAAGGACCGCATGATCCGGCTCATATTGATGCCCTTGCGGTCGGCATCCAGACTGACCGTGCCGGTCACGCTGGTCTCCAGCGTGGTTTCGCCCCCTGCCCGCGTCTGATAGCGAATCGGCAGGCGGAAATTCGAGATGCCGACATGCTGGATCGGGCGATTCGCGCCGACGATCAGGCTGGCCGGGCCGTTCTGCAGATCGGGCAAGGATGCCTTGTAGGCCTCATCGACCTTGAAGTCGGCAGGATAGCTCCGGCTATAGACCGGTTGAGCGGGCGAGACGGGACGCACATGGGTCATGGCATTCTCCTCGGGGCATTCCAAACGGGGCGGAACCTGCGTTCAGGCAGGGCATCGGCGCAGACTGACAGAACCCGAATATGGGCACGAGGGTTCCCGAAAGAAACCCCCGCATTTGGTATGATAAGGAAAGAAATATTCCCGCCAAGCAAAACAATACGTTCCGCCTGAAAAACCGGCCTAGCCCGCCAGCGCCTGACGCAGATCGGCGATCAGGTCGTCGTGATGTTCCAGCCCGATCGACAGGCGCAGCAGGCCCGGCGTGATGCCCAGTTCCGCCTTTGCCTCATCCGACAGGCGCGAATGGGTGGTTGTCGCGGGATGGGTCGCGATGGATTTCGCATCGCCCAGATTGTTCGAGATCTTGAAGATCCGCATCCGGTTCATCGCGGCGAATGCGGCGTCCTTGCTGCCCGTATCGACGGCGATCATCGTCCCGCCCGAACCCATCTGCCGCTGCGCCAGCGCATGCTGCGGGTGATCGGCCAGACCGGGATAGATCACGCGGGTCAGGCGGCTGTCGCCCTGCAACGCTGCGGCAATCGCCGCCGCGCTGTCGGATTGCGCGCGCACGCGCAGGTCCATCGTCGTCAAACCGTTCAGCAGCAGCCAGGCGTTGAAGGGGCTGATCGCGCCGCCGGTATGTTTCATATAGGGCTCGGCCACCTCGCGGACGAAATGACGGGTGCCGCAGATCACGCCGCCAAGACAGCGCCCTGCCCCGTCGATGTGCTTGGTCGCCGAATAGACGACGATATCGGCGCCCTGTTCGACCGCGCGCGAATAGACGGGCGTGGTAAAGACGTTGTCCACTACGACCAGCGCGCCCGCGTCATGGGCGATCCGGGCGACGGCTTCGATATCGACGATGTCCAGCGTCGGGTTCGACACGGTTTCAAAGAACACCGCCTTGGTGCCCGGACGCACGGCGGCCCGCCATTGATCCAGGTCGGTGCCATCGACAAAGCTGACCTGAACGCCGAATTTCTGCAGCACATCAAGAACATACAGGCACGACCCGAACAGCGCGCGCGACGACACGATGTGATCGCCGGGGCCGACCATCGCCATCAGCGCGCCATTGACGGCCGCCATGCCGCTGGCGGTCGCGAATGCGTCCTCGGTGCCTTCCAGGTCGGCGATGCGATCCTCGAACATGCGCGAGGTCGGATTGCCGTAGCGTGCATAGATGAATTCGTCGGGCCCGGACTTGATGAACCGCGCCTCGGCCTGCTCGGCGCTGTCATAGGCAAAGCCCTGCGTCATGAACAGGGCTTCCGCCATTTCACCATATTGGCTGCGGCGGGTGCCGTGATGCACGGCGCGGGTGCGGGGGTGAAATCCGGGGTCTTCTGTGTCTGACATGGCGGCCATCCTGTTCTGATCTGGCCGGGTTACTCCTGTCAGGTCCGGTGTCAAGGTCAGGATTCGCTGCCGTCGCCGTCCTTGGTCAGCGCATAGCGTTCGAACAGTTTCGCATTGCCAAGGAAAAAGCCCATCATGATGATGACCAGACCAAAGGTCTTGAAATAGACCCAGGCGGTCTGGGACATGGTGTGGCGGACGATTTCATTCAGCGCGGCCATGCACAGAAACAGGATGACAAGGCGCAGGGTCAGGATACGCCAGCCCTCGGGCTGCATGGGGATCGTGTCGGACAGCACCATCTGCAGCCAGTTGCGGCGCAGCGCAAGGCTGGCGCCAAGGATCGCGGCAAAGAACAGATACAGGATGGTCGGCTTCATTTCCAGAAACCGCGGATCGTTCAGCCAGGCGGTCAGCCCGCCGAACAGCACCACCAGCACCAGCGTCATGACCTGCATCGCCGATAGCTTGCCGGTCAGCTTCCACAGGATCGCGGTCGCCACGACCTGCGCGGGAACAAAGACCATCGTGGCAATGACAAAGCCCTGATATTCGGTCCCGCCCAGCATGACGGTGCGGTTGCGCAGCAGCAGAAAGATCGCAAAGAACAGAAGCGCGGGCCCCAGTTCCAGCACCGGCTTGACCCATGGGGCGAGTTTGCGGTCCTCGGTCATCTTTGATCCTTGTCGTTTTATTCATAGTCCTGCGCGCAGAACCTAATCCAGTTTCACCGCCGCGAGGATCGGCCCCGCGACCAGCCCCTTGCGGCCCAGTTGCTGGGCCAGAATGGCGTGTCGGGTGTCGTCGGGAAAGCTTTGATCGGCATTCGAGGCCGCCTTGACATTCAGCCGCAGCGGCGCCCGGCCATCCCAATCGGCGACCTTTTCGACAGCCACCACGACATTGCGATAGGTGACCTGAATGCCGCGGTTTTCACCGGCGCGGATCGTCACCTGCCGTTCAGGCGCATAGCGGATCAGCAAAATCGCAGTGCTGTTGCGCAGCCTTGCGCGCGGGGTCAGTTCTATCTGGAACGTATCGCCGACCTGCGACGAGGTCACCGACACGGCGACCGGCCGGGCCATCTGCGCCTCGATCATCGCGATCAGTTCGGCGGGGCGCAGGTCGATCAGCGTTTCCGATCCGCCGACCAGAATCTGCGGCGTATAGATCGAACGCTCACCGGCGTTGCAGGCGTAATCTTTCTGGCGTCTGGTGAATTCGGGGCGGGCGAATTCATCGGCCCAACCCAGATAATCCCAGTAATCGACATGCCAGGACAGGGCCAGCACATCGGCGCGTCCCGACAGGTCGCCCAGCATCGCATCCGCAGGCGGGCAGGACGAACAGCCCTGCGAGGTGAACAGCTCGACCACCACCGGCGGATGAAGCTGCGGGCCGGGCGTTCCGGCGGCGAAACGCGCGATCGCCGGGGATTGCGCCGGAACCGGGCTGGTTTCCAGGAACTGATTCTGCAATTGCGGATCGGCGGCCATGGTTTCGGCGTCATAGGCCGCCTGCCCCTCGGGCGCCTCGATCAGGCCGACGGTGCTGTCGACCGCGCCGCCGGTCGCATCCTCGACCACGCCACCGACGGCACCGGTCACCGCATCCACCACCTCGCCAAGATCGGGTGCCGCACCATGTTCAACGGCAGTCCGGGCCGTGCCGCCGGACAGATCCGCGCCCGCACCTGCCCCGTCATGACCCATCCCGGCGTCCATTTCGGCACCCGTCCCGACGCCCGGCGCAGGCAGGACCGTCGTGCCCACCTCACCATCCTGCGCAAAGACCGGTCCCGACATCGTGGCCGTGATGCCCAGGGCGGCAGCGGTCAGAAAACCCAGACAGATGTCACGGGAAAGACGCTTTCTGCCGTCATAACTCATCTTGTCGCGTGATATCATGTCGCCCGTGCTGCCGCTTGCCCTATGACCGGGACATCAGAACCCGGACCCGACCACCTAATGCCTTCGGCGCCGATCTGCCAAATCAAGGCTTTGTTAGCATTGCGGATGAACCACACACAAGTTGCCACCCCGCAACATGCGGGACATGCCGCGAAATTTCTGCATACTTTTGTATACCAAAATGCACTCCAGCCCTTGCACGGGTCTTTCAAAAGGCCCAAATGACTGGCAGGATTGCGAATAGCCACCTTTGCAACGTTAGGGGAGCCGAGCCATGCCTATCGAAACGGGTCAAGATACCTCGAAAACACGCCGCAGCCTGAATGTCGGCGGCAAGAGCTACGCCTATTACTCGATCCCTGCGGCGACCGAGGCGGGTCTGGGCGATTTCTCTCGCCTTCCGGCCGCGCTGAAGGTCGTGCTCGAAAACATGCTGCGTTTCGAAGACGGCGGCCGCACGGTCAGCATCGAGGACATCAGGGCATTCGCCGAATGGGCGACGCTTGGCGGCAAAAATCCGCGCGAAATCGCCTATCGCCCGGCCCGTGTGCTGATGCAGGATTTCACCGGCGTTCCGGCCGTGGTCGATCTGGCCGCGATGCGTGACGGCATCAAGTCGCTTGGCGGCGATGCCCAGAAAATCAACCCGCTGAACCCGGTCGATCTGGTCATCGACCACTCGGTCATGATCGACGACTTCGGCAACCCGCGCGCCTTCCAGCGCAACGTCGATCTGGAATATGAACGCAATATGGAACGCTACCAGTTCCTGAAATGGGGCCAGAACGCGTTCAACAATTTCCGCGTCGTGCCGCCGGGAACCGGGATCTGCCATCAGGTGAACCTGGAATATCTGGCCCAGACCGTCTGGACCGACACCGACCAGAACGGCGAAACCGTGGCATATCCCGACACCCTGGTCGGCACCGACAGCCATACCACCATGGTGAACGGGCTTGCCGTTCTGGGCTGGGGCGTCGGCGGGATCGAGGCCGAGGCCGCGATGCTGGGTCAGCCCGTATCCATGCTGATCCCCGAGGTCGTCGGCTTCAAGCTGACCGGCAAGATGGTCGAGGGCACCACCGCCACCGATCTGGTACTGAAGGTCGTGGCCATGCTGCGTAAAAAGGGCGTGGTCGGCAAATTCGTCGAATTCTACGGCGACGGGCTGGATCACCTGCCGCTGGCCGACCGCGCGACCATCGCCAACATGGCGCCCGAATACGGCGCGACCTGCGGCTTTTTCCCGATCGACAATGAAACCCTGCGCTATCTGCGCAACACCGGCCGCGACGAGGATCGCATCGCGCTGGTCGAAGCCTATGCCAGGGAAAACGGCTTCTGGCGCGGTGCGGATTACGAACCCGTCTATACCGACACGCTGCATCTGGACATGGGCGATATCGTTCCGGCGATTTCCGGCCCGAAACGCCCGCAGGACTATCTGCCGCTGACCGACTCGGCCCGCGCCTTCTACAAGGTCGTGGCCGAATATCGCGGCATCGACGTCTCGCCCGACGCAAACGACATGGGGGCCGAGGGTGGCGCCATCGTCGCCCCCGCCCGCGATGCCCGCAGGACCGTCGAGGTCGAGGGCAAGGATTACACCATCCGCGACGGTTCGGTGGTGATCGCGGCGATTACAAGCTGCACCAACACCTCGAACCCCTATGTGATGATCGGGGCCGGTCTGGTCGCCCGCAAGGCGCGCGAACTGGGCCTGAACCGCAAGCCCAGGGTCAAGACCTCGCTGGCGCCGGGATCGCAGGTCGTGGCCGAATATCTGGAAGCCGCCGGGCTGCAAGAGGATCTGGATGCCATCGGCTTCAACCTCGTCGGCTTCGGCTGCACGACCTGTATCGGCAACTCGGGCCCGCTTGGCGATCCGGCGATTTCCAAGGCGATTGCCGACAACGATCTGGTCGCCACCGCCGTCCTGTCGGGCAACCGCAACTTCGAAGGCCGGATCAGCCCGGATGTGCGGGCGAACTTCCTCGCCTCGCCGCCCTTGGTCGTGGCCTATGCCATTGCGGGCGACCTGAACGTCAACCTGACCCGCGATCCCATCGGCCAGACGCCCGAGGGCCGCGACGTCTATCTGAAAGACATCTGGCCGACCAATCAGGAAATCGCCGATCTGGTCCACAGGACCGTGACCCGCGAAGCCTTCCAGTCGAAATACGCCGATGTCTTCAAGGGTGATGAGCGTTGGCAGGCGGTCGAGGTCACCGACAGCGAGACCTATGACTGGCCGGCGACCTCGACCTATATCCAGAACCCGCCCTATTTCCAGGGCATGGCGAAAGAGGCGGGCGAGATCACCGACATCAAGGGCGCGCGTGTTCTGGCGATTCTGGGCGACATGATCACGACCGACCACATCAGCCCCGCCGGTTCCTTTAAGCCGACAACGCCCGCCGGCCAGTATCTGACCGAACGTCAGGTGGCGCCGAAGGATTTCAACAGCTACGGTTCGCGTCGCGGCAACCACGAGGTGATGATGCGCGGCACCTTCGCCAATATCCGCATCCGGAACGAGATGCTGGACGGGGTCGAGGGCGGCTATACCAAGGGCCCGAACGGCGAACAGACCACGATTTTCGACGCCTCGATGAAATATCAGCAAGCGGGCATTCCGCTGGTGATCTTTGGCGGCATCGAATATGGCGCAGGGTCGTCGCGGGACTGGGCGGCCAAGGGCACCAACCTGCTGGGCGTCAAGGCGGTGATCGCGGAATCATTCGAACGCATCCACCGTTCCAATCTGGTCGGCATGGGCGTCATCCCCTTCGAATTCACCGGGGGCGACAACCGCAAGACGCTGAACCTGAAGGGCGACGAGGTCGTCTCGATCGACGGGTTGGCGGGCGATTTCAAGCCGCTGTCGCTGGTGCCCTGCACCATCCGCTATGCCGACGGCAGCGAAGAGGTCATCCAGTTGAAGGCCCGCGTCGATACCGAGGTGGAAATCGAATATCTGGAAAACGGCGGCGTGCTGCATTATGTGCTGCGCAACCTTGCCAAGGCCTGATCCGCGCCTTGAACCTATTGAAAATCCCCGGTTTCCGCCGGGGCTTTTTCTGTTGTCCGGGCCTGTGCTTTGTCGGGAAAGCGGCTAAAGTCCGACGCGACAGCCAGCTTTTCGGAACGCCAGCCCAACATCACGTCACTATGGGAATTTCCGACATGAGAACCTCGCCCCCCATTGCTAGCGCCCATCCCGATGATCCCCATTACGTCAGCCGCCTTGGCTGGCTGCGTGCCGCCGTGCTGGGCGCGAATGACGGGATCGTATCGGTCGGCGCGCTGATCATGGGGGTCGCGGCTGCCGACAGCGATATGCGCACGACCCTGATCGCCGGAGTCGCGGCGCTCAGCGCGGGTGCCCTGTCCATGGCGGCGGGCGAATATGTCAGCGTCAGTTCCCAATCCGACACCGAACGCGCCGATATCGCGCGCGAACGCGACGCCCTGCACAGCGATCCCGAAGGCGAGCTGGCCGAACTGGCCCGGATCTATCAGGATCGCGGCATGAGCCGCGACACCGCCCTGCAGGCCGCGCGCGAGGTCAGCGCCCATGATGCGCTGGCCGCCCATATCCGCGACGAAATCGGCCTGACCGACACGTCAAGCGCCAATCCGCTGCAAGCGGCCCTGACCTCGGCGCTGACCTTCAGCGTCGCGGGCGCGGTGCCCTTGCTCGCGGCATGGCTGGCGCCGCCCGCGCTGGTGCTGGTCACCGTGCTGGTCGCGGTCTTGCTGGCGCTGGCCGTGCTGGGCGCGATCGGGGCCAAGGCGGGCGCGGCCCTGGTCCTGCCTGCCGTCACCCGCGTCGTGGTCTGGGGCGCCATCGCGCTTGGCATCACCGCAGGGGTCGGCAAGATCTTTGGCATCGCGGCCTGAGCAGGGGCGTCAGGACCGATGGCCCGGTTCCATGCCGGTCGCCACGGGTCATCAGGAAATCGCGGCGCCCGCAGACGCAAAGGATCTATTCGCAAAGGATTTTTCGACGGCGCCCCCGGATTCAGGCGCGCTCATATCCGATGCTGGCTCCGATCAGGTCGCTTGTGTAATCCGCCTGCGCCTGATGGGCGCGCAACTGGTCGGCACTCATGATCTCGACCAGTTCGCCGCCACGCATCACCGCCAGCCGGTCGCACATATGTCCGACCACGGCCAGATCATGACTGACCATGACATAGGTCAGCCCGCGTTCGCGGCGCAGATCGGCCAGCAGGTTCAGGATTTCCGCCTGCACCGACACATCCAGCGCCGAGGTCGGTTCGTCCAGCAGCAGCAATTCGGGTTCGGCAGCCAGCGCCCGGGCAATCGCCACGCGCTGACGCTGGCCACCCGACAGTTGATGCGGATAGCGGAAACGGAAACCGCGCCCCAGACCGACCTGTTCCAGCAGGCGGGTGATGCGGCTGTCGATATCGGTCATGCCTTGCAGATGCAGGGTTTCCGACAGCACCCGATCCACCGAATGTCGCGGATGCAGGCTGGCATAGGGGTCCTGAAACACCATCTGGACGCGCTTGTGAAAGGTCCGGTCGCGACGGCTGCCGGTGACGGCTTCGCCCGCGACGCGGATATCGCCCGACCACGTGTCGATCAGCCCGGTGATCGCGCGCAGGATCGTCGATTTCCCCGATCCGCTTTCGCCGACCAGCCCGAAGCTTTCGCCCCGCGCCACATCGAATGACGCGCCCTTGACCGCGACGAGTTGCGCGGGGGGCAGGCCGAACCAGACATCCAGATTGCCGACATGCAGCATTCACAATCCTCCGGGCGGCGGGGGCAGGATTTCGGCCTCGCGCCAACTGTCCTGACGTTGCAGCACGGCCAGCCTTTCGACCCGCTGATCCAAACGCGGCAGGCTGTTCAGCAACCCCTGCGTATAGGGGTGCCGGGCGCGGTGCAGGTCGCGGGCGGCCAGTTCCTCGACGATGCGGCCGGCATACATGATCAGCACGCGGTCGCAGAATTGCGACACCAGATTCAGGTCATGGCTGATAAAGATCAGACCCATGCCCCGGTCGCGGACCAGCCGGTCCATGATATGCAGAACCTCGGTCCGGACCGAGACATCCAGCGCACTGGTCGGTTCGTCCGCGATCAGCACCTCGGGGTCAGGGGCCAGCATCATCGCGATCATGATGCGCTGGCCCATTCCGCCGGACACCTCATGCGGATAGGCGTCAAACACCCGTTCGGGGTCGCGGATCTGGACGGCGGCCAGCATCTCCAGCGCCTTTTGGCGGGCCTCGGCGCGGCTGGCGCGGTTGTGCTGGCGCCAGGCCTCGATGATCTGGCGCCCGACCGTCATCACCGGGTTCAGGCTGAATTTCGGGTCCTGCATGACCATGCTGATCCGCCCGCCCCGGATGCGGCGCATCCGGCGTTCGGGCAGGTTCAGCAGGTTGTCGCCATCCAGTTCCAGCCGGTCGGCGGTGACCTGACCGGGCGGGCGCACCAGCCCCAGAATGGCGCGGCCGGTCATCGACTTGCCCGAACCGGATTCGCCGACCACCCCCAGCCTTTCGCGGCCAAGGTCGAAACTGACGCCGCGCACGGCCTCGAACCGGCCGGAACGTGTGGGAAAGCTGACGCGCAGGTTGCGCACGGAAATCAGGTGATCGCTCATTCGCTGCCCCTTTTCGGGTCCAGCACATCGCGCAAGCCATCGCCCAACAGGTTGAAGGCCAGACTGACGATAAAGATCGCAAGGCCGGGCATGGCCGCGACCCACCAGAAATCAAGGATATAGGTGCGCCCGTCCGAAATCATCGCGCCCCATTCGGCCAGGGGCGGCTGCGCGCCCAGACCCAGAAAGCCCAGACCCGCCGCCGACAGGATGATCCCCGCCATGTCCAGCGCCACCCGCACGATCATCGACGAAATGCACAAGGGCCAGATATGCCCGATCAGCAATCGCCAGCGGCTCGCGCCCTGCAGCCGCGCGGCGGCGATGAAATCGGCCTTGCGGATGGTCAGGGTTTCGGCCCGCGCCAGCCGCGCATAGGGCGGCCATGATGTGATCGCCAGCGCCAGAACGGCATTGCCGATCCCGGGGCCAAGCGCCGCGACAAAGGCCACGGCCAGAATCAGTTTCGGAAAGGCCAGAAAGATATCGGTCAGCCGCATCAGGATATTGTCGACCCAGCCCCCGGCAAAGCCCGCGACGGTGCCGACGAACAGCCCGATGACCGGCGCGACCAGCGCCACGGTGCCGACGATGAACAGCGTCGTGCGCGACCCCCAGATGATCCGCGACAGGATATCGCGGCCAAGCGAATCGGTCCCCAGCCAATGCTCGGCCGAGGGCGGCATCAGCCGGTTGGCAAGGTTCTGGGCATAGGGGTTTTGCGGCGACAGCCATGGCGCGAATGCCGCCGTCACCAGCAAAAGGATCAGGATCACCAGCCCCAGCATCGCCAGCCTGTTGCGGCTGAAGATCCGCCAGCCCTGATAGATCGCGCCCAGTTTCGCCTGACGCCGGGTTTCAGGCGCATCGGACAAAAGCCAGTCGCGCCAGTTGGTTGCAGTCTGGTTCATCAGCGCGCCCTTGGGTCCAGCACCCGATACAGCATGTCGCTGATAAGGTTCAGCCCGACGAAACAGGCCCCGATCAGCAGCGTGCCGCCCAGCACGGCGTTCATGTCACCGGCCAGCATGGCCTTGGTGATATACTGGCCGATGCCGGGCCATGAAAAGATGATTTCTGTCAGCACCGACCCTTCCAGCAGCGAGGCAAAGCTCAGCGCGATCACGGTGATCAGCGGGACAGAGATGTTGCGGAAGGCATGGCCCCAGATCACGCGGGTTTCCGACAGGCCCTTGACCCGCGCGGTGGTGACATATTCGGCAGAGAGCTGTTCCAGCATGAAGCTGCGCGTCATCCGGCTGATATAGGCCAGGCTGAAATAGCCCAGCAGGCTGGCGGGCAGGACGATATGGGAAAAGGCGTCGCGGAACGCCCCCCAATCGCCCGCGATCAGGCTGTCCAGCAGGATCATCCCGGTCACATCCGGCACCATCCCGTCATAGATGATGCCCTGTCGTCCCGGCCCGCCGACCCAGCCCAGCATCCCGTAAAAGACCAAAAGCCCCATCAGCCCCAGCCAGAAGATCGGCATGGAATACCCGACCAGCGCCACGACGCGCGCGACCTGATCGACCCATGATCCGCGCCGCGCCGCCGCGATCACGCCCAAAGGCACGCCCACCAGAACCCCGATCAGCGTGCCAAGCGTGGCCAGTTCGATGGTCGCGGGGAACACCCGCTTCAGATCCTGCGCGACGGGATGGCCGGTCGAAATCGACCGCCCCAGATCGCCGCGCAACACATCGCCGACATAGATCGCGAATTGTTCCCAAAGCGGCTTGTCCAGCCCCATGGCGATCCGCGCCGCCTCATACTGGGCCTGTGTCGCGCGTTCGCCCACGACCTTCATCACCGGGTCGATCGGCATGATCCGCCCGATGACAAAGGTCACGACCAAAAGACCGAACAGGGTCAGCGCCAGCGACAGGACCAGCCCGCCGATGCCGCGCAGCCGCCTGCCCCAGGGGCCATGCCCCGCCGCCATTGCCGCCGGGGCGGGCCTGCCGATGCCGCTGTCGCTCAATTATTCGCCCTTCGTGACCTGTTTGTAGAAGGCCGAGGCCACCGACCCGCCCGAGGACCAGTTCTGCACATTCTTTGCGCCCCCACCTGTTCAACGCGCTGGAACAGCGGAATGATCGGCGCGATCTCGCGATACTGGGCCTGAATGTCCAGATACATCTGGTTGCGGGTTTCGGTGTCGTTTTCAATCACCGCAGCCGCGACCTTCTGGGCCAGATCGTCCGGCACCGCCCAGGCATTGCGCCATGCCAGTTGCGAATTCTTTGCCTCATCCGCATTGTCCGGGTTGACCGCAAAGGTCGAGACGTTGGTGTTCGGATCGGCGTAATCCGGACCCCATTCGCCGATATAGATCGGCACCTGACGCGCGCGATAGGCGTCCAGCGATTGCGCGCCGGTCAGTTGCTGAAGTTCCAGCGTCAGCCCGACCTGCGCGAAAGACCCCTGCAGGGTCTGCGCGACATCGACATATTCGCGCAGATCGCGCACCGTCGTCTTGATCGTGCCGCTGGTGATCCCGGCATCGGTCAGGATCTGGCGCGCCTTTTCGACATCATAGCTCCAGGGGTTTTCGCTGGTCGAACCCAGATAGCCCGCCGGGATGATATTCTGGTGCGTGACAAAGATGCCTTTCAGGAAACTGTCGGTAATTCCCTGATAATCCACCAGATACTTGATCGCCTCGACGACCTCGGGGCGTTGCAGCAGCGGGTCTTTCTGGTTCAGGCCCAGATAGAGGATACGGCCGCGCGGCTCGGTCACGATCTTCAGATTGTCATTCGCGGCGACACCATCGACATCGGTGGGCGTCAGGCTGCGGGCGATGTCGATATCGCCCTGTTCCAGCAGCAGGCGCTGCGCGCTGCTTTCCTGCACATTGCGCACGATCACCCGTTTCATCGCGGGGGCGCCGCCCCAATAACTCTCATTGGCCTGCAACTGGACCTGTTCGTTCGGGCGCCATGCGGCCAGCGTATAGGGGCCGGAACCCGCGCTGTTCGTCGACAGCCAGGCATTCCCGAAATCCTCGCCCTCGGCATGAGACTGGACCAGTTCCTTGTCGACGATCCCGCCGACGTTCGAGGCCAGGCAGTTCAGCACAAAGGACAGCGCATAGGGCTGATCCAGTTGCAAGATCACCTTGTCGCCATCCGCGCGGATCATCTGGTCGACGTTTTCGGCGGTGAAACCGAATTGCGTCAGGATAAAGGCCGGGGACAGGTTCAGCTTGACCGCGCGTTGCAGCGACCATGCGGCATCCTCGGCCCGGACGGGATTGCCGGACTGGAAAGTGCCCCCCTCGCGCATGGTCAGGGTGACGGTCATGCCGTCCTCGCTGACCTCCCATGCGGTGGCAAGGCTGGGTTGGATGCCCGCGTCAAGATTGGTGGGGTCGAAATCGACCAGCCGGTCATACAGGTTGTTGCCGACATCATTGCCAGAAAATTCAAAGCTTTGCGCTGGATCAAGGCTGATGATGTCGTCGATCTGATGGGCGACGACAAGCATATCGGCAGGCGTCTCGGCCATTGC
The DNA here is from genome assembly GCF_029309835.1 of Paracoccus sp. DMF-8. GTDB lineage: Bacteria > Pseudomonadota > Alphaproteobacteria > Rhodobacterales > Rhodobacteraceae > Paracoccus. Next base: position 116,882 of record NZ_JARJHL010000018.1, on the reverse strand, counting down.
CGCCGGCGCAAAGGCCAGCGCAGATGCCAAAAGAACGGCCCGCATCGAAAAGCTGTTGGTCATGTCCGAATTTCCCTGTTTCTCCGCACGCTCATCGGCGGTTCATCCCCGCAGCATGAACCCGCCTTGCGCGCCCGACAAGTCCCCATTCCGCGACGGAACGGCCCGGCACCCAAAAACGGGCGGCAAAGGCGACATCATGCACGGAACACCTGTCCCTGCAAGCCGCCCATAAAAACTACACATAGAAACATTGCGTTGCTTTTGAAACATCATGCAAACTGTCAACATCGCGCCCTGCATATCCCGCCCCTGACATGTCGTGCAGCCTTGCATCCCGGCGCCGCACTTGTCATCTGGAACAAAACCGAAGGGAGCGCCCATGCAGAAGATCGACCTGCCCGAACGCCCTGAATGGCGCATTCGCGCCAAGGATGTGGGCTTTACCTTCGCCGACATGAATGGCGAGCCCTATTGGGATGAAACCAGCGCCTATGCCCTGACGCTGGACCAGATCGAGCAGGATATCGAAATCCCCTCGAACGAATTGCATCAGATGTGCCGCGAGGCGGTCGCCCATATCACCGGCTCGGAAGAGCTGATGACCCGGCTGGATATCCCCCGCGCGCAATGGGATTTCGTGGCGCGGTCATGGACCGGGGGCGAGCCGGAACTCTATGGCCGCTTCGATCTGGCATATAACGGAGAAAGCCCGGCCAAGCTGCTGGAATATAATGCAGATACGCCGACATCCCTGTATGAATCCGCCTCGTTCCAATGGCTGTGGCTGGAAGATCAGCAAGGGCTTGGCGCGCTGCCCGGCGACAGCGACCAGTTCAACCGCATCCATGAGGCACTGGTCGAGCGTTTCGGCGAAATCCTTGACCCGCAGACCGAGATCCATTTCACCGCCGACAAGGACAACCCCGAGGATTTCGCCACCGTCGAAACCTTGGCATGGGCCGCGCGCGAGGCCGGCATGGGCGCCCATTTCACCGATCTGTCGGGCATCGGCCTGTCGGATCAGGGCCATTTCACCGACGATCAGGACCGCGTCATCGGCACGCTGTTCAAGCTGTATCCGTGGGAAGACATGCTGCGCGACGATTTCGCCCGGCACCTCGACGCTTCACAAACCCGGTTCCTTGAACCGGCGTGGAAGGCGATCCTGTCGAACAAGGGGCTGCTGCCGGTCCTGTGGCAGATGTTCCCCGGTCACCCGAACCTGCTGCCCGCCTTTTTCGCCGCCGATGTCGCCGATGCGCTGACCGGCGGCACCCCTGCGCCCCGGATCGCCCAAGCCTTTGCCGCCGCCGCGGATCAGTTGCGGCACGGCCATGTCACCAAGCCGATCTTTTCGCGCGAAGGCGCTGGCGTCGCCATCCACGAATCCGGCCGCGTGACCGAAGAAACCGGCGATGACAGCTATTCGCACCATCCGATGATCGTGCAGGCGCTGGCCCGCCTGCCGGAATTCGGCGGCTTTCATCCCGTGATGGGCGCATGGGTCGTCGGGCAGGATTGCGTCGGTCTGGGCATCCGCGAGGATCGCGCCCGCATCACCCATAACCTTTCGCGCTTCAAACCCCATTTCATCCAAGGATAACAGGCAGATCATGGCCACACGCAAACGCTCCCGTCACGTCGCGCTGGTTCTGGCCGGTTCCGCAGTCATGGCCCTTGCCGCCTGCGAAGACGACCGCGTCGATGCGCAATCCTTTCCCGATCTGGCAAGCTGCGTTGCCGCCGCGCAGGAAAACAGCCTGTGGTTCACCGAGGCGGACTGCCGCAGCAATTTCGCCAATGCCGCGCAGGAATATCTGGAAACCGCGCCGCGTTACGAATCCAAAGAGCTTTGCGAACAGGAACATGGCGTGGGCAAATGCGAAGGCGACCCGACGCAGACCGCGCAGAATTCCGGCGGCGGCTTTTCCTTCATGCCGATGCTGATGGGGTTCATGCTGGGCTCGATGATGTCGCGGGGCGGCGGGGTCTTTTCGCAGCCGATGGTGCAGACGGCGGATGGCCGCTATTCGACGCCCAAGGGCGACCAGAGCTTTGCCTCGAACCGGGGGCGGGCAAGGTTCCGGCCCAGACCTTCACCCGCGGCCCGACCACGATGGGGCAAGCGCCGCTCAGCCGCGCAGCCGTGGCGCAGCGCGGCGGTTTCGGCCAGTCGGCGACGGCGCGCTCGGGTTCGGGCAGCCGCAGTCTGGGGGGCTGACAGGATGCGTCCGACGGGGTTGCAATGCCCCGTATAAAGGCGCAGTTTCGCCACGAATTCATTCCAGACAGAGGGAACAGCATGACTCCTGACCTTCAATCCGAACGGATGCAGGAAATCTGTTCCCTTGCCCCCGTGGTGCCGGTTCTGGTCATCCCCGATGGCGCGGATGCCGTGGCGCTGGCCCGCGCGCTGGTCGACGGCGGCCTGCCCGTGCTGGAGGTAACCCTGCGCACCGCTGGCGCGCTGGATGCGATCACGCGCATGGCGCAGGTTCCCGGCGCGGTCGTCGGCGCGGGCACCGTCCTGACCCCCGAAGATGTCTGGAAAGCGAAAGAGGCGGGCGCCACCTTCGCCGTCTCGCCCGGCGCCACCGGCCAGTTGATCAGCGCCTGCATCGACGAAGCCCTGCCCCTGCTGCCCGGCGCCGCCACCGCGTCCGAGGTGATGCGCGCCGCTGACGCCGGTTTCGACATGCTGAAATTCTTTCCCGCCGAACCCGCGGGCGGCGTCAGATACCTGAAATCCCTCGGCGGCCCCCTGCCCCATGTCGGTTTCTGCCCGACCGGCGGCATCACCGTCGAAAAGGCGCCCGAATATCTGTCGCAGCCAAATATCCTGTGCGTCGGCGGCAGCTGGATCGCACCGGAATCCGATATCCTGGCGGGCAACTGGGCCGCCATCACCGAACGGGCCCGCGCCGCCAAGGCATTGCGCGCCTGAGCCCATTTCCCGGAGCCGACATGGATCAGGACATCGCGCGGAACATGAGCCGCGCCCGCCGCAACGTCATGGTTCTGGCGGTTGCGCAGGGGCTTTTGGGTATCCAGATGCCGGTGAATTTCATCGTCGGCGGGCTGATCGGCCAGATGCTGGCGCCCAATCCCTGCATCGCCACCCCTGCTCCTGTCGACCTTCATTCTGGGATCGGCGCTGAGCGCGCGGCCGCTGGCCGGGTTCATGCAGCGGCATGGCCGGCGGGCCGGGTTCCTGCTGGCGGTCGGGTTCGCGGCGCTTGGCGCGGCGGTGTCCTTTGCCGGGCTGTGGTTCGGGTCGTTCTGGCTGTTCACCTGCGGCACGCTGCTGACCGGCGTCTATATGGCGGCGCAGGGGTTCTACCGCTTTGCCGCGACCGATACCGCGCCGCTCGAATTTCAGGGCAAGGCGATTTCCTATGTGCTGGCGGCCGGGCTGTTTTCGGCGCTGGCCGGGTCCTGGGTCGTGCGCCACACGGCCGAGGCCGTGACCGTGCCCTTCATGGCGACCTATGCGACGCTGTTGCTGATCAACCTTGCCGGGCCGGTCATCTTCGCCTTTCTGGACATCCCGAAACCCCGCGCCGCCAGCCCCGACGCCCCGCAGGGCCGCCCCCTGCGCGAGCTTCTGCGGGTGCCGGAAATCATCGTCGCGGTGATCTGCGGCACCATCGCCTATGCGCTGATGAACCTTGTCATGACCTCGACCCCGCTGGCCGTGGTCGGATGCGGTTTCGCGACGGCGGATGCGGCGAATATCGTCAGCGCCCATGTCATCGCGATGTTCCTGCCCTCGTTCTTTACCGGCCATCTGATCGCGCGCTTTGGGGCGCCCCGGATCATGCTGACGGGAATCGTGATCCTGATGCTGGCGGGCATGGTCGCGTTGTCGGGGGTGCAACTGACGCATTTCTATGGCGCGCTGATCCTGCTGGGGCTGGGCTGGAATTTCGGCTATATCGGTGCCACCGCCTTCCTGACCCAGCATCACCGCCCCGAGGAACGCGCCCGCGTTCAGGGCATGAACGACGCCATCGTCTTTGGCGGGGTGTTTCTGGCCTCGCTGTCGTCGGGCGGGCTGATGAACTGCATGGGCGGCGACGTTCAATCCGGCTGGAACGCCGTCAATCTGGCGATGGTGCCGTTTCTGGTGCTGGCAGGGGCGACGCTGATCTGGCTGAAACTGCGGGTCAAAGCCGAGTAGGCAGGCCCGGGCAGGCAGTTCCGGGCAAACGGCCTAGAACAGCGTCTGCTGCCCGTCGCTTCCGGGGGTGTCATCGGATTTCGGGCCTGCGCCCTTGCGCGCACGCGGCCGGACCGGTTTCGCATCGGCTGGCGGCACGGGCGGGCTGCCGGCCGGGCCGGCACCCGTATCAGGGCCCGTATCGGGACGAACCGGCAGACGGCCGTTGTTCTGGAATTCGATCACCAGACGGGGCTGGGTGCGCGCCGCCTCGACCGTCGTGATGACCTCGTCCCCCGCGCCCCTGACCACGGCAAAGCCGCGTTTCAGCGTTTCCGCATAGCCAAGCGTCTGGCGCAGGCGGTCCAGCCGCTCCAGCCTTTCGCGCCGGGGCGCGACAAGGCGGCTGCCCGCGACCTGCAGCCGCTCGGCCAGCTTGTGCACGCCGTCGCGCTGGTCGCGGATGCGGCGGGTGCTGTCGGCAAGGGCGCGGGTCCTTTCGCGTTCAAGCCGCTGCGACAGGGTTTTCAGCCGGTCGCGATCCTGCCGGGCACGGCTGCGCTGCGCACTGTCCAGCCGCTGCGCGGCGCCGCTCAGCGCGATCCGCTTTTTCCCGGTGTTACCACGCAGGGCCGACAGCGACAGCGGCAAGCTGTTCAGCCGGTCGCGCGAACGCCGGACAAAGCCGCGCAACCCCGGCTCCAGCCGCATCGCGAACAGATCAAAGCGTTGCCGCGCCGGATCGGTCAGCGCCTGCGGACGGCCAAGCGCGCGGCCCAGATCGCTCAGCCGCTGGCGCTGGCGGGTGATGCGGTTCTGTTCCCCGCGCATCAACCGCAGCCCGATTTCGGCCAGCCGCGCGGCCAGATCCGCACGCACCGGCACGGCCATTTCAGCGGCGGCGGTCGGTGTCGGCGCGCGGCGGTCCGATGCAAAGTCGATCAGGGTCGTATCGGTTTCATGCCCCACGGCGGAAATCAGCGGGATGGCGCTGTCGGCGGCGGCGCGGACCACGATTTCCTCGTTGAAGCCCCACAGGTCTTCCAGACTGCCGCCGCCCCGCGCGACGATCAGCAGGTCCGGGCGCGGGATCGGCCCATCCGGCGCCAGCGCGTTGAAGCCGCGAATCGCATTGGCCACCTGCGGCGCGCAATCGTTGCCCTGCACGGCCACCGGCCAGATCAGCACGCGGGTCGGAAAACGGTCGCGCAGCCGGTGCAGGATGTCGCGGATCACCGCCCCCGAGGGCGAGGTCACGACCCCGATCACGCGCGGAAGATAAGGTAGCGGGCGTTTGCGGGCTTCGTCGAAAAGCCCCTCGGCCGCCAGCGCCTTGCGGCGTTTTTCCAGCATGACCATCAGCGCGCCCGCGCCCGCAGGCTCGATCTGATCGACGATCATCTGGTATTTCGACTGGCCGGGGAAGGTCGTCAGACGGCCCGTGGCAATGACCTCGATCCCTTCCTCGGGGCGGGTCTGCAACCGGGCCGCCTGCCCTTTCCAGGTGACGGCGGCCAGCACGGAACGGTCGTCCTTCAGGTCGAAATACAGGTGCCCTGACGACGGGCGCGAGACCCGCCCCACCTCGCCGCGCACGCGGACGCGGCCGAACTGGTCCTCGATCGAGCGCTTCACCGCCCCCGAGATTTCGGAAACGGTGAATTCATGGGCGTTGCCGCCCGGCTGGTCGCCGCCATCGTCCAGTAGATCCATCAGCCCGTCGCCGTCCCGTCCGTGCCGCCGCAAGGCGGTCTTGTTCCCGTTGGGGTCGCAGACTAGAAGGCGGGCAGCACATTGGGAAGGGCTGCGCATGAATATCCTGATCCTCGGCAGCGGTGGCCGCGAACACGCCTTGGCATGGGCGATCCGCCAGAACCCGAAATGCGACCGGCTGTTCGTCGCACCGGGCAATGCCGGGATCGAGGGCGTGGCGCGCTGCGTCGCGCTGGACATCCTGTCCGGCCCCGATGTCATCGCATTCTGCGAGGAAACCGCCGTCGATCTGGTCGTGATCGGCCCCGAGGCGCCTTTGGCCGCAGGCGTGGCCGATGCGCTGCGCGCGGCGGGCATTCTGGTCTTTGGCCCTTCGGCCGCCGCGGCCCAGCTGGAGGCATCCAAGGCCTTTACCAAGCAGATCTGCGACGCCTGCGGCGCGCCGACCGCCGCATGGGCGCGGTTCGATCAGGCCGGTCCCGCGCGCGATTACATCCGCGAAAAGGGTGCGCCCATCGTCATCAAGGCCGATGGTCTGGCCGCAGGCAAGGGCGTCACCGTCGCCATGACCGAGGCCGAGGCGATTGCCGCCGTCGATGACGCCTTTGGCGGCGCCTTCGGCGAGGCCGGGGCCGAGGTCGTGATCGAGGAATTCATGGCGGGCGAAGAGGCCAGCTTCTTCATCCTGTCCGACGGCGTGGACTGCCTGCCCATCGGCACCGCGCAGGACCACAAGCGCGTGGGCGACGGCGACACCGGCCCGAACACCGGCGGCATGGGCGCCTATTCGCCCGCGCCGGTGCTGACGCAGGCGCTGCAGGATCAGGTGATGGACCGCATCGTGCGCCCGACCATCGCCGAAATGGCCCGGCGCGGCATGCCGTTTCAGGGGGTTCTGTATGCGGGCCTGATGATCCGGGACGGTCAGGCGCGGCTGGTCGAATACAATGTGCGTTTCGGCGACCCGGAATGTCAGGTGCTGATGATGCGGCTTGGCGCGCAGGCGCTGGACCTGATCCTTGCCTGTGCCGAAGGGCGCCTGTCGGATGTGCAGGTCAACTGGGCCGACGACCATGCGCTGACCGTGGTTCTGGCCGCCGACGGCTATCCCGGCACCTATATGAAGGGGTCGGCCATTAAGGGGCTGGACGGCCTGCCAGATGACAGTTCGGAAGCGGTTTTCCATGCCGGGACGGCGTTGCGGGATGGGCAGGTCGTGGCCGTGGGCGGTCGGGTTCTGGCCGCGACCGGGCGCGGCGCCAGCCTGCGCGAGGCGCGGGACCGGGCCTATGCCCTGGTCGGGCGCATCGACTGGCCGCAGGGGTTTTGCCGCAAGGATATTGGCTGGCGCGCGCTGTAATCGCGGATTGCCCCGTCTTTTCGGGTATTTGGATGATGAAGAAAGCCGGGGCGCCGCGCGAATTTCGGGAAAATGCGCGTGGCGGCAAATCGGGGCTTTTCAATGCGGGCGGCGCGACATTATAGTTGCCGCCATGACACGGACACGACATATTCTGGCGGCCCCAATCCAGACGGCCCGGAACGCGCAGATCGGCGCGCGTTTTGCCGTGAGCCCCCGTGGTCTGCTGCTTCTTACGCTGCGCTGAGCGGCCTGTCCGGGCCACCGCTCAGCAAGGTTGTGCCCGGAGCTTTACCTTTTCCAAAGAATTCCAGCGTAAGTGAGACAGCAAGATGTCCGACAAGAACCGCGTATTGATTTTTGACACCACCCTGCGTGACGGCGAGCAATCGCCCGGCGCGACCATGACCCATGCCGAAAAGCTGGAAATCGCCGGCATGCTGGATGAGATGGGCGTCGATATCATCGAGGCCGGTTTCCCCATCGCATCCGAGGGGGATTTCGCCGCCGTATCCGAGATTGCGCGTCAGGCGAAGAACTCGGTCATCTGCGGGTTGGCGCGGGCGCAACTGCCCGATATCGACCGTTGCTGGGAGGCGGTGAAACATGCGAAGCGGCCGCGGATCCATACGTTCATCGGGACCTCGCCGCTGCACCGGGCGATTCTGAACCTGACCATGGATCAGATGGCCGAACGGGTCGAACAGACCGTCAGCCATGCCCGCAACCTGTGCGATAATGTCCAGTGGTCGCCCATGGATGCGACGCGAACCGAACATGATTACCTGTGCCGCGTCGTCGAAATCGCGATCAAGGCCGGGGCGACGACGATCAACATTCCCGATACCGTCGGCTATACGGCGCCGCGCGAATCCGCCGCGCTGATCGCCATGTTGCTGGAGCGGGTGCCCGGCGCGGATGAGGTGATCTTTGCCACCCATTGCCACAATGACCTGGGGATGGCGACGGCGAACTCTCTGGCGGCGGTCGAGGCCGGGGCGCGTCAGATCGAATGCACGATCAACGGTCTGGGCGAGCGTGCGGGCAATACCGCGCTGGAAGAGGTCGTGATGGCGATGAAGGTGCGCCATGACATCATGCCCTTTGACACCGGCATCGACACGACCAAGATCATGGGCCTGTCGCGTCGGGTTGCGCAGGTTTCGGGTTTTCCGGTCCAGTTCAACAAGGCCATCGTCGGCAAGAACGCATTCCTGCATGAATCGGGCATCCATCAGGATGGCGTGCTGAAGAATGTCGAGACCTTTGAAATCATGCGTCCCGCCGATATCGGCCTGAACGAGGCCAATATCGCCATGGGCAAGCATTCGGGCCGCGCCGCGCTGCGCGCCAAGCTGGCCGATCTGGGTTATGAGGTCGGGGACAACCAGTTGAAGGACGTCTTTGTCCGCTTCAAGTCCTTGGCAGACCGCAAGAAAGAGGTCTATGACGAGGATCTGGTCGCGCTGATGCAGGACAGCAGCGCCAACACCGGCGACGACCACCTGCAGGTCAAGCATCTGCGCGTCATCTGCGGATCTGACGGGCAGTCGGCGGATCTGACGATGATCGTCGAAGGCGTCGAAAAGACGGTTCATGCGACCGGCGACGGGCCGGTCGATGCCTGTTTCAACGCGGTCAGGCAGATCTTTCCGCATGATGCGCGGCTGCAGCTGTATCAGGTCCATGCCGTGACCGAGGGCACGGATGCGCAGGCCACCGTCAGCGTCCGGCTGGAGGAGGACGGCCGCATCGTCAATGGTCAGGCCGCTGATACCGACACGATTCTGGCCAGCGTCAAGGCCTATGTCGGCGCGCTGAACCATCTGATCCTGCGCCGCGCCCGGACGGGACGCGATGCGGATACCAAGGAAATCACGATGTATTCCCATTAAGGGAAAGGCCGGCCCGGGTGGCCGGCCTTTTTCATTCCGCCTGTCCGGCGCCGCCATGTTCATCCGGCGGCGCTTTTACTGTCGGGGTGCGGTGCCCGCCTATTCAGACGGTTGCGGTCTTTTACGCGCGGTTTTTTCACCCTCGGGCTTTTTGTCGCGCCCCTGATTTCCGGGCTGGTGCTGATTGCGATTGCGACCGCGAGGCTTGTCTTTCTGCGCGTTTTTCGGGGCCTGGCTCTCATCGCCGTGGCTGTCGGTGCTTCGGCCCTGTTCCGTGTCGCGGTTGCGGTTCTTCTGCGCCTTGTGGCCCTGTTCCTGCCCTATGTTCCGCGTTTTCCCGGGATCCTTGCCCGGCGCGGTGTCGCTGTCCGGCATCTCGGCGATGATGGCATCGGCGGCCGGGGCTGTCACCTTGATGGCTCGAACTGCAGGGGTCGGCCGTTCAGGCGGCGTAATCATGTCTTCGGGCGCTTTCCTGCGACGCAGAATGTCGAAATCGACCCCTTCGAGGAAAGGGAAATGGGCGGCAAGGTGGCGCTGGAACAAGCCTTCGTCGATCAGTTTCACATGGGCGGGCAGACGGTTGAAATTCAGCGGCATGGAATCCGATTCCCATTTCAGGATCAGCGCCGCGTAATGTTCGTGGTCGACGAAATGGGTGAACTGTTCGCGCAGGCCGAAATGGCCATAGCGGAAGATGCTGAGCCCCGGCTGTTTCAGCTTGATCGCCAGCCCCGCCCCCCAGAATGCCTGTCGGAATTCCAGAAAGCGCGTGGGCTGGTTGTCGTAAAGCGCGATATTGATGCCCCGCGCGGCGGTGATGACACATTCGTCGATCCCTTCCATCCGGGCCATGTTGCGGCGCAGGCGCAGCATGAATTCGGCGTCGATCGCATCGTCGTCATCCAGCCGGAACTGCCACAGATTGCCGTCCGACAGGTCGTAAAGTTCCCTGAGCGGCTGTTCCAGCGCCTCGGCCAGCATCGGGGCATCCGACCACAGGATCTGGATCTGGTCATGGGGATCGCACAGCGCATGCAGCCTTTTGCGCCAGTGTTCGGGCATCAGGGGCGAGCTGACCAGCAGAAAGATGAAACGCGGGTCGCGCTGTTCCAGTATCGAGGGCAGACAGATCGTCTCGAAGGCCAGAAAGCGGGCGGTCAGCCGTTCTTCGTCGAACAGTCTAGTGGCGATTTCGGCCAGGCGCGCTTCATCGGTGCTTTTGTTGCGCCTGAATTCCACCCAATCGCTGCGGCCAAGATAGGAAAAGCGGCAGATGCCGACGATGATTTCTGCGGGCATGTCGCGTAGCTCACCTGATTTGAGATATGGGCTGGCCAAGTAATCGGCGCCGCGACGGGGCCAAGTCAATCCCGCCCCGCCGGGGCTGATCGGGAACCGGCGGCTTCATGCTGCAATGCGGCGGGTGGTCACCTCTTTTCGCCCGAAGCGGCAGGCCACGCGAAAATGAGGGTTTCCGACGCGACCGGCCCGTCCTATATGGGCGCATTGTGCGCGGCTTGGCGATTCCGCCAGTCGCGTGCTGGGGCGTAATCGGCAGGCCGGATCAACCGGCGCGAAAGGAATTTGGCGACATGGCATTCGGCGGATGGTTTTCGACCGATATCGCAATTGATCTGGGGACCGCGAACACGCTGGTCTATGTCAAGGGCAAGGGCATCATCCTGAACGAACCCTCGGTGGTGGCCTTTCACGTCAAGGACGGCAAGAAACAGGTGCTGGCCGTGGGCGAGGATGCCAAGCTGATGCTGGGCCGCACGCCGGGCAGCATCGAGGCGATCCGCCCGATGCGCGAAGGCGTCATTGCCGATTTCGACAGCGCCGAGGAAATGATCAAGCATTTCATCAAGAAGGTCTTCAAGCGCACGACCTTTTCCAAGCCCAAGGTCATCGTCTGCGTGCCGCATGGCGCAACCCCCGTCGAAAAACGCGCGATCCGTCAATCGGTCATCACCGCAGGCGCGCGCAAGGCCGGGCTGATCGCCGAACCGATTGCGGCGGCCATCGGCGCGGGCATGCCGATCACCGATCCGACCGGCTCGATGGTGGTCGATATCGGCGGCGGCACGACCGAGGTCGCGGTGCTGTCGCTTGGTGATGTGGTTTATGCGCGCTCGGTCCGTATCGGCGGCGACCGCATGGATGATGCGATCATCAACTATCTGCGCCGCAGCCATAACCTGCTGATCGGCAGATCGACGGCCGAGCGTGTGAAAACCCAGATCGGCACCGCCCGCATGCCCGACGACGGGCGCGGCGCCGCGATCATGGTGCGCGGCCGCGATCTGCTGAACGGCATCCCCAAGGAAATGGAAATCACTCAGGCCATGGTCGCCGAGGCGCTGGCCGAACCCGTCCAGCAGATCTGCGAGGCCGTCATGGTCGCGCTGGAAGCGACGCCCCCGGATCTCGCCGCCGATATCGTGGATCGCGGCGTCATGCTGACCGGCGGCGGTGCGATGCTGGGCGAACTGGATCTGGCGCTGCGCGAGCAGACTGGCCTTATGATCAGCCTGGCGGATCAGCCGATGAACTGCGTGGCGCTTGGCACCGGCAAGGCGCTGGAGTTCGAAAGGCAGTTGCGCCACGTCATCGACTACGACAGCTAAGGCGGCCCCGTGGCGCGCAAGGGTCCAGATTTCGCCACTCCGGTCCGGCGGGTTCTGATCGCGTTGCTGGTGCTTGTCCTGCTGGGCGTCTTTCTGTTCTGGCGGATCGACAGCCCGCGGGCCGAACGGATGCGCGCGGCCTTCATCGACCGTTTCGTGCCGGGATTCGAATGGGCGATGGCGCCCGTCACCCATGTCAGCCGGATGATCGCGGGCTTTCAGTCCTATTCCCGCCTGTATGAGCAGAATCAGGAACTGCGGCGCGAGTTGCAGAAGATGTCCGCCTGGAAAGAGGCCGCCGTCCAGCTTGAGCAGGAAAACGCCAAGCTGCTGGCCCATAACAACGTCCGCATCGACCCCGCGCTGACCAGCGTGTCGGGCGTGGTGCTGACCGACAGCGGCACGGCCTTTCGCCAGTCGGTGCTGCTGAATGTCGGCACCCGCGACGGGATCGTCGATGGCTGGGCGACGATGGACGGTCTGGGGCTGGTCGGGCGGATTTCGGGCGTGGGCGAAACCACCAGCCGGGTGATTTTGCTGACCGATCCGTCGTCGCGCATTCCGGTGACGATCCAGCCGTCGGGGCAACATGCGCTGCTGGTCGGCGACAACACATCCCTGCCCGCGCTGGATTTCATCGAAAGCCCCGAAAATGTCCGCCCCGGCGACCGCGTGGTCAGTTCGGGCGATGGCGGGGTCTTTCCCCCCGGCCTGCTGGTCGGGCAGGCGGCGCTGGCGACGGATGGCCGCCTGCGGGTCAGGATGTCGGCCGATTACGGACGGTTGGAGTTCCTGCGCGTGTTGCGCAGCCACCCGGCGGAACAGCTTGCCGATTCCGGCCGCCTGATCCCGCCCCCACCTTCGGAATTCGTCGGCCCCCTGATGCCAGATGGTTTTGCCGACGGTTTTGCCGACGGTGCGGTCGCGGGGGGCGGCGATGATTGATCAGGTCCGCAACGGCCGCTACACGCAGATGGCGCTGTATGCGCTGCTGGTGCTGGCCATGCTGCTGCTGCGGCTGTTGCCGCTGTCGCCCGGCGCGACGCGCTGGCCCGGCCCCGACCTGTCGCTGTGCCTGACCTTTGTCTGGGTGTTGCGCCGCCCCGACCAGATCCCCGCCCTGCTGATCGCGCTGGCCTTTCTGGTCGAGGATCTGGTGCTGTTGCGCCCCATCGGCCTGTGGGCCGCCTTTGTCGTCCTGGCATCCGAGGCCGCACGCCTGCGTGAGCAGCGTTGGCGCGAACAGTCATTCATGGTTGAATGGTTCCGCGTCTCTGTCCTGATTGTCCTGATGATGTTTGGCTATCGCATCGCCCTTGCGGTCTTTTTCCTGCCGCTGCCGTCTTTCGGGCAGATGATGATGCAGTTGATCGCAACCGTCATGGCCTATCCGGCGGTGGCGCTGGCCGCGCACTGGATCCTTGGCCTGACGCGGCTGAACATCACCGAGGCCGAAATCATGAGGCAGCGCTAGGACATGAGAAAGTCACCGAAAGAGATCTTTGAAAGCTCGCGTTCTATCTCGCGCCGGGGATTGCTGATCGGGGCGATCCAGGCCTCGGTCGTCGGCGTGCTGGGCTTCCGGCTGCGCACCATGCAACTGGAACATGAGGAAGAATACCGGCTGCTGTCGGATGGCAATTCGATCAAGATCCGCCTGCTGCCGCCCGCGCGCGGGCTGCTGCTGGACCGCAACGGGCTGGTGATTGCCGGAAACGAACAGAATTACCGGGTCACCCTGACCCGCGAAGAGGCGGGCGATGTCAGCACGGTGCTGGGCCGGTTGCGCCAGATCATCCCGATGACCGATGCCGAAACCGCCGCGATCATCGCCGAAATCAACCGCCGCAGCGCGATCACGCCCGTCAGCATCGCCGACCGGCTGAGCTGGGACGAATTCGCATCCATCGCGATCAACGCCCCCGCCCTGCCCGGCGTCGTGCCGGAATCGGGCCTGTCGCGCAGCTATCCGCGCCGGGGCGATTTCGCCCATGTCATCGGCTATGTCGGCCCGGTGTCGGATTACGACCTGTCCAAGATCGAAAACCCCGACCCCGTCCTGCGCCTGCCCGAATTCCAGCTTGGCAAGGTCGGGGTCGAGGCCAAGCTCGAAGAATTGCTGCGCGGCAAGGCCGGCGCCCGTCGGGTCGAGGTGAACAGCGCAGGCCGCGAGATGCGCGAACTGTCGCGTCAGGAAGGCCAGCAGGGCGCCACCGTGCAGCTGACGCTGGACGCGGCGCTGCAGAATTTCGCGACGCAGCGGCTTGGCACCGAAAGCGCGGCGGCGGTGGTCATGGATGTGACAAATGGCGATATCGTGGCCATCTCCTCATCCCCGGTCTTTGACCCCAATATGTTCGTGCGCGGCATTTCCGGCCCGCAATATCGCGAGCTGATGAATCACGACCATCGCCCGCTGGCCGACAAGACGGTGCAGGGCGTCTATCCCCCCGGTTCTACCTTCAAGATGGTGTCGCTGCTGGCGGGTCTGGAATCGGGGATCATCAATCCCGGAACGCGCTTTTACTGCCCCGGCTATCTGCAGGTCGCGGGCCGCCGTTTCCATTGCTGGAGCAGGGGCGGGCATGGTTCGGTCGATGCGGTGCAAAGCCTCGAACGCTCCTGCGACGTCTATTATTACGAACTGGCGCAGCGCGTCGGCATCGACCGCATGGCCGAAATGGCGCGCAAGCTGGGGATCGGCGTGCGCCATGACCTGCCGATGTCGGCGGTGGCCGAAGGGATCGCGCCCGACCGCGAATGGAAACGCCGCCGCTACGATCAGGAATGGCAGGTCGGCGATTCGATCAATGCCAGCATCGGCCAGGGCTATGTCCTCGCCTCGCCCCTGCAACTGGCGGTGATGACCGCGCGCGTCGCCACCGGCAAGGCGGTCGAGCCGCGTCTGGTCAAGGCGATCAACAGCGTGGCCCAGCCTGTCGTGGATTTCCCCGATCTGGGCATCCACCCCCTGAACCTGCGCGCCGCGCGGCTAGGCATGGATGCGGTGATGAATTCCAGCCACGGCACCGCGCGCAGATCGCGCATCGTCGCGCCGGAATGGCGCATGGCAGGCAAGACCGGCACCAGCCAGGTCCGCAACATCACCGCCGCCGAACGCGCGCGCGGCGTGATCCGCAACGAACAACTGCCCTGGAACCGCCGCGATCATGCGCTGTTCGTCGCCTATGCGCCCTATGACAACCCGCGCTATGCGATTTCCTGCGTCGTGGAACATGGCGGCGGCGGCTCTGCCGTGGCGGCGCCGATCGCGCGCGACATCCTGCTGTTTGCGCTGTCGGGCGGCGTGCCCCCGCTGTCGGCCTATCCCGACGGTGAGCGTGGCGCGGCCGAGGAAAGGTTCAAGAACATGAACCTTGCCCCTGCGGTCGTGGCCCAGACCGGCCGGGCGCGGGCGTGACGCCGGGGGCCGCCAGATGAGCTATCTTGACTACAAGGTCACCCAGACACCGACGGGACTGCGCAAGATCCTGTATATCAGCTGGCCGCTGGTCTTTTTGCTGACCGCCGTCGCCTCGACCGGGTTCCTGATGCTGTATTCGGTCGCTGGCGGGCGGCTGGAAACATGGGCCGAGCCGCAGATGATCCGCTTTGCCATCGGCATGGTGATCATGTTCGCGCTGGCCTTCGTGCCGATCTGGTTCTGGCGGACGATTTCCATCCCGGCCTATCTGATCTGCGTCTTGCTGCTGGTCGCGGTGGATGTGGTCGGACAGATCGGCATGGGCGCGCAACGCTGGTTGCAGATTGGCCCCGTGCGGCTGCAACCATCTGAACTGACCAAGATTTCTCTGGTCCTGCTGCTGGCTGCCTATTACGACTGGCTGCCGCTGGAAAAGGTTTCACGGCCCCTGTGGGTGCTGATCCCGGTGGTGCTGATCCTGCTGCCGGTGGGGCTGGTTCTGGGCCAGCCGGACCTTGGCACGGCCCTGATGCTGATCATGGGTGGCGGGCTGGTGATGATGGCCGCAGGGGTCAGCCTGTGGTATTTCGGCGCGGTTTCAGGCATGGTCGGGGGGGCGATCTATGCGGTGATGATCAGCCGCGGCACCGATTGGCAGTTGCTGCGGGAATATCAGTTCCGCCGCATCGACACATTTCTGGACCCCGGCGCCGACCCGCTTGGCGCGGGCTACAACATCATCCAAAGCCAGATCGCGCTAGGCTCGGGCGGCTGGTCCGGGCGCGGTTTCATGCAGGGCACGCAGTCGCGGCTGAACTTTCTGCCCGAAAAGCACACCGATTTCATCTTTACCGTGCTGGCCGAGGAATTCGGCTTTATCGGGGCGATGTCGCTTTTGCTGCTGTATTGCCTGATCCTTGGCTTTTGCATCCATTCCGCGCTGACCAACCGCGACCGTTTCGCCAGCCTGCTGACGATGGGGATCGCCTGCACCTTCTTCATCTATTTCGCGATCAATATGGCGACGGTGATGGGGATGCTGCCGGCCAAGGGCTCGCCCCTGCCGCTGGTCAGCTATGGCGGGACGCAGCTGATGATCCTGCTTCTGGGCTTTGGCATCGTCCAATCCGCCCATGTCCACAGGCCGAGGTGATCCGATGCGCGTCTTTTTCGCAGCCCCCGCCGATGACTGGACCGAATGGAGCGACGCCCTGCGCGCCGCCTGTCCCGAAATGCAACTGTCGCGCGACGGCGATCCTGCCGATTTCGATGCGGTGATCTATGCGCCCGGCTATCCCGAGGACGGTTCCGCGCTGGATTTCGGCGCCTTTGCGAATGCGCGGATCGTGCAAAGCCTGCGGGCGGGGGTCGAACGCATCACCACCAACCCGACGCTGACCCAGCCCCTGTGCCGGATGGTCGATCCGGGGCTGGCGCAGGGCATGGTCGAATATTGCACCGGCTGGACCCTGCGCTGCCATCTGGGCATGGACGCACTGGCGCAGGACGGCATCTGGCGCGGCGATGCCATCCCGCCGCTGGCCTCGTCGCGCAAGGTCACGGTGCTGGGACTGGGCGAAATGGGGGGCGCCGTCGCGCGGACGCTGAAGACACTGGGCTTTGACGTGACCGGCTGGTCGGCCTCGGGCCGCCCGGTCGAGGGGATCGAGGTCATGGGTGCGGCCGACCTGCCCCGCGCGCTGGACCGGGCCGAGGTGCTGATCTGCCTGCTGCCCGACACGCCCGCAACGCGCGGGTTGCTGAACCGCGAAACGCTGTCCCTGCTGCCGCGCAACGCGACCCTGATCAATGCCGGGCGCGGCAGCCTGATCGTCGAAGATGACCTGTTGGCCGCGCTGGACACGGGCCGTCCCGGTCACGCCGTTCTGGACGTCTTCGCAACCGAACCCCTGCCCGCCGCGCATCCGTTCTGGTCCCATCCCGCGATCACCGTCACGCCCCATGTCGCGGCCGCGACCCGCGCCTCTTCGGCGGCAGAGGTCGTCGCCATGAACCTGCGCCGCGCCATGGCGGGCCAGCCCCTGATGTATCTGGTCGACCGCAACCGCGGCTATTGAACGACAGGCCCCGGTGAACGACAGGCCCCGGTCAAGCCCGGCCTTCTCTGGACGCGCCGGTGCTGCTACCCAAGCGTCAATTGCCTGATTTACACACGAATCGCGAAGGGGACGGGATGTTCTATCCGCTTGCCAGCACGACATGGGACCAACGCGAATATGACAGCCTGACGCAGGTCATCGCCTCGGGCCGCTTTACCATGGGCCCGCGCGTCCGCGCCTATGAGGAAGCCTTTGCCAGCCATTTCGGCAAGAAATACGCCGTGATGACCTCATCGGGATCGACCGCGAACCTGCTGGCCATCGCCTCGGCCTTCTGGCACCCCGATCTGGGATGGAAACAGGGGGATGAGATCATCGTCCCCGCCGTCAGCTGGTCCACGACCTATTTCCCGATCAGCCAGACCGGGCTGAAACTGCGTTTCGTCGATATCGACCCGGCAACCCTGAACATCGACCTGACCAAGCTGGAACAGGCGATCACGCCCCGCACCCGCGCGGTTTTCGCGGTCAACCTGCTGGGCAATCCGGTTCAGGCCGACCGCCTGCGCCGGATCTGCGCCGACGCCGGCGTCCTGCTGATCGAGGATAACTGCGAATCCATGGGCGCGCGCTATCAGGGGGAATTTGCGGGCGCATTCGGTCTGTTCGGGACGTTTTCCAGCTTTTTCTCGCATCATATCTGCACGATGGAGGGCGGCATGGTCATCACCGACGACCGCAAGCTCTATGACACGATGCTGTCGATGCGCGCCCATGGCTGGGTCCGCGACCTGCCCCCGGACACCCATCTGCCGCTGGACCCCGACCCTTTCGTGCGCCAGTTCCGTTTCGTCCTGCCCGGCTACAACCTGCGCCCGCTGGAAATCGAGGGCGCGCTTGGCCTGCCGCAACTCGACAAGCTGCCGGGTTTCGTCGCCGCGCGCCGCGCCAATGCCGCGATCTTTCAGCAGGCTTTCGCGGATCTGGATTTTCTGGACATCCAGCAGGAAACCGGGGAATCATCGTGGTTCGGCTTTGCCATGGTGCTGAAGGGGCGCATGGCCGGGCGCCGTGCCGAACTGGTGCAGGCACTGACGGCGGCAGAAATCGAATGCCGCCCCATCGTCACCGGGAATTTCCTGCGCAATCCGGTGATCGACAAACTGGACCACTCCGTCGGTTCGGTGATCGAGGCGGCAGAAACCATCGACGTTAACGGATTTTTCACAGGTAACCATCACTATCCGATCGAGCCGCAGATCATGCGGCTGCGCGAGGTCGTGCAGGCCGTCGCAGATCGCGCGTAATCAGGGAATATTTTCATGGCCAAGACAGCACTCATTACAGGGATCACCGGACAGGACGGCGCCTATCTGGCCGAACTTCTGCTGGACAAGGGCTATGAGGTCCATGGGATCAAGCGCCGCTCCTCCAGCTTCAACACGGGGCGGATCGACCATCTGCTGATCGACAACTATTCGGACAGCCGCCTGCACCTGCATTACGGCGACATGACCGATTCCACCGCCGTCATCCGCACGATTGCCGAGGTCGAACCCGATGAAATCTACAACCTTGCCGCGCAAAGCCACGTCAAGGTCAGCTTTGAAATGCCCGAATATACCGCCAATGCCGATGCCATCGGCACCCTGCGCATTCTGGAAGCGATCCGGCTGCTGAAACGCGAAGGGCGGACGCGGTTCTATCAGGCCTCGACCTCGGAACTCTACGGCAAGGCGCAAGAGGTGCCGCAGTCCGAAACCACCCCCTTTTATCCGCGCAGCCCCTATGCGGCGGCGAAACTTTACGCCTATTGGATCACGGTGAACTATCGCGAGGGCTATGGGATTCATGCCTCGAACGGGATCTTGTTCAACCATGAAAGCCCGATCCGCGGCGAAACCTTTGTGACGCGCAAGATCACCCGCGCGGTCGCCGCGATCTCGATGGGGCTGCAACGGCAGTTGCATCTGGGCAATCTGGACGCACAGCGGGACTGGGGCCATGCCCGCGACTATGTCGAAGGCATGTGGCGCATCGTTCAGGCCGACCAGCCCGAAGATTTCGTGCTGGCCACCGGCGAAACCCATTCGGTGCGCGAATTCTGCGAACTGGCATTCGCTGAAATCGACATGGCGCTGGAATGGCGCGGCACGGGCGCCGATGAAAAGGGCTATCTGGCGGGCACCGACCGCTGCCTGATCGAAATCGACCCGGTGTATTTTCGCCCGACCGAAGTCGATCTATTGCTTGGCAATCCCGCCAAGGCGCGCGAAAAACTGGGATGGACGCATCGGACGACCTTTCCCGAACTGGTTTCGGAAATGGTGGCCGAGGACCTGCGCCTGCTGACAACAGAACGGCTTGCCCGTCGCGCTTACGGAGTTGTGGAATGACGATCACCCCGGTTTTGCTGGCTGGCGGCTCGGGAACGCGCCTCTGGCCCGTCTCGCGCAAATCCTTCCCCAAGCAGTTCGCGCCGCTGGTGGGCAGTGAGACGCTGTTTCAGGCCTCGGCGCGGCGGCTGTCAGGGGCGCGTTTCGCCGCCCCCATCGTCATGACCAATGCCGATTTCCGTTTCATCGTCGCCGAACAGCTGGAAGAAGCCGGGATCACCCCGGCCGCCATCCTGATCGAACCCTCGGGCCGCAACACCGCCCCCGCGATTCTGGCCGCCGCCCTGACGGTGGCCGACCATGACCCCGATGCGCTCTTGCTGGTCGCGCCCTCGGACCACGTCGTCCCCGATGCCGAAGCCTTCGGCCGCGCCGTCGATCTGGGCGCCGATGCCGCGCGGCAGGGCCAGATCGTGACCTTCGGCATCACCCCCACCCGCCCCGAAACCGGCTATGGCTATATGGAGGTCGCGGGCGAGGGTCAGGGTCCCGTGCCGCTGCGCCGCTTCGTCGAAAAGCCCGATGCCGAAAACGCAGCCCGCATGATCGCCAATGGCAATTACCTGTGGAACGCCGGCATCTTCCTTTTCGCCGCCCGCACCATGATCCAGGCGTTCCGCCAGCACGCCCTCGAATTCCTCCGCCCGGTCGAGGCCGCCTTGACCGCCGCCCGGACGGACCTGGGTTTCCTGCGCCTTGCGCCGGACCCGTGGAACGAACTGCCCGACCTGTCGGTCGACTATGCGGTTCTGGAAAAAGCCGGCAATCTCAGCGTCGTGCGCTTTTCCGATCACTGGTCGGATCTTGGGGGCTGGGACGCGATCTGGCGCGAGTCGATGGATGCGGCCCCCGCCGAACGCGGCGCGGTCACCGATGACCATTCGACCGCAATCGACTGCGACAACGTCCTGCTGCGTTCGCAAGGCGACGGGCTCGAAGTCGTGGGAATCGGCCTGAAGGACATCATGGTCGTCGCCACCGATGACGCCGTGCTGGTCGCCGACATGAACCGCGCGCAGGATGTCCGGCAGGCGGTTTCCGCCCTGAAATCCAAGGGCGCGCGTCAGGCCGAAAGCTTCCTGCGCGACCACCGCCCCTGGGGCTGGTTCGAAACGCTGGCCCTCGCCGACCGCTTCCAGGTGAAACGCATCGTCGTCAAACCCGGCGCGGCGCTGTCGCTGCAAAGCCATTTCCACCGCGCCGAACATTGGGTCGTGGTCAGCGGCACGGCACGCGTGACCGTCAACGATCAGGTCACGCTGGTGACGGAAAACCAGTCGATCTACGTCCCTCTGGGCGCCGTTCACCGCATGGAAAACCCCGGCAAGGTGCCGATGGTGCTGATCGAGGTCCAGACCGGCGCCTATCTCGGCGAAGACGATATCGTCCGCTACGAAGACGTCTATTCGCGGTCATGATGCGCGTCCTTCTGACCGGCGGATCGGGAATGCTGGGCCGCGCGCTGCGCCGGTTGCAGCCCGATTTCGCACCGCAGATCGCCCTGCTGGCGCCGACGCGCGCGCAGCTTGACCTGACCGACCGGACGGCCGTGGCCGACTGGCTGGCCGCCAACCCCGTCGATGCGGTCATCCATGCCGCAGCCAGGGTCGGCGGCATTCAGGCCAATATCGCCGACCCCACCGGCTTTCTGACCGACAACCTGCGCATCAACGACGCCGTGATTTCCGGCGCCCATCAGGCCGGCATTCCCCGCCTGATCTTTCTCGGCTCCAGCTGCATGTATCCGCGCGACCACCGCCAGCCCCTGACCGAGGAAGACCTGCTCGCAGCCCCCCTCGAGCCCACGAACGAAGGCTATGCGCTGTCGAAAATCACCGGCGCCCGGCTGTGCGACTATATCTCGGGCCAATTCCCGGACCGCGCCTATCGCACGCTGATCCCCTGCAACCTCTTCGGAACCGAGGATCACTTCGGCTCCATCGCCTCGCATCTGATCGCGGCCATCATCACCAAGGTGATCGACGCCCGCGACGCAGGCCATGACACGGTCGAAATCTGGGGCAGCGGTCAGGCCCGCCGCGAATTCCTGTTTGCCGACGACCTCGCCCGCTTCATCCTGACCAGCCTGCCCGAAAGCGAAAAACTCCCCCCCGTGCTGAACATCGGCCAGGACGCGGACCACTCGGTCAACGATTACTACAGGATGATCGCGGATCTCGCAGGCTGGCAGGGCCGCTTCACCCACGACCTGACACGTCCCGAAGGCATGCGGATGAAGCTCATGTCCTCGAACAAGGCCCGCGCCTTCGGCTGGAACCCGCCCGCGGACATCGGCCCCGCGCTCCAGGCGACTATCGCCGCCTATGAGATGACAAAACAGCGCTGATTTCTTCATCATCCAAATACCCATGCGACCGCGCGCATGGGACGGACCGCGCATGGGACGGGATGCCGATCTGCTGTCCCAACTCCACCGCCGTTTCAGGCGCAAGTATCCCACGGCCGCAGGGCCCCGTTCCCATACCGCCCGACGCAGATCCGGCAGAACCGGGCTCGCCGTATCCGGGAAAACCGGTGAAAACCCGTCGCAGCCAACCCTGAGCCGGGACCACCGTCTGACCCGCCCAACCAACCCTGTCGCCAAAGCGCATCGTTCAAGATCCCCCAGCCATCCCATCCTGCGGGATCAATCATTTCGAAACGAATTGCTGCGACGGTCATGCCAAGGCTCAAACAGTGATTCTCGGTGCAATGACAATGAACGGCAAAGACGACAGCATCCCGGGCCAGCGGCAGGGCGATCCCGCCGCCCGACAAGCGGCCAGCCATGCCGCCGTGCTGCAACGCATCATTGCGCAGGCGCGGCGAATTGACCCACCCAATCCGACAGCCGAAGACAAGGCCAGCACCCGGCAACAGTCTTTGGAAAAGCTCATCGGCACCGCGCTTGGACGCACGGCCGAAAAACTTTATGCGCTTCCGGTCTTTGTGCAGGATATCCAGCTTGGCGCCTCCACCCTGGCCGAACTGCCCGAATTGCTGCCCGAACAGGCGCTGCTTGCCGTCGTCGAAGGTCGGGCTGCGGCCATTGGTGTTGTCGCCTTGTCGCCGACCCTTGTCGCCTCGGTGATCGAAATGCAGGCGATCGGACGCGTGTCCGGGCGCGAGGTGCGGATGCGCAAACCGACGCGGACGGATGCGTCCATATCGGCCGATTTCGTCAATATGCTGTTGTCGGAACTGGGCAAGGAACTGGCGGCGCAGACGGCCCTGCCGGCGTTTTCCGCCTTCAGCTATGCCAGTTTTCTTGATGATCCGCGCCCGCTGATGCTGATGCTGGAAGACGTGGCCTTGACGCGCGTGACATTGAATTTCCGCATCGGTGCGGGGGGACAGCGCGACGGCAGCATCGTCATTGCCCTGCCGACGCCGCATATGCCTGATCCGAAATCGCGACCGTCTGAAAAACCCCTGCTGACGGGCGCCCCCGGCGCGCAAAACACGGTGCCCGGACGCGCCCCGGCCAATGCGATCCTTCAGCAAGGCACGCCCGAACCTATGGCCACAAGCAGCGAAACCCTTGCCCTCGCGATGCAGGATGCGCCGGTGCATCTGGTCGGCATCCTGTGTCGCAAGAAGGTCAGCCTTGGCAGTCTGCGCAATCTGGTTCCCGGCGCACTGATCCCGCTGCCTCCGGCGGCGCTGGATGATGCGCGCCTTGAAACCCGGCACGGTCAGCTTCTGGCGCAGGGACGCCGTGGCAGATCCGACGGCTATCACGCAATCCGTCTGCGTGCAGCGGCGAAGCCGGATCAGTCCCATCGCGTGATGCGGCCCAATTCGGCGGGCCATCGCGCAACCCCGGGCTTTCCGCAGGTTGATATCACGGAACCCGACGCATTCCGCATGCCTGCATCAGATGCCGGTCCGGCGGAGGTCACGCCCGTCCATGCCACCGATGGCGCCGCCGCTTTCGACATCGGCATGTCGCAACCGGGCGGTAATTAGGTCCGGATTTGCGACATAAACCCGGCACCGTTTCTGCCCCGCAGGACCGGAGGGGCAGATTTTGTCAGTTTTCGCTTGAAAAACCGGGACCGTAGACGCATGTAGCTGGCACCCGACAAAGCGGGTTCCCAATCAGGAGAGATCATGGCCAAGGAAGAAATGCTCGAATTCCCCGGCGTCGTGAAGGAACTCCTGCCGAACGCGACGTTCAAGGTCGAGCTGGAAAACGGCCATGAGATCATCGCGCATATGGCAGGAAAGATGCGCAAGAACCGCATCCGCGTTCTGGCAGGCGACCGCGTTCAGGTGGAAATGAACACCTATGACCTGACCAAGGGTCGGATCAATTACCGCTTCAAGTGATCCGGGTTCCGTGACGGTCCCGGCTGACATCGCCGATCCCGGCGTGACCAGGGATGCGCGGCATCGGCTGGTCCTTGGTTCGGCCAGCCCCCGACGGCTGGAGCTTCTGGCGCAGATCGGCATCCGGCCGGATCAGGTCATCGCGGCTGATATCGACGAAACCCCCGCCCGTGACGAAGCCCCGCGCGACTATGTCCGCCGGATGGCGCGGGAAAAGGCGCTTGCCCTGCAAGACCGCGTCACCGGCACGGTTCTATGCGCCGACACCGTCGTGACCGCAGGGCGCCGCATCCTTGGCAAACCTGCCGACAGGGATGAAGCCCGCGCCTTTCTGTCGCTGCTTTCGGGCCGCAGGCATCGCGTTCTGACGGCCGTCGCCCTGTTGTCGTCGCGCGGGCTGTCAGAGCGGCTGGTCGAAACCCAGGTCCGTTTCCGGCCGTTGTCCAGTTGCGACATCGAAACCTATCTCGACACGGATGAATGGCGCGGCAAGGCGGGTGGCTATGCCATTCAGGGCCATGCCGCCTCTTTCGTGCCCTGGATCCGGGGATCGTTCACCTCGGTCGTCGGCCTGCCCCTGACCGAGACCGCGACCTTGCTTGCCAGCCTCGGGCACCCTGCCCGGCCACACTCCCCCCAAGCCCACGGAGACAGCGAATGAAGGGCCGCCAGATCGTTCTCGGGCCGCTCTTCGGCCATGATGCCGCCGCTCTGGTCGTGGATGGCCGGCTCGAGGAACTGGCCATTGCGGCCGGGGATGCCATACCGCTTGCCCCCGGCGCGATCTGCCGCGCCAAGGTCGACCGGCTGGTCAAGGGTCAGGGCGGTGTGTTCCTGCGCCTGCCCGACGGTCTGTCGGGCTATCTGCGCGACCGCTCCGGCCTGCGCGAGGGGCAGGTCCTGACCGTTCAGGTCACCGGCGCCGCCGAAGACGGCAAGGCGATTCCGGTCAGTTCGCGCCTGCTGCTGCGCGGCCGTTACGTCATCGTCACCCCCGGCGCGCCCGGCGTGAACGTCTCGCGCCGCATTCGCGACGCGGATCTGCGCAACAGCCTCGAAACGATGGGACAGGCTGCGCTGCACGGGATGGAAACGCCCCCCGGCCTGATTTTCCGCAGCATCTCTGCCGATTCCGATGCGGATGACATTCAGGACGAACTCGACAACCTTCTGGCCATCGCGACCGCCCTCACATCCGATGGCGAAACCGCGCTGGAACTGCTGCTTGACGCGCCCGCGCCATCCGAAACCGCCTGGTGTGACTGGGGCGATCCCGCCCCCGATTCCGTGCTCGACGGCGTGGACGCCATGGCCGATTGCGGCGTCGATGCCGCCGTCGAGGCCTTGTTGTCCGAACGCGTCGATCTGGGCCAACAGGCCTGGGCCGCGATCGAAACGACCCGCGCCCTGGCCGCCGTCGATGTGAATACCGGCAGCGACAATTCGCCCGCCGCAGGGCTCAAGGCCAATATCGCCCTGGCCCGAGAACTGCCTCGCCAGTTGCGCCTGCGCGGCATCGGCGGCCAGATCGTCGTCGATTTTGCCCCGATGGCGAAAAAGGATCGCGGCACGCTCGAACAGATTCTCCGCGCCGCGTTCAAGCGCGAATCTGCCGAAACCGTGCTGATCGGCTGGACCGCCATGGGGCTGTTCGAGATCAATCGCAAACGCGACCGAATCCCGCTGCAGCAACAGATCGGGGGCTGAAATGGCGGCCACATGCCCGATCTGCGGCAAGGAAACCGCCGCACAATACCGCCCCTTCTGCTCGAAACGCTGCGCGGATATCGACCTGGCGCACTGGCTGCGCGGCGATTACCGCATCCCCGCCGAGGCGGAGGACGACAGCCTTCCGCAATCTGACGATGAGACGTGATTTTTTCCGCTTTTACATCTGGACACGGCGATCAAGCTGCCATAACAACGCGCTCACGCCAGCCGATGGTCAGGCGCCCGGATAGCTCAGTTGGTAGAGCAGCGGATTGAAAATCCGCGTGTCGGTGGTTCGAATCCGCCTCCGGGCACCATTTTTAACTCAATGAAAACAGTGCTCTAAAGCTTCTGCCTCGTTCGATCACTTTGCGGAATAGCATTGGGGGACACTTTGGGGACACCAGGACATTTGGCACATCGTTGCCAAAGCGAGGCCGATCACCCGATGATCGCTCACCGCGTCTCTAGACCGAATCTTCGAGTTAAGAACTCTTTCCACTCCGCGTCGGTGATCTCGTCCATCATGTCCGCATGCGCCTGCTCGATGGACAGCATCTGGAAAGCGCGATTCCGATAGGCCTCAGTGGTCTTTTCTATGCGCTGGACGTAGGCCCGCATCCCCAAATCGACGCCGTGATTTCCGAGCTGCCCGAACTGCTCGTGGAGCTTCGTCTTGGACGCCGGGTTCTCCGTGCCCAGAACCTGCTGCAGAGATGGCTGATATAGCGTTTATGCGGCAACCGGCCATCCATGTTTGATCCCACGGTTTGATGGTGCGAGCCGCTGTTCACGACATGGGACGAACCGGATACTTTCGGTGCCGCCCTGAAGCTGCACGCGAGCCGATATGGTGAGACGACCTATCATCTTTACGACGCCATCGTCCGGCCCGAAGACGGCGTGAATCGCAGCACGCTGATCAGTTGGGGCCGCCGGGGGAAACTGCCGCGCGCCGCCATCAGTCTAGAAATTCTAGGACGGATCGAGCGGCGATACCGGCTGGCCGCCTTTATGAACTGCTTGATGCGATCATGGGAGAGCAGTAGTCTGTCCGGTGCAAGTCCAAGGCAACTCTGGGTGTCCGAAACTGACACCCACCGCGGCCAACTTGTGAAAAGCAGATACTGGGCACGATCCGACTGTCACTTGGCGGTAACAGCTGCAGTCGGAACTCTTAGATCGGCAATCTGGCGTTGCGGCAAGGATATAGAACGCACTACGATTTTCAAATCCGTGCGTAAATTCAATGGTCTTGGCCAGAGCTGGCCGAAGCGGTAACAAGGGAAGTCAAGAGTGTCGGCATTGGGTTGGGTGTCGTTCGGCAGAGCTGAGGCGGATGCTGTTCAGACGCTGATTGGTGCGCTGAGCGCGAGCGAAGCGCGGGATGAACTCGGGCTAGGGGCGATCCGCGACGGATTTTCGGATCTTCTGTTTCCCGGGACCAGCACGATCCAGACGCGGCTTCGCTACTTTCTTTTTCTTCCGCAACTCTTCCGTCGTCTGGACCTGAACAAGGGCGATCGGCAGGCCGCCCTGCGCAGGGCAGAGGCCGATTTCATCGCGAGGATGCAGGGTCAGCCGCAGGCCGATACAAAGCTTCTGATCGGGGCAGAGGCCGGCGTGCGGCTGAAGCGGATGCCAAGTGCCGTCTACTGGACAGGTCTGGGCGTCTGGGGCGTGCGTCGTCCTGCGCTTGCGCGTGTCGGAATCGGACAAACGCTGGATCGGATGGCGCGCGGCGAAGACTGCTGGTCGGATGCCCCCAAGATCGACGAGGACGATGATCGCGGCTTCGCTCTGACGGGCGAGGAAGCTGAATGGATAGCTGATCGCTGCGTAGCGCTCCGGCCAGGGGGCACGCTGCTCGGGCATCTCATGCCGAAGGCGCGCGATCTGGCTGCCATCACCGAGCTTGAGGCTGTTCCGTCCACCCCCGATCTGCCCGCGGCGATCCGTCGTCAACTCAACCATGCCCTGGCCTTCGCAGATACGATGCACGGGGCATCGCTGCTCTATAACCTCATGCTGTCCAAACATTTCAGCGCGTCGGATGCCGAGGGCGACTATCGAGAAAGTCTCGAAGTCTGGCACGCCGCCGCTCGGTCTCCTCTCGCCACCACAGCAGAGGACCTCATCGCGCCTCTGATGGAGGATCGCGGACTGGTCGGCTTCACGCCGAACATCCTCACATTCCGTTTCATCAATGACTGGATCGCGGTGATGGCCGATCCCTTCAGCCAGGAGGCGCAGGCGCTGATCGCACGGCGGGAGGTTCAGATGAAGGGGGTGAGCAGAGCGCGGCTGCGGTTCTCTCCGCAGGATTACGTATGGAGTGGGAATTCCGGGGGGCAGAAGATGGCGTTCCGCTGGCCGTTGGTGCGCCGATATCTCGATGACATGGCGGCCGCAGCATGAGCCGGCAGTCCGATACGACCTTCGCCCTGTCCCATCGTGTCGACTTCGGCGAAGCGCTGACGCCGCCCGAAGGTTACCGTCTGGAAGCAGCCCTAGGCACGACCTTCTCCATGGATTTTCTGACCGCGCTCACCGTGCCCGTTTCGCTGGCTCTGCGCAGCGGGGTCCAGCGCGACGAGCTGTTGGCAAGCCCTCTCGCGGCGCTTGCCGCGATGCGGCGCCTAGAGGATCGCGTCGCGATCTGTGTCGAGGCGGGCAACATCCACGCCCCCGGCGGCAAACGCACGCCGCTTGTCACCCTGCTCGAAGGCATGGTCACCGAGATCGCGCCGCCGAAGGGGGCGAGCTTCCACCCCAAGCTCTGGCTCCTGCGCTTCGCCCCCGAGGCCGGGGGACCCATGCGCCAGCGCCTGATCATCATGTCGCGCAATCTGACCCGCGACCGATCTCGGGACGTGGCATTGCGGCTTGAGGGAGAGGAGCAGGACAAACGGCAGCAAGTGAATGCGCCACTGGTCGGGCTGGTCGACTGGCTGGGGTTTCGTCGCACCAAGCCGTTGAAGGGGCTGCGTGACGGGCTTGACCACGTGAAATGGGAAAACATCCCCGGTTTCGCGCGTCCACTTTTCCACGCACATTATCCCGAAACCCGAGCCCTCTGGCGTCCGGGTGCGGGCCGGATGGCGGTGATCTCACCCTTCTGCGACGATGGTGGACTGGCAATGCTGGAGCCTGGGCGCATCTGCGCGCTCGTCGCCTGCGACGACTGGCTGGCAGGGCTCTCGACGCGGCCTGTGCGCTGCCTGACCCTCGGCGATCATGGCCTTCCAGAACCCGATCCCGAAGCCGTGGCGACGCCCGAGGATCGCGCGGGCCTCCATGCCAAGCTGTTCATCGTCGAGGAGGGCGACCAGACTCGGATCACGCTGGGGTCCGGCAATGCGACGGCCGCCGGCCTCGGGGCGAATGGCCCCCGGAATGTCGAGATCTTCGTGACACTTCGGGGCGAGACGGCGACTGTTGGCGGTATCGGGGGTGACGGGAACCCTGGCATCCTCGGCGAGGAAGGCCTTGGCCCTCTAATGCAAGATTGGACGCCGCGTGAGCTGCAGAGCGAGGAGAAGGCTGCCCGCGATTTCGACCGCGCAGTGCGCGATGCGCGTCATGCGATCTTCGCGGCGCGGCCAGAGCTAACCTTCGCCCCTGTCGAAGAGCGCTTGACCGTCAGTCTGGCGATGACCCTGCCGCCTCTGCCTGGCATCTTTTCTGTCTCTGCCCGGCTCGTGACCCAGACGGACCCCGTCCAGATTTCGGGTGAGGGTCCTTGGAGCCTGACCTCCGTGAGCCTCGCGAATGCGACGACCTTCGTCCAGTTCGATCTGTCAGGGCCGGACGGGGCGACTGCGGCCTTTGTGACCAAGATAGACGCCGAGGGCCTTCCGGCCGGCGATGCTCGGCTAGAGGCTTTGCTGTCCGACATGGTCAAGACGCCCGAGCAACTTCTGGCCTTCGTCGCGGCCATGCTCGAACGCCAGCCCGATATCGACGGGATGATGCGCGCCACCGCGGACGGTGCCGCCTCGGGCCAGTCACGGGCGCCCGCACCACCTGTCCTGGAAACCCTGCTCGCTGCCTATCTCTCGGAGGATGGCGCTGCCCGGATCAAGGATCTGGACCGGGTGGTGGGGCTGATGAAGCTCGACGAGAAGGAAGAGACGATGGCCGCATTTCTAAGGCTCTGGGCAGAGTTCAAAGCGGCCATCGGGCCGAAGCGTCGCGGGAGGAAAGTGGCATGAGTTTTGATCCACAGCCGCTTCTCGCGGGCTTGAAACCCTTCCAGCGGGCCACGGTCGACTATGCGATGAGCCGTTTCGATGCCGGGGTGTCGCGCTTCCTCGTTGCGGACGAGGTGGGCCTGGGAAAAACGCGCGTTGCGCAGGGTGTGGTTGCCCATGTCCTGTCGCGACTGGCACCGGAGGAGCGGGCCGACATCGTCTACGTCTGCTCGAACGGCGCCATCGCGCGTCAGAATCTGCGGCTGTTGAACATTCTGCAAGAGACAGAGGTTCGCGCCACACGCCTGTCGCTGCTTTGTGACGGATCGACGAAGCTGCGGACCGATGGCGCGAACTTCATCGCCCTGACGCCTGGCACGAGCTTTCGACAAGGCCGCGGGCCTGGGGCTCGCTCATGAACGGGCACTGGTGCGCAAGCTGCTTCAGTGGCGCCTTGATGGGACTCGGCTTGATAACCTGCTGCGTCGCCCGGTGCGCGAGCCTGCCAGATGGGAGCGCCATGTCGATTTCGCGCAGCCCGCCGACTGGCTCGCGGATTGCGATGCCGTCGCCGACATCCTGCTGGCTGACGGCATGGAGGAACGCGTCCGGACCGCGGATCTGGAAGACAGCTGGCAGCGCAATCCGATCGTGCGTGAGTTGCTGCTACGGCTTGGTCGCCATGCACTGACCTCGCTGCGGCCGAAGCTGGTGATCTTCGACGAGTTCCAGCGCTTCCGTAACCTTTTCACCGAAGGCGACAGCGAGGCTCAGGTCCTGATGCGCCGCTTCCTTCAGGCCGAAGCGGACGGCGCCCATGTCCTGTTCCTCTCAGCGACCCCCTACAAAATGCTCACCCTGTCAGGAGAGGATGCAGAGGCCGGCGATCATCACGCCGACTTCCTCGAGACCATCGCCGTCCTCTATGGCGCAGAAGGGCGCAACGTCGTCACCGGTCTGCGGGAGGAGATGCGCCACTTCCGCAGCCACCTTCGCGCATTTGGGGCTGGGCTGGATCCGGCGGCGGGCCCGGCGAAACGCGCGGTCGAGGACCGACTGCGCTGCGTGATGAGCCGGACCGAGCGGGTATCGACCGATACCGGCGATGCGGGTATCCGGCGCCGTGTCCTGCCGGTCCCTGTCGAGGAAAACGATCTTCGTCAGGCGCGCGCCGTGCATGACGTTGCGAGCAGGATCGGTGGCAATGATCGGGCCGATTACTGGAAGTCTGCGCCCTATCTGTTCAGCTTCATGAACGAATACGACCTGACCCGGAGGCTGAGGGCGCATCCTGATCGCGCGAGTTTCGCCGTGCTCGGCAAGGGAGCGATGGTGCCGGACGACAAGCGGCGCCGTTTCGAGGCGATCCCGGCGGGCAATGGCCGGATGCGCGCCTTGATGGAGGAGGTTCTGGGCCAGACGGATCTGCACCGCCGCCTCTGGCTACCGCCTGCGTTGCCCTATCTCGCGGGCGGGCGCGGGCTGACCAAGACGCTGATCTTTTCCGACTGGCAGATGGTCCCTGAAGCCGTCGCGGCACTAGTGTCCTACGAAGCGGAGCGCAAGCTTCGTCTCGAGCATGGGGTGACAGAGCGGCCAGCCAAGAAATACACAGCGCCGCTGCGGCTCCCCACCGAAAAGGAGGCGTCAAGCACGGGCATGTCGACGATGCTGCTTCTCTACCCGTCGGCTTTCCTTGCCCGGACCGTGGATCCTCTGGCGATATGGCGTGAACGGGGTGTGATCTCTTCCGCTCAGATGCTTGACGAAGCCGAGCGTCGGATCAGCGCAGCACTCGCAGATCTCGCTCTGCCGTCTTCCGGGGAAGAGTCACCCTGGCTGCTGCTGGCAGAACTTGATCGGCAGGAACCTGACTGGCTCGGCTCGGTGCGCCGCGGATTGAAATCAGGGTCAGCCAAGGACGATGGAGGTGCCGCTCTTCGTTGTTACAATGACATCGTGGCGACGGAGTGCGACCTGTCTTCGACACCCGCAAGTCCGACCGCAATTCGCCTGCTCGCACGGATCGCGCTTGGCAGCCCTGCGACCTGCCTGCTGCGCGCCTTCGAACGCAGTATCAACCTGCAGCGTTACGAGCTGGGCTTCATGGCCGCGCAGGTGGCGATGGGCTTCCGCACCATGTTCAATCACCGTGAGGTCGAGCCGCTTCTCGTCTCTGGCGGCAATCGCAGCCTCGCCTGGTCTCGCGTCCTCGACTACTGCGCGGAACATGATCTGCAGGCTGTTCTCGACGAATATGTCTTCAACGTCACCGGCGGTGCCATGGGGCCCGGCATGGAGGACGGCGAACCGGTTCACCATGCCGTCGCGCGCCGCCTGCGTGAAACGATCGGCCTGCGCACCGCGCCAATCACCCTGCACGATCCTTTCACCGACGAAGGACGGGCCCCGCGCCGCATGGCCTCCCATCTGGCCGCCCGCTTTTCGGCAAACGCCACCCGCGACACGGGCGAAGAGGGCGGTGCAACGGGCCTGCGCATCGACAGCCTACGCGATGCCTTCAACTCGCCCTTCCGCCCCTTCGTGCTCGCCTCGACTTCGGTTGGGCAGGAGGGGCTCGATTTCCATCCTTATTGTCATCGGCTCTGGCACTGGAACCTGCCCGGCAACCCGGTCGATATGGAACAGCGCGAAGGGCGGGTGCAGCGTTACATGAACCATGCCGTGCGTCTAAACATCGCGGCCAATCATGATTCTGCGGCACGGGAAGCAGACGGGGCTGCATGGCCGGCTATGCTGGCTGCTGCGGAAAAGGAAGTGACCGAACGCGGCACATCTCGCCGGGGGCTACGGCCACATTGGCTCTACACCGGAGATGCACCGAACCCGGTGGAAATCGAGACCGTGCTGCCCGTGCCGCCCTTGTCGCGGGATGCGCAGCGGGTGGGGTCGCTTCTCCGCGCGACGGCTTTCTACTCGCCTCGCTTTCGGGCAGCCGGCAGTCGGACCTGCTGGCGATGCTCGACGCCGCCGACATGGATGAGACGATGCGGGAAAAACTGTTGATCCGGCTGGCGCCACCGCCAGTCGCCGCCTGATCCTGCGTTCAGGTCCGGAATAGATGCCCGGATCTGACACCGAGCACATGAACGTTGGCCATGCCGGATTGGTCCGGCCTGCTGCCCCGAAAACTGGCGCTAATCGGACCCGTTCCACGTTTTTTCCCTTCGAAGTCGCCGATCCGCGCTCCGGTCTGCACTACCGGCTGAATGCCGAACGCTTGACCGAACTGTCGCTCGCCCCGCGCGCCATCGCCTGGCCGGCAGGATCCGAGATCGGGCGTATCCCCGATCCGGTCTGGGCCGCGAGCTTCGAGAATGCCCCCGGCGAAACCCTCGCAGCGGTAGGCGCGGCGCTCGAGGATCGGCCATCGCCCTCGCAGCAATCGTCATCTATTGTTATGCATCCTGACCCTTCTGTATCTCTAGTTTGCTAACTTGCTCCCGTCAGCCGCCTTGGCAGAGGTGGCTGACGGGGCGGTGTTTGGCGTCTGAGCCTTGTGGCATGACCACGTTTCCTAGCGAGCCAGCACCGTCTCTCTTCATCGTCTCGAACAGTTGAATGCGGCCACCGAGGACCGCGGAGCAGAAGGAAGAGAGCATGAACACGGTATCATGGGGTCGGATCATCGGCATAGACGTCAGCCGCGATTGGCTGGATATTTACTGTCTGCCAGACGGCAAGCGCGTGCGCTTGCCGAACAAGGTTGAAGGTCACTTGCAAGTCGCTCAACTCGCCCTTGAACCGAGAGCGCTGGTTTGCTTCGAGGCAACTGGTGGGCAGGAATGGCGTCTTTGGGCCGCCCTGGACGCCGCCGGGTGAGAACGGCGGTGAGAAATTAGGCCACGGAAGCGGCGGCATGGAGCTGCTGCGGGCGGCGTAAAAGTCGTCCACCTTTTCCCTTTCTGCGACAGCAGGGAGGGCGGGAGGATTTTCAGCGTGGAACTATATCTCAGGGTTCGCCAGGCCTGCGCGGCGGGCATGAGCCAGCGTCAGGCGGCGAAGGCCTTCAACATCTCCCGTGATACGGTTGCGAAGATGATGACGTTCTCGGTGCCACCGGGCTACCGGCGGACGGCCGAGGTCAGGCGGCCGAAGCTTGATCCCTTTATCCCGATCATTGAGGGCTGGCTCGAGGCGGATCGCTCCATGCCGCGGAAGCAGCGGCACACCGCGAAGCGGGTGTTCGACCGGCTGCGTGACGAATGCGGGTTCACCGGCGGCTACACGATCATCAAGGACTACATTCGGGAGCGGGAACGGCGGGGCGAGGAAGTGTTCGTGCCGCTGGCGCATCCCCCGGGCCATGCGCAGGCTGACTTCGGCGAGGCGATGGTCAGGATCGGCGGTGTCGAGCAGAAGGCCCACTTCTTTGTTCTGGATCTGCCGCACAGCGACGCCTGTTACGTCCGCGCCTATCCGGCGGCTGTGGCCGAGGCACTGGTGGACGGCCATATCCACGCATCTGCCTTCTTTGGGGCGGTCCCCCAGTCGATTGTCTATGACAACGACCGGTGCCTGGTGGCGAAGATCCTGCCCGATGGCACCCGCAAGCGGGCCGCCCTGTTCAGCGGGTTTCTATCCCATTACCTGATCCGGGATCGCTATGGCCGCCCCGGCAAAGGCAACGACAAGGGGAATGTCGAGGGGCCCGGTGGGCTATTGCCGCCGCAACTTCATGGTGCCGCTCCCCGAGTTCGCGACCCAGGAGGCGTTCAACCTCTGGCTGGAGGAGCAATGCCGCAAGCGCCAGCAGGATGTCCTGCGCGGTGAGGGCGAAACGATCGGCGAGCGGCTGCAGCGCGATCTGGCAGAGATGCGATCCTTGCCTGCTTCACCCTTTGACGCCTGCGATCAGGACACCGGCCGCGTCTCGTCGCAATCGCTCGTGCGCTACAAGACCAATGACTACTCGGTGCCGGTCGCCTTTGCCCATCAGGATGTCTGGATCCGGGCTTATGTCCATGACGTGGTGATTGGCTGTCGGGGCGAAGTCATTGCCCGCCATCCCCGGTGCTGGGATCGCGATGAACTCATCTTCAACCCGATCCACTACCTGCCGCTGCTGGAGCAGAAGCTCAACGCATTTGATCAGGCCGCGCCGTTGCAAGGTTGGGAGCTTCCCGAGGAGTTCGCAACGTTGCGCCGGCTGATGGAAGCTCGCATGAACCGGCATGGCCGACGCGAATACGTCCAGGTCCTGCGGTTGCTCGAGACCTTCGATCTGGCTGACCTGCATGCCGCGGTAAAGCAGGCGCTTCAGATGGGCGCGATCGGCTTTGACGCCGTAAAGCACCTGCTGCTTTGCCGTGTTGAACACCGTCCGCCCCGGCTGGACCTGGACTGCTATCCCTATCTGCCGCGGACGACAGTCGATAAGACCAGGCCCGGGTCCTATATGCGGCTGCTGTCGAGCGATGCAGAGGACGCGGCATGAACGACGCCCCGGAAATCCTGCTCACCCATCACCTCAAGGCCCTGAAGCTGCCAACATTCCTGCGCGAACATCAGAAGCTGGCCCGGCAATGCGCGGCCGAAGGCATGGACCATGTCCGCTACCTTGCCCGCCTCGTCGAACTGGAGCTGATTGACCGGGAGCGGCGGATGGTCGAGCGCCGCATCAAGGCCGCCAGAATTCCCCGCGGTCAAAAGCACTGGACAGCTTCGACTTCGCGGCCATCCCGAAGCTCAACAAGATGCAGGTGCTGGAACTGGCCCGCTGCGAATGGATCGAGCGTCGCGAGAACGTCATTGCCCTCGGCCCAAGTGGCACGGGCAAGACGCATATCGCCCTTGGCCTCGGACTGGCGGCTTGTCAGAAGGGGCTCTCCGTGGGCTTCACCACCGCCGCGAGCCTGGTCAGTGAGATGATGGAGGCCCGCGACGAGCGCCGTCTGCTTCGCTTTCAGAAGCAAATGGCCGGTTACAAGTTGCTGATCATCGACGAACTGGGCTTTGTGCCGCTGTCCAAGACCGGCGCCGGGTTGTTGTTCGAGCTGATCTCGCAACGTTACGAGCGCGGCGCGACCTTGATTACCAGCAATCTGCCCTTCGATGAATGGACCGAGACCTTCGGCTCCGAGCGCCTCACCGGCGCACTGCTCGACAGGCTGACCCATCACGTCAGCATCCTCGAGATGAACGGCGAGAGTTATCGTCTCGCCAACAGCACTGCCCGAAAGCAGCAACAAAAGTCCTGAAATCAGATGGTGCTGTTTTGGCCCAAGGGGCCAATGCGCCGTGGCACGCGCCAGCTATCTGGTAAGCGCGCGCGCCATGGCGCCGGTCACCGCCGCGTGGCCGGATTTTACTCCGCCGCGTGGCCGGATATTGCACCGCCGTTGACACCGCCGGGATTGCGACACGGCAATTGCCGCCCGCACAGATCAAGGCCTTCGCCGCGAGCCGGAGCACACGCGCCAAGACCGACAGGATCGACGCGGAACTCATTGCGCGGTTCATGGCATTCCGACCAGATGCGGGGCGAGTATTGCCACATGAAAAGTTTCGCCTTATCAGGGCGTTGGCATCAAAGCGTGGACAGCTCGTCGAAACACGCAAACGGCTTCTGGCGCAGATCAAGGCGCATGGGAAGCTGGGATCCGCGGAAATGTTTGACGCCATGGACGCCGAGCTGAAAGGCCTTCTCGATCATCAGATTGCAGAGCTGGAAATGCGGGTCCAGCAGACAATAGCCTCGGATGATGACCTGGCTGCGACTGCCGGTATCCTGCGTTCCGTTCCCGGGATCGGCCCCGTCGCCAGCACTATGCTGATCGCCGAGATGCCCGAGCTTGGCCAACTCTCGGGTGAGCAGGCCGCGGCGCTTGCGGGTCTGGCCCCAATCGCACATGACAGCGGCGCCATGCGAGGCAAGCGCGCCATTGGAGGAGGACGGCGCCAGCTGCGACACGTTATGTTCCAGGCGGCCCTCGTTGCCAGCCATCACAATCCGATCCTGAAAACCTTCGCTGACCGACTGCGAGCTGCGGGAAAGCCACACAAGGTTGTCATCACAGCCGTCGCACGCAAGCTCGTCACGATTGCGAACGCGCTCTGCAAATCTCGCCTGAAGTGGGCAAATCAAGCCGCCTGAGAAATACAGTTGCTAGATACCTGTTGCGGAAGAAGAGCAGTTATTCGATCCGGACTTCATGGCTGTGACCGACCGAATGCTGGACGGCAAGGGCAATAACGTGTCCGAAGAGATGAAAACACAGATGCGGGGCGTCGCCATGCTTTTTGTCGAGGCAACCAGCGTCACCGATATCCGCGCATTGCGTCAGGGGCATGTTGCCCGCTTTATTGAGATGCTGCGGGCACTTCCCAAAAGCTATCGCAAGAGCCCCAAGGATCGGGAGAAGACACTCGCCCAAATCCTGGCCGATGGACAAGGCTTGCCTGCGGACAAGATCGGAATGTCCGAAGCAACCATCAACCGCAACCTCGGCTACATCGGCCAGATCATCAGGCGAGCCAAAAGCGAGGGCATCCTGATCAGCCAGACCATCGACCTGGGTCTGCTGCATGTGAAGGAAACGAAGCGCGAACGCGATAAGCGGTTGCCTTTCAGCCCGGAAGATATTGCTGCCATTTTCCAGAGCCCGGTCTGGCATGGATACCGGTCGCCTAAAAGGCGCCACACCCCCGGCAATATACTTACGAAAGATGGCTTGTATTGGGTGCCGCTGATCGGCGTCTATACCGGGGCCAGGCGCGAGGAAATTGCCGCTCTCATGGTCGACGAAATCATCGAGGTGAATGGCATCTGGTGCTTTGATATCAAGGACAACGAGAATCGCGGCCTCCAAGACCGAGAGTTCGCCACGGCTCGTTCCAATCCACAGCCATTTGCTTGAACTGGGATTGGTCCAACATCGGGATGAGGTCGTCCGGCGAAAGAAGAAGAACCTTTTCCCGGACCTGACCCCGACCAACAACTCGGATTCTTTCGGCGACAAGATCGATTACATGTGGCGGCAGATCATGATAAAGCAGCTCGGCGAACGCCCAAAGAATAAAGTGTTCCACTCGTTTCGGCATTACGCCATCAACTGCTTCAAGCGCGACCCGAAGGTCGACAAGCAAACGGAGAAGGACATTGTCGGTCATGCCGGGGAGGACGTGAACGAGGAAGTATATGGCGAAAGCATGCCGGTCGATATGATGCAGCACGCTATCGAACGGCTGCCAGGAGTGTTCCGCTGAAGCGCAAGGTCCCTGGACGATTTGCACCACCAGGGCATGATGAAGCAGGGCATTTGATCGAGACGCCCCAACCTATCGGTTTCGATCCCGCTGGTATGTGCGGCGGGCCAACACGCTGCATGGACCCCGACGACCAGAGCAACTTCGATGTTCACCTTGCCGACATTACGGACCGGGCCGGTGGCACCCATGTGCGGGCGATGAAGACAAGTGCAGTGCAAAGTGTGCTCGGCATCGCCTCCCATCTCCGTCAACTCCGCTCGTGCGAGCTAAATCCGCTTTTCCCAGAACCTCAGGCTGAAGTTGTTCAAGCTGCCGCGTTCGGTAACAGCGGTAAATTCTTCCGGGATGCTCGCTCCATCGCCCCCGTCGCGAAAGAAGTCCCGGACGGAGAACAGCGCCAGATCCCGCAGGTGGAACCAAACTTGGAGCAGGGCTTCCTCCTCCTCTCGTTCGCGCTGCCTCGGAGAAGGCTTGCGGTGTTCGGAGCCGGCCTGGTGGTAGAAGGATGCGACATGACGATGCCGGAACCCGATGCTGCCATAACGCCAATTTTCCTCTCCCGCAGGCCGCCAGCTATAGGAGACGGTGACCGACATGTCGGGCCGGAGGATAGGCGGTTCCATGATACGATCCAGGATCCGGAACCGGTTGGCATCCTGTTTTTCCTCCTCAGCACGGGCCTTCATCTGATCTACGGCCGAGATCAGGTCCCATCGGGCGTCCGAAAGATCCCGTTCCAGACGTAACACCTTCGCGGAAGACTTGGCCTTGCCAAGTTCGATTAGGGCCGTAGAAATCCGACTTTCCGCCCGCGACACATAATGACCGAGGCGGTGGAGTTCCAGACGCCTCAGTGCGGTCGTGCTGCGGGAGGCCGTCACTTCGTGAACCGCATCGCGCAGCGCCCTTCCGTCGAGACTTTCGATCGCCTCCAGTTCGTTTGCGTTCAGGGTAATCATCCGTGTCCACCCTCCTGTTTCTTTACGGTGACTGAGCTGCTGCCGGTTTCGTGGACATCAGGTTAAGCTAACATAGCGCGCGCCTCGAACTCCATGGGGCTGAGGTAGCCCAGTTTGGAATGCCGTCTGCGCGGGTTGTAGAAACGCTCGATGTAATCGAACACATCGGCACGAGCCTCGTCGCGGGTGCGGTAAACCTTGCGGGCCGTGCGTTCGGTCTCCAGGGACGAGAAGAAGCTCTCCATCGCGGAATTGTCCCAGACATTGCCGGCCCGGCTCATCGAGCAGGTGATCCCGTTATCAGCCAGCAGGCGCTGAAACTGCTCGCTTGATGGCGCCAGCTTATAGCGAGCGCCTGCTCATGAAATTCTGGTGCAGCATGGTGAATGTCTCGTCATGGATTGGTGCGCGCAAATGCAGGCTTCGCGCGATAGTGTGGGCATGAAAAGCAATTTGTTTCTGCAGTAACGGCAAGCCCGACGACCTCATGCGCTCCGCCCTCAGATCGCGACGATCCCGCGCCGCAGCCATGCGGCGAACCCTGCTTCGCTGACCTTTCCGCTGGCGAGGTCTTCCATCATCCTGACGCCCTCGGCAGGGTCCGGATGGAAGCCGTGGCCGTTCAGGCGCAGGAAGGTCAGCGCCGTCACGAAGGCCGTTCGCTTGTTGCCATCAACGAAGGCATGCGCCTTCGCGATCCCGAAGGCATAGGCGGCGGCAAGGGCGGCGTGATCCGCCTCGTCATAGGCAGCGAGGTTCATGGGACGGGCGCAGCCCGTTTCCAGCAGCCCCGCGTCGCGCATCCCCGCCGCCCCACCGTGGCGCGAGATCTGCCGGTCGTGGATAATGACGATCGCTCTCAGCGGAACCCAAGCCGGATTCACGCCAGCGCCTGAAGCAGGTCGCGGTTTTCGTCCATGACCACTTCGGCTGCGGCCAGTGCCTCGGCAAGGGTGGGATCATGCGCCGCGATCTTCAGG
Source organism: Paracoccus sp. DMF-8 (assembly GCF_029309835.1). Classification (GTDB taxonomy): domain Bacteria; phylum Pseudomonadota; class Alphaproteobacteria; order Rhodobacterales; family Rhodobacteraceae; genus Paracoccus. The sequence continues at coordinate 76,836 of NZ_JARJHL010000018.1, read as the reverse complement.
CTGCCGTCATCCCCGCGCAGGACGAACAGACTGTCGCCCTCTTTCGCGTCGAGAATGGCCAGCATCTCGGTCGTCAGCGTCATGACGGCGGAATTGCCGACCTTGCGGATTTTCGTTTCGATCATCGGGATCTCCGTATCCGTATTCTCATTTGTATATACGCCAGCCCGTCGGATCGCGCAATCCCGATATGCTGGACAGCTACGTCCGAATCTGACGCATCGCCTGTTTATTGCTGCCTCCAACGACGGAGAAAGACATGCGTCACGAACAATATCTTGCCCTCGACCTGGTCGCGCGTCTTGCCGGGCGCTTCGGTCCGTCCAGTCGGATCGCGAAGGAATTGCCCGGCTGGCTGGAACACCTGACCGAGGTCGAATGCCCCGAGCGTCCCAAGACCAAGCCCGGCGCGATCTGGTGGAACAAGATCCGTGATCTGGCCTACAGCCTGGTGCCGGACGCGGGTGGCGGCGAGGGAGCGCAGGTGCTGGCGAATGCCGCCCGGCTTGGCGCCCATTTCGGGCTGTCGGCGCTGGAAGTGCGCATCCTCTGCTTCGTCGTCTCCTACAAGCTCTTCGACGGTTTCGAACATGTCGTGGACGGGGCAATCGAGACGAAAGAGGTTACGCTGCCCCTGCTCTTGGCCCAGTTCTGCGATTGCGACGAAACGGCGGTTCGGGTCGCGCTGAGGGCGGATCAGCGGCTTCGGTCTTCGGGGCTGCTGCAATACGAACGGCGCCATTATGACCGCAACCCGCCCTATGAGATCAGCGACCGGCTGTGCGCGGCCATGCTGGCCGAGGTCGAGGATCTGGACGGGCTGATCGCGCTGATGTTCCCATCGGCCCCCGCGCCCGAGGCAGAATGGCAGGATTTCGAGGGGCTGGGCCGGGACGCCGATTTCATGCGTGACCTGCTGGCCCGCGCGCTGGCGGCAGGCACACCGGGGGTGAACATCCTGCTTTATGGTCCGCCCGGCACCGGCAAGACCGAATTCGCCAAGGTTCTGGCGCGCGAGGTCGGCGCGCATCTGCGGGCCATCGGCGAGACGGATGAGAGCGGCGACGAGCCATCGCGCCGGGAACGCCTGACCGAGCTTGGCATCGCCGGGCGAATGCTGGGCGCGCTGCGCGACACGGTGCTGCTGTTCGACGAAATGGAAGACCTGATCGGCGGGGCAATGCTGTTCCTCGGCCATAGCCAGCCCTCGAAGGTCCATAGCAACCGCCTGCTGGAAACCAACCCGGTCCCGACCATCTGGACCACCAATTCGGTCAGCGCCTGCGACCCGGCCTTCCTGCGCCGGATGACCTATTCGGTGCAGATGCGCCGGCCCTCGGGCAAGGTGCGCAGCCGGATCTGGCAGCGGCTCGAGGCCCGCCATGCCTCGGGCATCGCCCCCGAAGCCCTGTCTCATCTGGCCGAGACGCATGACCTTGCACCGGCGCTGGTCTCGGATGCGATGCGGGTGGCGCGGCTTTGCGACGGCGGCGAGAGGGTTGTCGGGCGGGTTCTTGGCGCGGCCTCGCGGCTGGCGAATGGCGGCACCGATCCCGCGCCGAAACATCACGGCGAAGTGCCATCGGCAGCCGGGCCTCGCCAATGCCGACACCGACCTGACCCGGCTGGAGGGGCGGCTATCGCACCCCGACGCCTCGCAGCGCGTGTCCTTCTGTCTGGAAGGTCCGGCAGGGACGGGCAAAAGCGCATGGGCCTGCCATCTGGCCCGCGTCATGGGCCTGCCGGTGATCGAAAAGCGCGCCTCGGACCTGATGTCGATGTGGGTCGGTGGCACCGAGCAGAACATCGCCCGCGCCTTTGCCGAAGCCCGCGCAGACGGCGCGCTGCTGATCTTCGACGAGGCCGACAGCCTGCTCTCTGACCGCCGCAGCGCAGAGCGGAATTGGGAGGTCAGCCAGGTCAACGAGATGCTGACCTGGATGGAAAGCCACCCGCTGCCCTTCGTCTGCACGACGAACTTCGTCGAAAAGCTGGACCCGGCGACGCAGCGCCGCTTCACCTTCCGCATCCGTTTCGACTGGCTGACGCCCGCGCAGCTGCCGCTGGCCTGGAGCGCGCATTTCGGCGGCGAGGCCCCGGCGGGGCTGCTGGCGCTGGACCGGCTGACGCCCGGCGATTTCGCCAATGTCGCCCGCCGGATGCGCGCGCTGGCGGAAACCGACCCTCACAAGATCCTCACCCAGCTTGCCCGCGAGGTCGAGGCTAAGGAGGGAGCGCCCCGGCCCATTGGGTTTGGCCGTTGACCCCATGCAACCCTCGGGTCACCTTGCAAAAAACGCAAAGGGGGCGGCGATGACGCGATATGCACGGCACGAGGATCTTCTGCGGCTGGCGCTGATGATGCAAGGCTCGGCCGAAGGCGTCTCGCTGACCGATATCGAGATGGAATTCGGCGTCGCCCGCCGCACGGCCGAGCGGATGCGCGACGCGGTGCTGAACGTCTATCCCCAGCTTGAGGAGTTGATCGAGGAGCGCGGCCAGAAACGCTGGCGCTTTCCGCCCGGATCGCTTGGCCGGATGGAGGAGGCGACGCTGGACGAACTGGCCGCCGCCCACCGCGCGCTGGCGCTGGTCCGGCGCGAGGGCGACCTGCCCACCGCCGAGGTGCTGGAACGGCTGCTGGCCAAGATTCGCGCGCAACTGACCGGCCCGCGCCGCAACCGCTTGGCCCCCGACCTGGAAGCGCAACTGATGGCCGACGGCGTCGCCTTCCGTCCCGGCCCGCGCGAAAGGATCGCCCCCGAGATATTGTCGGCGCTACGCGAAGCAATTCTGGCGGGCGTCATGATCAGCGCCGATCACCGGGCGCGCAGTTCGGGAAAACTGTCGCGCGATACCCGGCTAGGGCCGATCGCGCTGCTGTTCGGCGACGGGCGGCAATATCTGCTGGCCTGGAGCGAATATCAGGAGGATTTGCGCCTGTTCGCATTGGCCGGTTTCGAGCGGATTGCGATTGAGCCGGATGCCTATGAACGACCCGAGGGTTTCGATTTGCAGGACTGGCTGTCAGAGAGTTTTGGCATCTGGCGCGAAGATCCTTTCGACGTGGAATGGCGATTCTTGCCGGAAGTGGCGGAGGAGGCCGCGACATATCAGTTCCATCCAAAGCAGGAGGTGGAGAGGTTGGCGGATGGGTCGCTGATGGTGCGATTCCGTGCCGGAGGGCGGCAGGAAATGAATTGGTATCTGTATAGGTGGGGGGATAAGGTGGAGGTTGCCGATTGCTAAAAAAATCGTTACGGACTGATTCACATAGGAAAAAAGAGACCCGTCATGAGTTTTGAAAGAATTGTAAATAACTTTCCTGCCGGATGGAGGAAAACAGTCGACACATGGAGTGAATTAAACAATCGATACTACGAGCACAACGACGACCTTCCTGCGTGGTATGTTGAGAACTCAAACTCTGCTCTTTTATCTGCAGCCGCCTGGATGAACGGCTACCCGGCCATATGCGAAATGGATGTAGAGAAAAAGTCCTATACAGGGACAAGGGGGCGCCCCAGATCATATGCGGGTCGAATGGATATAGAAATCCAGTTTGACAATAAAGTATACTGGATCGAGGCAAAAAGGCGAGCATTCACTCTCTCTCAAAACTCGAACTATTCTTTCCGCCACTCATTTCTGGCCAGCTCGGTGAAGGATGCCATGAGCAACGCGAGGCAATGCCGGGATGTGGCACATGGCTTCGGCGTCAGCATGGCATCAGTCGTTTTCTTCTCGGGCCACATAGAATCAGATGCACCTGAACGACGTGGGCGCGATGCTCCTGGTCGACGAGCAAAGTTGATCCACGACGAGACTGCCGCCCTGAAAGAAAACATGAAAGCACTTTCCGATGAAATATGTGAAGATGTATATCATGCGATATATGCTCGGAATGATGTTGATATCCCACGTGGATGGACAGATTATCATTGGCCAGCAGCGTTTGGGATTTGCGCCATTTTAGACAGTTAGTCCAGCTAGTAACGCCATGCATTACCCCTTCCTCACCGCCGACCCTCATTCCGGCCTGCATTATCGCCTGACCGATACGCGCCTCGCCGAGCTTTCGCTTGCGCCTCGGCCCTCCGAATGGGCGCCGGGGCGGGTGATTGCGGCCTCGCCCGATCCGGTCTGGGCGGAAAGCACGGCCAATGCGCCGGTAGAGACGATCTCGGCGGTAGTCTTGGCGCTGGAGGATCTGGTGCTTGCCACGCCTGACCTGCGGGTGCCGCAGATCGACGCCTTGCCTGACGGGCGGGCAAGGCGTCACGTTTCGGCGCTGGTAAATCTCTGGCGGCGGATGGGGGATGCTTTGCCAGAGGGGCTTGCTCCGGTGCGCCATGTGCTGCATCTGCCGCATGGGCGGTTTCTTGGCCCCTTGCCGGTGGTCGAGGGTTCGCTTGACCCGTTGGCCCCGGCATCCATGCGGGCGCTTTACGACCGGCTGCGGGATGAGTTCGGCTCGGTTCCGGCGACCCCGGCCGATCGGTCGGCACCCGAGGGCACGCGCCTTTATGCGCTGCAAGCCGGGCTGACCGTCCCGCAAATCCACGCCGCGCCAGCCGATGACAGTCTGGCGTTCTTCGGCTTGCGCGATCCGGCCTCTTGCGCCGATTTCGCCGCTGCCCGCGCCCGCGCATTGATCGGGGGCGGTTGCCCCGCGCGGGAAATCGCGGTGATGACGGCGGGCGATCCGCGGCAGCTTGCCCGCGCCTTTGCCGCCCAGGGTGTGCCGCTGTCGGGCCTGCCCGCCAGCTTGCCGGAACGTGACACGCTGGGCGAGGCGGCGCTGCATCTGCTGCTGGCAAAACGCACGCCGACGCCTGCAATGGTGGTGGCCAGCCTTGCTCTGTCGCCGCTGATGCCGTGGAGCGCGCAGACGGGCCGAGACCTGGCCGAGGCCCTGATGGACGGCGATTTCCGTGGCCGTAGCCTCGACCCGTTTCCCGACCACAAAGCGTTATGGGATGACATCCGCGCCTCGGCTTCCAGCCTGCCGCAGTTGCGCTTCCTGATCGACCGGATTTGCGAGCGCCTGCCCGAAGGCACAGCCTTGCGCGCCCGGTTGCCGATCCCGATGGGCGAGGGCAGTCCGGATTGGGAGGTGATCCTGCGCAGCGTGCAGGTGATGCCGCCCATGATGCCCGAGCCGGTCCGCAACCTGGAAGGCGTCAGCCTCTGGCTTGCGCAGGAAAGCCCGTGGCGGCCCTGCCGGCATCTGATCGTCGCGGATTTCACCGAGGGGCTTTATCCCGCCCGACCGCGCGCCAATCCGCTGTTTCTGGACAGCGAGATCGCAGCGATCCGTGCCGCCACCAGCCTGCAACTGCGAGGCCGGGCCGAGGGGCTGGCCCGCAGCCTGTCGCTGCTTGACCAGCAGCTTCAGGCCACCAGAGGCAGCGTGACCTTTCTGGTCCCGTGGCGCGATCTTGCCGGGGCACGGCTGGCCCCCTCGGCGGGGCTGTCCCTGGTGGCGCGCACCATCGAGGATGTGACGGACGCGACGGACCTGATCATCGACCTGTCTCGCCTGCCGCCGCACGCCTGGCCGGTGGCGCATCACGCCCTGCCCCCGTTCCCGAGGCCCCCGAACTACCCAAGGCGCTGACCTTTCCCGGCCGTGATCTGCTCTCGCTTCGGCGCGAGGATGACGGCACGGCGAAGCCGCAATCGCCAAGCCGGTTGGAGGTGCTGATCGTCAGCCCGCTGGCATGGCTGCTGGACGAATTGGGCGCCGGCGACATGTCATGGTGCGCCGAGGATCTGGACGTCATGGCAAAGGGCAATATCGCCCATGATGTCTTTGAACACGTCTTTCCGCCGGGTGAGGAGTTACCGACATCCGAAGCTCTGCTCGAAGCCGTCCCCGACGCCTGTGACCGCGCGCTGACCCGTCACGCGGGTTTCCTGCGCAGCGCCTCGTGGGAGATGGAGCGCCGGGGGCTGGAGCGCGATATCCTGCAATCCGCCCTGCGCTGGCGCGAGCATCTCCTGGCGCTTGGCGCGAAGATCATCGGCAACGAGATCTGGCTGCGCGGAGAGGCGCATGGCATCCGCCTGCATGGCAAGGCCGACGCGATCCTGGAACTGGTCGACGGCAGCCTGCTTGTGGTCGATCGCAAGAAAAGCGGCACCGCAGGCCGGCGCAGGCGGATGGAGGCCGGTTGGGATCTTCAGACCGGGCTTTATCGCGACATGATCGCCCGCCCGATCCGGGCCGAGGGCGACGGGATGGACCCGCTGATCAACCGCAAGGTCGCCGTTGGCTATCATCTGATGAATGACGGCGGGTTGCTGACCTCGGGGCTTGCGCCGGCCGAGGGCTCGCCCGCCCGCGACATGGGGGACGCGGTCAATCAGGGTGCGGTCGCGCAGTTGAAGGAACGGCTGGCCGATCTTGGCGCCGGGCGCGTCACGCTGAACACCGCAGCCGACGAGGGCTTTTTCCGCAAGGAGGCCGGCTTCACTCCCTATCGGCTGGTGGACGGCTCGCCCCTGGTCCGGGCCTTCATCCGAGAGGTTGCCGAGGAATGACGATGGACGAAGGTTTGGTAATCGTTCCCGCCGGTGCGGGGGCGGGAAAAACGCACAGGATCAAGGAAACGCTGGCTGACTGGGTCAGGCGCAAGCTGGTCCGCCCCGAGCGGATCCTTGCCGTGACCTTCACCGAGGCCGCAGCCAGCGAGTTGCGAGAGCGGATCCGGGCCGGGCTGCTGGCCGAGGGGCTGGTTGCCGAGGCCATGGCGGTAGAGCAGGCTTACGTCTCGACCATCCACGGCCTGGGGCTGCGGTTGCTGACCGAACATGCACTGGCCGCGGGGGCCTCGCCCCAGCCGCGCCACCTCGGCGATGCCGAGCGCGATCTTTTGATCCGGCAGGCGCTGGCCCAGGCGAAAGCGCTGGACCCGATCAAGGCCGAGCCCGAACGGTTCGGCTATGCCGCCAACCAGCAGAAAGGCGAGACGGTCGAGGACAGCCTGCGCAACCGGGTTCTGTCGATGATCGACCTCTTGCGCGGGCTGGGTGACAAGGGACGCGATCCCGGCCTGATCGCGCCTGCGTTGGCGCGGTTGGACGGAATTTATGGCAAACCGCTGGACGATCTCGCTGCCGCCCGCCTGGCGCTGGAAAAGGCGGTGGCGGCAATGCTGGTTCGGTTTCCAGAAGGCGGCATGGCCACGGTTGCCGCCAAGGGACCGCGCGAGGCGCTTGAAAAGAACCTTGCGCTGTTTCGGCGCGTGCAGCGCGACCCGGAATTGCTGGATCGCGATTGGACGCTCTGGCAGTCGTTGCGCGGTCTGACCGTCTCGAACAGCCGCACGAAGACGCCCGCCGGCTATGACGAACTGGCCGAAACAATCATGGCGGCTGCCGATGTCCTGCCGCAGCATCCCGGCCCGCTTGCAGATGCGAAACTGCATCTGGAATGCCTGATTGCCTGCGCGCAGGAAGTGATGGAAGCTTATGAGGCGCGCAAGAAATCCCTGGGCCTGATCGACTTCGCCGACATGATCACCGGCGCCGAGCAGCTTCTGCGCACCGACTCCGCCGTGCGGCAGGCGGTTATGGACGAAATCGATTGCGTCATCATCGACGAATTTCAGGATACCAACCCTGTGCAGTTCGCGCTTCTGTGGCAGCTTGGCCAGTATGCGCCGCGCACCCTGCTGGTTGGCGACGTCAAGCAGTCGATCATGGGTTTCCAAGGGGCCGATCGGCGCCTGTCGCAGGCATTGGCAGCGGCGAACCCGCAAGCAACGCAGCCCCTCGATCGCAACTGGCGCTCGACCCCAGCGATCATGCAATTCGTCAACGCCACGGGGGTGGGCCTGTTCGGCGCAGCCTATAACCCGCTGGTGGCGACCCGCGATCCGGTCGAAGGCCCGGCGCTGGAAATCCTTCATGCCAGTCAAGGCCGGGGCGTGCGGAAATATTCCAAGCCGCATGAGCATGTCGCCGAACGCATCGCCCGCATTCTGAAAAAGGGCGAAACCGTCACCGATCGCCATACCAGGGCCTCCCGAAAGGCCCGACCTTCGGATATCGCGCTACTGGTCTGCCGACACACGACTGCCGCTCGCTATGCCGAGGAATTGCGCGCTCGGGGCGTTCCGGTCCGCATCGCCGAGGATGGCTGGTCCGCCAGCCCGGTCGTGCAGGCCGCCCGCGCGGCCCTGTTCTACGCGGCAAATCCCGCGGATATCCATGCGGGGCTGGTCCTGCGCAGCCTCGGCCCCGATCCCTTGCCTCTGCAAGAGGCGCTTGCGTTGCAGATCGACGGACGGTTGGCTGACGATCCGGCGCTGATGCGGCTGGCGGGGCTGTCCGATCGCCTCGCCCGCTTGCCGGTTTCCTCGGCGCTAGAACTGGTGTTGGAGGCATCGGGTATCCGTATCTGGGCCGAGCGCCTGCCCGATGCCACGCAGGCCCGCGCCGATCTTTTGCGGCTGGAAGCTGAGGCAGAAGCTTTCGAGGCGGCACACCGCGACCTCAAGGCCGCCTCGGGTTTTCATGGAGAAACGGCGAAGGTGTTTCTTGGCTGGCTCGAAGCCCGTGCGGGTGAGCGTGATTTCGACCGCCGCCCCGATCCCTCGGTCGACAGTGCCGAGGCAGTCGAGATCGTCACCTGGCACGCCTCGAAAGGTCGCGAATGGCCGATCACCGTGGTTGCCGAGTTCGACAATCGTATCGAGGAACGCCCCGGCACCACTTCGGTGCGGTTCGAGGCGTTGGACCGGATCGACGACATGGCCGCCGTCCTGGCCTCGGCCCGGCTGATCCACACCCCGACCTTCGCCGTCCCCGAGGCGCAGCGCCGCTTCATCGAGGACCGGCGCGAGGATTTCGAGGCCAATGCGCGCAACCTTCTTTATGTCGCGCTGACCCGTGCCCGTGACCGGCTGGTGCTGGAATGGCCGGCTTTCCTGAAAGACCGCGACGAGGATGCGCCCGAGGCCACTTGCCTGTTCCACATCTTCGAGGATGGATGCGCGCCGAAGCCTGCCGATGGCAAGTTGCAGGTCGGCAAGGTCGATTGTCCGGCGACGATCACCATTCTGCCTGAGCAAGCGGGTTTCACGGAATATGGCAAGGGCGAGACCGCCCTCCAGCCACGCTTCGGTGCCGACGCGCCCAAGCCTTCGACTCCGCTGACGCCGTGGCGATTGCAGCCCTCGCAGGCGCCGGTTGCTGGTTCGGCCCCGGCCAGCCAAACCATCGCCCTCGGGCCATCCTGGCCGCCTGCGTTGAATACGGCAATGCGAGGCACGGGCTTGCACCTGGCGCTGCACACCTGTCTTGCGCGGCCCGATCTGGCGGCGGCGCTTCCCGCGGCCACCGATCTCGATGAGGCCACGCTGGAACTTGTCGCTGAACGCGCCAAGGCGCTGAAATTATGGCTTGCCGCGCAGGGCTATACCGATCTGCGTTGCGAAATCCCGATCCTAGGCCACACGCCCGACGGCGCCGAGATTCCCGGCACGATAGATCTTCTGGCCCTTGGTCCCGAGGGCTGCCTGCTGATCGACCATAAATCCGGCGGCTTGGGCGATGGTCTGGGCTCTTATTGGTCGCAGCTTTCAGCCTATGCGCGGCTGGTGGAGCAGATGCTGCCGGGACACCTGTTGAAGGGAGTGGCCGTGTTCTGGGTGGATCACGGATGGCTGGAATTGGCTGAGTGGTCGGGTCAGGCCATAGAATCAGGGGCTAAGACGGAATGACCGAAGACAATATGGCGGACCCTGCAGCGGTGCATTGTCCACAACACCGTCTTGGCCGGTCACGTGATATCTTTACACCTGCGTCCCCTCGGCCATCCGCTGCAAATCCGATGGCGGCAGCATCAGCGCCTCCAGTTCCGCCTGATCCGGGGTGACCGGCGCGAAATCCCACTGATCGACGCCGACATTCACCTGCCCCTCGGCACCGCGCCAGCGGGTGTGGACATGGCCGAACAGTTGCACTGTTCCCGCCCGGATGCCGTTCCAGGTGACGAGCGGATAGTGACACAGGACGAAGCGGCGATCACCAACAGCGACCTCGACCAGATCGTGGACCGAGGCCCAGGGCAGAGATTCGATCAGCCAGTCGGGATCGTGGTTGCCGCGCACCAGATGCTTGCGCCCGGGCAGCGCGGCGAAGGCGGCCTGTGCGGCCATGCGTCCCGCCTCGGTTTCGCAGGACGCGAAATCGCCGATGATCCACAGGTCGTCATCGGCCCCGACCACGGCAGCGTGCGCGATCATCGCGGCATCCATTGCCGCCGCCGAAGCAAAGGGCCGGCCGAAAAAGCGCCGCACAGGGTCATCGGCGAAATGGGTATCGGCGGTGAAGAAATGGGCCATGCGCGGTTCCTTCGACTGGTGAGGGATCAATATCGCAATGCGTGGCACAAGATAAAGAGCAAGGCCACAAGCTACGTCCGAAACTGACGTATGAGGTGGTTAGAACAGAGTGGACAGCAGAAGAATCACCCCGGCGGAACGCCCTCGCAGGCAACGCCGAATATGAGGAGATGAACATGAAACTTGCCGAAGCGCTGGTTCAGCGCAGCGATATGACAAAGCGTCTGGAACAGTTGAAAGCCAGGTTGCTGCGCAACGCCAAGGTCCAGGAAGGAGATGAACCTGCCGAGGATCCGGCTAGCCTTCTGGTCGAGCATGACCGCCTTGCTGCCGATCTTCAGCGGATGATCGCCCGGATCAACCGCACCAACAGTCGGGCGGCCTTCGACAGCGGCGCCCTGACCGATGCGCTGGCCGCCCGCGACGTGCTGCGGCTGCGGCAGGGCGCATATCGGGATCTTGCCGAGGAAGCCACACCGACATGGATGATCGGCAGCCGCAGCGAGGTGCGCTGGCGTCCAATGATATCGGTTGCGGAGATACAGAAGACCGCCGATGCGCTGGCGAAGGAATTGCGTGATCTCGATTCTCGAATTCAGGAGGCGAACTGGCATACGGAATTGATGGACTGACGGTGTTTGGCCGGTATCCGGCGATCGGAAGCGAATACATCCCACCGGCGGACGAAGTCCGGGGCCTTTTGCAGCGCCAGGGCGGCGTGCCTACACAACTCATGCCCAGCACTGTGACAAGAGCAAGGTGAATGTGACACCTGACAACCGCGTATTGATCTGATCGCAGGAGAGGGAGGGCAAGGGGCATCATTCCCAGTCGCGCGGAATGATCATGGCCAACATCGTCAATGCGTTGTAAACAATGGACGCGGGAAAGGCATACTTATCGGACCGGATAGCCCTGTGCGGATCCTTGGGAAGGTGTTCTTCCCATGGTTTAGGGGACGCGAACGTAGAATTTTCTCGGCAAGATGGACTGATATTTGGATGAAGAAGGCCCGGGACCGATTGCTCTGAACCTGTAGACGACTATACGCGCTTGACCAGTGCTGTTGCCTTGGCCCGCCATCATGCTGGCGACGGTCAGAGCCACGGATCCCAGGTTATCACGACGGTTTTAATACAACGCAGGAATATCTGGAGTAGCCACTGGACCTTGGCGATGGGGAGCCATGGAAGACATGATCCCACTGGACGGTGCGGTGAATCCGTTTGTCATAGGCTTCGGGATTTTTGCGAGGACGGAACGCGCTAACCTCACCGCCCATACCACATGAGCCTGTTCTGGTTTGTCGGGATTTCAGCTAACCGCTTGCATCGCTGGTTGATCCGGGCTTACTGCCGCAAGGTGTGACGTCTGCCACGAGGTGGCGTTTTCGGCCACACCAAAAGCAGCAAGCACCACAGGGCCGAAGCAATGCGGGCGGCGGGCCACCCGATCAGGATTCTGAGAGAGACAGAATTCATGGCGCTGATCGGCGTAGCTGATATGTGCCCCGGGCAAGTCGTCAGGATGGCGTCTTCAGGCGCACCCGCATCAGGTGTCGTCGCCAAAGAACTCCCGCCATTCCGCGTCCATGATGGCACCGGCCATATCGCTGTGCGCGCGCTCACGGGTGAGAATCTCGAAAGCGCGGGTCCTGTAGGCCTCCGCGGTCCGCTCGGACCTCTGGCCGCAGGCCCGCATGGCAAGTTCCACGCCACGGCTGCCGAGACGTCCGAATGCGTCATGCAGATGGGTTCTGGCCGCATGGCAGCCCGTGCCCAATGCCTCGCTCCAGTAATAGCTGACCATGCGCTCGTGCCCGGCGCTATCGTCATAGTTGACGAAGAGCGGCCGGTTCTGCTGGAAGCACTCCGCACGAAGATCGGCGAGGTGCTCCGGCCCACCACCCTGCAGCACAAGCTGATCGATGAACCAGCCAAAGACCGGGATGACCGGGGCTACGAAACGCCGCTGGGTCTTGGAAACGATCAGGTCGAAGCGGTATTCGGCCCCGTCCCAGAGAATCTGATCCCCGAAGCGCAGCTGGGTGTCCGCCGCGCGCAACGGAAACGGCGAGAACAGGGTGATCGCCACCGCCATGTTCCGCAGCCGCTGCGCCGAGCGCGCATTGCGGACCCTCTCCGCACGCCCGAGCATGTCGAGCGCCATGCCGAAGATCTGGGAATAGTCCGGCAAGGTCTGGATCTTCGCCTCTTTCTGCGGAATCGCTCCCTGCGACCTGTTCTCATGGATGCGAATGCGGGAAGCGAGGTGACCAAGCACCTCATCGTCCGCACCGATATAACGCCCCAGGTCGCGGATCTGGCGGATAGCCGACAGGATGGTCCTGGCGCTCAGCGGCTTTTCCCGCGTCACGAGCGAGCGCTCATAAGCGATGGCGGCAGGAATCGAGAGGTCTTCCGCCAGGCCGGCATCTCGCGCAACCCGGATGATTTCGCAGGCCTTGGTCTTCATGGTCAGGATCATTGCGGGCGACGGAACGGTGCCATGCTCTCCGGGATATCCGGCCACCATATCGCGGAATGCGGCCTGCCAACGCCCTGGAAGCTCATCCGGAAAAACCGAGAACCGTCGGGCACGACGTGGATATGGCTTTCGACCCGAGCGACCATGATTTGCAATGACCCTGTCAATTTCCCGCAGCAACGGCCCATTTTCAAAGATCGCAAACATCGCAGCCCTGGTGTTCCAGAGCTCGGCCTTGCTCCAACCGGCGGTGAACGCGGCCATCGTTTCGAAGGCCCGCCCCTTGTCCTGCGCATTCAGCATGATCGCGTTCAGCCGCCGGAGCGCCGCCAAGGTGAATTCGCCATTGCGGACCATCCTTTCGATGCGCTCCACATCGCGGATGCCGTCCCAGTGCGGCTGCGCGAGGACGGCACGGATATCTTCGCGGCGCTGTCCGGCCCACGACGAATTAGAGCTCATCGCTGAAACCTCCGAGCTTGGCGACTTCCTGCTGGACATTGCGCATTTCGGCCTCCTCATCGATCCAGGCGTAATACTGGCGCACCGTTTGCGGGGTATTGCACAGAAGCCTCGCGGCACCGCCGTAATCGCCGGGATGGTATTTGAGGTGCAGCGTTGCCAGGCCGTGCCGCAGATTGTGGGGCGTCATCGGCAGGCCGATTGCGCGGGTGTGGTTGGTCAGCCAATCCCCCGGGGTTTTCTGGCCGATAAGGGTGCCGCTATATCCCGGGAACAGGAAAGGGGACCGATCGGCCCACGGGATGCGGGGCCGGATTTCGTCGATATACCATTGAAGAACCTCAAGACCGCGGGTGGGACCCTGTGAGATCTCTGCTCGGATCGGCCTGCTGTTCTTGACGTCTTGCGCGCTGATCAGAATATGAGCCCGGTCGCGAGACCCGTAAGGGAGGACCAGGGTGGGATTTTCGCCCCGATGCCGCAACCGGATCAGGTTGCCGAGCCGAAGCGGCACCCCCCACAAGCCGATGGCACAGAATGCCGCCAGCATTCCGAACTGAACGATGCGCTCCTCGTCATAGGTGTCGGCGTCAGGCTTGTTGATCAGGGCAAGCGCCCTTTTCCGGAACTGCGTATGAAGCGACAGGAAGGTAAGCTCCGCGCGCCGGTCCCGGACCAACCGGCTGCAGAACAGCCGCACATGCTCCGGCATACGTTTGCCATCTTCAAAGCCCTTGCGCATGTTCCGGTTCGCATTGAGGGTCTTGTCCATCAGCGGGATGATCGGGGCGTTGAGCTGCACCGCGGCGGCGCGCAGTTTTCCGACATAGGACCTCATCGAACGGTCTGAAATTTTCCTGGCCGGATCCGTTTCAGCGATCCAGTCACGCAAGACGGAGACAAAGACATCCTTGGTAAACGCATCGGTGATGCCGGATGTCCGTCCCAACATGCCGAGTTTCATGGCCGAACCCAGATATTTACCAAGTGCGGCCCGATACGTCTGAAGTGTGGCCGGACTCTTGCCTTCAAGGCTTTCGTCAAGGATTTCATCATAAACGCCCCCGCCCATGTCCTCGACCAGCCGATCAAGCTGAACCTTCAGATATTCCGGCAGCGGCACCTGCCCGGAGCGGCGAACCTTGGCCAGATCAGGAAGAGGCCCGGGTGGCAACAGCGCGTCGAGAGCCGGCGAGTTCTGACGCATGATCTCCAGGTTCCGAATGGCATTTCCGACCGATCTCCGCTGCGTCCCGCGCAGCGCATCGCTGAGTTCCGTCAGGAATGGCTCGGTCAGCTGGTCGGGTTGCTGATCGGCCTTTCGGGCCTCGTCGGCCAGAAGCCGGATCGGGATAAGCCCCTGCAGGCTGCTGCCTCCCTTCATCTCAAGCAGGGAAACGCAAACGTCCAACAGATCCGCCCATCCGTCTTTCCGACCCGCGCGCTGTGCCTTTGACGCGAACTCACCATGAAACCGTTTGAGGATGGCGATCATCTTTCTGCGCCAGGCCCGATAGGCATCTGGCGTCTTGAAGCCCGCAGGAAAGTCATTTCTCTGGAACCGCGCAGCAAAGGCTTCAACGCTGGGCGAAATATCCTCCAGACGATTTGCATTATAGATCCGCGGGCAACGCTCGATTTGCGCCAGATAATCTTTCTCGGTCGCAGCGCGATAGGGCTTCTTGTCCTGAATCCAGTTCCTGACGTCAAGCATGGTCGAATTGGAGAGGTTGATATTTTCCATGTTCGCTATTTTGATAAAACGTTGTTGTTTTGCGATGAATGACAAACACTACCCCACATTCCAGAACCGAAATTCGGCGGGTGTTCGTCATAAATTTCGCTGCTTCTAGGACTGTGCGCTAATCCGACATGGCGCCGCCGTCTTGGGCATCCGCCGCCCTTTTCAAGCGCAATCCGAGAGGTCCCACCGGACCATGGCGCCTGCGAAGCCACTCCGCGCGGCTCCTCCCCCGCATCCAAGCATCAATGTGCAAGGGAAGGTATCTGCGCAGCCTCGGGCCAAGATCGAAGTGCTCCGGTAAACGCCATCTAGTGGAACGTTCATTTCCGGCGCGGCGAATAGTTGTGGGATGAGATCCGACCATTTCCGCAACAGATTCAACGGAAAGGAGCGGCCGCTTCAAGCTTTCGATCCAGGCCATCGGGACCCGATCGATACCCCACATGCGCCGCCAAACGTCCACCAGATCATACCGCCCGCCGGGCAAGATTCTGGCTCCCATCTTCACCATGACCGGTTGCACCATGGGAACACTGATATTCAGGTGCCGACCCGTTTCGGTCAGACTGACCGGGCGGCTAGTGACATAGGGGCGGGCAATCTTATTCATGCCGCCATTTTACCAATTCATGATTCTCTCACCAAATGCCGATACGTCGGTAAATGCTCGACATTGTGGATAACCGGGCGAAAATACGTAAAATTCACCGTAGGTAATACTTTAGAACAGCGTAGATCCGTCGACATTACCCCGCCAGCAAGCCGTGATCGCCAATCCGATCAAGGTCGTCGCATCAAAATGCGGATAATTCACTTTAGGAAATATTTAATGTGATGCCCTACCAATACATCCCACCGATCAAGTTCCGTCCCGAAGGACAGCCTTCGATCCCTCACGCAAATAAATTCGAAATAATATATCTACTAGTGAATTTCTTCTTTGAAGGCTGGTTATGTTTGCCGGACTATTTGTCTTTTCATTGGGCCATGAGATTAATACGGAGCATCAAAGGACATCCCCATGCGCACCCGGATCGAAAAGCTCGTCGAACATCTTGAAGAACACATCTCCCACATCCAAACCTCTTGCCTCCCCAATCCGGGGACGCTGTTGATCGCATGGGAGGCAGCGCTTGAGGCGGATGTTCGGATTGGCCCGTCGCCCACAAGACTTGGTTTGTAGGAAATTCTTGCCAAGGCCTGCATGTATCGTGAGACAGGCAAACTTGCCTGATCGGTCGACATCGGGCATCAGGACAGGGATCAGCCCATCAAAAGAACCCCATGGCCCGCAAGTCCGCTCTCTCTGTCGAAAATCTTTCCGCTCTGGGGGCTGAGAAGCTTGCGGAGCTGGTGCTTGATGAGGCGCAGGCAAATGCCGGCTTCAAACGGCGGGTGAATGCGGCACTGGCCGGCCAGTCCGGGCCGGATGCGATTGCGAAACTGATCGACCGGCGTCTCTCTGGCCTCGAGCGCGCCCGCGGCTTCATCGACTGGGATAAGGCGCGTGCCTTTCGCGAGGATCTGCAGGGGCTTTGCGACAGCATTGTCAAAGAACTGCTCCCGGCAAGTCCGGTGCTGGCCGCCGTGCGTTTGCTGCGGTTCATCGCTACCCATGATCAGGTGTTCCAGCGGGTCGACGATTCCTCCGGGCATTTGCAGGATGTCTATTGGGGGGCCATCGAGGCCATGGCCCGTGCGGCCGCAGGATTGCCGCCCGCCGCGCAACAGGCGTTGCCGACGGCGATCATGGCCGCACTGGGTGAGACCGAGCACGGCTACCTTCGGCCGGTCGCAGAGCGCGTCATTCCTCATCTGCCTCTGGACGTGCTGGCCGACTGGGATGCCGACCTATACGAACGCATCACCGAACGACATGCCGCAGAAGCCGGCGAGAGGGCCTCGGCGCGCTGGTTCCGTTCCATGACGGACGAATGGCGCGAAATCCGCCAGATGATAGCGGGGGCCGGCGGTAATTTGGATCTGCTGATTGCGTTGGAGCAGGAAAAGCCGGAGCAGCGACAGAATGTGCTGGCGATTGCCGAACGGCTCTTCGACGCCCGCCGCGCTGAGGAGGCGCTGGACTGGGTGCGCCGGGCACGCCCGAAACCGGTTCGCCATGATGTTTTCGACGATGAGGAAGAAGATGCGCCATCTCCCCTGGTGCGGCAGGCCAGTCTGGAGGCGCGGATCCTCGCTGCGCTTGGCCGCAAGGACGAGGCCAGACAGCTGCTCTGGGATCGGTTTGCAGAGGCCCTCTCGCCGCAGCTTCTGCGTGAACACCTCAAGATGCTGCCGGATTTCGAGGATCTCGAGGCGGAGGATCGAGCCATCGCTTTGGCAATGCGCCATGCCGATCCCATGGTCGCGCTGCGATTCTATCTTGCCCGGGCCCGCCGCGATCTGGCGGCGGCGCTCATCGTGGCGCGCCACAGTGATTGGGAAGGGCAGAACTGGCACGTCCTGCCGGGGATCGCCGATGAGCTGAGCCATGAGCACGCGCTCGCAGCGACGATCCTCTGGCGGGCATTGCTGGATGACATCCTTGCCCGAGCCCGCTCCAAGGCCTACCCGCATGGCGCGAAATATCTGGCGAGACTCGATGCCCTTGCCGGTGAGGCGGAGGCCGATCCGGCACGCCCTGCGGACATGCCGGCCCATGCTGATTACTGCGAAACCCTGCGCAGCTCCCACGGCCGCAAGAGTGCCTTCTGGGCACTGACTGGCGATAAGCCCACGACTAAGACACCGGAGCCGTTTCGTGTCGGCCGACGTCCCCGGTGGGTTGCCGGGGACTGAGGTTTCATGTCGCGCGCCGTCGTCACTCGTCAGGCGACACGGATCACACCTTGAAGGCGAGGAAGCCGTCATCCACCGCGACGGTCGAACCGTTGACCGCAGCAGCGGCATCGGTGAACAGAAAAGCTACGACGCTTGCGACTTTTGCCGGGTCGATCAGCTTGCCGCTCATGTGCTGGACAGCGAGAGTCTCTTTGAACTCCGCGTCCTTGCCAGAGATCGGAGTGTCGATAAAGCCCGGCGCAACGCCGACCACGCGGATGCCATATTCGGCCAGTTCCAGAGCGCCCGACCGGGTCATGGCGATCACCGCTGCCTTGGCGGCGTTGTAGTTGAAACTGCCACGCGAGGCGATCGAGCCATAGATTGAGGCCGTGTTCACGAAGGTGCCCTTCGCGCCCAATGCGACCATTTTCTTCGCGACGTAATACATGCCGTAATAGACGCTGTGCTGGTCGACCTCGATCACCTTTAGGTAAGATGCCGGATCCATTTCAAGGAAGGGCTTTACCAGCCCGATCCCGGCATTGTTGAAGATACCGTTCAGCGTTCCCAGCTTTTCAACCGCGAAGTCGACGAGCGCGCTCATCTCTTCGGCCTTCGACACATCGACCTTGAAGCTCACCGCCTTGACGCCCAGGGCCTGCACCTCGCCCACAACCACTTCGGCGCCATCAAGATTGAAATCGGCGACGACGAGGTTCGCGCCCTTGGCTGCCAGCGCGAGGCAGGCCTCGCGGCCGATGCCGCTGGCGCCGCCCGTCACGATGATTACGTGATCCTTGAGTTCCATCAGAGTTTTCTCCTTACTGATATGTGTGCCGTGCCAGAAATCAACGCCCGCCGCGCCTCAGGCCGTCTCGGCCACGGTGCGATGCAGGGCCAGCATCTCCTCCTCCAGCCTTCGGGTCGGCCGCTCATCCCGCATTCAGAGCCGATGCCGTAGTCCTGAATGAAGCGCGAGGCCGTGGCCATCCGCCGCCGTGTCCCTTCCAGCCCGTCCGCCAGATGAACGAGGCCGAGGAAGACCTGCGTGCCAGTTGGGCGTTTCAGCCCTTTCAGCGGTGCGAAATAGGCGTCGTCATCGCGGTCGATCGGCACCGGCAGGTGGATCCAGTTGATCGGGCGCTGCACTCCTGCAAACAGCGGGTTGGCGATCTCGACGATCAGGCCCGTATCCTCCGGCTCCTTGAAGTGCTTCAGTCCCATATTGCCGTAGCAGAGGTGATAGCCCAACTCGACGCCGTCGGGCACGGCATAGCCCAGACGGATCAGCCGCTCGATGATGCCGGCCTTCTTGTCTCGGACATAGAAGGGCATGTTGGTTTCTAGTATGCCGAATTCCACCGCCACATCCCACTGGATCGCCAGCTGGTCATGCGGGATGCCTGCAAGAATCTGTTCCAGCTCATGCAGGAATCCCGCCTCCAGCGCCGGCTCGACCGCCTCTTGAGAGGATTCCGCGATGAAAACCGTCAGCACGGCCAGTGGCGTAGGCAGTGATACCTGAAAACGGGTTTCGGCGCCGATCTCGCCCTTCTGCTTCAAATCGGCGTAGACGGCATAGGATCTGGCGCCGCCCGCGCATATCCCAGATCATCAAAACGCAACGCAGCCGGATCAAAGCCATCCTTCAGCACCAGCCGCGTTTTGGGCTTGTATTCCTAGCTCTGGGCCTAACCTTCAGGCTGAAGCCCCAGATTACAGGCGAGCTTGCCTGCCTGCCAGCCGATCCACATGCCGCGCGGGCCGGTTTCGCCATCCGGCAGCCGCGCGACGCCAGGACCGGCAAGTTCACTCACCTTGTGAAAGCATTCCACATTCGAGGACAGACTCAGACTGCCCACAAGATGAATCGACCGGTGGTGAGGCATCGTCTTGTTCGCTTATACACTCAGAAATTCAAAAGGGTCGTCACGGAACACTGATCGAGATCTGCTCCTATCACGGCTCTCCGGGGGGCAGAAGCCGTTCCTTGGCCCGCAAATCCCTGGCGGAATATCCGATACGAATACCGTATTCAGTGCCGAACCATTGGACGCAATTGCCCGTCGGTCTCCAGTTTCAAAACCGAGCGCCAGAGCGGCGTCTTGAAGATCATGTTGGCCAGCCGGCCGTCCGGCTCACGGGTTTCCTGAGAGGTAATGAATCCGGCCCATTCCAATGGTTTCAGAACGCAGGCGCTGAAGGCGCCGATCTGGCGCCATCCGTCATTGTCCCAATCCGGCCCTTCGCCATAGAAGACCCCGTAGAGCTCTCGCTCGCTTAGCCCGTTCTCGATTTCCACGTTCATGACATTGAGCCAAGTGTCCCAGTTGCCGGGCGCCCCCTCACCGATCCGGGAATAGGCGGCATGATCCATTGCCAGCAAGAAGAACGGCACCAGCTTGTCGAAGAGCGCGCCGGGCTGGCCCGCATACATCCTGCCATCGTTCGTCGCGCGGAACGTGCCCTTGTAATGGCGCCCGAGGCGCAACCGGATCAGCAGGAAATGCAGGAGTTCGAGCGGCGGGAAATCGGCTTCATTCACGACCTTATGGTAGCGAAACATGTCCTCGGCGGTCTTCCCGGGCCATTCGAAGTGCTCGACGGCCCAATGCACGAAATCCCGCTTGAAGGCCTTGGTGGCGGTCAGACCGATGCTGCCGTGCTCCAGGGCGTAGCCGAGTGTCAGGGAGGTGGCGCGGAACATGGGCGACCGGGCCAGGTCAGGGTGGTCGTCAGGCAGGGGGCGGAATTCGATCATGGCAGAACCGAAGTATGATGACGGGACGCCGCAACCAACCGGGTATATGGTCGAAAATTACTCATTTTAGTCCGCCTCGTCTCCCATATCGCCCACCCCCTCATCAAAGGTGCTGATCAGCTCCTCAATTCCCTGCAACACCCGCTCCACTGCGGCCTTCCGTTTAAGGATGTTCGGCTTCACCCGCATTGCGGCAACCACCTCATCCGCCAGGGGCTGCTTGCCGCTGAACAAAATATCACGGTGCAGTGCCTCGAAGGCTTCCGGCTCTAGGTTTTCCCGCTCGATCAGCCCGGCATAGGCCTTGGCGCGCTCCTCCTCCCAGAATGACCGGAACGCGACTCGGACATCATCGTCCGGTCCGAGCATCGGCATCTTCTGGTCGATGAAGGCCTCAATCAACTCACGCTTGCCCCGAAGCTGGACCTCGGACATCAGTAGATCAAAGATCCGCTTGCGCTGTGCCTTGGCCTTGCGGCTGCTCGCGCCGCTCTCCTGCACCGCACCGTTCAGCGCCAGCAGGAGCGCCAGGATATAGGCGACATTGATGTCGTCTCGGCGCAAAAGTTCCAGCTCGAAGTCGATGCCGGCGAGCGGGTCCGGGGTCTCTTCTTCGCCACCACCGCCCTGGCCACGTTGTGCCAGATCCAGATACTTGCTTTTGAACTCCTCGTATTCCTGCTCGGCCAGCGGCAGATGTGCCGGGTCGAATTCGGAATAGCTGGCCAGCACGTTGCGCAATCGCAGCAGCTTGCGGAAGGCCTTGACGAACTCGGCCTGTGCCTCCTCATGGGGCAAGGCATCAACCGCATCCGGCGTCGGCGTGATTACCACCAGATCCGTCACCGCATCGCGGGCCTTTGCCAGCTGCTCCTCATAGGTGCCGATCAGGATGGTCTCACGGGCGTTCTTGTCCGCGAAAAGCGCGATGGCCTCGTCGGTGGATTCTTTCAGGTCACGAAAGCAGACGATGTTGCCCTGGGATTTCTCGGCGTTGAGGATTCTGTTGGTGCGGGAAAAGGCCTGGATCAGCCCATGATAGCGCAGGTTCTTGTCCGCATAGAGGGTGTTGACCGTCTTGGCATCAAAGCCGGTCAGGAACATGTTCACCACAAGCAGGATGTCGATGCCTTGCGCCGGGTCGAATGGCTTCTGATCGCGCGATTTCACCCGCTTCGCCAGGGCCCGGTAATAGGTATAGAAGCCCTTGCCATCCATCACGGATTCATTCGTGCCGTAGGCGGCGTTGTAATGCGCGACGAAACGGGCCAGCGCGTCCCGCCGGGGCAACTGCGCCGTGGTGGGCGCCCCGTCCGGGAAATTGGTATCGGGCAGCAGCCCGTCTGCGTCCGGATCCGCCTCATTGGCCGCATAGGTGAAGATGGTGGCGATCTTCAGGTCATGCCGTCCGGCCTGACGGGCCTGCTCGAAGGCCTCGTAATACGCGATCAGCCCGTCAACCGAGCCCACCGCCATGATGGCGGCGAACTGGCGGCCCCGGGTCTTGCGGTCGTGGTTGTCGATGATCCAGTTCGCCACGGCGGCTATGCGGTCCGGGTGTTCCAGATAATCCCGGCTGGCATGCAGTTGGGCCAGTGCCGCCTTGTTGCGCTTGTCCGCCTTGGCATCACCGCTGGCGGGCACATGCTGATCGGCCGGGCCGAGGTATTCGACCGAGAAGCGCAGCACGTTCTCGTCCCGGATGGCGTCGGTGATGACACAGGAATGCAGCTGTTCATCGAACAGGCTTTTGGTGGTGCGCCCGTCGATAGCGTTATCGACGAAGATCGGCGTGCCGGTGAAGCCGAAAAGCTGCGCCTTGGGGAAGAAGTCCACGATCTTGCGATGCGCCTCACCGAACTGGCTGCGATGGCATTCGTCAAAGATAAACACCACCCGCCCGGCACCGATGTTTTCCAGTTCCAGCGCCCACCGGTCGCGGGAAATGGCCGTGTTTAGCTTCTGGATGGTGGTGATGACCAGCCGTTTGGTCGGGTCGGTCAGCTGCTTGACCAGTTGCCGGGTATTGTCGGTGCCGTCGACCGAGCCGGGCTCGAAGTGGTTGAACTCCTTGGTGGTCTGATAGTCCAGATCGGCCCGGTCCACCACGAAGACCACCTTGTCGACCTTGGGCAGCGCGACCAGATTCTGCGCCGCCTTGAAGCTGGTCAGCGTCTTGCCCGATCCGGTGGTGTGCCAGACATAGCCGTTGCCCTGCCGCAGCTGCACCCGTTCCAGGATCTTTTCCGCCGCGAAATACTGATAGGGGCGCAGCACCATCAGCACCTGGTCGCTCTGGTGCAGCACTACGTATTTGGCGATCATCTTCGACAGGTGGCACTTTTCCAGGAAGATGTCGGCAAAGGCTTCCAGCCGGTTGATCGCCTTGTTGTCGGTGTCGGACCAGGTGAAGGTCCGCTTGAAGCTCTGATGCCGGTTGTTGGCGTAATAGCGGGTGTTCACCCCGTTCGAGATGACAAAGATCTGGGTGAACATAAACAGCCCGCCCGCCGCGGCGTAGCTGTCTTTCTGATAGCGGTTGATCTGGTCGAAGGCGGTTTTCAGCTCGACCCCGCGCCGTTTCAACTCGATCTGGCAGAGCGGCAGTCCGTTCACCAGCAGCGTCACGTCATAGCGGTTCTTGCGCCGCCCCTCGATGCCGATCTGGGTCGCTACCTGATAGCGATTCCGACACCAATGTTCCGAGTTCAGGAACTGGACATAGAAGCTGGTGCCATCGTCGCGATCCAGCCGGAACCGGCCCCGCAGCGTTTCGGCCTTCTCGAAGACCGAGCCCTTTTCCAAGTGGTTGCGGATGCGGGCGAACTCTTCATCCGAAAAGGTCGTGCCGTTCTGGGTTCCGAGCTGGGCGCGCAGGTTGGCCCAGAGCGCCGCTTCGGAGGGCAGAGAGACCTGTTCCCAGCCCTTGCCCTGCAGGCGGGCGACGAGGGCGGATTCAAGCTGGGCTTCGGTCTCGACAGCCATGGGATCAAACACTCATTCTGGCAGCGGGGCGAACTTGCGAGGATCGTTACAGGTTGCCCGTCCGAGGATTGGCAGTTGTCATGGGATCGCCGACAACTGCGTTGTGACGAAGCGGCGGGGATCATCATGCCGCCTTGATGGCTTCTAGCTTCTGGCGGACGTAGGCCGCGCCGATCGGGCTTATGCGCCATCTGCCTTCCTGACAGGATCTGATCATCGCAATCAGGTCGCGAGCTGAGCCAGAATGGTCGAATTCCTTCCGGATAGCGGCGATCCGTTCCTCGGTGAGCGGCTCTGCATCGCACAGAGCCCGAAGCCAGAAGTCATATGACCGATCCCGGCCTTCACGAATGGCGAGAAGAATCCGACGGATTGAATCGTCACTGATCTGCCGCAGGAGAGCGGCGGCTTCCGGATCCTCATCAAGGACCAACAGGCCGTCCCTGGGGTTCATCCCTTCAAAAAGGCACAGGACAACGGGCTGACCATTGAACCGGGGCCACAATTCGATGATCTCGCCGGTGATCACCTCGCCCGCCGCCGGTTCGAAACGGTCGAAATCTTTCTGATATACCTTGCCGGACTCTTTCATCACCATGACATCGCCATTGAAGACCGAATGCCGCGAATAAGCGTGACGGATCATCCGAGCCCAGAGATCGCAAGCCTGTTCAGGGCTTGCCTGAAACTTCGAAGCGATTTCAACGGGGTTGTCGATCTTGGCCCCATCCACCTCATCATACCGGACAGCGCGCCCAAAGTTGTCGAGCGCCCAGAGCGAAACCCGGCGCTGATGGTCGGAAATATCGAAATTTTCCTTGATGTAATCCATGGCGCTCACACGAACATCTGTTGCAGCAGGCCCTTCTTGAAGGTCTCCATATGGGTGATCTGGTTGGCAACGGCGGCGATCTTGGCGTCCATAGCCGAGAGGGCATCGGCGATCTTGCGTTGCTCGTCGGGGTGGGGAACATCAAATTCCGCACTGGAAATGATCGACCAATCCGCCCGAGGCATCTTCGATCCGGACGAGATTGTTGCCAGTTCCATGAACCTGCTACTCTGGATCAGATGGAACAGGAAATCATTACTCACGCGCTTTCCACGCAAGACCCAGATTTCGGAGGAACAGCAGCCTTCGAAATCGGGTTGCGCAAATTTACGCAAGTAGGGACGCAATTTTCCGAACAGCACCTCCCCTGTCCGGAAGACCGATTTCAGGCTGGCGCTTTCATCCGACTGGCCAGCGTGAATGATCCAGCCTGTTCCGGATTCGATGTTTTCCAGGTCAATGACCGGCATTCCTTCGTGGACGTTACGCGGGTCGAGCTTATCAGAAGAACGCTCTGCAATTTCAGCAAATGACACCTGATCCCACTCCGGAAACTCCGTCCCATCGTCACGGGTAAAGCGAAGCTCCTGGGAAAACAGGCGCTGCATCAGGCCGGATTTGAACGCCTCAAGCCCGGATTTCTTCCGCCGCAGGGCGTCTAACTTGGCGTCCGCCGTGCCGAGGAAATCGGCAATCTTGTGTTGTTCGGCAGATGAGGGAAGGCGAACAGGAATTTGCGCAAAGTCATCGAAGTAAAGGCGTAGGCGATCACTAGTGAGCCCATGGGAATAGGCCCATAAAGAATGCAGCATTTTGCTGTTGCCGAAGCGTTGGATGAAGAAGGCGGATACGGTGCCTTGTTTCGGCCGCAGGACCACATAAGCGGGGCTGACCATGCATGCCGTATCCGCAACACCCGCTGCCCCCTGCCACATGCGCATAGTGTTATAAACGATGTCATTCGGCTCGGCCCGCAGGTTGCTGCCGTCCGCCGCGTCGTCAGCCATATGGCGTTCCATGCTGTCCCGACGAACAAGCCCCCGATCCATCGTCACCGAATAGACGGGAAGACCAGCAGATCCCTTTGCTGTGCTTTTCGCGAAGGCGTCCCCAGCATGACCGGCTTTCCAACTCCCCTGAAATTCCGGAAACCGCAGCTGCGGCACCGTCCCGCTCATACCGGGCTCTCCAGCCCCAGCTCGGCGCAGAAGGCACGTAGCTTCGCGTCGACGCCCTCCATCTCCGCATCGACCGCCTTCAGATCCGCCGTCACCGCGGCCAGGTCGATCGGCGCCTCTACCTGGAAGGTCTCCACATACCGCGGGATGTTCCAGGTTCCAGTCGTTCCCTGAATCTCGGACCGAGGCGCGTTATGGGCACAAGCGCGGCTCCCGGCCCTGGAACGGTAGGCCTCGACGATGCGGTCGATATCGCGCTCGCGTAGGTAATTCTGGTTCTTGGCCTTCTCGAAACAGGAGGACGCATCGACGAACAGCACCTCATCCGTCTCGCGGCATTTCTTGAACACCATAATGCAGGTGGGAATGCCGGTGCCATAGAAGATATTCGCCGGCAGACCGATCACCGCATCCAGCCAGTTCTTTTCGCGGATGATGAACTCGCGGATCGCGCCTTCGGCCCCGCCCCGGAACAGGGCTCCATGCGGCAACACCACCGCCATGGTGCCGTTGTCGTCCAGATGCGCCAGCATGTGCTGCACAAAGGCGAAATCCGCCTTGGACGCCGGCGCCAGCCGCCGCAGGGCGCGAAACGGTCATCCTGCAGGAAGATCGGCCGCGCCGACCATTTCGCGGAAAACGGCGGGTTGGCGACGATGGCCTCGAAAAGCTGCCCCTCATGCTGGGGGTGTTCCAGTGTGTCCTCCTGCCGGATGTCGAAGCGGCTGTAACGGACCCCGTGCAGGATCATGTTCATCCGCGCCAGGTTGTAGGTGGTGCGGTTCATCTCCTGCCCGAAGAAATCCGCGACCTCGTTCACCTCCTTGGCGACCCGCAGCAGCAGCGAGCCGGAGCCGCAGGTGGGATCATAGACCGACTTCAGCCGGGTCTTGCCGGTGGTGACGATCCGGGCAAGGATCGTGGAAACCTCCTGCGGGGTGTAGAACTCGCCCGCCTTCTTGCCGGCGCCGCTGGCGAACTGGCCGATCAGGTATTCGTAGGCGTCGCCCAGGATGTCGGCATCCGCGTCATCCAGGCGGAAGTCGATGGCGTCCAGATGCACCAGCACCTTGGCGATCAGGTCGTTCTTGGCCTCTTCGGTGCGGCCAAGCTTGGTCGAGGTCAGATCCATATCCTCGAACAGATGGCCGAAATCCTCTTCGGACGCCGCGCCCATGGTCAGGCGTTCGACATTGGCAAGGATCCGGGTCAGCTGGCCCAGGATGAACTCGCCACGTTCGCCACGGCGGGCAATGTCGCTGAACAGCTCGCCCGGCTTCAGGAAATAGCCGAGCGCCTCGACAGAGGCCTCGCGCACCGCAGCGATGATGTCCATGCCATTGATGCTGTCTTCCTTGACGGTCGCATAGTCCGGCGCGGTCTCGCCCTCGTCCAGCCCCTCGGACAGGATGCGGTTTGCGTAGAGATGCATCCGTTCGGACAGGTATTTGTAGAAGATGAAGCCCAGGATGTAGTCGCGGAACTCGTCCGCGCCCATCTTGCCCCGCAGCGTGTTGGCAATGGCCCAGAGCTGCTGTTCCAGCTTCTTCTTCTGCCCGTCCGTCATAAAGTATTTCCGATTTCTGGCCTATTTCCAACATCATACAAGGGCTCGCCCAATACGGCAATCATGCCAGCCGCCAAGAATGTGGATAACCTCGGTTTGCGAAAACCCGAAGCCGATTGTGCCATGGCGGCCCGAGACACGCGCCACCCCCAAGGGCGCAGGTGAGGCTTTCTCCCGACCACTCATGGCGTTAAGGTAGGAAATCCGCGAAATATCAATGATGTAACGCTGTTACGCCAGTGTCACAGGGCGCGTAACACCCACAAGTCCTTGATTCTTCAAAAGGAAAAGGGTGTTTATTTATATGTTACAAGAAATAAATTTATATATATACGTATACGCGCATACGCACACACACGCGCACGCAAAGACACATTCCCCCGGTGTAACAGGCGTAACAGCGTTACACTTCGAACTTAATTAAGCGAAATCATGCGGTTGAGCCGTTACGGCGCCGCTCCGTGGTGATATGGGGGTGTTACAGGAAGCGTCGAGCCCGCCTGGCACCCATCCCAATATCGCCATCGAACGCGCCGGGTGCTACCAGCTGCCCCCCTTGGCCGCGCCTTCCGCATGAAGCGTCGCGCGAGCCCTTCCACGCGGCGAGGTTGCTCGCCCATCTCCCCGACGCCCTGGGTGCTCGCAGGGCGGACCCCTATGCGAAAACACAAAACCGGCTTCCAAAGCCGAGCACAGACGGCAAGCCCAAGGGGACCAGCTCGCGCCCGACCGCCAATGCGAAACAGGTGCCTCTTTTTCGTTTTTCGCATTCTATTCCTGCAATCAATTCTGCGGCCAGCGCCAGATTCCACAAGAAAAGCAGACATCAATAACACCTTAAAATCCATGATATCCTGAAATAATACATCAAGAATTAGCATGCAGATCATCGGGAATGGCGTATGACCTTATGCGAATAAGAATAGGGACATTTATTTAATCAAGGAATCGCATGATAAATATCCCGCATGCCGGTATGCGAAAAATTCCGACATGGGTCGCTTTCAGATTTCCCGTTTGCGAATTTGAAAATTCGTTTGCTTTTTCATGGCGTTATGATTTATAATCTGCCAGAATCCTGTTGACGACCAGTTCGATCCGACCATATGTTCGAATTAGAATCAGCCGAATGCCGGTAAAATATGTTGCCCGTGTTTTGGCGCACAACAGCGATAGGAACCGAATGAGCCCCAGCGATCAAGAGACAATACGCCCCGCCGGGGACCAAGGGATCCGACCCTAAATCCGTGAGTGAAGGCGCTCCATCTCTGGCCGGAGCAATTCACTTTTATTTTTCGCAGAATCAAAAAATCCGGGCAGGATTTCTGCCCGGAACGGATACGCTCGACCGGAAACCACCCCATGCCTCATCCTCCAAACCATCCCACGACTCCGCATCCCCACCCGACCCATCTGATGCTGCGAGCGGCAGCGCAGCTTATGCTGTCACCTTCGGAGATCGGCGACGATGTCGGGCCTTTATCTACCATGCCCCGGCAAACCGGTTCCGTTGACGAGATCCGTGATGAGGCCCTGCGTCTCTTCAGGCGCGGGCCGATCCCGCCCGGCTTCGGTGTTCGCCGCGACCAGAAGCGCCCGAAGAGCCCGGCTCGGCTTTATGCGGCACTGACCCTGGCCGAGGCAATCGGCACTGAGGCACGCCTGAAGCAGATGCTGCGGCGCGCAGCGGTTTCCGTTGTCTCGGTTCCGCTCACATCGCATGATATCGAGGCGGCGCTGATGCATGCGCTTTGCCCCGGATGGGCTCTGGCGGAGCGGGGAAATGAGCATGAGGACCGTGTCCGGATCTGCCGTGATCCGGACAAAATTGGCGCCACGCATCTGGCGGCCGAGGATTTGCAGCTGATCTTCCTGGGAGATCTGGACCGGCTCCCGGAAATAGTCCGGGCGCTCGATCCGCTCGTTATCTCGAACGTGCCGCCCGGCAGGGACCGTGTCCGCTGGATGATAGCCTGGTGCTATCCGCGGGTTGGCTCCAGCCCGACCGCAATGGCGGCCATCGAAAGACGCCTGCCTCCGGAGGAGTATCTGCGCCGGCTGTCCGGCGCACAGATCGTTGCGGCCATGCGCGCCCCGACCGCAGGCGGGGCGATCCGAACGCTTGCCCGGCTCTGCGCCCCGAAGGGCGCATCGCCGGACGTGCCGCCGCTTTCCTCCATCGTGGGACTGGGCGCCGCAACGGATCTTGCGGCGCAAATCGTCAAAGACCTGCAGGCCTGGTCAGAGGGCACTCTGTCATGGACCGCAATCTGTCGGGGCCTGCTGTTGTCCGGAGAGCCGGGCACCGGCAAGACCCTGTTGGCACGAGCGATGGCAAATCAGGCTGGTATCTCGTTCGTCTCAGGCAGCTATGCAATCTGGCAGCGCGACAAAGACGGGCATCTGGGCACCATGCTGAAGGCGATGAACAGCACGTTCCGCGAGGCAGAGGAATCCGCGCCGAGCGTTCTGTTCATCGATGAGATCGATGCTTTCCGGACACGCACCTATCGCGACGACCACGGATCTTCCTACTCCGAAAAGGTGACAGCGGCCCTGCTGGAGCAATTGGACGGGGTCGCCGGTCGTGAGGGCGTGGTCGCGGTGGCGGCCTGCAACCATCCCGAGCAGGTGGACCCGGCGGTCATTCGGTCCGGTCGCTTCGACCAGCACATCCGGATCGGATTTCCGACCACACCGGAACTGGCCACCATCCTTCGTCAGCATCTGGGCGGGGACCTTCCGGATATCGATCTGGCCAGGCTGGCTGCTCTGGTGCCGGGCAAGACCGGGGCAGATTGCGCGGCGGCGCTACGGATGGCCCGCACCGCAGCCCGGTCAGCCAGGCGCCCGCTCCACGAGGATGACCTCAGAATGGCCTTGCTCGGGGATCAGAGCGATTTCCCCGCACCGCTGCGCATGCGGGTGGCCGTGCATGAGGTCGGCCATTTTATTGCTACAGTTGCTTTGGTTCTGGGCAATCCTACCGGAATCCGGCTCTCGTCGGGGCAAGGTCAGTTCCGCATGACTCCATATCCTTTCCAGCCCTGCGCACCGGAATTGCATGCTCTCCGCATCAAGGATCTTGCCGGCCGGGAAGCGGAACGACTGATCCTGGGCGATGTCAGTGCAGGAGCCGGTGGCCCGTCCGACAGCGATCTGGGCAAGGTCATGCTGTGGCTTATGCGCGAAGAGCTGTCTCTCGGACTCGGAGTGTCCGGCCCGCTCTGGCTTGCAGCGGAGCCGGCCCCGGAAACCTTCTTCTCGCTGCCCGAGACCATACAGGCCCGGATCCGGCAGATGCTCTCCGCTGCGGAACAGCAAGCCCAAATGATTCACAAAGCCAATCGCGGCCTGATCATCGAGATGGCCGAGCGGCTGACGGAGCGTTTTGCCATGGGGGCGGAAGAGCTTGCCGAATATTCGAAACGGGTCGTCATGCCGGCCCTTCCTTCCGGCCTCGCCGGAGTTATGGCAGGCACCGATGACTGATCTGCGCCTTGCCTCCGTTGCCACACCGGAGTTCGCCATGTTCCTCCAGACCCCCGAAAGCAGATGCGCGGCCATGCGGGTTATGCAAGCCTGGCCGCAGGTCTATCGCTCCGCCTGCCCGTCCAACAGCGCGAGCTTGCTCTCCGATGGTTTTCGATGCGGTCCGGGCTGGTATCCGCTGATCGAGCGGCTCAGCGCCGATATTGCCGCAATTCTCGACGAGATGCCCGTGCCGGCGTTTCGCGTGCTCCAGGTGAATCAGAAGTTCGGCGGGCTGCGCTTTCGCGTAACTGGCAGCAATGAGCGCATCCTGAACCGCATCGCCAAGGCGCAAGTCGAGGCCGCGCATACCTGTGAGGGATGTGGCGGCCCGTCCCGCATCCGCAGCGTCGACATGTGGCTGACCACAAGCTGCGATCCCTGCATCGAGCGGACCCGACCCCCGCGCAGGTAGCGCCGCAACACTCTGCACCTCCTTCTTCCCGGAATCCATTTCCGCCTGCGGCATCGCCGCAGCCGCCCTCTTCATGCCATCGAAACGGAGAAACCGTCATGAAACTTTCACCCATCGACCGCGCCTGGTTCGACAAGGTGCTACGCGCCATCGCCGCCGTCGAGGCCGGGCCGACCGAAGAAGATCTCGCTCAGGCGCCGATCCTGTCCGACTGGAAAGCGGCGATCTCGCCTGGCGGTCATGTGATGCTGTGGGGTGAGGTGACCGATCACCCCCTCCTCGGCAATGCAAGCATCCACACCTCGCAGCTGATCGCCATCGATCCCGCTGCTGGCTGGGCCCGGACCGCATCGCGCTGGTATCGGCTCGGCCGATCCATCGACGCCCTTGAGGTGGAATTGGCTGAATCCATGAACGGAAAGGCGAAGCTCGCGGGCTCCTTCCAGTTCGCCCTGCCGGGATTCGCCAACATCAACGACCCGGAGCTGCTTCAGAAGCTTCTGGCCGCATATATCGCGCGGGTGCGCGGGATCGACGCGGCGGACCGTTCCGCCTCCGGGGAGGAGGAGTGACATGCATTGGTTCACCGCCGATCCGCATTACAGCCATGACCGGATCATTGGCTTTTGTGACCGTCCGTTCCCAGACGTGGCCGCGATGAATGCCCACCTGCTGGCCGAGTGCCGGGCACGGGTCGGGCCGGATGACGATCTGTGGATTCTGGGAGATTTGACCGCGGGAAGATCAACCGATGCGCAACGGCGTGAGGTGCGCACCATTTATCATGCCCTGCCGGGCCGCAAGCATCTGATCCGGGGCAATCACGATGAAGACTGGGTCTGCGATCTGCCCTGGGACAGCGTGGCCGAGACCGCCGACATAGTCGTCGACAAGCGGCGACTGTTCCTCTGCCATTATCCCATGATCACTTGGCCGGGCGCGCGGCACCAGGGGCTGCAGCTGTTCGGCCATGTGCATCAGAACTGGCGGGGGTCGCGTAATTCCGTGAACGTCGGCGTCGACGTCTGGGATTTCCGACCGGTCACGCTGCCGGAGATCGAGGCCCGGGCAGCCAGGCTCCCGGTCAATGCACACTGGGATCAGGTCGAACCGGGCCGCGCCTGGCCGACGGAACTTTGCGCGGGCTGCGGCGCGATCCTGGATCCGGCGCTTGTGTTCGGCCATGCCGTGGTGCGCAATGGTCGGATCGTCGTGGCTGCGACCAACGAGACGATTGTCACCATCGGAGAGGCCATGCGCAAATGGTTGCCGGAGGGTCGCCGTGTCTGCCCGGAATGCATCGGCGGCTATCTTTCGATCGGGGAGGTCGCGCTGCCCGCCGGATTTACCTTCGACGAGATGCGGAACCGGGCCGTTCCGAGGCAGAAATAGCATGCCGCCGAAAAATCCACCTGAGAAATCCGGCATCAAGGAGCGCCTCCTCGCCAGCATCGACCTGATCGATGCGTCACAGGCCTGCGTGCTCTTGCGTATCGAAACGGATGACCCGGAAGGTGCCATGCAGGCCATGGCCCGTGAGGACGGCGTCATCGCTCTGATTCAGAATGGCAGGACCATGGTGCCGCTATTCCAGTTCGATACGGAACTGGGCCGGGTTTTCGATGTTGTCCTCGACCTCCTGAAGCTCAGGCCCTGCCGTATCAGCAACCTGATGCTCTGCTACTTGCTGACCCGCGCCCACGTCGATTTCGGCTGCCCGCCGGCGCAACGGTTCGGGAAAGATGACGCGGCAGTCGTTGCCGCATTCAGGCGATATATCAAGCCTGTTCGTCATGGGTAAACCGTCGCAGGCCAAGCGGAATGAGAAGCCTGACAGCCGGATGCGCCGGCTGATCGACCTCCCGGAAGACGGTGACGGGGCCGAGGCCCGGCGGGAGGATGATGCGTCCCCATAGCCAAAAAGGAGATCCGGGGGCGGCCCTTCATCCCCTGAACCAGGTAGTGCAACCTTTCACGGGCAAAAAACGCATCACCGGGCGCGCCGCCGCTTCGCAGATAGCCTCGGTATCGGCCGTGTCGCCATCCTGTCTGTATCATTATGGCACATAGGTGCCGCCAGCAGTGGCCACCCAACCCCTCATCAACGCCGATCAAGAGTTCTTATAGACAATTAATTAACTTGTTTCTATAAATAGCTCCCAGGAGGTGCCGATGGTTCGTCTACCCGTTTCCTTGCAGACACTCTACGCCGACATGGTCGATCGCAGTTGGTCGGGGTCTTACGCGGAACTGATCGAAGCCGGCGGCGCGCCCTACCGGCAGACGATCGGAGGCCGAGAGTTCTGGTATCTGAAGATGCCCATGATCAACGGCGTCCGGAAGAAAGACCTCTACCTCGGGCCGGACAGCGCCGAGGTTCAGGCCCGATTGCATCAGCATCATGACCTGAAAGCCGTGCGCGCCGAGCGTCTTTCCATGATCCGATCCCTGCGTGCGGCCCGGCTGCCCGGCCCGGACCCGCTCTCGGGGAAAATCATGTCGACGCTGGCGGCGGCCGGGGCCTTCCGGCTGCGGGCCGTAGTCGTTGGCTCGGCGGCATTTCAGACCTATTCGCCGATGCTGGGGGTGCGTTTCGACAACGCGGCGGGCCAGACCGGGGACCTCGACATAGCGCAATTCCATTCGATTTCGCTGGCGGTGGACGACGCTATCGAGCAGGATCTCCTCACCACCCTCCAGACGGCGGATGAGCGGTTCAGGGCGATACCGTCGCCCATAGACGGGAGGCGGACCCTGCGATACGCCATTCGGGTGGGAAGCCAGGAAGAATTCGCAGTTGACCTTCTGTGCCGGCTGCGCGGGCCGGAGCGCGGAAGCATCACCCGGTTGCACGCGATGAAGGGCGATGCCCAGCTTCTTCGCTACCTCGACTTCCTGATCTACGGCGAGATCAACGCGGTCGCCCTTTACGGGCTGGGCGTGCCGATCAACGTGCCGGCGCCGGAGCGCTATGCGGTCCACAAGCTGATCGTCTCCCGGATGAGGATCAAAACGGCCGAGAGCCAGGCGAAAGCCCGGAAGGACATCCGCCAGGCGGAGGCCCTGCTTGAGGTGTTGCTGGAGGATCGCCCTTATGAGCTGGAGGCGGTCTGGACCGAGGCAATGGCACGGGGGCCGAGCTGGAGAAGCAAGCTCCTTGAAGGGGTTGCCATGCTGAAAAAACCGGTGATCAAGGCGATGCAAGAGCGGATGAATATCCAGCAGGATTGAGCCGAACCCCCGCTTATAGACAAAAAATTATAACTGTCTACAAACCGCAACCAACCCAGGGAAGGCCTGGTCATGCTCCCTTTGAGACGGTATCCTTGCCCCTCCAATGTCACGGCAGCAGTTCAGGCAGTCGCGACAGCGGCGTGTCGGTCAGCCGCATCGAAGACCATCACATCAGCGCGTAGTTGAGCGCGGAAGCCGCCGCAAGAAGCGGCGCTGTCAGTGCCGGGTCGGAAAGCGGCCGGTGAAAATCCGGCGCAGCCGGCAGCGCGTCGGTCGCTTTCTCGTAAAGGGCAAAGGCGTCGGCATTGCCGCCCATGGATGATGGATAGATGATCCCGTCGAGGTCGGGCCAGGCCTCGTGAATGGCTCGGCTCCAGCGTCTTGCGCGGGCCTTTGCTCCGGTCGAGATCGTTGCAGATGCGCTGGCACGGGTCGGCCACAGCCCGCGCAGATCCAGCAGATCAAGATGCCGCGTGATCCGAAATACCGCAAACCATGGCTCGCGGTCCGATGAATCGATGATGCGAGTCTCCTGGAACACCTCGGCAAGGCAAACGGCCAAAGCGCCAGGAGGGGCCGAACCGGCCGCGTAAAAAATACCGCGCGAACCCAGGGCCGGCTGCCCAGCCGCATCGGGCAGATGATGGTCGAAGCGCGACTGTCCGGGACCCCAGAAACGGAACTCGTCCCAACTGACCGGCCATGCTCCGCCACGAAAGAAGACCCGCGCCAACGGCGACCCGGCCTTCAGTCCAAATATCTCGGGGCCAATCCTACGCAACTCCGCCACGCTGGGCGGTTCGGGAAACTTCGGCATCAGAGGCTCTGCGCCAGCTCCCGAACCGGGTCCGGGTCGTTCCCCGCGAGCAGCCAGTCGATTGGCGTCATCGGCACGCCGTCGGCATTTTCAAGGTCCGACTGCGGGGTCGAAAAGAAGGCCGCGACTTGAAGCGGCCTTACATCCCGGCGGATTGCCCGCATGACGGTGCGCAGCCCGGGAAGCTCCCCGGATTCGGTCAGCTGGAACACCGGGACGCGCAAGCTGCGGCCATCCGACGCGTGCACCGCAAGGAGGGTTCCTTCCCGCACACGCTGGCGAAGCCGCCCATCTGTCACACCAAGCTTTGCCGCCGCCTCAGCCAATGGCAATGCGGTCGACACCAGCGCGGCATGGTTGGCCGTAGCCTTGAGCAGCGGGGCCGCATCGGGATCTGACTGATTGGCCACGACCCCAACCATGTCAAGCGCGGCCTTCTCGGCTGCGGAGAGGGGCTCGGGGCGCCCGTGAGGCCTGAATCGGTCACCGTGGCGCTTCAGAAAGGCCGCCGCGACCCGCGCAAATTCCTGCTCGCCGCCCCGCAGTTGCAGGCCGGTCAGCGCCTGCTTCAGCTCGGCGAACCCGTTGTTATCCCGGAGGGCTACGGCCATGACGACACCTCATATCTCTATCGAATAGATACATCGTTAGGGATCGTTAGTCAATGTGCCTGGGCATGTGCCAGGCGCTTCCAGCCAGCTTCAACGCCGACATGAACCATGTTTGGCCCATGTTGAGATACCGAGGTTCGCCGTGACTACCCCAGACCGCCCGAATTGCCTTCACGATAGCCAAGCGCACCCCTCATCGCACAGCGAAGCATCTCTGGCGAGGTAGTCTGGACTTGCCCGGCAAATATGGAGAGCACCAACTGAGGAACCAGGAGGTGTTCTATGGGAAACGGGAACAGACCGACGCCGGAGTTTCGGCGTGAAGCAGTGCGGCTGGCACTGACCAGCGGCCGGACGCGGCGGGAGATCGCGGAGGATCTGGGCATCGGGCTGTCGACGCTGACGCGGTGGCTGAGCCAGGAGCGTGATGACAGCGAGCCGAGTGAGGCAACCGTCTATCTCATGTCGAGTTGAAGCGGTTGCGGCGGGAGAATGCAGTCCTGAAGCAGGAGCGCGCCAGTTCCCTCTTCAGCCGCCGGATCTCGGCATCCTTCTCCATGTCATCGACGCTGCCTTCGCGAACTTGCGCTTCCATTCATAGAGCGAGTGCGTGCTGACCCGAGCCGCTGCGAAACCTCCCTCGCCGCATAGCCCTGTTCCGTGATCTGCGCGACCGCATCGCGCTTGAACTCATCCGTGAAATTGCCTGTGCCCATCATGGCCTCCTTGCCTCGAAGTTAGCGAAGGAAGCGTCCACGAAACACGGGGCTATTCAGGGGCTGTGCAATATCTTTCTTGAACGAAGATAGTCAGCGAGTGCCGACCTTGATACCCAGTATTTTGGGCAATGCGGCGCCGGCGCGTTGCAGAGTTGTGCCGCGCTGGCCGTGCTCCTCGGCATCTTCGCAGCCTAAGATGGCGGAGCGAACCACTCGCCCTCCCCAGGTGCGGAAAGGCTCGGCCGGGAAACGAGCTACCCTGCGGGTGCAGAACGGAGATTGGGTCCAATCGTCCTTGACGCCCAGCACCAAGCCTGAGAGGCATTCGCCACCGATGCGGGTGGCGTTAACGCCATGGCCGGAATAGCCCGCGCCCAAATGCACGCGGCCGCCACCAGTGGTGACAAAGAACGGCAGCCGATCGGGCGAGATGTCGATGCCGCCACCCCATGACTTTGCAAGGCCGATCCGACCAAGCTGCGGGAAGAAGCGTCGGATCGCCGCCAGTGCCCGGTCAGCCGCCAGTTGATCGTGGGTCAGCAGGCGCGAATCCACCTGCGCCCCGAAGGCGATCGGACCCGAGCCCGAACCCATAAGCAGTCGGTCCTGTCCCGCTTTACGGAAGTAATGCACAAACATGCGCAGATCGGCGAGGCCCTGGTCGGCATGCCAACCCAGTCGCTCCACCATGTCCTCCATGGGCTCGGTCATCACTGCATAGGAGGAGAACAGTGCAAGGCTGCGCGCCACTCGGGGATGGCCGACCAGTGCGATGTTGGTCGCGAGCACCACCTGATCACACAGGATCTCCCCCCGCGCGTGACGCACACGGCAAGGACTGCCCTCGTCAAAGCCGGTCATTGGAGTGTTTTCCCAGACTACGACCCCGGCATCGAGACAGGCGCTGCGCAGCGCCCGCGCCAGGCGCGCAGGCTGGACATTGGCGCCCTCGGGAAGCGCAAGACCGCCTCGAAATACCGGTGATCGCACATGGCACGCGAGCTCCTCGCGGCTGAGTGCCACTACACTGTCAGGCACGCCGAGTTCTTTGGCCATGGCGACGGCGGCCTGTGCCTTGGTTTCCTGCAAATCGGTGGTAATGGCGCGCAGATTGCCTCCCTCACGCCACCAGACATCGCGGCCAGGTGCATTGGCGAAGTTACGCATCATGTCCTGAGCTTTGGTCCCGAGGCGTGCAATCTCCAGCGCCTTGTCTGGCCCGAAGTTAGCCACCATGGTGGCTAGAGAACCCCAGTAACCATGCACCTTGCCGCCGTTCTTACCGGACGCGCCCGAACCGCAGAGACCTCCCTCGATCAGTGTTACCGAGAGATGCGGCGCGCGCTCGCGTAGACGCAGGGCGGTCCAGAGCCCAGTGAACCCACCGCCAACCACCACCACATCAGCCCGGGATTGCCCTGCGGGGGCGGTAGTCGCGGAAGACGGTGCTTCGGCGGCAATGGCCTCCTGAAACCACCAGGACATGCCATCGGGCGCGGGTGCCTGTTCTGCGGGGACCTGAGACATAGGATTTACCAATCAGTTCGGGAAGTGGCAGGCAACGGCATGGCCACCCACCGGTTCGGTCAGAAGTTCCGGGCGGCTACGGCGACAGAGTTCGCTCGCCTTTGGGCAAAGCCCCGCAAAGCGACAGCCGACATCCGGGTCGGTCGGGCGCGGTGGTTCGCCGGTCAGCACCTGGGTTTCACGGCTGCGCTCCACGTCGGGGTCGGGGATATTGGCGCTTTCCACCAGGATCCGTGTATAGGGGTGCCGCGGACTGGCCAGCAATTCGCGGGCCGCGCCCATTTCCACGATCCGCCCCAGATACATTACCGCGATGCGGTTTGACATGGCACCAACCACAGCCAGATCGTGCGAGACGAAGAGATAGGCCAGACCACGTTCGGCCTGGAGTCGGCGTAGCAGCGTCACCACCTGGGCCTGAACTGAAACATCCAGCGCCGAGACTGGCTCGTCGCAGATCACAAGCGACACCTCACCCACCAAGGCACGGGCAATTCCAATGCGTTGCTGCTGGCCTCCCGACAGCTGATGCGGATAGCGCAGGGCCAATTCCTGCGGGATGCCGACCTCGGCAAGCATCGCCATCGCGCGAGCTTCGCGTTCGGCCTTCGACAGTTCGGGGTGATGGATGTCGAGCGGCTCGCGCACGGTCTCCAGCGCCCGCATGCGCGGATTGAGCGAGCTGTAGGGCGACTGGAACACCATCTGGATGCCGCGCATGGCAGTCTGTCGTTGCCCAGACGGCATAGCCATCATATTCGCGCCCTCGAAGCGAAAATTGCCAGCAGTAGGCTCGATGACCCCCGAGAGCATCCGCGAAAGAGTTGACTTTCCACATCCGCTCTCGCCTACGATGCCAAGCGTCTCGCCCCGTGCAATCGACAGAGTGATTCCGTTGACGGCATTCAGCTCCAGCGCCGGCTTCCTCCAGCCACGGCGAAGCCTGAAGCTTTTGCGCAGGTCGGTGACCTCGAGAACCGGAGCGTCGTTTTCATTGAGCATCGGCTAGTCCTCTCACACCGGGCAGGTGGCACAACACCTGCGCTCCTGAAGGCGCGACATGCAGCGGCACGCGACCTGCCTGGCAGGCCGGCAGTGCTACGGGACAGCGCGGAGCAAAAGCGCATCCCGGCGGGGGTGCATAGGGCGAAGGCGGCACACCATCGATAGCGGCCAAATCGGCCTCGGGACGGTCCAGCCGCGGAATTGCCGAAAGGAGCGCCTGAGTGTAGGGGTGCCTGGGCGAACGGAAGATCTCGCGCACATCGCCACTTTCCACGGCGCGGCCGCCATACAAAACCATCATGTGGTCTGCGATCTTAGCCACAACTCCCATGTCATGGGTTATTAGCATGATGGCCATGCCGAAGGTGTCTCGCAGGTCCGACAGCAGCCGCAGGATCTGTGCCTTGATGGTGGCATCAAGTGCAGTGGTTGGTTCGTCAGCAATGAGAAGGTCGGGAGAAGCCGCGACCCCCATGGCGATCATGGCGCGCTGGCGCATGCCACCTGAAAACTCATGAGGATATTGGTGGACCCGCTCGGAAGCTGCCGGGATGCCGACCAGGTTCAGCAGTTCACGGGCTCGCTCGTAGGCCGCGCGGCGCGACAGCCCCTCGTGAACCATCAGCATTTCTGCGATCTGGTAGCCGACGGTGGTCGAGGGGTTGAGTCCTGAAAGCGCGTTCTGGCTGACAAGCGAAATCCGCCTACCCATCAATGCCCGGCGCGCGCGTGGAGGCAGCCGGCTGATGTCCTGCGTGAAGGGCGCCGCGGCGTATTGCGCATCGCCACCGCACCCTCAAGCCTGGTGGCTGTAGTGGAGGCAGGCCATGACGAGCTGCGCCGGCTGGCGCCCGAGGCCCTGCTTGACGTGGCAGCGGCCAGAACCAGTTCCGTCCTCGACATGATCACGACGGGAGCGGCAGAGGTGGGGTTCTGCCAGCTGCATGGCATGGAGACCGGTATCGTCAGCCATAGCTCGTTTCGTGGCTCGGTGGTGTGCGTGCTGCCGTCGGAGCATCCCCTTGCCCACCGCGACGAGCTTTCAGCCCAGGACCTGGCTGGCCAGCCGCTGATCACCTTCCCCAATGCCGAATTAACTGGCCGCCGGGTGATGATGGCATTTTCTCGAGCCGGGGTGATGCCCAACATTGTGCTGCATGTAAGCCAGACGCTGCAGGCGCTGAATCTGGTGGCAGTCGGCCGTGGCCTTGCGCTGGTGGATTCTTATTTCGGCAAAAGCCTCGCCCGTGCCAGCACCGCCACCCTGCCGGACAACTACCGGGGCCTGACCGTGGTGCCGTTCAATCCAACGATACAGATCGACCTGCACATGATCACGTCTGCGAGTCGACCACTCAGTTATCTAGCGGAGATCTATGTGGACACCCTGCTGTCGCGCTATCAGGTCGATCCCCTACAGAGCTGAGTCCCTCTTGTCCTGCGCGCCAAAGGCGCAAAGCCAGCAGCGGCGTCTGACAACTGCCCGGTGCTGCTCTATCCTCTCCCTCATCCTTGCTGACAGGTGTCCGCCACACTGCCCGACGATATGAATGTCCAGTTTACGATAAAATATAATCAGGGCTAACTGCGGGAGGTATCGGACCTTGTTCTGACCACAGTGCTCAGATGATCAAGCCGAAGTGCGATATGCAGTTCGGAGCGTGCCACAGGATCCTCCCACCCTCCAAGCTCATGAGATAGCGTCTCTAGACGCTGACGAACCGTGTTGACGTGAATACCCATTTCGCTCGCAGTCCGCGCCAAGCTGAACTGGTTGTCGAAATAACAAAGCAATGTTGTCTTCAACTGTGCTCGCTGGTGGGGGTCACGATGGTCGATTGCCGCCACACGGGCTTGGACGAACGCGTCGACCTGCTCCGGCTGGGCTGTCTCGAAGAGCTGTGCGAAGAGGCTTACTTCCTGCGCTTGCAGGAGGCGGGTGAGACGACCAAGGCGTTGCATTGTGCTCATCATCTTGCTGGCCCTTAAATACTGGTGCGCGGCCCCTTCAAGCCTTTCAAAAGGCTCCACCAAGATGCCAGTAGCCCCAAGCAAGCTAGAACAGAAATCCGTCAGAGGTGCCTGTGGACCAAGGGCTACATGGCTTCCCTGAATGGTGTCTATCAGCAACCCATACTGCTCCGCCGCCTGTCGCAACCATTCGCCACCGTCAGACGGCAGATCGAACAGCGCCAACTGCAGGCACTGTCCGGGCTTCTGCCTGAGACGATCTCGGGCAGCGACCACGGTGGCGGCGTCCGCCTGGGGAACCAGCACCAGATGACGTAGTAGCGTCGAGGAGGCAATCTGCCGTTCAGCCTCGCGCTTTTCGGACCAAAGTTTCGCGATCGAGAGGGC
Organism: Paracoccus sp. DMF-8; assembly: GCF_029309835.1. Taxonomy (GTDB): domain Bacteria; phylum Pseudomonadota; class Alphaproteobacteria; order Rhodobacterales; family Rhodobacteraceae; genus Paracoccus. Next base: position 35,464 of record NZ_JARJHL010000018.1, on the reverse strand, counting down.
TACGGCGCTGCGCTCAAGATTGCGGAGCTGGATGTCATCAGACTCCCCTTCGTGGCAAATCAGCAGGCTGTCTCCCGGCCCTGTGCTACCCGGCAGAGCCAAGGCGAGGCAACGCTCGTTCGCTTTCTGGTGAAGGAGCGTCGCCCGCCCGTTAGCGCGGGAGTTTGACAAAGCAGCAATGATCCGCGTCGGGTCTAAGTCTTGGAGTTGATCCAACAGGCTGCCGGAATAGCCTGGTGCGCGGATTTCTTCTCGCACCACCAGTCCGGCGTCACGCAGTTGAATCGCTCCCTCAACCAGCACAGCCATGCGGGTCAGAAAGCGGGTTAGATCGGCACCTTGGGCCAGCATTGCCATCATCTCATCATGGGCTTCGGCAGAGCGCTCGACACGGTGGACGTGCGCCTCCAGCCTCAGTCGGCTGTGCTCGGCGTCCTCCAGGGCCTCCGAGAGGCGGGCGAAGAAAGACGCGTTTCGCATTGCGATGCCGGCATGCAGTGCGAATGACCCAAGGACCGAGATTTCGCGGCCGGTGTAGTCGCGGGCATATCGGTCAGCGACGAACAGGAGGCCCTGCACCTTATCATCGGCCACGATCGGAAAGCCTGCCAACGACACGATCCGCTCGGTCCGGAACTGGGCGTCCAGATCAGGCGCGTGGGTCGCGGGCTGGTTCCTTGCCACTGCCGTCATGCCGATCCTTGCGAACCGCGTCCGCCGGCCCGAACTGCCGGCAAGGACCTTTCCGGAATTCATCCGAATGCGGTTCGAGCCGTTCGAGCGTGTCAGCTATCTGCAGTTGCTGGTCGCGGCGCTGATGTTCGTCGGCTATTTCGTCTTCTGTCACCTTCAGGTCGTGGGCTTCGGCATCGTCTTCAACACGATAACGGGCGTGCCCTACGAATACGCCATTTTCGCCTTTCTCTTGCTTCTGCTGCTTACCTCACTTGGCGGCTTCTGGTCGGTCGCTGCCACGGACACGCTGAACGCGGTTCTGATCCTGGTCGGCCTTGCCTTCGGAACATGGGCGGTTCTGGCTGCGACCGGCGGTTTCGGCAACATCCTCGACACGATCGCGACCACCACCGCTCCGATCAACGAGGGTGGCGAGCCGCTGGAGCCGGGCATCCTGCTGACACCTGCGGGGACATTCGGCTGGTCGGTCTTGATGGGCATCTTCATGGCAAATGCCGTGGGGGCGTCGGTTGCGCCGCACTGGATCGCGCGCTTCCTTGCACCGAAAAACAGCAAGGCCGCCGTGCTGCAGATGATGTGGGCGCTTGTAGCGCTGATCCCGATCTTTGCCTGCCTGATCATCATCGGCCTCGGCGCGAAGGCGCTGCTGCCCAGCCTGCCAGAGGGGCGCACGACGGACTATATCATGCCGCTGATCGTGCAAAGCCACGCGCCAGCCTTCGTCGGGGCAATGACGCTGATCGCACTGCTGGCCGCAGCAGTATCCACGGCGAATTCGATGCTTCTGAACTGCGGAACCTCGATCTACTACGACATCTTCCGCCAGCTCAACCCGGACCGGGAGTTCGACGACGCAGCGGCAACCCGCCACCTGCGCCTGGCGGTGCTGGGTCTTGGCTTTGTGGCGGTGATCAGCGCGATCAAGCCTCCGCTGCTGCTGGCGATGGGCTTCACCTATGTCTACGGGGCCTTCGGGGCGGCGTTCATGTGGCCTGTCTGGCTGGGTCTTTTCTGGAAGCGGATGAACCGGGCCGGCGCCTATACCGGGATCGTAGTCGGGGCTGCCGTCTTCATCGCGGCAAAAGTGGGCGGTTCCGCCAATGCCTTTGCCTGGGGTGCCGCCTTCTCGCTGGTGGCGACGCTGATCGCGGTCTACCTGACGCCGCGGCCGCCGAAAGAGGCATGGGAGCCTTATTTTGAACCCCAGGTCAGCGCCTCGACCCGCGCCGTCGCCTTGCGGATCCGTCGAGAGAACGATCCGACGATCAAGGCAGACGCGGCATGACCAAAGCAGCGATCATTGGTGCCGGCTCGCTCGGCACCATCATCGGAGCCTTGATGACGAAAGGGGGCCGGCCGGTCGAACTGGTCGATACCAACATCCCTCATGTCGAAGCCCTCAACCAGAATGGCGCGCGGATCAGCGGCGAGATGGAGCTGCAGGTGCCTGTCCGCGCCATCACGCCGGATCGGATGCAGGGACCCTATGACCTCGTCTTCCTGCTGAGCAAACAAACAGCCAATGCGCAGGTCCTGACACATCTGCTGCCGCATCTGCATCCGGGCAGCCTTGTCTGCACGTTGCAGAACGGCATCCCGGAACCCTCCGTCGCCGCGATCGTCGGCGCGGACAGGACGATGGGCGGGACCGTCGGTTTCGGCGCAACTTGGGAGAGACCCGGGCAGTCGCGGTTGACGACGCGAGCCGAGGTCGTGCGCGACTTCGCCTTCGAAATCGGTTCTTATGGTGCGTCGCACCCCCTGTTGTTGGTCGCACAGGAGCATCTTGAATGTGTCGGCCACACGCCGGTTCTGGATGACCTGATGGGGGTGCGATGGTCCAAGCTGCTTATGAACGCCACCTTCAGCGGCATGTCGGCCGCATTGGGCTGCACCTTCGGTGAAGTTCTGGACGATCCGGTTGCCGTGGCTGCCGTCATTCGCATTGCGGACGAGGTCGTCAGGGCCGCCTTCACAACCTGAAGCACTTCGTTGACGAGGGGCTGGTCAAGCCGCCCTTCTTCATTCAAACCGTGATGGGCATCCTGGGCGGTATCGGCCCGGACCCTGAGAACCTGATGGTCATGCGCCAGACGGCCGACCGCCTGTTCGGTCGCGGCTCCTACCAGTTCTCGGTGCTGGGAGCCGGACGGCACCAGATGCCCCTTGTCACGATGGGTGCAATCTTGGGTGGGCATGTTCGCGTGGGGCTGGAGGACAGTCTGTCCTTGGGTAGAGGCGAACTGGCAACGTCCTGCGCCGAACAGGTCAGCAAGATACAGTCCATTCTGACCGAGCTGTCGCTGGACATCGCAACTCCTGCAGATGCCCGAGCCTTGCTGGGCCTGAAGGGCGCGCCGGGCTGATATGAGCACTATCCAAGTCCCTCGCCTTCCCGCCATGTTGGCGCAGGCGAGGGCCTCTGGGGGCAGAGTTTGCCGCTGCAGTAGGTTAAGCGTCCTCGCATGACGAAACCTGAAGCTGCCCGCTATCGCACGACGAACTGGAAATCCTACAATGACGCCCTGAAGCAGCGCGGCTCGCTGCTGATCTGGTTGGACAGGGATATGGAATGGCTTGCCCCGAAGTTCGGTCGTCCCGGCCGCCCGCCAGTGTTCTCCAATGCAGCGATCCAGTTTTGTCTCATGGTGAAGGTGCTCTTTGGCCTGCCGCTTCGGCAATGCACGGGCATGGTGGCCAGTATCCTGGAGATGGCAGGGCTCTACTGGGCGGTGCCGGACTTTTCCACCCTGAGCCGCAGACAGAAGACCCTTGCCGTTCAGATATCCAGCCGCCGCGCGCCAGGGCCGCTGGACCTGCTGGTGGACAGCACCGGGATCAAGTTCTTGGGTGACGGAGAGTGGCTGGCGCGCAAGCACGGCACGCAAAGCAGGCGCCAATACCGCAAGGTCCATCTGGCGATTGACACGGCTACCGGTGACATCCGGGCGGTGGAATTCACCTCAAGGCGTGAGGGAGACAGCCCTGTCCTGCCGGACCTTCTGGATCAGATCCCGCCCGCCGAACAGATCGGCACCGTGACCGGCGACGGCGCCTTCGACAGCCGACGTTGTCACACGGCCATCCTGGATCGCGGCGGCACCGCCGTTATCCCGATCCGCAAGAACGGCCGCCTCTGGAAGGAAGACTGCCCTGCCGCCCGCGCACGCGACGACATCCTTCGGGCGACCAATAAGTTTCTATTGGCTCAGTTCATGGCACGCGCAGCATTTTGCGGAAATGCTCTGGCACGGGCTCCGGCAGATCCCAGTTAATGGTGATAGGTGTCTCGCCGTGCCATCCGGCAAAACGCGGCACACCGATGTAAAGGAAGGGCGCCGCAGTCTTGCCGCGCAACTTCTCGCTTCTCACGAACAGATGGACGCGATGGCCTGGCAGCTGACCGGATAAGATCTGGCCGTGGCGGCTGGCTTGGTTGGTTCGGGTCTGGCTCTGCCACTGCAGGCGACCGGGGGCAAGAAAACGGTCCTCGTAATGGTTTCCGGCAGACAGGCTACCCTTCTTGAGCGTGGTCAGCAGCACCATGTTATTGTCCAGCATGACGATGCCCGCATTCCAGTTTCCGGGATTGAAGGTCTGTCCGAACAGCGGCGGGATCTCTTCCCGCATGTATTCCCGCCAGAGCTGTGGTCCGGTCCGGAACGCTTCGCTTCTATCATCGATTTCATTCCGGAGCGGCGCCTTGCCCGCCATCTCCGAAAGACGCCAATCGGCAAGCTCGGTCATAAGCCCGGACATCTCTGCTGATAGACGGCGGCGCAACACCAGCCTGTCCCCCTCCACCCGAAACTCTGGGCTCATCGCCCAATGCGACCAACCTGTCCCAAGTTGGTCCGGATCTATGGGCACATTTCGGCGCAACGCGATAACAGCGGCTTTCTCAACCAGCCGCACCCGCATCTCGCCGTTCTGGAATTCGGGGATCAAGGCCAGCAGCGTCAGAATGGGGGCGGCGTCGGCGAAGCTGCCTTTCTCAATGCTTTGCAGCAGTGCCTTGTGGACCGAGGCCGCGTCCGGCACCGGATCACCCATGTCCCGCACGAAATCGAACCAGCTGCCATGTCCGGTGCGCGCAGGAGCAAATCCGGCATGGGCAAATTCCGTCGCGGTCGGACGTGTCCCCAGCCGATTGCGGAAGTCCAGATACCAGGCCTCGGCCTCATCGGCACCGCCGCGCTGTTTCAGCATCCCGCGCAGGATGTCGAGCGCCTCGAGTTCATAGGTGACCTCACATCCGGGCGGCAGTTCCAGCGTTCCGGCCGCCGCTGCCGCTAGCCTTTGCGACTGCGAGCGATCCCCCTCTCCTGCTGCAAGAAGGGCGCGCGCCTTGGTCAGGAATGTCCGGTGGTTGCCGATGTAGTCGACCACCCGCAGCACTTTGTCACCAAGACGGCGTAGGCCCCGGCCCAGTTGCTGTAGGAAGAGGATGGTGCTTTCTGTCGGCCGCAGCATGAGCACAGTGCCGATGCCCGGCACGTCGACACCTTCATTGAACATGTCGACCGCAAAGAGAATGTCGAGGTCACCCCTGCCTAGGGCTTCCAGGGAGCTGGCGCGGGGTGCCGAATTGGCGCCGGAGTGAACTGCGACGGCGCGCAGCCCTGCCTTGATGAAGTATTGCGCCATGAAGTCGGCATGGCGTTGGGAGACACAGAAGCCAATGGCCGGGCCATGACCATGCCGGCGCAGTTGGGCCAGAGCATTCTCGGCCCGCGCGGTGGTCGCGACCGCCTCGGTCAGCGCGCCCTCGTCGAACCGAGAAGATCGCCAGGGGATCTGGGCATAATCCACATCATCCGGCACTCCGAAGTAGTGGAACGGCGCCAGAAGGCCCCGGGTGATCCCTTCATGAAGGTCGCAGCGAAACACCAGGTTTTCACCGCAGAGCGACAGAAGATCGCCACCGTCGGTCCGTTCCGGCGTAGCGGTCAGCCCCAAAAGGAAGCGCGGCGTGAAATGATCCAGAAGCCCGCGATAGCTGGCGGCAGAAGCATGATGGAACTCATCCACCACGATGTAGTCGAAATCGTCAGGAGCGAAACGGCGTAGATGCTCGGCCCGGCCCAGCGTCTGGATCGAGGCAAAGATGATCTCGCCCTCTTCCTTCGCGATACCGGAGTAGCGACCAAACCGCGCTTCCGGCCTGATCTGGCGATAGGTTGACATGGCTTGCGCCAGGATCTCCTCGCGATGCGCCACGAAAAGCACCCTGTCAAATCCCCGGCTGTCGAAGGCCGAGAGCCAGGTTTTCCCGAGGCCGGTTGCCAGAACGACCAGCCCGGCTCTCAAGCCATTCCTTCGCGTGGCCTCCAATGCCTGCAGCGCCTCGACCTGAATGCCATGCGGTTCAGGAGCCAGCTTCGGCGGTTCGGCCTCTAGCGTCTTGGCAGCAAAGTGGGGTAGCGGTCGCGCTCGTCGACGCGCGGCATAGCCATCGATCCAGCTGTCCGTCAGCGGCACCACCCTCGAGTCTGCCAGAAGCGATGAGAATGCCGCTTCCACCGCCTGGACATCGCCTGCAGATGCAGAATGCAGGTTCCACTCCACCCCATCGGTAAGGGCCGAACGGCTGAGGTTGGAGCTTCCGACGATCGTGGCACCGGCGTCCCCGCTCGCACGAAACAACCAGGCCTTCGGATGAAAGCTGGTGCCTTGGGTTTCGAAAACCCGGGCATCCAGACAGCCCGTCAGCCCCTCCTTGTCCAGATCCCGCAGCTTGCGCAGGGCTGAAGGCTCGGTCACATCCAGGTAATCACCAACGATCAAGCGCAGCTGGCCGCCCCGGCCCAGCAGATCCTCCAGCCAGGGGAAGATCAGGCTCACCCCGCTGTCTAGTGCAAAAGCCACCGCAAGATCGACAGAGTCGGCGGTGTCGATATGCCGGATCAGATGGGACATGAGAGGGTCGTCGCCTCCGGCGATCAGCAGACCTGGTCTGTCGACGCCAGATTCTGAGAGTTGCAGGACGAAGTGTCCGTGGACACTTCCCGGCCTGATCCCCGCCACGTCCTCCACCAAAGCCGCCGAAATCAAAGTCAGCATCGACAGTTGTTCGGTCGCGTTCAGCTCTGCCCAGTTCGAAACATGGCGCCCTGGTGCGATGATCTCGCCTGTCGGCCCGAGGCAACGAAAAGCAAACTGGCCCGCGATTTGGGCGCAGATCGGACAGTCGGCGGGTGGCATATGTGGGGAGCCCTCGTTTTCGGGCTACGCTACCAGGCAGGGTAGGAGTGTCCAGGGCCGTTGCTCGATCGCTTCGTCGTCCGTCTCCTCGTTTGGGGCGGATTCTACCTCAAACTGGAGGAAAATGCGGGGCTCAGGTCAGCGCAGCTAAAGCTTGGCTTCAGAGGATCTCGATTGTAAAAGTCAATACAGGCGTTAGCATTGCGCGAACCTGCAACACGAAGGTCCGCAGAACAAAAGCGTTTAGTCCCATGGAAATTGACCGCCTTCCGAATCAGATATCGAGAAACGACTTCGGTGTCCTATTGAAACTTACATTGCGCCACCCTTGGCTGATAAGAAGATCTTCGGCGTTTTACGATCTGCTCGCAATATGCGAGAACGAACGGGAGGCCAGCTTGGTGTTAAACCTTGTTTCTAGGATCAATTTTTTCACACCGAATGATCAGCTGGATGCGAGGCGGAGGATTTGCGAGAAAATCACCAAAGAATGGTCCCTTACGCAAGTCGAAACGCAAATTATAGCCATCAATGATCGCGAGCTTGCCGACAGCTCATCAGCTTATGTTCAGCAGATGAAGGGCGTTTTCGCTGAAACCTGCGGCTGGAAGACAGCGAACTTTATAAACGGTCTCGAGGCGGCGGTGGAACGTGTCGCTGACGGAAAAGCGATTGTGGTGGTAGACGATTTTTGCGGAAGCGGTGAATCTGTCAGGGGAAAAGTTGATTGGATAAAGAAGAAACTTGATGAGCAGAAAAAAACCTGTAAAATCTATGTCGCTGTCGCGGCCGCCATGGAGCAAAGTAAAAATGTAATCGAACCACTTGTAGATAGCTATTTCGCTGTGACTTGGCTGAAGAAAGGAATCTCTGACCATTTTTCAGACCCCGAGCTTACCGCTGCTCTCACAGATATGAGGCGACTGGAGTCAATACTGCACGAAAGGCATGGAAGGAAGAAATTACAAGACTACTTATTTGGATGGAGAGCAAGTGAGGCGCTATATTACTCAGAAGGAGATAATCCTCCAAACAATAATTTCCCGCTCTTTTGGTGGCCGCGTCTAAAGAAGGGGCCAGAGAGAGATGTGTTGATCCCGAGGATATGATGGAAAGTTATGACCGTGAAGTCATTTCACTGCTATATACTGCCGATAACTGGGTTGACCTTTATCAGCTCCACGAAACGAAGCTACTTTCCCCAGGACAACTTGCGTCCACTCTTTTGATGTTAATGACACATGAACTTTGCGAAATTGAGGGCATGTCCGCGAGATTGACCGCAAAAGGCCGAGATTGGGTCTTCTTAAAGAGAAAAGAGATATTCTTTGTTGTGGCACGAGACTGGGCGCTGAAGACTTCTCAAAACCCTCAATCGATAGATAGAGATGAGCCTTACCTTCCCGACTTGTCGCGCTTAGACGTAAATTTCTTTCTAAGACGCCCTTGAACAGCCTAAGTTTTTCTGCTTTCTTATCAAAGAAAGACGCGGGATGGATAGCACTTAGAGGCGTAGTCGCCTCTGTGGTTGAGGCCGTCGTTAACGACAGGCTCCCTAAAGGGAGCCTATTGTTCCTGCGGAACTAATAGGAAGACCACAAGGGTCTTCCTGTGATTATCATAAATGATAAAATACTTAGGTATCTCCCGCGTCTTTCACACGGACAGCAAATATGAACGTCGACGGATGGCGCGACTTTTACTCTGAACACGTTACCGGCCATAAACAGTTGGTGGACGCATACCTGCGCTTTGTTGAGACGCTTCAGGCCTCGGGGTTACCGCCAGTATTCGAATTCCGACATCTGGCACGGCTTTTAGACGTTGAGGAAAGCCTCCTCGCCGCAGTTGTTAGAAATAGCGGTGAGTTCTACAGAAAATTCTCAATTCCAAAGCGCAGTGGGGGGATTAGAACCATTTCGGTTCCGCAACCCAGCCTTTTGCACTGCCAACGATGGGTTAATCGCGAGATACTCCAGAACTTGGAAGTATCTGATCGCGCCTTTGGCTTTGTTAGTGGGCGCTCTGTGGTGAATAATGCCGCAGAGCACCTAGGTCGAAGCTTCTTGCTCAATATTGATATATTGGACTTCTTCCCTTCGATAAATAGCAATCTTGTCCTAAACGCTTTTCTCGGGCTAGGTTATCCACCTTCCGTATCGCTCGTTTTGACTGAAATTTGTTGCGTCGATGGAAGCCTCCCACAAGGCGCACCCACCAGTCCAGCGCTTAGCAACTACCTATGTAAAAATTTGGATCATGAACTTGAAGAGTTATCTAATATGCTAGACTTAAAATATAGTAGATATGCGGACGACATGACATTCTCAGGTGAAGTAATTGAAAGCGATGCTATCAATAAGATTTCTTTTATTGTAGAGTCATTTGGGTTTAAGTTAAATAAGGCCAAGACCAGGGTGAGCGGCCCGCGTTCTAAAAAGATCGTAACGGGGGTTTCAATCGGAACGGGCAAAATGAAATTACCCAGGAGAACTGTTAGAAAGATCAAGTCAGACGCATATTTCCTAAAGAAGTTTGGACCCGTGGAGTTCTCGAAACGGCAAACTGTTCCCGACCCACTTGCTGCAGAACGGCTTCTTGGCAGGGTATCATTCTGGTTGCAGGTCGATCCAGAAAATAACACAGCCCAAAGTATCAAAGCTGACATATCACATACGCTTACTACGCAGTAAGTTTTATGTTCACTGATGCTGAGTTCGGGCGATCCCTAAGGAGGCCAAGTTCAAGTAGCTTCTATCACGGACCTCCAAGGCGTTGTTGCAGAACTCCGTTTTCTGAGGGATTCACACTGCGAATCCAGTGGGCTAAGGGGCGAGTATGAGCAAGCCTGAGCCCACCCGCTACCGCACGATGAACTGGAAGTCCTACAACGATGCCTTGAAGCGGCGCGGGTCCCTTCTGATCTGGCTGGACAAGGACATGGTTTGGCGCGCACCCAAATCCGGATGCAATGGTCGGCCGCCGGTCTTCTCTGATGCCGCGATCCAGTTCTGCTTGATGGTGAAGGTTCTGTTCGGCCTGCCTCTGCGGCAAACGACAGGGATGGTGGCGAGCATCCTTTCGATGGCCGGGCTCGACTGGCGGGTGCCCGATTTCTCGACCCTGAGCCGCAGGCAGAAGCGCATCACGGTTCAGATCACGAGCCGCCGTGCGCCGGGGCCGCTGAACCTGCTGGTGGACAGCACCGGGATCAAGTTTCTTGGTGATGGGGAATGGCTTGCCCGCAAGCATGGCCCGCATCGCCGACGCCAATATCGTAAGGTTCATCTGGCGATGGACACGGCTACAGGTGACATCCGCGCCGTCGAATTCACCTCAAGCCGTGAAGGCGACAGCCCTGTTCTGCCCGACCTGCTCAACCAGATCCCAGAGGATGAACAGATCGGCACCGTCACCGGCGACGGTGCCTTTGACACCCGACGCTGCCACACCGCGATCCTGGATCGAGGCGGCACCGCTATCATCCCGATCCGGAGGAATGGCCGTCTCTGGAAGGAGGATTGCCCCGCAGCCAGGGCGCGCAACGAGATCCTCCGGGCAACCCAGCGCTTGGGCAGGGCCATATGGAAGCGCTGGTCAGGTTATCACGTCCGAAGCAGGATCGAGGCAAGGATGCGCTGCCTCAAGGCCTTCGGTGAACGCATCTCATCACGAGACCCGGACCGCCAGACCGCCGAAATCCATATCCGCATCGCCCTCATGAACCGCTTCAATGCCCTCGGATCCGCCGAGATCAAACGCGTGGCATGAACTCAACGCGGAAAGGGAAAACTGCGCTCACACACTGACTTCTGCAACAACGCCCCTCGGGCACCGGGATGATCTGCGAACCAATGGGCGCATCACGGAACACGTCGCGCAGGGCGGTGGTGATTTCGTCCAGCAGGGACGCCGACAGCTTGGCGCGGGCCAGCGGTGCCGATCCGGCCCAAGGGGTCACGGCGTCACAGCCGATGCGGAAGTGCAGCACCTCGGGGGCCAGAACGGTTTCAGACCGCCCGCCGCCGATCTCGGGCAGGCCGACGCGATAGGCGCGCGGCTGGCCATAGCGGGTGCTGATGTCCCAATCGGTGCAGGGAATAAGCCGGTCGCGGATCAGGAACAGGCATTCACCACGAAGCGCCAGAGCGCGGGCGCAGATCGCCATGCTGCGCCGGTCCAGCAGATCGGTGCCGGTCACGTCAGCCAGCGACAGCCCGCTTTCCCACAGCATGACCGACGCTTGCACAGCCCCGGTCAATTCGGCCAGCCCGGCCCCGCCGCTGATCCACGCCTCGCGCGCGGCCATCAGCGCGGCGGTGTATCCGGGCTGCGCCGCGCGGGTTTCGATCTGGGGTGCGCGGCCCCGTTTCAGCCATCCGAACATATCACAGCCTCCATCGGTTCAGGTGGTGGACCGCACCGCGATAGGGCTGGCGGTCCTGATGGGTTTCCCATGCCCGCGCCTCGATCTGGGCTTGCGGATAGGCGGGGCGGGTGACGGCAGAGAGTTCGAATAGGTCTGCCGCCGCGATGGTGCGCAGGACGCCCGCGCCCCGCCGCTCGATCCGTTCGCCGCCGGGCTGGACGCGGAAGCCGGGCGACAGGCCCTGGATCAGCCCCGCCGCATGGGCGGCAAGAAAGTCGCGCGACCAGCTGGTGGCACCGTCAAGCTGCGCCTCGATCACCAGCGCGTCGTCACCATCGGTCAGGGTCAGGTTGCCCGCCGATCTGGACGCCAGCGGGCGATTGAAGTCGTGACCGGCCAGCAGGTGGATATCCTCGCCCGCCTCGATCCGGTCAGCGAAGGCCCGAGGGGCGATAACCTCGCGCCGCCCCGGTGCCAGTTCGGTTTCCCGGCCATAGGGGAAACGGGCTGTCAGGCGGGTTGCCCCGCCATCAGACCGCAGTTCAAGACTGCCCGCGTGACCGCCCCACAGCATTATTCGGCGATCCCGGTCAGGATGCGGGTCTGCATCCCGCGCGGCACGGTGAAATCTGCCGTGACAAGGCCGGTCAGCACCAGCTGGCCGCTGGCTGCTTTGGTGTAGGGATCGCGGATCAGGTCCACGCCGCCATAGATGCCCAGATAGCCCGGCGCGATGCCCTGCACCGTCGCAGTCAGGATCGCGGTTTCGGCGGGGATCACATTCGAGATTGCCGGGGTGCCGACATGCTTGGTCAGCCGGTCCCATTCGGAAACCGCGGTGCCGGTGATCAGCGCATCGTCCAGATCGGCCCAGATCGCGGGATCAAAGCCCAGATTGACCTGCGCCGCACTGGTGATCGCATTGGCCTGCATGAAGGCGACGATCTGCGCCCGGAACGCCGCCCAAGTCGCCGCTGCGCCGACCGGGGTAGAGGTGATGCCATAGGCGGTTGCACCGGGGATGATGCCCAGAGGCTGGCCCGCCGCGCCGCTGCCGTTGATCACCACGCGGTCCAGTTCCGCGCCGATGGCCGCATTCAGGTCGCGACGGATAGCCGATTCCAGCCCTTCGCCCGCCTGTTTCAGGGCCTTGCGGCTGATCACCATCTGCGCCCCGCCCGTGTGATCGGGGCTCAGGCTGCGTTCGCTGGTTTCATATTCCGATGCCGCGCCAACGTCGCCCAGTTCGGTGGTCTGCCAGCCAAAGACCGCGCCCGCAGTCGCCACGGGGAAAGACAGTTCTCCCTGGGCGATGTTGATGCGCTGGACGCCAAGGCGTTCGGCCACCGAACCGGGAAACAGCCGGTCGATCACCGGACGGATCGCCTTGGGGTTCACCTGATCGGCGGCGATGGTTTCGCCGGCGCGGGTTTCCAGCGCAGCCAGCGGGATCGGGATGCCTTGATAGCCGCCCGCGTTGCGCATTTCCTGCACCACCTCGGCAGTTGCGCCCGACAGCGCGCGGCCTTCGTCCAGCGACAGCGCGACCTGACGCAGCTCGAACTTGCCGACCAGTTCGGCGAACTGGCGGTCATCGCGGGTTTCCAGATCGGCCCCGGCCTCGCGGCGTTCCTGATCCTCGGCCACCAACGCGGCCCGGTAACGGGTTTCGTTGGTGCGGTATTCCGCATCCATGGTTTCCATGGAGCGGGTTTCATCCTCGGTCGGGCTTTCCTTGCCGACCAGACCAGCCAGAGCCTGCCGGATTTCCGACTGGCGACGGGCGATTTTCACAGAGTCCAGCATTTGATACCTCATGTTGCCGGGTTGGGATTTGTCGCCAGATCGGCGACAGCTTGCGCCCAGGCTTGACGCTCGGGCGATTGGATCGGTGCGGGATGGCCGCATTCGATCCGGGTCTTACGGGTGTGACAGGACCCGCAAAGGGCTTGCAGATTGGCCGGGTCAAAGGCGCGATCCGGGGCTTTCCGCACCGGCTGGATATGGTCGATTTCCAGCCTGCCGCGCGCACCGCAGCACCGGCATTTCCAGCCGTCGCGCTCAAGGATCGCATGGCGCAGAACCTGCCAGCGGCGGGTCGAGGTCACGCGCTTGGAATGGCGGGTGTATTCGGTGCGGGGCGCGGTCATAGCCATGTCGCCCGCGCCTTGCGCACCGGGGCAGCCCGCATCCGCGCGCCTTGCGCCACGGCCAGAACCGTTGCCGCCGCCGCGTCGATCCGGCCAAGGGACCGGGCTTTCGCCAGCTTGTGGTTGCCAGCCGGATCGACCAGCGTGACCGCATCCGCAAAGGCAAAGCGCAGCAGCATGGACGGGGCCACTTTCACCTCGCCGTCAAACAGGGCGCGGCGGAAACGCTCGATATCCTCGGCCCCGTCTTTCCAGCCGAATCCGCGCCAGATGAAGGGGACGCGGGCCAGCCCTGCCGCGTTCATGGCCTCGCTGAATTCGGCATGGCGGAAGCGGTCGCCGACGATGCAATCCGGGGTGATGCCGTCGAGGTGACGCACGATCTGGGCCAGCCACGGGCCGGGCGGCACGGTGGCATCGCCCAGAACGGACAATTCGCCGCGCTCGTGCATCTGCATATAGCGGTCCGACACGCCATCGGACGCGCCGCGATCCGACAGCGACGGGATCGCCGGGAAGGTGCCAAGCGCCTCAAGCCGCCCGGTTTCGGGCCAATAGAACGCTGCCGCCGACATCGACCGGCTGCCGCCCAGATCAACGCCCAGAATGCAGGGGCCGGAACGGGCAGGCAGATCATCGGGCGCGACCTCTGCCGCCATCCATTCATCGACCGTGACCAGCACCGAACGATCTTCGGTCGAGATCCGTTCATTGCGGTTGAGGTTGCGGAAGCTGGACAGGGCCGAACCGCCGCGCGCGATGGCACGGCGCGCCTGCGCGACCAGCCAGTCGGCGGTCGAACCGATGCCCTCGGCCGCGCCGGGGTTAGCGATCAGCAGACTGTCCAGATCATCGGCAGGCAGGCCAAAGGCCGGGCGATGTTCCTGCACATAGGTGCCGGGGGGCGGTTCATCCAGCCAGCGCGAAAAGGTGTTGGCGTCATCGGGCGCAGAGGTCGAAATGATCAGCGCCCGGCCATCGCGCTTGCCCAGACCCGACAGGATGGCGTTTTCGAGGTTATCGCCCTTTTCGCGTTCCCATGCTGCGCGTTCATCCATGATCGCCAGCGTTGGCGCGCCGCCCAGAACCGATTTTCCGTCAGCAGCAATGACCCGGATCAGCCCGCCGCCATTGCCCTCGAATTCGATTTCCAGCTTGGAGCCGCGCCGGATGATGAAATGCGCCTGGTCCGCTTCCGGCAGGCCGGTGATGTAGCCAAGAACGAAGTTGAAGGCGATCCGCGCCTGATCGCGGTTACGCGCGGCCAAGATCACCTCGCGCTTGGGCTGGGGGTTCTCTTGCAGCGCGCCGACCAGTTCAGCCAGCGCCAGCCCTGCCGAAAGCGCCGTCTTGGCATTGCCGCGCCCGATCGACAGCACGCCGACCATGACATTGCGGGCAAAAGTGCCTTTTACGAATTTACGCTGGAAATCGGCCAGTTTCAGGGGTTTTCCGGCCTTTTTTCCCTCGGGAATGCGCAAAAGTCCCAAAAAGGCGATTGCCCGCACCCCGGCAGATTTTCCCCCGATTTTTTCAAGGAGAGAGAAAGGAACAGTCTGGCGCCGGTCCTGCGGCAAATCGGAAACCGGGGCATTGGGACCATTTCCAAAGAGGTCGCGACCGTCGATCATGCCGACACCTCGGGGCGGCGGGTGATCCAGCCACGGCACTCCATGACCTGATAGCAGAAGCGTTTCGCCTCGGCTTTCGGGGTCGGAATGCCGTGATGCTGCGCAAGACGGTCGGCCAGCGCCGACCAGTTCGCGACGTGATCGACGGCCACGCCTTTGCGCCGCGCGATCTTGGTCAGCCGCTTTCGGTGGTTCATCGTTCGCGCCATGTCTCTTTCCTCTCTCTCTGACTTCGCCGCCCCTTGCTGGTTGGTGAGGGCTTGAGCGAAGGGCATAGGACGACCAGCCCCGGCGCATGGCCCGAGCTAGTCCCTATGCCCTCTGCGATCTTGCTGGCCGGAGCCGGGCCGTCGCTTTGGGCCGATCCGTATGCGTGACCTGCACCGGATCGTTGGTCGCAGCTTGCAGGACTGGTCACTGTCCTGGGGAACGGGCCTCGACCTTTCGGACTACCCTTGCCTGTGTTCCCGCCCCGTGGTGGGCGTTGCCGGTCCAGAGCCACCGTATGCTAACCGTCCTCTGGCCTGCCCCCGTGTGCAGTCATGCACGGGGTCACGTCTGTCAGTCGTCGAAGTCGATCACCGCCACATCGTCGGGCACATCATCGGCTGCGTAGATGCCAGCGGCGGGGCGCGGGCGCGCATTGCGCACCAGCTTTTCCATGACCGCGAATTGCTTGTGAGACGGGCGCCAACCGGGCTTGTGGCGGTCGCGCTGGATGGACAGGGCAAAGCCCCGCTCCCAGCCCTGTACATTGGCGATGACGCGTCCCCAGCTGAACAGCAGGGTGTCCACGGCAGGATCGCCCGTGTAAGCCTCTGCCGCCCTCATATCCGCACCCCGCGATAGCGCCCTACGATCCGGGCGAAATGGGGCGACAGGGCAACCGTGCCGCGATTCACCGCACCGCGCGCGTCGTAATAGGCCGCGACCTGATCCAGCAGGGCGTGGCGCAGATCTTCGGGCACATCGGCGCCGTCATGACCAAAGCCCGCAAAATATTCGATCACGATGGGACCGGGCGGACAGGGCCAGTCCAGATGCAGAACCGGGCGCTGACCTTCCGTCACCGTGAAATGGTCGTAATCCTCGCCCGCGACCATGACAAAAACTTCAGTCCAGTCGCGCAGCGGGCCGATGGGCAGAGCGACCTTGCCGTCACGCGGGCGGTCATCCAGCGTCACGCGCACCGCCTGGCTCAAGAAAGCCATGGATGCGTAATCCTCGGCCTCGATGATGGCGGAAACCATCATGCGATGAAAATCGAAATCCTCATAATCGCCATCAACACGGGCGTGGCGCTTGGCGTCCTCAAGGTCGAGAATGCCGGTGACACGGCGTTCAAGGCGCGTAGTGATCATGCCGCCGCCCTCGCGCCGATATGGAGCAGGAACGCGGCCTGATCAGCCGGGGCCAGCGCCTCGAAACAGGCCAGCGCATAACCCTTGCGCTGCGCCGTGCTGGCGATACGCGCCCATTCGCGCGCCTCGGCCATCAGGTTCGCATAGGGCGAAGGCATCGGCCAATCCGGCGACAAGACCGAATGCACAATCTCAAGGAACGCCACCGCATCCGCGCCGCAGTTCAGAACCGCATTGATCAGGTGCTGCGCCGCGACCTGACGAACCGAGTTGACCTCGATCAGGTCGAGGAAATCAGAGGTATCACGTTCATGGGGCGTTCCCGTTTTGTCGTGATACTTTTTTAAGGCTATCGTATTGTTTTCAGAAGAAACCGAATTGGATTGAAAATCCGCGTGTCGGCGGTTCAAATCCGTCTCCGGGCACCATTTTTCAAAGACCCAGGCATAATCCCTTCTTTCTGGGTATCAGTTTCTTGTTCTGGTTTCGCTCTGTTCACTGGCTGTAGCGTGAGACGAAAGTTTGCGGCAGGCATACAGTTCTGTGGCTGTCAGCTCCACTCGATTGATTGCAGCGATGTTGGCCGCCCGTAGGAATAACCTACAGTAACCGTCCGTGCCTGCAGGTAGCGCAGTCCCTTGGACTGTGGCACCGTCGTAGCTGGTGGCGGTCATCTTCAGGGCATGGTCGGTCGACATCGACCCCGCTGCCACGCCCGCCACCCGCCAACGGGCTCGGAGGATACTGTCGTGGTGCCGAGGCTGTTGCTGGCCGGCACCGAATAGCTTGTTGCGTCGGCTGCGCGGATGCCGTCGCTGAAAAATATCAGCCGGGACATCATATCGCGGCGGGACATCCGCGCCGATCCCACCCTGCGCGCGGCTGTCGTCGAACTCATGATTCCGGCGTGCCACCATGGATGACCCCGGCATGGTCGAGTTGATCATCGTCTGATAGGGCGCGGTGACCCCGACCGACAGCAGCGACTCGACCATGTTGCGGTGCCACGCGGCATAGTCGTTCGTCAGGCTGTGGCCGCTGTGGAGGTGCTTGCTGGCATCGGTGGACGCCGCGCGCAACTGGCCCGGCAGGCCCAGAACCTCAACCGGGTCCGACATGATCGTATTGAGCACATGCCATGTCCCCGCCGCCAGACCTGTGATGGTCTGCGGCAGGCCTGCCCGCTGGATAAAGTGGATGGTATCGCCGGTCAGGCGCGGCACGACTATCAGCGTCACCTTGCTGATCGGGTTGCCAATTCCGGCCAGCGGCCATGTGACAGGCGGTCGCGCCGATGCAACGCCCCGCAGGGTCGACGCAGCAAAAAGGCCGCCCCGACAAAAAGGGCGGCCCGAGTTGTTGCGCAAGGCGCGATCAGAAGCGCGTCGTCAGACCCAGTTTGAACAGGCGGCCGTTTTCGCGGTAATCGACTTCGCTTTCCGGCTGGCTGTTGAACAGGTTGTCAATGCCGACATTCAGCGTCGCGCTGTCGTTCAGATCATAGGCGGCCGCGATATCGACCAGGTAATAGGCCTTGCTGTTCTGGCCCGCCGGGACCGAGGCCTGTTCGCCATCGCCGACGACCAGCCCGTCCTCGACCACATAGCCCGCCTGTTTGCCGACATAGGTAACCTGACCCGACAGGTTCAGACGGTCATTGGCCTGCCATGCCAGACCCGTGGTGACGTTCCATTTCGGGGTCGTCGCCATCGGATAGGCCGTGTCGAAATCGCCATATTTGAATTCCGATTCGGCGATATAGGTGACCGAGTTGGTCCAGGTCAGATCGTCATTGATGAAATATTCCAGACCCGCTTCAATGCCGGCGGTTTTGCCGTAGTCAAAGTTGTCGCGCTGGAAAACGGGAACGCCGTCTTCGATGCGTCCAGTGCGACGTGCGGCCAGCATGTCTTTGACATCGTTGTAGAATGCCGTGACTTCCCAGCTTGCGCGGTCACCCTGGTAATTCAGTCCGATTTCATAGTTGTCAGAGGTTTCAGGTTTCAGATCGGGGTTGCCGATGATGGTGCAGGGGCCCTGATAGGGTTTGCAGCCATTGCCGCGCGAACCCATTTCATAGTTCGGGTTCAGGTTGCGCAGATCGGGCGCGACGAAGGCCTGCGAATAGCCCGCCTTCAGCATCAGCGCATCGCTGATCGCATAGTTGGCATAGATGCGCGGCGTCGTGTGGGTGCCGTATTTTTCGTGATGGTCCACACGCAGGCCGCCCGTCAGGCTCAGCGCGTCATTCACCTGCAACCGGCCTTCGGCATAGAGGGCGGCGGTGTCGACCTCACCCTCGATCAGTTCGGACGAGGTCTGAGAATCCTTCAGCTTTTCCCGCGCCAGCAACCCGCCAAGCGTGTAATCCAGCACCCGGCCACCAACCTGGGTCTGCGAGGTATAGCGGCTTTCCAGCGTCAGCGTGTCATAGGAAATCGGGTCGTTCCAGGTGGAATCGGTGCTGTTCCAGCTCTTGTTTTCGCTGTCTTCGTAACGCAGGTAGCTGGACAGGGTGCCGTTGCCCATGTCCCAGTCATGGGTGATCGACAGGCTGTTGCGCGACACGTCGTTGGTGTCGTGGCCGCCATCTTCGGCAAGGTATTCATCCTGTGCCGTCTGCGCCTCGAAACCCCATTCCTGGCCGTCCTGCGGGGTCCAGGTCAGGCGCGCGCCAAGCGTTTTCGCCCGCGTCCCGTTCGAGGAATACAGTGGCACCAGTTCGCCCCGGCTTTCGGCCCACTGATAGGGGCGGTCGGGCGCGTCCAGTTCCGACAGTTTCGCCCATGCCGACAGGTTCAGGTTCTGGCCAAGCGGGCCCGAGACAAAGGCCGAAATCGACCGGTTGTCGGCGGTAGAGTTTTCATCGGCAAAGCCGAAATCGGTGGTGATCGAACCCGACCAGGTATCGGTGGATTTCTTGGTGATGATATTGATCACGCCGCCCATGGCGTCGGACCCATACAGCGTCGACATCGGGCCGCGCACGACCTCGATGCGTTCGATCGCGTCGAGGGGAACGATGTCCAGATCGCCGCGATAATGGCGGGCAAAGGTGTTGCGGCTGCTGATGCGCTTGCCGTCGATCAGCGTCAGGGTTCGGCTGGCGGACAGGCCACGGAAGGACACGGACGAATTGCCGTCATTGCCGCGCGTCAGGTTCAGGCCCGGCACGGTGCGCAGCACGTCGCGCAGATCACGCGCGCCGTTTGCCTCGATCGTGCGCTGGTCGATAACGGTGATCGAGGCGGGCGCATCCTGAATCGAGGTCGCGATGGACGACGCAGAGGTGACGATCACCACCTCGTCCAACTGGATGACATCGGCCGTGTCATCCTGTGCGACGGCGGCGACCGGCAGGGTCAGGGCGGTCGAGCCCATCAGCACGGCCAGCAGCGGGCGTTTCGTCTGGAATGGGGATGATTGGGATCGGTTGCGCATATCGGGTTCCTTCGCGATGAACATTTTCCTGGGTGATCGGAAGACCCGATTGCCTGAGCGTTTCACTTGGGGATTATCCACCCTGCCCCGGATGGGCAAGATGCGGGCGGCCACCTAAACCCCGAAATCGTTGCCGCAGCGCCACAGGTGTTGCCTGATCCGGGCGTTGTGGTCGCGTTCCGGGCGCAGCAGCGACCAAAAGCCGCAGGTGAACGACCAGCCCCGGCGCGCGCCTGTCATACCACTGTCATGCTGCGGGCTGTCCTGGTGTCATCGCGCTTTGGAAATGGCGGCGTGCGGCGGATGAATGCTGCACCCCTTCAACCTGGCCACAGGCAGATCACCCGGTTTCGACCTGCCGTGAAACGCGACGCAACCGGGCCGCGCGCGCAGATTCCGCGGCGGCCCGTAACGGGTGATCTGTCTGCTTTCGGTTGTTTCGGGTCAGGGCAGGCCACCCCGCCCTGCCCTGTCACACGGCAAGGAATCCGCCATCCACCGGCAGGACCGCGCCCGAAATCATGGCGCTGTCGTCGGACAGCAAAAGCGCGATGCTTTGCGCGACCTCCTCGGCCTCGGCAAAGCGGTTCAGCGGGTGGCGGACCATCATCGGGGCGCTTTTGGCGGGGTCGGACCATGCTTCGGCCGCCAGTTCCGTCAGGGTGATCGTCGGCGCGACCGCGTTCACGCGGATGCCATGGGCGCCCAGTTCCCGGGCCATGACGCGGGTCGCGCCCTCCAGCCCGGCCTTGGACGCGGCATAGCACAGGTGGTCCTGAAAGCCGCGATGCCCGGCAATCGAGGTGATGTTGACGATCGCGCCACCGCCCCCCGCCGCGACCCGCGCGCGGGCGAATTCCTGACAGGTCAGCAGGGCGGCACGCAGGTTGATGCCCAGAACCGCGTCATAGCCCGCCTCGGTCATCTCCAGCACGCTTTCCAGCACATTGATGCCCGCGCTGTTGATCAGATAGTCGCAGGTGCCCGCCTGCGTCATCGCAGCGCGTGTGGCTGCCGCATCGGCCAGATCGACGCGGATGCTGCGCCCACCGATATCCGCGCGCAGGCTGTCCAGATCGGATTGGGTGCGCGACAGGGCCACGACCTCAGCGCCGCGTGCGGCCATCAATTGCGCGCAGGCGCGGCCGATGCCCTTGCCCGCGCCGGTGATGATGACGGATTTTCCTGAAAACTGCATAAAGACCTCGCGGGTTCAAGTCAGAAGGGTTTTGGCACGCACCACGATCGCGGCGGCGGTAATGCCGAATTTTTCGTAAAGCACCGGGGCCGGGGCGCCAAAGCCGCGCAACCCGGCCACATCGGCGCCAGAGGCGACATGGCGGGTCCAGCCGAACCTGCCCGCCCATCCTTGGTTAAGGATTTCGCGGTCGGGCCAATCGCGGTCGGGCCAATCGGGGGCGGGCCAATCGGGGGCGGCGGCATCGGCTTTCTGGTGGCGCGTCCACAGCGCGGCCATGCCCATGGGGTCCTCGGGATGGCCGGAATTCGCGGCCTCGACCGCATCCATGGCAAGGGCGCGGATGCAGTTCGACATGGCAAAGCTGTCGCCGTCCAGACGGGCGGCGTTCAGGGCGGCGGCGATGTCGGTCATGGGGCGGGATGCTCCTGCATCAGGGGGCAGACGCCGCGCGGATCTCGCGGGCGGTGCGTTGCAGGGTCAGAAAGGCCGCATAGCGCCGATCCTGCAGCGCGCGGGTGGCGGGATCGGGCGGGCAGTTCGTCGCGATGCGCGACATGGCGGGCATGGCGGTCTGCAGGTCGGGATAGGCACCGCCCGCGACCGCGCCCAGCATGGCCGAGCCCAGCAGGACGGGTTCGGGACAGGCGGTCACCTCGACCGGATAGCCGGTGGCATCGGCCAGCAACTGCCGGGTCAGCACATGCGCCCCCGCCCCCCCGCTGACGCTGATCGAGGCAACGGGCGCCCCATGTTGCGCCTGCGTTTCAATGATCTGGCGCAGCCCATAGCCCAGCCCGCAGATCCCCGCGACATATAGCGCGACCAGCGAATCGACGCTGGTTTCCATACCCTGCCCCATGATGACGGCGCGGGCATGGGGGTCGGCAAAGGGCGCGCGATTGCCCAGAAATTCGGGCACGACATGCAGGTCATCGGCCAGCCGCACCGCCTGCGCCGGGCTGGCGGCCAGATCCAGCGCGCGGTCGGCCAGCCATTGCGGCAGGGATTTGCCATCCGCTTCGGCCAGCGCCGTGGCCTCGGCCGTCGCGGGGTGCAGTTGCACCAACTGGTCGATGGCCGCGCCTGCCGCGGACTGACCGCCTTCGTTCAGCCACATCCCCGGCACCATGGCCGAAAAATACGGCCCCCAGACACCGGGCACAAAGGCCGGGTCCGTGGTCGTCGTCATGGTGCAGGACGAGGTGCCAAAGACATAGCCCAGACAGGTCGTCGCATCGCCGCCCGCCGCCACCGTCCCGACCCCGCCCGCATGGGCGTCGATCAGCCCCGCCGCCACCGCCGTGCCGACAGGCAGGCCCATCGCCGCCGCAGCATCCGCCGCCAGCCCCTGCCCCAGAGGGATGCCGGGTTCGACGACGCTTTGCCCGATACGGACGAAATCCTGATCGGCCAGATCGCCCAGACCGATCCGGCGGAAATAATCCGCGTCCCACCGCCGCTCATGCGCCAGATAGGTCCATTTGCAGGTCACCGTGCAGGACGACCGGTCCAGCGCGCCCGTGGCCTTCCATGTCAGGAAATCGGTCAGGTCAAAGAAGTGAACGGCCCGGGCATAGACCTCGAGGCGGTTTTCACGCAGCCACAGCAGTTTCGGCGTCTGCATCTCGGGCGAGATGCGGCCACCGACATAGCGCAGCACCTCATGGCCCTGCGCATTGATCCGTTCGGCCTGTTCGACGGCGCGGTGGTCCATCCAGACGATGATGTCGCGTTCGGGATGGGCGGGATCGCCGACCGGCAAGGCTTCTCCAGCGGGACCACGCAGCACCAGCGAGCAAGTGGCATCGAAACCGATGCCCGTGACACGCGCCGGGTCGATCCCGGCACGGGTCACGCTTTCCCTGACGCTGGCACAGACCGCGTCCCAGACCTGATTGCCGGATTGTTCGACGATGCCGCCGTCTTCGCGATGCATCGTGATCGGGCGCCGGGCCGTCGCCAGCAGATTGCCCTGCTGGTCAAAGACCCCCGCCCGGGCCGAGCCGGTGCCAACGTCGATGCCGATCAGATACTGGTCCATGCGGGGTTCCTCTGGCTTGGGCCGGGGCGTCAGACGCGGTCGAAATTCGTCGGCAGCACCAGCATGTCGCGGATGGTCACGGTGCGCTTGCGCGTCAGCATATAGATCACCGCATCCGCGACCTCGCTTGCGTCGATCAGGCTGCCGCTTTCTTTCGCCTTGCGCAAGTTTTCCTCGGGCCAGTCGGCCAGCAGGGCGGATACGACCGGACCGGGCGAGACCTGCGCCACGCGCACGCCATGCGGGATCATCTGGCGGCGCATCCCTTGCACGAAACTGGTGATCGCCCATTTCGACCCGGAATAGACCGGTTCCCACCAGGTCGGGTAATGGCCCGCGATGGAACAGGTCACGATGATGTCGCCGGTTTTGCGCGCCGACATATGCGGCACGACGGCATGGACGTTCTTCATCACCGCATTGACGTTCAGGTTCAGCATGCGGTCGATGGCCTCGGGCGTCGTCTCGGTCAGGTCGCCGCCGATATAGGTGCCCGCGTTGCAATACAGGATGTCGATGTGATCGACCTTTTCAAGGATTTCCGGGATCATCGCGTCGCAACTGGCCGCGTCCAGCAGATCCGTGACCTGCGCGATGGCGCGGTCGCCCAGCCTCGCGGTCAGTTCGTTCAGCGCGGCTTCGTTGCGGTCGACCAGAACGACGGTCGCGCCCTGATCCAGCAGCGCCTCGGTCGTGGCAAGACCGATCCCCGAGGCCGCGCCGGTAATGACCGCGACCTTGCCTTGCAGCGATTCAGACATGAGTTTCTCCAGTGTTGTCGGAAAGGTTGGACCAGAAAGACAGCGGGGAGCGCCTAGCGCCACTCGCGCCCGATATAGATGGCCAGAAGGATGATCGCGCCCTTGATGACGTCCTGCAGATAGGGGTTGATGCCCATCAGGTTCAGCCCGTTGTTCAGGATGCCCAGCAGGACCGCGCCGATCAGCGTGCCAAGGATCAGCCCGCGCCCGCCCGCAATCGCCGTGCCGCCCAGAACCACCGCCGCGATGGCATCGAGCTCAAAGCCGACGCCGGCATTCGGCTGGCCGCTCATCAGCCGGCCGGTCAGGATGACGGCGGCAAGGGCCGAGGTCAGGCCGGAAATCGCATAGACCGCCAGCTTGACGCGCTGCGTTTTCACGCCCGACAGCCGCGCTGCGGTTTCATTGCCGCCAAGCGCATAGACATGGCGGCCAAAGAGGGTGCGCTGCAGCAGGACCCGGGCCAGCGCGTAGATCACCACCATGATGATCACCGGCACCGGAACGATGCCGACGCGACCGACGCCGAACCACGAAATCCAGCTTGGCAACCCGCTGATCGGATAGCCGCCCGAATAGATCAGGCCCAGACCGCGCGCCATGCCCATGGTGGCCAGCGTCACGATGATCGCGGGCATCCTGCCCCATGCGACCAGAACGCCATTGGCCAGACCGATCCCCAGACCGATCAGCAGACCGATGGCCAGCGCAACCCCTGCGGGCAGGCCGGTATTGACCATCAGCCCGGCGGCCAGCGTGCCGACCAGCGCCATGACCGCGCCGACCGACAGGTCGATGCCGCCCGTCAGGATCACGAAGGTCATGCCGACCGCCAGAATCCCCACGACCGACACCTGCCGCAGCACGTTCATGATGTTGTTGACGCTAAAGAAATTGTCGCTGGCCAGCCCCATTAGGCAGGATACGACGATCAGCCCGATCAGCGGCAGCGCCAGCGGCGAATGCAGTAGCCGCCCCAGGGACAGGCCGGTCTTTCCGGTCGCGCCGGTATTTGCGTCATGCGACATGTTCAACCCTCCCCGTGGTGGCATAGGTCATGATGGTTTCCGAATTGATATCCTCGCCCTGAACCGTCGCCACGATGCCCCCCGAACGAAAGACGCAGACGCGGTCCGACATGCCGATCACCTCGGGCAGTTCGGACGAGATCATGATGATCGAGGCCCCCGCCTCGGTGAAGGCGCGCATCAGCGCGTAGATTTCCGCCTTGGCGCCGACGTCAATGCCGCGCGTCGGCTCGTCAAAGATCAGCACCTGCATGTCGTGGTTCAGCCAGCGGGCGATGACGACCTTTTGCTGGTTGCCGCCCGACAGCGTGTCAACACGCGCCTGCGGGCCTTGCGATTTCACGCGGACCTGCCCCATCGCGGTTTCCGTGCAGGCCAGTTCCTTTTTCAGGTCGATGAACCAGTGCCCCCGGCGGTATTTGCCGTAATTGTTCAGCGAGATGTTGTGCAGGATCGAAAAACTGGTGATCAGCCCCTGTTCCTTGCGGCTTTCGGGCAGCAGGCCGATGCCATGGGCCAGCCCTTCGTCGGGGCCGGAAAAGCGTTTCTCGACCCCGTCGACCCTGACCTTGCAGCGCGCGGCGGGACCGGCGCCCAGCATGGCCAGAACGGTTTCGGTGCGCCCCGATCCGACCAGCCCGGCAAAGCCCAGAATCTCGCCCTTGCGCAGCGCGAAGCGCGACAGGGGGCCGCCTTTTTTCAGTTGCAGTTCCTCGACCTCGACCACCACGGGGGCGGCGGGATCGGCCGTGCCCTTGGGCGGGAAATTGCTTTCGATGCGGCGGCCGACCATCATCTCGACCAGACGGTCGTTGTCGACATCGGCGACATCGCAGGACCCGACGAACTGGCCGTCACGCAGAACCGTGATGCGGTCGCAGATTTCAAAGATTTCTTCCAGATGATGCGAGATGAAGACGATGGCCACGCCCTGCCCGCGCAATTCGCGCATGACCTTGAACAGGTGCTCAACTTCCGAAGGCGTCAGGGTCGCGGTGGGTTCGTCCAGCACCAGAATGCGCGCGTCCAGCGACAACGCCTTGGCGATTTCGACGAATTGCTGCTCGGCAACGGACAGGCGGTTGATCGGCACATCCAGCGGCACATCGACGCCAAGCTGGCGCATGATCTGGCCCGCGCGGGCGCGCATCGCCTTGCGGTCCAAGAGCCCAAGCCGCCCCCGCATCTCGCGCGCAAGAAACATGTTTTCGACCGCATCCAGATGCGGGATCAGGCTGAACTCCTGAAAGACGATGCCGACACCGGCGGCAATCGCCTGATCGTAATCGGCAAACTGGTGTTCGGTGCCATTGATGCGGATCGTGCCGGCACTGGGCTGGATGATGCCGCACAGGATTTTCATCAGCGTCGATTTCCCGGCGCCGTTTTCGCCCAGCAGGGCATGGACCTCGCCCGCGCGGACGTTCAGATCGACGCCGTGCAGGACTTCGATCTTGCCGAAGCTTTTCCTGATCGCGTTCAGTTCAAGCATGATGGCCTCGTGGCTTGGGTTGCGGGCGGATGGCCTGCCCCCGCGACGTTGCGGGGACAGGTGCAGTATAGCTTACCAGCTGAAGTCGGCGGCGTTTTCCTTGTCGACGACCATGACGTCGATCGGAACCTCGGCCGGGACCACGCGGGCGCCCCATTTCTGGGCCAGCGCCATCGCCAGACCGACGCGAACCTGATCGCGCGGGAATTGCGCGGTGGTTTCGATGAAGGGCCCACCGTCGTTGATCGCCTGAATGGCTTCGGGCGCCCCATCGACCGAGGTCAGCTTGATATCCTTGCCCGACCCCTGAATCGCCGCCAGCGCACCCATCGCGCCGCCGTCGTTGACCGAGAAGATCCCGGCAAGGTTCGGCTTCGACTGGATCATGTTTTCCACGACGCCAAGCGCGACCGAGCGGTCCTGACGGCCGTTTTGCGTGTCAACCAGCTGAATGTCGGGGAATTCTTCCAGTGCAGCCTTGCAGCCTTCGACGCGCTGCAGGATCGGCACGACCGGGATGCCGTCCAGAATAGCAACCTCGCCCTTGCCATCCAGCGATTCCGCCAGATATTTGCACGACATGTAGCCCGCATCGCGGTTTTTCGAACCGACGAAGGTATCGACCGGGCCGTTCGCGTTGGCGTCCACGGCGACGACGATCACGCCCGCGGCCTTGGCGGCGTGGACGGCGGCCTCGATCCCGGCGCTGTCGGTCGGGTTCAGCAGCAGGATGTCGATGTTCTGCTGCAGCATATCCTCGACATCGGACACCTGCTTGGCCACGTCATGGCCCGCATCGGTCACGACGACCTCGGCCCCAAGCGAGGCTGCGGCTTCGTTCAGCGCCTCTTGCATGGAGACGAAATAGGGGTTGTTCAGCTCCTGAAAGGTCATGCCGATCTTCAGCTTGTCCTGCGCCAGTGCGGGCGCGGCAACCAGCGCCAGGGCGGCGGTCGCGGTCAGCAGGGTCTTTTTCATCTGGGGTTCCTCCCGTTTGGATGAAAGCAGGCAAGGCCTGCACATGTCCGGGCGGTGTCGGGCCGCCCGAATTCGGTGAATTCCGATCGTCCGGGGCTGGTGTCAGCTTGCCATGACCGCCGCCTTCTGGGCCGCGAATGTCATGCGGAATTGCGATGGCGACATGCCCTTGAGCTTCAGGAAATGCCGGTTGAAGTTGGAAAGGTTGGAAAATCCGACGTCATAGCAGATTTCGGCAACCTTGATATCGGGATCGGTCAGCAGCATCTGACAGGCCAGATCGACGCGCAACTGATTGCGGTAGCGCACCAGCGTCGTGCCGGTGTGACGCTTGAAGGCGCGGGAAAAGGCGCTTTGGCTTTGCCCGACCATCTCGGCCAGTTCGCTTTCCTCGATCTGTTCGGTCAGATGTTCGCGCAAATACGTCAGCGCGCGGTTGATGCCGCCGTCATGGACGCGGGTCAGGTCCAGATCAAAGCTGAGGCTGGCCAGCACCTCGTAATCGCCCGCATTGGCCAGCACGTCCAGAATGTCCCAGAACAGCGCCAGCCGCTTCATGCCCTGCGCCTCGATCAGCCGGTCCATCAGCGGGCGGACGCGGCGGGCGGTGTCCGCATCGAACAGCAGCCCCCGGCGCGAACGGTCCAGCAGCGGGCGCAGGCTGTCCATTTCGGGCATCGCCGCGCAGGCGTCTTCGATGAAACGCTCGGGAAACTGGATGACCAGCGACCGGATCGGCACGATTTCGTCAGCTTCGATGTCGCTGATCCAGTTCTGCGGCAGGTTCGGGCCGGTCATGATCAACTGGCCGGGTTCGAACCTGCCGACGAAATCGCCGATGTAGAACGTGCCCGAGGTCGCGTTGACCAGATGGATTTCATATTCGGGGTGATAGTGCCAGCGCACCGTGCGGAACGGATAGCCATGCATCCACGCGGCGAAGGATTCGCCCTTGCGGATATGGACCAGTTCCAGATCGGGTTGCACGATTCCTCTCTCCCCCTCGCGACACGCCGCTACCGTGCTGCGGCTGACGACGGGACCCCGGCCCGTCAACGGCGTTCTGGAACCTTAGTCGCAGGCCGGACGCGGATTCCACATCACTGCGCAAAAAATACCGATACTTTTTTGCTGGATCGCGTGCAAATTATGAGGAAGGCACAGGCAGGTGGTCACATGATCGCCATTCTGCAGGGCAGCGTGAAAAATGCCGCAATGCAGAAAAATCGCCGTCACACAAGGGAAACGGCGATTTTCCTGAGGTTTTCAGCCTAGATCCGGTTCAGGCCCAGATCGCGCAGATGCGGATATGCGGCGTGATAAGCCTCATACTTTTTCGCATAGCGTTCCGCCAGTTCCGCATCAGGAACAACCTCTGCGCGAACGGCGGGCCGGGTGAAAACGCGATCCGAGATGTCGCCGGTCGCACAGGCCGCCCCCAGCTTGGCCGCGCCGAATGCCGCGCCGAAATCGCCATCCTCGGGTTCCAGCAGCACCAGACCCGTCGCCGATGCCATGATATGCAGCCATGCCCGCGACCGCGCGCCCCCGCCCACCGCATAGGCGGATTCGATCACCGTCCCCGCCTTGCGCAGCGCAATCACGCTGTCGGCAAAGGCCAGCGCCACGCCCTCCATCACCGCCTGCGACAGATCGGCAAGGCCGGATGCGCGTTGCAGCCCCAGAAACGCCCCGGTCGCATCGGGATCGTTCAGCGGCGTGCGTTCACCCGACAGATAGGGCAGAAACAGCGCGGGCGATGGTGCCGTCACGCGATCCGGGACCAGCGCCGCCAGTTCCGGCACGGTCTTGCCGGTGATTTCCGACAGCCATGTCATGCTGTCGGTCGCGGACAGGAACACGCCCATCTGATGCCATGTTTCCGGCACGGCATGGCAAAAGGTATGGACCGCATCGCCGGTATTCGGCGCATAGCTGGCCGTCGTCGCAAACAGCACGCCCGAGGTGCCAAGCGACAGGAACCCCGTCCCCGGCGTCATCACCCCCATGCCGCAGGCCGTCGCGGCATTGTCGCCGCCACCGCCCGCCACCGGCACCGCGGCAATCCCCCAACGCGCCGCCAGATCGGCCCGCAGATGGCCCGAGACATCGCTGCCCTCGACCAGTCGCGGCATCTGGTCACGGGTCAGACCCGTCGCGGCCAGCAACTCGTCGGACCAGTCGCGGCGCGCGACGTCCAGCCACAAGGTCCCCGCCGCATCCGACATTTCCGCCACATGTTCGCCGGTCAGCCACAGGCGCAGGTAATCCTTGGGCAGCAACACCTTGGCCACGGCATCGAAAGTCTGCGGCTCATTCTGGGCGACCCACCGCAGTTTCGGCGCAGTGAACCCGGCCATGACCAGATTGCCCGCAATGCCGTGGAAATCGGCACGGCCCGTCAGTTCCGCGCATTGCGGCCCCGAACGCCCGTCATTCCACAGGATGCAGGGCCGCAAGACCCGGTCCTGCGCGTCCAGCAGCACCGCGCCATGCATATGGCCCGACAGGCCGATGGCCTGCAGCATGGCCATTTCCGCCGGATGGTCGCGCAGCAGGGCCGCGATCACCTGATCGGCGCCGGCCAGCCAGTCGGCCGGGTCCTGTTCCGACCAGCCGGGATGCGGGCGGCTGACGGTCAGGGGGGCGTGGGCCACGCCCACCGTGGCGAAACGGTCATCGACCAGCATCGCCTTGATGCCCGAGGTTCCAAGGTCCAGTCCCAGATACATGGCAGCCCCCTTATTGCGGCAGGACGATTTGCAGCTTCACATCCGTCTCGCGCGCCTCGACCGCGCGGTCGAATGCGGCGACAGCATCGGCAAAGGGCAGCGTGTCCGAAATCAGCGGCTTCAGATCGACCTTGCCCGAGGCGATCAGCGCAATCGCCCGGTCATAGACATTGGCGTAGCGGAACACGGTCTCCAGCCGCAACTCCCTGGCCTGAAGGCCGACGATATCGACCGGCACCGGATCGACCGGCATCCCGACCAGAACGATGGCGCCGCCCGGACGGGCCAGTTCATGCATCCCCAGAATGGCGGGCGCCGCGCCCGAACATTCAAAGACCACATCGGCGCCCCAGCCATCGGTCGCCTGCGCCACGGCCTCGGCCAGCGGCTGGTTGCGGATATTCACGACCTCGATCCCGTCATAGGCAGCGATGATGTCCAGTTTCGGCTGGGCCAGATCAGCGACGATGACCTTGGCGCAGCCACCCGCCAGCGCGGCCAGCGCGACCATCATGCCGATCGGCCCCGCGCCGGTCACGACCGCGACATCGCCCGGCTGGATACGGGCGCGCAACGCGGCCTGCATGCCGATGGCAAAGGGTTCGACCATCGCGCCCTCGCCAAAGCTGACATTGTCGGGCAGCTTGTAGGTGAAGGCGGCGGGGTGGATGACCTCGGGCGTCAGGCAGCCGTGAACCGGGGGCGTGGCCCAGAAGGTGACGGCGGGATCGACATTATAGATGCCCAGCTTGGCCGCGCGAGAGGTCGGATCGGGGATGCCCGGTTCCATGCAGACGCGGTCCCCGGCTTTCAGATGCGTGACCTCGGCGCCTGTGGCGATGACGGTTCCGGCAGCCTCATGGCCCAGAACCATCGGGGCGTTGACGATGAAATGACCGATCTTGCCATGGGTGTAATAATGGACATCGGACCCGCAGATCCCGACCGTATGGATCGCAACCCGCACGTCGCGCGGACCCATTTCGCCCGGAATGTCGAAATCCCGCAGCGACAGGCGGCCCTTTTCTTCCAGAACAAGCGCTTTCATCACATCCTCCTTCGCGGACACCAAGGGGGCGCCCTTTCGGATGGTGTGATGCGGCCACGGCAAGGGCAAGGCAAATGAAACCCGCGTGGCGCGCCGCAGTTTGTGACGAACCGGCAAATTCGTATCAGAGGCGCGGGATTTTGCTATCCGGGTGGCGCGGCGGGGTGGGGTCGCACCCCCCTGCCCCGCGCCGCTGATTCGGCATTCTACAGGTAGCGCCCGCCGCGTTTCAGCACCTCGATCTGATAGCCGTCGGGGTCCGCGATGAAAAAGAAACGCGCGATCACCTCGCCCGCAGGGGCGAAATCGACCAGCTTGCGCGGGGCAAGACCTGCCGCCGTCATGCGGGCATGTTCGGCATCGACATCATCGACGCTGACCGCCAGATGACCGTAGCCATCGCCCAGATCGTAAGGCTCGGTCCGGTCCTTGTTGACGGTCAGTTCCAGTTCGAAACCGGTTTCGGCATTCGCCAGATAGATCAGCGTAAAGGTCGGAAAATCCAGCCTTTCCGCAACCTTGAGACCAAAGGCCCTGTCGTAGAATTCCAGCGACCGCGCTTCGTCAAAGACGCGGATCATCGAATGGATCATCTTGGCCATGGGGCGCCCCCTTGCTGTTTCGGGGCGATATCTAGCACGCGCTTCCGGCGGATGCACGGGCCGGAAATGACAGGGACGGCAGGGCATCCGCCCGCCGTCCCTGCCGCGTTTCCCGGTTCAGGTCAGGCCTGCAGCGAACGCACGCCCACCTCGCCCTCGCCACGCGACTTGATCGCGGCGACAGCGGCGATGCTGCCTGCGGCGGTGGTGAAATAGGGGATCTTGTCATACAGCGCGACGGCGCGGATTTCGCGTGAATCCGCAATGGCTTGCGCGCCCTCGGTCGTGTTCAGCACCATCGCGATATCGCCGTTCTTCATGCGGTCGACGATATTCGGACGGCCCTCATAGACCTTGTTGACCTGTTCCGTCTGAACGCCCGCCTCGGCCAGAAAGGCCGCGGTGCCGCGCGTCGCGGTCAGGGTAAAGCCAAGCGCCACCAGATCGCGCGCCGCAGCGGCCAGATCGGCGGTCTTGTCGGCATCCTTGACCGAGACAAAGACCCGGCCCGTATCCGGCAGATGCGTCCCCGCGCCCATCTGCGCCTTCAGGAAGGCGCGGGCAAAGTTGCGGTCCCAGCCCATGACCTCGCCGGTCGAACGCATTTCCGGCCCCAGCAGCGTGTCGACACCGGGGAAGCGGGCAAAGGGCAGCACGGCCTCCTTGACGCTGAACCAGGGCGTGTTCGGGTCGGCCGTGGTCATCGGATCGGCAAAGGGCAGATCGTCTTCGGGGCCGACCCCCTCGGGATAGGCCGCGCGGGCGGGGAAATTCGCCATGGGTTCCCCGGCCATCAGCCGCGCCGCGATGGAGGCAATCGCGCTATCCGTCGCCTTGGCCACAAAGGGCACGGTGCGGGACGCGCGCGGGTTGACCTCCAGCACATAGATCTCGCCATCCTTCAGCGCGAATTGCACGTTCATCAGCCCGACGACATTCAGCGCGCGCGCCATGTCGACGGTCTGGCGTTTCAATTCGGCGATGGTCGCGGCGTCCAGCGTATGCGGCGGCAGCGAACAGGCGCTGTCGCCCGAATGGACGCCCGCCTCCTCGATATGTTCCATGATGCCGGCGACATGGACGGTTTCGCCGTCCGACAGGGCGTCGACATCGACCTCGATCGCGCCCGACAGATAGCTGTCCAGCAGCACCGGGCTGTCGCCCGAAACCTGCACGGCCTCGCGGATATAGCGGTGCAACTGGTCCATGTCGCGCACGATTTCCATGGCGCGGCCACCCAGCACATAGGACGGGCGGATCACCAGCGGGAAACCGATACGGCCCGCGATTTCAATGGCTTCGGCGTCGGAATGCGCAATGCCGTTGATCGGCTGGCGCAGCTTCAGATCATGCAGCAACTGCTGGAACCGCTCGCGATCCTCGGCCAGGTCGATGGCGTCGGGGGTGGTGCCCAGAATGGGGATACCCTCGGCCTCCAGCGCATTGGCCAGCTTCAGCGGCGTCTGCCCGCCGAACTGCACGATGACGCCATGCAGCGTGCCGTTTTCCTGCTCGACGCGCAGGATTTCCAACACATGTTCCAGCGTCAGCGGTTCGAAATACAGCCGGTCCGAGGTGTCGTAATCGGTCGAGACGGTTTCCGGATTGCAGTTGACCATGATCGTCTCATAGCCCGCCGCCGTCAGCGCGAAACAGGCATGGCAGCAGCAATAATCGAACTCGATCCCCTGCCCGATCCGGTTCGGCCCGCCGCCCAGAATGACGACCTTCTTGCGGTCGCTCGGCCGCGCCTCGTTTTCGACATCGCCCATCGCCGGGGCTTCCCATGTCGAATACATATAGGGGGTCTGCGCCTCGAATTCGGCGGCGCAGGTGTCGATGCGCTTGAACACCGGATGCAGGTCCAGCGCACGGCGCGACTGGCGCACGGCGCTTTCCGTTTTGCCCGCCAGATTGGCCAGACGCGCATCGGAAAAGCCCATCATCTTCAGCTTGCGCAGCCCTTCGGCATCGGTCGGCAAACCGTTTTCACGCACGACGTTTTCGGCATCGACGATCTCGCGCAGACGCGCCAGGAACCACGGGTCAAAGCTGGTCGCCGCCTGAATTTCGCCGTCCGTCAGCCCGTGACGCATGGCCTGCGCGATCAGACGCAGCCGGTCCGGGGTCTGGGCGGAAATCGCCTTGACGATGGCCGCCTTGTCGGGCGCGCCGGGGATGTCGATATCATCCAGCCCGGTCAGCCCGTTTTCCATGGATGCCAGCGCCTTTTGCAGCGATTCATGAAAGCTGCGGCCGATCGCCATGACCTCGCCCACCGATTTCATCGCGGTGGTCAGTTCAGGCTTGGAACCCGGAAACTTCTCGAACGCGAAACGCGGGATCTTGGTCACGACATAGTCGATGGACGGTTCAAACGACGCGGGCGTGACGCGGGTGATGTCATTGTCCAATTCGTCCAGCGTATAGCCGACGGCCAGTTTCGCGGCGATCTTGGCAATCGGAAACCCGGTCGCCTTCGACGCCAGCGCGGACGAGCGGCTGACGCGCGGGTTCATCTCGATCACGACCATGCGGCCATCGGCGGGGTTCACCGCCCATTGCACGTTGGACCCGCCGGTTTCCACGCCGATTTCACGCAGCACCGCGATCGAGGCATTGCGCATCGCCTGATATTCGCGATCCGTCAGCGTCAGCGCGGGCGCAACGGTGATCGAATCGCCGGTATGAACCCCCATCGGATCGACGTTTTCGATGGAACAGACGATGATGGCATTGTCGTTGCGATCCCGCACGACCTCCATCTCGTATTCCTTCCAGCCCAGCAGGCTTTCATCGACCAGGATCTGCGCCACGGGCGAGGCATCCAGCCCCGAGCGGCAGATCGCCTCGTAATCGTCGCGGTTATAGGCAACGCCGCCGCCGGTCCCGCCAAGGGTAAAGGCCGGGCGGATGATCGCGGGCAGGCCGATATCTTCCAGCGCCTCCATGGCGATGGCGACACCGGCGTTGATGTCATATTTGCCATTGGCATGTTTCGGCGCGGATACGATGGTCGCGCGCGGGTTTTCCAGCCCGATCCGGTCCATCGCCTCGCGAAACAGCTTGCGATCCTCGGCCATTTCGATGGCTGCGCGCTGCGCCCCGATCAGCTCGACCCCATAGCGGTTCAGCACCCCCGCATCCGCCAGCGCCAGCGCCGTATTCAGCCCGGTCTGCCCGCCCATCGTCGGCAACAGCGCGTCGGGACGTTCCTTGGCGATGATCTTTTCGACGATCTCGGGCGTGATCGGCTCGATATAGGTGGCATCGGCCATTTCCGGATCGGTCATGATCGTCGCCGGGTTCGAGTTGACCAGAATGACCCGATAGCCTTCTTCCCGCAGCGCCTTGCAGGCCTGCGCGCCCGAGTAATCGAATTCGCAGGCCTGCCCGATGACGATGGGCCCCGCACCGATGATCATGATGGATTTGAGATCGGTTCTCTTCGGCATGGGGGCATCCTCGGGGGCTGGCGGCAGATAAATCGTCCGGGGTTATAGCCATGACAGGTGCGCGCGCAAGGCCCGAGACCGGAACACGTCACCTTTTCCTGCCCCGCCACCCCGTCCAGACGACCCGCCGGGGTTTTCTTCATCACCCAAATACCCAGGAACCCACCGGCGAAACCCATCGGAACGCCGGTTGCAGCACCCCGTCAGGCGACGCTATCCCCCGGAAAATCCCGGAAAACCCCCGCCAATCGCGATCAGCTGCAGCCAGAGGTCC
>NZ_JARJHL010000017.1 GCF_029309835.1 Paracoccus sp. DMF-8 | reverse complement strand
TACATCAACGCCACATCAACACGACATCAGAAAGGCCGCAGAAGCACGGATAATCACGCATCCGCACGCAGCGGCGGGCAACTCGCAGTTGCGCACCTGCTTCCTTCCGGCCATCATCGGCCCGTGGTTCCAGACGGTGAATTGACGACGACGGATTTTGCCCGCGGCTTCCTGACTCGGAATCGTCACCATTCGGCGAGCAGGGGGCGAAACGATGCAACAGGACGAATTCCGGAAATGGCTTGTAGCTCAGGGCCAGACGGAGGCAACCGCCTCGTCGCGGGCGAGCAGCGCAAAGCGCGTGGAGCAATATCTGGGCGATCTCGACGAGTTGTTCGCGCAGGAGGATCGGGACAGCATCCTCAACCGGTTTGCCTATACGGCCGAGGATGAACGCGCGGGAACGCCCCAACCCCTCCCCTGTCCCCATCGACGGTCTCTTGCGCACGGGGCTTGCCAGCCTCCAGCAGGCCCTGAAGCTGTACCATTCCTTCCTGACCGAGCAGTCCAATGTGCCCGCCAAGGCAGAGCACCAGGCATTGGTGGACCGCCTCACCCGCACGGAGATCGATGCAGCGATGCGGGAGTGCGATCAGTTGGGCCTTAAGCCCTTCCTCGCGCGCGGTGGCTTTGCCAGCCCACAGGTCTGGGTCACAGATGATGGCAAGGAGCAGTCCTATCCGGCGAAGGCGACGGTCGCAGCAGCCTTGGGGCATCTTCCGGACGGCCGCGTCCTCGCAGCGAAGGAGTTCTTCAATGGCTTCGGAGAGGCGCAAGCCTTCGCAAAACTTGAGGCTCTGGGATACCGGATCCTTCGCAAGGGAGCGGTTGGTGAGGATGACGCCTTTTCTCGCGACCGGATCGAAGGTGCGATGGACGCCTACGACCAGTTCCGCACGTCTGGTGCCCATGCCGATGCGTTCTCGAGCTTCGGCGAGCCAAAGGATTTCTGGGTACGGTCGACACGCCCGCGCCAGGACAAGCGCTTTCCGACGAAGCCAATTGTCGGGTACCTTCTGGGGAAGGCCGCGAGCACATTCAATGGCGGGTGGAGCCAACCAGGGGATGCGGCCGCAAGGCTGCATGCGGCGGGCTACGTCATCGTCGATCAGCATGACACGCCGCTGCCGCTTCCCGACCAACACACCCACCTGATGCGTGGGGCAGACCGGGCGCGTCTGGTCGCTCTGAACTACTTCATCGCACCTGCGCGCGAGGCCGGGCAGCCTTCTGTCACGATCCGTGCAGGCGACCTGCACGACATGGCGGGACTTGTGAAGAACTGGGCGAACGTCTGCCGTGCGCTGGAAGGCGAGATGTTCCAGAAGCTTGCCTCGGTCCCGGCGCCTACACGGTCCGGGCCGGAACGCAGCACCACGACCGAATACACCTTCGTCCCCGCGCAGGGCGGGGCCGCGAAGGAAAAACCCATGCCGCACGCCGTTCAGACTGCGACCACCAACCTGATCCTCTACGGACCGCCCGGCACCGGCAAGACCTACCAGACGGCGTGGGAGGCGGTTCGCCTCTGTCTGGGCGACGCCGTTGCCGCTGATCTCTCCGGCGAGAAGAACCGAGATCGGTTGATGGCGGAATACCGGCGCTTGATGTCCGAGGGGCGGATCGAGTTCGTGACCTTCCACCAGTCGATGTCATACGAGGAATTTGTCGAGGGTCTGAGACCCGGCATCGACGGGGACGATCCGTCGGAAAATGGTGCTGGCTTCCGCCTTGAGCCTGTCGCCGGGATCTTCCAGCGAGTTGCTCGGCGTGCAGAGGCCAGTGCAAGGGATGGCGCGAGCACCGGGCAGGATGCAGATGAAGCGATGCCTGATGCCCCAGAGCTGGACGTCGCTGTGTCCGTGCTGCCCGAGACTGAGTCCTCAGGTAACAGAGATCGTCAGCCCCAACAGAGTTTGGAAAATGACCTGTTCACCGTGGGTCAACTGCCGCCTGTGCGCGATGGCACTTTCCGGAAGCTTGCCCAGGATGTCGCGCAGGAGTTGGCGCAGGCACACCCGCAAGGTTTCTCCCTCCAACAGTATCGGGAAGCCCTCGTGAGCGCCGGTCGGGAGACGGGCATTGAGCCGACCGGCGGTTGGGAGAAACACAACATGCCCACCTGGGCCAGTCATCCGGACCAGGCATGGCTAGTGCCTGCGGACGCAGCAGTGGCAGCGTCCTCGAATCCTCGAACGAATGGCCGGCAGCAGACGTCGGGCGTCACAGTCCGGGTCGAGCACAACACCTCAGCTGCGCATGTCCTGATCATCGACGAGATTAACCGTGCCAATATCTCGAAGGTTTTCGGGGAATTGATCACGCTCCTGGAACCGGATAAGCGGCTCGGGAGGCGCGACGAAATTCAGCTGACCTTGCCCTATTCGAAGAAGCCCTTCGGGGTGCCGCAGAACCTGCACATCATCGGAACCATGAACACGGCCGACCGCTCGATTGCGCTGCTGGACACAGCCTTGCGCCGTCGGTTCACCTTCAAGGAACTGATGTCGAACCCGACCGTCCTGTCCGAGAATGTCAGCGGGATCAATCTGCAGAAGCTGCTTGCCACGATCAACGACCGCATTGAGTACCTTTTCGACCGCGAACACCAGATCGGGCATGCATATTTCACCGGCTGCGCATCGCTCGACGCCGTCGCGGACGTCATGCGACACAAGGTCATTCCGCTTCTGTCCGAGTATTTCTATGAGGATTGGTCGAAGGTCGCCGCCGTTCTGGGCGATGGCCCGCAAGGCCCGTCGCGGTTTCTGGAAGCCCGCCGCCTGGCCGCGCCTCCCGGCATCGCCGCGGATGATTTCAGCGGTGAAAGACTGCGCTGGCGGGTGAAGGACCAGTTCGATTTCTCCGAGTTCGCGGCCTGATGCCCGCCTACTCCGTTCGCGAATGGGAGACAGTGCCCCATGGCGATGGGGAGGGGTGCATTCCGCCGCACCTTGCCCGGCGCCTAGTGGCACTGGCCAAGACATCCCCCTTCGCCGGCCGTGGCGGCGGCGGCGTTCTTGAGGATAGGCGCCACGACTTGCGGGCACGCGGGGTGGTTGGCGTATTGGCGGTGCCGGGCTGTACGCTGGAAATCCTGCCGAAGATCGACGTCGGCGACAAGGAAGGCTCGGCCCAAGAGACGCGCGAAATCCGCAAGCGCCTCGTCCACATGCTTGCGGTGGCCCTCGACCTGAAGATCCAGACTGGACGCATGACCGACCTCGACTGGCAGCGCGAAACGCTGCTGGAAATCCTGATCCGCATCTTTTGCGACAAGCTGACCGAGGCGGTGCGCCGGGGCATGCCACGGCGCTATACCCTCCACGACGACGACCTGCCGACCTTGCGGGGATCGCTGGATATCCCGCGTCAGTTCATCCGACATATTGCAAACCCGGGCCGCCTGGCGTGCCGCTATGACGAGTTGTCCGAGGATATCGCCCTCAACCGCATCATAAAGGCGACCATCGCTCATCTGGCGGGCATGTCGCGCAACGCGACGAACGTGCAGCGGCTGCGGGAACTGGCCTTCGTCTATGCCGATGTCGCAGAGGTGCAGGTCCCCGCCCTGCGGTGGGACGATGTTGTCATCGACCGCACGAACAGCGCGTGGCAGGAACTCTTTGGAATGGCGCAGCTGTTCCTGCGTAACCGATACCAGACCACCAGTGCCGGTTCAGGGCAGGGAGCGGCACTGCTGTTCGAGATGAATGCCCTGTTCGAGGAATACATAGGCCGTCTGGTAGCGCGGGCGCTGGCAGGGTCCGAATTCCGCGTGACCCTGCAGGGTGGCCGCCTGTTCTGTCTGACGTCGCTTGATGATGATCGGGCGGTGTTTCAGACCAAGCCCGACATCCTGATCTGGCGCGCTGGTCAGGTCGCCCATGTGATCGACACCAAGTGGAAACGCATTTCCGACCGGATCGACGATCCGAAACAGGGGGTCGCCCAGGCGGACGTCTATCAGATGATGGCCTATGCCCACCTCTACAAGGCCCCGCGGCTGACGCTGCTTTATCCCCACCATGCGGGACTGGGTGACGAAGAAGGGATCCGCGCGCGGTTCCGGGTGACGGGTCAGGAAACACTGCTGGAAACGGCGAGCTTCGACATCTCCACTGGCGCCGACCTTTTGGATCGCGTTCGTGGCCGGATCCTGACTGGCATCGAAGAAATGTCGCCCGCACTGCCGTGATGGCGAAGGGCACGCCCCGGCAGGTGCACAACTGTGCCCATCGGCGGGCGC
Source organism: Paracoccus sp. DMF-8 (assembly GCF_029309835.1). Classification (GTDB taxonomy): domain Bacteria; phylum Pseudomonadota; class Alphaproteobacteria; order Rhodobacterales; family Rhodobacteraceae; genus Paracoccus. The sequence continues at coordinate 494,707 of NZ_JARJHL010000017.1, read as the reverse complement.
GACAGATGAGGCCCCGCCGTGCCACCATGTCCCTGCAGCGAATCCCCTGCGGCTCTTTGACCTTGTGAAGCTGTGAACCGGGCCGGGCGCTGCCTTGCGGTCGAGGCGCCCTGCGCTTCCCGCGGGGACACCACCCGGCCCGGCTTTCACCCGCACGCCCTGGCCTGGTCCCGCAGCACCGCATAGTCGCTGAGCATGCGGACCAGCATCGCCCCCTCCGGCAGAGCCTCGACCTTCCTCGCCGCGCGGACCTGTTCGGCGGTGGTGTAGGTGACCACCGGCGGACAGGCCTCCGCGCCGCTGCCGTCAGAACCGCCCGCCGCGCAACCGGTCAGCCAGAGCATCACGATCAGCGGGACGGCGGGCGGCGGCTTCCAGCATCCGACGATTGACGGCATCACTTCTCTCCCGAGTTTCAGGGCGTTCAGCGGCGCGGCCTGCGCGCTCGCCTGCGCGGCGAAGGTTCAGCAGGAAGAGCAGGATTGCAGCGGCCGCGAGGATGAACCCCGCCGCCCTGCGCGCTCCTGCCGATCCGGCCAGTGCGGCACCCAGCCCGGCGATCATCGCCGCCCCCGCTTCCAGTCGTCGATGCGGGCATGGATGGTGACGGCGATGCCGGCGAGCGCCACGACGATCAGCAGCCAGCGCAGGGTGTCGAGGTAAGGCACCAGCGGCAGGATGGCCCCCTGCGCCTCGGCCAGCACCTCCCGCGCGACCTCGACGCCGGCAGCCTGGATCACGGTTGCCGTCAGTCCGGCGCGCTCGCGGCCATAGCGGTCATAGTTCCACTGGATCACCTCTTCCCGGCGCTCATGTTCGAAATCGACGTCGATATCCGGCGGCTCGCCGCGTTCCTTACTGATGAACCGCTCAAAGATCAGGGCGATGCTCTCGGGCGGGACCTCGGTGATGCCCAGAAGATAGCAGACCACGGAATTCGCCGCCGAGCCGCGGCCCTGACAGAGGATGCCCTTCGATCTTGCAAACTGCACGATGTCATGTACGGTCTGGAAATAGGGCGCCTAGTCCACCTCGCGGATCAGAGTCAGCTCCTTCTCGACACGGTGGACGATCGTCGGCGGCGGGCCGGCAGGATAGCGTCCGTGCGCACCTGCATCTGGACCGCCATCGCGGCGCTTGCATCGCGGGGCAAGAAGCCCACATGAACGATTCTCGAACCCAGCCAGCACTTGTGCCAGCCAGGAGCCTGACATGAAGCGATCCCTGCCCGTTGACCTGTCGCTGGTCCTCTCGCTCGCCACAGTACTCGGCATGGCGATGGCCGTGGCCGGACGGTGGCCGGCGCACGAGATTCTTGGCGCCTTGCTGGCTCCGGGGCTGGCGCTGGTCTATCTGGCGGGCGGGTTTCCGACCGCCTGGCGCGCGGTTTCGGAACTGTGGCGCGAGCATGTTCTCGACATCGACCTCTTGATGATCGCCGCCGCCATCGCTGCGGCGGTGGTCGGCGCACCGTTCGAGGGCGCGGTGCTGCTGACGCTGTTCAGCATCTCCACCACGCTTGAGGAGCGGGCACTCGGCCGGGCGCGGCGGGCCATCGAGGCGTTGATGGCGCTGCGCCCCGAGACGGCGCTGCGCAGAACCGCGGGCGGCGCGGTCGAGGAAGTCGCCGCCGGGGAACTGGCCGTCGGCGACGTGGTGGTGCTGCGGCCCGGCGCACGGGTGCCGAGCGACGGCGTGGTTCTCACCGGGCGCGGCGGCATCGACGAGGCCAACATCACCGGCGAATCCATGCCCGTATCGAAGGAGGCGGGCGCACAGGTCTTCGAGGCTACGGTCAATCTCGACGGCGTGATGGACATGACCGTCACGAACACGGTCGGCGACAGCACCATCGCCCGCATGATCCGGCTGGTGACCGAGGCGCAGGCCGCCCGCGCCCCCTCCGAGCGGTTCAGCGAATGGTTCGGGCAGCGCTATACGGTCGCGGTCATGGCCGGGGCGGTGATCGCCTTCGCCGCCTTCTGGTGGATGGGCCGCGACTGGGAACAGGCGCTCTACCGGGCGGCAACGCTGCTGGTCGCGGCCAGCCCCTGCGCCATCGTCATCTCGGTCCCGGCCGCGATCCTGTCGGCGCTGTCGGCGGCGGCGCGCGGCGGCGTGCTCTTCAAGGGCGGGGCGGCGCTGGAAACCCTGGCGAGTGTCGAAACCTTCGCCTTCGACAAGACCGGAACGCTGACCACCGGCCGCGCGGCGGTGACGCGGGTGGTGGCGCTCGACGGCGACGAGGCCGGGTTCCTGTCGCTGCTGGCCGGGCTGGAGGCCGGGTCGGAACACCATATCGCTGCCGCCATCGCCCGCGAGGCCGGGGCGCGCGGGCTTGCGGCGGCGAAGGTCGTGGACGCAACGGCACGGCCCGGGTTCGGCATCCTCGGACGGGACGAGGACGGCCCCCTCTGGGCCGGCAACCCCTATCTGGCCGAGGAGATGGGCGCCCGGATCGACCATGCCGCGTTGCAGGTGCTGGCGGATACGGCGCAGACCGTAGTCTATCTGGGGCGCGGCCAGAGGGTCCTCGGCGCCGTCTGCGTCGCGGACGAGGCGAGGCCGAGTTCGGCCGCCGCCCTGGCCGCCCTGCGCCGCGGCGGGGTTCGCCGCATCGTTATGATGACCGGGGATCGTCGCCCGGTGGCGCTGCGGATCGGCGGCGAGCTGGGGCTTGTGCCTGACGAGATCCATGCCGGGATGCTGCCCGAGGACAAGGTGCGCCGGATTGCAGAGCTGACCCGAGACGGAAAGGTTGCCTTCGTCGGCGACGGCGTGAACGACGCGGCGGCGCTCGCCCGCGCCGATGTCGGCATCGCCATGGGTGCCGCCGGGTCGGAGGTCGCGCTTCAGGCGGCCGATGTGGCGCTGCTGTCCGAGGACATGGAGCGGCTGGCCGACGCGCACCGTCTATCGCGCCGTGCTTCCGCCGTCATCCGCCAGAATCTGGTCTTCGCCATCGGCGCGATGCTGGTGCTGGTCATCGGCGGCCTGTTCTTCGACCTGCCGCTACCCTTGGCGGTGATCGGCCACGAGGGCGGAACGGTGCTGGTCGTGCTGAACGGGCTCAGGCTCCTGTCCGACCCGATCCGCCGGCCGAAGCCGCGGGGCTGACGCGCCCCTGTCGCCGGTCGCCCAGACGTTGCCGGCGATGGCGACGCAGAGCGACGGCGGCGATCTGACGCGCCCCGAACCGGTGCGCGAGGCCGGATATCGGGCCGCCGAACAGGGCGCCGATTGCACGGGGTCGGATGCCCTCCGCCTCGCGCATCGAAACAGCGCGTCGAGGCGCAGGCGCGCCGCCGTGTCCCCGCCTGCCTGGAGAACATGGTATGCGAGAGGCTCTGCCCTCGTACCTCGACGCGGTGACGGTAGTCGCCGGAAGTCGCGACGGCACAATCCTCGAGCGCGAGGATCGAATGCGCCGTGCGTCGTTCCCTGGTCTCCTCGTCCTTGGAGGCCAGCAGATGTCAGATCATAGCTTTCGCCACTGTCCGATTTTCGGGGGGTAGCTCAATCTGGGAGTACAAATTGCAGATCGGCGGAGCTGGGAATCGGGACGGGAAGGGGCAATTAGGAGCATTGCAGGAACACGCAAGCCCAGGGAAGAGCTGTTCGGAAGTTACATGATCACAGGCACCGAAATCACGTGGTGCCGCTCGTCAGTGCAATGGTGTGGCGCGCGATCATCCGTTCTTCGTCGGTAGGGATGACAAGGATCGGGAGGCGACTCGCGGGGGTGGAAATGCAGGTTGCGCCAGCGGCATTGGCAGCGGGGTCGATCTCGGCGCCAAGCCGGGCCAGGCGCGCGGCGATGCGGGCGCGGATCTCGGGCGAATGTTCGCCAATTCCGGCGGTGAACACGAAGGCGTCCAGCCCGCCGAGGGCCGCGGCCAACTGGCCGGCGTGGAGGCCGCAGCGATAGGCGAAATGCTCGATGGCAAGGGCGGCGCGCGGGTCGGGGCTGGTCAGAAGGTCGCGCATGTCGCTGGAGATGCCCGAAAGGCCCTTCAGCCCCGCCTCGCGATAGAGGAGGCGGGTGATCTCGGCCGGGGTCATGCCTTTTTCCTCGATCAGATGCAGCACCACGCCGGGGTCGAGCTGGCCGGGGCGGGTGCCCATCGGCAGGCCGTCAAGCGCGGTGAACCCCATCGTCGTCTCGACGCTGCGACCACCCTGCAAGGCGCACATCGAGGCGCCGCTGCCCAGATGGGCGACGATGACGCGGCCCTCGGCGATCTCGGGCGCGGTTTCGGACAGGGCCTGCGCGATGTATTCGTAGCTGAGGCCGTGAAAGCCGTAGCGGCGGATGCCTTCGTCGTAGAAGGCGCGCGGCAGGGCATAGCAGTTGACATGTTCGGCATGGTGGCGGTGGAATGCCGTGTCGAAACAGGCGACCTGCGGGGCGTCGGGCGCGATCGCCATGGCCAGGCGGATCGGCGCCAGATTGTTCGGCTGATGCAGGGGCGCCAGAGTCTGATAGCGGGAGAGCCGGTTCAGGATATCCTCGTCGATCAGCACGGCGCGGTCGAAATCCGGCCCTCCATGCACGACCCGGTGGCCGATGGCGCGCAGGGTGATGCCCTTGCGGGTCTTCAACCAGTCCCGCAGGACGCCAATTGCGGCTGGCAGGTCGGGGATTTCGGCGGCCTCATGGCTGCGGTCGATCAGCACAACGCCTGCCGCATCGACGATCCTGAGCCGGGGCCTGACTCCGATCCCGTCGACCTGGCCGCGCACACGTCGCTGCAATCCACCATCGACAAGACCGAAGGACTGGAACTTCAGGCTGGACGACCCCGCGTTGACGACCAGGATCACGTCCATCAGACGCCGGCCTTCCTGCGGAGCGCATTGGCATAGATCGCCGCCACCGCGCAGGAGGCCATGCGGGTGCGGACGCTGTCGGCGCGCGAGGTCAGGATGATCGGCACGCGCGCGCCCAGCACGATCCCGGCTGCATCGGCGCGGGACAGGAAGATCAGGTTCTTTGCCAGCATGTTTCCGGCTTCGAGGTCGGGAACGACAAGGATCTGGCCGTGGCCGGCAACCGGGCCGCCGATGCCCTTGATGCGCGCCGCTTCGGGATCGATGGCGTTGTCAAAGGCCAGCGGGCCATCCAGCAGGCCCCCGGTGATCTGTCCCCGCTCGGCCATCTTGCACAGCGCAGCCGCCTCGATCGTCGAGGGGATCTTCGTCGTCACCGTCTCGACCGCCGACAGGATCGCCACCTTGGGTGTGCCAAGCCCGATGCCCGCCCACAGGTCGATGGCGTTCTGTACGATGTCGCGCTTGCTGTCGAGATCGGGAAAGATGTTGATCGCTGCATCGGTGATGAACAGCGTCTCGGGGTGGCCCGGCACATCCATGATGAAGACATGGCTGATCCGGCGTTCGGTGCGCAGGCCGGTGGTTGCGTCGGTGACTTCCTTCATCAGCTCATCGGTGTGCAGGCTGCCTTTCATCAAAAGCTCGCCCTTGCCGGCGCGGATCAGGGCCACCGCCTGCGCGGCGGCGGCGTGGCTGTGCGGCGCATCGACGATCTGCCGCCCGGCAAGGTCGATGCCGTGTTCGGCGGCGATGGCGCGGATGCGGGCTTCCGGCCCCACCAGAACCGGCTCGATCAGATGTGCCGCCGCCGCCTCCATCGCGCCGCGCAGCGAGGTCTCGTCGCAAGGATGTGCGACGACGGTCAAGGCGGGCGAGCCGTCGCGGGCCGCGGCAATCAGGCGCTGGTGCTTGTCGTGAAGCTCGTCCATGGGGTGTCCGTTCAGGATGCCTTGCGTTTGTCGATCGCTGCGGGTCCGATGCCAAGAAGGCTGGCGATCCGGTTCAGCCGCTGCCGCGCCTTGTGGTCCAGCGCGCCGCTGGCCTCGACCACCTCGCGGATGGTGTCAAGCGCCATGCGGCGCTGGTCGCCGGATTCGGGCATGAGACCGGGAATGGCCCCAAGCGCCGCCTCTTCGTCGAGAAGCAGCATCTGAAGCTGTTCACGCACCATCTGCTTGAAATCGGCCAGCGTCAAAGCGCTGCTTTCGGGATGGGTCCGGCGCAATCGTGCGATCTCGGCGAACTGGCGTTCGTCGACGACCCTGCCCGACATGCCGACCCAGATCAGCGCCCGCACCACTGCCGCGACAGGACCACCCTCCGTCATGTTTCGGCGCAGCCCCTCGTCGCGGCGCCTGACCAGTTCGTCATGCAGCCCGGTATGTGCGGGCTTGCGCGGGCGCTCTGTCGAGGATGTGTCGACGCCTAGCGCCGCCTGCAAGGCCCTATTGCCATAAATGGCGTGGAAACTGGCCTCGGATGTCCAGTTGATCGCGTCGCGCATCGCGTCAAGACCCTGAACGATGGCGGTTGATGTCATCTCCTGCATGTTGAGCCAGGGGTTGTCCGGGCTGGCAGGTTCGCGTTTTTCGCGCACACTTTCTGCCAGTCCCTTGACCTGCCGCATCCAGGGGTTGCCGGCGCAGAACATCTCGTAGGACAGTCGCAGCGGGTGGAACCTGCGCGTCGCCTCGGCGAAGGATGGCGTCGTGAAGGCCTGCACGAAGGGCTGGGCGAAGGTGCGGTAAAGTGCCAGGTTGATCTCGGAGAGCCGTGCCACCGTCTCGAACTTGCGCTCGTCCTCAAGGTCGTTGCCGCCAAGCGCGCGGATGTCATCCAGCGTGCGCGCCTCGCAACGCATCACCCAGTCGCCCTTGACCAGATCGGCATTGACTCCGGCCGCCTCCTTCGGGGTCAGCACCGCCTCGTAAAGACCGGGGGGCAGCACGTCGATCAGGTCGATGTTGTGGGCGAACTCGTCATGTTCCTTGCGTGCGACCTGGCCCGAGACGAAAATGCCCAGATGGCCGATATGGTCGTGCACCGTGTAGACAATGGTTTGCCCCCAGGCGCGGATGTCGTCCTCGCTGTCATAAAGGTCAAGGATCCAGTCCAACGCCTGCTGCGGCGGAGTGATGTTGTCGCCCTTCGAGCAGAAGACGACGATGGGCGAGTTGATCGCGCGCAGGTCGATGGCAGTGCCATCCGCAGTTCGGATATCGCCGGCCGCAAGATGGTTGCCGACGAAAAGCTCGTCCACGATCCACTGCATTTCCCCGGCATTCAGCGTGACCAGGGCATTCCACCACTTCTCGAACCCAAGGTAACGCTCGGGCTCGGTATCGATCTTCGACCAGAGATTGTATTGCTTGGTCCAGAAGGTGTTCGCCGGATCCTGCGCCTCGAAGTTCTGGACCAGCGCGGCGCCATCGAAGATGCCGCCCCCCAGATCGCCCGCCAGTGCCGTCAGCCAGGTTCCGCCCATGAGGCCGCCGGCATAGCGCATCGGATACTTGCCATGCACGCCCGCCCAGTAGGACAGAGGCGTTCCGGGAACGATGATCGGGCCGAAAAGCTCGGGCCGCAGGGCGGCAAGGATCATCACCGCCCAACCGGCCTGGCAATTGCCGATGACGCAGGGCTTGCCCTCGGCCTCGGGGTGGCGCGCGACTACCGTTTCCAGAAAGGTTGCCTGGGCATTGGTGACATCAAGGATGGTCTGGCCGGGAACCGGTTCGGGCAGAAAGCCGATGAACCAGACCGGATGGCCCGCCTTCAGCGCGACGCCCACCTCGCTGTCGGCCTTGAAGCCGCCGATGCCCGAAACCTGACCCGCGCGCGGATCGACGATCACGAAGGGACGTTTCAGGGGGTCGATGGTTACGTCTTCAGGGGGGACGATCCGATAGAGAAGATAGTTCACCGGCGGGTCGAAACTGCGGGCATCGAGGACCAGTTCGGCATCATAGCTCAGGACATTGGGCGCCGGATCTTTGGTATGGGCGTCGTACTGGGCGGCACGTTCGCGCATCACGTCAAGGAAAAGCACCGAACGCTGCCAGGCATCTGTCATGTATTCCGCAGTCTGCGCCATCGCGGGAAATGTCATGTCACGCTGAGCCATGTTTCCACCTTTCGATTGCCGGAAGGCCGGCGGGTTCGCCAACCGTCCCATGGGTTCGATATGTCTATCTGCACGCCGGGCGGCGAAAGGCAAACCATGCGCCCCTGCTCCCAGCGCAACTTTTCGTTATCTGGGCGCGCCCCTTAGGTTGTGTGGACTCTAGGGATTCCCAAAGGTTTCTGGGCGTGATTCAAGTTTTCCATAGCGGGGAGGCTTGCCATGGGGATCTTGGATCGGCTGGTGCTTTCGGACGGGCAATGGGATCGGATTGCCGCACATATCATCGGGGACGAGCGGACGCGCGGCAGCAGCGGGCGAGACAATCGCATGTTCGTCGAGGCGGTGCTATGGATCGTGCGGACAGGTTCGCCATGGCGCGACCTGCCTGAGGTGTTCGGGTCGTGGAACAGCATGTTCCGCCGCTTCAGCCGGTGGAGCCGGAAGGGCGTCTGGTGGCGGATCTTCGCGGCGATGTCGGAGGATCCCGACTTCGAATACCTGATCGTGGATAGCACCATCATCCGCGCCCACCAGCACGCTTCGGGTGGAAAAAAGGGGCTGAAGATCAGGCCCTTGGCCGATCCCGCGGCGGGCTGAGCACCAAGCTGCACCTGGCGGTGCGCGGCCTTGGTTGCCCGGTGCGCTTCACCCTGACCGGCGGGCAGCAGGGAGACGCCCCCCAGGCCGAGGCACTGATCGCCGACCTGCCCGCCGGGGTGGTCATGGCGGATACCGCCTACGACAGCGACCGCCTGCGCGAAATCATCGCCCGCAAGAAGGCGCTCGCCGTCATCCCGAACAATCCGTCCCGGGCGCGCAAACATCCCCTCGACAAGCATCTCTACGCCCAGAGGCACCTCATCGAATGCTGCTTTTCCAAGCTCAAGCAATTCCGAAGGGTCGCAACGCGATACGAGAAAACCGCCAGAAACTACCTCGCCGTCGTCACCATCGCCGCCATCGTCCTGTGGATCAGGTAAATGTCCACAGAACCTAGCGCAGGAAGGCCCGGAACTGCCGGAGTGCCAGCCAGAACAGCACCGCCCCGATCACCGCCAGCGCAAGAAGCTGCGGCCAGACCACCTCCAGCCCGGCCCCCCGGAACAGGATCGACTGCGACAGGATGATGAAGTGGGTATTCGGTGCCGCCAGCATGATGGTCTGGATGAACTCCGGCATCGACTCGCGCGGGGTCATGCCGCCGGACAGGATCTGCAGCGGGATGAGAACCATCATCATCAGAAGCGCAAACTGCGGCATTGTGCCGGCGACCGTGGCCATGAATATCCCCATCGAGGTCATGGCGAACATCATCAGAACCGCCCCGGCAAGAAAAAGCGGCACCGATCCCGCGACGGGCACATTCATCAGCCCCTGAACCACCACCGTCAGCGAGAAGGTCGAGCCAAGCAGAACCACCAGCCCCATCGACCAGATCTTGGACAGCATGATCTCGGTCGCCGTGACCGGCATCACCAGAAGATGTTCGACCGTGCCATGTTCCTTTTCCCGGATCAGGGCTGATCCGGTCAGGATCAGCGACAGCATGGTGATCGACTGGATAACGCTGTTGATGGCCCCGAACCAGCCGGGATCAAGCGAGGGGTTATAGCGGGCGCGAAGGGCCAGTTCGACGGGCAGCGTGCTTTGCGCCCGATACCCCGAGACAAATTCCGAGACCTCGCTGGACACGATCTGACTGACATAGCCGCCGCCGGTGAAAGCCTGGCTCATCCGTGTCGCGTCAATGTTCAGCTGGATCGCCGGTGCCTTGCCCGCCAGCACATCGCGCTGGAAATCCGGTGGAATGTTCAGCGCGAAAGTATCCAGGCCCGCATCCATCCTGGTGTCGATTTCGGCGGCGGTAGTCAGGTTCGGCGGCACGAAATAGGGCTGATAGAAGGCCGAGACGATCCGCGACGATAGCTGCGACTGGTCCTCGTCGACGATCGAGATCGCGGCATTGCTCAGCGTCTCCGGGCTGGAATTGGCCGAAGTCCAGACCGACAGGCTGAAGGAATAGACGATCAGCGCCAGCATGATCCAGTCGCGCCACAGCCCGCGCAGCTCCTTCACCCCGAGGTTTCGGACGTTCTTCAGGTTCATGGCGCTACCTCTCCTGCTTCTTCAGGAAGGACACGCTCAACCCCAGGATGATCGGAACCGAGGCCGCCATCGCCAGCGTCGGCTGGATCAGTTCAACAAAGCCGAACGATTTCGAGAAGGCACCGCGGGCCGCCGTGATGAACCATGTGGCCGGATAGACCTCGCCGATGGCACGCCCGAACCCTTCCAGCGAAGATACCGGGTCGATCAGACCGGAATAGGACACCGCGGGAATCATCGTCAGCAGCGTCGTCGCGAACAAGGCTGCAACCTGGCTGGAGATGAATACCGACACCAGAAAGCCAAGCGCGGTGCTGGCCGTCACGAACACCAGCGCGGACATGGAAAAGCCGATGAAACTGCCGGTGAACGGCACCCTGAAGACGAAAACTGCCATCGCCATCATCAGCACGAAGTTCACCATGGCCAGCGCCATATATGGCAGCTGCTTGCCCAGAAGGAATTCCAGCCGCGTCACCGGGGTCACGTAGAAATTGATGATCGAACCAAGCTCTTTCTCCCGGGCCACCGACAAGGTGGTCAGGATGGCCGGGATCATCAAGAGCAGCATGGGCAGGACCGCCGGCACCATGGCGACGATGCTTTTCACATCCGGGTTGTAGCGGTAGCGGGTGACAAGCTCGAAATCGCCGGCCAGAGCGGCCGAGCCAAGCGCCTCGCGCATCTTGCGCGTGATCCAGTCGCCGTGCATTCCCTGGATATAGCCCTGCACCGTGCCGGATTGGGTCGGGTTGGCACCGTCGAACCAGGCGCCGATCTCGACCGTGCGGCCGCGCGCCACATCCGCGGCAAAGCCGGCAGGAATCTCGATCGCCAGGCTGATCTCGCCCGCCCGCATCCTTGCGTCCATGTCGTCATAGCCCTGAAGCGCGGGCCGTTCGGTGAAATAGCGCGATCCGGCAATGTCGGCGACATAGTCCCGGCTGGCAGTGGTCTGGTCACGGTCCAGAACCGCAAAGGTAAGATCCTCGACATCCATGTTGATGCCAAGGCCGATCGCCACCATCAAAAGCAGGCTGCCGACAAGCGCCATCGCCAGCCGGATCGGGTCACGCTGAAGTTGCAGGCTTTCCAGCCGCGAATAGCTGAGAAGGCGGCGCAGGCTGGATCTCCGCTGCGGGTGCGGTGGGGCAGGTGCGGCGGCGGGCGCGGCCTGATTGGCTGCTTCGGGCGCAGGGGCGGGTGGCGGTGCGGTCTTGTCGATCGCCTCTTGCAGATAGGCGACAAAGGCATCTTCCAGTGTCTCGCAGCCTTTCGAGGCCTTGATCGCCTCGGCCGTGTCGCTGATCAGCACCTCTCCGGCATGCATCAGCGAGATGCGGTCGCACCATTCCGCCTCGTTCATGAAATGGGTCGAGACGAAGATCGTCACGCCATCCTTGCGCGACAGGTCCGCCAGAATGCGCCAGAAGCCGTTGCGCGCGACCGGGTCCACACCCGAAGTCGGCTCGTCAAGGATCAGGATCTCTGGTCCGTGGATCAGGGCCACGGCCAGCGAAAGCCGCTGCCGGATCCCCGAGGGCAGCGCTTCGGGCAGCGCGTCCGCCACGTCACCAAGGTCGAACCTCTCCGCCATCTCGGCCACCCGCGCGGGGATCTTCGCCTCCTCAAGGGCGAAAAGCCGGGCGTGCAGTTCCAGGTTCTGCCGCACCGTCAGTTCCGAATAAAGCGAGAAGGCCTGGCTCATGAATCCGACCCTGCGGCGCACCGCCAGGTCGCGGGCATCGACCTCGTGGCCAAACAGCCGGGCGATGCCCTCGGTCGGCTCCAGAAGGCCGGTCAGCATCTTCATCGTCGTGGTCTTGCCGCAGCCGTTGGAGCCGAGAAAGCCGAAGATCTCGCCCTTGGCGATGCGAAAGCTGACGTCGTTGACGGCGGTGAAATCGCCGAACCTTTGGGTCAGGTGTTCGGCCTCGATGGCAATCTCGCCATCGGTTGCATCGCGCGGTGGGATCACCACCTCCTGATCGTCACCGCGATCGGCCGCCGGCAAAAGCGCGATGAAGGCGCGGTCAAGATCGGCCGCGCCGGTGCGCGCCAGAAGCTCTGCCGTCGTGCCCGTCGCCAGCACCTTGCCGGCGTTCATCGCCACCAGCCAGTCGAAACGCGCGGCCTCCTCCATATAGGCGGTGGCCGTGATCACGCTCATGTCGGGGCGCGTGGCGCGGATGCTGTCGATCAGATCCCAGAACTGGCGGCGCGACAGGGGATCGACGCCGGTCGTCGGTTCATCAAGGATCAACAGGTCCGGGTCATGGATCAGCGCGCAACAAAGGCCCAGCTTCTGCTTCATGCCACCGGAAAGCTTTGCCGCCGGACGGTCGCGGAACGGCGACATGCCGGTCGCTGTCAGCAGGTCAAGGATGCGGCGATCTCTTTCGGCCTTGTCATGGCCAAAGAGCCTGCCGAAGAACTCCAGATTCTCCTCGACCGAAAGCGTCGGGTACAGGTTCTTGCCCAGCCCCTGCGGCATATAGGCGATGCGCGGGCAGACCCGGCTCCGGTGTCCGGCGTCGCGCATGTCGCCCCCCAGCACATGCACGCCGCCGTCCTGGATCACGCGCGCCCCGGCAAGCAGCGACAGAAGGCTGGACTTTCCAACGCCGTCGGGACCGATCAGCCCCACCATCATGCCGGCGGGGATGTCCAGCGTCACCCTGTCCAGCGCAGTAACCTTGCCGTAACGCAGGATCAGGTCACTGACCGATGCGACCGGCGGCTGGTCTGCCCCGGTCATTTCACGACATTGGCAAGCGAGGCCGGCCATTCGGCATCGGGAAGCGTCTTCAGATAGGCCATGCCCGGGAGGCCGGTCTTCACATAGGCGACATAGCGGGAAAGCAGCTCTGGATCGACTTTTGCCCGAACTCTGAACATCAGCTTCTCACGCTCTTCCGCCGTCTCGACCGTCTTGGGGGTGAATTGCGCCACATCCGCCACATAGGAAACCGTCGCCGGGATCACGATACCGGGGGCTGCATCCAAGGTCAGGCGCACCTCGGACCCGATCTGAACCCGCCCCGCCTGCGATGTGGGCAGGAACACCGTCATGTAGACATCGCCCAGATCGACAAGACTCAGGATCCGGCCCCCCGAGCCGACGACCTCGCCTTCCTGTGCGACAAGATACTGGATACGACCGCTACGGGGGGCGACCAGCGTCGCATCGTCGATCGAGGCCGTGATGGAATCGATCGAGGCCTTTGCCGCATCAATCGCGGCCTCGGCGTCCACCACCTGCGCCCGGGCCGAAGTGATCCCGGCGAGAGCTGCCGCATGCGAAGCCTCGGCCGCGGCGACGCCCGCCTTTGCCTCGCGGTCCTTCGCGCGGTCGTCGTCAAGAACCTGCTGCGAGACCGCGTTCGTTTTCACCAGCTGTTCCGAACGGGCCAGCTTCTGGGCGGCGGCATCGGCCATGGCCTGCGCCTGATCCACCGCAGCCTCTGCCGCGCGCTCCTGTGCCTCGGCCTGGGCGACCATGGCCTTTGCAGTCTCGATAGCGATACTGGCCCGGCGCAGCTGTGCCTCGGCCTGGCGTTTCTGGGCGTTGAGCTGGACGACATCCATCTGCACAAGCACATCGCCCGCATTGACGACCTGACCTTCGGCCGCCGCAATGTCGGCGATACGCCCGCCGGTCAGCGCGGCGATGTCGATCTCGGTCGCCTCGATCCGGCCATTCGCGCCCACGATGCCCTCAGGCAGCGCCGGCGTGTCCAGCTTGGTCCAGGCAAAATAGGCCGCAACCGCCGCGACCACCAGAATGGTCGGAACAAGGTATTTCGGTTTCTGTTTCACGCCTGCCCTCACTTGCTGCGCCGCGGCATCCTTGAATGCCGATGTTATTCGTGGGGAATCGTCAATACAAGCGCAGCCCCACGCTTCACCCTCCGGGCATCGCTTTTTCGGGGTGACGCGGTGGCGCCGCGAAGTGTAGGCACCAGATACGGCACGGAAATGACAATCCGTCCGGCCTCTCCGCAGTCCTTGGCCTGCGGCCCGATCATCGCGTTAACCCCAGCCTGATCTGCTTCTCGATCTCGATCAGGGCAAAGAACGCAGCGCCGATTCCGACGATCAGCAGGCCGTCGGCCAGCGGTACGGGTTCAGTCCCGAGCACGGCCTGCAAGGGCGGCAAGTAGGTGACGGCGAATTGCGCGGCGGTGATGATGATGACGACAGCCCAGACCACGCGCGTGCCCTTGACCGCATCCCATGTCAGCGAGGTGCCGTGGATGTTGCGGATGAAGAACAGGTGGAAGATCTCCAGCACCACCAGCGTGTTCATCGCAATTGTCTGCGCCAGCGCCAAGGAATAGCCTTGGTCCAGCGCGTAGGTGAACATCCCGAAGGCCGCCGCCAGGAACAGTGCCGCCACCAGCACCACATGCCACACCAGCCCCCCCGACAGGATCGGTGTGGCGCGCGGGCGCGGGGGGCGCGACATGGTGACCGCCTCGGTCGGCTCGAACGCCGTGGCAAAGCCCAAGGTGATGCTGGTAATCAGGTTGATCCACAGGATCTGCACCGGTGTCAGCGGCAGCGCCATGCCGGCGACAAGCGCCACGATAACCACCAGCGCCTCGCCCGCGTTGGTGGGCAGGGTCCAGCTGATGACCTTCTTGAGGTTGTCATAGACCGTGCGCCCCTCGCGCACCGCCGCCGCGATCGAGGCGAAATTGTCATCCGCCAGCACCATGTCGGCGGCCTCTTTCGCCGCTTCCGAGCCCTTCAGCCCCATGGCGATGCCCGCATCGGCGCGCTTGAGCGCGGGCGCGTCGTTGACGCCGTCGCCGGTCATGGCGACGGTCAGGCCGTTGGCCTGCAACGCGGTGACAAGGCGAAGCTTGTCCTCGGGGCTGGTGCGGGCAAAGACATCGACGCCCGCGACCTCCAGCGCCAGTTGCGCATCGTCCAGTTTGTCCAGGTCGGCGCCGGTCAGCACACGGGCGTGGTTCACCAGCCCGATCTGGGCTGCGATGGCGGCAGCGGTGCCGGCGTGGTCGCCGGTGATCATCTTGACCCGGATCCCGGCGGCCCGGCATTCCGCTACGGCGGCGATCGCCTCGGGGCGGGGCGGGTCGATCAGGCCGACCAGCCCCAGAAAGCTCAGGCCGCCCTCCAGCGCGGGGGCGTCGATCCGGCCGGTGGTCTCGGCGCGTTCAGCCAGCGCCAGCACACGCAGGCCGCGCCGGGCCATCGCCTCGGCACGGTCGTGCCATGCCTGCAGGTCCAGCCCCGCACACATGCGCAACACCCGTTCCGGCGCGCCCTTGACATGGGTGATGCGGCCCTTGGGCCCATCGGTCAGCACCGCCATGAAGCGGTGGCGGCTGTCGAAGGGGATCGCGTCAAGCCGGGCGCGGGGCGTGTCTTGCATGATCTTGCCGGCGAAAACCAGCAGCGCCCCCTCCATTGGGTCGCCCTCGATGAGCCATTGCCCGCCCTTTTCGACCAGCGCCGCATCGTTGCAAAGCGCCGCCGCACGGGCGAGGGGGCGCAGGTCCCCCGGCGGGTCGATCCGACCCTCGGGCGCGTAACCCTCACCCGAGACCTGAAAGACCCCCTCGGCGGTTTCGGCCGTCACCACCACCATCTCGTTGCGGGTCAGGGTGCCGGTCTTGTCGGTGCAGATGACCGAGACCGAGCCAATCGCCTCGATTGCGGGCAGGTGGCGCACGATGGCATTGCGCCGGGCCATGGCCTGCACGCCGATGGCCAGCGTGATCGTCATCACCGCCGGCAGGCCCTCGGGGATTGCCGACACAGCGATGGCGACCACGGTCATGAACAGGTCCGGGAACGGCTCGTGGCCGACGAAATGGCCCCGGGCCAGCAGCAGCGCCGAGGCCAGCAGGATCAGGAACGACAGCCAGCGCGCGAAGTGGTCCATCTGCGCGACCAGCGGCGTGGTCAGTTGCTCGACCCCTGCCAGCAGGCCGCCGATGCGCCCGATCTCGGTGCTGGAGCCCGTGGCCGCCACCAGCCCCCGCGCGGTTCCCTGCGTCACCAGCGTGCCCGACCACAGCATTGATCTGCGGTCGCCCAGCGGGGCTGCGGCGGCAACCGGATCGGGCGTCTTTTCCACCGCGACGGATTCGCCGGTCAGTATCGCCTCCTGCGCGGCCAGCCCGCGGGCCTCGATCAGCCGCAGGTCGGCGGGAACCTTGTCGCCGGCCTCCAGCAGCACGATGTCGCCGGGAACAAGGCTGGCCCCGTCGACCGACTGGCGCTGCCCGTCGCGCAGGACGGCCGCGCGCGGTGCCAGCATGCCGCGGATCGCGGCCATGGCGGTTTCGGCCTTGCCCTCCGGATCGAAGCCGATCACGGCGTTGGCCAGAACCACGGCAAGGATGACGCCAGTATCGATCCAGTGGTTCAGGAACGCCGTCACCACCGCCGCTGCCAGCAGGACCTGGATCAGCACGTTGTTGAACTGGGCCAGAAACCGCAAAAGTGGCCCCCGCGACTTTGCTTCGGGCAGGCGGTTCGGGCCGTGGGCGGCGAGCCGTTCTTCCGCCTCGGACGTGGTCAGGCCCGCGAGGCGGGCTTCCAGATCGGCAAGGCAATCGGCTGCGGGGCGGGAATGTGGGTCGGAAACCCGCATCAGCATGCCTTCTGCTGGCTATCAATGGCCGCGCTGACGAGGATGCCTGTCTTTGGCCCTCCTACGACATTCATCCCTTCGTAGCCGCTCGTCATTTCCTGTCGCTTCCTCATGTTTTGGCCCCACGCGCCGGCGACCGCACGCGGGTTGCGGCGGGAACAGTGTCGGGGAGTCGCGCCGGCTTGATCTGCATCATGGACCGGTGCAATCGCCCGTGCTTTCAAGCGCAAAAGCCCAGTCAGGCAGAGCAATCGATCAGCATTGAGGACTTGACCATCTCAAATTGTCTGCTGCCTCAGCATCGAGCAATTTGATTTGGCGTCAAGCCTCGATAGCTTTGGGTTGAGATTTGCACATCGGAGTTAACCGTAGGGAGACCAGCCATGACAGATCAGAACGCGCCAAGCGGCGATCCGGGCGCATCGGAAAGCGATCCCGCCCATGGTCTCGCATCCCGTTTTCCGACTGCCTACACGATCCTTTTCCTGCTGATCATCTTTGTCGCCGCGCTGACCTGGATCATCCCCGCAGGCCAGTATGACCGCGTGATGAACGAGGAAATCGGCCGTGAAGTGGCCGTGGCAGGCACTTTCAAGACGGTCGAGGCGAATCCGCAGGGCTTTGTCGAGGTGATGCTGGCACCCGTCGCGGGTTTCTATGACCCCGACAGCTATGAGGCGAACGCCATCGATGTGGCACTTTTCGTGCTGTTCCTTGGCGGCTTTCTTGGCGTGGTCAATGCGACCGGCGCGATCGACACAGGGATCAAGACGGCGATGACCGCGATGAAGGGGCGCGAGATCTGGATGATCCCGATCCTGATGTAACGCTGTTTGCGCTTGGCGGCACGACCTATGGTATGGCCGAGGAGACGCTGGCCTTTTACGCGATCCTTATCCCGGTGATGATCGCCGCGGGCTATGATGCGGTGACGGGGGTGGCCACGATCCTGATCGGTGCGGGTATTGGCGTGCTGGGTTCCACCATCAACCCGTTTGCCACTGTCATCGCGGCCAATGCGGCGGGCATTCCCTTTACCGAAGGCATGATCCTTCGCGTCGTGATCCTGCTGGGCGGGCTGGTGATCTGTGCGGCCTATGTCATGCGCTATGCGCATCGGATCAAGACCGATCCGTCCCGCTCGATCGTGGCGGGCCAGGCCGATGCGCATCGCAGGCTGTTCCTGCACGCGGGGTTCGGCAATATGGAAGATGCCACCCTGACAGGCACACAGAAGGTCGTCCTCATCATCTTTGCGCTGACCTTTGCGGCGATGATCTGGGGCGTCTCCAGCCAGGGCTGGTGGATGGACAAGATGGGTGCGCTGTTCTTCGGATCGGCCATCGTCATCGGTTTGGTGGGACGGCTGGGCGAAAAAAAGCTGACCGGCAGCTTCGTCGATGGCGCGCGCGATCTTCTGGGCGTCGCTCTGGTGGTCGGTCTTGCCCGCGGTATCGTGGTGATCATGGACAACGGGCTGATCGCCGACACGATCCTGGACGGTGCGGAACAGTCGCTGGGCGGCCTTGGCGATCTGGCCTTCATCAACCTGATGTTCTGGATCGAGGTCGGGATGAGTTTCTTCGTGCCGTCCTCTTCGGGGCTAGCGGTGCTGTCGATGCCGATCATGGCGCCGCTTGCCGATTTCGCCGGTGTCGGGCGCGACCTGGTGGTCACGGCCTTCCAGTCTGCCAACGGGCTGGTGAACCTGATCAACCCGACCTTCGCGGTCGTAGTCGGCGGCCTTGCCATCGCGCATGTGTCCTACATCCGCTGGTTGGCCTTCATCTGGCCGCTGATGCTGATCCTGCTGGTCTTCATCACGGCGGCTCTCACTGTCGCCGCACTTCTGTAAGGAAAGGTAGAAACCGTGTCCGATCAAACGCTTGGAGTTCACTCTGAAACCGGCAAGCTGCGTCAGGTCATCGTATGCCGGCCCGGCCTTGCTCACCGCCGGCTGACGCCCGACAATTGCCAGGAACTGCTGTTCGACGATGTGTTCTGGGTCAAGCAGGCGCAGAAGGACCATGACGTCTTCGCATCCGTCATGCGCGACGAGGGCGTCGAGGTGCTGGACGTGAACGACCTGCTGGCCGAGACGCTGGACCTGGCCGAGGGGCGCAAGTATGTGCTGGACCACCGCATCAACCGCGATCAGGTCGGCGTCGGCATGCTGGCCGAACTGCGGGCTTGGATGGAGGAGCTGCCCGGCGCGAAGCTGGCGGAATACCTGCTGGGCGGGCTGGCGACCGGCGATCTGCCGTTCAAGCCCAGCGGGTTGTTCGGGGCCTATCTTGGCCATCAGGGCCTGATCCTGCCGCCGCTGCCCAACGCGCTTTTCACCCGCGACAACTCGGCCTGGATCTATGGCGGGGTCTCGGTCAACCCGATGCACTGGCCGGCCCGGCGCCCCGAGACGCTGCTGAACACCGCGATCTACAAGTTCCACCCCAAGTTCGCCGGCAAGGCCGAGATCTACTTCGGCGATCCCGGCGTGGGTCACGGGCTGGCGACCGTCGAAGGCGGCGACATCATGCCGGTCGGCAATGGTACGGTGCTGGTCGGCATGGGCGAGCGGTCTTCACCGCAGGGCATCCGGGCAACTGGCGATCGCGCTGTTCGAAAAGGGCGCCGCCCAGCGGGTTCTGGCCTTTGCCATCCCGAAATCGCGCGCCGCGATGCACCTGGACACGATCTTTACCTCTGCGGCGGCAACGTGGTCACGACCTTTCGCGAAGTGGCCGAGGAACTGGTCTGCTATGACCTGCGCCCCGGCAAGGGCGGGGCGGCGATAGAGTTCCGCCACGATCCGCGCCCGATCTTCGAGATCGTGGCCGAGGTCCTGGGCTACAAGTCGCTGGAACTGGTCGCGACCGGCGGCAACACCGAGGAGGAACGCAAGCGCGAACAGTGGAATGACGGCAACAACGTGCTCTGCCTGCGTCCGGGCGTGGTCATCGGCTATGACCGCAACGACGACACCAACGCGGCGCTGAAGGCCGCCGGCATCGATGTACGCGCCATTCCGGGCGCCGAGCTGGGCCGCGGCCGCGGCGGCAGCCACTGCATGTCCTGCCCCACCATCCGCGACGCCGTCTGAGGAGGCACCGAATGTCGTTCAACCTGAAAAACCGCCATTTCCTGACCCTCCGCGATTTCACCCTGGCAGAGATCGGTTTCCTTCTGAAGCTTTCGGCCGATCTGAAGACGGCGAAATACGCCGGAACCGAAGTGCCGAAGCTGAAGGGCAAGGAGATCGCGCTGATCTTCGAGAAGGACAGCACCCGCACCCGCGTGGGCTTCGAGGTGGCGGCGCATGACCAAGGCGCGACCGTGACCTATCTGGGGCCGTCCGGCAACCACATGGGCCACAAGGAAACCGTCAAGGACACCGCCCGCGTGCTGGGCCGCATCTACGACGCGATCGAATACCGCGGCTTCGGGCAGGAAGTGGTGCAGACGCTGGCCGACTGGTCCGGCGTGCCGGTCTACAACGGGCTGACGGACGAGTTCCACCCGACCCAGATCCTCGCCGATTTCCTGACCATGCAGGAACATGCCGAAAAGCCGCTGCGTCAGGTGTCCTATTGCTTCCTTGGCGATGCCCGCAACAACATGGGCGACAGCCTGCTGATCGGCGGCGCCAAGATGGGCATGGACGTGCGGCTTTGCGCGCCAAAGACGCTGTGGCCGACGGCCGAGATTCAGGACTATGCAAATGCCGTCGCCAAGGACACCGGGGCGCGGATCACGCTGACCGATTCCGTCGACGAGGGCGTGAAAGGGGTGGATTTCGTCTATACTGACGTGTGGCTCTCGATGGGCGAGGCCAAGGAGAAATGGGCTGACCGCATCAAGCTGCTGATGCCCTATCAGGTCAACGCCGAGGTGATGAAAAAAACCGGCAACCCGCGCGCCCGATTCATGCATTGCCTGCCTGCCTTCCACAACACCGAAACCACCGTCGGCCAGCAGATCAAGGACGAGTTCGGGCTCGACTGCATGGAAGTGACCGAGGAGGTCTTTGAAAGCCCGGCCTCGATCGTCTTCGACCAGGCCGAGAACCGGCTGCACACGATCAAGGCGGTTCTGGTCGCCACGCTGGGGGGCTGAAATGCTTGTGGTGTCAGCACTTGGCGGCAACGCCCTGTTGCGGCGGGGCGAGCCGCTGACGGCCGAAAACCAGCGGGCCAACGTGCGCGAGGCCGCGCGCGCGCTGGCGCGCATCGTTCAGGCCGGGCACCGGCTGGTCATCACCCACGGCAACGGCCCGCAGGTCGGGCTGCTGGCGCTGCAGGGCGCGGCCTACAAGCCGGACGAGGCCTATCCGCTGGATGTGCTGGGGGCCGAGACCGGCGGCATGATCGGCTACATGATCGAGCAGGAGCTGGAAAATGCGCTGGACCACAGTCGGCCGGTGGCCACGCTGCTGACCCAGGTGATCGTGGACGGGACTGACCCGGCTTTCGGCAAGCCCACCAAGTTCATCGGCCCGGTCTACGAACGTGAAGAAGCCGAGGCCCGCGCCAGGGCCGCCGGCTGGTCCATTGCGCCCGATGGCGACAAGTGGCGCCGCGTCGTGCCCTCGCCGGTACCGAAAGAAGTCCCCGACATACGCGTGCTGCAGCTTCTGCTGGAGCGGGACGTGATCGTAATCTGCACCGGCGGAGGCGGCATTCCGGTGCTGCGGCAGCGCGATGGCAGCATGACCGGGATCGAGGCGGTGATCGACAAGGATGCCGCCAGTGCTCTTCTGGCATGCCAACTCGGAGCAGATGCCCTCTTGTTGCTGACCGACGTGGATGCCGTCTATCGCGATTTCGGCACCCCGACCGAAGCAGTGATCGCCTCGCTGACCCCCGACGAGGCGCGCGCACTCGATCTTCCTGCCGGGTCGATGGGACCGAAAATGACCGCCGCCGCAGACTTTGCCGACCAAGGCGGGCTGGCCGGGGTCGGGCGGCTCGATCAGGCGGTAGAGATCCTGGAACGGCGCGCGGGCACCCGTGTCCGGAACGGAGATTGAGATTCAAGGAAGGTTTGGCTTTGCGGCAACGAGAAAGGACCAACGGTGAGTCGGACTGATGTGGTCCCGTTTATCTCTGAACAGGTTGCAGGCGTTTGGTAAGTGATTTTCCGCCTCCATTTTGCCGCTGCCGCTTCGGGTCCGGCGGGGCTCCTCGTCGCATTCCGACCTTACCAGATCACACCGGAACGTGCAGGTTTTCCAGACGTTCCGAAACTACTCTCTATGCAATGGATCGCATCGGAGCCTGACCGAAAGTAGCCCGAACAGAAAGCACGCAACGATGCAGGCCCTTCAAGTCGCTGGTCCGGGGCGCAGATCGATCTACGGCATTGCTTCCTTGGGCAACAGGGTTATCAATGGCTTGCGCCTTCATCTTCGCCCTTGGATTTCGGATAGCTGAGCTTCGACCCCACCCTGTTCCTGTCGCGTTGTGTTTCGGTCGATCTCGAGGTTGATCCGAAGTCTGCGCGGCTTTTTGCCTTTGCGGCGGTCTCGGGGCGAGGCGGGGCTGGCTCACAAAGGGGCCGCGCTTGAACCTGCGCTGGACCGGCTGGAGGCGTTCTGCGAGGGCGCGGTTCATCTTGTCGGTCACAACATCCTGCGCCACGACCTGCCGCATCTGGTGGCGAACCGGGCGCGGCTGGCGGGGCTAGGGGCTGCGCCGATCGATACGCTCTGGCTGAACCCGTTGGCCTTTCCTCGCAATCCCTACCACCATCTGGTCAAGCACTATCAGGACGGACGGCTGCAGGTCGGGCATGTGAATGACCCCGAACAGGATGCGCGGCTGGCGCTGCAGGTGCTGTCCGACCAGATCGCGGCCTTCACCCGGCTGGGGCGGGAGGCGCCCGATGCGGTGCTTGCCTATCACTCATCTGACAACGCGGGGCGAGGCAGCGGGCGGGTTCGACGCGCTGTTCCAGTTTCTGCGGGGCCCGCCGCCTGGTGAGGCCGCAGCCCATGCCGCCATCCGCCGACTGTTGGATGGCCGAGCCTGCAATCACCGGCTGGACCAGACCCTTGGCCATCTCTCCGATCCGCGCAACGGCTGGCCGATGGCCTATGCGCTGTCCTGGATTTCGGTGGCGGGTGGGGACTCGGTCATGCCACCCTGGGTGCGGCTGCAGTTTCCGCAGGCAGGGCGGATCGTGCGGCACCTTCGCGACACCAATTGCGGCGATCCGGCTTGCGGTTGGTGCGCCGAGAAGAACAACCCGAATGCTGCGCTGGAGCGGTGGTTCGGCTTTCCGTCCTTCCGCCCGCAGCCGGTGGACGACATGGGCCGCTCCTTGCAGGAACGCATCGTGGCCGAGGCGATGGCTGGCAAATCCGTGCTGGGCATCCTGCCGACCGGCACGGGCAAATCGGTCTGCTACCAGATCCCGGCGCTGTCGCGGTTCGACAAGACCGGGGCGCTGACGGTGGTGATCTCGCCGCTTGTGGCGCTGATGGCGGATCAGGTGCAGGGGCTGGCGCGGGCAGGGATTTCCAGTGCGGTGACGGTGAACGGCATGCTGTCATTGCCCGAACGGCATGACGCGCTGGAAAAGGTGCGGATGGGCGAAGCGGCGATGCTCTTGATCTCGCCAGAACAGTTGCGCTCGCCGTCCATCCGCACGGTCCTGCAACAGCGCGAGGTCGGGCTTTGGGTGCTGGACGAGGCGCATTGCATCAGCAAATGGGGCCACGATTTCCGGCCCGATTACCGCTATGTCAGCCGCTTCATCAAGGAGTTCTCGGGCGACAGCCCTGCGCCGGTCTTGTGCCTGACAGCCACCGCCAAGCCCGAGGTGGTGCGCGACATCCGCGACCATTTCCAGACCCGTCTGGGGGTGAATCTGATGTTGCTGGATGGCGGGGCGGTGCGCACCAACCTGTCCTTCGCCGTGCTGCCCACGCAGAAGGCCACCAAGCTGACCGACATCCTGTCCGCCATTGAGGCGAATCTGCCGCCTGAAGGCGCCTCGGGCGCTGTGGTCTATTGCGCCACGCGGGGCGCGACGGAAAAGGTGGCGGAATTCCTGAAAGGGCAGGGGCTGGCGGCGGACTTCTTCCACGCTGGCCTGGCGCCCGACCGCAAGCGCGATGTGCAGGAGGCGTTTCGCACCGGCCAGTTGCGGGTGATCGCCGCGACCAACGCCTTTGGCATGGGCATCGACAAGCCCGATATCCGGCTGGTCGTGCATGGCGACATTCCGGGATCCTTGGAGAACTACCTGCAAGAGGCAGGCCGCGCGGGGCGGGATCGTGGCCCAGCCAATTGCGTGCTGCTGTTCAGCCTCGAAGATGTGGAGCGGCAATTCTCGCTGTCCGCCCGCTCGCGGCTGGCGCGGCATGAGATTGGTGCAATCCTGAAGGCGCTGCGGCGGATGGAAAAGCACAAGTCCGGCGAGGTGATCGCCACGCCCGGCGAAATCGTGTGCGAGGAAAAGGATCAGGAGTTCGAGCGCGACAAGACCACCGACGACACCCGCGTGAAAACCGCCGTCGCCTGGCTCGAGGAGGCGACGCTGCTCAGCCGCGAGGAAAACCGGGTGCAGGTGTTCCCGTCGTCGCTGCGCATCCGGTCGGTCGATGAGGCGGCGGCGATCCTGGACCGGGCGCAGATTACCGGAAGGCGGCGAAAGCAGCTTCTGGACCTTGTGCGCCATGTGATGAATGCGCCCATCGACGCAGGGGTTTCCACCGATGATCTGACTGGGGCGTGCGGGCTGACGGGTCGGGATCTGCAGCGGGCTTTTGCTGATCTCGAGACGCTGGGCGTTGCCAGCAATGACACGGCTGTCACGGTCTATGTACATCTGGGCGTAGAGGATGCCTCGGCCCGCCGTCTGGATCACGCGGCCCGGATGGAAGCCGACTTGATCGCCCTGATGCAAGAGGCCGTGCCGGATGCCGAAGGGGTCGAGGCGCAACCCTTGAACCTGACCGAAACCTGCCAAGCCCTGCGCGACAAGGGTCACGCGCAGGTGCGCCCCGATCTTGTGGAAGCGATCCTGCGCGGCATGGCGCGGGATGGCCGCGATCAGGACGGCGGACGCGGCAACCTGACTCTGCGCAAGGTCAGTCGGAACACGATCTTCGTGCGGTTGGAACGCTCTTGGCCTGTGGTTGCCCGCACCGCTGATCTGCGGCGGCAGGGCGCGCGGGCGCTCTTGGCCCATCTCACCGGAAAAGTGGCCAAAGGCACGCGAGGCAAGGACATTCAGGTCGAAACCACCCTTGGCGCGATGCTGGATGCGCTGAACGGTGATGCGCTGTTGCGGGCCGAGGTCAAGGACATGACCCGCCTGATGGACCGCGCGCTTCTGTGGCTGCACGAACAGCAGGTCGCCAATCTGGGCCGGGGCCTGACGGTGTTCCGCCCGGCGATCACGGTCCATCTGAACCCTAAGGGTGGCCCCTTCACCGTGCAGCACTTCGCGCCCCTGGAAGAGCACTATGGCGAGACAACGATCCAGACCCATGTGATGGCCGCCTATGCCGAAAAGGGGCTGGAGGCGATGGACCAGGCCCAGCGCCTTTCCGAGGATTACTTCGTGCTGGACCGCGACGCTTTCCTGCGCCGCTGGCTGCCAGGGCGCGGCACGGAAATCCGGCGGCAGACCACCGGCACCTCTTGGCGGGCTATTGTCGATGCGCTCGACAACCCCGTCCAGGCCGAGATCGTGCGCGATGACCGCGAACAGACCAACGTGCTGGTGCTGGCGGGGCCAGGATCGGGCAAGACGCGCGTGCTTGTGCACCGCATCGCCTATCTCATCCGCGTGAAGCGCGAAGACCCGCGCGGTATACTGGTTCTGACCTACAATCGCCACGCCGCGGCCGAGATTCGCGAACGTCTGCGCCGTCTGATCGGGGATGATGCAGCGGGGGTGATGGTGTCGACCTGCCACGCGCTGGCGATGCGGCTGATGGGGGCGAGCTTTGCAGGCGATCACGACGGTCCGCGCGACTTTGACGGCATTGTCATGCAGGCCGTGGCCCTGCTGCGCGGGGATGGTCTGACCAAGGCGGAGGCCGAGGCGCTGCGCGAAACGCTCATCCAGGGCTATCGCTGGCTTCTGGTCGATGAATACCAAGACATCGGCCCCGAGGAATATGCCCTGATCGGCGCAGTGGCCGGGCGGTCGCTGGAGGATGACCTGCGCATCAGCCTCTTTGCCGTGGGTGACGATGACCAGAACATCTACGCCTTCGCCGGGGCCAGCATCGACTTCATCCGGCGCTTCGATGCGGATTATGCCGCGAAACCCGTCTGGCTGACGGAAAACTACCGCTCCACCGCCCATATCATCGCAGCGGCCAATGCCGTGATTGCCCCGGCCGCCGGGCGGATGAAGGCGGGCCACGACATCACGATGAACCGCGCCCGCGCCAAGGCGTTGCCGGGGGGCGACTGGGCGGCGCTGGACCCGGTGGCGCAGGGGCGTGTCACTCTTCTGGAGGCGGGGGGCGATGCCGCGCAGGCAATTGCCGCGCTGGACGAACTGCTGCGCCTGTCACGGCTGGCCCCCGAATGGTCGTGGCGGCGCTGTGCGGTGATTGCCCGCGACTGGCGCCGGCTGGAGCCCGTGCGCGCCTATGCGGAAGCCTTGGGCATTCCCATCGACATGGCCAATGAAACTCTGCCGAGTCTGTGGCGACTACGCGAGATGCAAGGCTTCATTCGCGCCCTGCTGTTGGATCGGACGCGTCTGCTGACCATACCTGATCTGGTCGCCGTCCTGAACGCCCAGCCGCAATCGCGTTGGACTGACCTGATCGGCGAAGGTATCGGCACCTTGGCGCGTGAACTGGTCGAGAAGGCTGCCCCGGTGCCTGACCTCGTGCAGTGGTTCGGCGAATGGGCACGGGATGCTCGTGGCGAACAGCGGGGCCTTCTTCTGATGACCGCCCACCGCGCCAAAGGGCTGGAGTTCGATCATGTTGCGATCCTGAACGGCGGCTGGGATCGCCCCTCGCGCGGCGAGGATGCCGATGCCCCCCGCCGCCTGTTCTATGTTGCCATGACGCGGGCGCGGTCGACCCTGACCGTGCTGACCGACGGCCCCCATGCCTTTGTTCGCCCTGACGATGCGGTGCTTGCCCGCCGCGTCACCCCCGACACCACAGCCCTGCCGCGGGGCCGCCTGCGCTATGTGCCGCCAGACCCGAAGCTGGTGGACCTGTCCTTTGCCGGGCGTCGTCGGGCAGGTGATCCGGCGCTGGCCGCCATCGCCGCCGCGCGCCCTGGTGACCTCGTCCATCTTCTCCGCGACGGCGACCGCTGGCGGATCGAGAACGCCCAAGGCCAAACGCTTGCCCGCCTCGCCCGCGCCTTTGCCCCACCTGAAGGCACCACCTTCCTCCGCGGCGAGGTCGCTGCCATACTGACCTGGCGGCGCGAGGATGGCGACGAGGACTATCACCACCTGCTCCGCCGTGACGAGTGGGAAGTGGTCCTGCCGGAACTGGTGTTCGCAGCGGGGGCGGAAGCAGTCAATGTGGATCAGAAGGGTAGCTGATGTTCGTGATCAGGCGTGGCCTTGGCCTATCCATCACGGATCGAAAAGGGTGGATTCCGCTGGATGGATTCTGGCCAAGGTGGCTTCCCCGGAAGTGGATCTCCCGGCTTCCCCGAAAGAATCCAGCACGCCAAGGTCGTGATTCCACAAGCCTTTGATAATGAGTCGCTTTTTGCAGGATCGACGGGCCGGTGGCTTCCGGGTGGATTCCCCGGTGGGAATCCATGTCGCTAGCGAAATGCCGCGCTGCGCCCCCCCGCATACGTTTGGGGCTGGGGAGGAACCATGCCGAGGGGGGGCGGCATCGAAGGCGGCCGAGACAACCGATCTCGCTGTCGGTCATTGGTGATCCCAGAGGTTTGCTCAGCTTCCTTTCAGAAAGTCGTCTACGAATTCGGAGACCGGCGTGATGCCGGTTACAAGAAGATGATCGCGAGCGCGGGTGCATGCGACATATAGCAGGTGTCGCTCAGTATTGTAGACCTCCTCAAGGTCAGCATCGTCCGCCACGGACTCAATCCGATCCGATTGGGGGATGACATCGTCGTCACAGGCCATCACTACAACCGACCGGAACTCTAAGCCTTTTGCGAAGTGCATCGTGCTGATGGCAACTGCGCCATCCTCGACCTCGACTTTGTCGTTCAACTCAATAGCGCGCGCACCAGCAGCCTTCACTGCGGCCCTCGCACGCTTCAGTTCCGCATCGGACCGCACGAAAATGCCCACCTCACTGGGTGCGCACCCTTCCTGCAGTCGGTCCTTGATCCAATTGCCCACGATGCGGCATTCGTGATCGGTATCTGTACAAGCAACGACCATTGGTGGCGGGCCGTCAAACATCGAGACTGTGCCACGACGCCCCTCTGCGTTCCCGTCGACGTCAGAGACGGTCGCTGGCAGTAGCCGGTCAGCGTGAAGCCGGATCTGATGCGACGTCCGATAGTTGATGCGCAGCGTGTGGGAACGGCCGCGAACATCAAGGCCAAGCGCCTTCCACGAAAATGGCTGCTGAAAAATGCGCTGGCCGAGATCGCCCGAGAAGAAAAGTCCGTCGTTCCGACCTGCGGCCATCGCCGCGAAGAACCGCGCTTCGGCCACGCCTAAATCCTGAGCCTCGTCGATCACAGCAAATGCATAGGGGCGATCAGCCTTTCCCGTCATGCTTTCCGTCAATCGCCCGAACACATCAGACCAAGTGACAACGCGCCTTTCCACAAGTCCTGCCCGAACGCGGTCGAAAATTGCCCACAGGGCTTCGCGCTGTTTGCCGCCGATCCTTGTTTTGCGACCGAGGCGGGAAACGTCCCGATATTCATCCCAAGAACGCAACTGCCAAGCGTCGACGACGTCCTCCCACTCACCAACAAGGAAATGGGCAGAAAAGCGGTGGCCTTCGACCTCCGAAGCAGCCTTGGTGATCAGCGAGCGGATCAAAGCAGGTGCAGCGATCTGGGGTTGGCCGAACCACTCGGAATAAAGGTCGTAGCCCACCGCTGAGATCGATTTCACGATGATCCGAGCAGCAATCGAAGGCTCCGCGCCCACCGTGCTGGCCAGTTTGACCCGCAGGGAATTGGCCAGCGCTTTCGAGAAAGTGGTCAGCAGCACCGTCGAGCCAGGGTTGGCGCGAGCCAGATGGACGGCGCGATGCAGGGCCACGATGGTCTTGCCGGTTCCGGCCGATCCAGACACTCGGGTCGGTCCAGAGAAGGAACGCTCGACGAGATCGGCTTGGGCGGGATGAAGGAACACTGCCCATTTGTCCCAAGGGTAATCCAGTGCCTGCTTCAGTTCTTCGGCATTGGTCAGCACACGGAAGCGGCGCTGAGCGTCGGGATGGGCATAGGGATCGGCTTCGACCGGCGCTGGTTCCGGCGGCTGCGGTTTCTCGCCCACGGCCAGCTTGAGCAGTGCTTCCTGTGCTTCCTGCGGCAGATGCTCGATGATGTCGAACAGCGTGTCCTCGGTGGCAGTCCGGACATCGTTCACCCATTCCTCGGGCACGCCAAAGGCCATCAGTTCAAACTTGCGCAGGTTGTCGAACAGGCGGGCGGCAGGTTTGGCGGCGGGCGCCGGTGTGGCGGCCACCTCTCTGGGCTTGAAGATTTCCACCTCTTCGACCCGCTCGCGCACCTCGACCAACTGCATGGCGCCGGTGGTCGGGTGGCGTTCGATCTTGCGCCGTTCAGCCCATTTGTAGGCGTCGTCGTGGTGATCGACGTAGACCAGCAGGATGCTGGCGGCCGTGCGGTGGACGATGATCCGGATGTCGGCATTCACCCGCACCGACCAGAAATTCATATCCTTGGCCCGATCCAGCTTGTGGAACGACAGGCCGTTCGAGGTCGGATCCAACTGCAGGTCGAAAGCGGTTGTCTTGGCCGCCTTCTGCTCTTGCGCAGTCAGGCGGCCGAGGCTGTCGGTAAAAGTGTCGGCGATCCGGAATTCCATCAGTCCTCGCCCCCTGCGCGACGCTGTCCAGCCATCAGGGTGTTGATGATGTCGATGTAGCGGCCCGCAACCTGCGCGACCTCTTTGTGCGCCAACTCGATGATCTGCCGGATTTGTTCATTTTCGCTGATCGGAACATAGTTGTGGCGTTCCATGTGCGCTTCGATCTGCGCAATCCGATCTGGATGATTGGACAGGAAGGTGCGGAAATCCTTGTCACCCTTGTTCGCGTTACATGGCTTGCAACTCGGGACAAGATTGCCGAGGCGATGTTCGCCAAGCGACTGCTTGTTGATCGGCACCACATGATCCATCAGCAATTCGCCCTCCTGCCCACAATAGGCACAGCGCCTGCCAAAGGTGTCGATCACCCGTTGCCATTCTTCTGGCCCAAAACTCTCGTCACCAAAGTTGCTCAGGATGTTGCGCACCAACAGGTTCTGGGCGTTCCCGATGGCATTGCCTTTAAACCGGCCCCGAGAAGCGTGCACGGTTCTGTCGACGGGCACGGTGTCACTGCTTGCAGCCCCAGGCAGGGCGCGCGCAGCCTCGATCACATCGATGCCCTGGCGCTCCAGGTATCGAACGAGGCTGGATCGGCTCTTGCTGGTCGGCGGGTCGAACCATTGGCTGGTGACGCGAACGGTTATGCCGCGCACAACAAAAATCTGCGACCAGTACCGCCGGTTTTCCACTGCCGAGATGTCTGCGACCGGCTTGCAGA
The DNA here is from genome assembly GCF_029309835.1 of Paracoccus sp. DMF-8. Lineage (GTDB taxonomy): Bacteria > Pseudomonadota > Alphaproteobacteria > Rhodobacterales > Rhodobacteraceae > Paracoccus. The sequence goes on along the minus strand of NZ_JARJHL010000017.1, from coordinate 464,302 downwards.
ACGGAAAGTTGACGTCCAGCGTGGTCTTCGAATAGGCGCGATCACACAGCCGATCAAACTCTGAATGATCCCGCTTTTCGCAGTGTTCAAAGATGATCGGGATGTAGTGCTGGATCAACGCGCCAATTTTCATCACTCCACCGCAAACACCTTCATCACCTCGTCGCCGAGGTGGTTGATCACCTTCACCGCGATACGCCCCGACTTCGGCTTGGCGAAGGGCCGGGAGGTGTCGGAATAAAGGCTCTCCCGTGCTTCCTCGTCGATCTCGGCTTTCAACGTCGTTTTCAGCGCCTTGTAGGGGTCGTTGGCACCGAGGAAACAGGCGTGGCGGACGAAGAACGATTCCTCGTTGTAATCGGTGTCTAGCATCCACAAGGCGATGCCGTCGGTGCCTTCGCTCTGCACCTCGCCGGTTTGGGGCTTGAACACGTCCACGCCGAAGACCTCGACCTGCACCATTTCGTCGCCCGCATCGGTGATCCGGATATCCGGCTCGCCGAAGATCACAAACAGGTTGCCCGCGCCGGTGGATTTCAGATCGCCGCCCATGTGCAGGTCGGGGTTCATCCGGGCCTTCAGAACGCGGATGCGGCCCAGCTTGTCGAACTCCGAACTGTGGGCGTCGTAGTTGAAAGCGCAGGCTATCAGCACGTCGAAACCGGCGTCGCCTGCCTCGCGCGCTGCCGCCACCAGGTCGGGGCGGCTGACGGTGCCAAATTCGGGGCCGATGAAGACACCGGCGCGGCGCTGGGTGTCGCCTTCCATGAAGGTGCCCTCGGCTGCGACCCACTTGCCGGGCCAGCCCTTGAGGCTGGTAAAGGTGATCCGGTCCTCCTTATGCGCCTGCTGCACGCCTGCGGCTTTCAGGTTTTCCAAGATCATATGGGCGAAGTCGGTGAAGTCCGCTGGGGCCTCGGCGGCCTTGCGCTTGCCTTCCGCGGCCTCAAAGGTGTCGATCAGCTCGTCGTCCCAATCGACGGCCAGCGTGCGGTGGGGCGACAGGCTTTCCACAGTGAAGGGGCCAGCCACGCGGGTTTTGGAATTGTCGGGAAAAGGCTTGTCGTAAAGATACTCGAAGTCTGCCTTGGCAGCGATGCTGGCATCAATCTCTTGCTGGCGGGCAATGCGGGCTTCCCAGAACTGTGTCAATGCCACTTCGGCCTCGGGCGGCCAGGGGGTAATCGGATTTGCGGGCAATGTGACCAGGGAAAAGCTGCTGCCACGCAGCTTGTTCAACTCTGCCAGGGCGTTTTCGGCCAAGGCTGGCTTTGTCTTGGCCATCGCAGTCGCGGTTGCGTGCAGGCTTTGTTGTTTGGCGGGCCATAGCGTGCCGGGCGTGCGCGGGATTTCCCATTCCATGAAGCCGTTCGCCGGGGCGGGTTCGCCAGATGGCAGCGTGACCTCGCCGGTGGCAGTGAAGTCGATCAATTTGCCCGCGCGGCCGCCGGATGAGACAGCGAAGTGCTCCATATGCCCTTTCAGGGCTGCGTTCAGGGCGGCACGGGCCTCTTCGACGGCAGGCTGCATCCTGTCCCAGATCACGTCGATTTCGGCATTATTGGCGATGTCTTTCAGCATGATATGCGGCACGCGTTGATAGACGAAGCCTTGGCGGATGCTGCCGTGGGTGGGGGTTGATTTGGGCGGGGTGCGGGTAGATCTTCGCCTTCTTCTGCTGTCCCTCGGGACTGTCGGCCAGCAGGTAATAGGGATAGCGCGCGCCCATCAGGCGGGACCGGGCGAGGGCCACGGCAACGCGAGAGGTGTCGATGGTGATCCAGCGACGCCCCCACTGCTCGGCGGCATAGGCAGTGGTACCCGAGCCGCAGGTTGGATCAAGCACCAGATCGCCGGGATCAGTTGTCGCGAGAATGCAGCGTTGGATAACGGGCGTATCCGTTTGAACCACATACCAACGTTCATTAGACTTTCCCGAAGTGTCCATCCATGCGTTTGTCATCCGCTTGAATGGCGCGTCATCATGGTAACGCCTCATCCAAGGCGGTCCGCCCCGCGTTTCAAAACGGTCAGCCTTGTTGATTCTTTCCATTCCGGTCAGGGTCGTCTTCCAATGATTTGGTTGGCCTGGATGGTAAGTCTTACCTTGAAACTTGAAGTGTTGGTCAGACTGAGACGGGCCTGCAGAGTTGGTCTTTGAAAGAGCATAAACGCTGCCCGAAGGAATAGTTTTCGGATCATTGCGTTCATCTGATGTAAGTGCGCGGTAGTCTACGTCGGAATAACGCAACCCCCATGAGCCGCCACGAGTCTCAGAAACCCACTCGCCCATAGGTTTGTCAGCCAGCAACGTTCGAACTTTAGCCTTCTCTTTTTTCTTAGGGTCTGGACCCATTGAGTTTCAAAGCCAGTAGATGACGAGGGCAGCAAGTGCGATTGCTGACAAGAATACCTTGGGGCAACGGTCGTACCGGGTCGCCACACGCCTCCAATCCTTGAGCCTGCCGAACATGATCTCGATCCGGTTGCGCCGTTTGTACCGGCGCTTGTCGTACTTGACGGTTTTCTTCCGCTGCTTCCGGCCTGGGATGCAGGCGCGTATCCCTTTGTCTTTCAACGCTTCTCTGAACCAGTCGGCGTCATAGCCGCGATCCCCGAGCAGCCAATCGACATCCGGCAGGCTGCCTCAGCAATGCCCGCGCGCCGATGTAATCGCTGACCTGTCCGGCAGTGACGAACAGGTTGAGGGGGCGCCCTCGGCTGTCGCAGATGGCGTGCAACTTGGCGTTCATGCCGCCCTTGGTGCGACCAATCAGGCGCCCACGCCCCTCTTTCACGCCCATGCTGGTCGCGGTGCGGTGGGCCTTCAGGTAAGTGGCGTCGATCATCACGGTCTCTCTTCGCCGTGCCCGGCCGCCAGACCCGCCATCATTTGGGCAAAGATGCCCTTGTCGCTCCACCGCTTCCAACGGTTGTATAGTGTCTTGTGCGGGCCATAGGCTGCCGGGGCATCGCGCCACCGTAAGCCATTGCGATTGATGAAGATAATCCCGCTTAACACGCGTCGATCATCGACGCGAGGCTTGCCGTGGGACTTGGGAAGAAAGGCCTCAAGACGCGCCATCTGCGCGTCCGTCAACCAAAAAAGATCAGACATGGTCACCGCTCGCTTTTCGAACCGTGAATCACGCCGCCAGTCGGAAATCAATGGGTCCTGAGCCTAGCATTACTCCAAGAACACCAAGGGCGGGTTGACGGGAATGGCAAAAAGAAAATCATTCGAAGACATTCTGAACAGCAAGTTTAGATGGCCAGCACAGGGTGACAAACCGTTCATCATGGCTGAGGATCCTTTTGACAACGCAAACATAGCTGACGATGGGTTCACGCGCCTTGTCCTTATGACAGACGGATACAAGTCGGCGGCTGATTTGATGGTCGCGGCCACAGCCGACAACGCGCCCATGCGGCATGTCCTTGTCTTTCCGATCATATTCAACTATCGTAAGCGCGACGTTGCGGCCCTATGCTGCGAGGCTTGACGGCTGGTTGAAGCGCCATGGCATGAGGTCTTCGATACCGCTTTGTGGGTGACCGTCGAGGATGGCGCGCAGTGTGGCGGCGAGATAGTCGACCGGGTTCACGTCGGACATCTTGCAGGTAGCGACCAGCGAGGCGAGCATAGCCCAGTTTTCGGCGCCGACTTCATTCCCGGCGAAGAGTGCATTTTTTCTTGTCAGGGCAATCGGCCTGATCTGGTTCTCGACCGGGTTGGTGTCGAGTTCCAGCATGCCGTGCTCGAGGAAGCGGATCAGTCCGGGCCAGTGCGCGAGGGAGTAGCGGATGTCTTCGGCAAGCTGGGATTTCTGCGGGATGCGCGAGAGTTGGGCTTCCAGCCAGGGATTCAGCGCCGCGATGATCGGGGCCGAATGCTCACGCCGGGCAGCAAGGCGCATAGCGGCCTCCTTGCTCCGCACGGACTTCTCGATCTGATAAAGCAGCGCGATCTGGCGCAGCATTTCCTCGGCAATGGGTGAACCATCGCTCTCGAAGCGCTTTACGAAGCGGCGGCGGACATGGGTCCAGCAATAGACCAGTTGCCACGGGCCATTGTCGCGCGCGATCTCGGTCATCGCGTTGTAGGACTGGTAGGCGTCGCATTGCAGGAAGCGGCCGTGGTATCCGGCGAGGAAGTTCAGCGGATGCGCCTTACCCCGGCCAGGGCATAGTGGAAGAGCACGATGGGTGGGCCAGCCCCGCCATGGCCGCGATCATCGGATACGACGGCCCAGAAGAATCCGCTCTTGGTGCGTTTCAGGCCCGGTTCCAGCACCGGCGCGCGGGTTTCATCCACGAAGATGCGGTCGGCACTGCGCAGATGGGCGCGCATGTGGTTGATGACCGGCATGAGGTGGAAACAGGCGCGCCCGACCCAGTTGCCGAGTGTGCCGCGGTCCAGATCGATCCCTTGCCGCTTGAAGATCTCGGCCTGCCGATAAAACGGCAGGTGGTGACCGAACTTCGAGACGATAATCCAGGCGATGAAGAGTTCCGTGGGCAGCCCGCCGGGCACGACATGCTCGGGGGCATGGGCCTGCGCGACAGCTTGCGAGCAACGGCGGCAGGCGTATTTCGGGCGCCGCGTGACCAGCACCCGGAACTGGGCGGGGATCACGTCGAGACGTTCGGACACGTCTTCCCCGATCCCGGACATCTCGCCGCAACCGCAGGGACAGAGCGTGCTGGCAGGCTCGATCACGCGCTCAACCCGAGGCAGATGGGACGGCAGATGCCCGCGGTTGCGCTTGGGCTTGCGGGTGTTTCCCCGCGCGCCCGCTGCATCGCCGCTTCGGCCTTTTCTTGTGCTGCCTCGAGCACACCTTGAGCAAATTCGGCATCTTCCAGGGGCAGGTTGAACTGGTCGGGCGAGAGCTTTTCGGAGCGCTTGCCGAATTTCTCGCGCTGCGCCGCGTGCAGGATATCCTGCAGCCGCCGATTGGCCTCTTGCGTCTCGGCCAGCGTCGCCTCCACCTCGGCGAGGCGGGCCTTCAGCAGGGCGTTTTCGCGCGCAAGATCAGCTGTTTCCATGGCGGGAAGTGAATCACAGGATGCCCTTGCAGGCCAGCAAAAACAGGCGTTTCGACGCAGCCTGCCAGTCACCCCGCCGCCAGCGGGCGCCGCGCCTGTTCGGGTCGGACCAGCCGCCAATCCACGCCCTCAAACAGCGCTGCAAACTGCGCTCCGGACATGCGCATGACCCCGTCGCGCACCTGTGGCCAGACGAACTTGCCGCCCTCGAGCCGCTTGTGAACCAGCACCATCCCGGTCTGATCCCAGATCAAGAGCTTGATCCGATCCGCCCGCTTCGCTCGGAACACAAAGGCGGCTCCGCAGAACGGGTCCATCCCGAACATCTCCTGCACCGCCAGTGCCAGACCGTCGATCCCCTTGCGAAAGTCGACAGGCCGGGTCGCCACGAAGACCTTCACCGGGCCGCCCCTGGCCGAACATCACGACGCCGCTGCCCGTGCCGCGCGGATTGCCCGGGTCAGTTGGCCCTCGTCGACACCAGGACCCGCGCGGATGACGATGTCGCCCACCACGATTTCGAGATCAGACCCGGGGACGGCCGCCGAAGCCTCAGTCGCGCTGTCATCAACCACCAGTTCCGCGAAGAACGGCAAGGCCGCCACGCTTTCGGGCACCACCAAATTACCTTTGCGTATCTGCTTGCGCCAATCGTAAATCTGCCAGCGGGTCGTGCCGTGCTTGCGCGCAGTATCTGCGACCGTCACCCCGGGCATCATGCTCTCCGCCGCGATCCGCGCCCGCTCTGCCTTCGTCCGCCGCCGACGACCGCTTGGCCCCCCGATCACCTCAAGCCGCGAGACCCCGACGCCTATAGAGCCGTCCAATTGGACGCCCATTTTGCCGTCTCTCTCCAAATCCAAAACCTCCGCCGCACATGTGCGTGGAGAATGAAGGCATCAACTCAAAAATGGCAGGAGGGGATCGGCGTCGCGCTTACCAACTATCGGCAGTTTCTTGAATTATCGCTAAAGTACCAAATTGCTACTTTCGGGCCTACTGTGGGGGTCGAACCCAACTGGAAGTCGCATGATTTAGCCAAGTTGTGGTCTGAATTCGTAGAAATTCTTGAGCGATACGGTACTCCAGACCCTGACGAGGCCGACCCGGTGGTTGGCGAGATAATCCTTGAGTTCGCGAAGATTGACCCCGGTTCTTATTCCTATCGCTATCCAGTGGACCGACAGGGCAACCCTGTGCCTGTAGCCTATGCCGACCTGCACCTCCCGACACTGGCCAACGTCATGCAAGGGGTCGCTGGCTATTTCATGGGATGCGATGGTTACCTGAGTGACCTCCAAAACGCAGTTGCCTAACAGGTTTTGTGCAGTTCGCTGCGGGAGCGCCCACTTGTCCCGTGAACCAATTGGTTTTGCAAGGAATCAATCTATGAAGATTTTCCCCTTCCGCCCCGTCGCCATCTCCCACCGCCGCACCGCGACGTCGCAATAGACCGGGTCCAGTTCCACCGCGAAGCAGCGCCGCCCGGTGCGTTCCGCGGCGATCAGCTGGGTGCCCGAGCCGCAGAAGGGTTCGAACACCAGGTCGCCCGGATTGGTGAAGGCCTCCAGCACAGCCTCCACCAGCGCCACCGGGAACACGGCCGGGTGCGATCCGGCTGCGCCAAGTCCGCCCTTGTGGCGCATGATCCGGAACACGCTATCGGGGATGCGGTGGCTCTGGATCGCGTTGCCGTAGCCGGTCTTGCGATGGACCGTGCCGTCGGCCCCGCGCAGGCCACCACCGCCCAGGGTTTCGCCCGCGTGCTTGCTCTCGACCGTCTTGTTCGGTTTGCGGGGCTGGCGGTTGAAGTGGAAGATGAACTCGTGCGACGGCGCCAGCCGCCTGTTCCAGTCTCCCGGCAGGCCGGGCCCCTGGTCCCAGATGTACCAACCGAAGCGCCGCCAGCCCTGCGCGCGCATCCAGTCGAGCCAGCCCTCCCAATATGGGATCCATTCGCCATCGCGATGGACGAGGCCGAGGTTGACCAGCAACTGGGCGTCGGCGGCGACGGGTGCTGCGGCGAACACGCCCTGCATCAGCGCATCCCAATCACCGACCTTCTCCTTCGCTGCGCCATAGTCGCGCTGCTGCGCGTAGGGCGGGGAGCTGAAAGGAGCGCCGCCTGCGCCCTGTTCATCAGTCGCGCCACCACGGCCGGGTCGGTCGCATCGCCGCAGATCAGCCGGTGGTCGCCCAGCGCCCAGATATCGCCGGGGTGAGTGATCGGGTCAGCCGGAGCGTCAGGGATGGTGTCGGCGGTGTCATCGTCGATGGGCGCGCGGTCGTCGGCGTCATGCAGCAGCGCGTCCAGTTCATTCTCCGGGATCCCGATCAGCCCGAGGTCGAAGTCCTCGGCCATCAGGCCCCGCAGTTCCTCGAGCAGGAGTGCCTCGTCCCACCCGCCCAGTTCGGTCAGCTTGTTGTCGGCGATGCGATAGGCACGACGTTGCGCCTCGGTCAGGTGGCCGAGCACGATGACCGGCGCCTCCGCCAGCCCGAGCTGTGCCGCGGCCAGGACGCGGCCATGGCCCGCGATCAATTCGCCGTCGGCCGCGACGAGGCAGGGAACGGTCCATCCGAATTCGGCCATGCTGGCGGCGATCTTCGTGACCTGGTCGGCATCGTGGGTCTTGGCATTGCGGGCATAGGGGCGAAGGCGCGCAAGCGGCCAATGCTCGATCCGGCCGGGCAGGAGGGGCGCGTTCATGGCGCGAGCCGCTTGGCCTTGAGGGCGGCAAAGGTCCCGCCGGTGTCCGCCAGCACAGCCTCCTGCCCTGTGAACGACTGCCAGCGCTCGATGGCCACGTCGACATAGGCCGGGTTCAACTCGACCCCGAAGCAGACCCGGCCTGTGGTCTCGGCCGCGATCAGCGTGGTGCCGGATCCCATGAATGGCTCATAGACCGCTTGGCAGGGGCTCGAATTGTTCAGGATCGGGCGGCGCATGCACTCGACCGGCTTCTGCGTGCCATGCACCGTGTCGGCGTCCTGATCCCGGTTGGCGATCTGCCACAGCGTCGTCTGCTTGCGGTCCCCGGCCCAATGGCCCTTGCCCTTGGCGCGCACCGCATACCAGCAGGGCTCGTGCTGCCAGTGGTAATCGCCGCGGCTGAGCACCAGCCGATCCTTTGCCCAGATGATCTGCGACCGGATGGCGAAGCCCGCGGCCACGAGGCTTTCCGCCACGGTCCTCGCATGCAGCGCGCCGTGCCAGACATAGGCGACGTCGCCGGGGAACAGCGCCCAAGCCTCGCGCCAGTCGGCGCGGTCGTCGTTCAGCACCTTGCCGGTGCGTTTGGTCTTGGCCGCGCCTGCTTGGTTGCGCCAGGAGGGATCATACTCCACGCCATAGGGCGGGTCGGTGACCATCAGCAGTGGGCGCACATCCCCGAGCAGCCGTCCCACCACATCCGCCGCCGTGCTGTCGCCGCAGATCAGCCGGTGCGCGCCCAGCTGCCAGAGGTCGCCCGGCACCGAAACTGGCGTGACAGGCAGATCGGGAACATCGTCCTCGCCCTCGACCGGGCCGTCGCCGCCCAGCGCCTCGGGATCCCGCAGCAGCGCGTCGAGGTCATCGTCGCTGATACCGAGCAGGGTCAGGTCGAAATCCTCGGCCAGAAGCCCCGCGATCTCGTCGCGCAGCAGGGCCTCGTCCCATTCGCCCAGTTCCGTGAGCTTGTTGTCGGCGATCCGGTAGGCGCGGCGTTCGGCCTCGTCGAGATGGCTGAGCCGGATCACCGGCACCTCGGTCAGGCCGAGCATGGTCGCGGCCAGCACCTGACCATGGCCCGCGATCAGCTCGCCGTCGTCGGCCACCATGCAGGGCACGGTCCAGCCGAACTTGGCCATGCTCGCGGCGATCTTCGCCACTTGGTCGTCGCCATGCATCTTGGCATTGCGGGCATAGGGGCGCAGCCGGGCAATCGGCCAGGACTCTACCCGGCTCGGCGCGAAGACGAGATCCATGGGGCGGGGCTCGGGATGTGTGGGAGGGGAAATGAAAAGCGCCCGCGAGGGGGTTCCTCCGGGCGCAATTCTTCGATGATCAAGGGGTAGGTCAATGGGGGCAGGTCTGTCAACCCGAAAAGTGAAGCGGATTCAACGGCTTCCAATGAACTGGCTTCCCGTGGTGGCTTCCGCCCACCTGGCTTCCCCGGAGGTGGCTTCCCTGGCTTCCCGCCGGGAATCCACCCCGGCCAGATCGTGCTTCCGCAAGCCGCTGATCTGACTCACGAATTCCGGCATCAGCGCGCAAGGTGGCTTCCTCCTGGCTTCCCCGGTGAAACTGCCTCACGCTAGCGAACCGCCGCGCTGCGCCCCCCCGCATACGTCCAGGGCCGGGGAGGAACCAGAGAAGGGGGTATCAGCTTGCCTTCGATTTCGCGACGAGGGCCCTGAAGGCACTTTCGCCGATAATGCGAATGGGATGCCCCGCTCTTTGCATGTCCTCGGCCTTGCGGTGCTTGCTGCTCTTTGTGTGCCCAGCAAGCACGTTCAGATCTTGGTCACCGACGACCAAATGCGTTGTCTCTTTGGTTACGCTCGCCTTAACCGACATACCGGCGCTGGCAGCGAGCTCAGCTGCTTCGCTTCGGGCCATGCCCAGTGTGCCGGTGAAGACCACAATGGAACCGGCCAGTGCACCTTTGGGATCGCCCTCCATGGTGATGGCTGCTGAGTAGCTCTTCTTGGGCGCCGGTTTGATCAGTTCCTCAAATGGAAGCCGAAGTTGAATCTCGGCATGAAGCACGACCAAAGCAGCGGCGCGTGCATCTTCGCCTGCGTCATGGTGGTGGAACTGCAGGTTCAGCGTGCGCTTGAGGTTTGCCAACCCATGTCCGCCGTTACCCTTCAACTCGGGCCATGCGCGTCTTGCAATCTGTACGCTGTCGTTCCAGCGCAGATCAGGGATCTTGATGCCGCTGAAACTGCAGGCAGCATTCATCGCCTGCTTGTCGAAGTTGCTATGCTGGATGAGTTGGTGGCGTGACAGCAAAGGGAGCAGAGCATCCAGCCGCGTCAGGGAATCGGGGGCATCCGCCACAGTGGTCCGGGCCAATGCCGTGGAGCTGAATGTTGAAGACGTCGAACCTGGTGCCGGGATTGACCAGCATGGAGAAGGTCTGGATCTGGTTGTCTGGCTGCACGCAGGCTAGCCCGATCTGGCAGATGCTGGCTACATCACTGCACGCGGTTTCGACATCCAGCGCAACGAACCGGAAACTGCCCTCTGGCACGCGAGGAGCGTGAGTGAAAGTCGATCTTTGATGTGCGCGAATGATTGGGGTGGGTCGAAACTCTTCTTTGGCGCGTTCGGGTTGGGTCTGTTGAGACGGTTTTGGAGTGCGGCCGAACAACCAGTCAAAAAGCGCCATGCTAAGAATTGCTCCCTCAGATACTTCGACTGGCAACCTGTTCTAGGTCGCCGCACGGTTTTCACGTTGTCTTCCCGACCTGCAACAGCGAGTCCAATTCACCTGGTCCTGCGTGGTTTCCCTAGGGTCCGCCCAGAGGTCTTGTGGCTGAATGGCGTGAAACGATGTCGTGCACATGCGCCGCCTCGAATGCGACGTCCCACGCCCATGTTTCAAACCCGCCCGCAGCGTTGACGGCACTCACCCACTCGGCCAGTGCGTCCTGCTTAGCCTTGTTCTGCGGGCTATCGACCCCCTTGATCTCCAATGCGAGCGTGACGCCATTCCGGAGGCGGACGATGAAATCCGGCACGTAGCGACGCCGCGACCCCTGCCAGAGGTAGTGGATCTGGAAGCTCAAGGTGATCGTTCTTGGCGTAGGCAATCGACTTCGTCCCGCGCCCTCGAAGATGTTCGCGCAGCGTATTGCTCCCACGCAGAGTCCCCGACAACGTGGCTGATGTGGGACTTGATGGTGGGGAAGTTGGGCTTCGTCGTGTACCACGCGCGCATCTGGCCCGTGCTGCCGATGGGGTTTTCCTCGTCGAACACCGGGGTCAGTGCCGTGGTGTTCTGGCTCGGTGACGAACCGCATCAGGTGCTGGACCATCGTTGTCGATGTTCAGTGCGATCAGCACGCGGCGGCGGATCGGGTCTGTGTGGAACAGCGACGGAATGTCGACCTGGTCCGACTCGCGAGGAAGGTCTCGACCAGCCGGATCAGCTGCAGCACGAGGTATTCCTCGTTGCCCTTGAAGCTGGCCTTCAGCGTCGGCGAACGCCTTGCGGGCAGCAACGAAGGTCAGCCGTTGTAGCCGGAATTCCTCGGGCAGCGAACGACGAGGTCGATGTTGCCGTGACCTTGCTCATGTCCGCCGCGCCGCCCAGAGCGGGGGCGAGTCTCGGCGCGAGATCGCCGTCGCGGCCGGGTCGAGTGTCAACATCGACGGCATTCGCCCAGTCCACCGTCAGAATCCGGCTTCACCACCGTCTCGATGCGCAGCACGTTCGGCCAACGCAGCTCGAGTTCCGCGCCGCTCCGGGATCACATCGATCTGCGTGCTGGGCTTCGGCGGCGGCGGCGCCTCGCCAACTTCGCCCGGCTCGTAGATCGACAGCGGCACGCCGAAAACGTTGACATATTCCGGGCAGGAACAGCCCGTTCTCGTCCGTGTCGTAGACCACGCGCCGCAGCCCGCGGCCGATGACCTGTTCGCACAGCAGCTGTGACGTGAACGCCCGCAGGCCCATGATGTGAGTGACGTTCTTCGCGTCCCAGCCTTCGGAGAGCATGGCGACCGAGATCACCGTCTGCACGTCTCTGCCCGGCGCCGCCGCGCTTGCCGACGTTGTCGACGATCTCGCGCAGGAGCTCCTCCTTCTTCAGCGCCTTCGGAGGCGATCCTTCCGGGTCTTCGGGGATCCGCGGCCGCGTCGATCGATCCTGCTCCAGCCGATCCTCATAGCCCTTGTCGGCACGTGGCGGTCTCGCCGACCTCGGCCTTCTCCAGCACCCGCGAGTCGACGCGAAGGGTCTGCATGGGCCAGGACAGTTCCTGCCAGTGCACGTCGCCCTGATTGAAGTAGTGCTCGATCGCGCGCCGCGGTTTCCGTCCGGTTGCAGACCGTCAGCATCACGGGCGGCGAGTGGTGCTTGCTGTCTGGCCCACTGGCGCTGAGCTGTTGCGCGCCAGTCGGCGCCAAGCGATTGTGTAGGCGTCCTGCACCAGCTTCGGCAGCGCCTCGTGCGGCTCGGCCTTACGCGGTTCAGGTCTTCCGCCACAGACTGGGTCCCGGTAGATGATGATAGAGCTTCGACCGCAGGGTCGTCGCTGTCGGGCATCGCGTCGTCCCGCACCACGACGCGCGGCGTCTTGACCAGCCCGGCCTCAATCGCGTCGTTCAGGCCGAAATCCGAGACGATCCAGTCGAACAGCGCGGTATCGGTGCTGGCCTTGCCGGTCGGCGCAAACGGCGTGGCCGAGAGGTCAAAGCACCGCTGGATGCGGCGCGTCTTGTGCAGCCGGTCCAGCCCCTCGATCCAGCGTGTCGCCTCGTCCAGGTCGATCCCGGCTTCGGCGGCCGGCCTTCTTGCTGATCTTCAGCCTCGGCGGGCTTCCGGTAGGCGTGGTGCGCCTCGTCGTTGATCACCACGATGTCTTTAAAGTGCGCCGCCAGCTTGCCGAGAACGCGGCGGGTAAATGCCTCGTCGGACTCGGCGCCCTTCTTGACCACCGAACGCTTCGGCTTCGAGCCGCAGGCATCAGCGTGTGCCAGTTCTCGATCCGGACCTCGGCCTGGTTCAGCTTCTGGCCGTCAGCGCCTCTGACGGGCACAGGTTGAACTCGTCGTAATAGCTGCCCGCGCTGGGCATCAGCACCTGCAGCCGCTCCTTCACCGTCAGACCCGGCGCCACGATAAAGATCGGCCCGACTGAAATCCTTGTTCCGCTTCGGGTAGGTCAGGGCGTTCAGCACCTGCCACGTGATGATCATGGCCATCACCGTGGTCTTGCCTGCACCGGTCGCCATCTTGTTGCACAGGCGTTGCCACGGCCCGCCATCGCCCGGGCACGACGTATTCCCTGCTTGTATTCTTCCGCCGCTTCGACTGCACCAGATCAGCGTCTCGATCGCCTCCAGCTGGCAGAAGTAGAATGGATAGCGCCCGACGCCCTCGGTCTGGTCGTGCCAGTGTTCAAGCAGATCGCCGCGTGACGATGGTCACGCCGGGATCCAGCCCGCGCACGCCATTGCATCCACCCGGCCTCGGATCGTGTTCGACCAGGTCCAGCGTTCTCCGCCCGCCTGGTGTTGTTGCGCGGCGTCGAACACCTCGTAGCTCGCGGGGCGGCGCTCGGGCATGATCTCCAGCATGCCGTCCGGCTCTCGGCGCCCAGTGCTGGGCGGGGCAGACGAAGGGCGTAGTTGATGATAAGCGACTTTGGTTTGCCATCCTGCGGCTTTGTCACCGTCGTCACTCCAGGTCGCATGATCTTGAGTGACTTTCGATGCCCCGAGTCATCCACGATCTTTACCGCGACCCGGCGATGGTCACCCGCCTCGAACGGCAGGGAGACTGTGCCGTGGAACTGCTCCAGCAAGTCCTCATCCAGTTCGGCGCGGATCGTCTTTTCAAGGCGGTTCCAGCCGTCCTTCGCACCGGCCATCGGGAAGAACACCTGATGTGGCATCAGGCTGCGCCCGTCATAGTCGGTGTCGAGCGACCACATGGAGATGTTCTTCGACCCGCCGCTCGCTACAAGTGTCGCCTGTGCGCGGGGATCGAAATAGTCGAAGCCAGTGTGACCTCTACCTGCCAGTTATCGCCAGCCTGCGTCAGTTCCACCTCGGGCTGCCCCATCAGCCAGAACGACTCTGGTTGGATGTCCGGGCCTTTTTCAGGTCCTCGGTCAGCAAATCGGTGTTCATCTGGGCCTTGAGCAAGGTGACGCCCGGCCAGTTGAGTCTCGTCGATATCTTTCGCCGCCTCCGGATCGAAGGTAAATGCGCAGAAGACCACGAACTTGGGTTTGGGCACTAGAGTCTGGGCATCCTCGATTGCGCGCTCAACCTGCTTCTGTTCAAGCGCGGCATGTTCCGGGCCGAAGCTGACAACGACCCGCTCGCCCGGTGTCGGCAACTGTGCCTGATGCATGGATAGTGCGACGCCAGGGACGAGCCTGCAAGATCGGTGATCTTCAGCATCGCGCCGCCCTTGGCGCGCAGGCCGGTGCGGACCAGCTCATCGCGCCATTGCGTCTGGCGCGAGGTTTCGCCTGAGCCGCGCGACCGTGGCATCGGCTTGGTCCGGGGCGGTCATCATCACAGCGACAGGACCGATGGGGCTGGCACGGCCTCAACGCTGAACGGGCCTGTGATGCGCAGCCGGGTCTTGTCTAGCTCAGGCCTGTCGTACAGCGTTTCCTGATCGGCGTGGGCCTTGATGCTGGCATCCATCGCGGCCTGCATCGCCTGCCGCGCGGCGTGGAACGCGGCGAAGGGTTCGGCAGCGGCACGCGGGCCCAGTCGTCGGGCAGGTCAAAGGGCACCTCCCATTCCTCCAGCCGCTCGCCCTTGGTGAAGGTGACGGGCTTCCCGCTGCGCGCGCCTTGAGCGGGGCGAAAGGGCAGGGCGGTGGTGAGGGTGGCGTTCAGCGCCGCCAGCGCCGTGGCGATGGCGGGGTGCCGCTCGTCGAAAATCGTGTCGATCTCGATGTTGGTTGCAATCGACCGCAACATGATGTGCGGAACTGTCTGATACACAAAGCCACCCTTTAGCCCTTCGTGGGGGAAACGAAGACGGAAATAGTCGAAACTCGCCGTCATAAGCCTTTGTTTGGCCAGAGTTATCGCCACCCGGCTGGTGTCGCAGGTGATCCAGCGCCTGCCCCATTTCTCGGCGACAATGGCAGTAGTTCCCGAGCCACAGGTTGGATCAAGGACAAGGTCTCCTGGATCGGTGGTCATCAATAGGCACCGCTCAATGACCTTTTCCGCCGTTTGAACTGCGTAGACTTTGTCTTCTGTGAAGCTTCCCGTCTGCATATCGTCCCAAAGCTGTGTGTGGGCGATGCATGGAAAATCAGTGAGATACCTTACATACTGCAGGCTGTTCTTCGCAACGTGAAGACGGTTTGCTTTGGCCAGTCTCTGCCTTCCGACTTCGTTTGTTTTCCATTCCTGCGCGTATTGCTTGCCTTGATAGACGAAGGGGTCCGCAGGGTTGCCCTGACTCGCTATGTTGTCGGGCTTATAGACGATTGCTCCGTCAGGCAGGAGCGAAGGGTCCATTTTTTCTTGTTTGCTCTGACCGCGCCTGTCTCCATTGGCTTGCTCGATCCATCCATAGTTCTTGGCGGTTCCGGCCTCGGCAGACTTCTCGAAATAAAGCTGGTTGAACTTGGCCTTGCCCTTGTCCTTTGCATACCAAACTAGGAAATCAACATTGCTGGCTAAGAACTTCGTCGTCACACCGCTGGTCTTGGTGAACGGAATTACATTTAGATAGTTCTCTGCACCGAAGACCTCGGCGACGACTTCGGCAACATGATGCAGGTTCTCATCGGAAATCTGCACGAAGACTGACCCGCTCTCGTGCAGCAACTCCTTGGCCAACCAAAGTCGGTCGCGCAGATAGGTCAGGTAGGAATGGATGCCCAGTTCCCAAGTGTCCCGGAACGCCTTGATCATCTCGGGTTCCTGGGTCAGGTCGGCATCCGCGCCGTCCTTCACGTCGCGCTTGTTCGTGAAGGGCTGAAAGTTCGATCCGTATTTGATGCCATAGGGCGGGTCGATGTAGATCATCTGCACCCGGCCAGCCATCGCCTCTTTCTGCAAGAGCGAGTTCATCACCAGCAGGCTGTCGCCCGCGATCAGCCGGTTCGACCAGCCCTTTTCATGGTGGTAGAAATCCAGCGCCTGCCGCAGCGGCAGGTTTTCGAACGGGGCGGCGAACAGATCGGCCTGACGCCATACCTCGGCCGCCTTCGCCTCGCCCTTCAACCGCTTGCGCGCATTGGCGAGGATCGTCGCCGGGTCCACCCGTTCATGGACATGCAGCGATACGGTATCGACCTGAAAGCTCGTCCGCTCTGCCTTGCCCGCCCAGTTGAGATAAGGCGCCTGCAACGCGCGCAGTTCCGCCAGCGCGTCCTTCATGGTAGCCGGATCGTCTGAGGCGAGTGCATCGTCGATCAGCTTTTCCACCCGGGCGCGCTGGCTGTCGAACATCAGCGCAGGGTCAAGGTGCGGGTCATAGGCCCAGACCGTCTTTGGCTGGTCGGGGTCGTTGTCGGGGTGGACCATGCCGACCTCGGGGTTGTTCACCCGCGTGTCGGTGTGGCGATAGCTGATGACCTGCGCCGGTTCCCCGGATTTGCGCGGCGCGGCCTTGGTCTTGGCCGCCGCGCGTTTGGCTTTGGGGGCGGGTTCGTCTGTGGGGGTCAGTTCGAAATCGTCGTCCTGATCCTCGTCCTCGTCATCTTCGGTGATCAGGTAAACCGACCCGCCGCGCCCCTTGCCCTTGCCAAGGATGCCCTCATCCACCAGCGAGTCTTTGGCAGCGGCATAGTCCTCGTCCGAGAGGTTCGGGACAATCTCCCGCAGCCGCGCGATCAGGGCACCATTGCCAATGGCAGAGCCGTCTTCCGGAATATGGGCAAGGACAAGATCACGCAGGGAATCGGACATAGGGAACCTTTGGGGACATCGGCTGTTTGGGCCAAGCTAAGGAGTTTTCAGGCGAAATGCAGCCCAAAGTTGATGAATGCGGATTGAGGCTGACCGTTTTTGACAGGGTCATGTGACGTGCCACACCTCGCCACTGTCCAGCTGCTTGACGAAATCCACCGCCTCGCCGTTCCAGTGATAGGCGAAATGCGCGCCTTGGGTGGGGATCGGGATCACGTCGGGCCAGAAGACGGCGATGCACTGGCCGTCGGGAAGCGGATGCTGGAGCGGGTGATGCCGTTCGACCCGGCCGCGCGCCGCTCGGCCCCGAAGACCTGCGAGGCGCGGTAGTCGTCTGGGTCCAGCAGGTCGGCGCGGCCGGTGGCGTCGTCCAGATCGGCATCCACGGACCCGATCAGTTCGCGGAACTGAGAGGTCCAGCCGAGGGCCTCGTTCGTCGCACGCATGAAGCGGGCGTGGTGATGGATGGTTTCGGCGATGGCGACCTCGGTGCGGTCGCCCGCATAGTAGAGGCCGAAGCTGCCGTCCGAGAACCGCCCCGGCCGTAGGGGCGAGCAGTGGACGAAGGGTGCCATCACCCAGCTGGCGCCGGGCCCGGTCACGCGGCGCGCGACCGGCACCTTCGACAGATCACCGATACTGTCGCGGATGCGCGGGTTGAACTTGGCCTCGGCCGAGGCCAGCGCCTCCCAATCGGCGGGGTCGGCGATGTCTTCGAACAGGTCGATGGGCGGGTGGATGGAGCGGATGATGCGGACAGTGCGTGGCCATGTCACGCGGCGGAGAGGCACATTCACCAGGCACCCCGTTCGGCATCCAGATAGGCGCGCAGGTCGATCAGGTCGGTGATCTCGCCACACAACATGATGTCCAGCGCGCTGCGACCACCGAAGGCCGTGCTGGGCTTGCGGATCCACGCATAGCCGCGGGCAGGCTCGGTGAAGAGGTAACGCAGCGCCTTGTGGATGCCCATCAGGATCGCCATCCGCGCGCGCAGATCACGGTCGATGCGCCCGATGTCGCCAACCTTCCAGCGCGCCCAGGTGCGCTGCGCCATGTCACCCAAGAGAACGCGCGCCTCGCCATCCGTCAGGCCCAGGGCGCGGAACAGGTTGACGGTGGTGCGTGCCAGAGCGGCCGCTTCCTCGTCGGTGATGACGGGAAGGTCGGGGCGCGCGATGATCGGCTGGACCGTGGCGAACTGCATGGTTGTTCTCCTTTGGCATCAAGATAGTCATTATGTGCCAAAAGGCAATAACCATCCCTTACCCGGATGAACGCACCCTCAGCCATGGATTCGCCTTTGGCATCGCTGCCGTCACCTCAACCTCCCGCAGCATCCCGCCTGCGATCAGCCCCTCTCTGACCCAGCCGAGTGCCTGCCGCCAGTCGTCATAGCCGCGCCGGGCGGCCTCGATCTGCTGCGGATGCGGAGAGAAGGTGACCGGGCAGGCGAGGATGTCGATGGTCTTCCACGTGGCGCGTGCGCCCGGGCCGCGCACGCGGATACGCTCCGTCCTTACGACGATGGCGCCCGCATGCGTGCCATGCTGGTTCTGCTTCACGATGGTCGGCACGCAGCGCGGGACAGCGCCCGGCATCCAGTCCGGGGTCAGCCCGGCGCGCGCCAGTTCGGCGACGCGGATTGCCATGCGCTTGCCGCCGAGGCTATCGGGGATCCATGCGACAGTTGCGGCGATCACCTCGGCATCCTCATGGGTGTAGCCGCCGATCTTGTGCTGGCCGCCGTCGATCTTGCAGCCGAGCACCGCGCGCTGCAGCAGGACGTATTCGAGGCCGAAGCCGAAGCCTTCCTCGGTGACGTCCGGGGGGAGAGGTAGTTCCAGTTGCGCCTGTTCGATCCGGAACGCCCATTCCAGCGCCGCCTGCACGCCCAGCGCGCGCTTGATCCTGGTGCCGCTGACGCGGCCGTGGAAGCTCATGGCTGCAATCCTTCAAGGAAATCCATCTGCGCCGGGCGCTGGGCATTGTCCGTCGGCCGCCAGATCCACGGGCCCGAGGCCATGGGCAGCTGCGAGAGCGCGCCACGCATGTGCCGCTGCCAGAGGGTGAACTCCGTTGCCGAGCAGGCGCAGAGCGCGTGCCCGATGGGCCAGCCCATCAGCCATCCGACGAAGAGCGGGTTCAGCCGCCGCCGCGACCTGCCCTTCAGGATCCGCCGCGAGACGACGCGCCCATGCGAGGCAATCATCGAAGCCCAGAGCGGGCGCGAGATCGGGGCGTGATGCGAGGACCGTGGCCCATCCGGGAAGGTCGCCGGGGCCGGGCGGATGAAGCCCTGCTCCGCCCGGTAGTGCAGCAGGTCCATCCGGGACTTGCCGTCCGTGCGGATGATGCTGGCCTCGCTGCTGCCCTTCCAGTTCTGCGCGGCCGGGGTCGGCCAGTGGTTCGGCAGGGCCTTCGCGATGCCCAGCGCCAGCGCCTCGGCCTTCCGGGTGAAGTCGCTGTTCCCCGCCGGGTTGTAGCGGCCGGTGCCGGGATGCAGGCTCATCGGTGTGGGCCAGGATGAAGATGCGCAGCCGCTCGTGCGGCGCGCCGACCTCTGCCGCCGAGAACAGGCCCGCCGCAGGCCTGTGGCCCAATCCCCAAAGCTCTCGCAGGACGGTCTCGAGGCCGAGGGTGACCTGACCGGCGACGTTTTCGAGGAAGACCCATTCGGGACGGCATTCGCCGATGACGCGGGCAACATCGGGCCAGAGGTGACGGGGGTCGCCGGCGCCGCCACGCTTTCCGGCCGCGCTGAAGGGCTGGCGGGGATATCCTGCGAGGACGGCATCGAAGGCGCCGCGGAACGGTCGGGCGTCAAAGCTGCGCAGGTCGGTCCAGATCGGGGCCAGGGCGAAGTATCCTGCGCGCTGGGCGGCGATGAGGACAGTGCGGGGCCAGTCCTCCCATTCGACGAAGGCGCGGGTGTGATGGCTTGGCTCGGCGAGCATGAGGCCCAGATCAAGGCCTCCGCCGCCTGCGCAGAGGGACAGTCCGTGCCGGGGACGTGACACCATGCCATTCACCGCACCCCTCGTTCGCGCAGGCGCTCGGCCGTGACCAGCCCCCGGGCCAGCATGGCATCGCGCATCGTGTTGCTGATCGCGCTGACCGGCGAATACCGGTCGGAGTTGACCAGATCGGCGTAGAAGGCGGGCAGGTCGGTGATCGGCTTCGCTGCCGGGGCAGGGGGTGTCTTGGGCGTCCGCCGTTTCCTGCCTGCATCCTCGACCTTGCGCTGGGCGGCGCGCTGCATGGCGCGGTCCAGCGCCTTCGGCCCATCGGGCGGTTCGGGATGCTCCTGGCGGCTGGCCTCGGCCGTTTCGATGATCTCCGCCTCGGTCAGCCCCAGCTCGTGGCGCCAGCGCTGGACGTGCAGCCGGGGCGGCCAGCCTTGCCACCAGCCGGGCAGGGCGGCGGGATCGAGGCCCAGCGCCGCGAGCAGCTCTCCGAAAACCTCATCGGAGATCGCCGCGCGCGCCTGCGCGCCCTCCTCCTCCTTTACTGGTTTCCTTAGAGGTTCCCTTACAGGGTTAGTGTCCGAAATCCGGACACGGCTTTCGGCATTTTCCGGACACGGCTCGTCCGGAAAATCGGACACGGCTCCGGCATCCTCCCCGTGTCCGAAATCCGGACACGGCAGCGCTTCCGACCCAACGTCGGCGTGCGAACCCGCCGCCATGTCGGAGATTCCCGCGCCGCGATCCTCCCCGTGTCCGATTTCCGGACACGGCACCGCAGCTACAGGTGTGAAGCCAGGGCTCGAACCCCAGGATGTAGCGTGTCGGCAGCTGGCGCTTGGTCACGGGATCGAGCCGCGGCACCCGCCGCAGCAGGCCCACGGCTTCGAGCTGGCCAAGATGATCGTTCAGCGTCGACCGGCTGATCTCGCAGTCATGCGCCAGCCGGTCCTGCGAGGGGAAGCAGCCGTAGTCGGGGTTGAACCGATCGCAGAGGTGCCAGAGCACGATCTTGGTCGTGGGCTTCAACCCGCGCTGCTTGATGGCCCAGTTGGTGGCCTCGTGGCTCATGGCGCGGGCCTCCGCGGGGCAGGGGCGATCCGCGTGGTGAAGCCGTGATCGGCCAGCGCGCCCAGCGCGTCGTCGAGACTGCGCACCAGCGCCCAGCCGAACCCCTGCGCCAGAACAGCATCGCGGAATGCCTCCTGTTCCGGCCGCAGCCGCCCTTTCGGCGCCTTCAGCTCGAGGAACAGCACGCGGCCGTCGCAGAGCACCATCAGATCGGCGAAACCAGCATGGACGCCCATACCGACAAGGATCGCCTGGCGCTTGGCTCCGCGGGGCCCGGCCTCCGTCACCTCGTTGGCGCAGTGATGGATGATGGCCGAGCGGGGCAGCGCGATGCGCAGCGCCTGCACGACGGCGCGCTGCAAATCGGCCTCGGGAGTTCCGCGCCGCTTCATCGGCGGACCTCTGGGTCGAGGCCCTGCGCGCGGCGATGGCGGGCCGGGCATCGGGCCTCGACCGCAAAGAGCAAGGCCCGGGCATCGCGGCGTTCGCGTTCCGACTGGCCGTGGGTAGTCAGCACCTGACAGGCAAGGCGGACGAGGTGGTCGGAATGGTGCGCGACATTGGCGACGACGGTGCGCGCCTCGGCCAGACGCTGCGCGCGCCGGGCGGGATCGACAGCAGGGCGCCGGGCGGGGCGATGTGGGGCGGCCATCAGCGCCGCCCCCGGGTTTTCGGCGCGGGGCGGACCTGCTCCTGCGCGCGGATCCACGCCTCGACCGAGGTGCGCCGATAGAACACCTTGCGCCCGATGCGGGTGCAGGGCGGGCCTTCGTGGCGGGCTTCCCACCTGGCGAGGGTGTCGCTGGCAACGCCCAACTCACCCGCAAGCTGGTCGCGGCTGATCCAGTCCGCGAGGAGGTTCAGGGGCTGGCCCTCGGGGGCAGCGGTCGTGGTCTGCATCTCGTACTCCCATCCAGATCCCGGTCGATGCCGGAGACGGGGCGAGGCAAGCAGAGCGGTGGGACCGGAACCTAGGCGGAGACCGGAACTGACAGGCAAAGGGCCATTCCGGCCCAAGTTTCATTGGGGATTGCTGGCCTGCCCGGAAACCGGAATTGCAGATGCGCCCAGCGCCATTCCGCCATTTCCGGTGATTGTGCGCGCGTTGATTCTGCGGATTGGCGCGGATCGCCGCGCTGATCCGCAATCATCGACACATGGCTGCGACGGTGGGCCGGAACGGGACGCTGCCGTTCCGGCGGTGCGGTGTCGGGGTAGGGCGGGGAAGTCCGGTCGGCGGTGCGCCTCGACCATGGCCCGCAGTTCGGGCGGCGAGAGCACCTCGACGGTGTCGCCCCACTGCAGAGGTGCCAGGCCATCTCGAGCCACCCTCCGGCTGTGAAGCGGACGGTCAGGCTGCCGTCGCCCTCGGTCGTCACCTCCTGGTCGGGATGAAACAGGAAGTCGCGCGCAACAGGCGCCGCCGCAGGCGAGAACCGCCATTCGACCGGGGCCAACTCTGCCTCCGAGTGAAACGAGCCGAAGGCGCGGGCGGCATGGGCGCGCAGGTCGAAATCCGGATCGCGCTTGAAGGACGACGCCATCAGCTGAGCCTTGCGGATCCGGTCGAGTCGGAAATGCCGGAAGCTTGACCCGTTCCCGATCTCGCGGGCGATCAGGTAGCCACGCATGCCGAACAGCACGCCATAGGGTTCGATCTGCCGCGTTCGCGGGCTGGCGTCCTGTGCCCCGGCATAGTCGATCTGCATCGTGAACGGACCCTTCAGCGCCGCGTCGATGGTCCCGAGGGTTATGGGATCGTACTTGGCTCGCGGCCCGGGGCGGCAGGCATGGCCACGGGCTTCCAGCACCGCCTCAGCATCCGCCTCGGCGCGGCGTGCGTGGGAGGATGGCATGGTGGCAAGAAGCCGGTCCCGCAGCGAGGTCAGCGCCGAAACCTCGGTTGCGGCACCGTCCCGCTCGGCGCGGCGAATGCCCATCTCCAGCGCCGACAATTCGCTGTCCCGAATGCCCTGCCCATGGAGCAGTTTCTGCTCGTTCAGTTTCCACCACTTGCGCCGGTCCTTGTCGATGCGGGTCTCGACCATGGGAAAGGCTGCCTCCAGCGCCTTCGACATGCGCTGCGCGGTGCGCAGGTTCACGCCGAAGGTCTCGGTGATCTGCACCAGGCTGATTCCGTCCGCCTGCGCGGCGGCCACTTCTGCCAGCCGCATGATGTCGATGGCCTTGCCCAGACGCTTGTTCACACTTCTTGATCCCTGACCGAACCTGTCAGGGTGAGATAGTGCAAATTCGCGCGAAAGGCGAGTAGCCTGAAACCGTCAGATCAAGGCGATTCCCATGATCCCCGACGGCCAATGACGGGCAATCCAGCCCGAACAATAACGCACGCCTTGTGGGAGGGGCGGGGAAATGGTGCCGACATCCAAACACGCGCCGACAAGTCTCTGTTTGCAAACAGCATCCCTGCCGCATGCCTTTCTGACCTGGGATTTATCGATTGCAGAAAGGAGACCGCCGCGATGAACCTGCCGCCCCGCCCCTTCTATTCCCTGACCGAGATTTCTGCTCGCTGGGGTTGCACTGCTGCCGATGTCGCCGGGTGGTCCGCGACCGGTCTTCTCTCGCTGAACACCAGCATCGCCTCGGTCATCTGCGGCAGGCAGCCCGTGGCGGGAATCGTACGAGGTGAGCGCGGCCGACATGATGCGGATGTTCCGTCGCCATGGGCCGAGCGACGAGGAATGCCGCGTCTACCGGATCCGGCTGCCCGGAACCACCGAGTGGCAGTTCATCACCGACCCGACCGATGGGGTGCTGGTGAAGATCACCGACCTGCTGCTCTTGGCCGACGAGGTCCACAAGTTCGAGGACGAGCGCGATCTGCTGCGGCGCCCGGCATCCCCGCCGGGATCCGCGCCTCGATACGATTGGGAAGAGGTGAACCTGATGCTGTTCCGCCGCATTAACGAACAGGGCCTGCCCGCGACGCAGGGCGAACTGATCAATGAGGTGCAGGACTGGTTCGCCCAGAACTCGCCGAACGGCGACATTCCCGAGGAAAGCACAACTCGCAAGAAGATCGCGCCGATCTGGCGGGTGCTGCGCGAGCGGGACTGACCGGCCGCGCGCCGCGATCAGGCGCTTTTCTGCTCTGGTCGGCGTCATGGACTAGCTGCGGCCGCGGCCGGAAGATGCTGGCGACGACATTCACCCCGTGGCGGAGGGGCGAGTCCATCAGATGCGCATACCGCTGGGTCGTCGTCATCTGCGAATGGCCCAGCAGCTTGCCGATCATTTCGAGCGAGGCCCCGCCGCTGACAAGGAGAGACGCGAAAGTGTGACGCAGGTCGTGGATCCGGACACCGGGCAGGTTGGCCTGCTTCTGGATCCCGACCCAGAACCGGCGGATTTCCTTGACTGGCTGGCCGGGTGTGTCGCCGGGGAACAGCCACGGATTTCCACGCGGGACCAGCAGGCTGCGCTGGCGGACGATGGCCGCGACGTCGTCGGAAATCGGGATGCGGTGGATCTTGCGCTGCTTGGTCGTCGAAGCGGGCTTCGACCAGCTGAGCAGATCGAGGTTGAACTGTTCGAACCGCGCCTGCCGCACCTCGCCCACCCGGGCGCCAGTCAGCATGCAGAGCCGGATGATCCCGGCCGCGCGCTGGTCCTCGGCCGCATCCAGCACCTTTGCCAGACGGGCGATCTCGTCGGGCGACAGGAACCGTTCCCGCTCCGTCTCGATCCGGCGGCGAAAGCCGCTGGCCGGGTTGTCGGTGCGCATGCCCCATTCGATGGAGAGCGAAAACATCTTGCGCAGCACCTCGCCCACCCGGTTGGCGCGCACCGGCGTGGGCTTCGGCCCCTGCAGCTTGCGCGCCCTGTTGTTTGGCTTCGCCTTCGACGGCCGGGCTCGGCCCGCGGCGATCTTGTTCAGGAGCTTCTCGACATCGGCCTTGGTGATCTCTGTCACCAGCTTCTTGTTCCAGTCCGGGCCGACCAGCTTGTGCATGATGGTGTGATGGTCGGCCGCGCTGCGGGGCGCGAGGTTGGGCGTGTGTTCAGCCAGATAGCGGTCGATCAGATCACTGATCCGCGGCGCTTCCCGTGCCGCCTGGCGCTGGCTGAGGGGATCGCCACCTTCGTCGATCTCGCGCCGTAGCTGCTTGGCCCGTTCGCGGGCGGCCGTCGCGGTCCATTCCGGCCAGCGCCCGATGGTCATCCGCCGCTGGCGCCCGGCGACCCGGTAGTCCAGCGTGAAGGCCCGGTTTCCGGAAGGGTAGATGGTGACCGAGAACCCCCGCACATCCGTGTCGAAGATCTGGTAGTCCCGCCCCAGGTTCGCCGCCTCACGGACGGTTTTCTCGTTCAGTTTCAGCCTCTTGACTATGCATCGCTCCATCTTGCTCGTCCCGACATGAGGCGTGGATCTGCGCCTGGATCAAGGCAAGCATGGAGGGAAGACCGGAAAGGAGGCGGAGACCGGAAATGCACCGGGGCATAAAGCTCCTAATCGGTTTACGATGTTTTGCGGCGCGCGTGGTGTGCTTCATATAACCGAGAACGCTTATCGGGCTGTCAGCGCCGAGACGCCGCTAGCGTCGGAGCGCACCAATCCGTCCAAGCGTCTGCAACCAACCAGATACCCGCGGCGGCGAGGCCTCGATCAAGCACCATGCAGTAGTCATCGGAGCCAGGTAACCTCCCAAGCAGCATTGATCTGACCATGGGAATGGATAACATGTGGCGAGACACGGTGATCCAGCACGCCCTCATGCGAAAGTGGCACAGGATAGTGTGCAAGGAGGTATTTTGAATTTCTTTTATTGTGCGGATTTTCCGAAATCTCCAGAGCGTAATGCGGTATATCTGATACACGATAACTGGAACGACTGGTTCTATTGGGTTACCCAGTTCACGGCCTATTACGTTTCTGAAGGGGGCGAATTGCACTCACTTGGGAGTGTGAAAATTGCTCAGGAGCGTATGGTCTCTGAGGATCAAAAGACTGGTCAAGAGCCGTACAAGACGAACGCTCCGGAACTCCCAGAGAGCTTTTCCAAACTGCCAGAGGACTTCTTCTCAGTTGGGCAAGGGGAGAACTATTATGAAAGTGTTCGCTCGCTAGCTCCGGCAATCGGAAATGAAATTCTGCAGAATCTCAGGGATTGCGCATATGATCTTCTAATCTTTGATCGTTATGCTCAGCACCCCGCAATGAGGAAATCGTTACTCAGAGACATCGGTGAGAGGCATCTGAGAGAGCGTCTCCATGAGCTTGCAATTGGCAATTCAAACCTTAGTCAGTTTGATTTCTCGTATCTTTTTCCTCAGAAGGACCCTCATGGATCAGATGTGCGCCTAAATTTCAACGTCCGGCCGCACACAACACCCCCAACTAACGTTCATGCTATCATCGGCCGAAATGGCGTTGGGAAGACAACGCTATTCAGGGGGCTAATCCAAGGCGTTCTCAAGATCAAAGATGGTGATGAGCAAGTTGGTAGCTTAGAGACGCCAGAGGGAGACGAAGGTTGGGTTCCAGATCAAGAGTACTTCACGGCACTTTCACTCGTGTCATACAGCCCATTCGATAGATTTGGGCCGATTTCACAAAAGTCTCTGCCCGCAGGTGTGAAGTACTCTTATGTAGGCTTGATGAAGTTTGCAGATGGAAAGGATGGTTCGCTCGCACCTAAGTCTTTTGACGATCTCTTTGCCGAGTTCATTCTGAGTATGGAGGCGTGCTTGCAGGGTGTTAGGCGAGAGCGCTGGCATGCTTGCCTGGAAATTCTTGAAAGCGACCCGCTCTTCAAGGAAGCAGAGATATCGTCGCTCTCGAACGCCTCGGGGAAGGATTTCGTCGACAAAAGCAAGTGGCAGAACGATGTTAATAAGCTCCTTCGCCGACTGAGTTCAGGTCATTTGATTATTCTTCTGATAGTTACCCGCTTGATTGAGGTAACTGAAGAACGCTCGCTCACGCTAATTGACGAGCCAGAAGCGCATCTACATCCACCGTTGACTTCTGCATTCGTTCGCGCCGTCTCATATCTAATGGGAGAGCGGAATGGTGTCGCTGTGGTTGCAACGCACTCTCCAGTTGTTCTTCAGGAAGTCCCTGCCAGCTGCGTCTGGATTTTGAATCGAACTGGGCGGTTCCTAGTAGGATGCAGGCCAGACGGCGAAACATTTGGTGAGAATGTTGGACAGCTGACTCGTGAAGTATTCAGCCACGAGCTGTTGAATACAGGCTTTTACAGGATGATTTTGGAAGCCGCTGAAAAGTTTGATGATTTCGAGAAGATCATGGAGTCATTTGGAGGCCAACTTGGTGGTGAGGCCCGTGCACTTGCGCGTTCCATGATCAGGCAGAAGAATAAAAAGTAACTATGCTCAGTATTCCAAGGCCGCAAATTGATCCACTTGAGATTTTTCGTCGTTGTGCCACTGCGCAGTCTGTGCGTTTAGAGGCGCTTCTCCCCGCGGTTTCGCCAATCATTGAGCAGGAATATGTTGCCTATCAGGCCGCTATGGAATTGGAGAGTGTAGTAGAATTTCCTCGATCCAGTAAGGTGGGCAGTTTTGAGAAGGATGATCTTCTTTCACTGTACAGTGATCAATTGGTTAAGAAGTCCGGTGTGTGCCGTGAAGAGTACGAGAGACTGCTTGCGTCTGCTCCTAGGAAAAAATGTCCAATGTGTTCAGAAAGTACCGTTACCGCATTGGATCATCATCTGCCCAAGTCTAGTTATTTTCGACATGCAGTTAATCCGCTGAATCTTGTACCGATTTGCTCTAGGTGCAATGAGGCAAAGAAGCATACTATGCCAAACGCTGAGGATAAGCAGTTTATGCATCCTTACTTCGATGATTTCAGCGGCGTTCAATGGCTTGACTTTGTGATCCTCCAGGAAAGCCCTATCGAAATAGAGTTTCGAGCGAGGAGGCCAGAGGGTGTGAGCGATAGGGCATTTGCGAAGATTAAGAGTCATTTTTCCCGTCTCAAGCTTAATGAGCTCTACACATCAAATGCTATTGTCATGCTTGACGACCTAAAGGAGACATTTTCGAAATTTCATGACGACAATGATTGGGTCTCGGTTAGAGATGAACTGTCCGACCATTTACGCAGAAGTAGCAGGCGAAAGGACTCCTGGGAACACGCTATGTTTTCAGTCCTTTGTGATTGTGAGTGGTATATAGAAGGAGGCTTTAAGAACATATAGTTAAGTTTTTGTTGCTGAGTTGAACGGTGGAGCTCGGTTGAGATGTTTGTCGTCCTTTTGGTTTCGTCTCTGCGATTAAAGTGATTTCGCCCATTTCCCTGGCACCTCAACGCCACCTCAACCTTAGGATCGCTTTGAACGTCGCTTTGACGCGTGGAATCCAACGCTATAGCGTTTGGTGCAGCCAGGATCCGTCAACAAGAGCGCGGTCAGACAGCACATTTTTGTTTAAGAGATTGATAGAGATGAACTTTGCGTCTTCATTGAAATCCGGCTCATAACCTGAAGGCCGCAGGTTCAAATCCTGCCCCCGCAACCAAAATAATTCGTAATATCAGAGACTTAAAAGCCGAGCATAACGCTCGGCTTTTGTCATTCCAAATTCTTGTCAACACCTGGTCAACGCTTTACCAGCCCCCCATCGACGGTGCGGATAATCGTCGTCGGAGCCATCCGTCACTTCGGAAGATCCTCCCGAAACCGGTCCATCTGATGCATCCGCTCGTTCCACCCTCTCGTGGCGCGTGATCTCGACGCCATCGCACGATGGATCCTCGATTATGCCGGGACGGATTTCGCGGCGCGGAAGATGACCGAGATTGAGACCGCCATCGCTACCCAGGGGGACACGCCGCACAAGGGAAGTCTCCGAACCGAAATTGTCCCCGGACTGCGTGCCATCCCGGCCGGGCGAAAAGCCGTCATCGGCTTTATGGTGGATGACGATGCCGCCGAGGTGCTGATCTACGCCGTTACCTATGGCGACGCGGATTGGGTCATTCGCGACAGGGAGCGTAGTCCGCAAAAGCGAACATCGCCCTAATCGGCCTGCGAAATGACCAACGACATATTGGAAGGAGTTGCTCCGACCGAGACCGTCAATGCCCTGCCTTAGCCGCTGAGGACTGTCGAGTGACAGTCCGGTTGCGGTCGGTCTTGATGCAGGTCATCGTCCGCATGAGCCCAATCGATGTAGAATAATCCGGTTTTCAGGAGATCCAATTGCCGCAAGCCGAACCGTTCCAGGATCCCACCCGCTACCTTTTCTTCACTGGCAAAGGCGGGGTGGGGAAGACTTCTCTGAGTTGCGCGGTGGCGCTGTCCCTCGCGGATGCTGGGCGGCGGGTAATGCTGGTCAGCACGGACCCGGCCTCGAACCCGGATGAGATGCTCGGAGTGGCTCTGTCGGATCAGCCAAAGCCCGTCCCGGATGCGCCGGGCTTGTTCGCCATGAACATTGACCCTGACAAGGCGGCCGAGGATTACCGGATCCGCGTCTTGGACCAGATGGGGCCCGAGGCAACGGATGAGGACCGCGCCACGGTGCGCGAACAACTCTCGGGTGCCTGCACCATCGAGATCGCGGCTTTCGACGAATTCGTCGGCCTCCTGGCGGGCGACGTGGAGGGGTTCGACCATGTCATCTTCGACACGGCACCTACGGGGCATACACTGCGCCTGCTGAGCCTGCCGCGGGCATGGACGGGTTTCCTTAAAGGCAATGATCGCGGGGCGTCCTGCCTTGGACCTCATTCCGGGCTGAAGATGCAGGAGGAACGCTTCAAGGCGGCGCTGGCGACGCTGTCTGATCCGGGGCAGACGTCGATCGTTCTGGTCACCCGGGCCGATCGCGGTGCGGTCCGCGAAGCGGCGCGAACATCGGACGAACTGCGGGCACTGGGTCTGGGCAACCAGAGGCTTGTCATCAACGGTGTATTCCATGCCTCCGGTCAGGGCGATGCGGTAGCAGAAGGACTTGCCCGCGATCATGCGGCGGTGATCGCGGCGCTGCCCGCAAACCTTGCTGCGCTGCCACGAGACGAGGTGCCGCTCCGGTCTTTCGACATGGTGGGCCTGCCCGCCCTGCGTGCGCTCTTCCAAGACGAGCGGCCAGTGGCGGCGGCGGTGGTGCCTGCGGGGATCGACGGCGCAGGTCTCGATGCGATGGTTGACGAACTGGCGCAGCCGGGGCGGGGCCTGATCATGGTGATGGGCAAGGGCGGCGTCGGCAAGACGACCGTCGCTGCTGCCGTGGCGGTGGGTCTGGTGAAACGGGGCCACAAGGTCCATTCGACGACGACCGATCCAGCGGCGCATGTGTCGCTTGTGGTCGACGGCAACCTTGACGGCCTGACTGTGGATCGGATCGACCCCGTGGTCGAGACAGCACGCTATGTCGAGAAGGTTCTGGCCACCAAGGGCCGCGATCAGGACGAAGCTGACCGCGCGCTGATGCGGGAAGACCTCGCCTCGCCCTGCACCGAGGAGGTGGCGGTGTTCCACGCCTTCTCGCGCATCGTGGCCGAGGCGCGCGGGGCCTTTGTTGTCATGGATACCGCACCAACGGGGCATACCCTGCTGCTTCTGGATGCGACGGGCGCCTATCACCGGCAGATGACGCAGGACATGGGAACGGTGCAGGGGCGGATCGTGACGCCGCTGATGCGCCTCCAGGACCCCGATTACACCAAGGTCATCCTCGTCGCGCTGCCTGAGACGACGCCGGTATCCGAGGCCGCAAGTCTGCAGGACGACTTGCGGCGGGCTAGGATCGAGCCGTGGGGATGGGTCGTGAACCGGTCGCTGGCGCGAACGGGGACGACCGATCCTCTGCTTCAGCGCCGGATCATGGGCGAGGCTGCCCAGATCGCGCGGATCAGGAATGGGCTGGCGCGGCGGATGTATCTGGTCCCCTTCCTGGCCGAACCGCCGGTGGGGGTGCCAGCGCTTCTTTCACTGACCTGAACTCCGTCAGATGATCTGGCAGGCGACGTTGAAAGCATCGATGCGCCTCAGGTCGCGGCTGAAAGGTTCACGCGCTTCATCAGTGCCTCGGCACTTTCCTTGCGTTCGGAATAGCGGTCCACGAGGTATTCCGCCCGGTCACGGGTCAGCAGGGTGAACTTGACCAATTCCTCCATCACATCGACGATCCGATCATAAAGCGGCGAGGGGCGCATCCGCCCGGCCTCGTCGAACTCCTGGAACGCCTTGGGGATGGAGGACTGGTTCGGGATCGTCAGCAGCCGCATCCAGCGGCCAAGAACGCGCATCTGGTTGACCGCGTTGAAGCTTTGCGATCCGCCCGAGACCTGCATGACGGCCAGCGTCTTGCCCTGCGTCGGGCGCACCGCGCCATCGGAAAGCGGGATCCAGTCGATCTGCGTCTTCATCAGGCCGGTCATGGCGCCGTGCCGTTCGGGGCTGGACCAGACCATTCCCTCGCACCAAGCCACTCAGGTCGCGCAGTTCACGCACCTTGGGGTGGCTTGCATCCACGCCGTCATCGACCAGCGGCAGGCCGGAAGGGTTGAAGACCCGGACCTCGGCCCCGAGGCCGCCGTCGGGATGCGAGGCGGCTTCCTCGGCCGCAAGCCGCGAAAGCTGCGGCTGCGGAGAGAGCCGTAGAGGATCAGGATGCGCGGCGGATGCACACAGGCAGTGCCGCCGAACAGCCTGTCGCAGTCGATGCCGGGGAAGAGGACATCGTCGATGTTGGGAGTATCAGACAAGACGGTTTCCCTCATGGTCGATGATCAGCTGCCCGTCCTCCTTGGCCAGCGGGCCGGGGGGCAGGCGATCCAGCAGGTCCAGCACCACCTCGGACGGGCGGCACAGGCGCACCCCCTTGGGCGTGCAGACGATGGGGCGGTTCACCAGAACGGGATGCGCGACCATCGCGTCCAGCAGCTGATCGTCTGTCACGCTCTCGGCGGTCAGTCCCAGTTCCTCGGCAGGCGTGCGGGCCACACGCAGCGCCTCGCGCAGGGTGATCCCGGCGGCCGCGAACAGCGCCAAAAGCTGCGGGCGGGTCCAGCCTTCGGTCAGGTAGTCGATCACGACCGGCTCGTATCCGGCGGTGCGGATGATCCCGAGGACATTGCGCGAGGTGCCGCAGCCCGGGTTGTGGTGGATAACGACGGGAAAGCTCATGTCGGGAACCTTTCACGGGTGCGGTTGGCGAAGGCGACCAGCGACAGCATCACCGGCACTTCGACCAGCACACCGACCACCGTCGCGAGCGCCGCGCCCGAGTTGAGGCCGAAAAGCCCGATGGCGACCGCGACCGCCAGTTCGAAAAAGTTCGACGTGCCGATCAGCGCGCAGGGGGCGGCCACCTTGTGCGGCAGCCTCCACGCATAGGCCCGAGCATAGCCAAGCGCGAAAATGCCGTAGGACTGGATGATGATCGGCACCGCGATCAGAGCGATCAGCAGGGGTTGGGCGATGATGATCTGCCCCTGAAAGCCGAACAGCAGGATCACGGTCAGAAGCAGGCCGAGGACCGAGGCAGGCTTGATCCGGGCCGTGAAGGCCTCAACCGATTGCCCCCGCGCGATCAGGGCGCGCCGCGTCAGCGCCCCGGCGATCAGCGGAATGACGATGTAGAGGACCACCGACAGGATCAGCGTTTCCCACGGCACGCTGATATCCGTTACACCCAGCAGGAAGGCGACGATCGGCGCAAAGCCCACCACCATGACCAAATCGTTCACGCTGACCTGCACCAGCGTGTAGTTCGGATCACCCTTCGTCAGTTGCGACCAGACGAACACCATCGCAGTGCAGGGCGCGGCGCCTAGCAGGATCAGCCCTGCGATGTATTCGGGCGCTTTCGTCGGGTCGATCAGTCCGGCGAAGAGGTGGTTGAAGAACAGAACCCCAAGCGCCGCCATCGTGAACGGTTTGATCAGCCAGTTGATCACCAGCGTGATGATCAGCCCCTTCGGCCGACGCCCGACATCCTTGAGCGAGCCGAAGTCGATGGCGATCATCATCGGATAGACCATCGCCCAGATCAGCACCGCCACGACAAGATTGACCGAGGCATACTCCAGCCCGGCCAGCACACCGAACAGGGCCGGCGCAAGGTTGCCCAGCACCAGACCCGCAAGGATGCAGAGGGCGACCCACAGGGTCGGCCAGCGTTCGAACAGGCTCATGGGGTTTCCTTCCGGGTGGGGACGCAGCAGGCATCGCCGGGGGGCGGTGTCAGGCTGGCGATGAACTCAGCGAGGGGAGCCAGTGAAGCGGGGTTCAACGCATAGCAGACGCGCGGGCCGTCGATCTCGCCCGAGATGATCCCCGCCACCTTGAGGATGCGCAGGTGCTCGGACACCGTGGACTGCGCAAGCCCGACAGCATCCACGATGTCACCGCCGATGCAGCCGGGGGTGGCCAGCAAAAGCCGAAGGATGCGAATGCGCGCGGGATGCGCCAGCGCCTTGGCCAGATCTGCAAGATGATCGCTCTGCGGCACGTGTGATTCCAAACTTTTCGTTAATCGTCGATAGACGATATAACTTTCGCTACGAGAGAACAAGGCTGAGAAAAGCGATGCTGCAGCCCTTTGCCTATCGTTCAGTCCTTACCGGCACGCCCGCGCCTGACCAGCGCATGGACCGAGGTCATCGCCTCGCCCAAGAGGTTGTCCTCGATGGCGCGCAGCACCTCGCGGACCTTGCCCTGCACGTTGGTGCCAGCCGTGCCGAGGACGAAGTCGACCGAGATCTGCGTCAGGCCGAATTCGGTAAAGTAGTTGTAGAGTGTCGTCCCGGCCCCGTCCCTCACGATGCCGCGGAGCGCGTTCATCTCCATGTATTCGCGGGTCTGGGCATGTTTGCGCCGCATGAGGAGCAGCTTGCGGTTCATCACCTCGACCAGAGGATCGGCCGCATCGAAAGCGCCGCCCAGCGCTGGCTGCCCCTGGATGTCGGCGGGCAGGACCACGTCGTCATGCGGGATCCACGGCAGGGCGAAGGACCGCATGGACCGGCCTTCCCGGGTGCCGACTGTGGCCGGGCCGCCGAGCGGGACCGAGGGCAGCAGGCTGAGGACGCCCTCGTATTGTTCGATGATGACGGACCGTTGGCTGACCCCTTCGAAGCGAAAGAGGCCGATCTGGGCGAGGCGCGTGTAGAGGTTGGGCAGGATGTTGATGGCCTGCGTCATCTCGGCCAGCGAATAGCCGCCAGCGTCGAAGGGATTGCGGACGAGGGTCATGGGGATGCTCCGGGGGATAAGGGGGATCAGACGCCGTCACGGGCGATGATGCCGACGGCGGCCAGCTGGGTGATCTTGGCGGCGATCTTGGTGCCGTCATCGACGGTGGCGCCGTAGGCGAGGGCGGCGCGCGAGACGATGGCGGGGCCGCGGACCAGCACGATGCCGATGGCATCGGCCAGCGTCGCGTCAACGGCATAGAGCAGGACGGCCGTGGCGACCTGCGAGCCGTCGGCTCCGGTCGCGGGCGACAGGGTAAACTTGCCGCTGGCCGTGATTTTCCCGAGGACCGCGCCGACGGGATAGGGCATGCCCGCGAGCAGCGTCACCACCTCGCGGGTGTAGTTCGGGTTGACCTCGTATTTGAGGACATCGCCCATGCTGGGCGGTTCCGTCAGGACGGGCATGGTTCGAGTCTCCGAGGATGTTGGGGATGGGGCGCCCAGCGCGGGCAGAATTGTCAGCGCGAGGCAGCGGCCGATTTCTTCGCGGCCGCGACGATGGGGCTTTCCTTCGCGCCCGCCGCCGGGGCGGTTGACGATGTGCCGCGGCATCGCTGCGGGCCGCGAGATCGGCCAGCACCTTGGCGCGCAGCGCTTCCGGCTTCACGCCCTTGGCCACAGCATCGGCAGCATCAATCTGGATGCCGAGGCGCGCGGCCTGTGCGCAGACCTGTGCAACCTCCGCCGCCTCCGCGCGGATCGCTTCGGGCGACATCGCGGTCGCCGTGGTTTGTGGCAGCGCGATTGCCGCGGGCAGGGCCGGTTCCGGCGGGGTGGTGGCAGCAGGCTGCGCATGATCTTCGGGAGCGGTGGTCATCATCGGGCCCTTTCCTTTTGGGGTTGTTGTGCCGCGGGGTGCGGCGGCGAAAGCGCGGAAGGCGGTGACGGGATCGGCCACCTCGTCGGCAAGACCGGCGAAGACGGCCGCCTCACCGCGGAAGACAGCGGCCTCGGTGCTTAGCGCCTGAAGGGTGTCGAGGCGCCGTCCGCGCCCTTCGGCGACGGTTTCGGCGAAGAGCTGGCGGAGGTCTTCCAACTCGCCCGCGATCCGGGCGCGGACGGCCTCGGGAAGCGGCTGATACAGGTTGGCATCGACCTTGCGCGCGCCTGCATGGATAAGCGTGACGGCGATGCCTTTCTGGTCCAGCGCCCCGCTCATGTCGCTGTGCATGGCCACGACGCCGATGCTGCCGACAGCGCCGGTGCGGGGCAGGATGATCCGGTCGACCTGGGACGCCAGCGCATAGGCGGCCGAGAGGGCGTGGTCGGCGACGAAGGCCTGCACGGGCTTGACCTGACGCGCCGCGCGGATGCGGTCGGCGAGGTCAAAGGCCCCGGCCACCTCGCCACCGAAGCTGTCGATGTCGAGCGCGATGCCGCGGATGACGGGATCGGTGACGGCCGCCTGCAGCTGCGCTGCAATTCCCTCGTAGGAGGTCAGGCCGGAGGATTGCCCGATCCACGCCCCGCGATGCACCAACGTGCCAGCGATTTCGATGACGGCGATCCCGTCCACCACAGCGAAGGGCTGGCCGCCGTTTCGCGTCTGTCGGGCGGTCAGGTCGTCGCCAAAGAGCGAGGCGCGGGCGGGAACGGTGGCGCTGGCTTGGTCCTCGGCCGTGACCTCCAGACCATCGACACTGATCTCCCGTCCTGCGATCCGAGGACCAAGCCCGGTCAGGAAGGCCAACGCCGTGGCGGGATCGACCATCAAGGGCGTGTTGAACACGCGCTGGGCGATCTGGGTGTGGTGCATCATTCGTCCTCCGCGGGCCGGGTTTCCCGGTCCTCACCCTCGTCATTCTCTCGCTGGTCCTGCTTGTCAGGGTCCGTTTCGCCGCCCTGATCCGCGCTACTGCCACCGGCCGCCTGCGCCGGAGAACCCGGCCGCCGGAAGTCGAGCCCGAGGTCCGCCTCGCGCTTGCGTTCCGCAGCGATTTCGCGGTCGACCTGCTCGGCGTCGTAGCCGCGTTCGGCGATGGCTTGCGTGCGGGACTTCAGACCCGCCTCGATCTGCAGGATCTCGGCCGCGGCATCCTTTGCCGGATCGATCCAGTCCCATTTCGTGGGGAGCCAGTCGCAGGCGAGGTATTGCCGCCGCTCCGTCGTATAGCCCGGCAGATCGATGGCCCCGGCCAGCACGGCCATGTCCATCCAGCGCGTCCAGACGGCGCGGCAGAGCTGATAGACCATCACCGAATGCTGGAAGGCCGAGATGCGGCGGCGGAAATCCACCAGCGCGATCCGCGTGTTCGAGAAGTTGCCCTTGGCGGTGTCGCCAGTCAGATACCCATAGGGCACGCCCAGCGCCGCTCCGATTTGCAGGAGGGTGCGGTACTGGAAGGGTTCGTAGGTGGACCCCGAGTCCGGGGTGGATGGCGTCGTGACATCCTCTCCGGGATCGAGCCGTACCACTTGGCCGGGTTCCACCTCCAGATCGTCCTCGGCCGGATCGAGGGCGGTTTCCGGGGCTGGCGACGTGATGAGCATCGCGAACATCGCGGCGGTCTTCTTCCGCTCGAGTTCCGCGTCGTCGTAGAGATCGAGGGTGAAGAGCTTCACCACGGCTGCCGCGAAGCGCGAGACGCCCCGCAGCTGGCCCGCCTCGACCGGGTCGAGGATGTGGATCACCTCGGACGCGGGCACGCGCACCGTCTCGCCCGCCAACCCCGGGTCTGTCATGTCCCCCGGATGGCGGCGCAGGAAGTGGTAAGCCACACGTCGTCCGATCCCGTCGAATTCGATGCCCTGCCGGATCAATCCCGCGCCGGGCAGCGCGCGGGTCATGTCCTGTGGCAGCATTTCCGAGGGCAGCATCTGCAGCTGCATCGGCACGGTCAGCCCGTCCTCCGGTCGCCGCGTCCGGATGCGCAGGAACACCTCGCCCGCCAGGAACACCTCCCGCGCGGCCCGGCGCTGCAAGCCGAAGAAGTCTGTCAGACCCTCGGCATCCGCCTCGTCCGTCCAGGCGAGCCAGAGTTTCTGCAACTCTTCCTTCCGGGCCGCATCGGAGATCTTCGACGAGGGCTTGATGCCGTCACCGACGACGTGGTTTGCAAAGGCGTCGACCGCATTCGCGGCATAGCCGTTGTTGCGTACCAGCCAGCGCGCCCGGGCGGTGATGGTTTCACCGGAAGCGGCGATCAGCGTGTTCACATGCGCCCGCGTGGCACGGAACCCGCGCATGCGCCGATGGGACTGCGCGGCGTCGAACCCGCCGATGATGGACCCGAGCCGTGCGCGGAAGGCGTCGAGGACCATCGTTCACAGACCCTTCGTCGCGACCGTGCCCCAGCGTCGACGGCGCGGCGCGGCAGAAGCCTTAGCGATCCGCCCCTCCAGATCGCGAATTGCCGCCGCCAGTTCGGCGTCCGAGCCATAGGTCACGGTCTTGCCGTCGTAGCTGACGCTCCGCAGCCCGGCGAAGCGGGCTTCCTGCAGTGCCGTGAGCAGGGCCTGCATGCGTTCCAGGTCCATCAGTCCCTCATGAAGTTCGGGGTGTAGGCCCGCCGTTTCCGGCGTGGCGTGGTCAGGGTTCCGGCCTTGGGCTGGGCCGGGTCTTCTGTGGTTTCGGCCGCGACGGCCGTGGGCAGGCGCGTTTCCACGCCAGCGTGCGCTTCCAGCCGCCGCCACGTGGCCTCGTCCCATCGGTCGGCGCCGAGGATCCATGCGGCGGCGCGGGCGTAGACCCGGCAGTCCAGCGCCTCGTTCCGCTCGCGCATCTTTTGCCATTCCTGGTGGGCATAGCCGCGCTTGTTGCGGATGGTGACCAGCTGTTCGGCCACCAGCTGTTTCAGCCATTCGGTGTCGGCCCAGCCGGGAAGGTGGATCGTGCCGGGGGCATCGAGGGCGCCCGAGCCGCGCGCCTCGTCCGAGGGCCGTTCGATTCGCAGGAACCGGTAGGTCTCCGCCTTGAACGTCGCGGTCGCCACAGACCAGAGCCGCGCGCCGCGCCGCAGCCGTTTGCCGCCAATGGTGGCATCGACGAAGGTCGGGCCCGAGACGGGTGCCGACCGGTTGAACCCCTCGAGGCCCTTCAGGGGTGCCACTTGCTCGAACCCGACCTTG
Source organism: Paracoccus sp. DMF-8 (assembly GCF_029309835.1). Taxonomy (GTDB): domain Bacteria; phylum Pseudomonadota; class Alphaproteobacteria; order Rhodobacterales; family Rhodobacteraceae; genus Paracoccus. The sequence continues at coordinate 426,343 of NZ_JARJHL010000017.1, read as the reverse complement.
CGCGACCAGGCATAGACCGCCGCGGCCTCGTAGCCGGTGTCGATGCCAAGCCGCGCCGGGGTCATGAAGGCGCCGTTGGCATGCTGCCAACTGCGCCCGAGCAAGGCGGTCAGCTTGTCCCAGGCTTCTGGGGCGTCAGGCCCGCCCGGAATGACGATGTGATCGACAAGCCAGGACTCGAGACCCCGGCCCCACGCCCAGATGTCGACCTCGATGCGGTCTCTCTGGACGTCGGCACCCGCGGTCAGGAACAGCCCCGCCATAGGCACGGTGCCCGGCTTCCACACCTCCCGCCGATCCGCCAGCCGTTGCCATTCCGGCGCGTCGCCGCTTTCGACCCATGTCTCGCCCAGAAGTGTGTTGCGCGCGACGCGCAGCGTCTCGTCCGACCCCTGGGCCGCCAGCCATTCCCGCGCAACGTCGGACCAGCTTTTCCAGCCGAGCGGCGAATAGAGCGCCGAGAGGTGGAAGCCGATGGCCTTCGGATCCCTGGAAACCGCCGTCGCCCGCCACTCCCCGCGGGCCAGCATCTCGGTCTTGTGGTGCTCGGCGATGGGCCTCTCGCAACCCTCGCAATGGTAGGCCGCCGTTTCCGGCTTCCCCTTCGCCCAGCGCAGCCGGTCGAACTGCAGCCGCTGCATCGTCCCGCAATGCGGACAGGGCACGAAGTAGCGCCTTTGGTCCGATGCCTCGAATTCCCGTTCGATCCGGCTGAGTCCCCGGATCGTGGGCGTCGAGACCATGAACACCTTGCGCCGGTGCGAGAAGGTGGTCGTTCGGGCTTCCGCCAGCGTGACCGGATCGCCTTCCTCGTCGGCCGAGGCCGGATAGGCGTCGACCTCGTCGAGGAAGACGTAGCGCGCGGGCATCGACCGCAGGCCGGTGGCCGAATTCGCGCCGGTCAGCACCAGGATGCCGCCGGGGAATTCCTTTGACAGCATCGAATTCCCGGCATCCCGCGACCGGGCCGGGTTCACCCGCTCGCGCAGCGCCGGGCTGTCCGCGATCAAGGGATCAAGACGGCCGCGCGAGGTGCGCTTCGCCAGTTCCAGGCTCGGCAGCACTGCCAGCATCGGCCCCGGCGCGTGATGGATGACGAAGCCGATCCAGTTGTTGCCCGCTTCGGTGGCCCCCACCTGTGCAGCCTTCATGAAGGTGATGCGCTGGGCCGGGTGGCCCGGCGAGAGCGCATCCATGATCTCGCGCAGGTAGGGTGCACGGGCGGTGCGATACCGCCCCGGCTCGGCCGCGCCGCGCGACGACAGCCAGCGATGCTGATCCGCCCATTCCGACACCGTCAGGTTCGGGTCTGTCAGATGACCCAGCACGATCACCGGCGCCTCGGCCAGACCCAGCTGGGCCGCGGCGAGGACGCGACCATGGCCCGCGATCAACTCCCCATCCGCGGCGACGAGGCAGGGCACGGTCCAGCCGAACTCGGCCATGCTGGCGGCGATCTTCGCCACCTGGTCGGCATCGTGGGTCTTGGCGTTGCGGGCGTAAGGCCGGAGACGGGCCAGGGGCCAGAGTTCGATCCGGCCGGGTGGCATGATCATGACGTAGGTCCAGCCAGCGGTGTGCAGACTATCAGCGTGGTTCGGCCGGGGAGATACCAGCTCGGGAAATCCTCGGGCCAGGTGACGCGAAGCCCGTGAAGCGCAGCCGTGGCCTCGGTGTCCTGACGCTTCGCGGCATCGAAAGTACCGTAGAGATGCGCGGCCACCGCGGCGGCCTTCCGGTCCCTGCGGTAGAAATACCCGTGGTCGACAAGCTCGCGCGGCCAGGGATCGACGTGATAGCCGCGCCCGTTGAACAATCCGCCCCGCGCCAGCACCGAGGGCGAGAAGGCGGACTTGGACAGGTGCCAGCCATGGCGTTCGCCGAACAGCACGGCCAGGCGCTGGCGCGTCGCCTGCAAATCCTGTTGCAACGCATTGATCCGGGGATAGCCCTTCGCGTCGCAGATCTTCTCCTGGAACTCGGTCACCGCGCTGGCAAGGGCGGCGACTTCGTCATGGCTGGTTGCGGCGTGCCGGAGGGCAAGGGTGCAGTTCATGCCGCCAGTCTCCTGGACTTGAGGGCGGCGTAAGTCTCGCCGGTCTCCGCCAGCACCGCCTCGTGACCCGTGAAGGATTGCCAGCGCTCGATGGCGACATCGACATAGGCCGGGTTCAGTTCCACGCCGAAGCACACCCGCCCGGTGGTTTCGGCCGCGATCAGTGTTGTGCCCGATCCCATGAAAGGCTCATAGACCGCCTCGCCCGGGCTCGAGTTGTTGAGGATCGGACGGCGCATGCACTCGACCGGCTTCTGGGTGCCGTGGACCGTGTCGGCATCCTGATCCCGGTTGGCGATCTGCCACAGCGTGGTCTGCTTGCGGTCCCCGGCCCAGTGACCCTTTCCCTTGGCGCGCACAGCATACCAGCAGGGTTCGTGCTGCCAGTGATAGTCGCCGCGGCTGAGGACCAGCCGGTCCTTCGCCCAGATGATCTGCGACCGGATGGCGAAACCCGCGGCCGCCGTGGCTGTCTGCCACCGTCCCGGCATGCAGCGCGCCGTGCCAGACATAGGCGACGTCGCCGGGGAACAGCGCCCATGCCTCGCGCCAGTCTGCCCGGTCGTCGTTCAGCACCTGGCCGGTGCGCTTGGTCTTGGCTGCGCCCGCGGCGTTGCGCCGGGAGGGATCGTACTCCACGCCATAGGGCGGGTCGGTGACCATCAGTTGGGGGCGCACATCGCCCAGCAGCCGCCCGACCACATCGGCCGCAGTGCTGTCGCCGCAGATAAGCCGGTGCGCGCCCAGTTGCCAGAGATCGCCCGGCAGCGACACCGGCGTGACCGGCATTTCCGGAACATCGTCCTCGCCCTCGACCGGACCATCGCCGCCCAGCGCCTCCGGATCCCGCAGCAGCGCGTCGAGGTCATCGTCGCTGATGCCAAGGAGTGTCAGGTCGAAATCCTCGGCCAGCAGCCCTGCGATCTCGTCGCGGAGCATGGCCTCGTCCCATTCGCCCAGTTCCGTCAGCTTGTTGTCGGCGATCCGGTAGGCCCGGCGTTCCGCCTCGTCCAGATGACTGAGCCGGATCACCGGCACCTCGGTCAGCCCGAGCATGGTGGCCGCCAGCACCCGGCCATGGCCCGCGATCAGCTCGCCGTCGCCGGCCACCATGCAGGGCACGGTCCAGCCGAACTTGGCCATGCTGGCGGCGATCTTCGCCACCTGGTCGTCGCCATGCATCTTGGCATTGCGGGCATACGGGCGCAGCCGGGCAATCGGCCAAGACTCAACCTGGCTCGGCGCGAAGACGAGGTCCATGGGATGGGGCTCGCGATGTGGGGGAGGGGAAACGAAAAGGTAACCGTCCGGTCTGACCGCTCTGCCGCGTGATGCTGGTGCGGGATAGTGTCCACTAACGATGGTGGACACCAAGGTGCGGATGTGGCGCGACGAACGAGGCGGCTCTGGACGGATGACGAGAAGCGGTCGATCTGCATGCAGACGGCTGCGCGGGGCGTGTCGGTGGCCTGGTGGCGCTGCGCTATTCGGTGAATGCGAACCTGATCTTCAAATGGCGGCGCGATCCGCGCTATGCGCCGGACCCGGCTTCGATGGCATCGTCGTCGGAGGGCGCGCTTTCTGCCGGTGGAGATTGTCGCGGAGGTGAAGGCACCAGTGGCAGCGCCCGCCGCCGACAACCACATCGAGATCGAACTGGCGGGCGGGCATCGGATGCGGATCAGTGGCAGCTATGATCCCGAGGCGCTGGTGCGGCTGATCCGGGGGCTTTCGGCGTGATCCCGGTCCCGGTCAGCACGCGGGTCTGGTTGGCGGCCGGGGTGACCGACATGCGCAGGGGCTTTGCGGCCTTGGCGGCGCAGGCCGAGGCGGTGCTGAAGCAGGACCCGTTTACCGGGCATCTGTTCGTCTTCCGCGGCCGCCGGGGTGACCTCGTGAAGATCATCTGGTGGGACGGGCAAGGGGCCTGCCTGTTCATGAAGCGGCTGGAGAGAGGCCGGTTCGTCTGGCCCTCGGCCAAGGAAGGCAAGGTGGCGCTGACGCCCGCGCAACTGTCGATGCTGCTGGAGGGGATCGACTGGCGGGCACCACAGCGGACATGGCGGCCATTGGCTGCGGGATAATCCGCCGCTCCGGAGAGGAGAGGATTCCCACAAGAAATCCAATAAGATAAACTCCCGGCATGCTCAGTCAGACCTTGACCTTGCCGGATGACCCCGAGGAGCTGCGCAGTTTCACCGCGCGGCTTCTGGCCGAGGTGAGGGCGCAGGCGATCCTGATCGAGAAGCTCCGGCACCAGTTGGCCGGGCACCGGGCGCACCGGTTCGGGGCGTCGTCCGAGGCCGCCGAGCAGCTGCGATTGGCGCTCGAGACCAGCGAGATCGCCGCCGCCGCGATGACGGCGCGCATGAAGCTGCCCGACATCGAGGAGAAGGACAAACCCAAGCGCCGCCCGATCCCGGATCACATCCCGCGCATGGAAGTGGAATTGACACCCGGCGCCGATGCCTGTGCCGAGTGCGGCGGGCGTCTGCGCCGGATCGGCGAGGATGTGACGGAGGAGCTGGAATATGTGCCGGGGCGGTTCATCGTGAACCGGATCGTGCGGCCTCGCCTGACCTGTGCCTGCTGTGAACGCTTCGTCCAGGCCGCGCTGCCCTCGCGCCCCATCGAGCGCGGCCGTCCGGGGCCGGGCTTGCTCGCTCATGTGCTGGTCAGCAAATATGCCGACCATCTGCCCCTCTATCGCCAGAGCCAGATCTTCGACCGTGAGGGGCTCGACCTCAACCGCTCGACCCTGGCCGACTGGGTTGGCAAGAGCACCGCCCTGCTGGAACCGCTGGCCGATGCCATCGGCCGCCATGTCCTGTCGGCCGAGGCGATCTTCGCCGATGACACGCCCGTCAGCATGCTCGCTCCCGGCACCGGCAAGACCCAGACCGCCCGGCTCTGGACCTATGCCCGTGATGAGCGCCCGCCGGGCGGCGATGCGCCCCCGGCCGCCTGGTATCGCTTCTCGGGCGACCGCAAAGGCCAACACCCCAAGGACCATCTCGCCCGGTTCCGCGGCTGGATGCACGCCGACGGCTATGCCGGGTTCGAGGACCTCTACCGTTCCGGTGCCATCCGCGAGGTCGCCTGCATGGCGCATGTGCGGCGCAAGTTCGTAGACATTCACCGCTCGCAAGGCTCCCCCATCGCCGAAGAGGCCATCGGCCGGATCGCGCAACTCTACGTCGTCGAGAAGGAGGCCAGAGGCGCTCTGCCAGACCGCCGTGCCGAACTGCGAAAGGCCCATGCTGCCCCGGTCTTCGACGATCTGGAACGATGGCTGGCCATGCAACTGACCAAAATCTCGGGCAAATCCCCGCTCGCGGCCGCCATCCGCTATGCCCTGGCGCGGATGGAACGCTTGCGCCCCTACCTCGACCACGGCATCCTAGAGTTGGACAACAACACCGCCGAACGCGGCATGCGCGCCATCGCCCTCGGGCGGAAGAATTACCTCTTCGTCGGCTCGGAAGCAGGCGGCAAGGCCGCCGCAATCGCCTACACCCTGATCGAGACGGCCAAGCTCAACGCCGTCGATCCAAACGCCTGGCTCGCCGATACCCTCGCCCGCATCCCGGACTACAAGATCACCAAGGTCGACGACCTGTTGCCATGGCGATGGAACGGATAGCGGTCAGACCGGACGGTTACATGAAAAGCGCCCGAGAGGGGTTCCTCCAGGCGCAATTCTTCGATGATCAAGGGGTAGGTCAATGGGGGCACATCTGTCAGCCCAAAAAGTGAAGCGGATTCAACGGCTTCTAACGAATTGGCTTTCGGCGGTGGCTTCCGGCCACCTGGCTTCCCCGAAGGTGGCTTCCCTGGCTTCCCGCTGGGAATCCACCCCGGCCAGATCGTGATTCCGCAAGTCGCTGATCTGACTCACGAATTCCGGCGTCAGCGCACAAGGTGGCTTCCGCCTGGCTTCCCCGGTGAAAACGCCTCACGCTAGCGAACCGCCGCGCTGCGCCCCCCCGCATACGTTCAGCGCCGAGGAGGAACCAGAGGAGGGGGCCCGCCTGCAGAGCGCTATCCTTCTCCGAAACCCTGATCTTTTATGCGTCCCAATACGGTCAGCGCGAGCCGTGATTGATCGGGTGAAGGTGTAAGGCGCGGCATCGATGCGCACACGCCAATAATCTGTTGTTCCTTTGGGTCCAACTTCTTCCGCGCTTGTCCCCAAGTGAGCACATCCTTCCAGAAGGCTGCGCCCAGATTGACAACTGTTGTCTGTGCCAAAATCCCTTCGTCTTCTTTCGTCCTCTTCTTTTCGTCTTTTTCCTTGCCGCGCGAAGTCTCCAGAGAGTCAGGCAGGTGTCGAAGTCATCGTCGTAGTTCAACGTTCGGCCCTTCATCCCGTTCCAGCAGGCCTGCTGCTTCGCCCATTCCGACATGTTGCGGACACCTGCGGGAGGGTGAGTGATGACGTCGTGTGCCTCTGCGGCCGCCAGAAGCAGCGCGCGCTGGAGGGCATCTGGAACAGACTGCCGCCGCCAGATTGCGTCAAGGTCGAGGACCTGCTTCTCTCCATTTGCATCGTGGAACACCTTGGCCATGGCGTAGGTAACGATGTTGGCGCGATAGCCACCTTCGTACCAAGGCTGCTTCGGAACCTCGGCCTCGAGCCATCGAAACACGATCGCCTTCGAGATCAGACGCTTGTACCAGAGCTCGTCATACCGGGCGTCGCTCTTGGACCATGCTTCGCCGATGTCCTTGGCGAATTCCGCGAAGTTCTTCTGGGCCCCTCGCGAAACGATGTGCGGCTGGCCGACTGCCGAAAACTCGAACTTGGCGAGATCGGTCTTGCTGAAGAGCTGTGTTTTCGGGAACTCCAGATCGAACTTCTTCAGCTGGGCTGGTGTCAGCTTGGCGCGGGCATTGATGAACTGCCCGCGCGAACGCTCGTAGAACCACTTGGTATCGTGACGCTCGCCAGCACGCGCCGGGAAGAGGACGCTGCGCGAGAACTGTTCCATCCGGATGTGGAAGGGATGGTTCGAGAAGAAATCGGCAGCGTTCACTTTGTTCTGGGTGTTCGCGTATTCCGAAATCTTCGGCACGATGTCCTCGGACCTGTCGGGAGGAACGACGGTCAGTTTCATCTGCACGAACACTTGCGGGAGCTGTTCCTTTGCCGACTTCAGCCCGGCGTGGATCGACCCGGTTGTCTGGGCGCCGTTGACGATCTGCAGGTTGCTGATCGAGGCTACACCCAACCCGTCATCTGTCCGCACGCACGAAACGGCATCGGCGGTGGCCGACAGCCCGTTGTTGTAGGGGAAGAAGAGTTCAGGTTCGTCCTTGATGGTCTTCTGGATGCCCTTGTTGGTCTTGGCCCTTGCCTGAAGGAAAGACCGGACGTTGGCCTCGAGAAGGCGTGCGCCCCACTTGTCATAGATCGCGGCCAACTGCTCCCCCGGCACGATAAGGAGGTAGCTTTCAAGAGCCGCGCCCGATTGCGACGCTTGGAGTGCCGGAAGGGGTGCCCCGGAAATCCTTGGCAAAGTCGATGACCATGTCCTCACGGGCCTGTCCCGAGCGGTCGAACCGCTCGAAGCGTGCCAGATCCCAGACCGACCACGTAATCGGCACCTCGCCGATTTCCGCCAGTTTCACCGTATCGTCGCGGCCGATGTACTGCCGGTTGGAAATAAGGATCAACTTGACCTTCGTGACCTGCGACCACGTAGTGATGATGAGGTCCGAGACCTGAAAAGCGGGGTTGGCCTCGTTCAGCGAGTCGCGGAATTCCTCGGTCTTTGCTTTCTTCAGAAAGCGGATCAGTGGGTTCAGGATCGGGGGCACATCCCCCTTGCCAAAGGTCTGGACAGCGTCGCTGTCGGCAAAGTCGCAGACGATCAGCCCCAGAACACCTTCGCCGTCGCGCGGGTCACCTGCATATCCGTCAATCCGCAGTCTCTGGCCGCCTTCACCGCTCTGGTAATAGGCGCGGTCTGCGACTTCCAGTTCACCGGCCTCGGTCAGGCGCTCGGTCATCCGGTCAAAGAAGGCTTCCACAGGGAAAACGCCGCTGGCATCCGCTTCGCGGCGGATATCGGCAATCAGGTTCTGATGATACTCGTCGAGTTCGCTCATGTCTGGTCTGCTTCGTTCAGCTTTTCCTGCACTGCGCCCCACTCCGTCCGGAATGGCGTGCAGGCAGAAAGGGCGAGGGCGTAGGAAACCGCGGACAGTCCAAGCGGCACGGGCGCAGCAATCCGCGGAAAATCCTTGGTCACGGCATGAAAGTCGGGGGACGACACGATCCAGCGCCAGGCCGAATAGTCGTGCAGGATGTCAAATCCGGCGTCAGCCAGGTGCAGATCCCAGTCCATGATGGCCGAAGGTTCGGTCCGTTCAAGAAGCTCGGTGACTTCCGAGACATATTCGGTCAGCGTCAGGCCGTGCGGCGGCTGCACCTTGTCGACGGCCAGCACGGCCAGCCAGAGGCGACGGTCCGGCACGTCGGCCAGCTGGAATTCGTTCGCGATCTTCACGAAGGGCTGCGAAGCCCCGCGCCGCGCCTTGACCTCGATGCAGTCGGCCTTCAGTTCGAAATCCTTTGGTGCGCCGGAAGGGCCCGTCCATGCGGTCAACGCCGGTTTGGCGCCGAGCGTGGCAATCAGCAGCTTCAACACTTCGATCTCGCCGATCAGGCCCTTCTGGGCTTCCTCCGACAAGACCTCGAGCTTTCCGCCGCGTAGCAGATAGTGCCAGCGGAAGGTGCGGCCGATGGCGCGCTCCAAGGCTTCGGGCTCGGCCTCTGCAAGCTCGCCTGCCGCGATCACATCGCGGCACAGGGTCTCGAACAATTCAAGCTGGGCGCTGTCCTTGAGCCGGATGTAGAGGATCGGACCACGCGGCAGCGTCTGGAACCGGATTTCGAGGTTACGCAGCTTTGGCAGGTCTGGGGCGGGTTTCGGCAGGTTGGACAATTGCAGGACAAGGGCCACATCCGCCCGCGGCATCACTGCCCAGAACCAGTTCCACCGTGCCGATGCCGAAACCCGGCGCGTGTCCACCTTTCCGGCCTCGAGGCCGGACCATGGCGTGTCAGTCGGTATCACCGCGCGCCTCCTCCTCGATCTCTTCATCGCCGAACATCTCGCGCATGCGGATGGTGTTGACGATGTATTCCACCGTGCCGCCTGCGATCTTGCTGGACGGGAAGGAAAGACCCCAGGCAAGGATGTCCTTCCCGTAGACGGTCTTGCCATCGGCATCTTCGACCTTCGGCCGCACGAGCCGCAAGATCAACAGCGGTCGTCGTCCCTCTACCGACCTGTAGTAACTGGGGTTTATGGAGGACTTCGGTTTTGCTTCGGGACGGTCGCGCCTGAAGGCGTCCTCGGCCGCCGCGATCTGTTCGTCCGTCAGCCCTTCGCGTTCATCCTCGGCCGAACCGACTCGGCGGCTTGTGCCGCTGATCGTCAGAACGCCCTTTGCGAAGTCGCGAGGGTCGACCGACCGCCCGTATGGCACGAGATCCAGATGCCCGAAGGCGACCGGATCGAACTCCTTTCCGGTCGAACTGGCAATAAATACGTCCCACAGCCGCAATTCGCTGTCGGCCCGGGCGGCGATGTAGTCGCGGATCAGCCAGGGGTCCGTCAGAAGATCGGCTGGCACATTCGCCGGATCCGTACGGAAGGTCCGCAGGAAAGCGTCGATCCGCCCGACGGCCACGCCCTTCACCAGGTGACCCCGGCTTCGCTTCTCGAACGCAAGGCCATCTGAAACCAAGTCCTGCAGCAGTGCCTCGCCTGCCGCAAAGTTGCGCCGCATCAGGCCCTCCTCGGCAACGATGCGTGTCGTTTCGACCAGTTTCTCTTCAAGGCTGACCTTCATGGGGAATTCCTTCCCCGTTCCCATCTTGTTCCTCGCCGTCACGATCAGCGATTCCGGGTGACTGCGGACGGCGAGGCCGAACTGCTCGGGCGTCGCCTTGGCAAGTTCCATGCGCTTCAGCTGGGTCTGCAGGTCGTCCATCGCCTCGTGGATATGGGCATACCAGCCAACGCCATCGGCAGGGATCCAGATCCGGCACAGATCCTCGTAGCCCGGCCGGTAACCGAACCACCGGCCCATTTGCATCAGGGTGTCATACATCATGGAGTTCCGCAGGAAGTAGCTGATTGTCAGTCCTTCCAGCGTCAGGCCGCGCGAGAGGGAGAAGCCCCCGACGGCAATCACCGTCACGCCATGTTCCCCACCTTGGTCATAGTCGAGCGGCTGCGACCGCTTTGACGCGTTGACCTCGACAACACGCGCGGCAACCAGAACCTCGTGCAAACGGGCCTGGACGGCGGGCCAGTCCGCGCCCTCGGCCTCGGTGAACTCGGACTCCCAGACCGCATGCAGGGCGGCAATCTCCAGGCTGCGAAGCGCAGCATGGCCCTTGGCCCCATCGACTGCGACGGCGGCCCGTATCCTGTCGACCACATCGGCTACCCGGGACCGCAACCGCCCCTGAACATCCGTAAAGCGCGAGGCGTTGATCAGCATCGAGGCATGGGTCCCCTGCTGGCCCCGGGCGTTCCGGATCGCCCGCGCGACGACAAATGCGCGCACGGCACGGATGAGGCTTTCCGGCAGCACGTCGACCGGATGGTCGATCTTGTGCTTCATTGGAAGGATGTCCTCGTTGTCGTCGATCAAACGGACATGCCGTTCACGGGCATCGAGAAACACCTTCTGCGCACCGAAGTAGTTCGACGGCGCGTCGAGGCCGATGATGAAGTGCCGCGGGAACAGGTCCTGCTTAAGGGCATCATCATCGGTGTCCGGGTCGATGAAGATGTTGGCAAACGGCGTCGCCGTGTATCCGACATAGCAGCTGCGGTGGAACATCGACAGCAGCTGCCGGAGCTGCCCATTGATCCGGGTAACCTCGTCGCGTGCGTAGGCCGTGTTGATCGAGGCATTGTCGGCCTCGTCATCGATCAGCAGCATGGGCTGGCTGACCATCTTGGTAGCCCCGGTTGCAGAGTGTTCCTCCAGCCATTCCAGCAGGTTCTTCAGCGTGCTGGAGTTCTTCTTGATCACCAGCACGACGGGCACGTTGTATTGCCCGATCTGGCTGGTGTTCGAGGTAGCCGTGTCCTTGTTGAAGTCCTTGATCGTGTTGGTCAGGGAGACGGGGAACTGGCTGTCACCAAACCGACCGACACCGATGATCTTCTGGCGTTGCGCCCTGTTGGCATGGGCTAGTCGCCCGGTATCCCGGCCGATGAAGCCCTCGTCGATCCGCGCCTGCGTCTGGTTCCGCAGGTTGTTGTGGATGCCCGCGATCACGACGATCAGGCGATAGCCCGCATCCGCCGCCTTGCAGATGAGCCCGGTGTAGTTGGCGGTCTTGCCGCTTTGCACATGGCCCACGACCATGCCGCGGCGGCTCCATGGGCTCAGGTTGCGCGGATCGCCCAGACGATCCAGCACCCGATCCGTAACCTCGTCCGTCGCGTCGATCACTGACTTCGGCAGTCCCTTCAGGTTCAGGAGCTTGCGATACCTGCCCCAGTAGAAATCCCCGATCTCGCCGTTGATCCGGGCGTCATGCAGCCGAGGGCGGAAGTCCTCGGCATCGACGATGGCGCCGAAGCCCATGCTGATCCCGTATTTCTCCTCGATCAGGCGTGCGAGTTCCTCTGCGTCACCATCTTCGACCTGGCCCGCGAACATCGGCATGACACGCAGTTGGGCGATGATCTCCCGGATCGACTGGGCTGTGTGGGGGCCGGGCTGCGACGCCATGTACATGGACGTCATGCCCTCGAGGCTGCTCAGGATCTGCTTCACTTGTCTTCCTTCGTCTCGATCGTCGCCGCGATGATGCGTTCCGTATCTTCCCAGGCCGATCTGAACGGATCGACGTCCTTCATCAGTGCCTTGATTTCTTTGATGTCCTTGCGCGCGCCCAGAAGGACGGAGAGGGTTGCCTGCACGGCTTGGGCAAGCGCGTCTTCGTCCACCCGATCCGTAACGATCTGTTCGGCCGTGCCTGCCATGTCTGCGTGCAACGTTTCGATGGGCAATGACGCCCCGACCAGAGCAATGCAGTTGAAGAAGCCGCGCCGAAGGTCCGGGGGCAGGCTTTCGGCGAAATCGGCAAACGCCGGGTGTTCGATGTTCGGGCGGTAGCGTATCTGCCCATCTGCCTGAATCCGATGCCACATGGGCAGCCGTTCATGATCGACGAGCTTCTGTCCCCGCTTGCTGTAGGTGCGCTTTGAACCGGCGAGGATGCGCTCGATGACCTTTCTCAGGCGATCGCGCACGACTGGCGGCAGTTGTGCTGAGGATTTCTTGACGTCGATCTTCCAGTCGGCGTCCATGCTGTTGGGAATGTCGATCCTGACCCGGGACAGCTTGGTCAGTTCCGATTGGCGGCACAGACCAAACCATGTGCCGTGCAGGATCAGGCGCTTGCCGCGATAGAGGTAGAAGCCCTGCGATTTCAGGTGACCCTCCGGCCCGCCTATATCCTCCCATTCCGTCTTTCCCATCTGCTTATGATGGGGAAGCGTGAAGCTCTGGATCTCTACATCTCCCCTGATCAGGGTCAGCTTTTCTTCCGGGTCTGAAATGGTCGCGGGGTTCTTTCGGGCAAACGGATCAAGTGGGCGAAGCAGTCGCCCGTTTAGGAGAATGCGCAGCGGCTTGGCATCCTCCATGAACCGATGAAACACGAGGCGCAGGTGGCGCTCTGTTTCCGCGATCCTCTGGTTGATGACCTCGGCGCGCTTGGCTGCATTGTGGGAATAACCGCCAGTCAGGCGGTCAAGTTTCTGCCAGAGCACAAGCGTGCCATGCTGCCCCAGCTTCTCGATGCCCGGGATGAGATCGAATTGATCGGGCAATTGAACCGCCCATTCGTTCCGTTCGGCAACATCATCAAGATCCCAGATTGCTGCGCTGGTTTGCCCGTAACGCCGGGACACGACCGTGAGCCGACGGCACTGGGAGAAGCTGGCGCTCTTGAGGCCGAGGCCGAACCGACCGAGGTCCGGTTCATCACGCGTGGCCAGCGGGTTCCTGCTGCCGGGTCGCATTGCTGCGACAAGTTCGTCTTCGGTCATGCCCAGGCCATCGTCGATGATCGCGATGTAGGGTTCGTCCGAATAGGTTTCTGTGACGATCTCGATCCGATGGGCGCCCGCGGTGATGGAATTGTCGATGATGTCTGAAATGGCCGTTTCGAGAGAATAGCCGATATCCCTCAGACCCTCGATCAATGCCGCGGCGTGAGGAGTGGCATCTGCCCGTCTTGAAACAACAATTTCCTGCATGCGAACCCTTGGCAGTACGATCACGATCTACTCTTGCGCGAACGGATCGTCGTTACAAGGTGCGCGAAGTGCCTCAGAGGTTGAGGGTGTCCGGTTTTGTCAGGGATGCATGGACTAGCGCTGCAATCTGTCTTGCCAGGAATGGTGGGACCGCATTTCCGACCTGGACATACTGCTGTGTCCGGTTGCCGAGGAAGAGATAGTCGTCCGGGAAGGTCTGCAGCCGCGCCGCCTCGCGCACCGTCAGGCTGCGGCATTGCAGCGGGTCCGGGTGGATGAAATAGTGCCCGTCCTTCGAGATGTGGCTGGTAACCGTCGTCGAAGGCTCGTGTGCAAGCTGGACGCGAAAGCGGTCGTTGAAGACACCGCTGTGCCAGTTACGGTGATCCGGGCTTAGGGCTAGCGGGAAGTCGGCCGCCTTCGGGCTGTAACCACGCACCTTGCCGAAGACTGCGGCAAACAGGTAGCGGCCGAGGTCCGAGGCCATGTGACCCCCGGTTTCGTGCTGGGTCAGCGCGCGCAAGCCGGGACGCTCCAGCCAGCGCATCAGATCGTCATTCGATGTTCCATAGCCTGCGTGAAGCATGGCGGAGGAGCGTCGGGTTTCGGCGCCGAGCTTCAGGAGTTCCACGACATCAAGAAACTCGGGCCGCAGGGCGCCATCCGGCTCGCCCTTGAAGATCTTCGCGAGCAGTTTGGCGAACCCTGCGACCTCCTTTTTCCATGCCTCGGCGGTGTCTGACGCGCGGCTGATGCCGCTGCGCAGAGGCGGCATGTTGCCGATGGTCTCATCGACCGTGCGGGTAGTGCACGACACCGCGATGCTTGCGCCGGATGCTCGGGTTGCCAAATCCGACCTGATGCCGACGATGATGACGCGATGGCGGCGCTGCGGAACACCGAATTGTTCGGCACGCACGATGAAGTCGGATGGCTGTGCCGCCTCTTGCAGGGTGGCCATACCGTCTGCAAGGCGGATCGCCCGAAGCTCGTAGTGATGGCCGTGACCCGTGCCCAGGGAAGCCAGGTCTTCCATCAGCATCTCGAAGACCAGTCGGCTTTCGACGGTCGAGGACAGCATGCCCTTGACGTTTTCCATGACGAAAGCGGCCGGGCGAAGTTCTTTCAGCACCCGGATGTATTCGCGGAAAAGGTAATGCCGGTGGTCTTCCTCTGGGACGTAGTCCGTCTTGCCGCGCGAACGGGCCCGCCCGACCAGCGAATAGGCCTGACAGGGTGGACCGCCGATCAGGATCGTGTCGTCGAAGCTCTGTCGCAGCCGACCGATAGCCTCATCGATGGCTGTTGCGGCTGCATCACTGCCAAGCTCAAGACAGCGAGCTTCTGTGGTCGCCTCTGTCCATGCTGCGGCGTCTACCTCTGACCAGTCCGGTTCGTCCGTCACACCGGCATGGAACTTCACGAAGGCTTCCGGAAGGGCGTCGTGTCGCGAAACATGGTCACGCAGAAAGGCGCGCAGCCGCAGCGTCCGATGTGCCGATGCCTCTTTCTCTACCGAAATTCCGATGTGGAATGGGTGCTGCCCGCCAACATCAAGCGAGGCGAATCCCTCTCCAAGGCCGCCTGGACCTGCAAACAGATCGACAATGCCGAAAGTGGCTGGCAAATCAGAGACCTCTCGAATTCGGATCACTGGCTGTATACCAGGTCCATCGGCCGAGGCCAGGAGGCAAATGACCGACATCGTCGACAGCCAGACCCGTTCCCGGATGATGGCTGGCATCCGCGCAAAGGATACGAAGCCGGAACTGGTGCTCCGGCGGTCCCTGCACGCGCTGGGCTTCCGCTACCGCCTCCATGCGAAAGGCATACCCGGCAATCCGGATCTTGTGCTGCCGAAATACAAGGCCGTCATTTTCGTGCACGGGTGCTTCTGGCACCGACACCCGGGCTGCCGTTACGCAAGCACTCCGGCAACACGCCCGGAGTTCTGGGCATCGAAGTTCATCGCGAATGCAATGCGGGACGGGGCAGTTCGATCGGCTTTGTTGCTGGCCGGTTGGAGGGTTGCGACAATCTGGGAATGCGCCTTGCGAACCGAGGCTGGTGTTGCAGCCGTCCGGGACGTCGTTTCGGGATGGCTTCATGGTGATGGTCGAGAGCTTGAAGTCGGAGAGGCGGATATTGGGGCGCCCAAACACCGGAGAAGCGGCCCGGTAGGGTCTGAATGGGCATGATGTCCGAGCGTGGGTCGGACAGTCCGGAGCTGCGATATGACGGTCCGTCTGACATGTCACCGGCTCCCCTCCCACGGCCGCGGCTTCGGCATCGCCCCTGTCACCTCAACCTCCCGCAACATCCCGCCCGCAATCAGCCCGTCCCGAACCCAGCTCAGCGCCTGCCACCAGTCGCCATAGCCACGCCGGGCGGCCCTGATCTGCTGCGGGTGGGGGGAGAAGGTGACCGGACAGGCCAGGATGTCGATGGTCTTCCATGTGGCACGGGCGCCCGAACCACGAACCCGGATGCGCTCCGTGCCTACGACGATGGCGCCCGCATGCGTGCCATGCTGGTTCTGCTTCACGATGCTGGGCACGCAGCGCGGCACGGCGCCGGGCATCCAGTCGGGCGTCAGCCCGGCGCGGGCCAGTTCGGCGACGCGGATCGCCATGCGCTTGCCGCCGAGGCTGTCGGGGATCCCGGCGACAGTGGCGGCGATGACCTCAGCGTCCTCGTGGGTGTAGCCGCCGATCTTGTGCTGGCCACCATCGATCTTGCAGCCCAGCACGGCGCGCTGGAGCAGGACGTATTCCAGGCCGAAGCCGAAGCCTTCCTCGGTGATGTCCGCGGGCAGCGGCAGTTCCAGCTGCGCCTGTTCGATCCGGAACGCCCATTCCAGCGCCGCCTGCACGCCCAACGCACGTTGAATGGCTCGACTGCCCGCACGGCCGATCGGTCGTTGCAGTGTCATCGAACACCTCGCTCGCGCATGCGTTCGGCCGTCACCAACCCACGTGCCAGCATGGCATCGCGCATCGTGTTGCTGATCGCGCTGACCGGCAGGTATCGGTCGGAGTTGATCAGATCGGCATAGAAGGCGGGCAGGTCTGTGATCGGCTTGGCGGCCGGGGCGGAGGGCGTCTTGGGCTTGCGCCGTTTCCGCCCGGCATCCTCGACCTTGCGCCCTGCCGCCCGTTGCATGGCGCGGTCCAGCGCCTTCGGCCCATCGGGCGGTTCGGGATGCTCCTCGCGGGAGGCCTCGGCTGCGGCGATGATCTCCGCCTCGGTCAGCCCCAGCTCGTCCCGCCAGCGCTGGACGTGCAGCCGAGGCGGCCAGCCTTGCCACCAGCTGGGTAGGGCGACGGGGTCGAGGCCCAGCGCTGCCAGCAGCTTCCCGAAAACCTCATCGGAGATCGCCCCGCGCGCCTGCGCGCCCTCCTCCTCCTTTACTGGTTTACTTAGAGATTCCCTTACAGAGTTAGTGTCCGAAATCCGGACACGGCTTTCGGCATTTTCCGGACACGGGTCGGCCGGAAAATCGGACACGGGCCTCGTGCCATCCCCGTGTCCGATTTCCGGACACGGAGCTACAGCCACAGGTGTGAAGCCCGGCTCGAACCCCGGGATGTAGCGGGTCGGCAGCTGACGCTTGGTCACGGGATCGAGCCTCGGCACGCGCCGCAACAGGCCCACCGCCTCGAGCTGGCCAAGGTGATCGTTCAGTGTGGACCGGCTGATCTCGCAGTCATGCGCCAGCCGGTCCTGCGAAGGAAAGCAGCCGTAATCCGGGTTGAACCGGTCGCACAGATGCCAGAGCACGATCTTGGTCGTCGGCTTCAGCCTGCGCTGCTTGATGGCCCAGTTGGTGGCCTCATGACTCATGGCGCGGGCCTCCGCGGGGCAGGGGCGATGCGCGTGGTGAACCCGTGATCGGCCAGCGCGCCCAGCGCATCGTCGAGACTGCGCACCAGCGCCCAGCCGAACCCTTGCGCCAGAACGGCATCACGGAATGCCTCCTGTTCCGGCCGCAGGCGCCCTTTCGGCGCCTTCAGTTCGAGGAACAGGACACGGCCGTCGCAGATCACCATCAGATCGGCGAACCCGGCATGGACGCCCATGCCGACGAGGATCGCTTGGCGCTTGGACCCGCGGGGCCCGGCCTCGGTCACCTCGTTGGCGCAGTGATGGATGATGGCCGTGCGGGGCAGGGCGATGCGCAGCGCCTGCACGACGGCGCGCTGAAGATCGGCCTCGGGCGTGCCACGGCGCATCATCGCGCGGCCCTCCCCTGATCTTCGCGTTGGGCGCGCCGCACCGGTCGCCGCGCGTCAACGACCACAAGCAGGCGTTGCGCCTCCGTTCGCTCAGCCGACGTCTCGCCATGCTGGACGAGCACATTGCAGGCGAGCCGGATGAGAAGATCGCTGTGATGCGCGACATCGGCGATGACGGCGCGGGCCTCGGCCACGCGGTCGGCGGGCTAGGCGGAATTGCGGGGGTGGATCGTCATGACCGCCCCCGCGTCTTGCGCACCGGGTGGGCCTGTTCCTGCGCCCTGATCCACTCCTGAATGGATGCGCGGCGATAGAAGGTCTTACGACCTATGCGTGTGCAGGGCGGACCCTGACGGCGGGCCTCCCACCGCGACAAAGTGTCTGTGGTCAAATCCAGTGCGCGGGCCAGCTGCTCGCGGCTGATCCAGTCGGCTAGGAGGTCAGGGACCTCCTCCACCGGGTCGTTTTGCATGTCCTTCATGGGCTGCTCCGTTCGCCTCGCGCCCCTCTGCCGGGGGCGGTTTCAGCGAAGCAGAGCGCGAGGACCGGAAGACAGGCGGAAGGTGGAACTGGCCGCTACCTCCCAACTCCACCCCTTGTTTTATTGGACTCTCAGCGGATAGCGCGCGACGCGACAGGCGTTGCCGCAGCCCTCGCAGCGCATTCCAAGCGCCGGTTCTTGGCGACAATCTGCACTTCGTCGCCATCGCTTCGTCAGCTTGGGGCTGATTGGGCGGCGCTGAGGCGGTTTCGCCGGTTTCGCAGCGACCGGAATTGCCGGAATGGACCGTTCCGGTCGGGTTCCAGGGGTTCTGGACGATATCCACAAGTTCTTTTTTTGTTCCGTCGCGCCAGCGTAGGATTCTGGTTGATCGCTCGCCTTCCGGATGCGTAGATTCGTGGTTGAGCAGAACATAAGAATCGACAAGGCAACCGAAGCCAGGTCCCGCCCCACTTGGGGTGGAGTGCCCAATTACAGGCAGTTTTCCTCGACGACGTGGGCTGCAGCCAGTCCACCCGCGTGCTTCGCACGGCGGGTTTTTGTAACCCGCACTCCGATGGCCCTGGCCGAAGGATGCCGTATGTCTGAGAGGAGTTCGTTCATGCCTTTGCCGCCCGTCGCCTTCTATTCCATCTACGAAATTGCCGTGCGCTGGGGCTGTCCCCCGGCCGACGTCGCAGGCTGGGCCGCGGCGGGACACCTTCAGGTTTTGGCAGGCATTCCGCCAGTGAGTTGCGGCGATGAGACCGTCGCCGGTCTGGTCGAGGTTCCGATTGCCGAACTGATGCCGATGTTCAGACGGATCGGCCCGAGCGACGAACAGGCGAGGCTGCGGCGCGTGATGCCGCCCGGATCCAAGACCTGGCTCAAAGTGACGGACCCTCCCGACGGCGTGCTGATCCGGTCGTCCGACCTTCTCTTGTCGGCGGGATCCCTGCAGCAGTTCGAGGAGGAACGCGATCTGCTGCGGCGCCCGGCCTCCACCGTCGGTGCCAGCCCGCGGTACGATTGGGATTCCATGTACGCGTGGCTGACCGTATTCCTGTTCGAAAGAGGCGTGCCCGACACCCAGACCGCGCTGATTGCACTGGTTCAAGACTGGTTCGTCCAGAATTCGAAGTCGGGCGAGGTGCCGGATGAAAGCACCATCCGCAAGCGGCTGACCTCGCTCTGGCGCAAGCTGCGCGGCGAAGAAACCGTGTGAGAGTCAGGCCGATTTCGGCAGCTCAGCCCCGTCCTGCGCCGCGTCATGCACAAGGCGCGGCCGTGGGCGCAGGAGGCTGGCCACCGTGTCGACGCCCGCCCGCAGGGGGGAATCCATCAGGTGCGCATAGCGCTGGGTGGTCTGCATCTGGCTGTGGCCCAAGAGCTTGCCGATCATTTCCAGCGACGCGCCGCCGCTGACCAGAAGCGAGGCGAAGGTGTGTCGCAAATCGTGGATGCGGACGTCGGTCAGCCCGGCGTCCTTCTGCACCTTGGCCCAGAAGCGCCGGATTTCCCGTACGGGCTGGCCGACCGTGTCGCCGGGGAACAGCCACGGATTGCCGCTCGGCACCGCCTGCTGGCGCAGCCGCACGATGGCCGCCACATCCTGCGAGATCGGCACGCGGTGGATCTTGCGCTGCTTGGTGGTCGAGGCTGGTTTCGACCAGATGGCATAGTCGAGGTTGAACTGCTCGAACCGTGCCGTGCGCACCTCGCCCACTCGGGCACCGGTCAACATGCAGATGCGGATGATCGCCGCGGCACGCTGATCCTCGGCTGCATCAAGCACGACCGCCAGCCGGGTGAGTTCCTCGGGCGACAGGAACCGCTCGCGGGCATGCTCAATGCGCCGATGGAATCCCTGCGCGGGGTTGTCCGTCCGCCATTCCCATTCCACCGCCAGCGTGAACATCTTGCGCAGCACCTCGCCCATCCGGTTGGCGCGGATCGGGGTGGGCTTGTGACCCTGCAACTTGCGGGCCCTGTTGTTGGGCTTTGCCTTGCAGGGGCGGGGGCGCCCCTCGGCCACGAAATCGAGGAACTTCGCGACGTCGGACTTGGTGATCTCCGTCACCAGCCGGTTGCCCCAGGCCGGTTCGACCATCTTCTTCAGCATCGAAATCTGGTCGCCCGCGTTGGTCTTGGCAAGTTTCGGCAGATGCTCTGCGATGTACCGGTCGATCATGTCTGTGACACGCGGGGCCCCGCGCCATTCATCCCGCGCCGACAGAGGGTCCTGCCCTTCGTCGATGGCGCGGCGCAGTTCCTTGGCGCGTTCCCGCGCGGCAGTGACGCTCCACTCTGGCCACCGCCCGATGGTCATCCGCCGCTGCCGCCCGGCATGCCGGTAGTCGATGGTGAAGGTCCGCGCACCAGAGGCCTGAACCCGCGCGGCAAAGCCAATCACTTCCGTGTCGAAGATCTGATAGCTGACGCCGGGCTTTGGCTCCGCCTCGCGCAGGGTTTTCTCATTCAGTTTCAGTCGTTTGACCATCCATCCCGCCTCCTTGCCCGACGACACAGGCGTAAACCCGCGCCACTATCAAGTCGGACCACAAGGCGGGGACCGGAATACAGGCGGAAGGTGGAACTGGGGTGGGGAGGGGCGTTCCGGTCAGGAAAAACAAAGAGCTGGGCGAACTGGCCGACCACGCAGGGGAGGCGAACCGGCGGGCCAATACCGACGCCTGCGCCGACGATTTAATCGCCGCCCGATCATCGGCATGCATCGCTCGTGATCCCGAGACCGGCCCTGCCATGCTGGATGCTAAACACCTGAGAGACCCGACCTCTGCGCTCTGCCATAGGTTGCAGTCGGAGATGCTGAAGGCTTGATGCCGCGTCCATCGGCCAGTACCGTCTAGGGTCTGGACTCATTGAGTTTCAAAGCCAGTAGATGACGAGGGCAGCAAGTGCGATTGCTGACAAGAATACCTTGGGGCAACGGTCGTACCGGGTCGCCACACGCCTCCAATCCTTGAGCCTGCCGAACATGATCTCGATCCGGTTGCGCCGTTTGTACCGGCGCTTGTCGTACTTGACGGTTTTCTTCCGCTGCTTCCGGCCTGGGATGCAGGCGCGTATCCCTTTGTCTTTCAACGCTTCTCTGAACCAGTCGGCGTCATAGCCGCGATCCCCGAGCAGCCAATCGACATCCGGCAGGCTGCTCAGCAATGCCCGCGCGCCGATGTAATCGCTGACCTGTCCGGCAGTGACGAACAGGTTGAGGGGGCGCCCCTGGCTGTCGCAGATGGCGTGCAACTTGGTGTTCATGCCGCCCTTGGTGCGACCAATCAGGCGCCCACGCCCCCTTTTTCACGCCCATGCTGGTCGCGGTGCGGTGGGCCTTCAGGTAAGTGGCGTCGATCATCACGGTCTTCTCTTCGCCGTGCCCGGCCGCCAGACCCGCCATCATTTGGGCAAAGATGCCCTTGTCGCTCCACCGCTTCCAACGGTTGTATAGTGTCTTGTGCGGGCCATAGGCTGCCGGGGCATCGCGCCACCGTAAGCCATTGCGATTGATGAAGATAATCCCGCTTAACACGCGTCGATCATCGACGCGAGGCTTGCCGTGGGACTTGGGGAAGAAAGGCTCAAGACGCGCCATCTGCGCGTCCGTCAACCAAAAAAGATCAGACATGGTCACCGCTCGCTTTTCGAACCGTGAATCACGCCGCCAGTCGGAAATCAATGGGTCCTGAGCCTAATAAGGGTAAATACGGCTACGGGTTCCTCACCTCCACCTTATCCCCCCACCGATACAGATACCAGTCCATCTCCCGCCGTCCACCAGCCCGGAAACGCACCATCAGCGACCCGTCTTTCAGTCTCTCCACCTTCTGCCGGGGATGGAATTGATATGTCGCGGCCTCATCCGCCACTTCCGGCAGAAACCGCCATTCGACGTCGAAAGGTACCTCGCGCCAGATGCCGAAGCTGTCCGCCAGCCAATCCTGCAAATCGAAATCCTCGGGGCGGGTATGAATATCCGGCTCCGGTCTGATTCCTTGAATTCCGTCACGGCAAAAAGCCGCAGGTCATCCTGATATTCACTCTACACCAGCAGATATTGCCGCCCCTCGCCGAACAGCAGCGCAATTGGACCCAGTATTTGCCGCTGGCAGTGATCTTCCCCAGCACGGCGCCCACCGGACAGGGCGGATCACCAGCAATCAGGCGCGCGCGAGTTCCTCTGCCAGATCGGTGGCGAAGAGCCTTGCGATCTCCAGCGGTTCCGGCTGGATGCGCAGGGCGATATGGAATTGGGACAGCCATTCCAGCCCCAACCCCGTAATCTGACGCATTTCACCGCGCCGGACCCAGCTATTGGCGAAATGCAGCGGCAGAAAACCCAGGAAGCGGCCGCTTCGGATCAGGATCGCCTGCGCCTCCATGTTCGACACCGAGGCCGCGACATTCGGATCGTGCAGGGCCGCGAGTTCGGCGCGCTGAAGATAGGGGCGCGCGGTGATCGGACAAAGGGAAAGCTCCTCCAGCGTCACGGCGCCTTCGGCGCGGGCATAAAGCGGATGCAGGCGACCGCAGTAAAGCGCGTGTTCCTCGGTATAGACCGGGGTGTATTCGACATTCGGCTGACGGTTCGGAAAGGGGCCGATGGCGACATGGACCTCGCCGGTCTGCAAAGCCTTGCTCAGCGCCTGCGTCGTGCCGATTTCCGGGGTCAGCCGCACCTCGTGTTCGCGCCCGAAAAAGCGGCGGATGGCGCGATGGATGGGCAGGTCGGGATTGTCGGCCTCGCTGTCCACGATGCCGATGCGCAGATGGCCGGTCCGGACCTTGCGCAGCGTGCCCAGATTGGCCTCGCATTGCTCGATCCCGCCCAGCATCCGCTTGGCCTCGCGATAGACGGCCTCGCCCTTGTCGGTCAGGGCAAAGCCGCCCCGGCCGCGCTGGCAGAGCGTGAAGCCGAGGCTGAGTTCAAGATCCTTCAGATGGGTCGAGATCGCCGAAAGGCTGGCCCCCAGCACGGCCTGCGCGCCGCTGGGGCCGCCATGTTCGACCATGGCGCAGAAGGTGCGCAGGTTGCGCAGGGTATAGTCGCTGATCCGCATGGCTTGCTTCGCTGAACCGAAAGTAAAGATCGCATAATTTCAGTTTAACGAAAATTTCAGCGCCTCATAGTTCTCTTCAGCCGTGGCGATCGAGATCGCGGCATCAAAACAGGGAAGTCGAACATGACCAGATTTGCCGCGAAACTGGCGCTTGCCACGGCCCTTGCCGCCCTGATGGGTGGCGCCGCGCTGGCCGAGGAATGGAAATTCGCGATCGAGGAAATCCCCGGCTCGATCATGGACAGCTATGCGCAGGACTTCAAAAAGCGCATCGAAACCGCCACCGGGGGCGAGGTTACCGTCACGATCTATCCGCTGGGCTCGCTGGGGACGCCGACCGAGGTGGCCGAGCAGACCGCGGACGGGGTGATCCAGCTTTCGAACCTTTCGATCGGGAACCTGGGGACCATCGTGCCCGAAAGCCGTGTGTTTCTTTCGACCTATCTGCTGCCCTCTGACGTGGCCGAGGTGAACCGTTTTCTGGCCGAAAGCCCGACGGTCCACGGCGCGCTGGCCGAGACATTCGTGGCCAAGGGCCTGAAGCTGGGCGCGCTTTACAGCGAGGGCGAGCAGGTCTGGACCACGCGCAAGGAAATCCGCACGCCCGAGGACATGGCGAATTTCAAGATGCGGGTCATGGTTTCGCCCATGCTGCTGAGGGCTTACGAGGATCTGGGCGCCAGCCCGACCCCGATCCCCTTCGGCGAGGTCTATGGCGCATTGCAACTGGGCCAGGTCGATGGCCAGGTGAACCCGGTCCCCGCCATCCAGGAAATGAAATTCTACGAGGTCACCGATTACATGATCTGGGCCGGCGAACAGCAGTTGCTGACGGCGGTGATGGCCAGTGATGACTGGTTCCAGACCCTGCCGCCCGAACGCCAGCAGCTTCTGGATCAGACCTTCGCCGAGATGAACGGCTTCATTACCCCGGTGGTCGAGAAATTCAACGCCGAGCGGCTGGACCAGATCAAGGCGGCCAAGCCGGGGATCACGATGATCGAACTGTCCGAGGACGAGCGCGCAGCCTTCCGCGAACGCGCCAAGGCCACCGACGAGGCCGTGGCCGGGATCGTCGGCGCCAAGGGTGCCGAACTGCTGCAGTCGCTGAAATCCGAACTGGGCGAGTAATCGCCTTTCCCGGCGCCCCGCGCCGGGCAAACCCACCTCACCGGAGAAGCCGATGAACGCGCATCCCCGCAATCCGGGCGCAGGCGTCCTGCGCAGGCTGGACGATGGAATCGCTGGGATCGAGGCCACCATCACCGGCCTCGCGATCCTTGTCATGGCGCTGAACACCATCGCCAACGTGCTGGGCCGCTATGTCTTTTCGCAAAGCATCTATTTCTCGGAAGAGCTGAACGAGATCCTGATGGTGACCGTGACCTTCGTGGGGCTGGGATATGTCAAGCGCAAGGGCCGGCATATCCGCATGTCGGCGCTTTACGACATGCTGCCCGAACGGCCCCGGCGCTGGCTGATGGCCGCGATCTCGCTGACCACGGCCCTGGCCATGCTGCTGCTGGCCTGGCATGCCTGGGAATATGTCGCCAAGGTCGCGGCGCGCGGGCGCCTGACGCCCGCGATGCAGATCCCGCTGTGGTGGACCTATGTCGCGGTGGTCGTCGGGCTGGCGCTGACCGGGCTGCAATACCTGCTGGCCGTCTGGGCCAACCTGACCCGCCGCGAAGGCGTCTGGATCTCGTTTTCCGAAACCGACGATTACGAGGACCCCGAGCTTGCCGCCCTGCTGGAGGCCCAGCACTCCGCATCCCATGCCGACGGAAGGCCCGCGCCATGACCTTGATGATGATGAGCGTGATGTGCCTGCTGCTGATCGCGGGCTATCCGATGATGATGCCGCTGCTGGCGGCGACGGTGCTGGCCTTCGTGATCTATTTCCCGAATTTGGGGATGGGGCAGATCGTCCAGCAGATGATCGGCGGCGTAAAGCCCTCGGCGCTGGTCGCGGTGCCGATGTTCATTCTGGCGGCCGACATCATCACGCGCGGCCATTCGGCGGACCGGCTGGTCGATCTGGTGATGCGCTTCATGGGGCACCTGCGCGGCGGGCTTGCGATTTCGGTCACCTCGGCCTGCGCGCTGTTCGGCGCGGTCTGCGGCTCGACCCAGGCGACGGTGGTGGCGGTCGGCGGCGCGATGCGGCCCCGGATGCTGCGCGCGGGCTATCGCGACGATTTCACCATCGGGCTGATCGTGAACGCGGCGGACCTTGCCTATCTGATCCCGCCCTCGATCGGGATGATCGTCTATGGCGTGCTGTCGGGCACCTCGATTTCCGAACTGTTCATCGCCGGGATCGGGCCGGGCCTGCTGGTCGTCCTGCTGTTCTCGATCTGGTGCTGGATCGTCGCCCGCCGGCAGGGCATCCCGGTCGAGCCGCGCGCGAACTGGGGCGAACGCTTTACCGCGATGCGCCGCGCGCTGTGGCCACTGGGCTTTCCGGTGCTGGTGGTCGGCGGCATCTATGGCGGGATCTTCAGCCCGACCGAGGCGGCCTCGGTCTGCGTGCTTTACGCGGCGATCCTTGAACTGGTCGTCTTCCGTTCCATCGGGCTGCGCGATTTGTGGGACGTGGCGCTGTCGACGGGGGTGATGACCTCGGTGGTGTTCATCCTGATCGCCACAGGCAGCGCGTTTTCATGGACCATCTCTTACGCGCAGGTGCCGCAGACCCTGCTGGCGGCGGTCGGGCTGGAAGGCGCGGGGGCGGTCAAGACCCTGCTGGTCATCAACATCGCATTCTTCATCGGCTGCATGTTCGTCGATCTGCTGGTGGTCATGCTGATCCTCGTCCCCATTCTTGCGCCTCTGGCGGCTGCTGCGGGGCTGGACCCGGTGCTGGTCGGCGTGCTGGTCACGCTTCAGGTCGCCATCGGCGCCGCGACCCCGCCCTTTGGCTGCAACCTGTTCACCGCCGTCGCCGTCTTTCGCCGACCCTTCATCGAGGTCGTGCGCGGCGTGCCGCCGTTTCTTGCCATCCTGCTGGTGGTCGCCGTGCTGCTTTGCGTCTTTCCCTCGATCGCACTGGGATTGCGCGACCTTGCTTTTCGCTGATCCTTACCAAGGAACCTGAACCATGTCCGACACTTCTTCCTCGCACGGCTATGAGACCGGCCGGCTGAACCTGCCCTTTGTCGGGATCTCGACCTTCGGCAAGCGGCCCTATGTCGCGGACTGGTCGCGGATCGAGGCCGATGTCGCCGTGCTGGGCGCGCCCTTCGACTTCGGCACCCAGTTCCGCGCCGGTGCCCGCTTCGGGCCGCGCGCGGTGCGCGAGGCCTCGACCCTGTTCAGCTTCGGCCATGCCGGGGCCTATGATCACGAGGACGACTGCACCTATCTGGGCGGCGACGTGCGCATCGTCGATATCGGCGATGCCGACATCGTCCACACCGACACCGCGAAAAGCCACGCCAATATCCGCGCGGGCGTGCAGGCGATCCTGGATGCCGGGGCCTTTCCGGTGGTGATCGGGGGCGACCATTCGGTCAACATCCCCTGCATCGAGGCGTTCGAGGGCCGGGGCGACATCCACGTCCTGCAGATCGATGCGCATCTGGATTTCGTGGACGAACGCCACGGCGTCCGCACCGGCCATGGCAGCCCGCTGCGCCGGGCGGCGGAAAAGCCCTATGTGACCGGGCTGACGCAGGTCGGCATCCGCAATGTCAGTTCGACGGCAAAGGACGGCTATGACGCGGCGCGCGCCATGGGTTCGGACATCCTGTCGGTGCGGCAGATGCGGGCACTGGGTCCGCAGGGGGTGATCGATCGCATCCCCGAGGGCGCCCGGGTCTATGTGACGCTGGACATCGACGGCTTCTGCCCCTCGATCGCGCCGGGGACGGGGACGCCCTCGCATGGCGGGTTCCTCTATTACGAGGTGCTGGAGATGTTGCAGGCGCTGGCACGCCGGCACGAGGTGGTGGGCATCGACCTGGTCGAGGTGGCGCCGGATTACGACCAGACCGGCTCGACCGCGATCCTGGCGGCGCAGGTGCTGCTGAACTTCCTCGGCTTTGTCTTTCATGCGCGGGGGCAGAAATAGGCGGGGCAAGCCCGTGGCAGGTCGCTGTGTAGCGGGCTGAAAACAACCCTGAACGCCTTGATATTGCGCGGTGATCCGTCTGCCATAGTGGCGGCGGATCGCCGGGCGGCTGCCTCTTTGCCTTGCGCGTTCAGGCCATCCCTGTCACCGACGATCAGATCAGCCAGCGGTTGAACCAGTCGATGGTCCGTTGCCAGGCCAGTTCCGCCGCTTCCCTGTCATAGCGCGGGGTGGAATCGTTGTGGAAACCGTGATTGGTGCCGGGATAGACATGCGCCTCATAGGTCTTGCCGTGTTCCTTTAGCGCCGCCTCATAGGCGGGCCAGCCTGCATTGACGTTCTCGTCATGCTCGGCGAATTGCAGCAGCAGCGGGGCGCTGATGCTGGGCACGTCCTCGACCGGGGCCTGCCGGCCATAAAAGGGCACTGCCGCGGCAAGTTCGGGATAGGCCACGGTGGCCGCGTTCGACACCCCGCCACCATAGCAAAAGCCGGTGATGCCGATCTTGTCGGTGGTCAGGTCGCTGGCCAGAAGCCATTCGATGGCGGCAAAGAAATCGTTCATCAGCCGCGCCGGATCGACCTGCTGCTGCAATTCGCGGCCCCGGTCGTCATTGCCGGGATAGCCGCCCTGCGATGTCAGCCCGTCGGGTGCCAGCGCCACGAAACCCGCCTTGGCGACGCGGCGGGCGACATCCTCGATATAAGGGTTCAGGCCACGGTTTTCGTGGACCACGACCACGCCCGGCACCGGGCCGCTTGCGCCCGAGGGCCGCACCAGATAGCCGCGCACCTCCTCATGTCCGTTGGGCGAGGGGTAGGTGACATATTCCGCGACGATATCGGGGTCGGTAAAGGCGATCTGCTGGGCCAGCGCATAATCCGGGCGCAGCATCCCCAGCAGCGCCGTCGCTGTCAGCCCGCCCACCGCGAACTTGCCCGCGCGGTCCAGGAATTCGCGCTTGGTGATGCGGCCATGGGCATAGAAATCGTAAAGCTCCAGCAGTTCCTGCGGAAAATCCCTTGCGGTCAGTCTGGTCATCGGCTGTCTCCCTGTTGCGTGGCGGCAGGCTTTATTCTGCCACGGATCTGTCCGCTGAAGGCGATCATCATGCCGTGATCGGGCGCCTGTTCATCCCTTCAGCGCGGTCAGATGACGCAGGTCGCGCCCGGCGCGGCCTGTGGCCAGTGCGTCCAGATCCCCGGCGCCAAAGGCCAGCCCGGACCCCAGTGCCGGGCAGGCCAGCGCCGGAACCGCCTGACCCTGCGCCCGCCCGGCCAGCAGATGCCGGTTCAGCCGCGCCGAGGGCGCCGGATCGCCGACCGGCACGACCGGATGCGCCGCGCCCGACCACAGCAGCGTCTGCAAGGACTGGTTGAGCAGGCCGGGGCGCGGCCGGTAAAGGGCTGGATCGTCTCCAGCCCGGCAAAGCTGGCCGGGCCTTCGCGCAGCCGCGCCAGCAGCGGGCCGAAGATGCGGGCGTCGCCATCGACCGGGCCGATCCGGGCCTGGAAAACCAGCCCGCCGGGTGCCGGTGCGGCGGGCAGCAGCCGCCAGTTCGCGCGCCGCAGCAGCGCGCGCGGGCGGGATCCGGCGCGGCGCGGCCAAGGGCAGCCGCGACCGAGGCGGTCCAGACCGGCGACTGTTCGCGGTGAAAGAAGGCAGGATAGGCGATCCCGCTGATATAGTCCTGTCTTGCGTCGCGGGTCATGCGTTGCTCCTGCTGTTTGTGCCATTGGTCCGGGTCTGGCAGTCCGGCAGCCTGACCTCTGCCCGCAGGCCACCGGTCGCCCGGTTGCTCAGGGTTATGCTGCCGCCATGTTCGGAGATGATCTGCCGGGCGATGGCCAGCCCAAGCCCCGCCCCGCCGGTATCCAGATTGCGGCTGTCCTCGCCGCGGAAAAACGGCTCGAAGACGTGCTCCAGAAGGTGCGGCGCGATTCCCGGCCCGTCATCCTCGATCACCACCGCGACCTGCTGCCCGGATTGCCTGACCCGGACCACGGCCGTCGCGCCATAGCGGACCGCGTTGTCGATCAGATTGCCAAGGGCACGGCTGATCGCCACCGGCCGCAAGCGCAGGGCAATCCGCCCGCGCGTTTCAGAAGCGGCACCGCGATCATGGCAAAGCTGGCCCAGCAGCGCCACCAGATCGGTCGCAACCGGCGCTTCGCCGTCCTGACCCCCACGCCCGTATTGCAGCAGATCTTCGGCGATCACCGCCATATCGTCCAGCGTGCGGATGAAGGGTTCCCGGATGTCTTCGTTTTCCAGCATCTCGGCGCGGATGCGCAGGCCGGTGATGGGCGTGCGCAGGTCATGTCCGATGGCCGCGACAAGGCGCATCCGCTCGGCATCGAAATTGGCGATGCGCTGCTGCATGTCGTTGAAGGCCGCCGCCGCCTCGCGCAACTCGCGCGCGCCTGTTTCGGTGACGCGGGCGCTGCGGTCGCCATTGCCTGCCGCCCATGCGGCGCGGGAAAGTTCCTGCAAGGGCGCGGTCATGCGGCGGGTGAAGATCAGCCCGACGACCAGTGTTCCCAGCAGCGAGGCCGCCAACGGGATGAAGAAAGGGATCTTGCGGGGCCATGCCCGCGTTGGCGGAAGCGGATAAAGCAGCGAATTCAGCCAATGCCCCGCATGCACGCCGGCGCCCAGTTGCACCGACAGAAGCAGCAGCATGGGCTGGTCCGATACCGATGCATCATGTCCGCCATCGAAGGCATGGACCGCATGTCCGGGCAGGGCAATACGGACCTCCTGCTCGATACCGGGCAAAGACGGGACACCCGCCGGGCTGACGGGGTCGGGGGCCACGAAGAAACGTGTATAGCCGGTGTTGCTTTGCGCCAGAATCGTCTCACCCGTGGCGGAATCGACCTCCTCCAGCGCCGTGACCAGCGCCACCAGCCGCCCCATGTCGCGCTGGATGCGCACGGCCTGATCAAAGCCCGATCCTTCCCGGGCCAGAAGAAAGGCCGCGATCGCATTGACCCCGACCAGCGCGACAATCAGCAGCAGCGAGAAACGGGCTGCCAGACCCGAAGGGGCAAGGTGGCGCAAACGGCTCATCGCAGTTGCTCGACGGGGACCGCGATGCGGTAGCCGCCGCCCCATTCCGTGACAATCAGGCGCGATCTCCGCCTGTCGTCGCCAAGCTTGCGCCGCAGACGGCTGATCGTGTTGTCCACGGCGCGATCATAGGCGCGTGCCTCGCGCCCGTGGATCAGGTCCAGCAGCCGCATCCGCGACAGCGTCTTTCCCGGATGATCCAGCAGGGCGCCCAGCAACCTGTTTTCGCCGGTGGTCAGCTCGATTTCATGCCCCTGATCGGTCATCAGCCGTTCCCGCAGCGGATCAT
This sequence comes from Paracoccus sp. DMF-8, assembly GCF_029309835.1. Lineage (GTDB taxonomy): Bacteria > Pseudomonadota > Alphaproteobacteria > Rhodobacterales > Rhodobacteraceae > Paracoccus. The sequence goes on along the minus strand of NZ_JARJHL010000017.1, from coordinate 395,756 downwards.
GGACAAATTCGCCAAAGCGCCTGCAGGCCGTGCCGGGCTGGGGCTGGCTGGCCGGCACCCGGCGCAGCACCGCGCGAATCCGGGCGACCAGTTCACGGGGATTGAATGGCTTGGTGACATAGTCGTCGGCGCCAAGTTCCAGCCCGTCGATGCGATCGGTTTCCTCGGCACGGGCGGTCAGCAGGATTACGGGGGTGCGACGTTCCCGCGTCAGGTCGCGGCACAGGCTCAGCCCGCTTTCGCCCGGCATCATGATGTCTATGACGGCCAGATGGATGACGGCGGTGTCCAGCATGTCGCGCAACTCGATCCGCATGGGGCGGCAGGCCGAACGCGACACGCGCGGCGATCTGAACTGGGTACCCGCCGGACTGATCGAACGTATCGAGGTGCTGCGCGGCCCGGCGGCGGCGCGCTATGGCGCGGGTGCTGCCGGCGGTGTCGTGAATATCGTCACCAAGCGGCCCGAGATTTTCACCGGCTCGGTCGGATTGCATGCAAACATGCCCGACAGCGACCTTGAAGGCGGAAGCGTCCGGACCAATTTCATGCTGGCCGGTCCGATGGGCGAGAACTGGAGTTTCCGGGTCTTTGGCAATTACAACAAATCCGATCCCGACAGCACCGAGCTGAACGCGGACGCAGCCGCCGAAGCAGGGCTGGAAACCCCGTATGCCGGGCGTGAAGGCGTTGTGAACAAGGATCTCGGCCTGCTTCTGACCTGGCTGCCCATCGAGGGACATGAGCTTGATTTCGAGTTCAACTTCTCGCGTCAGGGCAACCGGTACGCGGGGGATCCCGCAGGTGGGGACGTGCAGGCCGATGTGAATGACGAAAACCTGATCGGTCTGGAAACCAACCGCATGTTGCGCCGCACCCTGTCGGCGACGCATCGCGGTGAATACAGCTTTGGCGAGTCCCACAGCTATATCCAGTGGGAAAATACCCGTAACACCCGCAACTTGAACCCGAACTATGTCTACAGCACGATGGGCATGGGCTGCCCTCCGGGGGTTGAGACGCCTTGCGAGATCCGGGGCAATCCGGACCTTGAGGCCGAAACCAGCTTCAACAAGGAAATCGGCGTCGCGTATCGTGGTGTCAACGGGATCGACGCCAGCCTGACCTGGTTCCACAATGACTACAAGAACCGCATTGCTCCGGGTTTCAGTGATCGCGGCGACCGGCCTGGCGGTGGCGCGATCCTGCAATGGGAAAATACGCCGGAGGCGGTCATCGAAGGCATCGAGGGCAATTTCTCGACCGAATTCGGAGATGGCGAATATGCCCTCAACCTCACCAAGATGATCGAATCCCGCGACAAGCGGACCGGCAACGCGCTGAGTCTGGTGCCGGACCATACGATCAACGCCTCGCTTGACTGGTATGCGCGCGACGACCTGACCTTTACCGTTTCCGCCACGCATTACGGCAGGATCAAGGCGGCGAAGGTGGCGGTGCATACCGGCGTCGAGCAAACCGACCTGGACGAACGCCCATCCTATGCCCTGGTGAATCTGGGCATGAACTGGGATGTGACGGATCAGGCGGAACTCTCGGCAGGGGTCAACAATATCTTCAACAAGCAGTTGTTCCGCACCGGACAGGGCGCCAATACCTTCAATGAAGCGGGTCGGGCCTTCTACCTTTCGCTGAACAAGACGTTCTGATCGTCGATGTCGGCCCGGGCCATTCTTTCGGATGGCCCGGGGCAGGGCGGTTCAGGTCATGGCGGCCCGGGGCAGGGCCGTCCTGCGTCCGTTGGAACGGTTCGTGCGGCGGGAAGGAATGCACATCCTTTGCCCGTGGCGTTCATGTCTGGGTCGCATCGGCGTGACCGGAATGCGCCAGACAGGTTTGGCATATCCCCCGGCTGTTTTCCTGACCTACGGGTGCTGGAATGGACGCCGTCCGACGGCTGCCGTAACCTTCATGTCATCGCCGGAATAGCGTGCCCCCATCAGGGGCACGCCGCCACGATATCCTTGTCAGACCCGTTCCAGCGCGATGGCTATGCCTTGGCCGACGCCGATGCACATCGTGGACAGCGAGCGCCGCCCGCCATTCAGCGCCAGTTCCAGCGCCGCCGTGCCGGTGATCCGCGCGCCCGACATGCCAAGCGGATGGCCCAGTGCAATCGCCCCGCCGTTCGGGTTCACGCGCGGGTCGTCATCGGCGATGCCCAGCTGGCGCAGGGTGGCGATGCCTTGGGCCGCGAAAGCCTCATTCAGCTCGATCACGTCGAAATCGGCCGGGGTCAGGCCAAGCCGGGCCAGCAGTTTCTGCGAAGCCGGAGCCGGGCCGATGCCCATGATGCGCGGCGGCACGCCCGCCGTCGCTCCGCCCAGCACGCGGGCGATGGGGGTCAGCCCGTGCTGCTTCGCCGCCGCCTCGGAGGCAAGGATCAGCGCCGCCGCCCCGTCATTCACGCCCGAGGCATTGCCCGCCGTGACCGAACCATTCGCGAATAGCGGGCGCAGCTTGGCCAGCGCCTCGGGCGTGGTGGCGCGGGGATGTTCGTCGGTATCCACCACGACCGGATCGCCCTTGCGCTGCGGCACGGAAACCGGCGTGATCTCTCGCGCCAGCCGCCCGTTCGCAATCGCCGCCGCGGCCTTGGCTTGTGAGGCCAGCGCCATCGCGTCCTGCGCATCACGCGAGATGCCGTAATCGTCGGCGACATTCTGGCCGGTCTGCGGCATGGAATCCGTGCCATAGGCCGCATCCATCGCCGGGTTCACGAAACGCCAGCCGATGGTGGTGTCGTGGATTTCCGCCGCGCGGGAAAAGGCGCTTTCCGCCTTGGGCAGCACGAAGGGCGCGCGGCTCATGCTTTCCACCCCACCCGCGATGACCAGCCCGGCCTCGCCCGCAGCGATCTGGCGCGCGGCGATCAGCACCGCGTCCATGCCCGAACCGCACAGCCGGTTGACGGTGGTGCCGGGCACCTCGACCGGCAGGCCCGCCAGCAGCAGGGACATGCGGGCGACGTTGCGGTTATCCTCGCCCGCCTGATTGGCGCAGCCATAGACCACCTCATCCACCGCCTGCCAGTCCAGCCCGGCATGACGCGCCATCAGCGCCCGCAGCGGGATGGCGCCCAGATCGTCGGCACGGACGGATGACAGCGCCCCGCCGAAACGGCCGATGGGCGTGCGGATATAGTCGCAGATGAAAACTTCGGTCATGTCACAGCTCCGGCACGACCAGATCGCCAACCGCACCGTCCAGATGCAGTTCTGCGCCGGTCACGGCTTGCAGATTGTCAAGGGAAATGGCGGGCAGCTTCTCGCGCAGCACGAAGCGGCCGTCCTGAATGTCCACCACGGCGAGCGAGGTATAGACGCGGGTCACGCAGCCAACGCCGGTCAGCGGCAGGGTGCAGGCGGCCAGCAGCTTGGGCTTGCCGTCCTTGGTGACGTGATCGGTGATGACGGCCACACGTTTCGCGCCATGCACCAGATCCATCGCGCCGCCCACGGCGGGCACGCCCTTGGGGCCGGTGGACCAGTTCGCAAGGTCGCCGTTCTGCGCCACCTGATAGGCGCCAAGGATCGCCACGTCCAGATGCCCGCCGCGCACCATGGCGAAGCTGTCGGCGTGATGGAAAAAGGCCGTGCCGGGTTTCAGCGTCACCGCCTTTTTTCCGGCGTTGATCAGGTCCCAATCCTCGGCCCCGGGTTCCGGGGCCTCGCCAAAGCCGAGGATGCCGTTTTCGGTGTGGAAAATGGCCTGCCGCCCCGGCGGCTGAAAGCGGGCAACCATCTCGGGGAAGCCGATGCCGAGGTTCACATAGGCGCCATCGGCGATGTCCTGGGCGGCGCGCCAGGCGATCTGGGCGTTGGTCAGCTTATCGGTCATGCCGTCACCTTCGGGTAATATGCGTTGGCGCGATTCAGGTCTTCTTCCTGTGCGGGATCGGAAACTTCGACGATGCCGCCGATAAAGATGCCCGGTGTGATCACGGATTCGGGGTCGATATCGCCCGGTTCGACCGCCCGGCTGACCTGGGCCACCGTCTTGGCCGCAGCGGTGGCCATCAGGGGCGAAAAGTTCCGCGCCGCCATGCGATAGGTCAGGTTGCCGTGGTGGTCGCCCAGTTCAGCCTTGATCAGCGCCACATCGGCCTTCAGCCAGCGTTCCTGAACATAGCTGCGGCCGTCGAATTCCGCGACCGGCTTGCCCTTGGCCAAGTCGGTGCCGTAGCTCGTCGGGGTGTAAAAGGCCGGAATGCCCGCGCCGCCCGCCCGGATGCGTTCGGCCAGCGTGCCCTGCGGAACCAGTTCCAGTTCGATTTCGCCAGCGAGATATCTGTCGGTAAAGACCTTGGGATCCGCCGAACGGGGAAAGGAACAGATCATCTTGCGGACCATGCCCTGTTCGATCATCGCGGCAATGCCGACATGGCCGTTGCCGGCATTGTTGTTGATGACGGTCAGGTTTTTGGGGCTGCCGGTGGCCAGATAACGGTCGATCAGCGCATGGATCAGTTCAATCGGCGCGCCCGAGCCGCCAAAGCCGCCGATCATCACCGTGGCGCCGTCGGGTATGTCGGCCACGGCCTGCGCCAATGTGGGGATGCGTTTGTCCATGAACTCCTCCGCTACGATTTCTGAGCGGGTCATGCCCGCAGGTCAGATTCGAAGCCAGAGTTTTCGTTCGCATATTGATATTTGTTCAACTAACGTAAAATATCGTGCGCATGGTGAACAAAACCGATTTCATCGCCTCGTTGGGCAAGGGGCTCGCGGTCATCGAGGCTTTTCGCGCCGAAAAGCCGCGCCTGTCGATTTCGGACGTGTCCGAAGCCACCGGACTGGACCGGGCGACCGCGCGGCGCTGCCTGCTGACGCTGCATCATCTGGGATATGCCGAATATGACGGCAAATTCTTTACCCTGACGCCGCGCGTGCTGCGGTTGGGCATGGGGGCGCTGGCCGCGATGCCGCTGGCGCAACTGGTGCAGCCTTGGCTGGATCAGCTGTCCGAACAGATCGGGCAGTCCAGTTCGGTTTCGATCCTCGACGGCGCCGAAATCGTTTACCTTGCGCGTGCGGCACAGCGCAGGGTCATGTCGATTGGCCTGATGCCCGGCTCTCGCCTTCCCGCGCATTGCACCTCGATGGGGCGCGTGCTGCTGGCGGCGATGTCGGACCCTGCGGCACGCGCGATCGTTGAAGGATCGGACCTGACGCCGCGCACCGCGCACAGCCTGACCTCGCCAGAGGAAATCATGGAACGTGTCCAGCGCGCCTGGGCCGATGGCTACGCCGTCATCGATCAGGAGATCGAACTGGGATTGCGCTCTATCGCCGTGCCGATCCTTAACGCCCATGGGAAAGTGGTCGCGGCATTGAATACCGGCGTGGCGGTTGTGCAGGCCAGCGCGGACGATCTGGTTTCCCTGTATCTCGCGCCGCTTCTGAAGGTGCAGGACGGGCTGCGCAGGGTGCTGCGCTGAGGATCTCCGCCGCTTCAGTCCATGCGGCAGGGCAGGCCGGGGAAAGGCGGCCGTCTTGCTTGAGTTGACCTCATATCTTCAGGGACGATCATCACCCCGAGGGGTCTTGCCGCCCGCCGATGGGCTGCGCAGGTTGTTCGCCTCCAGCCAGACCGGGTTTTCGGCATAGATGTCGCGGATCAACTGCTTGACCAGATCAAGATGGCCCGACGCATCGCCCGCGCGGTGATTGAGGATGACCGGCGAAATCGCACGCGGGCTGTCGATCACCCGATAGCTGACATCCGAACGCATCTGGCGGGCCGATGACGGGATGATGCAGATCCCCGAATCCGCCGCGACCAGCCCCAGAGCCGTCTGGATCTCGCGCACCTCCAGCACGTCGGCCGGGCGCACGTTTTCGTCCTGCATCAGGTTCAGGACCTGGTCGGCATAGCTGGGGCGCGGTTCCTTTGGATAGACGATCAGCTTTTGCCCGGCCAGCGCCGCCAGCGGCAGCGGCCCCGTATCGCGCGCCAGCGGCGTGTCCAGCGGCAGCGCGGCCACCAGCCTTTCCTCGCGCAGGACCGTGCTGGCGACATTCGGGTCGCGGTGTTTCAGGGCGGCCGAAGCCGATATCTATCCGCCCCTCTTTCAGCGCGGGGATCTGCTGGATCGACAGCATTTCCAGCAGTTGGATATCCAGATCGGGCAGATGCCGGCGCAGCTTGCGCACCAGCACCGGCAGGCCGCCGTAAAGGGTCGAGGCGACAAAGCCGATGGACAGCACCGGGTTGCGGTTCAGCCCGACGCGGCGGGTCGCCTCTTTCATCTGATCGACGCGCCCCAGCACCTGCAACGCCTGTTCATAGAACAGCCGCCCCGCATCGGTCAGCCTGATCGGGCGGGTCTTGCGCTGGATCAGGGTGACGCCCAACTCCTCCTCCAGCAACTGGATCTGGCGGCTCAGCGGCGGCTGTGCGATGTTCAGGACCTCTGCCGCGCGGGTAAAGTTCCGCTCGCGCGCGACGGCGGTGAAATAGCGCAACTGTCGCAAATCCATCCCGATTCCCGGCTTGCAAGACCAAAATAAAAGGTTGTTCTGGGTATTCTGCGGCGCGGCAACTGGCTGAAACGCCGCTTTTTCTTTTGTATAATATCCTCAGGGTATGGTTGTAAACCGAAACGGTGTTGGACAGGAAAAGGGTGCCTGACGCAACTTGGTGTCATGAACCAGTCATTCGCCCCTTTCGCCCCCTCTTCGGATATCCGGCCCGTCATCTCGCGGGTGGAAACCGTGATCCTCGATCTGCCCACGATCCGGCCGCATAAACTGTCGGTCGCGACGATGAACGGGCAGGTCCTGATGCTTGTCCGCGTCCATTGCAGCGACGGGATTGTCGGCATCGGTGAGGGCACGACCATCGGCGGCCTCGCCTATGGCGGCGAAAGCCCCGAAAGCATGAAGACCAATATCGACACCTGGTTTGCGCCGGTGATGATCGGTCAGGATGCGACGCGGGTGCAGGCGCTGATGGCGCGCATCGGCAAGATGGTCAAGGATAACCGCTTTGCCAAATCGGCGGTGGAAACGGCGCTGCTGGATGCCCATGGCAAGCGGCTTGGCCTGCCGGTCAGCGAGCTTCTGGGCGGTCGCCGGCGCGACCGGCTGCCGGTGGCGTGGACGCTGGCCTCGGGCGACACCGCCCGCGACGTTGCCGAGGCCGAACAGATGCTGGACCTGCGCCGGCACAATATTTTCAAGCTGAAGATCGGTGCGCGCCGGGTCAGCGACGATATCGCCCATGTCGCCGCGATCAAATCCGCGCTTGGCGACCGCGCTGCGGTGCGGGTCGATGTCAACATGGCATGGTCGGAAACCGAGGCCGCCTATGGCATGGCCGCGCTGGCCGATGCGGGCTGCGAACTGGTCGAACAGCCGGTGGCGCAGACCTCGGCCCTGTCGCGGCTGGTGCGTCGTTTCCCGGTGGCGCTGATGGCCGATGAATCCCTGACCGGTCCTGAAAGCGCCTTTGAACTGGCGCGGGTCCATGGCGCCGATGTCTTTGCCGTCAAGCTGGAACAAAGCGGCGGCGCCTATAACGCGCTGCGCGTCGCGGCGATTGCCGATGCGGCGGGGATCGGCCTTTACGGCGGCACCATGCTGGAGGGCGCGGTCGGCACGGTGATTTCGGCCCATGCCTTTGCCACCTTCGCCAATCTGCAATGGGGCACCGAACTGTTCGGCCCGCTGCTCTTGACCGAGGAAATCCTGTCCAAGCCGCTGGATTACAGCGAATTTTCCCTGGCCGTCCCGGATGGGCCGGGCCTTGGCGTGACGCTGGACGAGGACCGCGTGGCCTTTTTCGCCCGCGACGGAATCCGCAAGACCATAAGCCTGCCCGGAAAGGTGTGACCATGCTTTACCATGTGACCATGGATGTGAATATCCCGCGCGACCTGCCCGCCGAGGAAAAGGCCGAGATCGTCGCCCGCGAGAAAGCCTATTCGCAGGATCTGCAACGCAGCGGCAAGTGGCGCCATATCTGGCGGATCGCCGGGCAATATTCGAATGTCAGCATCTTCGACGTTCGCGACAATGCCGAACTGCATGAAATCCTGTCGGGCCTGCCCCTGTTTCCTTTCATGGACATCAAGGTCACGCCGCTTCTGCGTCATCCATCCGCGATCAGAGAGGATGACAGCTGACCATACCCACGGGGCGCAGGCGCCGCCCCGACCCAGTTTCCAAGCAGATCCAGGAGGAGAGACTATGACGAGTGTCAAGATTTTCGACCGACCCGATGTGCAGGCGTTCCTGAAGGAACTCAGCGGCCTGAACAGCGCCGATGGCGATCCGCGCATGAAGGAAATCATCCATCGCCTGATGTCGGACCTGTTCAAGGCAATCGACGACCTGAACATCACCCCCGACGAATACTGGACCGGGGTGGCATGGCTGAACGACCTTGGCGCTGCCGGTCAGGCCGGGCTGATCTCGCCGGGTCTGGGCGTCGATCACTTCATCGACGAACGGCTGGACGCCATCGACGCGGCACTGGGCATCGACAACCCGACGCCGCGCACCATCGAAGGCCCGCTTTATGTCGAGGGCGCGCCGGTCGCACAGGGCTTTGCCCGGCTGGACGATGGCCGCGATACCGATGGCCAGACGCTGATCATGCATGGCATCGTCCATGACGCGGATGGCAAGCCGCTGCCCGGCGCGCAGGTCGAGGTCTGGCATTGCGACACCCGCGGTTTCTATTCGCATTTCGACCCGACCGGCCTGCAATCCGATTTCAACATGCGCCGCACCATCATCACGGATGAAAACGGCCGCTATAAGTTCCAGAGCATCCTGCCCAGCGGCTATGGCGTGCCGCCCGGCAGCCCGACCGAAAAGCTGCTGACGGCCCTTGGCCGCCATGGCCAGCGCCCGGCGCATATCCATTTCTTCATCAGCGCCGATGGCCACCGCAAGCTGACCACCCAGATCAATATCGAGGGCGATCCGCTGATCGACGACGATTTCGCCTATGCGACCCGCGAGGGGCTGGTGCCTTCCGTGATCGAACGCGATGACGAGGCAAGTATCCACGCCAATAACCTCAACGGTCCCTTTGCCGAAATCGAATGGGACATCCACCTGACCGCGCTGGTCGATGGCGTCGACAATCAGGTCAACGAACAGCGCCGCCGCGCCGCCGCCTGATCCGTGTTTCCGGGCGGCGCCGACAAGACCGCCGCCCGACCCGATCCCTTCATCACTGACATCTGGCAGGGGCCTGTCCGCAAGACGCGCATCCCCTGGGGAGGAGACTTATGTCCGCGATCATCGAAAAGACCCGCGATCTGGAACAGCTTCTGGACGTCGCCGTGCAGGACGACAAAGAGGCCGGGCTGTTCCGCTGCCGCCGCGACATCTTCACCAACGAAGACCTGTTTGCGCTGGAAATGAAGCATATCTTTGAAGGCAACTGGGTCTATCTGGCGCATGAAAGCCAGATCCCGAATGTCAACGATTATTACACGACCTGGATCGGCCGCCAGCCGATCGTCATCACCCGCGACAAGACCGGCGCGCTGAATGCCGTCATCAACGCCTGTGCCCATAAAGGCGCGATGCTGTGCCGCCGCAAACAGGGCAACAAGGGCAGCTTTACCTGCCCGTTCCACGGCTGGACCTTTTCCAACACCGGCAAGCTGCTGAAGGTCAAGGACGCAAAAACCACGCAATATCCCGACCAGTTCAACACCGACGGCTCGCATGACCTGACCCGCGTGGCCCGGTTCGAAAGCTATCGCGGCTTTCTGTTCGGCAGCCTGAACGCCGATGTCGCGCCCCTGGAGGAGTTTCTGGGCGAGGCCAAACTCATCATCGACCAGATCGTCGATCAGGCCCCCGAGGGGCTGGAGGTTCTGCGCGGCAATTCCAGCTATATCTATGACGGCAACTGGAAGTTGCAGATGGAAAACGGCTGCGACGGCTATCACGTCAGTTCCGTTCACTGGAACTATGCCACGACCATGGAACGCCGCGCCGAGACCGGCACCAAGGCGGTTGATGCCAATAGCTGGTCGAAATCGGTCGCCGGCGTCTATGGCTTCGAGAACGGCCATATCCTGCTGTGGACCAATACGAAAAACCCCGAGGTGCGCCCGATCTGGAACCGGCGCGACGACCTTGTCACCCGGTTGGGCGAGGAAAAGGCGGGTTTCATCGTCAACCAGACCCGCAATCTGGGCATCTATCCGAACGTGTTCCTGATGGACCAGTTCAGCACCCAGATCCGCGTCATCCGCCCGCTGGATGTGGGCCGGACCGAGATTACCATCTTCTGCTTTGCCCCCAAGGGCGAAAGCGCCGAGGACCGCGCCCATCGCATCCGCCAATACGAAGATTTCTTTAACGTATCCGGCATGGGCACCTCGGACGATCTGGAAGAATTCCGCGCCTGCCAGACCGCCTATGCCGCGCCCCTGTGGAACGACATGTCACGCGGCGCGCCCTTGTGGATCGAGGGACCGGACGACAACGCCCGCCGCATGGGGCTGAACCCGATCCTGTCGGGCGAACGCAGCGAGGATGAGGGCCTGTTCGTCGTGCAGCACGAATTCTGGGCCAGGACGATGCGCGAGGCGCTGGCCGCCGAAAAGAAGGGAGAAGCAGCATGAGCCTTGATCACAACGTCACCGGACTGGATTACGCCGCCATCTGCGCCTTTCTGTATCGCGAGGCGCGTCTGCTGGATGACCGGGAATGGGATGAATGGCTGACCTGCTATGCGCCGGATGCCAGCTACTGGATGCCCGCATGGGACGATAACGATACCACCACCGAGGATCCGCAATCGGAAATCTCGCTGATCTATTACCCCGACCGCAGCGGGCTGGAGGATCGCGTTTTCCGCATCAAGACCGAACGTTCGGGCGCATCGACGCCCGAACCCCGCACCAGCCACGCCGTCCAGAATGTCGAGGTGGTCGAGGATCGCGGGGCCGAGGTGGATGTCCGCTACAACTTCCACACGCTGAACCATCGTTATCAGACGACGGACCAGTTTTTCGGCACCATGTTCGTGACCCTGCGCCGGACGGATGACGGCCTGCTGATCGCGGCGAAAAAGATCGTCCTGAAGAACGATTACATCCGGCAGGTCATCGACGTCTATCACGTCTGAGGTCGCCGGACCCAGCACAACCGCAAGGAGGAAGCGACCATGTGCTACAGAATTGCACTGAATTTTGAGGACGGGGTCACGCGCTTCGTCGATTGCAAGCCGGGTGAAAAGGTTCTTGATGCGGCATTCCGCAACAAGATCAACCTGCCGATGGATTGTTCGGACGGCGTTTGCGGCACCTGCAAATGCCGCGCCGAAAGCGGCAGCTATGACATGGGCGACGATTATATCGAGGACGCCCTGACCGAGGACGAGGCCGAAAGCGGCCTTGTCCTGACCTGCCAGATGGTGCCGTCCTCGGATTGCGTCATCTCGGTCCCGGTGACGGCGGCGTCCTGCAAGACCGGCCAGCAGAAATTCGCGGCCACCGTGACCCGGATCGCCCCACATAACGATGCGGCGGCGGTGCTGGAACTGGCGGTGGGTGAGGGCGAGGCCGCCCCCGCCTTCCTGCCCGGACAATATGTCAATATCGACGTGCCGGGCAGCGGCGATCACCGTTCCTATTCCTTCAGCACCGCGCCGGGGGAAACGGCGCTTGGCTTTCTGATCAAGAAGATCGACGGCGGGCTGATGGGGAATTGGCTGGCCGGCGCGAAACCCGGCGACCGGCTGGACCTGACCGGGCCGATGGGCAGCTTTTACTTGCGCGGTGGCGACGGTCCTCTGCTGTTTCTGGCGGGCGGGACCGGGCTTGCGCCCTTCCTGTCGATGCTGGAGGTTTTGGCGCGCGAGGGATCGCAGCGCCAGATCCACCTGATCTATGGCGTGACCCGGGATCTGGATCTGGTGCTGGTCGATGACGTTGCCGCCTATACCGAACGTCTGCCGAATTTCAGCTTTGCAACCGTGGTGGCCGATCCCGATCTGGATCACCCGCGCAAGGGCTGGGTCACGCAGCATATGCCGGACGAGATGCTGGCGGCGGGCGAGGTCGATGTCTATCTGTGCGGCCCGCCGCCGATGGTCGATGCCGTGCGTCACTATCTGGACGACCAGAAGATCCAGGCCGCCAGCTTCCATTACGAGAAGTTCACGCCCAACGCGCCCTTGAAGGCCAGCGCATGAGCGGCGCGGTATTCACCGGGCGTTTCGCGGGCAAGGTGCTGGTCGTGACCGGCGCCGCGCAGGGCATCGGCCGCGAGGTCGCCCTGCGCGCCACCGCCGAAGGCGGCCGCGTGCTGTTTGTGGACCGCGCCGATTTCGTGGTCGAGGTGGCCGCCAAGGCAGGCACGAATGCCGCCGCCTTCACCGCCGATCTGGAAACATGGGACGGCGCGGATGCCGCCATGCGCCATGCGGCAGAGGTCTTTGGCGGGATCGACATTCTCATCAACAATGTGGGCGGTGCGATCCGTATGCGCCCCTTTGCCGAGTTCGAGCCGGCCCAGATCGACGCCGAAATCCGGCGCTCGCTGATGCCGACGCTTTATTGCTGCCGGGCGGTCCTGCCGCATCTGCTGGCGCGGGGCGGCGGCACCATCGTCAACGTCTCGTCCAATGCCACGCGCGGCATCTATCGCGTGCCCTATTCGGCGGCCAAGGGCGGCGTGAACGCGATCACGCAATCGCTGGCGATGGAGATGGCCGGCCAGAATATCCGCGTCGTCGCCACCGCCCCCGGCGGCACCGAGGCACCGCCCCGCCGCGTCCCCCGCAATGCCGAAGGCGACAGCGCGGCGGAACAGGCATGGATGGCCGAGGTCGTCGAACAGGTCACGCAATCCGCGCCGATGCACCGCTATGGCACCATCAGCGAACAGGCCGCACCGATCCTGTTTCTGGCCTCGGACGAGGCATCCTACATCACCGGATCGGTCCTGCCCGTCGCCGGAGGCGACACGGGTTAAGCACCGCCGGAGGCGACACAGGCTAAGCGTGGCGGGAGGCGACATCGGCTGGCCGGGCTTTCAAGCGAAAACAAGGGAGGAACGACATGCGAAACATAGATGTAAGCGAAACGATAGACCAAGGCCCTTTCGGCCGCTTTCAGTGGATGGTGGTCGCACTTTGCGGCGCGCTGCTGATCGTCGATGGCTATGACGTGTTCGTGGCGGGCACGGTGCTGCCCACGCTGATCGCGGAATGGGGCTTGACCAAGCCGCAGGCGGGCGCGTTGCAGGCCTGGGCGCTGTTCGGGATGATGTTCGGGGCGCTGATCCTTGGGCCGATGGCCGACAGGATCGGGCGCAAGAAAGGCGTGGCGATCAGCTTCGTGCTGTTCACCTCGGCCACCGTTCTGACCGGCTTTTCCAATTCGCCCGAACAGTTCAAGATTTTCCGTTTCATCGCGGGTCTGGGTTGCGGCGGGCTGATGCCCAATGCGGTGGCGCTGATGAATGAATATGCGCCGAAACGGCTGCGCGGCACGATGGTCGCGCTGATGTTTTCGGGCTATTCGATCGGCGGCATGGTCGCGGCGGGTCTGGGCATCGGCCTGATCCCCAGTTTCGGCTGGAAACCGATGTTCTTCATCGCCGCCGTGCCGCTGCTGCTGCTGCCGCTGATCCTGTGGAAACTGCCGGAATCGCTGGGCTTTCTGATCCGTCAGGGCCGGCAGGACGAGGCGCGGCGTATCTTTGCCAGGATCAGCCCGGCAACGCCGCTGTCCGCCGACGACCAGCTGGTCTTCAGCGAAACCAAGGGCGCCTCGGCCTCCGTCGCGGAACTGTTCCGCCACAATCGCGCCCTGCGCACGCTGATGCTGTGGCTGTCCTTCTTCTGCTGCCTGCTCCTGGTCTATCTGCTGTCCTCCTGGCTGCCCAAGGTGCTGCAAGAGGCCGGTTACGCCGAACGCGCCAGCCTGCTGTCGCTGTTCTCACTGAATTTCGGCGGCATGGCCGGGGCGATCGCCGGGGGCTGGATGGGCGACCGTTTCGGCCTGCCCAAGGTCGTGGTCGGCTTTTTCGCGGCGGCGGCGGCGTCCATTGCGCTGATCGGCTATAATCCTGCGCCGGGCCTGCTGTTCGGGCTGGTCTTTATCGCCGGAGCCACGACCATCGGCACCCAGATCCTGCTTTATGCCAGCGTGGCGCAGCTTTACAATCTGTCAGTGCGCGGGGCGGGGCTTGGCTGGGCCTCGGGCGTGGGGCGGATCGGCGCCATCGTCGGGCCGACCTTTGGCGGGGTGCTGCTGGCGCGGGAATTGCCGCTGGCGCAGAACTTCCTGATCTTCGCCATCCCGGCGGTGGTCTCGGCGCTTGCCATGCTGGTCTTTGCGCTTGCCAACGGGCGGGCCCGCGACACGACGCGGCTTGCCACCGCCTGAAAATCACAGCAACAGGGCGCGCGGCTCCGGTTGCGCGCCGCATCTGCATGAAAGGCCGAACGATGCCCTATTTGGACCTGCCCAGCCACCGCCTGAACTATCGCATCGACGGCGATGCGCGGGGCAAGCCATGGCTGACCTTCTGCAACTCTCTGGGCACCGACCTGCATATGTGGGACGCGCAGGTCGCGGGCCTGTCCGGCGATTTTCGCATCCTGCGCTATGATCGTCGCGGACATGGGGAGTCCGGCACCCCGACGCCGCCTTACAGCATGGCCGATCTGGGCGGCGATGTGATCGCCCTATGGGATGCGCTGCAGATCGAGCGCAGCCATTTCTGCGGATTGTCCATCGGCGGGCTGACCGGGCAATGGCTGGCGATCCATGCCGGCGCGCGGCTTGGACGTGTCGCGGTTTGCGCCACGGCGGCCCGGATCGGCACGGCCGACAGCTGGAACAGCCGCGTCGCCGATGTGCAGGCGAACGGGCTTGGCGCGCTTGTCCCCGCCACGGCGGAACGCTGGTTCACGGGTGATTTCCGCGTCGCCCGGCCTGAGCCTGTGCAAGAGGTTCTGACAAGCTTTGCCGCGACCGCCACTGACGGCTATATCGGCTGCTGCGCCGCGCTGGCCGGGGCGGATCTGCGCGACCAGTTGCACCGGATCGCCAACCCGCTGCTGGCCATTTCCGGCGATGACGATCCGGTCTGCCCGCCCGACGATCTGCAAGCCATCGCCGATGGCGTGCAGGACGGCCGCCATATCAGCCTGCCGGGCCGCCATATCGTCAATCTGGAATCGGCCCCGGAATTCAATGCCGCCCTTGGCGATTTCCTGAACGCAGCGCCCGGGTTTTGACGCGAATTCCGGATGCTCGGGCGGGTTGATCTGGATTGTCGAATTGGAAAACAGTCTGCCGCCTTGGGTTTGTAAACTATGCAATCATCTGGGTTCGCGCCGTATATTTTGGGTGATATGCTGCGTCTTTAGCTTTCTATTGCGCTTAAACCAAGGCCTGAGGTGCCGATAACGGAAATGGTTGTGTTTATTGTCCCGCGGTCGGTGTCTATCGTATAGTTCCATTCCGTTCCGTTTGCAGGGCTGAACACGATGGAGCTCGGATTTTTGCTGATGACTCTTTTCTCCATTTCGCAAAGAGGAATGGCCGTGCAATCGTTCACCGCCTGGCGGCATATGTTTTGACTCGATGCTATGGCAACGAAATCCCCGCGCGTTTTTGGCAGTTTGATGCCGGTTGTTCTTCCCATGGAGTATTGCTTGTCGATCTGGAGTGTATCGCAGTAATTTTTCATGCAATAAGACTCGGTGCCGACGCGAACCAATGTGCTTTCATCTGGCAGATGTTGTGTGCAGGTTATCTCTGCATCGCTTCCATATTGCGATGTAAAGTAATTCTTGTGAAGCGCACCCCATTCCGTCGATCCGCATGATTTGAAAGTCAATCGCTCTGGCGCTTCCGATTTGTATAACGGCGGATGAATGTGATCTCATCGTTTGTGATATCAGTTTCATATTGCTTTGTGCAGGATGTCAGTGTCGCAATTAGCAAGGGGATGGCAAGGTATTTTGTGGTCATGTCATGTCCCCTTTGTCCTGTCGTGTAAAACTGTCATTGCTGTGATTTGCGGGTATATTAGGCTCAGGACCCATTGATTTCCGACTGGCGGCGTGATTCACGGTTCGAAAAGCGAGCGGTGACCATGTCTGATCTTTTTTGGTTGACGGACGCGCAGATGGCGCGTCTTGAGCCTTTCTTCCCCAAGTCCCACGGCAAGCCTCGCGTCGATGATCGACGCGTGTTAAGCGGGATTATCTTCATCAATCGCAATGGCTTACGGTGGCGCGATGCCCCGGCAGCCTATGGCCCGCACAAGACACTATACAACCGTTGGAAGCGGTGGAGCGACAAGGGCATCTTTGCCCAAATGATGGCGGGTCTGGCGGCCGGGCACGGCGAAGAGAAGACCGTGATGATCGACGCCACTTACCTGAAGGCCCACCGCACCGCGACCAGCATGGGCGTGAAAAAGGGGGCGTGGGCGCCTGATTGGTCGCACCAAGGGCGGCATGAACACCAAGTTGCACGCCATCTGCGACAGCCAGGGGCGCCCCCTCAACCTGTTCGTCACTGCCGGACAGGTCAGCGATTACATCGGCGCGCGGGCATTGCTGAGCAGCCTGCCGGATGTCGATTGGCTGCTCGGGGATCGCGGCTATGACGCCGACTGGTTCAGAGAAGCGTTGAAAGACAAAGGGATACGCGCCTGCATCCCAGGCCGGAAGCAGCGGAAGAAAACCGTCAAGTACGACAAGCGCCGGTACAAACGGCGCAACCGGATCGAGATCATGTTCGGCAGGCTCAAGGATTGGAGGCGTGTGGCGACCCGGTACGACCGTTGCCCCAAGGTATTCTTGTCAGCAATCGCACTTGCTGCCCTCGTCATCTACTGGCTTTGAAACTCAATGAGTCCAGACCCTAGAGGAATGATGTGGCATCTGCATGTTGCCGGTCAACTCTGAAGTCTTCCATCGCAGGTTTCGGTCGGTGCGGCCTGTCGTCAGGCCGTGTCGAGAAGAGGCAACGGCTTGTGCGCAGCTTGCGCCATCCAGGGGGCGAGATCGTTTTGCCCGGCCTCAGTCGTATGCAGGTCGTCCCCTCTGCCGACGTCGGTTCAAGCCAGATCAGCATCATGGCGTGGCAGGTCCCCGGCCTTGGTCCGCGTCTGTGTTCGGGCTTGCCCCCCTGCGCACCATGGCCATTGGCGACGTATCAGGCCAGATTGTCAGCCGGATTCGATACGGGAATCCATTTGTTGTAAAGGCGTTATGTTGTGAATTGGCGTGAGGTCTTTTTAAATAATCAAAATATATCAACAAGTTGAAATTGAAATGACAAGAACAAACATCCGATATCAATAAATTATTGACAACATGCTGCGGGCTGATGCATGCTGCCGTCGATGTCTGGCGGGAGGGCCGGGCTCTTCGGAGGTTTCACATGAACAAGCTGACCAGCACGGTTGCCGCGGTTGCGGCCACGATTGCCTTTGCCGCATCGGCGCAGGCCGCAGACTACCCTGCGCAACCCATCGAGATCATCGTGCCCTATGCGGCCGGCGGCGGCACCGATCTGTCGATGCGCGTTCTGGCTGAGGCGCTGCAAAAGCAGCTTGCCGGTGCGACGGTCGTGGTGCGCAACGTGCCGGGCGGCGGTGGCTCGATCGGCACCGGGCAAAGTCTTTCGGCCCGGCCTGACGGCTACACTCTGGGCACCGGCGCGCAGGGGCCGATCACGCTTTTGCCGCATTACGGTGCCACGACCTATGCCATCGACGATACCGATTTCCTGCAGTTGATCGCACGCAACCTGTGGGTCGTGCTGGCCTGCAAGGATGCGCCCTTCCAGACCTTCGACGCGTTTCTGGACCATGCCGGGGCCAATCCCGGCACGGTGCTGATCGGCAATTCGGGCGCGGGCGGTGCCAATCACCTGTCCATCGAGGCCTTTGGCCGCGCATCGGACACCAGCTATGAACATGTGCCCTTCGGCGGCGCGTCCGAGGCGCTGACCGCCTGCGCCGGTGGCCATATCGACGCCGTCACCGCCACCCCCGCCGAGGCGCGGCCACATATCGAATCCGGTGCCGTCACCCCGCTGTTCGTGATGGAGGCCGAACGCATCGCCGATCTGCCCGACGTGCCCACCGCCACGGAAAAGGGCATCGATTTCACCTGGTCGTCCTGGAAAGGCGTGATCGCGCCCAAGGGCCTGCCCGAAGATGTGCGCAGCACCCTGGTCGCCGCACTTTCGGCGGCGGTGCAGGATCCGGATTTCGTCGCGAGAATGCAGGATATGGGCGAAACCGTCGATACCCGCGACGGCGCCGCCTATGAGGAAATGGCGCGCAAGGACAGCCAGATGGCCGAAGAGATCATCCGCGATCTCGGCATGTATGGCATGAACAAGTAATCACGCGTTCCTGCTGCCGGTGCCGGTCCCTGACCGGCGCCGGTCTTTTTCATTGCAGAAGCGGGTTCTTGCGCCCGCCGGACAGAGGACCCCATGTCGCGCCGTCAAATGATCTTAACCAACAAGGACGTGCTGTCCGGCCTGCTGTTCCTGCTGATTGCGGGGATCGTGGCATGGGGTGCGCGCGGCCTGCCGGTCGGCACCGCCCTGCGCATGGGGCCGGGGTTCTTTCCGCCGGTTCTGGCCGGCATCCTTGCGGTGCTGGGCCTGCTGACCCTGCTTGACGGGCTGCGCAACCTGACGCCCGAGAATGCGACCGCGCCGCTGGCATGGGGCCGGATGCTGGTGGTTTGCGGCGGCGCGGTGTTCTTTGCCTGGGGGCTTGGTCCGCTGGGCATGCCGCTGGCGGTGTTCGGCGCGGTGCTGATCTCGGCCAGCGCCAGCCGGCAGTTCCGGATCCTGCCCGGCCTGGGGCTGGCGGCGCTGGCCGCCCTTGGCGCCTGGCTGATCTTTGCCTGGGCGCTTGGCCTGCCGTTCCAGATGCTGGGAAGCTGGCTGCAAGCCGGAGGTGCGGCATGAGCCTGATCGCCGATCTGGGACTGGGCTTTTCCACCGCGCTCAGCCTGACCAACCTGTTCTACTGCTTTCTTGGCGCGCTGGTCGGCACGCTGATCGGCGTGCTGCCGGGCCTTGGGCCGGTCGCGACCATTGCCATGCTGCTGCCGCTGACCTTCGGGCTGGACCCGGTGACGGCGCTGATCATGCTGGCCGGCATCTTCTATGGCGCGCAATATGGCAGTTCGACCACTGCGATCCTGATCAACCTGCCGGGCGAGGCATCCTCGGTCGTCACCGCGCTGGACGGCTATAAGATGGCGCGGCAGGGGCAGGCGGGCAAGGCGCTGGCAACGGCGGCGCTGGGGTCGTTCTTTGCCGGATCGGTCGCCACGCTGATCATCGCCACCATGGGGCCGCTGCTGGCCGGGGTGGCGCTGCGCTTTGGCCCGGCGGAATATTTTTCGCTGATGGTGCTGGGGCTGATCGCCTCTGTCGCGATGGCCTCGGGTTCGGTGGTCAAGGCGCTGGCGATGATCGTCATCGGCATCATGCTGGGGCTGGTCGGGCAGGACATGTATACCGGCGCCGCGCGTCTGACCTTTGGTCAGCCGCAACTGCTGGACGGGATGGAGTTCGTGGCCATCGCCATGGGCCTGTTCGGACTGGCCGAGATCTGCCAGAATCTGGAAGACGAATCCGCCCGTGCCTCGTCCGTCGGCCGGGTCGGTTCGCTGATGCTGACGCGCGAGGATTTTCGCCGCATCGCCCGGCCCGTACTGCGCGGCACCGGCATCGGTTCGCTGCTGGGCATCTTGCCGGGCGGCGGCGCGACCATTGGCGCCTTCGCGGCCTATGTGCTGGAAAAGCGCGTCTCGAAAACGCCCGAGCGGTTCGGCAATGGCGCCATCGAAGGCGTGGCCGCGCCGGAATCGGCCAATAACGCCGGGGCGCAGACCAGTTTCATCCCGCTTTTGACGCTGGGTATCCCGGCCAATGCCACCATGGCGATGATGGTCGGCGCGCTGATCCTGCACGGGGTCACGCCGGGGCCGAATATCATCTCGACCGAGCCGACGCTGTTCTGGGGGTTGATCGCCAGCATGTGGATCGGCAACCTGATGCTGGTGGTGCTGAACCTGCCGCTGATCGGCATCTGGGTCAAACTGCTGTCGGTGCCCTACCGGATGCTGTTCCCGCTGATCGTCGCGCTGTGCTGCGTGGGCGTCTATACGGTCAGCAACAGCACCTTTGACGTGATGCTGATGGTCGGCTTCGGCATCTTGGGCTATCTGTTCATGAAGCTGGGCTGCGAGCCGACGCCCCTGCTGCTGGGGCTGGTCCTTGGCCCCATGCTCGAAGAAAACCTGCGCCGGGCGATGCTGACCGGGCGCGGCGATCCATCGGTCTTCGTGACGCGGCCGATTTCGGCGGTGCTGCTGGGGCTGGCGGTGCTGTGCCTTGTCGCGATGCTGCTGCCCAAGGTGCGCAAGACCCGTGAGGTCGCGTTCGAGGAATGACGCCCGGCCTTGCCATCATCGCCGACGACCTGACGGGCGCGCTGGATGCGGCGGCCCCGTTCGCGGCGCGGGGGTTGCGGGTGCGGGTGGCGCTGGGACCCGGACATCTGGGCGCCGCGCTGGCGCAGGCCCCCGAGGTGATCGCCGTGACCACCGCCAGCCGCGAAATCGCCCCCGCCGATGCCACGGCGGCCATGCGCTGCACCCTGCGGGCGCTGCCGCCGATGCGGATCTTCAAGAAGGTCGATTCCCGCCTCAAGGGCAATATCGGGGCCGAGCTGGATGCGCTGGATTTCGGGCAGGCGCTGGTGCTGCCCGCGATCCCGGAATTCGGCCGGGTCGTGCGCGGCGGCTGCGTCGCGGGCTTTGGCGTCGATCATCCCATCGACATCCGTGCCCGGCTGGGCCGTCACGCCATGCGCGCAGAGATACCCGATACGCTGACCTCGGGGGACATGGCGCAGGCGCTGCGGGCCGCGCCGACAGGGGCGCTGCTGATCGGTGCGCGTGGTCTGGCCGAGGCGCTGGCGGCGCAGATGACCGGCCGACCGCCCCGGCCCGTCGCGACCCTTCCGGGGCCGGCCGCGCTGTTCGGCATCGGTTCGCGCGATCCGATCACGCTGGCGCAGGCCGATGCGTTGCGCGCCGATCCCGGCACGCATTTCGTCGGTGCCCCGAATGGCCATGTCCCGCCGCTGCCCGATGCCCCGCGCCTGCTGGTTCAGGCCCTGCCGGGCGACCACGCGCTTGACGGGGCAGAGGTGGCCGAGAACCTTGCCGCGGCGCTGGCGCCGCTGCTGCGGCCGGGCTTTGGCACCGCGCTGCTGTGTGGCGGCGCCACGGCCGAGGCGGTGCTGGCGCGTCGGGGCGTCGGCTGGCTGGAAATCCGGGGCGAGTGCCTGCCCGGTCTGGTGGTTTCCGTGACGAATGGCTTGACGATCCTGACGAAATCCGGCGGATTCGGGAACAGGGACAGTCTGTTACGGGTGGCGGGTATGATCGGGGGGATTGAGCGATGAAGGGCGACAGGCCGGCGGGGCGCAAGAGTCTGGGCGATATCGTCTTTGACCGTATCCTGCGGTCGATCAAATCGGGCGCCTTTGCCGCCGATGAGCGCCTGCCGACCGAACACGAACTGGCCGCCGAATTCGAGGTCTCGCGCCCTGTCGTGCGCGAGGCGCTGCAACGGCTGCGCGATCAGGGGCTGATCTATTCCCGGCGCGGCGCGGGCAGCTTCGTGCGCTCGGTCGGGCTGAAGCAGCCGCTGGGCTTTGGGCAGTTGGAAAACGTCGCCGATCTGCTGAACTGCTACGAATTCCGCCTGACAGTCGAACCCGCCGCCGCCGCTTGCGCCGCCGAACGCCATGACGACACGACGCTGGAGGCCATCGCACAGGCGCTGGAACTGATGCGCGACGCCACCAACCGCCAGTCGCACCGCGAGGATGCGGATTTCCAGTTCCACCTTGCCATCGCCCGCGCCAGCGAAAACAGCTATTTCGCCACCGCGATGGAGGCGCTCAAGGATCATATCGCGGTGGGGATGCGGTTTCACGGCGCCTCGGTCAAGCGCGAGGTCAGCGGCCTGTCCAAGGTGTTTGACGAACACAGCCGTATCTATGAGGCGATCCGCGACGGCAAGGGCGATCTGGCGCAAAGCCTGATGCACCAGCACCTGATCGGCTCGCGTGAGCGGCTGTTCGAACGCAAGCGCCCCGGCGCGGCGGTGGCCTGAACCGGCCGGTCGCGTGACCGGCCATTCGTGCGGACAATCCATCATGCATGGCAAAGGGGCAGGGCGTTCAGGCCCTGCCCCCTCTGGTCGTTTGGCCTCTTTGGACCTTTGGCCCCTCTGTTCCTTGGCGTCGTCAGACCCCTGCGTGTTCACATAGACCGCGTAAAGCGATTTGCTGGCCGCCATGAACCGGCGATAGCGGATGCCCCGGCCCGGGCGCACCGGACCGGGGCCGCCGCGCTCAATAGGCGGCGTGGTAGATCGCCAGCACATCGTCCACACTCATGTCGCGGGGGTTGTTGTCCATCAGACGGCGGATGGCGTGGGCGTCACCGGCGAAGCGCGCAAGCTGGTCTGCGGTCGCGCCATGGGCCGACAGGCGCATCTCGATGCCCAGACCGGTGCAGAACCCATGCGCGGCGGGCAACAGATTCTGTCCCGAAAGGCCAAGCGCCGCCGCCACCTCGGCGGTTTTTTCCGGCACCGCGCTTTCGTTGAAGGCCAGCACATGGGGAAAGATGATCGCATTGGCCAGCCCATGCGGCAGATGCAGCAGCGTGCCAAGCGGATAGGACAGCGCATGTCCCGCCGCCGTGTTCACCGGCCCAAGGCAGATGCCGCCGTAGAACGAGGCCAGCATCATCCCCTCGCGCGCCTCGGTATCCGCGCCGTCGCGCACCGCCCGGGCCAGATAGCGGCCGACCAGCGCGATACCCATGCGGGCAAAGCCGTCGATGACGGGATGGGCGTTCCTGTTCGTGAAAGCCTCGACACAATGCGCCATGGCGTCGATGCCGGTGGCGGCGGTGACGGCGGGCGGCACGGTGAATGTCAGTTCGGGATCCAGCACCGCCAGATCGGCCAGCAGATGCGGGCTTTCGACCGCGATCTTGTTGCCGACGCCGGGATCGGTGATCAGCGCGCGGATACCGGCCTCGGAACCCGTGCCGGCGGTGGTGGCGACCTGCGCCAGCCGGGTGTTGCGCCCGGCGACCCGGTTCGGTCCCGCGACATCGGCCAGCGTCTGGTCGCCATCCCACATCGCTGCGACCAGCTTGGCCAGATCCATGACCGAGCCACCGCCCAGTCCGACGACCAGATCGGGGCGGGCTGCGCGGGCGGCGGCCATGGCGCGGTCGAAACAGGCGATGTCCGGCTCGCCCGGAATGTCGTCAAAGATCGTGATCGCGCCAGTCAGGCCAAGCCGCTCGACGAAACCCACGGTATGGGGCGTGGTCAACACCAAAGCATTTTTTGCATCAGGCGCCCATGCGCCGACCATGGCGACGGCGCCGGCGCCGATTTCAAGCCGTTTGGGCAGATGCAGGGTAATGTTGCGAGCCAAGGTCATGCGAGCCTCCCCGATGATAGCGAATAATGCCCGGCATGGGCGGGTGGTGACGCCTTGGTGGGGCGTGGGTCTGGGTGTGGTTCCGGGCGTCAGGCGCGCTTGCCAGCGACCAGTTTGCGCGCATAGGCGATGGCGGCGTTCATGTTGCCGTGGTTGGCGATGCCCTTGCCCGCGATGTCGAAAGCGGTCCCGTGATCGACCGAAGTGCGGTCGATGGGCAGCTCGACCGAGACGTTCACCGCATCGTCAAAAGCCACCAGCTTGATCGGGATATGCCCCTGATCGTGATATTGCGCCACGACCAGATCGAAGGCGCCGTTATAGGCGCGGTGAAACACCGTATCGGCCGAGATCGGGCCTTGCGCGTCGATCCCTTCGGCGCGGGCAGCGGCGACGGCGGGGGCGATATGGTCGTCGTCTTCGGTCCCGAACAGGCCGTTTTCGCCGCAATGCGGGTTGATGCCGGCGACGGCGATGCGCGGGCTGGCGATGCCGATGCGTTTCAGATGCGCATTGCCGGCCCGGATCGTCGCCAGCACCCGTTCGGTCGAGGCCCGCGCGATGGCGTCCTTCAAGGACACATGCGTCGAGACATGGATCACCTTCAGCCGGTCCGAGGCCAGCAGCATATAGGCCGCCTGCGACCCGGTCAGGCTGCGCAGCATGCCGGTATGGCCGTCGTAATGGTGGCCGGCGGCGTTCAGCGCCTCTTTGTTGATGGGGGCGGTAACGATGCAGCCAATCTCGCCCGCCTCGGCGTCGCGGACAGCAGCCTCGATGAAGCGAAAGGCGGCGTCGCCCGCAGCGGGCGACAACTGGCCCCAGGGCAGGGGCGCACCCGCGACCGGCAGATCGACGACATGGCCGTCCAGATCCACGTCGCAGCCGACGGCCGCCTTCGCGGCCTCCAGCGTGGCGCGGTTGCCATAGATGCGGGTCCGGGCCCGGTCATCCGGCGTCATGCTGGCCAGGGCCTTGACGCTGATTTCGGGGCCGACGCCGCAGGGGTCGCCCATGGTGATGCCGATGATGTCGCTCATGCTTTCCTCGCGGGTTCTGCGTCCGCCCAGCCCGGCGCAAGCCGGACGTATTTGATGGCGCGGCGGTGATAGGTATAGGCGATGTGCAGGCTGCCATCCGGGCCTTCCAGCAGCCAGGGATAGGACAGTTCCCTGTTGCGGCCATCGGTCGAATCGTTGCTGGTGCAGGTGCCGGGGCCGTTCTCGATGACGATCCGCTGCGGAAAGCTGCGGCCGCCGTCCGACGACAGGCAGACCGCGACCGGCGCGCGCGGCACGCCCCAGATCGGCACGCAGCCGCCCGCCGGGTCGGCATCGGGGCGGGTGTCATCCTCGCCCAGTTCGTCATACAGCGATGCGCGGCGGTCGGGCGATGTGGCGGCGGATGCAAGGTTGCAGATCAGCGCCAGCCGCCCGTCCCGCAGCCGCGTCGCCGCGATCGAGGAATTGTTGTTCGGCAGGTCGGTCGGTTCCGGTGCCGACCAGTTGAATCCGCCGTCCACCGACAGGCTGCTATGCACCCGGTCGGATTGCCTGCGCCGATAAAAGGCCGGCATGCTGCCGTCAGCCAGCGGCACCGGGGACATATGCACCGATCCGGTCGAGCCGGGCACCTCCTGCAGGTGCCATGTCTGGCCGTCGTCGGTGGAAACGCCGACCGTCGCGACATCATGGCTGCCGGTCCATTTCTGGCCGGGACGCGGCATGCAGCGAAAGATCGGCAGCAGCCATGCGCCGTCCGCGCGCAGCGTGACCGGGGCGCGCACGAAGCAGCCCGGCGGCAGATCGTCCAGAAAACGCCCCGCGCCGGGGATCAGCCGCGCCGGATCGGCGGGGTCGCGGGTCAAGGGCACCATGCGGACCCGGCAACCGTCCTGATTGCCGCCGGCCTGCGACGTATGAAACAGCCAGAGCCGGCCATCCGGCGTCGCAAAAAGCACCGGGTTCTGTTCGGAGTGGTCGGGGTCATGGCTGAGCTGTTGCGCCGCGCTCCAGCGTTCTGCGCCGGGCAGCAGCGCCGAGGCGTGGATCGAGATGTCGGATTTCCCCTCCAGCGAGCCGCCGAACCACAGGCAGAACAGCGTGCCATCCGCTGACATATGCAGGAACGCCGCATGGTTCTGCACCATGGGCGAAGGCAGCAGCGCCTCGGAGCGGCCGGGCGCCGTGGCCGAGACAAGCCCGGTCATGCCTTGGGCGATTTCTTCGGGTGACATCTGTTTCCTCCTTGCCGCAGGCGGGGCCGCGGCAGGAATCAGAAACAGCATAGCGGGCACAGTTGTCAAGTTGCAGTTTACAGTATTCGATAGAAAATAATATCAATAACAATAAAAAAACATTAAATATCAGTATAATGTAATTATTTCAGGGCGGTTTTCATTCTCGCGTAAAACAATTTATTGACAAATTGGTACAGCGATTGGCACTCTGCCGACCGAGGAGAGGGCGCAGATGAATCGCTGCGGGCGCGTCCTGCCGGGTCTTTCCCGGTGATCCGTGGCAGTGGCATGGGCTGCCTGAAATGGCTTCCGCCCGGTATGCAGATGGGGAGGAGACTATGGGGAAACGCATTCTTGCCTGGGGCGCGGCGGCGATCCTGGCCGGGCTTTCGACGACCGCGGCGATGCCGGCGCGGGCCGCCGGGACGGATATCAGGATCGTCCTGCCAGAGGACGTGGACCTGCTGGAGCCGTGCATGGCCACGCGCTCGAACATCGGGCGGGTGATCTTTCAGAACGTCAACGAGACGCTGACCGAATATCAGGCCCGGGATGACGGCGGGGACCTGCAGCCGCGTCTGGCTGAAACATGGGAACAGCAGCCCGACGGCTCATGGCGCTTTCACCTGCGGCAGGGCGTGACCTTCTCGGACGGCAGCGCCTTTGATGCGGGCGATGTGAAACATTCCTTCGACCGCGCGATGAGCGACCAGATCAGTTGCGAAACCCCGCGCTATTTCGGCGGCATGACGGTCGAGGCGGTGGTGGTGGATGACCACACCATCGACTTCAGGGCCGATCCGGCGCAGCCGATCCTGCCGCTGCTGCTGTCGATGGTGACCATCGTTCCGGCGGAAACGCCGGTCGAATTCGTGCGCGACCCGGTCGGCACCGGCCCCTATGCGGTCAGCGAATGGACCCCCGGCCAGCGGATCGTGCTGACCCGCCGCGAGGGTTGTTGGGGCGCCGAACCTCAGGTGACATCGGCCACCTATGTCGTGCGCCCGGACCCGGCGGTGCGGGCCGCCATGGTCCAGACCGGCGAGGCGGATCTGGCGCCCTCGATCTCGCTGATCGACGCGACCAACCCGGCGACGGATTTCCCCTATCTGGATCCTGAAACCGTCTATCTGCGGCTGATGCACGACGTGGCGCCGATCAATGACGTGCGGGTGCGCAAGGCGCTGAACATGGCCATCGACCGCGAGGCCTTTATCGGCACGCTGCTGCCCGAAGGCGCGCAGCTTGCCGTGGCGCTGTTCCCGCCGACCACCGCCGGATCGAACCCCGCTGTCCAGGTGCCCGCCTATGACCCCGAGGGGGCAAGGCAGCTGCTGGCCGAGGCCAAGGCCGACGGGGTGCCGGTCGATACCGAAATCCGGCTGATCGCCCGCACCGCGCAATATCCCAACGTCACCGAGGTGATGGAGGCGATGCAGCAGATGCTGACCGAGGCAGGTTTCAACGTGAAGCTGCAATTCTACGAAGTGGCGGAACACGAATCCTTTTACACCAAACCCTACCCCAAGGATCAGGGCCCCTACATGCTGGCCGCGATGCATGACAACAGCAGGGGCGACCCGGCTTTCACCATGTATTTCAAATATGACAGCGAGGGGCTGCAATCGGGCATGGCCGATCCCAAGGCCAACGACCTGATCGCCCGCGCGTCGGCGGCGACCGGGGACGAGCGGGTCAGGCTGTGGCAGGAACTGGTCGCCTATCTGCATGACGAGGTGGTGGCCGATGTGCTGCTGTTCCACATGGTCGGCTATGCGCGGGTTGCCGAACGGCTGGATTTCCGGCCCAGCATCGCCACCAACGGCCAACTGCAACTGTCGCAAATCGGCTTTCACTAAGCCAGCCCCCTGACCGGCCACGGCGCCGGTCAGGGCAGGGACCGGAGGGCATCATGCTGACATTCCTGCGAAAACGCGCCGTCGGCAGCCTGATCTCGTTGATCGGGCTGGTGGTGCTGGTGTTTTTCCTGTCCCGGCTGACGGGCGATCCCACGGCGCTGTTCCTGCCGGTCGATGCCACCGTCGAGATGCGCGAGCAGTTCCGCGCCCTGCACGGGCTGAACGATCCGCTGCTGGTGCAGTTCGGCCATTATGTCCGCGACCTGCTGCATCTGGATTTCGGCGATTCGCTGCGCAAGGCGCGGCCGGCGATCGAGGTGGTCACCGAAGCCTTTGCCTGGACGCTGCAACTGGCGCTGATCACCATGAGCATCGTCACCATCCTGGCGATCATCATCGGCGCGCTGGCGGCGTGGCGTGGCGGTCTGTTCGACCGTGTCGCCTCGATCCTGTCGCTGATCGGCGCTTCGGCGCCGGATTTCTGGGTCGCCATCGTCGGCATCGTCATCTTTTCGGTATCGCTGGGCTGGCTGCCGACTTCGGGGACGGGAACGGTCTGGCACTGGATCCTGCCGGTCGCGGTGCTGTTCATCCGGCCTTTCGGCCTGATCGTGCAGGTGGTGCGCGGGGCGATGATGACGGCGCTGAGTTCGGCCTATGTCAAGACGGCGCGGGCCAAGGGCGTGCGGGCGCGGCCGATCATCTTTGTCCATGCGTTGCGCAATGCCATGCTGCCGGTCATTACCGTGATCGGCGATCAGGCGGCGGCGCTGCTGAACGGCGCCGTGGTGATCGAGACCATCTTCGGCTTTCCCGGCGTCGGCAAGCTGATGATCGATTCCATCCTGCAACGCGATTTCAACGTGGTCATGGCCGCGATCATGGTCACGGCGCTGGCGATCTTTCTGATGAACGTGCTGATCGACATCGCCTATGCGTTGCTTGATCCGCGCATCCGGCACTGATGGGGGGCAGGGCGATGACCGATACGACCGTCATGGACGAGCCGGGCGCGCTGCGCCGCTATGCCCGGATGCTGTGGGCCGACAAATTCGCGCTATGCGCGGCGATCTTTCTGCTGGTCGTCCTGCTGATGGCGCTGTTCGGCCCGGCACTGATCGGCGATCTGGCGACGAAACAGAACCTGCGCGGCCGCAACGCCCCGCCATTCGACCTGTCGCGCGGCTGGGTCTGGGTCATGGGCGCCGACGCGCTGGGGCGGCCGCTGCTGGCGCGCATCATCGTGGCGGCGCAGAACACCGTGCTGATCGCGGCGGGTGCGGTGCTTGGCTCTGCCATCATCGGCACCACGCTGGGGCTGGTCGCGGGCTATGCCGGCCGGCGCACGGGCGAGGTCATCATGCGTCTTGCCGATATCATCATGTCCTTTCCGTCGCTGCTGCTGGCGGTGGTGGTGCTGTATATCCTTGGGCCTTCGGTCGCCAATCTGGTCATCGTGCTGGCGATCACCCGCATCCCGGTCTATCTGCGCACCACCCGCGCCGAGGTGCTGGAAATCCGCGAGCGCATGTTCGTGCAGGCCGCGCAGGTCATGGGCGCGCCCTCGCGGCGCATCCTGTTCCGCCACATCCTGCCGGTGGTGGTCCCGACGCTGGTGACCATCGCCACGCTGGATTTCGCCTTTGTCATGCTGGCCGAAAGCAGCCTGTCATTCCTTGGCATCGGTATCCAGCCGCCCGAGATCACCTGGGGGCTGATGATCGCGCAGGGCAAGCAATACCTGGCCAATGCCTGGTGGCTGTCCTTCTGGCCGGGGCTGGCCATCATCCTGACCACGCTGTCGCTGAACCTGCTGTCGAACTGGCTGCGCATCGCGCTGGACCCGGTGCAGCGCTGGCGGCTGGAAATGCGGGGACGCAAGAATGACTGAGCATCTGTTGCAGGTCGAGGGCCTTTCGGTCGAATTCCACACCGCCGCCGGCACCGTGAAGGCCGTCCAGAACGTCAGCTTTCATCTGGACCGGGGTGAGACGCTGGCGATCCTTGGTGAAAGCGGTTCGGGAAAATCGGTATCGGCTTCGGCGATCATGAACCTGATCGACATGCCGCCGGGCCGCATCACCTCGGGCCGGATCCGCTTTGACGGGCAGGATCTGCTGGCGCTGTCGGACGAACAGCGGCGCCGGATCAACGGCCGCCGCATCGCGATGATCTTTCAGGATCCGCTGAGCCACCTGAACCCGGTCTATCCGGTCGGCTGGCAGATCGCCGAGGCGATGACGACCCACGGCACCGCCGGTTCCGATGCAAGGGCCGAAACCCTGCGGCTGCTGACCCGTGTCGGCATTCCCGAACCACAGGCCGCGCTGCGGAAATATCCGCATCAGTTTTCGGGCGGGCAGCGTCAGCGGCTGATGATCGCCATGGCGCTGGCGATGAAGCCCGATGTGCTGATCGCGGACGAACCGACCACGGCGCTGGACGTGACCGTGCAGGCCGAGGTGCTGTCGCTGCTGGAGGAGTTGCAGGCCGAAACCGGCATGGGCGTGCTGATCATCACCCATGATCTGGGCGTCGTGGCCGAAATCGCCGACCGCGTGGTGGTGATGAACGCGGGCGAGGTGGTCGAGACCGGCACCGCCGCGCAGGTCTATGCCAACCCCGCCCATCCCTATACGAAAAAGCTGATCGGCGCCGCGCCCGGCAAGGGCGTCATGCACGACCCGCTGCCGCCGGTCCAGCCGGTGCTGAGCGTGCGCGACCTGCGCAAAAGCTATGGCGGTTTCACCGCGCTGGACGGGATCAGCTTTGACCTGATGCCGGGCGAAACCATGGCGGTGGTGGGCGAAAGCGGCTCGGGCAAATCGACGCTGGCGCGGATCCTGCTGCGGCTGGATCAGGCCGATGGCGGACAGGCGCTGTGGCAGGGCCGCGACCTGCTGACCATGCCGCCCAGGGAACTGTTCGCCCTGCGCCGCGACCTGCAGATGGTGTTTCAGGATCCGACGCAATCGCTGAACCCGCGCATGACCGTTTTCCAGCTTGTTTCCGAGGCATGGGTGATCCATCCCGACATCCTGCCCCGCCCGCGCTGGAA
Source organism: Paracoccus sp. DMF-8 (assembly GCF_029309835.1). Lineage (GTDB taxonomy): Bacteria > Pseudomonadota > Alphaproteobacteria > Rhodobacterales > Rhodobacteraceae > Paracoccus. The sequence continues at coordinate 365,057 of NZ_JARJHL010000017.1, read as the reverse complement.
GGCGCGGGTCGCTGAGCTGCTGGCGCAGGTCGGGCTGAAGCCCGAACATGCCGCGCGCTATCCGCATCAGTTCAGCGGCGGGCAGCGCCAGCGCATCGCCATCGCCCGGGCGCTGGCGCTGGAGCCAAAGCTGATCGTCTGCGACGAGGCGGTTTCGGCGCTGGATGTCTCGGTTCAGGCGCAGGTGATCGACCTTCTGGACAGGCTGCGGCGCGAGATGGGCATCGCCTTCATCTTTATCGCCCATGACCTGCCTGTGGTGCGCGATTTTGCCGATCACGTCATGGTCATGCAAAAGGGCCGCGTGGTCGAACAGGGCAGCGTCCGCCAGATCTTTGACGCAGCGCGCCAGCCCTATACGCAGGCGCTGCTGGCCGCCGGTCTCGATCCCGATCCCGCCGTGCAGGCCGCCCGCCGTCAGGCGCGTCTGGCGCTTGTCCTGCAACCCATTGGAATTCTGCGGCGGAACGATCCGCCCTCACTTCGGAGCCCTTGATGACCAAAGAAGCCTTTGTCGCGCTTGTCACCTGTTTCAACGATGACGAGACGATCAATTTCGACGCCACCCGCGCGCAGGTGCGCAGGCAGGTTCAGGCCGGCAACAATATCATGTGCGCCGGCACCAACGGCGATTTCACCGCCCTGACCTATGACGAAAAACTGGCGCTGACCGAGGCAGTGGTGGACGAGGTCGCAGGCCGCGCGCGCGTGATCGTCAATGCCGGCATGCCCGCCACCTTTGAAACCATCAAGCTGGCCCGCGAATTCGACCGCATCGGCGTCGATGGCATCGCGGTCATCACGCCTTTTTTCATCGCCTGCACACAGGACGGGCTGGTGCGGCATTTCTCGGCGGTGGCGGATGCGGTCAAGGCGCCGGTCTATCTGTATGACATCCCGGCCCGCACCCAGAACCATATCGAACCCGAAACCGCCCGCAGGCTGGCCGCGCATGGCAATATCGCCGGGATCAAGGATTCCGGCGGCGCGCAGGAAACGCTGGAACAATATCTGGCCGTGGGCCATGAGACGCCGGATTTCGCGGTCTATTCCGGCCCCGACCATCTGGTGCATTGGTCGTTGCAGAACGGCGCGGCGGGCTGCATCTCGGGCCTTGGCAATGTGCTGCCCGAGGTGCTGGCGGCCATCATCCGGGCCTTCAATGCCGGCGATCAGGCCGAGGCTGCGCGTCAGCAAGAGATCTTTGGCAATTTCCGCAAGGATCTTTACGGCCTTGGCTATCCGCCGGCGCTGGTCAAGCGCGCGCTGTTTCTGATGGACAATTCCGTCGGCGCCAGCCGCCAGCCCGCGCTGCTGCCCGATCCGGCGCAGGACGCGCAGATCCACGACATCCTTGTGAAATACGAATTGGTGTAGACCCATGACCGTTCTTGTAACCACCTCTCCCAGCTTCGGCCGCATCGGGCGCGTCGAGGCAAAGCTGAAGGAACTGGGCTGGGAACTGATCCGCTGTTCGAACCCGGACCTGAAGGATGGCGGGGTCTGGGATCATATCGCCCGCGCCGATTATCTGGTGGTGGGGCTTGTCCCGGCCACCGATGCGCTGCTGGCGCAGGGCAGCCGCCTGAAAGCGGTGCTGAAACACGGCGTCGGTGTCGACAATATCGACATTCCGGCCTGCACCCGGCGCGGCCTGCCGGTGCTGAACACCCCCGGCGCGAACGCGGATGCCGTGGCCGAACTGGCGCTTGGCATGATGTTCGCCATGGCCCGCAACATGCCCGCCGGGCATCAGACGGTGGTGACGGGCGGTTGGGACCGCAAGGTCGGCAGCCAGTTGGGCGGCAAGGTGCTGGGCATTCTGGGGCTGGGCAATATCGGCCGCAATCTGGCGTTGAAGGCGCAGGGGCTGGGGATGCGGATCATCGCCTCGGACCCCTGGGCCGATGCGGATTTCGCCGCCGCCCACGGCATCGAACTGACCGATATGGACGGGCTGCTCGCCGGATCCGACTATCTGTCGCTGCATATTTTCGGCGGCAAGGACAATGCCGCGCTGATCAATGCCGAAACCATTGCAAGGATGAAACCCGGCGCGCGGCTGCTGAACCTTGCCCGCGGCGAGGTGGTCGATCTGGACGCGGTGGCCGCTGCGCTGACCTCGGGCCAGTTGGGCGGGGCCGCCATCGACGCCTATGTGGTCGAGCCACCGGAGCGCAGCCATCCGATCTTTACCGCGCCGAACACGGTTTTCATGCCGCATAACGGCGCCGATACCGTCGAGGCGGTCGAAAACGTCGGGCTGATGAACATCGCCGACATTCAGGATCTGATGGCGGGCGGGCGCCCGGCGCGGGTCCTCAATCCCGAAGTCTTTGGCAAGTGAGGGGGCGGGACATGACCGTTGATGCCAAAACCCTGCGCGGCTTTGCCGCCGATCTGTTCCGCGCCGCCGGGCTGGCGGATGACAAGGCCGCAGCCGTGGCGAAATATCTGGTCGAGGCCGACCTGATGGGCCACACCACCCACGGCCTTGCGCTGGCGCCGTGGTATCTGCAAAGCATCGCCGACGGGGTGATGACGCGCGATGGCGTGCCCGAGACGGTCTCGGACAAGGGCGCGGCGATCTGCTGGCGCGGCCAGCGCCTGCCGGGCGCCTGGCTGGTGGCCGAAGGCGTCAGGCTGGCCTGCGAACGCGCGCGCCAATATGGCACGGCGACGCTGGTGATCGGCGACAGCCATCACATCGGCGCGCTGGCCGCCTATCTGACCGACGCGACCGATCAGGGGCTGATGATCTCGATCGCCTCGTCCTCGCCCTCTGGCGCGCAGGTGGCACCCTTTGGCGGGCTGAAAGGCGTGTTCACGCCCGATCCTGTCGCCTATGGCATCCCGACGCCGAACGATCCGATCCTGATCGATATTTCCGCCTCGATTACCACGGTGAACATGGCGCAGCGCATGATCCGCGAGGGGCGGGCCTATGAACACCCATGGGTTGTCGATGCCGCAGGCCAGCCGACCACCGATCCCAAGGCCGTGCTGGAGGGCGGCACGCTGCTGCCGACCGGCGGGCTGGATCACGGGCAGAAAGGCTACGGCATGGCGCTGTCGGTCGAGGCGATCACGCAGGGGCTGGCGGGCTATGGCCGCGCCGACGCGCCCAAGGGGACGAATGCGGCGGTGACGATCTCGGTCTACGACCCGGCGGCCTTTGGCGGGGCGGATGCGTTCCTGCGCCAGACCGGCTGGCTGGTCGATGCCTGTCTGGCCACGCCCGCCCGCGATCCGGGCAATCCGGTGCGGATGCCGGGGCAGGCGGCGCTGGCGCGCAGGCGCAAGGCGCTGGAACAGGGGGTCACGCTTTATCCCGGCATCCTCGCGGGGCTGATCGAGCAGGCGGGCAAGCTGTCGGTCGCCGTGCCGCCGGCACTGGCCGCCGTCGAAACGGTGTGAACGGGGACGACATGGCAGGCTGGACGCTGGCGCAACGGCTGCGGGCGCGAGAGCGCATCGTCGGATACTGGACGCAACTGCCGGTGCCGGCGGTGCAGGAACGCGCGGCGCGGCATGGCTATGACTATGTCTGCTTTGACGCCCAGCATGGGTTTCTGGACTATCCGGCGATCCTGAACGGGCTGATCGGCGTCGATGCGGGTGCCGCGCTGGCCGGGACCGCCTGTGGCGGCATGGTCCGCGTGGCCGCCAATGATCCGGCGCTGATCGGTCAGGCGCTGGATGCCGGGGCGCAGGGCGTCATCGTGCCGCTGATCGACCGCCCCGAACAGGCGGCTGCCGCCGTGCGCGCCTGCCGTTTCCCACCCGAGGGCGGGCGCAGCTATGGTCCGATGCGGGCCGGGCTGCGCTCGGGTCCGCGCACGGCGGGCATGAATGCCGAAATTGCCTGTGTCGCGATGATCGAGACCCGTGAGGGGCTGGACAATCTGGACGCCATCGCCGCCGTTCCGGGACTGGACGGGCTTTATGTCGGGCCGGGCGATCTGATGCTGGCACTGGGGGCGAAACCATCACCGATCCCGCCCATGCCGAGACCTTCGAGGCGGCGCTGGCCCGGATCCGCGAGGCGGGCCGACGGGCGGGCATCGCGACCGGCATCCATACCGGTGATGGGGCTGTGGCCCGGCGGCGGCTGGACGAAGGCTTTACCTTCGCCTCGATTTCGTCGGATCTGAACCATCTCGATCAGGCCGCCCGGCAGCATCTGGCGACAGCCCGGCAGCAGCCCGGTCAATGATGCGGGGCAAGGCCGCACCTGTCCGAGGCTCCGGCCCCGCGACGGGCGGGATCGGGTCCAGCCAGACATGCGCCGCGCGGTCAGGAAAATATACGGGCAGCATTCGGTCCGCGTTTTCCGGACAGATGCCGAGCCGGGCGGCCTCTCCCCTGCCATTTGCGCGGCGTCAGTTCGCAGCCATTCATTGGGACGATAAACCCTTTGTTGCCGACGGTGTCATGGATGAACGTCGCGCGCAAGGGCCGTGCCCGGAACCCGGCGCCGTAAAACAGCCCCCGCAAGCTCCCGGCGATCCGACCGGGTGCGAACCGTCCGCTTTCCGTGAATGCTGCGATACGTATCGCGCGATCCATTCCGTTCGAGATGATATGACCTCATTCCGGGGAGGCGGTCGGGATATTGAAACAGGACGCGCCGCATTCCCCCTGAAAAATGCGATCATGGGGCGGATCAGGCGGCAAGGCACCCTGTTCAAACAAATTTCCGGCCATATGATGCAATCCACGAATGATCGTAAGATACGATAAATGCTGAATTTTCTGATCGCGGCAATCATCTCGTCTTTCGTTTTTCGCAAAAACGGCAATGAAAACCCATAGGTTGTTATTTATTTTATCAACCGATGTGGCAATAATCTGCCCATGGCACAGCGCAAAATGACATCGGCAATTCGCATGATCTGCGTGGCATTCACGGCCATGTTGGCGCTGCCCAATGCGGTCATGGCGCAAGACCGGCTGCTGTTCATTCCACGGGAAAGGGCCGACTGCCTGATCAATATCGTGGAACTGGATAAAAGGCTGACCACCGACCCGGTGCTTCTCAAGCTGGATAATTGTCCCGATATCGTCGCGCGTGTCGATGACCTGAAATCCACGCAGTTGGCCGCGTCGCCGGGCAGCCCCACCCCAGTGATCGGACAAGGGTTGCCGATCCTGATCCTGACGAAACACGAGATCGCCTGCCTGCTGGACCAGTTGAAACTTGACCGCGACACCAATGGCGGCAGCGATCCGGTCAGGATCGACCTTGGCCAATGTCCGGCAAGCTAGTCTGGCGGCGCCTCGACCCACGCCATCCGGGCGCGGGCGGGACTGGAATCTGATCGAGCTGTTGACATTGATGGTGACGGCGCTTGGCATCTTTTATGTGCTGATCGAAATGGCCATCGCCCGGTTCGACCGTGGCGTCGACCAAACCCTGTCCTTTGTCGAGCGTTTCAACCATGCCGAGATGCTTGAGGCGCGGCGCGCCATCACCGCCCCATGGCTGCAATATCGCGATCAACTGGCCAGTTTCGGGGATGAGGGCGGCCTGAGCCGCGATCAGATCGGCGAACTGGCCGAAAAGATCGTCAGGGTCAACAGTCAGACTTCCAGCGACCTGCAGGCGCAGATCCTGACCGTCACGTCATTTTATGACGAGTTGTCGACCTGCGTTGACATCGCCTGCAACCCTGACGTGGCCTGCCAGTATTTCAGCAAGCATATCGCCGATTTTGAACTGCTTTACGGGCAGGTGCTGGATCAGATGTCTGCGGGTTTCGACATGGCCGGGGTCGGCTATGGCCTTGACGATCCCAAACTGAAACCGACCGAGGAAGGGGAGACATGCCGAAAACCGACATCCTGGCCGCTGCTTTTTGCCTTTTCCCGGCGCTAGCACCGGCAGCAGAGATCGGCTTTGCCTCGCAGATCACCACGCCGTTCGTGACGCCTTTTACCTGGACCACCATGGAGGGGGTCGTTCCGCAGCTTGCTGGGTTCGATTTCGCCGGGCTGCAACATATCCATGTTTCCGGCCCGATCGAGGCAGGCGATGCGCAGCGGCTGACCGATCTGCTTGAAAGCGACGCATATACAGGCGACCGCCAGCACGGGTGGCAATCCCTGATCGTCAGTTTCGACAGCCCCGGCGGCAACTATCAGGAAGGCCTGGCCCTGTCGGACATCATCCAGAACCACAGCGCGGCCACCTATGTCGGCCCCGGCGACAGTTGCCTGTCCGCCTGCGCGCTGGCCTGGTCAAGGTGCAGGCGTCAGACCATCCGCGCTGTCATGTGGCAACCAAGCCGCTATTTGCATGTCGATGCCGAACTGGGATTTCATGCCCCCTTCAACCGCGAATATCCCGAAGGCGCCGGCAATCTCGGTCAGGCCGGGATCGAACTGGTCGCAAACCTGTTTTACGATCTGGCGCGGGAATCGATCCGCGACATTCAGGCAAGGATGGCGGATTGGCAGGTTCGGCCCGGAGTTTCTGGTCGAGATGCTTGGCAAGGGCCCCGATGAATTCCTGATGGTCGACCGGGCCGCCCCCTTGTTCGGCAATGGCTTGGCATTGCTGGCGGATCAGTCGCGCGCAAGGTCCGGCAGATCGGCCTGCTGGAGGGCGCTGGTCTGCGATTATGTCCTGATGGTCGCATGCGCTGCCGATGATTACCGGATGATTTCGCGCCCCAGATGACCCCGGATCTCGGCGACCCTGCAGATCTGGCCGCCTTTGGCCGCGGTGGATCGCCCTGGGGCCGTGTCCGGGGCGCCGTCGATGCGGACGGCATCACGGTGGAATGGAACGTCAGCGGGCGTGGACCGTTTGAATGCAAGCTCCGGCAGGCAGGTGCGGAATGGCATGTCACGATGGGAGGGGATTTTCCGAACTACGACAATCACACTGGAGGTCAATGGCAGCGCGCCCTTTGTCGTCACCGAACATAACGCCCTTGGCCTGCAATCACCGTGGCGGGCGCTGACCGGCGACGACCTGTTTCTTACCGCCGATCCCTTTGCCGGGGTTCCGGCCGAATTCCTTCGCGACGACGGCCCCAGCTTGGATTGCGGAGCGGACCCGGACAGGCGGCGCAGGTGATCTGCGCCTTTTCCGGTGCTGGCCCGCGCCGATGCAATCTGCGTGGCGGCCTATGCCGCGAAGAAGGGTGCCGAGGGGGTGCAGGACGCGCAACGCCAATGGCTCGCCGACCGCAACCGCGATTGCCGTGTTCGCCACATTCTGCCGCAAGAAGCCAGCAGTTTTCGCATGGCTGGTTATTGCCTGCTGGCATTCACGCTGGCGCATCCGATGTCCTGACGACAAGCTGATATTTCAGGCCGATGCGCAGCGGGGCAGGTAGGCCGGCGCAAATGCAACATGCGGCCCGGAATTCAGGCAAAGGTTCTGAAAGCTCTGGACCGGAAAGCCCGCTGCCAGCGCGATGCAGGGGCACCTTCAATTCCGCAAAAGGATACGCCATGCGACCCGGTCGCACCCCGCCCTCGCCCCTGATCCCGTCCCCGACGCGCCGCGCTCTGGGCACCCGGCTTGCCGGTTTCGCCGCCATGATCGGTTTGCGGAACAGCGCTGCTGCCGGCGCCATGCCGGCTCCGGTGCCGGTCATGGACCCCGATCTGCGCGATGCGGCGCTGCGCGGTCTGGCGCTTGCGGGCTATCGTGGCGATCCGGTCACGGCGGCGGTGGCCCATGCCGCGATCGACAGGTTACGCCTCGATCCCGAAGGGGCGCTGCTTGCCCGCATCTATCAGGTGCTTGACGTGCGCCCGGCGCAATACTGGCTCGGAGGATGTCCCCGAGGCTGCGGCGGCCGACCTTGCTGTGCTGCACGGGGCCATTCTTGCCTGTCAGCCGGTGGCCTTCGGCTACACCGATCTTCGGGAATGGAGACCACGCGCAGCGTCCTGCTGCTGGCGCCGGTGCATCCGCCGCAAGGGTGAAGCTGCTGCCCGTGCGAGTGCGCGCAGATCTCCGCCAGTTCTTCGTGCGCGAGATCACGGGGCTGACCCCGCGCGCCGGTGATTTCAGCGATGAACGTCTGGCGCTGCTGCGCGGTCTTTGGAAAAGAAACCGCAAGGGTCTGACGTGCCGGGGCCGAAGTGCCGGGGTCCGAAGTGCCGGGCCTCGGATCGCGGGCCCGTCCAGCGTCCTGATCGGGCTGCCAGCGGCCCCGATCAATCCTTGTCGAACGGTTGCAGGACAGGCGGCTTTCCCGCCGGGAATCATGTCGCTGACGTCAGGACGGGTTCCCGCTTCATCGCCAGAGCAGGACGGCCCCGGCCACAGCGATGGCCGCGAGACGGGCTGTCGGGGATCTGTCGCAGCGGGCCGCGATCCTGACGGCATGGGGGCGCTGTCGCTTCTGCCGTTCCGCTGAAAGGCAGGGGCGCAGCGTCAGACCCCTGATCCTGTTGCCTGATGATGGCCTATGTTGCGTTGATCGCCTCTGCACGGCAGTCGCGGAAGGTGGCCAGCATCCGCGACAGTTCCTTTTCGTCACGGCACAGGCAGGCCGCCGTGGCCAGCGCATCCGCCAGCGCCGCATGGGGGGCAGAGATGGTCACGCTGGCCCACGACGCGGCGACGGGCGCCCCGGTCCGGGGTCGAGGATATGGCCGCTCGCGTTGCGCGGCATCGAACAGGTGCCGCGCGGGGCCGAGGTCGCCATCGCCCGCGAGGTCAGCGGAATGGCGCGGCTGCTGCCTTCGGGGCGGAATCGGCCAGGGCCGGTGCCGTCAGGGGCGGTGCCTGCGGCGCGATGTTCGCCGGTGTCGATCAGGATATTGGTCAGCCCCTGCGCCTGCAGCAGGGCGGCGATGCGGTCGGCGACATAGCCCTGACCGATGCCGTTCAGCGTCAACTGCATGCCGCGCGGCATGGCGATGCGGGCGGGCGAGATCCGCATCCGCTGCATCCCCGTCAGGTCCAGCGCCGCGCGGCGCGCGGCAGGGCCGGGGCGGCGGCGCCCGTTGCGGCCTCTTGCGCCCATAGCGTCCACAGGGTTGCACCCGTGACATCGAACAGCCCGCCGCTGGCACGGTGAACCGCCTCAGCCTGCGCCAGACAGTCCAGCAGCTCGAACGGCAGGGCATCCAGATAGCCGTCGCGGTTCAGGCGCGACAGCGCGCTGTCCGGGCGATAGAGGCTGAGGATGTTTTCCAGCCGCTCGATCTCGGTCAGGCAAGGGGCGGTGATCGCCCCGGCCCGGGGTGATCCGCCGGATCGAGGCGCGCGCCAAGCGCCTGCCCGGTCCAGTGCCGGGCGGGGCGGGCGGCGGCTGCGCCGGGCAGGCTGGCCGCGACGGCGGAAAGGGCGATGAAACGGCGGCGTGTCAGGGACATGGGCATTGCCTTCACTGTTCGGTCAGGGCGCGAAGCCGCGCGTCGAAATCCGCATCCCCGGCGGCATCCGGGGGGGCGGGGTTCGGGTCGATATCGACGGGGGCAAGGACCGCGCTGTCGGGGATCTCATCCAGCGTCGCGACCTTGCCGCCTTCGGTCGCGGCAAAGGCCAGCGCGGCCTGACGGCTGGAAAAGGGCACGGTTTCCGGGGCGCCCATGCCGCCCTCGCGGATGGAGCCCAGCACACAGAATGCGGTTTCGGCGGGGATCCAGTTGCCCTTGCCCGGAACATCCCATAGCGCGCCCGGCGCACCCATGTCATTCACATAGACGGCCGGGATCGGCAGGCTTTGTTCGGGCAGGCGCTGATAGGCGATGGCGTCGCGGACCTGACTGAAATACAGCGGCGTGCCCGCCATGCCCTGCAAATGCACCTGCGCCTTGGGGCCGGGATGTTCCAGCAGGTGCATCTGGCAGAAATGGCCAAGCGTTTCTGCGGTCATATCGACGAGGGTGACGTCCTGCGTGTCTTCCGGCTTGCAGGCGGACAGCGCCAGCACCAATGCGACGATCAGGGCAGGGGAAAGACGGGTCATGGCGTGACCTTTCTGAAAGCGGCCAGTGCAAGGGCCAGCGCGACAAGCGGCCACAGCATCAGCGACAGCGCCGATTGCCACAGCGGGATCGAGGCCGCCGCCCCGCCCATGCCGCCCGCCGCGCCGCCCGCCTCGGCTGCGGCAAGGTTGAACAGCCGGAACGAATCCGCGGGATTTGCCAGCAGAAGGCCGGGCAGGGATCGCGTGGCAGGGCCCCCGTCCGCGCCCGAGACGACCAGCGCCAGAAGCCCCAGATCATACAGCACGACCAAGGCCAGCCACAGCCCGATCGCCAGCCCTGCCGCGCCCGAGGGGCGGCGGGCCAGCGACGACAGGGCATAGCCCAGACCAAGAAAGGTCGCGCCCAGCAGGACAGAGGTCCAGATCAGCCGGATCAGCGCCGCCATCCCCGTCATTGCCCCGGCATCCGCCCACAGCGCGGTCAGCGCGGCGGCGCCATAGCCCAGGCTGACCGCAATCGCCAGAATCAGCAGATGGGCCAGCAGCTTGCCCGCCAGAATCCCGCTGCGCGACACGGGATAGGTCAAGAGCAGGGGCAGGGTGCCGCGCTCGACCTCGCCTGCGATGGCGTCAAAGCTGATCAGCAGCGCCAGCAACGGCACCAGATAAACCGCCAGAGAGGTCAGCGAGACCACCGTGACGGACAGCCGGTCCGCGCCGATATCGCCGGTGGGTGCGGCCCCGGCAGCGGCCAGAACCAGCGCGAAAAGCACCATCAGCCCGGTCGCGATCGCCACCCAACGGTTGCGCAGGGCGATGCGGAATTCGATGCCTGCGGTGGAAAGGATCGGTTTCATTGCCCGCTTCTCCGGCTGAAATGGGTGTAGATGTCTTCAAGACTGGGCGGGATCAGGTCGAGATCGGCAATCTGCGCGCCAAGGGCGGTGATCGCCGACAGCAGCGCCAGTTTCTGATCCTGACGGCAGGTCAGGCGGACCTGCCCCGGCCCATGCGGCTGCGCGCCAGACAGCGCGGCCAGCACGTCGCCTTGCCGACCTGCGGCGGGCGTCGCGATCAGGGTGACGGGCAGATCCGCCTTGCGGCGCAGGTCGGGCAGGGTGCCTTCGGCCTCCAGCCGCCCGCCGGACAGGATCAGGATGCGGTCGGTCCGCGCCTCGACCTCGGTCAGCACATGCGATGATAGCAGGATCGCGGCGCCTTCGGCAGCCAGCCCATCCAGCAGCGCATAGAAATCGCGCCGCGAGACCGGATCCAGCCCCGAGGTCGGTTCGTCCAGCACCAGCAGGCGCGGGCTGCCGATCAGGGTCTGGGCCAGACCGACGCGCTGGCGCATCCCCTTGGAATAGGTGCCGATGCGGCGCGCTGCGGCGTCCCTCAGCCCGACGCGGGCCAGCAGATCCGGCGCAAGCCGAGGGTTTTCGCCGCGCAGACGCAGGTAATGGCGGATCTGTTCCTCGCCGGTCAGGGCGGGGTGAAAGGCCGCGTTTTCGGGCAGATAGGCGACCTGCGCACGCACATTTGCCGCCCCCGGCGAACCGCCGCAGACGCGGACCGCGCCATCGTCAAAGCCGATCAGCCCCAGAACGATCTTCATCATCGTCGATTTGCCCGCGCCGTTATGGCCGAGCAGCGCCACCCGCTGCCCCGGCTGAACCGCAAGCGAGACATCCGACAGCGCCGCGACCTCGCCGAAACGCTTAGTGAGATGTGAGATCGTCAGGGTCGAGTTCATCGTAGCTTCCGGTTTTCCAGCGCCCGGCGACCGCCGCCTCCAGCGCGGCGGTTTCGGGCAGAACGGGGATGGTCAGGGGCTGCATCAGCGGCGCGCTGTCGGTCACGCCGCCGGGCATGGTGGCGGGAAAGCTGGACTGGCTCCAGCGGATCAGTTGCACGGCGGGCGATCCGGTCAGCAGCGCGGCGGCGGGCTGCGACCACAGGATATGGTCCATCAGGTCATTCGGGCGATAGCTGGCATCGGCGATGCCGTCGCCGTTCAGGTCATAGGCGGGATGGTCCGACCAGAAATTGCCGCGCCCCTCATGGCTCCATTCCATGAACCGGGTGCCGACATATTTCACCTGCCCCCGATTGGCGACAAAGGCATTGCCGGTCAGCACGTTGCGCTCGGATCCGGCGGTGAAATGGATGCCGATGCTGCAATCCTGAAAGCGGTTGTTCCAGATCAGGTTCTTGTGCGCGTTATAGATGAACAGGCATTTTCGGGCGCCGCCCCGGATCAGGTTTCCGGTCACATCGGCATTATTCGCATAGTTCAGCATCAGCCCGTGTTCGCGGTCGCCAAGGCTTTGGTTGTTCAGGATTTTCGTGCGGTCCGAAAACATGATGGCAAAACCCAGATGGTTGCCGATCGAGATATTGCCCGACACTTCGGTATTTTTCGTATACATGAAATGCACCGCAAAGCGCAGATCGCGCATGATGTTGTTGCGGTAGATGCTGGCCGTGCTGGCATTGGAAAAGATTCCGTCGCGGCCATGGCGGATATCGTTGCCATCCAGGAGCGTGCCGGGGCTGTTCCAGACATAGATGCCATTGCCGCGTTCGTTCATCAGGCGGTTCTGCCGCCCGGTGATCCGGTTGCCGATCACCTGCGTATCGCGCCCGCCGTGAATGTCGATGCCGTGCATGTTGTCGAAAAGGGTCAGGCCCTGAACCCGCACGCGATCCGCGCCCTTCAGGATCTTGATGCCCGCATCCAGATCTTCGTTGCGGGTGCCGGATTTCGTGACGCTGAAGCCTTGCAGCACCACATCGGGCGCGCTGACGGTGACGACCGTGCCCTGACCCTCGCCGTCGATCACGGCGGTTTCGGGGCCGGTGATCGTCAGGGGGCGGTCGATGGTGACGGGGCCGGCATAGGTCCCGCCGGTCAGGATCAGCACATCGCCGGGATCCGCCCCGGCGATGGCATCGGCCAGACGGCCCCTGCCGGGCACGACCTCATGCTCTGCGCCAAGGGCGGGCAGGGCGGCAAGGAAGGTCAGGCAAAGGGCCAGAACGCGCATGGGATCAGGCCTCTTTCGGCTCGACGAACATGCGGCCGCGCATTTCCATATGCAGCGCGTGGCAGAACCACTGGCAGTAATACCAGTAGACACCGGGGGTCGCCGCGACAAAGGTGATGGACGAGGTCTGCTGCGGGCTGACCTCCATCGCGACGCCGTGGTTGCCGACGGTGAAGCCGTGGGTCAGGTCCTCGATCTCGTCCATGTTGGTCAGGATCACGGTGACCTCGTCGCCTTCTGTCACGGTGAATTCCTCGACCGAGAACGAAGGCGCCACGCTGGACATATAGACGCGGACCTTGTTGCCGTCGCGGATGATGGTATCTGCCCATTCGTCGATATCGACGCCATCGGCTTCGGCCTGCGCGCGGGTTTCGGCCCACATCGGATCCTGACGGTCCCAGATCGTCTTGACGTTCGACAGGATCGAAGGGTGAACGGCGATGGCGTCATGCGGTTCGGCAAAGGTCGGGCCGTCATGGACCAGTTTCATCTCATCGCCGGAAATGTCGATCAGCTGGTCGTTTTCAGGTTTCAGCGGCCCGACATTCAGGAAACGGTCCTTTGAGAATTTGGACAGGCACACCATCCAGTCATTCGTGGCATCCAGCGTTTCCCCCATCACCGTCTTCAGGTGGCCGGGCTGGTAATGCACGTCGATCTTGTGCCTGATCGGGTCGATGTTTTCGCCGTTATGGGCGCGGATCGCGTCTTCGATGTTCCATTTCGCGACCTGGCTGTCCAGAAACAGCGTGGTATAGGCATTGCCGCGCCCGTCAAAGGCGGTGTGCAGCGGCCCCAGACCCACCTGCGGTTCAGCGACAACCGCCGAACGCGGATCGGCGTTTTCGTCAAACAGCGCGTCGAATTTGGTGACATCCAGCACGGTGACCGTGGGCGACAGCTTGCCCGCGATGCACAGGTGTTTCCTGTCCGGCGCCATGTTGCAGCCATGCGGGTTGTTGGCGATGGGGATATAGCGGGTGAATTGGGAATTCGCCTCCTTGCGGCCATCGACGACCTTCACGCCGTTGATTTCCTGGTAATTTCCGGCGGCGATGGCCTTTTCGATCTCCTCGATGTTGAAGACGACGACATGGTCCATCTCGGATTCCGTCATCTCGGCCAGCGACATCCCCATTTCCGAGTTGTAGCTGGTCGAAAAGGCGTATTTCCCCGAATAATCGGCATCGCAGTTGTCAAGGTTGCCCGACACCTGCACCTGCCACGCGACCTGCCATGCGTCGGCATCGACAGCGGTGAAGATGTTCACATAGGTCGACACATCGCGCATGGTCGAGCCGTCGTTGATCAAGGGCGCCTCGTCCTCGCCATTGCAGAAGACGTAATTGCTGCGCGGCCATTTCTGCGGGCGCAGGCCGTGGATGCCCTTGGCGTTCGGGATTTCCAGAATGGCATCGGTCTTCATCACGTCGCAACGCACGCGGGCGACGCGGGTATTGGCCTTGTCGTTCATGAACAGGTAGCGGCCGTCATATCTGCCCTCGGTAAAGGACATGTGAACGTGGTGCAGGTCGCCGTTGTCGTGGATCTGTTTGCCGTTCGCGGCCAGAAGTTTCCGGGTCTTTTCGGACATGGTGCGCTGGTGGATGCGGATCGATTCATTGGTCGAACCCCATCCCGTGGCGGAACAGCGGTTGAACACCGGAACCCGCATCAATTCGCGCATCGAGGGGATGCCCAGAATACGCAGCTCTCCGGTCTGGCCCGAAGACCAGAAACCGTAATAGTCATCAAGCTGGCCGGGGGCCACGCCGCCATCCGCGCCGGCCGCCAGCGCCGCGCCAGAGGTGGCGGCGGTGACCGCCGTCGCGCCACCGATCCCAAGCGCCAGACGGCCGGGCAGTGTGCCGGCCAGCGCCACGCTGCCCGCGGTCGCGCCTCAAAGCGCGCGGCGGCTGAGTCCGGAAGAAGGGGTCTTTTCCATGATCGGTGTCCTTTCGATCAGAGTTGAGAAGGGGTTGTGCGGGCCGCATTGGGGTGCCCCGCCGGGGGCATCCCCAGTTTCGGGCCCAGTTTCTGGCCCAGGTCCGGGGGCGTGCTGCCCGCGATTTTTTCCCGCCGTTTCAGTTTCTTGATGACGACGGGACAGGTCGTTTCGGATTGATACAGAACCTGACAATGCAGGCAGTTGATGCATTCGTTAGGGTTGATCTCTCCGGTCGGGTGGATGGATTGCACCGGGCATTGATGCGCGCAGGTCTGACAGGGATTGCCGCATTCGTGATAGCGTTTCAGCCAGTCGAACATCCGCAGCCGCGCCGGGATCGCCAGCGCCGCGCCAAGCGGGCACAGGTAGCGGCAATAGAACCGTTCGACGAACAGCCCGGCGATCAGCAGCGCGGCGGCATAGGCCACGAATGGCCGGGCGCGCATGAATTTCAGGATGATGGCGGTCTTGAACGGCTCGACCTCGGCCAGACGCTCGGCCTGTTCGATACTGGCCAGCGACACCCCGAACAGCCCCAGAAAGATCATGTATTTGATCGGCCACAGCCGTTCATGCAGCCCCCATGGCAGGGTCCATTGCGGGATCCGCAGCTTGCGCGCGATCTGGTTCGTCAGTTCCTGAAGCGCGCCAAACGGGCACAGCCAGCCGCAATAGGCCCCGCGTCCCCAGAACAGCAGCGCGGCGGCGACGGCGAACCACAGGATGAAGGTCAGCGGATCCAGCAGGAACGCCTGCCAGCTGAAGCCGGTCATCACGCTGCCGAACAGGGCCATCAGGTTGACGACCGACAGTTGCGCATTGGCATACCAGCCAAGGAAAACCAGCGTGACCGTCAGGAAGCCCATGCGAAAGATGTAGAAGCGGCGTTCATTGCGGACGGCAAAGCCCTGAAAGAAAAAGGTGCCGGTCAGCACCGCCAGCATGGCGGCCAGCGCGATGATTTCCGCCCTTGCGCCCCGCCAGATCCGTTTCCACAGATCGGATTGCGCCTGCGCCTCGTCCCTGTCGGCGATCCGGGCGGTTTCCGGCGCCGCCGGGGGCGGGGTCAGCGCGCGCAGATATTGCGGCGGCAGTTGGTAGCCCAGATCAAAGGTCTGGAATGCCTTGTCCACCGGCCCAAGCGCGCGCTGCACCAAAAGCTGGATGCGAAACGGTCTGGTCGCATCAAAGCCCAGATCGGCGGGGATGCGGAACAGGTCCATTTCGGTGAACTCCGGCGCGCCATCGGCGGTGATGGCGTTGATCCGGCGATGGTCGCGGTCGCGGAAACGCACCGAAACATCGTCCTGGATCAGCACGATCCGGTCAAAGATGCCGCCGCGCACATAGCCCGATCCCTTGAAGCTGTAGAGGCCGCGCCCAAGTATGGCGATGGCGTGATCGCCGTCCTGCAGCCAGCTTTGCAGGTTGCCGTTCGCCGCATCGCCCAACAGCGCGCCGCCGATCGCGGGCACGGACACCAGCGCCGCCTGCATTTCGATGAAGGTGGTTGCAGGGGCCTCGGTCAGGGGGCGTTCGGCGGAACGCGGGTCCGGGTTGGCGGCAAAGGCGGCATTGACCTGCCCGACATCCAGCGACAGGCGGCGCAGGGTGCCGTCGCCCTCCATCTCGGACCAGTCGGCGGGAAGGGGGGCGTCCATGTCGATGGCGAATTCCGGCCCGGCGGTGGCCGCCTCGGGTGCAAGCCCCCCCAGACCCGAGGGTGCGCGCCACCTTCAACCCCGAGCGGATGATGGAATCGTCGATCACCATCACCGTCACGGTCGCGCCCGAGATGATATCGACCTCGTGCCCGGTGCCGCCCGCCTGTGCCTCGGCGACCAGATCAAGGCCCAGATAGCCGTCGACCATGGCCTGTATCTTCGCCTCGGGGATGCCGATCAGGACGATGGGTTCGGAATGCTTGACCAACCGGATGCCCGCGATCCTGCCGTCCTTGTCGATGGCGACCAGCGTATGGATGGGCTTGCCGGAATAGCCGGTGGTGCCGACGAAATCCGAGGTGACAAAGGCCCATGCCACGGTTTCGCCACCTTTCAGGACAGGGGCGACTGCCAGATCGGGCCGGATGGGGCCAAAGGCATCGGCGCTGGCGACCAGATCCGCAGCGATCTGGTCGGGCAGCAGCTTTTCCAGCACGGTTTGCGCCGCCGCAGGCATGGCCAGCAGCATCAGAACGGCCAGAAAGGCGGCAAAACGGCGAAGGAGGGGGATATGGATCATCATGCGCTGGCTGCCTGAAATGAAGGGGATGGTGGCGCGCGGGTGGGCGGGGTCCGGCGATCCGGTCCCCCTGCGGTCAGGTCATGGCGCGGCCGGGGCGCGTCTGCGCGATGGATCGGGCGCGGGGCCACGACTTCGGCTGACCCGGCCAGCACCGGCGCGGGCATGGCGCAAAGCGTGCAATCGCGGCAGTCACCGGCGGGCGGGTGTTCATTGCCATCCGCATCCACCCAGATCGTGGTGACCTGCTGCTCATGGCAGATCACCACCGCCGTCAACGGCCCGGAAAACGGCATCGCGGCCCGCATCTGGCCAGCCATCAGCAGGCTCAGCACCGCAAGCAACGCAAGGGCCATGTAAAGCCGGAAAGGAGGCGCGTATCGGGTCATCATGGGCAAGGGATATGGCCGGAGGGGTGGGGCTTCTTTGCGCCGGGACAAACAGCAAGCGCATTCAAGGCGGCGGGACGGGGGGCGGCGGGACGATTGGGGCGAGGCTGTGCGAAAACCATGATTTCGGGTGAGATATCCGTTTCCGGTCGGGCCGGGCGCGGATCGGCAAGGGGGACATGCGGTGCCGGCGTCAACTGGCCTCATCCAGCAGATGCCGCGCCCATTTGCCCGCGGCCCATGCCGCAGGGATGCCCAGCACCCCCGACGCCATCAGCGCATCGACGGGCGCGATCGCGGTAAAGCCAAAGGCCTGCATGAGCAGCCCCAGCATGAACAGATTGATGGCCACCGCCGCCGCCGCAAAGACATACAGCAGCAGCGCCAGACGCAGGACCGTCCATTGCGGCGCGGATCGCGGGTTCTCGTGATCATCCATTGCAAGACCCATCCGACATGACCGGGTCGGGTTAGAATGGGCGAAATGCGATATCCTTGACTTTGGTTAAGGAGAGTTCCGCCCCAAAGACGCAAGCCGGTTCCATCGCCAACAGCTTCGGGAGACCCTCGCCATGCGCGAAGTCCTGACGAAGAGCATGGCCCGGAACATCTTTTACGGCGGGTCCCTGTTTTTCATCCTTATTTTCATCGGCCTGTTCGCTCACGGCCATTGGTATATCGTCAATGTCTCGACCGATCATGCCGGGGCTCACCGACAGCGGTCGCAGCGCGGCAAGCATGTCTGGGAGAAGAATGCCTGCGTGAATTGCCATTCGATCCTGGGCGAAGGCGCCTATTTCGCCCCGGAGGTCGGCAATGTGATGACCCGTTGGGGCGTCCAGGACGACCCCGAGACGGCATTCGAAACGCTCAAGGGCTGGATGGAGGCGCAGCCGTCGGGTGTCGAGGGCCGTCGCCAGATGCCGCAATTCCACCTGTCCGACGAAGACATTCAGGGGCTGTCGGATTTCCTGTTGTGGACCGGCAAGCATCAACACCCAGGGCTGGCCGCCCAATGACGCCGGCTGAGTGGGGGGAGACAGAATCATGAAATACAAATCCCAAAATATCGCGCTGGCCTATATTCTGGTCGCGCTGGCCCTGTTCGCCGTTCAGGTGACGATGGGGATCGTGCTGGGTTACATCTATGTCCAGCCGAATTTCCTGTCCGAGGTGCTGCCGTTTCCGGTCGGCGCGGATGCTGCACACCAATTCGCTGATCGTCTGGCTGCTGACCGGCTTTTTCGGGGCCGCCTATTTCCTGATCCCCGAAGAGGCCGAACGCGAAATCCATTCGGTCAAGGCCGCCTATATCCAGCTTGCCATTCTGGTGATCGGGACCGCGGGCGTGGTCGTCACCTATCTGTTCAACCTGTTCGAAGGCAATTTCCTGCTGGGCCGCGAGGGGCGCGAGTTTCTGGAACAGCCGAAATGGGTCAAGGCCGGAATCGTCGTCGCCGCGCTGATTTTCCTGTGGAACGTGACGATGACCGTCGCCAAGGGGCGCAAGACGGTGATTTCCTCGATCCTGCTGCTCGGGCTTTGGGGTCTGGCGCTGCTGTTCCTGTTTTCCTTCTACAACCCCGACAACCTGGCGCTGGACAAGCAATATTGGTGGAACGTCGTCCACCTGTGGGTCGAAGGCGTGTGGGAGCTGATCATGGCCTCGATCCTTGGCTTCCTGATGCTGAAGCTGACGGGCGTGGACCGCGAGGTCGTGGAGAAATGGCTGTATGTCATCGTCGCCACGGCGCTGTTTTCGGGGATCCTCGGCACCGGCCACCACTATTTCTGGATCGGGATGCCCGCCTATTGGCAGTGGATCGGTTCCATCTTCTCGTCCTTCGAGATGGTGCCCTTCTTTGCGATGATGGCCTTCGCCTTCGTCATGGTCTGGAAGGGCCGCCGCGACCATCCGAACAAGGCGGCGCTGCTGTGGTCGCTTGGCTGTTCGGTTCTGGCCTTCTTTGGCGCGGGTGTCTGGGGGTTCCTGCATACGCTGCACGGGGTGAACTATTACACCCACGGCACGCAGGTCACCGCTGCCCACGGTCACCTTGCCTTTTACGGGGCCTATGTCTGCGTCAATATCGCGCTGTTCACCTATGCGCTGCCGATCCTGCGCCAGCGCGATCCCTATAATCAGGTGCTGAACATGGCGGCCTTCTGGCTGATGTCGGCGGGGATGGTCTTCATGACCTTTGTGCTGACCTTTGCCGGCACGATCCAGACCCATCTGCAGCGCGTCATGGGCCAGTATTACATGGAGGTGCAGGACCAGATCGCGCTGTTTTTCTGGATGCGGCTGGGGTCCGGCGTGGCGGTGGTGATCGGCACCTATCTGTTGATCTACGCGCTGCTGGTGCCGCGCAAGCGCCGAAGTGATCGAACGGCCGGCGCGGTCGTCAAACACGCAGCGGAGTAATCTGATGGACGGAAATCCGAAACTGGCGGTAGAGGGGCAGGCGCCCTTCTACTTGGCGCAGGGCGACGAATGCGATGTCTTTGCCGCCGCCTGTGCCAGCAACCTGCCGCTTTTGCTGAAAGGTCCGACGGGCTGCGGCAAGACGCGCTTTGTCGCCCATATGGCCGCGCGTCTTGGCCGTCCGCTTTATACGGTCGCCTGTCACGACGACCTGTCGGCGGCGGATCTGATCGGGCGCTATCTGCTCAAGGGCGGTGAGACGGTCTGGGTCGATGGCCCGCTGACCCGCGCCGTGCGCCAGGGCGCGATCTGTTACCTTGACGAGGTGGTCGAGGCGCGCAAGGACGTGGCCGTGGTCCTGCACCCGCTGACCGATGACCGCCGCATCCTGCCCATCGACCGCACGGGCGAGGAGTTGCAGGCCGCGCCCGGCTTCATGCTGGTGGCCAGCTACAACCCCGGCTATCAGAATATCCTGAAAACGCTGAAACCCTCGACCCGCCAGCGGTTCCTGTCGGTCGAATTCACCTTTCCCGCCGCCGCCCATGAAACCGAGGTGGTCGCCCGCGAAAGCGGGCTGGACGCCGGGATCGGGTGGCGCTGCTGGTGCGACTTGCGGGCAAGTTGCGCGGGCTGAAAGGGCAGGATCTGGAAGAAGGCGTCTCGACCCGGCTGGTGGTCTATGCGGCGACCTTGATTCAGGGCGGGATGGATATGAACCGCGCCATCCGCGCCGCGATGATCGAACCCCTGACCGATGATCCCGACACCCGTCAGGGGCTGATGGATCTGGTCGTTGCGGTGGTGGGGTAAGGATCGTGGCGCATCTCGACATCACCCCCTGGGAGCCCGAGGAAACGGTTGGCAAGATCTGGCACCGGCTGGCCGCCCGGATGGACCCGCCGCAACGCTTTGCCGATCAGGCCGCTGACCGCTTCGACGACGATGCGTGGCCGGATCGCGGTCCTGTTTCGCGGTCTAGGCGGCGACCATGATGTCGAGCTGAAGCCGGTGGCGGATGAAACCTCGCGCCACCGGATTTCATGGCGGCGCTGGCTGGCCTTTGATGCCGAAGCCATCGCCCGCAGCCAGCTTCGACGGCGACGCACTGCGCCTGCCGCTGGAAATCGCGGTATTTCCCGAACGCGCGGATAATGAAGCGCTGTATCTGTGGCTGGCTGCGGCGGCGGCACATGCCCCGCGCGTCCCGGTTGAAACCGATCCGTTGCGCGCCGATCTGGCCGCGATCCGTGCGGGCGTCGCGATGACCCGCGCGACGCTGGAGGCCGCGCCCGGTCTGCGCCGGATCTGGGCGCGGCTGGCGCGGGCGCATCTGGACCTGCGCCAGCGTCCCGCCCTGCGCGGCACCGAGGCGCGGGTCGAGGCCCTGGTGCGCCACATGCTGGGCGCCCGCGACGCGCCCGCGCCCGACCTGCTGCGCGACCATGAAAACCCGCCCGCGCATTGGGTCGCGCCCCGCGGCTATCGCCCGTTTCTGCCGGTGCCGCTCTGGCCCGATCTGCGCGCGCTGGCCCGCGGCAATCCGACCGAGGTCGCGACCCTGCCCACCGATGGCACGCCCGAGGAATCGGGTGACAGCACCGCGCGCAAGGCCCGCCGGATGAAGGCCGATCAGGTCGCGCGCAAGGACAGCCTGATCCTTTACAAATTCGAGGCGATGCTGACCTGGGCCGAGATGATGAACATCAACCGCCGGGTCGAGGATGACGATCTGGACAACGCCAGAAAAGCCGCCGAGGATCACGAGGAAATCGTGCTGGGCCAGCTTGCCAAGGCGCCCGCGACCAAGCTGAAGCTGCATCTGGACCTTGCGCCCGAAGACGTGGACCGCGAACGCATCGCCGGGGTTTCGACCTATCCGGAATGGGATGCGCGGGCGAATGCTCGGCTGCCCGATCATTGCCGGGTGCTGGCCACGCCGACAACGCCCGCGCCGGATTAGGCGGGCGTCACCGGCCCCGCCGCGCGCAGGCGCATCCGCGCCGTGAAACGCCAGTTCGAGGCGCTGCGCCCCGCCAAGGCGATCCGGCACGCCCAGCCCGATGGCGAGGAGCTGGATCTGGACGCCGCCCTGCGATCCGTCGCCGATCTGCGCGCCACGGGCCGGGGATCGGACCGGATCTGGCAGCAGGCGCGGCCCGAGAACCGCGATCTGGCGGTGTCGATCCTGATGGATGTCTCGCGCTCGACCGAAAGCGCGGTGACGGGCCGCGCGGTCATCGACATCGCGCGCGAGGCGCTGACCGCGCTGGCATGGGGGCTGGATGCCTGCGGCGACCGCTTTGCCATTCAGGGCTTTTCCTCGCTGAAGCGCGACCGGGTCTGGATCCATGACTGCAAGGGTTTCGACGAAGCGATGACCCCGGATATCGAGGCGCGCATCCATGCCCTGCGGCCCGGTTTCTATACCCGGCTCGGGGCCGCGATCCGCCATGCGTCGAAGGGGCTGGCACGCGAGGGCCGCTCGCGCCGCCTGCTGATCGTCATCACCGATGGCAAGCCGAACGATCTGGACCATTACGAAGGCCGCCACGGGATCGAGGACAGCGCCATGGCCGTGCGCGAGGCCCGCCGCGCCGGTCACGCGGTATTCGGCATCACCATCGACCGCGATTCGCAAAGCTGGTTCCCGCGCATCTTTGGTCAGGGCGGCTTTCAGGTGATCCGCGAACCCGACCGGCTGATTACCGCCTTGCCCGAAATCTACCGGCAACTGGTGATGTGATGCGTGTCGAGGACCTGCCCGGCGAATTGATCCTGTGGATCCTGATCCTGTCCGAACTGGCGGTGTTCATGGCCGGGGTCACGGTCATGGTGGTTCTGGGGCTGATGGACCCCGCCGGGTTTTCGGCGGCTCAGGCGCAGCTTGACGGCAGGATGGCGGCGCTGAACACGCTGGTTCTGGTGACCTCGGGGCTGTTTGCCGCGCAGGCCGAACGCGCGGCGCGGGCCGGCCGACGGGCGCAGGCCCGGCGCGGGCTGTTGCTGGCGGTCCTGGGCGGGGTGGTTTTCCTGATCGTCAAGGGCGTCGAATATGGCCGCGACATCAGGGCCGGGCTGGGCATCGACAGTCATCCGTTCTTTACGTTCTACTATCTGCTCAGCGGTTTTCACGCGGCCCATGTCGTCGCGGGCGTGGCGGTTCTGGCGCTGGTCGCGATCCACGCCCGCCCCGAGCCGGTGCAGGCGGGCGCGATGTTCTGGCATATGGTGGATCTGGTCTGGGTGCTGATCCTGCCCGCCGTCTGGCTGATCTGGTGAGCGGCATGGACCAGTTGACGAAAACATGGGTCCTGCTGATCGCCCTGACGCTGGCGACCGCCACGCTGGCCGGGGTGGATGGCCGGGCGGCGGTCGCGGGATCCTGCTGCTGTCGTTTCTGAAGGCGCGGCTGATTCTGGGACGCTTTTTGCATCTGGCCACAGCGCCGGGCTGGCTGGTCGCCTTTACGGTGCCGATTGCGATCTGGCTGTTGCTGATCGGCGGGGCCTATGTGCTGGTTATCAGATAGCGCGGCCAAGACAGCCGGTCGCATCGTCATGCGCCAGCCCATGCAGCGCCGAAACCGAGGCGATGCTGGCGCTGGCCTGATGCACATTGACCCCGAAATGACGCAGGCGCGCAAAGGCACGGCTGAGGCTTTCGGGTTTCATGCCCAACCGGCCCGCGATCAGCGCCTTGTCATAGGGCAGGTTCACGGTCGCGCTTTCGGCCCCCTCGGGGCACAGTTCCAGCAGGAATTCGGCCACCCGCTGCGCGCCAGGGCGGGCCTTCAACTGCTCGATCTGTTCGACCAGCCCCTGCAGATGCAGGAATGTGGCCGACAGAACCGAAATCGCGGTTTCGGGATGGGCGTGCAGGATATCCAGAAAGGCCAGCGCCGGAATCGCCAGCAGCTCGGCGTTGGTCGTGGCCTCGGCCGAGACGGGATAGGCGGCCCGGCGCAGCGCGATCGGTTCGCCAAAGCTCTGGCCGCGGGTCATCACGCCCACCACGGCCTCGGTCCCGTTGGGGGCGATGCGATACAGTTTGACCCAGCCTTCGGTCACGATATGGATCGCATGGGCCGTATCGCCGTGGTGAAACAGGGTCTGCCCGCGCCGCAGCTTTTTCAGATGCGCGGCGTCAAGCAACCTGTCCGCGACATCGCCCGGCAGGGTTGCAAACAGCCGCGACTGGCAGGCGATCCGGCGGTGAAGCGGGGTCAGGGACTGGTGCATGGTCATCGGCCTTTCTCTGGCGGACATGGGCATCGGTCGCACCGATGCGGCCGGGTCTTTTCAGCATGACGGGCGGCAGGTCGTGCCGCCCGGCCAGATGTCATCGCGGTCTGTCCCGCGCGAAGGCGCGTCACTGGACCTGAGCGATTTCCGCGTCCAGCCGTTCGCGCGCCTTTTTCGGCATCTTGGCGGTCTGCGCCGCTTCGAGGTTCGCGGGGGCATCGCCGACCTGGATCAGCGCGACCATGCCCATGGCGAAATGCGGGGTGCATTTCACGCCGTAAAGGCCGATTTCGTTGACGGTCAGGGTGTATTCGTCGTTGATCTTGCTTTTGAAGGCCTCGACGCCTTCGGGCAGGATATCCGCGATGAATTCGACGTTGTGGCTTTTGTCGGTGGGGATGAAACGGATGGTGTCGCCCGGTTCGGCCCTGACAAAGGCAGGTTCGAACACCATCACCCCCGCTTCGCCCTTGTTCAGCATATGGACTTCGTGTTCGGCGGCAAAACCTGTCCCGGTCAGCGCGAGGACAAGGGCGGGGGCGGCAAGAAGGGTGGCAAATTTCACATCAGATCTCCGGTCATGCGGATCGTTGCGTCGATCCGTTGCGCAAAGATCTAGGCCGGTTTCGCAGGCCCGACTTTGCGAAATCGCAAACAGCGGGCGCTTCTTTGGCGGCGGGCAGGCGGCGGTCAGTCGTCCGGATCGGCGATCCGGGCCGAGGGCCTCGGCATCGGTGACGGTCAGCTTCGCCGCCCGCCTTCGACCAGACCCATCGCCTGCCATGCGGACAAAAGCCGCGATACGGTGTGCAGGGTGGTGCCGGTCATTTCGGCGATGTCCTGACGGGTGATCGGAAAGTCGATCAACGTGCCGGATTGTTCGATCCGGCCCGCCTTTCCGGCCAGTCGCAAAACGGCATGGGCGACCCGGCGCTCGACCTCTTGCGTGGACATTTCGCGCAGCCGGGTATGGGCTTCGTCAAGGCGCTGACCGATGGTCTGCATCGCGTTGATGGCCAGCCGGGGGTTGTTTTCCACGACCGCGTCCCAATCGGCCATCGGCCATGAAATGACCAGCGATTCCACCGCCGCCTTGGCCGTGCCGGGATAATCGTCCCGAGCAAGGGCGCGGGCAAATCCGAAAAGATCGCCCGGATGGACCACCCGCACCATCACCTGCTGGCCGTCGGGCGTGACCTGACTGACCTTCAGCCGGCCATGCAGCAGCAGGTAGAACGCCACCGCCTCGGCGCCCTGTTCAAAGACGGTATTGCCCTGCAGGATGCGCAGGGGCGTGGCACGCATCATCAGGCGCGTCAGCGCCGCCGGTTCCATCTGCCGGAACAGCGGAAGATTTCTGACCACTGAAATGTCGATCGCCACGTTTTGTGCCTTCACTCGGATCCTTTCCTTGGGTGCCGCAAAGACGGGACGAAAGCAAAGCCAGATATGCGGTCGGCGTCGGTTCTTTCTGGCTTGATCGTTCGGGACGGGGCGGGACAGGGCGGGGGACGGGGCGGGTGTCAGCCGATCTCTCGGATCAGGCGAAAGCCCAGATTGGCCGGAGGCACGCCGACCGAACAGCCGCCGGACTTGGGGTCGCGCACGAAATCGGTGATGGCGGCGCGGTGCAGCCCTTCGGCGATATAGATGCCGCAACTGTCGCTTTCGCGCAGGATGCGGTCCTGATCGTCCAGCTCTCCGCGACGCAGGCAGGTCGATGTCCATTCCCAGACCGCGCCGCCGATATCGCGCACGCCAAGCGAGTTCACATTCAGGCTGCCGACCGGGCGGATCTGGCGGTCCAGATCGCGGGCGCGGGCCGATTCGACGGCATATTCCGCCAGCCACAGCCTTGCCGGATTGCCCGGATCCGCCTGAACCCCTAGCGCGTCGTCGCGAAACAGTTCCGCCGCCGCATGGGCCCATTCGACATCCGTCGGCAGGCGCCGAGGACTGGCCGGTCCTGGCGGACAGCCATGCGGCATAGGCCTGCGCGTCATACCAGTTGACGCCGGTGACCGGCAGGTCGGGATCGTCGGTCGCATGTCCGGGCCGGGTGCAGGCGCCGGCGGCGACGCAATCCAGCCATTCGCGGTTGCTGACGCGCATGGTCATGATCTCGACCGGCCTGTCGATGGACACGACGGCCCTTGGCGCGTCGACGGGATAGCCGTTGCGCTGCCAGTCGCCATCCAGCCGGTGGGTAAAGGGCGCCGGTTCCAGCCGCACCACGGCGGGCCGGTCCTGCGGCGCGTCCCTGTCCGGCGGCATGAGATGCGTGGCGCCAAGGGCCGCCAGCCCCGCAGTGAGCAGAACCGGAGTGATAAGCTGATGCATCGCAGGCTTCCTTGCTGTCGCGGGCCCGCCACGGGGCAGCGGCGGGCAGGGGCGGATTTCAGGCGCGGGTCAACTGCCGCTGATCGGGCTGGGCGGCAGGACCTGCATCATCAGGTCGTTGTTCCATTCGCCTTCGACGACGACATGGGCGGCGGCGCCAAGTTCGAATGCCTCGATCAGATTGTGGTTCACATAGGCGTAAACGCCGGGCTGTTCGAAGGTATAGACCATCAGGCCAGCGGTGCCGCCGGGGATGAACCACGTCTCAAGCCCGACCTCGGGCGGGTTGTTGAACTTGCCGGTCGCCCACACATAGTCGCCATGCCCGCCGATCAAATGCGGCCGCGTGTCGCGGTTGGCCTGCGCATGGACGAAGGCCACGGTTTCGCCGACATTCGCCTTCATCGCATTGTCGCCGGTCAGCGCGCCCACGGCGCCGTTGAACACCACATGGGTCGGCGTCAGGCTGCGCATCACGGCCAGCGTGTCTTCGTAGCTTTCGCCGGGGCTGGCATAGTCGATCCAGTTGCCATCCGCATCACGCGGCACATAGAAATCCTGTTCGCCGATGTAATAGACCTTGTCATAGGTCACCGGCTCGCCCTCGCGGCCTTTCAGGCCGTCGCGCGGCAGGACCATGATCGCGCCGTTCATCCCGGAAACCACATGCCATGCGACCATGCCCGGAGGGGCGCAGTGATAGACGAAGACGCCCGGTTTCGTCGCTTTCCAGCGCAGCACGCATTTCTCGCCCGGATTGACCTGCGTCAGGCTGCCGCCGCCAAGCGCCCCGGTCGAACTGTGAAAGTCGATGTTGTGCATCAGCTCGTTGCTCGAAGGGTTGATCAGCGTCAGTTCGACATAATCGCCTTCATGCACCACCATCAGCGGTCCCGGCACCGTGCCGTTGAAGGTCGAGGCCCAGCAGGTCGCGCCGCTGCTGTCCAGCGTGATCTTTTTCTCGATGATCTCCATCTCGAATTCGACGACCACGGGGCCGCCCGTCGCCACCTGTTCGTGTTGATGGACATAGGGCGGATCGACCAGCTTCACCTTGACCCGCGGCAGGCTGGCGATGTCGGCGGCGGCTGCCGGGGTCAGCACGTCTTTCGCTTCGGCAGCGGCCCGGCGGACCTGCGTCATGGCCCCGGCAATCGCGGCGCCCGCAAGAATGGTGCGGCGGCTGACAGAAAGTGTCGTCATGGCTGGCTCCTTTGGCTCATGTCTCTGTTTTCTTGCCGGATCTGTTTCCGGTGCCCAGACTATGAGCCAGTCGGGCGGCGCCTTCGTTGTGCCGGAGCAACCTTGACCAGCCGATTTGCCGTTTTGCTTGCTGCAGCGCAAAGAGCAGCGATTTTTCACCTGTAGCTGTGACGGAAAACAGCCTGACACGAAAAGGGATCGCACCATGACCGAATCAAAACGCCCCCGTATCCCGCGCGGTCTGAAACAGGATGGCGCCGCGATCTGGTCCTATGGTTTCCGGCCGTTTTTCCTTGGCGGCGCGATCTGGGCGCTGCTGACCATGGCGCTGTGGATCGCGGCCCTTGCGCAGGGCCTGTCCCTGGGCGGCGATCTGGGCGCGCCGCTGTGGCACGCGCATGAAATGGTGTTCGGCTTTGCCCCGGCCGTGCTGGCCGGGTTCCTGCTGACCGCGATTCCGAACTGGACCGGCAGCCTGCCCGTTTCGGGCGGGCCGCTGATCGGTCTGGTCATGCTGTGGGTCGTGGGGCGGGTGGCGATGACCTGTGCCGGGATCACGGGGCCGTGGCTGGCCGCCGGCCTTGACCTGCTGTTCCTGCCGGTTCTGCTGGCGATCTGCGGGCGCGAGATCCTGACCGGCCGCAAATGGAACGACCTGAAGGTTCTGGCCGGGGTCACGGCGATCATGCTGGGCAATTTCGGGTTTCACATTTCGGTTCTGGCGGGGGGCGATCCACAGCTTTGGTTGCGGGCGGCGGTGGCGGGATATGTCCTGCTGGTGCTGATCATCGGCGGGCGCATCATTCCCAGCTTTACCCGCAACTGGCTGAACCAGCACGGCGCCACGCGCTTTCCGGTGGCCTATAACCGGTTCGACATGGGCGTGATCGCGGTGTCGGCGCTGGCGCTGGCCTTCTGGGCGCTGCGACCGGAGCTGCGGCTGATCGCGGTGCCCGCGCTGCTGGCGGCGGGGCTGAACACGGCGCGGCTGATCCGCTGGCGCGGCGTCCTGGTCCGGGCCGAATGGCTGCTGCTGGTGCTGCACCTGTCCTATGGCTTTGTGCCGCTTGGCTTTCTGGCGATCGCGCTGGCGGCCTTCGGGGTGATTGCCCCGGTGTCGTCGCTGCATGTGCTGACGGTCGGGGTGATCGCGACCATGATGCTGGCGGTGATGACCCGTGCGACGCGCGGGCATACGGGCAGGCCGCTGGCGGCGTCGCGCTGGACGGTGGCATCCTACCTGTGCCTGTTCGCCGCCGCCCTGTCGCGCCCGCTGGCCGATCTGGTTCAGGCCCCCGTCCTGATCGAGGCCTCGGGCCTGTTCTGGATGCTGGGCTTTGGCCTGTTCGTGGTGGAATACGGCCCGATGTTGCTGCGGGCCCGGCGCAAGCCCATGGCCTGACGGCCACCTGACGACCTCCTGATGGCGGGCAGGGCCGCGTCTGCCGTCAGGGTCGCGGGCGCGGGGACTCCATCCGGTCGGGTGACCAGGGCGGGTCCCATGTCAGCGTGACGGCGACCTCGCGGATGCCCGGAACGGCCCGCAGCGCTGTTTCGACTCCCATGCGCAGAAACCCGGCCAGCGGGCAGCCGGGCGTCGTCGTGGTCATGGTGACAAGCGCGCGATCCCGATCCAGACGCAGATCATAGATCATGCCCATCGCAATCAGGTCATGCCCGGTTTCGGGATCGACCACAGCGCGCAGCGCCTGCCGCAGGTCCTGAAGCTGCGGGTCAGCCATCGGAAACGCCTGCCCGCACCATCAGGCGATAGCTTTGGCCGTCGCTGGCGAAATTTCCCGCCCATTCATGGCCGCGCTGCGCCAGTTCGGGAAACAGGAACATCGGTTCACGGTCCAGCAGCGCAAACAGCACCTCACCGGGCGACAGCAGGGTGATCTCCTCCAGGATCCGGACCATCGGCTCTGGCGGCTCCAGCCCGGTCAGGTCCAGATCGCGCACCGGATCGGGCCAGAGACCGGCGCCCGGCGCGGAACCCGGCGCCATCCCGGCATCCGCCAGCCCATCGCCCAGAGGGGTAAACGTGACCTCCCACACGCCATCGTCGCGCCGCCGGTCGGCGCAGTCGAAGCCGCGATTGGCCATGACGTTGAACAGCGGCGCGGGCCGGAACAGGGCCAGCAACCGGAGCGGCTGGCCGGGGGCCAGCGCCTCGACCGCGGCCATGATGGCGCCGAAAGGTTCCTCGCCACGCTGCAGGATCGGGCGGGCGTCAAGCTCATAGGGGTCGGGTCGGGTCATGGTCATGGCTCTGCAACAGAAAGAGGGTGAACGGAGGGGCGGATGATCGGCGGCAGGCAGGGCGGACGATCCGCGACGGGCAGGTGCCACAGCTTGCGGATCGCCACCAGTTCGCGGGCGATGGCGGCAGCGGCCAGAAAAAGCCCGGCCAGCGCCAGCCGAAAGGCGATATGCGACCCGAACAGCAGCGACGCCACGCCCAGCCCGGTCGAGGCCGACCACAGCGCCAGCGCACGGCTGGCCGTCACGCGGTCGCTGATCTGCTGCACCACGGGCACCTTGCGGCGTCCGATCAGCGGCGCAAACACCTGTATCCATGTCAGGAAACTGGTGATCCGGATCAGTTGCGACAGCGTCAGCGTCGACAGCCAGCCCACCAGCGCGGCAAAGACCGCCGCCTCGGCCATCCGCCCGCCCTGCCATTGCGCAAGGGGCAGCAGGGCGGCGGACAGCCCCAGAAAGACCAGCGCGACACGGCTCCACGCCATGTTGGGTTCCAGCGCGGGGCGGCGGCGGTTGCGCCAGAGCCTGCGGATATCGTCCAGATAAAGCCCGCACAAAGCCAGCGCAGGCAGCGACAGGGCCAGCCTTATCGGGGCTGCAAACGCACCGGACAGCGCGACGGCAAGGGCGGCCAGCATCAGCACCGCGCAAACTGCCGCCAGCCCGCCCACCCAACGGCGCTGCCAGCCCGCCGTTTCGGGTGCCAGCAGAAACATCGCAAACAGCTTGTAGCTGACGCCAAAGGCCGCGAATGACAGAAAGGCGCCGATCCCGAACAGCATGTGCAAGGGCAGCATCTGCGCCAGATCGACGGTCAGGCTGGCGCCGCCAAGCGTCAGGACCATCGCGCCGCCGGTGGTCCACAGCCCGGCCAGCCCGGCCAGCGCGATCAGCACCATCCGCACCTCGATCAGGTGCAGGTTCGCCTTGCGGGCCAGCGAGGGCAGGATCATCACCGCCACCAGGGCAAAACCGCAGCCCAGAACCAGCGGCGCGATCCGGAACAGGACCTGCATGCCCGTATGGCCATCCAGGCCAAGAAAGCCCGCCGACAGCGCAAGGGTTCCCGCGCCCGTGGCCAGCAGGGCGGGCAGCGCCAGCGCCGGGCGCGGCAGGGGGTATGCGGTCAGCACCGGGACGAATTGCACCAATGCCCCCAGCATGACCTGCGCCAGCCAGCCAAGCGTGAACAGATGCACGACCGCCAGCGCCTGCGGTCTGGCCCAGTCTCCGGGGCCAAGGTCGCAGACAAAGGCCAGCACCAGCGCCAGCAGCAAAAAGATCACGGCGCTGCCGAACCAGCCGAGCGTCCAGGGTGAAAGAGATTTTCCCGGCATGCGCGTCCCTTGGAAATGATCCGCCCAGAATACACGATGGCGGCGGGCTTTCCTTGCTCCGGCTCAAACAGCGCCCGTCATTGCGGCGTTGAAAATGGCAATGCCGGTTTGGGATCATCGGGCGTCGCCCTGCCGGCACGGGCCGGGGCATCGCCGCCGCAGGGGCGCGGGGGTCGTGCGTCGGCTTTACCCGTTAGCAAGCGGCGCTGCGGGCTGGCGTGCCCCGCTGGAATAATCCTGACGCGGGCGACGGATCTGGTTCGGGCCGGGCATGGCCGCGTCAAAGACGGCGCGCGCCACCGGGACCAGATCGGGATGGGCGATCCATGTGCCGTCATGGCCCAGTTCGACCTCGCGCAGCTTGTCGGCGCGGACCTGCGCCAGCGCGGCGTCATGGGCGGCCGGGTTGCCGGGAACCGGGATCGCGGCCGACATGCCGCCCATCGCATGAATGCCGCGCCGGTGGCAGACCTTGACCAGCCGCGCCGCATAGGTCGCCAGGAAGGCGCGGTCCATCGTGATCTCTGCCCGGTCGGGCAGGACATAGGCGCCGTGATTGCGCAGGGTCTTGATATAGCTGAAGATATAATCCCAACGGCCACAATTCAGCCCGGCGATATGGTCGCGCAATTCCCAGATGATTTCGTCCATTTCAAAGGCGGCGGGCAGGGTTTCGATCAGCACGGTCGCCTTGATCGTGCCGGGGGCAAGGCCGACCTGTTCCTGCGCGAACAGAAAGATGTCGTTCCACAGACGCGCCTCGCGGTGGCTTTCCAGCTTGGGCAGGTAATAGAACGGCCCGCGCCCGGATGCCGCCAGCGCGCGGCCGTTGTGAAAGATCGACAGGCCGAAATCGAACAGCGCCGCCGACACCGGCTGACCGCCCATGATGACATTCGATTCGACCATATGCAGCCCGCGTGGACGCAGGATCAGCAGCGCGGGATTCGGCCCAAGCCGATAGCTGCGCCCGGTTTTCGCATCGTCATGGGTCAGCGTGCCATCGCGGTAGTCCAGCATATTGGCGTGGCCCGCGATGATATTGGCGAATGTCGGCGCGGTCGCGTCCTCGAAATCGGCCATGAAGACGTTGGCGCCGGAATTCAGCGCATTGATCATCATCTTGCGGTCGACCGGGCCGGTGATCTCGACCCGGCGGTCCAGCAGGGCGGTGGGCACGGGCGCGGCCTGCCAGATGCCGCGACGGATGGCACGGGTTTCGGGCAGGTAATCGGGCAACTCGCCGCGATCAAAGCGTTCCTGCCGGCGCTGGCGGGCGACCATCAGGCTGTGCAGGCGCAGGCCGAACCGGGCCTGAAGCTGGCCGACAAAGGCCAGCGCCCCGGCGGTCAGGACGTGATCGGCGCCCGCGACGGCGCGCAGGACGACGGGGGGCTGGATGGCGGGCGGCAGAACGGCGGGGGCAGAATGATCGAGGGGCATGACAAGCTCCGGTGATTCCGTGTATTGTCAGATTAGTAATGTCACTGTTCATGCGCAGTATTGATCTGAAATAAAGGGGTTTTCCTGTCACTTCTGTCATGTGACATCCGGGTAACCTGTAACTTTTGTAAGATGGGCGACCGGGATGGCAGCGCGGACGGAAAAGCTGATCATCGGCCAGAGGCTGCGCGTGCTGCGCCAGTCACTGGGGCTGACGCAGGCGCAGATGGCGGCGGAATTGCAGGTCTCGCCCAGCTATATCACGCTGATCGAATCCGATCAGCGCCCGGCCTCGGCGCGGCTGCTGATGCGGCTGGCCGAAGTCTATGACCTGAACATCGCGGAACTCGCGCCCTCGGCCGATGCGCAGCTTTCGGCGGATTTCGCATCCGTGCTGAAGGACCCGGCGCTGGAGACGGGCAGCCTGCCCCGCGCGGAAATCGAGGCCGTGCTGCAATCCTCGCCGCGAATCGCCGCGGCTTTCGTGCGGCTGCATGACCGCTATCGTCAGGCGCTGTCGCTGCCGCAGTCCGATGCCAACCCGATGACCGACCGCGACAAGGTCGAGGCGCTGGCCGAAACCTCGCGCCCGGTCGAACGTGTCCGGGCCTGGTTCTATGCGCGCGGCAACCATGTCGATGCGCTGGACCGCGCCGCCGAATCGCTGGCGGGCGAACTGGCGCTGCATCGCAACGAACCCCATGTCGCGCTGAGCGCCCGGCTTGGCGCGCATGGCATCCATGTCCGCATCCTGCCCGCGCCGGTGATGGGCGACCAGTTGCGCCGCCTTGACCAGCATCGCAAGGAACTTTTGCTGTCCGAATTGCTGGGTCAGCCAAGCCGCCGGTTCCAGATCGGGGTCTTGCTGGCCCGGCTGGAGGCAGAGGAGACCATGGCCGCGCTGGTGCAGGATGCGGCGCTGGACGATCCGGCGGCGGTCAGCCTGATGCGGGTCAGCCTGGCCAATTACTTTGCCGCCGCGCTGCTGATGCCTTACGCGCGCTTTCTGGCCGCCTGCGAAAGCACGCGCTATGACGTCGAACTGCTCAGCCACCGTTTCGGCACCAGTTTCGAACAGACCGCGCATCGCATGTCGACGCTGCAACGAACCGATGCGCGGGGAATTCCGTTCTTTTTCGTGCGGGTGGACCGGGCGGGGAATATCTCGAAACGTTTCAGCGCGGGGCGGTTTCCGTTTTCGCGCTTTGGCGGGACCTGTCCGCTGTGGAACATTCACGCCGCTTTCGAGACCCCCGACCAGATCCAGACGCAGGTCATCCGCATGCCCGAAGGCGCCAGCTATTTCTCGATCACGCGGACGGTGCGGCGGGCGGGGGGCAGCCACGGCGCGCCCGCACAGCGGCTGGCGATCGGGCTGGGCTGCGATGTCGCCTATGCGCCGCGCCTGATCTATGCCGACGGGATCGACCTTGACCGCACCCGGCCCGTCGATATCGGCCTGAACTGCTATCTGTGCGAACGCCGCAACTGCGCCGCCCGCGCCCATGCCCCGATCAACCGGCGGCTGGCGGTCAACGAACGCGAACGCAGCCTTGCCATCTTTCGGTTCGAGGAAGGCTAGGCATCCGGCGCCGGTTTCCGGGCATTTGCGTTTCCGGGCGGTCGGGGATGGGTATCGGCTGAACGGTCTGCCCGCCGATCCGCGCCGGTGGTTAGCTGCGCCCTCCGGTCGGGTTGGCGACGACCAGCAGCCAGATCAGATACAGCCCGCCCGCGAAACCCGTCATCACCCCGATGGGCAGGACCAGATCGAAGGGCGCCCTCTGGCTGCTCAGATCGGCGATCAGCAGCAGCACGGCCCCGGTCAGCGCGCCCGAAACCAGCGGTGGGGCGGGGGCGCGGGTCAGACGGCGCGCGATCTGGGGACCGGCCAGCGCGATAAAGGCGATCGGCCCCGCGCTGGCTGTCGCGACCGATGTCAGCCCCACCGCCGCCAGCACAAGGATCAGCCGCGTCCGGCCGATGCGCAGGCCAAGCTGGCGGGCCATTTCCTCGCCCAGTTCCAGCATGTGCAGGCGGCGGGCGTTCAGGACGATCATCGGCGCAAAAACCGCAAGCCCGGTCAGGGCGGGCCAGACATGCGACCAGCTTCGGGCGTTCAGCGAACCGGCCAGCCAGATCTGCGCCGACATCGCCCGGTCCAGATTGCCCATCACCATGATCATGTTGTTGATGCCGGTCAGGATCGCGCCGATGCCGATGCCGACCAGAATCAGCCGATAGCCGCCGCCCTGAACGCCGCGCCGCGACAGCAGCAGGACGACGCAGGCCGTGACCAGCCCCGACAGGATCGCGGCCATCGCGACGTGAAAGGCGCCCGCGTTGAACAGGATGATCTGGGCAATCGCGCCGGTCGCCGCGCCGGTGGTGAAACCGATGATATCCGGCGAGCCAAGCGCATTTCGCGACAGCGACTGAAACACCGCCCCCGCCATGCCAAGCGCCGCGCCGACCATCGCCGCGGTCAGCACGCGGGGCAGGCGGATGCGTTGCAGCACCCGCGTCACGATGGGGTCATCGGCATGGCCGGTCAGGCCCGCGACGACCTGTGCGGGCGACAGGGGCAGGCTGCCGGTCCCCAGCAGCATCACCGCGATCAGCCCGCCCACCGCGATCAGGATCAGGCAGACAAGCACCACCCTTGGCCTGAACAGCAACGAGGCGCGGCCCGCGCGGAAAACCCTGACCCCGGCGCCGATCATAGCCGGGCCAGCCGGAAGCGGCGCACGACATGGATAAAGAACGGCCCGCCCAGCACGGCGGCGACAATGCCCGCCGCGATTTCATTCGGGGTGGCGACGACGCGGCCGATGATATCGGCGGCCAGCAGCACGGCCCCCGCGAACAGCGCCGACAGCGGCAGGACGTGGCGATTGTCGGGGCCGGTGATCGCCCGCGCCGCATGGGGCGCGACCAGACCGACAAAGCCGATCGGCCCGGCGGCGGCGGTCGCAGAGCCGGCAAGGACCATCACCGCCAGACAGGACAGCGCCCAGATCCGCCCGGGCCTGACCCCCAGTGCCCGCCCGGCATCATGGCCAAGCGCCATCGCATTCAGTCCCGGCGCCAGCAGGAATGCCAGTGCCGCACCCGCCGCAAGGGTCAGGGTCATCGTCAGCGCGACCGTCTGGCCGCGCCCCTCCAACGCGCCGGAACCCCAGTTGCGGAACAGGTCCAGCACCTCCAGCCCCGAATTCAGCACGACCAGACTGGCGGCCGCGCCCAGCAGGACGGAGATGCCCGCCCCCGCCAGCACCAGCCGCACCGGATCGGTGCCGCTTTCATGCGCGCGCCCCAGCACGAAGACCGCAGCCCCCGCCAGACCCGCGCCCAGAAAACCGAACCAGACATAACCGGCCATATCCGTCAGCCCGAAGGCCGAGGCGCCCAGAACCACGGCAATCGCCGCGCCGGAATTGACGCCCAGCAGGCCCGGCTCTGCCAGCGGGTTGCGGGTGACGGCCTGCATGATCGCCCCGGCCAGCCCAAGCGCCGCCCCGGCGGTGATCGCCAGCAGCGTGCGGGGCAGGCGCAACTGCCACAGGATCAGATGGGCGTCATTGGTTGCGTCGAAATCGGTCAGCCCGGTCAGGATCTGCGCGGGGGGAATGGTGCGCGACCCGATGGTCAGGCTGGCAAGGCCAAGCGCGACCAGCAGCGCCAGCCCCGCAAGATAGTGCCGGATCGCCGGGGCGGCCCGGCGCAGGACGGGCCTGCCCTCTGGCCGTGCTGAGCTCATTTCCCCAGATATTGCCGGACGGTTTCGATGATCTGCAGGCCGGAATAGTAATCCACCCGGAATGAGGTCAGGCCAAGCGGATAGACCTGACCGCTTTGCACGGCGGGCAGGTTGGCCAGCATGGGATCGGCCAGAAAGGTGCTGACCGTCTCATCGGTGCCGTTCAGCAGAAACACCGTTTCGCCCCGGATCGCAGCGGGCAGGTTTTCATAGGAAATGAAATCGAAATCGGCCGAGCGCGACACCTCGGTCGCCAGGTC
Organism: Paracoccus sp. DMF-8; assembly: GCF_029309835.1. Taxonomy (GTDB): domain Bacteria; phylum Pseudomonadota; class Alphaproteobacteria; order Rhodobacterales; family Rhodobacteraceae; genus Paracoccus. The sequence continues at coordinate 328,247 of NZ_JARJHL010000017.1, read as the reverse complement.
ATCGGGGATGGCAATGGTGTCAAAGCCAAGCGCCGCCATCACGCGGGCCTGTGCGCTGGTGGGTTTGCTGATGCCATAGGTGCCCGCGAAATTATAGGAAACGATGCTGATATGGCCCGCCGGATGGTTCAGCCTGGGCCGGGCGTCGGCGGCCTGTGCGGCGAAATCGGTGACCACGCGCGCGGCGTCGCTTTCATGCCCGGTCGCGGTGCCAAGGGTGCGGGCCAGATCCTCCCAGCCATGGGTCGAATAATCCAGCACGATCACCGGCACGTCCTGCGCCTGCAATTCGGCCAGATAGGGCAGCACGGTATCGCCCCCGACGGACGAGGCGACGACCAGGTCGGCATCCTGCACGATCAGCGATTCCATGTCGAAATTCAGGTTGTTATACAGAACCTGCACGCCGCGCTGATCGGCGACACCGGCCCATTGGTCGAAAAACCCCTTGTCGTCGGTCAAGGGCCCCGTCACCGCCGAGGCCGTCGCCGCAACAGGCGTATCAATCGCCAGCAGGATCCCGGTCAGGCTGGGCGATATCGAAACGATGCGTTGCGGCTGTTTTTCGATCACGATCTCGCCCGCCTCATGCGCGATGGTGCGGGGCCAGCCGTCATCTTGGGCAAAGCTCGTGGCGGGCAGCAGCAGGATCAGGGGGATCAGGCGTTTCAACATCGGTGGCCCTTTCAGATCGGCAGATCCGCATCGCTGAAATCTTCCAGCCGGGCGCCGGTCTGGCGCAGCGCGGAATACTCCCTCAGGCGGATGCGGTCGATTTCGGAACTGCTGGTGCCGCGCCGCCAATAGCCAAAGACGCGGATATCCTGCCGCGCCATGCCAAGCGCGCGGAAATGGTCGCGGAAATGCCGCATCTCCTGCCGTTCGCCTGCAGCCCAGAGGCTGTGGCGGGCGGGATCGGTCAGCGCCGCCTGTGCCGCGGCGAACAGCGCGCCGGTGCTGCCCGCGGGCTGGTCGGGGCGGCGCAACAGCAGGTTCAGCGCGACGCCTTGCGGGCGCGGCAATTCGTCGAAGGCGGCGCGGTCATCGGTTTCGATCCAGACATCGCCCTGCGCCCCTTCGGGCCAGTCGTTCAGGATCGCGTAAACCGCCGGGATCGCGGTTTCATCAGCAAAGATCGCGGCCCGTTTGGCAAGTTCATGGTCCGGCACGAAATGCTGGCGCGGCCCGGTCAGCCAGACGTGGTCGCCGGCGCGCGCGGCGCGCAACCAGCGCATGGCGGGGCTGTCGTCTTCGTGGATGACGAAATCGACCTCGATCGTGCTGGCCGCCGGGTCGAAGCGGCGCACGGTATAGATGCGCGACACGGGGCGTTCGCCGGGCGGGGTTTCGACCTCGATCCGGATGGCGAGGTTCGCGGGCATCCATGCCGAGGGGTCGGCGGGCGCGATGCGGGCGGTGACGCGCGCGACCGAGGGGCTGGGGGTTGCGATGGCCAGCACCTCCATCCGGATGCGGTCCATGTCGCGCATGTGGTCCTGTTCCGTCAGGATGCCTGCGGGGTCGCCGACCGATTCTGTCCGTGCTGCGCTCATGCCATCACTTTCCGTCCAAAGCCGTTTCCGGGGCCGGTCGATCCGATTGGTTCAAAGGGGATGGCTGGTCGCGACAGCAGGGTATCCGCGACTTGGCTGAGGCCATATTGCAGAGCGCGTTCCGCAATGCAATACACAAGCCCATGACAGGCCCGCCGGGGTCGCGAACGGGAACAGCCGATGACCCATCGCCTTTCTGCCGATGCCGTGACCCTGCGCTATCAGGCGCGGGTGATTTCGGAAAACCTGACGCTGCGCATCCCGGATGGTTCCTTTACCGTGGTGGTCGGGCCGAATGCCTGCGGGAAATCGACGCTGCTGCGCGCCCTTGCGCGATTGCTGCGCCCAGAATCGGGACAGGTCGTGCTGGACGGCAAGGCGATTTCCGAACTGCCCACCCAGGAGGTCGCGCGCAGGCTGGGCCTGCTGCCGCAATCGCCGGCGGCGCCCGACGGGCTGACCGTTGCCGAACTGGTCGGGCGCGGGCGTTTCCCGCATCAGAGCTTTCTGCGGCAATGGTCGCCGGATGACGAAAGCGCCGTCCTGTCCGCGCTGGAAGCGACGGGGACGACCGCGCTGGCGCAGCGCCCGGTCGCGGAACTGTCGGGCGGGCAGCGGCAGCGGGTCTGGATCGCGATGACACTGGCGCAGGAAACCCCGATCCTGCTGCTGGATGAACCGACGACCTTTCTGGACATCGTCCATCAGGTCGAGGTGCTGGAACTGCTGGCCCGGCTGAACGCGCAGGGCCGGACCGTGGTGGCCGTGCTGCACGAGTTGAATCTGGCGTTTCGCTATGCCTCGCATCTGGTCGCGATGCGCGATGGCGCGATTGTCGCGCAGGGCGTGCCGATGGATATCGTGACCGAGGACCTGATGCGCCGCGTTTTCGATCTGGATGCGCTGATCCAGCCAGATCCGCTGACGGCCAAGCCGATGGTGATCCCGCGCCCCCGCACAGACCCGCGCGTGGCTGCCAGCTAGTCAAACGTGCTTTGCCCGCCCGTCGCGCGATTGACCAGCCGCGCAACATCCTGCAAAACCAGCCGGTTTTCCGGCGCATTCAGCCTGCCGAAATCCGCGACCGTGGTCAGGACGCAGGCCAGTTCGCCCTGCGCATCCAGAATCGGCGCCGCCTGTCCGGTGACATTCGACAAAAGATGGCTGGTCAGTTCCGCCCATTTTTCGGCACGGATCTTGTCGATCAGGGATTTGCCGGGCGGGGTGCCGCGAAAATGCGGGGGCTGGATGCGGCGGGCGGCCTCGATCCGGGTGCGGGACAGATAGGCCTGAAAGACAAAGCCGCAGGCCGTGTTGTCGATGGGCAGCACATCGCCCAGACTGACCGTGGTGATCGCGAAATGCGCGCTGCGATACCAGCGCACAAGGGTCGGCCCCTGTTCGGTCCAGATCGCGACGCCACCGCTGAGCGCATGGGTCTGGGCCAGTTGCTTCATCTGCGCGCCGGCGATTTCGACCGCATCGACACGGCGCAGCGCGGCGATGCCGATGCTGAGCGCGGCGGGGCCAAGATCATACAGGCTGGTTGCCGGATCCTGCACCGCCAGACCTTCCTTGACCAAGCTTTGCATATAGCGATGTGCCGTTGATCGCCCCGTCCGCGAAATCTGTGCCAATTCGCCCAAGGGCAGGGCGCGTTCCGCCGCTGCCAGAATGTTCAGAAACCGCATCGCGATGGCAATCGACTGGATCGTCGCCGACCGCTTGCCGCCCGAGAGCTTGGCATCCTCGTCGAGGAAGGGCTCGAACTCCATCATCGCGGTTCTCCTGCAGGTCGTTCTGGCCGGGCGGTGGCTGGTCGCGAAAGACTAGCGGCCCCGACGCGGAAAGGCAAAGGCTTGTCTGTTCTGGTGATTGACATGCGGAACGCATTGCGCAATGTGGGACAAATAAATGCGTCGCCAGCAAGGTTCCCCGCGCCAGCCCATGCGTTGCTGTCAGGTCGAGGAACATCATGCCCATCACTTACCGTCGCAGGCTGGCGCAGGGCGTCAGCATCATCACGCTGCTGGCCGCGCTGCCGCTGCATGCGCAACAGGCCGACCCCAGCCCCATCGTGCTGGATACGATCATCATCACCGGCGACAATATTGCGCGCGATCTGATGGAAACGCCCAGTTCGGTGTCGGTCGTCACCTCCGAGGAACTGGAGCGCTAAAAGGACGGCAAGGACGAGGTCCGCACCGTTATTCAGGGCACGCCCAACGTCCTTTACACCGACAACGTCAGCACGCCGGTGATCCGGGGTCAGGACGCGCAGGGGCCGCATACCGGGGCGAATGCGTTCTTTGCGGGCTCGGTCCCGCGCGCCACGATCAATCTGGACGGCCATTATCTCAGCTATAACGAGCTGTATTTCGGCGCGACCTCGACCTGGGATGTCGACAGTATCGAGGTGTTCCGCGGTCCCCAGACCACTTCGCAGGGCGCGAATGCGATTGCGGGCGCGATTGTCGTCAACATCAAGGATCCCAGCTTTACCCCCGAAGGCGCCTATCGGATCGAGGCGGGGAATTACAACCAGCGCCGCGCCTCGGTTGCGTGGTCGGCCCCGATCACCGAAGAACTGGCCGCCCGTGTCGCGCTGGATTATTCCGGCCGCGACAGTTTCATCGACTATGTTTCCCCGAATTTCGTGCAAAACGAGATCGGGCAGGAATTCATGAACGCCAATGCCCGCGTGAAACTGCTGTGGGAACCGGCCGAAATCGCCGGGCTGTCGGTCAAGCTGACCTATAGCCACAGCCGGATGAAACGCCCAAGCGCCGAAGGCGCGGCAGAGCCGTTCGACGATCTGAATTCGATCACCAACTGGATGCCGGGCTGGGATCAGACGACCCGGACCGGCATTCTGGATGTCGATTACGATCTGGGCAACGGGCTGGTGGTCAGCAGCAAGACGCAATATTCGACCTCGGATGTCGAACGCCGGATCGGCACGGTCAACATGGGCGATGCCAATGTCGATCAGGACAATTATTCGAACGAAAGCAAACTGTCCTTTGGCACGCCGGACGACACATTCAGCGGCGTCGCGGGCATCTATGTCGCCTTTACCGATCAGGATGAATGGCTGGAACAGGGCGGCGATTCGACCTTCCGCGACCGCAAGTCGAATCTGGGCATCTATTCCGAACTGAATTGGCGCATCGACGACCGCTGGACCCTGTCGGGGGGCTTGCGTTACCAGCGTGACCATATCCGCCGGACGGGCGATGTCTCGCCGCTGTTTGCAAACAGCGATGTCGATTACGACCGCACCTTTGACGAGATCCTGCCGAAACTGTCGCTGTCCTATCAGGTCAATCCCGACTGGATGGTCGGCGGCATGATCAGCAAGGGCTATAACCCCGGCGGGGTCTCGCTGGATTTCGCGGGGTCAAGGGAATGGACCGAGTTCGACGCGGAAACCGTCTGGAATTACGAACTGTTCACCCGCGCCGAACTGATGGACGGCAAGCTGTTCCTGAGCGGCAACCTGTTCTACATGGATTACAGGAACGCCCAGCACAATATTTCGACGCTGGTGGACGGGCAAAGCTATGTCCAGACGGTCAACGCGCAGGACGCGGAATCCTATGGTCTGGAACTGGCCGTGGATTACCGCCCGGTGGACAGCCTGACCCTACGCGGCAGCCTTGGCTTGCTGCACAGCGAATTCAAGCGCTTTGAACAGATGCCCGCTTACGAAGGCAACGAATTCGCCCGCGCGCCGGGCAAGATGTTCAGCCTGGGCGCCAGTTGGGATGCGACGGACCGGCTGAATCTGGGCGGGCAGGTTCGTTATATCGACGGCTATTATTCGAATACCGCGAATACGCCCGCCTATGAGGTCGACGGTTTTACGCTGGTCGATGTCAGCGCCAGCTACCGGGTCAATGACCGGGTCGAGTTCTATGGCTATGTCAACAACCTGCTGGACGAACGCGCGCCGACGTTGCTTGAACCCGCCCGTGGGGATGTGGTCTTTACGCAGGCAAGCCTGACCGCGCCGCGCATGGTCGGCGTCGGGCTGCGCGGCCGTTTCTGACGCGGTTTGCGGAATCATCGCGACCGGCGTGGCGACGCGCCGGTCGATTTTTGCGGGTATTTTCAGGATCAGGCAGGGCAATATGCACCAACCAGAACACCGCCGGAAATTGTGCATCGGCATGTCCGTCGCCCCGACCTGGCTGAGCGGAGAGGGCTGGCGTGATCCCGACAGCGGCATCGAGGGGCTGTATTCCAGCGATCTGGCGCTGGATGTCGCCCGCCGCGCCGAAGCCGTGCATATGGATTTCGTCTTTCGCCCCGATGCCAGTTTTCTGCCCATGCAGATGATGGAACAATCCTTTGGCTTTTCCAGTCTGGACCCGACGCTGCTGATGGCGACGCTGGCGCGGGAAACCAGCCGGATCGGACTGGTCACGACGATTTCCACGACCTTTGGCCACCCCTATTCCGCAGCGCGGCAGATGATGTCGCTGCATTGGCTCAGCCGGGGGCGGGCCGGGTGGAATGTCGTGACCGCCTTGCAGGGCAATGAAAATTTCGGCCTGCCCGAGATGCCATCGTCCGAAACCCGCTATGCCCGCGCGGCGGAGTTCACCGATATCGTGCGCCGCCTGTGGTCCAGTTTCCCGCTCGAGGCGTTGCTGGTCGACCGCGCGGCGGGGCGCTATGCCGATACCGATCTGCTGCTGCCGATCGACCATCAGGGCGCGCATTTCGCCGTGCGCGGCCCCCTGAACCTGCCGCAATATCCCGGTCCGCGCATTCCGCTGATGCAGGCGGGCGGGTCGAAATATGGGGTCGATTTCGCGGGGCAGGTGGCCGATATGGTCTTTGCCCAGACCCCCGACCTGCAATCGGCGCAGGCCCTGCGCGCGCAACTGTCGGACCGCGCGCTGGCGCATCACCGCCAGCCGCATGATGTGCGGCTTTTGCCCGGTCTCAGCCTGTATCTGGGCGAAACCCGGGCCGAGGCGCAGGCGCTGTTTCTGGCCACCAACCGCCGTGTCGACCGCAAGCAACGCATCGCCCGCGTGCAGGAATTTCTGGGCCTTGATCTGGGCGATTGGCCGGGCGCGCGCAGGCTGACCGATGCCGATCTGCCCGAAGGGTTCACGTCGCCGCGTTGCAAGACGCATTGCGATGCGCTGCGCCGGATCATCCGCGACCTGACCCCGACGGTGGATGAATTGCTGGCCCGGCCGGAAATCCAGGCCTCGGTCCACTGGCAGGTGATCGGCACGCCCGAAGATGCCGTGTCAGAGATCGCCGGCTGGTTCCGCGCGGGCGCCGTGGACGGGTTCATCGCGGTGCCCGGCGGCTCTGTCCGTTCGCTGGATCTGCTGCTGGACCGGGTCATTCCGGCGCTGGCCGCGCAGGGGCTGTTCCGCCAGTCCTATAGCGCCGACACGCTGCTGGGGCATCTGCAAGAGGGCCGCGACTGACCCGGGGCGCAAGCTGCCTTGCCGGGCTGTGGTCAAAGATGATTGACTTGTCTACCTACTGGTAGGTAGCCTGTCGGCATGACCGTTTCGACACGCCAGAATCTTTTGGACATTGCGGCGCGACATATGCGCAGCCGGGGTTATGCGGCGTTCAGCTACGGCGATCTGGCGGCGGAATGCGGGATCCGCAAAGCCTCGGTCCACCATCATTTCCCGACGAAAGAGGCGCTTGGCCTTGCCGTGCTGGACGCACATCAGGAAAAATTTTCCGCGCGGCTTCAGGCCATTACCGATGATGCCGCGGATCTGCGGGAACGGCTGACGGCCTATGGCGCGCTGTTTCGCGAAGGCTCGGGCGACGGTCTGTTGCCCCTGTGCGGCGCGCTGGCGGCGGAACGGGACGCGCTGCCGCAGGCGATGCGGGACAAGGCGGCCGGGCTCTTGCGGGTGCAACTGGACTGGCTGACCGATGTGCTGGCCCAGGGCGGTGTCGCCCATGCGGCGCGTTCGGCCATGGCCCTGCTGGTCGCGCTGGAAGGCGGGGCGATCGTCGGATGGGGCCTGTCCGGGGTGGCCAGCGGCCATCCCTTTGACGACCTCGTCGCCGAGCTTTGCGCCAGCCTTTGCGCCGGGGCCAAAGGCTCACATCACCGGATTTCACACTGAGGAGGAGAGAATGATGAATTGGACAGATATGCGTTCCAGCCTGCTGCAAAGGATCGGGGCCTTGGGCAAGGTCGCCCCCGGTCCCGTCGCGGCCTATGCCAAGGCCAGCGCGGCAGGCGCCGAAAGCGGCCATCTTGATGAAAAGACCCGCCAGCTGATTTCTCTGGCCGTTGCCGTGACGACGCGCTGCGACGGCTGCATCTCGGTCCACGCCAAAGAGGCCGTTGCCGCAGGCGCGACGCAGCAGGAAATCGGTGAGGCGCTTGGCGTTGCCATGTCGATGAACCTTGGCGCGGCGCTTGTCTATTCCTCGCGCGCGATGGAAGCGGCGACGGAATTCGGTGCCAGGTCGACAGGCTGACGGCAAAGGGGCGGGCGCATGGCCGCTGACGGTTCCGCGACCCGCCGGCGGTCGCTTTTGCTGCTGCTTGTGGCGCAGGTTCTGGCGATGAGCGTCTGGTTCGCCGCCAGCGCCGCAGTCGCCGATATCAAGCGCGGCCATGACCTGACCGCCGGGGCCGAGGCCCTGCTGACCAGCGCCGTCCAGATCGGTTTTGTCATCGGCACGGTGATTTCGGCGCTGCTGGCGCTTGCGGACCGGTTCGATCCACGGGCGGTCTTTGGCCTGTCGGCGCTGGTCGCGGCGGCGGCGACCGGGGCGCTGGTGTTTCTGGAACCGACGGGCGCCCCCGTCATCGCCCTGCGCGTGCTGACCGGCATCTGTCTGGCCGGGGTCTATCCGGTCGGGATGCGGCTGGCCGCGACATGGGCGCAGGGGGATCTGGGGTTGCTGATCGGGCTTTTGGTCGGTGCCCTGACATTGGGATCGGCCAGCCCGCATCTGCTGGCGGCGACGGGCGGTCTGGGCTGGCAGTCGATCTATGGCGCGGCCGCGATGGCGGCGGCCGGGGCGGCGGTGGTCATCTGCCTTGTCCGGATCGGGCCGCAGATGCAGCGGGCGCGGCGGATCGACTTTTCCAGACTCTCGGAAAGCTGGCGGCGCCCTGCGGTGCGCAAGGCCAATCTGGGCTATCTGGGCCATATGTGGGAACTTTACGCGATGTGGGCTCGGGTCGGGGTGTTTCTGGGCCAGTCCTTTGCGCAGCGCGGGCTGGAAAACGCACCGGCACGGGCGGCACTGCTGACCTTTCTGGTCATCGGTTCCGGGGCGGTCGGGTCGTGGCTGGGCGGGGTTCTGGCCGACCGGCACGGGCGCACCGCCGTCACCATCGGGGCCATGGCGATCAGCGCGGGCTGTGCGGCGCTGATGGGCTGGCTGTTCTGGGCGCCTCTGGCGGTCGTGATCGTGGTCGCGCTGGTCTGGGGCGTGACGGTGGTTGCGGATTCGGCGCAGTTTTCCGCCTCGGTCGCTGAACTCGCCGCGCCCGAGGCGGTGGGCACGCTGCTGACGATACAGACCTGCGCGGGATTTTTGCTGACGCTTGGCAGCATCCAGTTGGTGCCCGTGGTGCAATCCGCCCTGGGCTGGCCCGGCGCCTTCGGCATGCTGGCCATCGGTCCCGCGCTTGGCTGCATCGCGATGTGGCGCCTGCGTCGCGACCCCGGATCCGGGCTGCTGGCCGGGGGCCGGAAATAGCCGACACCGCCGCCCGGTGATGGGGATCACGCAGGGGGATCACGCCGGGGCAGCCGCGCGCCCGGACCCCCGGCCCCCGGACCATCGGCGGCGGTCGGCCCGCTGCGCCCCAGTTTTACTAATGCCAATGCGCTGAACATTCTCCTTTGCCCGGTGGCGGGGCGCTGGCTTACCCATGGCGACAGGCCGCGCCGATGACGCGGCGCGCACAGGGATGGAGGATGCGACATGGCCCCCCGGTTGGTGTTGGAAGGCATTTACACCCCGCTGATCACACCTTTCCACGATGACGGCTCGTTCGATTTCGACGCGCTGGCCGATGTGGTCGAAAGGCTGATTGCGGCGGGGGTTCACGGGCTGATTTCAGGCGGGTCCACCGGCGAGAATTACGCCGAAACCGTCGAGGAACGGCTGGAACTGGCGCGCTTCATCGCCGAACAGGCCGCCGGTCGCGTGCCGGTGATCGTCGGGACGGGCGCCATGCGCACCCCCGACAGCATCGCGCTGGCGCAGGGCGCGCGCGAGATGGGGGCCGATGCGATCCTGCTGGGCACGCCGCCCTATTCGGTGCCGACCGAACGCGAAAACGCGCTGAACGCGCTGGCCATCGACCGCGCCGCCGATCTGCCGATCATCCTGCATAACTATCCCGGTCGCATGGGCGTCGAGATGGGGACCGAATTCCTGGACCGCGTCGGACGGTCGAAGAATGTCATCGGGATCAAGGAAAGCTCGGGCGATATCAACCGCGTGCATCTGCTGGCGCGGGATTATCCGCATATCGGGCTGTCCTGCGGCATGGACGATCAGGCGCTGGAATTCTTTGCTCGGGGTGCGCGCAGCTGGATCTGCGCCGGCTCGAACTTTCTGCCCGAGGAACATATCGCGCTGTATGAAGCCTGCGCCGTGCGCGGCGATTTCGATCAGGGCCGCCGCATCATGTCGGCGATGCTGCCCCTGATGCGCGTGCTGGAACAGGGCGGCAAGTTCATCCAATGCGTCAAGCACGGGGTCGAGATCACCGGCCTGCGCGCAGGCCCGATGCGCCCGCCGCTGAAAGGGCTGAACAAGGATGAAAAGCGCGCGCTGGAACAGGTGATCCGCGTGCTGAAAACCACCGTCACGGCGATCACGGAAGGGAACTGAGATGAGCGATCTTCTGACCATTCAGGAATACAAGGCTCTGGCCGCCGCGCTGGACCTGCCGCAGAACGCCTGGATCGACGGCGGCTTTCGGCCCGCGATTTCGGGCAAGACATTCACCACGACCAACCCGGCCACCGGCGCGGCTCTGACCGAAATCGCCGCCTGCGGGGCCGAGGACGTGGACCTTGCCGTCACCAGGGCGCGCGAGGCGTTCGAGGATGGCCGCTGGTCGCGCCTGCACCCGTCCGAGCGCAAGGGCGTGTTGCTGCGTCTGGCGAAACTGCTGGAACGCAATGCCCGCGAACTGGCCGTGCTGGAAAGCATCGACAGCGGCAAGACGATCTATGATTGCGAAACCGTCGATGTGCCGGAAACCATCCATGTCCTGAAATGGCATGCCGAGCTGATCGACAAGATATATGATCAGGTCGCGCCTTCCTCCGACGATCATCTGGCGCTGGTCGTGCGCGAACCCGTGGGCGTCGTGGGGCTGGTGCTGCCGTGGAATTTCCCGCTGCTGATGCTGGCATGGAAAATCGGCCCGGCGCTGGCCGCCGGCTGTTCGGTCGTGGTCAAGCCCGCCGCTGAAACCACCCTGACCGCGTTGCGCGTGGCGGAACTGGCGGCCGAGGCGGGCCTGCCGCGCGGCGTGCTGAACATCGTCACCGGCGGCGGCGCCGAGGTCGGTGAGCCGCTTGGCCGCCACCCGGATGTCGATATGGTCAGCTTCACCGGCTCGACCGTGACGGGGCGGCGGTTCCTGCATTATTCGGCCGACAGCAACCTCAAGGAAATCGTGCTGGAACTGGGCGGCAAGAACCCCTGCATCGTGCTGGACGATGCCGAGGATCTGGACACCGTGGCCGCGCATGTCGTCAATGGCGCCTTCTGGAACATGGGCGAAAACTGTTCCGCCGCCAGCCGCCTGATCGTGCAAAAGGGCATCAAGGACCGCCTGCTGGACCGCGTTCAGGCCCATGCCCGCGAATGGCGGCACGGCGATCCGCTGGACCCTGCGGTCCGGGTCGGCGCGCTGGTCAGCCCGGCGCATTTCGACAAGGTCGCATCCTATCTGGAACTCGCGCAAACGGGCCGCATCATTCTGGGCGGCGCCAGCCATGACGGCACCCATGTCGAGCCGACCGTGGTGGAAATCGACGGCAATGACCATAGGCTCGCGCGCGAGGAGATCTTTGGCCCCATCCTCAGCGTGATCGAGGTCGCCAGTTTCGAGGAAGCCATCGCCACGGCCAATGCCACCGACTACGGGCTGGCCGCGTCGATCTTTACCGCCAATGGCAAGCGCGCGCTGCGCGGCGCGCGGATGCTGCGGGCCGGGACGGTGACGGTGAACAGCTTTGGCGAGGGCGATATCGCGACCCCGTTCGGCGGCTACAAGCAGTCGGGCTTTGGCGGGCGGGACAATTCCATCCATGCCCATGACCAGTATACCCAGCTGAAAACCATCTGGCTGGACCTGTCCGATAACGCCGATACCGCGCTGGACTGACCCATGCCCGCGCATCAGGCGATACGCACCCCGGTGTTCAACGGCCCCGCCGGGTGGAGCGTGATCCTGCCGCCAGTCGCGCCCCGCGCGCGGCTGGACGGCAGCGCGGGCTGCGACATCGCCATCGTGGGCGGCGGTTTCGCGGGGCTTTCCGCCGCGCGCCGCCTGCGCCAGATCGACCCCGGTCTGGATATCGTCATTCTGGAAGCGGCGCGGATTTCCGAAGGCGGCACCGGGCGCAATTCGGGTTTCATGATCGACCTGCCGCACGAACTGACCTCGTCGGATTATGCGGGGCAGGGCGACAGCCATGACCGCCAGATCACCGCGCTGAACCGCCATGCGATTGAATTCGCGGGCGATATCGTCGCGGATTACGCCATCCCACAGGGCTGGTTCCAGCGCATGGGCAAGGTCAACGGCGCCGCATCCGACGCGGGTGTCGCTGCCAACCGCAGCTATGCCGAACATCTGCGCGCCCTCGGCGAAGCGCATGAATTGCTGGACGCCCGCGCCATGCGCGAGATCACTGGGTCCGACTATTACCACGGCGGGCTGTTTACCCCCGGCACGGTGATGTTGCAGCCCGCGGGCTATGTGCAGGGCCTTGCGGCGGGGCTGGAACGCGACGGGGTGCGCATTCTGGAACAATCGCCCGTCCAGCGCATCGAACCCGTGGCGCAGGGCTGGCATGTGCAGACCGCGCAGGGCCGCTTGACCGCGCAAAAGCTCATTCTGGCCAATAACGGCCATCTGGAAAGCTTCGGCTTCGAGCAGGGCGCGCTGATGCATATCATGCTCAGCGCCTGCATGACCGGGGAACTGCCCCCCGATGCGATCCGCGCGCTTGGCGGGCACGAATGCTGGGGCGTCACCCCCGCCGATCCGATGGGAACCACCGTGCGCCGCATCGGCCCGGCGCAGGGCGGCAACCGCATCGTCATCCGGCAGGGCAGCTATTACCGCCCTGAAATGCAGACCAGCGCCGCCGATCTGTCGCGGCTGGTCGGCCAGATGCGGCGCAAATTCGATGCGCGTTTCCCGATGCTGAAGGGCGTCAGGTTCCGGCATAGCTGGTCCGGGCATCTGTGCCTGTCGAAAAACAGCGTCTCGGTCATGCGGCAGCTGGAACCGGGGCTGTTCGCGGCCTGCGTCGACAACGGTCTGGGCACCACGCGCAGCACGCTGACCGGGATCGGGGCGGCGGAACTGGCCTGTGGGCGGCAAAGCGCGATCACCGCGTTTTTCGCGGCCGAGGCGGAACCTTCGCGCCTGCCGCCACATCCCTTCGACACCATCGGCGCAAATGTCTATCTTCGCTGGAAGGAGTGGCGGACCCGACTCGAATGACGCCGCTTCGTTCAACCGGAGCCGCCATGCCACCGATCAAGCGCCGCTATCTGCCGTCTCTTGGGGCCTTCGCCACCTTCGAGGTGGCGGCCAAGCATCTCAGCTTTACGCTGGCCGCCAAGGAGCTGAACGTCACCCAGGGCGCGGTCAGCCAGCAGATCCGGCTGCTGGAACGCGCGCTGGACGTGGCGCTGTTCATCCGCAAACACAATGTGCTGGAACTGACGCCCGAAGGCGTCAGCCTGTTCGGCGCCGTGACCGAAGGGCTGGACACGATCAGCGCCGGTGTCGCGTTGCTCAGTCAGGACGAAGGGCCGCAGACCGTCACGATTTCGGCCACCGATGGCGCGGCGCAGTTCTGGCTGCAGCCGCTGATCGACAGTTTCCGCGCGAAACACCCCGATGTCGGCTTTGTCGTCTTCGCCTCGGACGAGGATGACAACCTGCGCAACTATGCCGAGGTCGATATCGCCATGCTCTGCGGAAATGACCGCTGCGAGGTCGGCGAGGTGCTGCATTTCCTGTTCCCCGAAACCGCGCAGCCGGTCTGCACCCTGGATTTTCTGGCCCGCTTCGGCCCCTTTGGCGATGCCGACAGCCTGAACCGGGTCAATCTGCTGCATCTGCACGACCGCCACTGGACCGCCGATGCGATCGGCTGGCAGCCGCTTGGCTGGCCCGAATGGTTCCGCGCGCAGGGGCTGGACTGGAATCGCGCGCCCTCGACGCTCAGCACGAACAAGGTCGGGCTTTTGATGCGCGCGACCTTGGCGGGCGAGGGCGTGATGCTGGGCTGGCACCATATGGTGCAGGGCCTGATCCGGACGGGCGATCTGGTCTTTGCCCATCCTGCGCCGATCACTGCGGGCAGGGGCAACTTTCTGAACTGCAAGCAGAAATCCCTGTCCCGGCCCTATGTCGCGGGTTTTGTCGAACATGTGCTGGACGCGGTGCGGGCGCAGATGGACCTGTCCGCCCGACAGGCGGGCTAGGTCAGGCAGGCTAGGGCAGGCGGGCGGCTGACGCAGATTTTCTAATGCGCGGCCATTGCAAATTCTCGTTTGCCCGACGTCACCCCACGGGGGATAAATCATCCAATTCGGGATGAGGGGGCATCCCGGAAAAAACAAGCCGGTCAAATCCCGAAAAAATCAGAATTCCCCCGTCACGAAAGACGGGTCCGGGCGAATTGCGCCGCAATCACGCTTGCGGTCTGGGTCAGATCATGCCCGCCGCCCGGTCCTTCATCGCACATCCAACTTTGCGGAGGACTAAATGCGCAGACTGTTCAAAGCCCTGATCGCCGGCATGCTGGCGCTTGGCCTGACGACACCCGTGATGGCGCAGGACAAGGTCATCAAGATGGGCACCATCATCTGGGAAGACCTGACCCCGATCACCGGCATCACCAAAAAGGTCCTTGAGGACAAGGGCTTCACCGTCGAGGTGACCGAGTTTTCCGAATGGGGCATCGCCTATGCGGCGCTGACCAAGGGCGATATCCAGATCATCGCCTCGCAGACCGATTACGTCGCCCACGATTACTGGAACCGCAACAAGAACCGGCTGGAAAAGCTGTCTCCGGTGTCGCACGGGCTGTATCAGGGGATCGCGGTTCCGAAATATGTGCCGATCGATCCCGTCGAACAACTGAACGAAAACGCCGATAAATTCGGCGGCAAGATCATCGGCATCGAGCCCGGCGCCGGCCTGATGCGCGAAACGGCGGATGCGGTTTCGGCCTATGGCCTGAACCTGCAACTGGTCGAAGGCAGCACCGCCGCGATGACCGCCGCGCTGAAATCCGCGACCGATCGTCAGGACTGGATCGCCGTCACCCTGTGGGAGCCGACCTGGATGGCCCTGCGCTACGACACCAAATTCCTGGCCGATCCCAAGGGCATTTTCGCCCCGCCCCAAAGCTATTACTGGATCGGGCAAAAGGGCTTTGCCGAAGCCAATCCCGAAGCGCGCGAAATCATCGGCAGCGTCTATGTGCCCATCGCCGATATCGCGCTGATCAATGCCGAGGTGAATGACGGCAAGACCATGGATCAGGCGGTTGCCGACTGGACCGCGGGTCATGCCGATCTGATCGGCCGCTGGTCGAATATCAAAAGCTACTGATCTCGCGTCTGGCGGCCGGCCGTTCCGGCCGCCTTTTTCACGCCCACAGGATCGACAGGGAAATCATGGAAAATGGTGAGGTTCTGATCGACTGCCAGTCGGTCTGGAAGGTATTCGGCACACGCTCGGCCGAGGCGATCCGCGCGATCACCGAACGGGGGCTTGGCAAGACCGAGGTCTTGCAGCAGTTCGGCTGCGTGGTGGGGGTGTCCGACGCGACGCTCAAGGTCCACCGGGGCGAGATCTTTTGCATCATGGGCCTGTCGGGTTCGGGCAAATCGACGCTGATCCGGCAGTTGAACCGGCTGATCGAACCCAGCCTTGGCAAGGTTCTGGTCAAGGGTCGCGATCTGGCCCAGATGGATGCCGCGACCCTGCGCGAGACGCGGGCGCGCCATATCGGCATGGTCTTTCAGTCCGTGGCCTTGCTGCCGCAGCGCAATGTGCTGGAAAACGCGGCCTTTGGCCTTGAGGTGCAGGGCGTCGGGCGCGACGAACGCAATCAGGCCGCCCGCGCCGCGCTGGCCAAGGTCGGGCTGTCGGACTGGCTGGACCGCTATCCGTCCGAACTGTCGGGGGGCATGCAGCAGCGGGTGGGGCTGGCCCGCGCGCTGACCTCGGACCCGGAAATCATCCTGATGGACGAGCCGTTTTCCGCGCTGGACCCGCTGATCCGCCGCCAGTTGCAGGACGAATTCCGCCAGTTGACCAAGGATCTGGGCAAGTCGGCGGTCTTCATCACCCATGATCTGGACGAGGCGATCCGCATCGGCGACCGCATCGCCATCATGAAGGACGGCGTCATCATCCAGGTCGGCACGGCCGAGGATATCGTCATGAACCCGGCCGACCAGTATGTCGCCGATTTCGTCGCCGGGATATCGCGGCTGCATCTGGTCAAGGCGCATTCGGTGATGATCCCGGTCGCGGATTTCCGCGCCCTGGACCCCGCGACCGACCCGGCCAGCCTGCCGCAATGCGACGGCCAGGCCGATATCGACGCGCTGATCGGCAAGATCACCGAAACCGGCAGCGATGCCGTCGCGGTGACCGAAGACGGCGCCATCGCTGGTGTCGTCACCACCCGCAACCTGTTGCTGAGCGTCCGGGGCGATGGCGCCCCCGCCGCGCATTAAGGGGGGCGGCATGGACAATAGCGCCTTTATCGACGGTTTCGATACGGCAATCGACAATGCGCTGTTCTGGCTGGGCGATCACGCGGGTTTTCTGTTCGACGGCGCCCGCGCCCTGCTGGAAGGGCTGTATGACGCGATCCTGTGGCTGGTGCTGCTGCCGCCCTTTTACGTCATCGCGGCGCTGGCCGGGGTGATCGGCTGGCGGGCGCTGAACCTGTGGTTCGGGATCAGCAGCGCCGCCGCGCTGGCGTTCTGCGCGGCCATGGGCCTGTGGTCCGATACGATGGAGACGCTGGCGCTGGTCATCGCCGCCGTGGTCATCGCGCTGGCGATCAGCCTGCCCGTCGGCACTCTGGCCGGGCTGATGCCGCGGCTGGACCGGGCGCTGACCCCGGTGCTGGACCTGATCCAGACGATGCCGCCCTATATCTACTTGCTGCCCTCGATCGCGCTGCTGGGTTTCGGCCCGGCGACGGCGCTGGTTGCGACGGTGATCGTCGCGGTGCCGCCCGCGATCCGGCTGACCGCGCTTGGCATCCGCATGACGCCGCAGGAATTCATCGAACTGGGGCAGGCGCTTGGCCTGAGCCGCAGCCAGATGTTTTTCAAGATCCGGCTGCCCTTTGCCGTCCCCAGCATCATGGCCGGCATCAACCAAAGCCTGATGATGGCCTTTGGCATGGTGGTCATCGCGGGGATCGTCGGTTCCGGCGGGTTGGGCGCGACGATCTATGGCGCGATCCGCACGCTGGATATCGCGACCTCGATCAATGCTTCGATCGCCATCGTCATCCTGACGATGATCCTGGACCGCGTGACGCAAAGCGCAGGGCAGGGCGCCGCGCGCGCCGGAAAAGAACGGACATGACCCAGATCAATCCCGGTGCCTTCCTGGCCCCCGTCGTCGACTGGCTGAATGCGAATTTCCACGGCTTTTTCGCGGCGGTTACGCGTATCATCGAAACCGTTCTGGGCGCGATCGAACGGGCGCTGCTGGTGCTGCCGCCCTAGGCGCTGATCGCGGTCGTGGCGGTGGTGGCGCTGGTCGTCGCGGGCCGCAAGGTCGCGGTTCTGGCGGGCTGCTGTCTGGCGTTCTGCTGGCTGGTGGGGCTGTGGACGGCGTCGATGCAGACGGTCGCGCTGGTCGTGGTGGCGGTGGCCATCGCCGTCGCCATCGCCTTTCCGCTTGGCATCCTTGCCGCCCGCCGCCCCCGGATCGAGACCGCGCTGCGCCCGGTTCTGGACGTGATGCAGACGGTGCCGCCATGGGTCTATCTGATCCCTGCGGTGATGATCTTCAGCCTTGGCCGGGTGCCCGCGATCATCGCAACCATCGTCTACGGCATCCCGCCGATGCTGCGCCTGACCACGCTGGCCTTTCGCGGCGTGCCCTCTGACCTCAAGGAACTGGGGCAGGCCATCGGCGCGAAACCCCGCACCATCCTGTGGAAGATCGAGTTTCCCGCCGCGACGCCCACGCTGCTGGTCGGGCTGAACCAGTGCATCCTGTTGTCGCTGGCGATGGTCGTGCTGGCCGGTCTGGTCGGAGCAGGGGGGCTTGGCGCCGAGGTGACGCGCGGCCTGACCCGGATGGAGATGGGTCTGGGCCTGCGCGCAGGGCTGGCCATCGTCGCCGTGGCGATCCTGCTGGACAGCTTTTCCAAAGGCGCGATCCAGAAGAAAACCTCGTGAACAGAAACGGGCCGCCCGTGCAGGATGGCCCGATATCCCCGGAACCGCCGCGTGCCGCCCGACCGGGACATTGCGCGGCGGGTTTCCGGTCTTCGGCGGGTGGCGACGGCCGGATGGGGCGATGACCTGCCCGCGATCTGTCGCCGCGACCGCGCCGGGCCGTGCACCACGGGACCGCGACATCATCCGCACCCGATACCGCCGCGCCGGGCGTCAGTCCTTGCGGTCGGGGCCGTGGTCGCGGGTCAGGGCGGCCAGTTCCAGCGCGTTGCGCACGCCCATCTTGCCCAGCACCTTTTCGCGATGCGCCTCGACCGTGCGGATGGCGATGCCAAGCTGGTCGGCGATCTGCTTGTTCATCGCGCCGGTCAGGATCAGGTCCATGACCTCGGCTTCACGCGCCGACAGGGATGCGCGGCGGCTGTCCAGCTCGCGCCTGCTGGCGGCATTGGCCTGCGCGATTTCCCCCGCCGCAATCGCGCTGAGCGCCAGATCGACGATCTGATTGTCGTTGAAGGGTTTTTCGATGAAATCGAAGGCCCCGGCCTTCAGCGTGCGGACCGCGACCGGGACATCGGCATGGCCGGTCAGAAAGATCACCGGCACCACCGAACCCATCGCATGCAGCCGTTCATAGACATCGGGGCCGGACATGCCCGTCATCCGCACATCCATGATGATGCAGGTCATGTCGTCCAGGGGTTGGGCGGCCAGAAACTCCTCTCCCGAGGCCCAGAGCCGGGTTTCGATATCGCGCGAGGCCAGCAGAAAGGCCAGTGCATCGCGGATCGGTTCTTCGTCGTCAACGATGTCGATCAGCGCGGGCATGGGCGTTCCTTTTGTCTCATCTGTCCTCCTTCGGTTCGGTCGGCGCGGCGAACGGCAGGGAAAAGGCGAATGTCGTGCCCCCGCCTTCGGTCAGGTGCCAGTTCAGGCTGCCGCCGTGCAATTCGACGATCGAGCGGCAGATTTTCAAGCCCATGCCCATGCCCTGCGGCTTGGTCGTGGCAAAGGCGTCATACAGATTGGCCGAAAGTGCGTCGGAAATGCCCGCGCCATGATCCTCGATCCTGATCAGGGCATGGCCTGCGGTTGTGGACAGATGGACCGTGACCGTGTCGCCGCTGCGGGTTTCGGTCATGGCCTCCATCCCGTTGCGGATCAGGTTGATCAGCACCTGTTCCAGCAGGATGCGGTCGGCGGCGACGGGGGCTGACACGGTGCCCTGACGGTGCAGCCTGACCCGGTGTTCGCGGGCATCGGCCTGCAGAAAGCCAAGGGTTTCATCGACCACCTCGGCCAGATCCAGTTCGGAAAAATGCGGTTCGCGCTTTTTGACCAGATCCTGGATGCGGCGGATGATCTGGCCTGCGCGGTCGGCCTGCCGGGCCAGTTTTTCCGTGGCGCCCTGCAGGATGGCGGGATCGGCCTTTTGCCGTTCGATCAGGTTCAGCATCCCCGCCGCATAGGATGCAATCGCCGACAAGGGCTGATTCAGCTCATGCGCAAGGGTCGAAGCCATTTCGCCAAGCGTGACCAGCCGCCCGGTCCGGGCCAGCGCCTCGTCCTGCAGGCGGGCGGTGCGGGCGGCCTTGCGGGTTTCGGTGATGTCGATGACCGAACCCATCCAGCCGATATGGTCGCCGCGCGCGGTGATCAGGGGGCCTCATAGACCTCGACCTCGATCTCGCGGCCGTCGCGGGCGACGAAGCGGGTTTCAAAGCGCTGGCTGACCGCGCCGCCCGCCGCCAGCTTGGCGTGGCGTTCCTGGGTTTCGGGCAGGATGGAACGGTCCCAATAGGGCATGGGCGGGTCGCGGCGCATCAGTTCGGCCGCGCTCCACCCGACCAGTTTGCAAAATGCCGGGTTGACGAACAGGATGCGGCCCTGATGGTCCTTGGCGCGCAGCCCGACGGTCAGGCTTTCTTCCATCGAGCGGCGGAATGCGGTCTCGCTCCACAATCGCAATTCGGTTTCGCGGCGGCGTTTGGATGACCGATACAGCACGCCCAGGGCCAGCACCGCAAAGGCCGCCAGCGCCGCAATCGCGCCGAACAGCACGGTGGAACGAAACGGCGCGGGCGGGTTATAGGCGGTGATGCGCAGCCATGTGCCGCCAAGCGGCGGGTCAAAGCTGATGACATGGGACGGGTTGTCGGGATCGGGCGACAGGCGCTGACGGCTGGCCAGCACATCGCCCGACAGATCGACCAGCAGGACGCCATATTGTTCGGCAATCCACCAGGGCAGGTGGCGTTCCAGCACATGGGGCAGCGAAATCGTCGCGGTCAGCGCGCCCTGCCCATCGTTCAGCGCGACGCCCATCGTGACCAGCCCGTCCGGGGTGACCTGTCCGTAAACCGGGCGGATCGTGCCGGCGCGGGTGTTCAGGATCAGGTCGACCAGCACCGGATCATCGGCCAGACCGATCGGGGGCGGGCTGTCGTCGGCCTGACCGTCCGGCCCGTGCCACCTGATCGACAGGACTTCAGGGTTGCTGGAAATATGGCTGCGGGCGCGGGCGGCCATCACCGCATCGGGCACGCCCCCGGCATGGTCCATCGCCAGCCGCACAAGCATGTCCTCGTCGACGCCCAACTGGAAACGCAGGGTCTGTTCGACCCAAAGCGCATCCGTCGCCAGCTTGGTCCGCGCGCTTTCGTTGTCGTCGCGCGTCACCGCCCAGACCAGCGCCCAGACCAGCCCGACCAGCGCGATGATGGCGACCAGCGGCACCAGCGACAGCAGGTCGATGCGGCGCCGCGGTGGCTGGGCGATGTCGATGCTGTCCATGCCGAACGCAGCCATATCCGGCGCCGTGCCGCGACCCTGCCGGGCAGGGCGCGGCGAAGAGTCCGGCGCCTTCGGCAGGTCTGCATCGCTCATCGCGGGGTCCGTTCCATCTCCTCCGGTCCGCTGTCGGGGCGGCTGCCTGCCCCTATTGCGGGAATCCACAATAGCGGGAATGTGAACAAGCTGGCAAGGAACTGCCAAGGATCCCGCAGCAGGAGGGCGGTGGGACCAACGGAGGATATCTGATGAAACGTCGCACATTCGCCGCTCTGGCCGGCGCTGCCGCTTTTGCGCTGACCGCAGCATTCCCGGCGCTGGCCCAGACCGTCACCATCAAGTTCAGCCATGTCGTCGCCCCCGATACGCCCAAGGGCAAGGGCGCGCTGAAATTCAAGGAACTGGCCGAGCAATATACCGACGGCGCCGTCGTGGTCGAAGTCTATCCCAACAGCCAGCTTTACAAGGACAAGGAAGAGCTGGAGGCGCTGCAACTGGGCGCGGTCCAGATGCTGGCGCCCTCGCTGGCGAAATTCGGCCCCCTTGGCGTGCAGCAGTTCGAACTGTTCGACCTGCCTTACCTGATGGACGGCTATGACGACCTGCGCAAGATCACCGATGGCGAAGTCGGCCAGACCCTGCTGGGCCTGCTGGACGACAAGGGCATCAAGGGGCTGGCCTATTGGGACAACGGCTTCAAGGTGATGTCGGCGAATTCGCCCATTGAAACGCCCGACGACCTGCTGGGCCTGAAGATGCGCATCCAGTCGTCGAAAATCCTGGAGGCGCAGATGCTGGCGCTGGACGCCGTGCCGCAGGTCCTGCCCTTTTCCGAGGTCTATCAGGCGCTGCAGACGGGCGTTGTCGATGGCACGGAAAACCCGCCCTCGAACATGTTCACCCAGAAAATGCACGAGGTCCAGAAACACGCCACCGTCACCAACCACGGCTATCTGGGCTATGCGGTGATCGTGAACAAGGCGTTCTGGGACGGTCTGGACCCGGCGGTGCGCGAACAGCTGGACCGCGCCATGGCCGAAGCGACCGAATACGCCAACTCGATCGCCAAGGAAGAAAACGATTGGGCGATGGCCGAAATGGTCAAGGCGGGCACCACCACCTTCCATGAACCGACCGAGGAAGAGCGCGCCGAATGGATCGAACGCCTGCGCCCCGTCCATGACGAAATGGCATCGCGCATCGGGGCCGATCTGATCCAGCAGGCCCGCGAGGTCGTCGCCGCCGACTGATCCCGGCCCATCGCCCGGATTCCCGGAAACCCAGTCCCCGGAATGAACCGGGATAGAATGAACCGGGGGACGCGCCAGCCCGCGTCCCCTTTTTGCACCCGCGAGGTCACGCCATGTTTCTGCGCTTCCTCGACCGCTTCGAAGAAGTCCTGATTTCTTTCCTGATGGCTGCGGCCGTCATCCTGATCTTCGTTGCGGTCTTTCATCGCTTTTCGATCGGCTATGCCGCCGATCTGGTGCGCTACGCGCGCGCCAATGACATGCCCGAGCTGCAGGCCTGGGCACGGTCGCTGTATTCCACGATCAACGGGATCAAGCTGACCTGGGCCCAGGAGGCCTGTATCTATCTGTTCGTCTGGATGGCGAAATTCGGCGCGGCTTACGGCGTGCGGATCGGCATCCATGTCGGCGTCGACATGCTGGTCAACAAGCTCAACCCGAAATGGCAGCGGATCACCACGATCATCGCCATGTCGGGCGGCATCCTGTTCACCGCGATTCTGGTCTGGATCGGGTCGACATTCGTCTATCACGTCGGTGTCGGCGGCCAGACCTCGGCCGATCTGGAAATCCCGATGTGGATCGTCTATCTGGCCGTGCCGCTTGGTTCGGCGCTGATGTGTTTCCGGTTCATTCAGGCGCTGTGGAAATACATCACCACCGGCGAAATCGTGCATCACGAACATGGCCATGTCGATGGCATGGACGACGCCCCCGCCAACCAGTCCGGAGGGTCGCCGAAATGACCGCATTGATCATTTTCGCCATTCTGACGGTGCTGCTGGCGACCGGCATGCCGGTGTCGATCGCACTGGGCCTGACGGTGTTCAGCTTTCTGTTCGCCTTCACCAATATCCCGATGGACAGCATCGCGCTGAAGCTGTTCACCGGCATCGAAAAGTTCGAGATCATGGCGATCCCGTTCTTTATCCTTGCCGGCAACTTCCTGACCCATGGCGGCGTCGCCAGGCGGATGATCGCATTCGCCACGTCCATGGTCGGCCATTGGCACGGCGGCATGGGGCTGGCGGCGGTCGTCGCCTGTGCGCTGTTTGCCGCGATTTCCGGGTCCAGCCCGGCGACGGTGATGGCGGTCGGCTCGATCATGATCCCGGCGATGGTGCGCATGGGCTATCCGCCGCAATTCGCGGTCGGTCCCGTGGCCGCTGCCGGTGGTCTGGGCATCCTGATCCCGCCGTCCATCGTCATGGTCATGTATGCCGTGGCGACTTCGGGGATGCTGGCGACCGGGCCGGATGGCGAGACCATCTTTTCGCCGTCCATCGGCCAGATCTTCATCGCGGGCGTCGTCCCCGGCCTGATCCTGGCCACGATGTATGCGGTCACGACCGTCTGGCGCGCATGGAAGAACGGCTATCCGCGCCTGCCCCGCGCCGCTTGGGGCGAACGGTTTACCGCCTTTCGCAAGTCGGTCTGGGGCCTCTTGCTGATCGTCATCATCATGGGCGGGATCTATGGCGGCATCTTTACGCCGACCGAGGCCGCCGCGGTCTCTGCCGTCTATGCCTTTGTCATCGCGGTCTTTGTCTACAAGGACATCAGGATACGCGACGTGCCGCGCGTGCTGCTGACCTCGGCCGCGATGTCGGCGATGCTGTTGTATATCATCACCAACGCGGTGATGTTCGCCTTCATCCTGACCTCGGAACAGATCCCGCAGCAGATGTCGGACTGGATCGTCTCGCTTGGCTTTGGCAAGATCGGATTTTTGCTGATGGTCAACGTCATGCTGCTGGTCATCGGCATGGTGATGGAGCCTTCGGCGATCATCCTGATCATGGCCCCGATCCTGTATCCGATCGCGGTCAAGCTGGGCGTCGACCCCATCCATTTCGGCATCATCCTGATCGTGAACATGGAAATCGGGCTGGCCACGCCACCCGTGGGCCTGAACCTCTATGTCGGATCGGCGATTTCGAAACTTGGCCTGACCGAGGTATCGAAGGCCGTCATGCCATGGCTGCTGACGGCTTTGCTGTTCCTGATGATCATAACCTATGTGCCGGAAATCACGCTGATTCTGCCGCGCATGATGGGCATGATGTAGCGCCATCGGCACCCTGCACGGACGCCGGGCCAGCCCCCTCTGGCCCGGCGTTTTCCCATTGGCGGATTGACGATCCGCCGCGGCATCGCGATCTGTGGCGAGATCGCGAAACATCCATTTCTTTCCCGGCGATTTCTGCATGTCGTCGCCTGATATCTTGATGAACGCCGCCATCTGCGCCACGGTCAGGCCGTGGCTGACGATCATCTCGGCAAGCCCGGCAGCATGGGCCCCGATTTCCTGCGCGGAACCCCGGACAAGCCACGGCCGCCAAAACAGACCTTGCTCGCGCAGTCGCCGTGAACGGAAGGAGATTTCCGGCGAAGGCCGTGGCGGAAACCCCAGGCGTGACCCGCCCGATCCTGATCGACCGGCTGAAGGACAGGACGGCGCGGCTTCTTCGTTCGTCGATGTTTCTATCCACGCTCCCGTGGGGGAGCGACCGATCCCGCGCACCGCGCCTAGGGTCTGGACTCATTGAGTTTCAAAGCCAGTAGATGACGAGGGCAGCAAGTGCGATTGCTGACAAGAATACCTTGGGGCAACGGTCGTACCGGGTCGCCACACGCCGCCAATCCTTGAGCCTGCCGAACATGATCTCGATCCGGTTGCGCCGTTTGTACCGGCGCTTGTCGTACTTGACGGTTTTCTTCCGCTGCTTCTGGCCTGGGATGCAGGCGCGTATCCCTTTGTCTTTCAACGCTTCTCTGAACCAGTCGGCGTCATAGCCGCGATCCCCGAGCAGCCAATCGACATCCGGCAGGCTGCTCAGCAATGCCCGCGCGCCGATGTAATCGCTGACCTGTCCGGCAGTGACGAACAGGTTGAGGGGCGCCACGGCTGTCGCAGATGGCGTGCAACTTGGTGTTCATGCCGCCCTTGGTGCGACCAATCAGGCGCCCACGCCCCCTTTTCACGCCCATGCTGGTCGCGGTGCGGTGGGCCTTCAGGTAAGTGGCGTCGATCATCACGGTCTTCTCTTCGCCGTGCCCAGCCGCCAGACCCGCCATCATTTGGGCAAAGATGCCCTTGTCGCTCCACCGCTTCCAACGGTTGTATAGTGTCTTGTGCGGGCCATAGGCTGCCGGGGCATCGCGCCACCGTAAGCCATTGCGATTGATGAAGATAATCCCGCTTAACACGCGTCGATCATCGACGCGAGGCTTGCCGTGGGACTTGGGAAGAAAGGCTCAAGACGCGCCATCTGCGCGTCCGTCAACCAAAAGATCAGACATGGTCACCGCTCGCTTTTCGAACCGTGAATCACGCCGCCAGTCGGAAATCAATGGGTCCTGAGCCTAATGCCGGGCGAAAAACCTTTCATGCCGCCTTTGCCGTGCCATCGGTCGCGGGCGGGGTGAACAGGGCACGGCCTGCCCGCGATTCGCATCATGCCGTCAAGGTTCCGGCACGCCACGGATTGCCGGTAGTCCACGATCAGCGCGAGGCGGTTTTGGAACGGCTCACGGGGGAATTGGGCGGCTGGATTTCCTGCTGCATGCCTTTATGTCGCAGCGGCTTTCATTCCAGCGCCGGGAATTGAAGACGGGATTGGAGACAGGGCGGGTCGCTTGACCCGTGCCGCCCGGTCGGACACAAGGCAGCGCAACATGATATGGCAGGGCGGATGCCCTTGCTGCGCACCTTGCCCCCGCAATGGAATTTCAGCGTGACGACTTTCGAACGGCAGCCTGTTCCGGGTTTCAACCTTGCCGCCACTTTGCCGCCGATGGCGTGGCGGTCATGGCCGGGGCGCGATGACGCCGATGTCGGGCCGGTCGCCCGGGCTGCTGCTGGTCGCGGTGCTGACGAGTCTGCAGATCCATCAGCCGGTCTCTATCCCGGTCGGGCGGAATCTTCTGGCTGTTGTTCCCGCCATGGGCCGCAATTATGGCGCGGCACAGCGGGTATTCGTCATCGTGCCGCTGGTCTGCGGTTTTTTCATTGGCATCCCGAACCTGCCTGATCATCGCGGGTTTTGTCGGATAGGATGATCCGGGACAGTTCTGCACCGGTGGCGGGGGCATAGGGGATGCACGTGGACATCTGGGCAAGCCTGCTTGGCGGGATCGGTCTGTTTCTGCTGGGCATGCAGATGATGACCGCCGGGCTGACGCAGGCGGCGGGGCCCGCGCTGCGCAGCGGGCTGGACAGCGCGACCCGGTCGCGGCTGCGCGCCTTTGCGGTCGGCACGGGGATCACCGCGCTGGTCCAAAGTTCGAGCGCGGTGATCGTCGCCAGCATCGGTTTCGCCAATGCCGGGCTGGTCGGGTTCGGTCATCTGATCTGGGTGATCTACGGCACCAGCCTTGGCAATACGATGACCGGCTGGATCGTCGCGCTGATGGGGACGAGGTTCAGCATCGGCGCGCTGGCCCTGCCGCTTCTGGGGGTCGGCATGATCCTGCGCCTGATCCTGCGCGGGCGCGAACGTGCCGCCGGCGCGGGCGCGGCGATTGCCGGTTTCGGCGCCTTTTTTCTGGGGATCGGCAACTTGCAGGCGGCTTTCGCCGATCTGACGCCGCAGATTCTGGGGCTGACCGGAATGTTGTCGGGCAGCCGGTGGGAATCGCTGGCCTTTTTCGCCATCGGCATGGCGATGACGCTGCTGACGCAATCCTCCAGCGCGACGATTGCGATCGTGCTGGGGGCTGCGGCGGGCGGGGCGCTGGTCTTTCAGCAGGCGGCGGCGCTGATCGTGGGGGCCAGCGTCGGCACGACCTCGACCGCGGTGTTCGCGGCCATCGGCGCGACCAGCGCGGCCAAGCAGGTCGCGGCCGGCCATGTCGGTTTCAACCTGATCGCCGGGGCGATCGCGATTGTCCTGCTGCCCGTCCTGACGCCGCTGTGCCTTTGGCTGGTCGGCGGGGCTGCGCATCTGGTGCCGGGGCTGGCGCTGTTTCATACCAGCTATATCCTGATCGGCGCCGCCGTGATGGTGCCGCTGAACCCCGGCGTCGTCCGCTTTCTGGAAAGCCGCTTTCGCAAGGCCGACCGGCAAGGCACGAGCCTGCATTATGTCGACGCCACGCTGCGCGACCTGCCCGATCTGGCCCTGCGTGCCGTCGCGCTGGAATTTTCCCGCATCCTGCGCGCGCATTTCCATCTGGCCCGCAGCCGGATCGCCGATGCGCCCCTGGCCGAGGATGCCCAGTCCAATTTGGCCGATCTGGGCGGGCAGTTGCGGCGGGAGCTGGCTGAACTGGGTCGCCAGCCCCTGCCACCCGAACAGGTTCAGGCGATGTCGGACGGGATCCGCGTGTTGATCTATCTGGACGAACTTTCCCGCCATATCAAAGAGATGCCGGGCCGCTCCCGCAGCGGGGATCCTGTCGCTGGCCGAACCGGCCTTTGCCGCGCAGATCGCCATCGCACAAGAGGGGTTGCAGATGCCATGGCCCGCCGAAACCCGGCATGGTTTTGCCGACAGGGTCGCGGACAGCCGCCACGCCTGCGAGCAGATCAAGTCGCGGCTGCTGGCCGGAATGACGCGCGGCGAATGCGGCTTTGCCGAGGCGGAATCCGCGCTGGCCCTATTCCAAGACCCTGTGGGACATCGTCGTGCTGGCGCTGAAGATCCAGACCATCCTGATGCCCTGGCTGGAACGCGAGGAACTGGTGGCCGCCCCCGATGCACCACCCGGCCCCAAGCCAGCCGAGGCGGGATAACGGTTTCGCACCTGTCCACGGCCGGCACGGCCCCGCGTCCCCGGCGCTGATCGCGCCAGAGCCGCCTAATCTTCCAGCACGCTGCCGATGCCGCCAAAGGTCGCGCCGACCTGATTGAAGACAAAGGCCCCGGCCTGTCGGACCAGCCTGAAGGGGTTGCCCTCTGCCGCCAGCCCGCCCGCGCTGATCAGGCCGACATAGCGGCTATGGGCGGAATCGCCCTTGGGCAGGGCGGTGATATCGACGATGGTGATGCCCGCCTGCTGCGCGCCCTGCTGGATTTCGGGGTCGTGGACATCGGCAAGGCCAAGCCGGGGGCGCCCCGCCGCCAGCCGCGACGAGACCTTGAGCGCCCTGTCGTCCGAGGACACCAGCACCGTGATCGGCCGCTTCATCGGGCGCAGGGCGGCAAGCTGTTCGTGGAACAGGTCGACGTCGATATCGAGGGCGGCCAGAATGATGTCCAGCCGGTCGATGACAGCGCCGCGCCCGGTCATGTTCAACTCGCGCAGCGCCTCCATCATCAGGCGGGCGCCCATGCTATGGGCCAGCACCGACACGGTATCGCCGGGTTTCGCACCGGCGGTCAGCTGCTGCAACAGATTTGCCAGCGCGCTGCGGGAATAATCGGCGCCGTCGCGGTCGGCCATATAGGCGGCGACATGGGCCTCGGACGGCCATGAAAACAGCACCGGCGTTCCGGCCAGATGCGCATCCGCCGAAAGCTGCGCCAGCCGATACAGCGCCTCCTGGAACGAGGTATTGTAGCCGTGGACATAAAGGCCGACATGTTCGCCCGCGACCCCGCGCGCGAGTTCCTGCCCGCCCATGCGTCTTTGCCCGACCGTCACAAAGCTTTTTGCGGGATCGGCGGTTTGTTCCGGCCATTCGATCTGGCCGGGCTGGTGGCCCGGCGGAATGGAAATGTCGAATTCCGCATATTGCGGCGCACCGGCGCGGCCCCTGCCGAAGGCAAAGGGCATGTCCGGGGCATCGGCCCGCGTCGTCACGACATGGACCGTGACGCTTCTGGCGCCCTCGACGCGGTGAGCGGGCATGGGCGCCAGCAGTTCCGGGCCGGGGCGTCCGGAACAGGCGGCAAGGGTCAGCATCATGACCAGAAGAAAACCGTTGCGGCGCATGGGGGCCTCTATCTCGGGAATTTGGAAAAGTGTTGCGGGGCCGGCGGGAACAGTTCGGCCCCGATGGCGGCCAGCGCCGGAAATTGGGGCCGCAGGATGCCAAGGCCCGCGCCCCGGAACAGGGCGCCCCGCGACGGCGTGATGTCACGGGGGACGGCAAGCGTCGGTGTCTGGATCATCTCGGGCAGGGATTCGCGTGGTGTCATCGCGCCAGAAAGCACCGGAAGCGGCAGCATGACAAGCATCATCCGCAGCGCGACACTTTCGCCAGAGAGTTGCCGGGCACGCCTGTCGCGAACAGCATCAGCGTGGGGCGGGGCAGGGGCGGGACCTTGGCATGGGGTGACCTTGACCCCGGCCCCAAGGTTCAGCCCGCGCCCACCGCGCCCTGGCTGACGAACCGGCGGATCGCGTCCAGAAAGACCGTCAGGGCGGGGTTGTCATGGCTGCGGTGATAGATCGTGAAAATATCCGAAACCGGGCCGTCGGGGGCAATCGGACGAAAGGCCAGCGGCCCCGAGGTCAGGGTCGCGATCCCCGCGGGCAGGATGCTGATCCCGAAGCCCGCCGCGACAAGGCTGGGGATGGATTGGGCATCGACCACCTGCTGCGACACCCTGGGCCGCCCGCCGCTGCGGGTGATCAGCGACATGATCAGGGCCGCGAAATCGGAACTGTCGGGGCGCAGGACGATGTGGCGCTGATCCTTCAGGTCATCAAGCGCGACCTGCGCCCGGTCGCAAAGCGGATGATCGTCGGGCAAAAGCACGACCATGTCTTCCTGCCACGCCAGATCGCAGGCCAGATCCTCGTGGCCGGGGGCCGAGCGGTTGAAGATCACGTCCATCCGTCCGCTGACCAGCCCGTTGATCTGCAATTCGGGGGCCTGTTCATGCAGATGGACGGTGATGCGCGGAAATTCGTCGCAGAATTTCGCCAGCAGCACCGCCAGTCCGGCGCGCAGGATCGACCCGGTGGTGCCGATGTTCAGGACGCCATGCTGCCCCATGCGGATTTCCTGCAGTTCCTGCATGACCAGATCATGCTGCGCGAGGATGCGGCGGGCGCCGCGTTCAAAGACCTCTCCGGCGCGGGTCAGGGTGATGCGGCGGCTGCTGCGCTGGAACAATTCGACGCCAAGCGCCCGCTCCAGTGACTGGATCTGCAGGCTCAGCGGCGGCTGCGACATGTTCAGCCGCTGCGCCGCGCGGGTAAAATTCAGCTCTTCGGCCAGGACGACAAAGCAGTGGAGCTGTCGGATACGCATATAAAAACCATATAGATCACATGAAAAACGATATTAGACTCAGATGGTGATCTGGCCAACAGTTCCCGCCACGAAAAATCAGCGGCGCAAAACGCCGCGCTTTCAGGGAGTATTGCAATGCCAAGTTGGACAAGATCCTTGTTCGGGCAGGTCTGCGCCGCGCTGGTGCTGGGGGTGGTGGTCGGTCTTGCCGCGCCGGAATTCGCCGCCAAGATGAAGCCTCTGGGCGACGGGTTCATCAAGCTGATCAAGATGCTGATCCCCGCCATCGTCTTTTGCGTCGTCGTCCACGGCATCGCCGGGGCGGGCGACATCAAGAAGGTCGGCCGCGTCGGCGTCCGCGCCATCGTCTATTTCGAGGTCATCACCACCGTCGCGCTGGTTCTGGGCCTGATCCTGGCCTATGTCTTTCAGCCCGGTGCGGGCATGAACATCGACACCAGCACGCTGGACGCATCCGCGCTTGGCGCCTATGTCGACCGCGCGCATGAGGTCAGCAGCGGCGGCACCGTCGATTTCCTGATGAAGCTGATCCCGACGACCGTGTTCAGCGGCTTTGCCACGGGCGACGTTTTGCAGGTCCTGCTGGTCGCGATCCTGTTCGGCTGCGCGCTGTCCATGCTGGGGCCGCGCGGCAAGCCGCTGCTGTCGATGATCGAACTGGCGGGCGACACGACATTCCGCATCATGGGCTTCATCGTCCGTCTGGCGCCCTTTGGCGTCTTTGGCGCCATCGCCTATACGGTCGGCAGCTACGGCGTTGGTTCACTGGCGCAGCTTGGCTATCTGGTCGCGCTGTTCTATATCGCGGTGATCATCTTCGTCTTTGGCATCCTTGGGCTGGTGATGCGGCTGTCGGGGTTCAGCATCATCAAGCTGATCCGCTACATGCGCACCGAGGTCGGCATCGTCGCCGGCACCACCAGCAGCGACAGCGTGCTGCCCCAGACCATGCGCAAGCTGGAACATCTGGGCATCAAGGATTCGACGGTGGGCCTGGTCGTGCCAACCGGATATTCGTTCAACCTGGACGCTTTCTCGATCTATCTGACGCTGGCCGCGCTGTTCATTGCGCAGGCGACGAATACCGATCTGGCCTTTGTCGATCTGATGACCATTCTGGGCGTCGCGCTGATCACGTCGAAAGGGGCGCATGGCGTGCCGGGTTCGGCCATCGTCATTCTGGCCGCGACCCTGACCGCCGTGCCCGCGATCCCGGCCATCGGGCTGGTGCTGGTGCTGTCGGTGGACTGGTTCATGGGGATCGCGCGCGCCCTTGGCAACTACCCGGGCAATTGCGTGGCCACCATCGCCGTCGCATCCTGGGTGGGCGATATCGACCGCGACCGCGCGCGCCGCGTGCTGGAGGGCGAACAGATGGACAGCCTGGACATTCTGGAAGAGGACCAGCCGCTGAGCGCATCGAACACGCAGGTGAGCCATGGATGATCATCAGCCCGCCGCAGGCGCCATGACAGGCGATATCGCCGAAAGCACCCGCGCCACTGCCCGGATCAAGACGCCCGCCGCATCCTATGCCGGGCCTGTCGCCGGTCTGCCCCCTCAGACGGGGCTGACCACCGACAATGCCGTCTTTACCGATGCCTATGCGGTCATTCCGCGATCCGTGATGCGCGATATCGTCACCAGCTATCTGCCCGGATGGGTGGGGATGCGGATGTGGATGATCGCGCGGCCCCTGTCGGGATTTGCGGAAACCTTCAGCCAGTATATCGTCGAACTGGCCGAGGGCGGCGGCAGCGACAGCCCCGATGACGACCCCGGCGTCCAGCACGCGATTTTCGTCACCGGCGGCGAAATCCGCATCACCATCGACGGCGCCGAACATCTGCTGACGCCCGGCGGCTTTGCCTATATCCCGCCCGGCGCATCGTGGAGCCTGCACAACAAGGCGCAGGGCCATTCCGGTTTCCACTGGTGGCGCAAGCGCTGGCAGCCCTGCAACGGCGTCGGAAAACCCGATCCGATCATCGCGCGGGAACAGGATATTGCGCCCGCGATGATGCCGGACACGGGTGGGGCATGGGGCACGACGCGCTTCATGGACCCCGAGGACCTGCGCCATGACATGCATATCACGGTCGTGACGCTGCAACCCGGCGGCTCGATCCCCTTTGCCGAAACCCATGTCATGGAACACGGGCTGTTCGTCCTGCAGGGCAAGGCGGTCTATCGCCTGAATCGTGACTGGGTCGAGGTCGGCCCCGGCGACTACATGTGGCTGCGCGCCTTTTGCCCGCAGGCTTGCTATGCTGGCGGGCCGGGACCGTTCCGCTATCTGCTGTATAAGGACGTGAACCGCCACGCGCCGCTTTGGCCGAACAGATAGCGCCGCCAACGGGAATGGCCGCGATGACGCGGCCTTTCCCGCTTCCCGATAGCGGCGCGTGGCCGCCGCGATCCTGCTGACAGGCCGGGCCGCGCGAAACATCGCGGCAGACGGGGCGGCAACCTCAGGGTTTGTCAGCGCCGCGCGGGTGCGACTTGCGCTGTCGGCCGTGCCGGCTGTGACGGATCGCACCGCGCCCGCCAACCTCAGGACCGGGCGCAACAGCACGCCCAAACCGCGCCGGATCAGCCTCAGGACCGGGGCGCTGCACCGATAGATCGCGCGTCGCCGCCATGAGCCGTGCATCATCGAAACGCCGCCCGGCATCGGCTACCGCCATGGCAAGACGGCGTGACCGGCAGGCCTATCCCGCCACATGCCACGGTTGCAGCGATCCGCGCAGGCTGTCGGCGATCGCGGCATAGGTCGATCCGCGCGCCGCATCCTGTCGCCAGATCAGGCAGATATCGCGGACCGGGGTGTGATGGGTCATCGGGCGGGCGGTGACCAGCTGTTCGCGCAGCACCTCGGACCGGACATAAAGCGCGGGCAGCAGGGATATACCCATGCCGATGGCGACCATCTGGCGCAGGGTGTCCAGCGTCGTGCCCTGGTAGTCGCTGGCGTGATGTGCGCCCGCATCGCGGCACAGGCCGATGATCTGGTCCTGCAGGCGGTGGCCGCATTCCATGGCCAGCACGGTTTCCCCGGCAAGCTGTTTGGGCGCGATGCTGTCGAGCCGCGCCAGCGGGTGATCGACCGGCATCACCACCATCAGGGGCTCGCGCAGCAGGTGATGGCATTCCAGATCCCGGCGGTTCGTCCGGTCGGGCAGCAGGATCAGGTCATGCACCCCATCGCCCAACTGGCGCAGCAGGGTATCGCCGCGCTCTTCGCGGACCTGAAATTTCATATTGGGAAAAGCCGCGCGCAGGGCGGGCATGGTGATCGACAGCACATAGGCGCCGACGGTCTGGACGACGCCGATCTGCAGCAGCGCCTGAGGGGCCTGCGGGTCGTTGCGCAGCGCGATTTCGCGAATGTCGTCAAGGCTGGCCAGCATGGCGCGGGCGCGCCGCGCGACCTCGTGCCCGGTCGGCGTGACCGAGACGCGGGCGCGGGTGCGTTCGACCAGCCGCGCGCCCAGTCTGGATTCCAGTTCCTTCAACTGGATGCTCAGCGTCGGCTGCGCCACCCGGCAGATCTCTGCCGCCTGGCTGAAGCTGAGCGTGTCGGCAATCGCGACCAGATATCGAAGCTGCTGCAAGGTCGGCATCCGGGCAGCTTATAGCCATCGGCTATAAGCGGCAATATAATTATCTATTTCCATTCGAATAAGCGGCTGTGTAGACCTGCAAGACACCCGGCCACACCCCATTCGCCTCAGCAGGAGAGCCGATGACCGCACAGAATGCCGCGCCCCTGTCTGGCCGGATTTCGGGATATGTCGCGGCGCTGGCGGCGCTGATGTTCGCGATCTGGTTCGCGAGCGCCCTGCCGCAGGTCGTGGCGGGGCAGGCGCTGGCTCTGGACTGGGCATGGGCGCCGTCACTGGGGATTTCGCTGGCCTTTCTGATCGACGGGCTGTCGCTGATCTTTGCCCTGCTGATTTCCGGGATCGGGGCGCTGATCTTTCTCTATGCGACGGGATACATGGGCGATCACCCGCAATTCGGGCGGTTCGTGCTGTTCCTGTTCCTGTTCATGCTGTCGATGCTGGGCCTTGTGCTGGCGCGCGACCTGATCACGCTGTTCGTGTTCTGGGAACTGACCTCGGTCACCTCTTACCTGCTGATCGGGTTCAACAATGACGACGCCATTGCCCGGCGCAACGCCTTGCAGGCGATGCTGGTCACCGGGGCAGGGGGGCTGGCCGCGCTGGCAGGCTTCATCCTGATCGGGACGGCGGCGGGCAGCTTTGATCTGGCCCAGATCCTGCGCGGGCCGGGGTTGCAGGACCATGCGCTGTATCTGCCGATCCTCGTGCTGGTCCTGCTGGGGGCCTTTACCAAATCGGCGCAGTTCCCGTTCCATTTCTGGCTGCCGAATGCCATGGCCGCGCCGACCCCGGTATCGGCCTATCTGCATTCCGCGACGATGGTGAAGGCCGGGGTCTATCTGCTGGCGCGGCTGCATCCGGTGCTGGGCGACACGGCGGCATGGAGCGTGACGCTGACCGCGGCGGGGCTGGTCACCGCCGTCATCGCCTCGGTGCTTGCGCTGCGGCAGAGCGATCTGAAAACCGCGCTGGCCTATACGACGCTGATGGCGCTTGGCACGATCACGCTGTTTCTGGCCGGAGGGTCGCCCTATGCGCTGACGGCGGCGGTGACCTTTGTCGTCGTCCATGCGCTGTATAAGGCCGCGCTGTTCATGGTGGTCGGCGCGATCGACCACGGCTGCGGCACCCGCGATGTGGCGCTGCTTGGCGGGCTGCGCCGCGCCATGCCGCTGACCGCGCTGGCGGCGGCGCTGGCCGGGGCCTCGATGGCGGGGCTGCCGCCGATGATCGGCTGGATCGGCAAGGAATTGCTGTATGCCGGGGCGGAGACGCTGGCGCCCGCCGCGCTGGTCTCGGCGGGCGTGGTGCTGGCGAATGCGCTGATGTTCGCGGTGGCGGGGATCGTCGCGCTGCGGCCCTTCTGGGGGGCGCCGGGTGCGACACCGCATCACCCGCACGAAGCGGGCTGGCAGATGCTGGCGGGTCCGCTGGTGCTGGGCGGTCTGGGGCTGGTGCTGGGACTGGGCGCGGGGCTGTTGCAGCCGCTGATCGGCGCGACGCTGACCGGCAGTCTGGACCAGCCGCGCGCGGCGGGGCTGCATCTGTGGGCGGGGGTGAACCTGCCCCTGATCCTCAGCCTTGCGACCTTCGCGCTTGGCACGGCGCTTTATCTGGGCCGCGCGGCATTGCGCCGGATCATCGCTGCCGGGCTGGAGCGCCTGCCCGGTTTCGATCCCGGTTGGGACGGCTTTCTGGACGGCTTCCGTGCCTTTGCCGGATGGCAGACCCGGCTGATCCAGAATGGCCGGCTTGGCCGCTATCTGACCGCGACCTTCGTGACGCTGGCGCTGGTTCTGGGCGCGACGCTGTTCGTGAAACGCCCGCTGATCGCGCTGGACCTGTCGGCGCCGGTGCTGCTGTGGATCATCGCGGGCTTTACCGTCGCGGGCATGGCGCTGGCGCTGACGCCGCATTCGCGCATCGCCAATATCGCCGGGATCGGGACGGTGGGGATCGGGGTGGCGCTGATCTTCATCACCTTTGGCGCGCCCGATGTCGCGACGACGCAATTGATGGTCGAAACCCTGTCCGCCGTGCTGTTCGGCATCGCCATGCTGCGCCTGCCGGGCATCGTCGAGCGGCGCAGCCGCCCGCGCCAACTGGCCCATGCGGTGCTGGCGGGTGCGGTCGGGCTGTGCATGACGCTGATCATCCTTGCCATCACCAGCCACCCGCTGGATCGCCATATCACCGATTATTTCGAATCCGGCTCCTACGCGCTGGCCCATGGGCTGAACATCGTGAACGTCATTCTGGTCGATTTCCGCGCCTTTGACACATTCGGCGAGCTGGCGGTGGTGCTGCTGGCCTCGGTCGGGGCCTATGCCGTGCTGAAACGCCGGGGCGGAGGGGTGCGGAAATGAAATCGCCGATCCTGTCCACCGGCGCGCGGCTGCTGATCCCGCTGTTCATCGTCTTTTCGCTCTATGTCCTGCTGCGCGGCCATAATGCGCCGGGGGGCGGTTTCATCGGCGGGCTGATCGCGGCCTGCGGTTTTACCATCCACGCATTCGCCAGCGGCGTGGCCGAGGCGCGGCGCGCCCTGCGCATCGACCCCCGCACCATCGGCGTGTCCGGCCTGATCTGCGCGGTGGTCGCGGGGCTGATGGCCATGCCCTTTGGCCTTGCCCCCTTTGCGGGGATCTGGGGCGAGGTGGCGGGTTACCACCTGTCCAGCGTCCTGCTGTTCGATATCGGCGTCTATCTGGCCGTGGTCGGCGGCATCCTGACCCTGATCTTTGCGCTGGAAGAGGTGTCGTGATGGAAACCGTTCTGGCCATCCTGTCGGGCGTGCTGACGTCTGCTGCCCTGTGGCTGATGCTGTCGGGCAATCTGCTGCGCTTTCTGTTCGGGCTTTTGCTGCTGTCGAATGCGGTCAATCTGGCGATTTTCGCCGCCGGTCGCCTGACCACAGGCGCCCCGCCCCTGCTGGAGCCGGGCGGCACGCTGCCCGCGCATGAGATGGCGAATTCCCTGCCTCAGGCCCTGCTGCTGACCGCCATCGTCATCGGCTTTGGCCTGTTTGCCTTTGCGCTGGCCCTGACCATCCGCGCCTATCGCAGCTTTGGCCATCTGGAGATCGACCGGATGCGCCGCGCCGAACCGGAAGGGGATGGCGAATGAGCTGGACCCTTGCCCTGCCGATCATCGCGCCTTTCGCCACGGCGGCGCTGGCCTTTCTGCTGCGCAACCGGCGCGGTTCCGGCTGGATTTCGGTCGCCGGATCGGCGCTGTCGCTGATCCTTGCCATCCGGCTGCTGCTGGCGGTGCTGGATCGCGGCACCATCGCCACGCAGATGAGCGGCTGGCCCGCGCCCTTCGGCATCGCGCTGGCCGCCGATTACCTCAGCGCGGCGATGGTGCTGATCGCCGCGATCATCAGCCTTGCCACCGCCATCTGGGCCATGGCCGAAGTCGGCCAGACCTCGACCCGGATGGGCTGGCACGGGCTGTTCCAGACCCTCATCGCGGGCGTCACCGGCGCCTTTCTGACCGGAGACATCTTCAACCTCTACGTCTGGTTCGAGGTGCTGCTGATTTCGTCTTTCGGCCTGCTGGTCATCGGCGGGCGCAGGAAAGCCATCGACGGGGCGGTGAAATATGTCACGCTCAACCTGATATCGACGGTGATGTTCCTGTGCGCGGCGGGCCTGCTGTATGGTGCGACGGGGACGCTGAACATGGCGGACCTGCGGGGCGCGGTCGCCGCCCATCCCGATCAGGGGCTGATGAGCGTGATCGCCATGATGCTGATGATCGGCTTCGGGCTGAAGGCCGCGGTCTTTCCGCTGTTCTTCTGGCTGCCCGCATCCTACCACACCCCGCATTACGCGGTGTCGGCGGTCTTTGCCGGACTGCTGACCAAGGTGGG
The DNA here is from genome assembly GCF_029309835.1 of Paracoccus sp. DMF-8. GTDB lineage: Bacteria > Pseudomonadota > Alphaproteobacteria > Rhodobacterales > Rhodobacteraceae > Paracoccus. Next base: position 290,325 of record NZ_JARJHL010000017.1, on the reverse strand, counting down.
GGTCTATGCGCTGATCCGCGTGTTCACCCTGATCTTTGTCGGCGATCAGGGCTGGACCCATCAGATCCTGTTGTGGAGCGCTTGCGTGACCATGCTGACCGGGGTTCTGGGCGCGGCGGCGCAATCGGATTTCCGCAAGATCCTGTCGTTCCACATCATCAGCCAGATCGGCTATATGATCCTTGGCCTTGCGCTGATGACGCAGCTGGCGCTGATGGGCGGGGTGTTCTATCTGGTCCATCATATCATCGTCAAAGCGAACCTGTTTCTGATCGCGGGCGTCTCGCGCCGCTTGACGGGGCGGTCCGACCTCTATGCCATCGGCGGGCTGTATCTGTCGGCGCCGCTGCTGGCGGTGCTGTTCCTGATCCCGGCCTTTTCGCTGGCGGGCTTTCCGCCCCTGTCGGGGTTCTGGGCGAAATATGTGCTGGTCAAGGCTGCGCTGGATCTGGACATGGGGCTGGTCGCCTTTGTCGCGCTGCTGACCGGGCTGCTGACGATCTTTTCCATGACCAAGATCTGGGCCGAGGCCTTCTGGAAACCCCATCCCGACGGACGCCTGCCCGCGCTGACCACCATCCCGGCCCGGCCCCGTGCCCTGCTGCTGGCCCCGATTGCCGCGTTGGCGCTGATGACCGTTGTGATCGGCCTGTTCCCGGAGCCTTTCGTCCGCTTTGCCACGACCGCAGCAGAACAGTTGCTGGACCCGACCGACTATGTGCAGACGGTTCTGGGCGCGACAGCCGGAAAGGGGGCGCCATGACCCTGTTCGCCGTCAATATCCTGCTGGCGCTGGTCTGGGCCGCGCTCTGGGGGGCGTTTTCGCCGCTGGATCTGCTGGGCGGGTTCGTTTTCGGCTTTGCGGCGCTGTGGTTTGCGCGCGCCACGCTTGGCGCGGGTCAGGCGCGCTATTTCCGCACCCTGCCGCAGGTGCTGATCCTGTTTGTCTATTTCGTCAAGGAACTGGTCAAATCCTGCCTGCTGGTCGCCCGCGACTGCATCGCAGCCCGGCCCGCGCTGCACCCTGCCATCGTGAAAATGCCCATCGGCCCGAAAAGCGATCTGGAAATCTTCGTGCTGGCCAATCTGATCACTCTGACCCCCGGCACGCTGACGCTGGACGTGGCCGATGACAAAACCCATCTGCTGATCCATTCGATCTATGCCCAGGACGAAGACGCGCTGGTCGCCGATCTGAAATCCGGCATGGAATATCGTGTCGAGAAGGTTTTTCACTGATGACACCCGCAGCCTTTCTTGAATATGCGCTGAACACCGGTCTTGGGCTGATCGCCCTGTCGATCGCGCTTGGCATGATCCGGCTGTGGCGCGGTCCGACGCTGGCCGACCGGGTCGTGGCGCTGGATATGATGACCTCGGCCATCATCGGATTTTGTGGGCTGTTCGCCGTCAAGGCGCAGGTCGAGGGCTATCTGGACATTGCCGTCGCGCTGGCGCTGGTCAGCTTTGTGTCCGTCGTGGCGCTGGCGCGCTATGCCGAACGCCTTGACCGCAGGAGCGACCGTGATGATTGAGATCGTGACCGCCATCCTCGCGCTGCTGGCAGGCGGCTTTGCATTGGTCGCGGCGGTGGGCGTGCTGCGCTTTCCCGATGTGCTGACGCGGATGCATGCCTCGTCCAAGGTCGGCTCTTTCGCGGGGGCGCTGGCGCTGATCGCGGCGGCCATCGACATCGGACATCTGGGCGCGGTGACGCGGGCGGTGTTCGCGATCGGGTTCATCTTTCTGACCGCGCCCATCGGCGCCCATCTGCTGGGCCGCGCCGCAGCCTGGCGGGGCAAGGGCGGCAAACGGCGGTAAACGGGGACTGTCCGGGGCGGGACGCGCGGGTTCGGTCTGGTCTTGCGCGGTTCACCAGACCAGCCGGAACGATCCAAAACCATATTTTAATGACGGCGCGCCCCTTGGAAAGAATCGCCTGCTGTCGAAAGGGGCACCGCTGCCTTCGGTCGTTTTCAGGGCATTGACAGGTCGGCTTGGGCACGAGGCATTCATCGGGTAATGCGTCGGAGCAGGTCTGACCGCGTGCGAAAAATCCAAAGCAATATTTTGATTTAACGTAAAAATACCGCATGCAACCGGCTGCATGCGACAAGAGTCGTTCATCGCAAGAAAATTCTATGCCAATTTATAATTCATAATTACATTCATAATCACGATCCCCGGACTCATCCGGGGGCATCATCGCAAGGAAGGGAGGCCGCGCATGACGCATCACTTGATTGCGATATGTCTGTTGGTTGCGATGTTCGTCGTTGCAACCGCTTTGCCGATCAATATCGGCGTTCTTGCCTTTGTCGGCGCGTTTCTGGTCGGGACATTGCTGGCCGGGGATACCACCAAGGAAATCATTGCCGGATTTCCCAGTGGCTTGTTCCTGACGCTGGCGGGCATCACCTGGCTGTTCGCGCTGGCGCAGAACAATGGCACCATCGACTGGCTGGTCCGGTCCGCCGTGCGCGGGGTTCGTGGCCGGATCGTGATGATCCCATGGATCATGTTCTTCATCGCGGCGCTGTTGACCGCGATCGGGGCCGTGACGCCCGGTGCCGTCGCGATTGTCGCGCCCATCGCGCTGAGCTTTGCGTTCCGCTATCACATCTCTCCGTTGCTGATGGGGATGATGGTCGCGCAGGGCGCATCGGCCGGCGCCTTTTCACCCATCGGCATCTTTGGTGGCATCACCAATGGCGTCGTCGCGCGGGCGGGGCTGCCGCTGAACGAAATGGTGACGTTCGCCGCCAGCTTTTTCGCCAATGGGTTCTGCGTCCTGATCCTGTTTTTTGTGCTGGGCGGGCGCAAGCTGATCCATGCGCGGGTTGACCTTGGCGATGCGCCGAAGGTTCCGCATATCGAAATCGCGCGTGCCGCGACCGGCCCCCAGATCTTTGGCGACAGCGAGGCCGAGGCACTCAGCACCCGCATCGGCCGCGAAGGCGGCGGCGATTCCAACGGGCTGGTGGCCAAGCTGCCCGAGGGCGACCAGCCTGATGGCAGTTTCATTCAGATGCTGACCGTCTTTGGTCTGGCGCTGGTCGCCATTCTGGTTCTGGCCTTCAATCTGGACATCGGCTTCGTCTCGCTGACCGTCGGGCTTGTCATCGCGCTCAGCCAGCCGAACCTGCAAAAGCGCGCCATGGCCGAGGTCGCACGGCCGGAAATCATGCTGATCACCGGCGTCGGCACCTATATCGCCGTGCTGGAAAAGATGGGCACCATCGACTTCATCGGCAGCAGCGTGGCCTCGATGACCTCGCCGCTGCTGGCGGCATTGCTGCTGTTCTATATCGGCGGCATCGTGTCGGCCTTTGCCTCGTCCACCGCGCTGCTTAGGGCCTTGATCCCGCTGGCCGTGCCGTTCCTGCAGGCGGGCACGGGCGTCGGTCCCATCGGCTTCATCGCCGGTATGGCGGTTGCCTCGACCATCGTGGATGTCCAGCCCGTTTTCGACCAGCGGGGCGCTGGTGCTGGCCAATTCCAAAGGCATCGACAAGCAGGCGTTCTATCGCCAACTGCTTGGCTACGGCGCGCTGGTGACCCTGGTCGCGCCCTTTGTCCTGTGGGTGATCTTCGTGGTCATTCCCGGCTGACGGCCCGTGCCGGCAGGGGAACCGCGGCCCCATCCCGTCGCGGTTCCCCGAATTCACGACTTCGACAGCAGCGCCTGCCGATCCGTTTCAAACTTGACAGCACCCATCTAAAATGAATTCATAATCGCGAATTCATTTATTCCCGCCAGGAGAGAATCATGACCCATGTTTCCGGCCGCCACTTTCTGCAAATCCCCGGCCCCAGCCCGGTGCCCGACCGCGTATTGCGCGCCATGTCGGCGCAGGTCATCGACCACCGCAGCCCGGAATTCGCGGAACTGGGCCATGCCGCGCTTTCAGCGATCAAGACCATCTTCAAGACCCGGCAGGATGTGGTGATCTTCCCGTCCTCGGGCACCGGCGCATGGGAAGCTGCGCTGGCCAACGTCCTGACCGAAGGCGACCGCGTCCTGATGTATGAAACCGGCCATTTCGCGACGCTGTGGAAAAAGATGGCCGAAAAGCTGGGCATCCGCGCCGAATTCATCGGTGGCGACTGGCGTTCGGGTGCCGATGCCGACCAGATCGAACAGCATCTGCGCGCCGATACCAACCACGAAATTAAGGCGGTCTGCGTCGTCCGCAACGAAACCTCGACCGGTTCGGTGTCGCCCATCGCCGATGTGCGTCGGGCCATGGATGCGGCGGGTCATCCGGCGCTGCTGATGGTCGACACGATTTCGGGCCTTGCCTCGGTCGATTTCCGTTTCGATGAATGGGGCGTCGATGTCGCGGTGTCGGGCAGCCAAAAGGGGCTGATGCTGCCGCCGGGGATCAGCTTCAACGCCGTCAGTGCCAAGGCGCTTGCGGCGTCCAAGGCCGGCGGCACCCGTCGGTCCTATTGGGACTGGCAGGACATGATCGGCATCAACGCGACCGGCTATTTCCGTCATGCGCCCGCGACGAACATGCTTTACGGGCTGGTCGATGCGATCAAGATGATCCACGAGGAAGGGCTGCAAAACGTCTTTGACCGCCATCAGCGCCACGCCGCCGCGACCCGCGCCGCCGTCCGCGCATGGGGGCTGGAGGTCCTGTGCAGCCGTCAGGGCCATGAAAGCGGCGTCCTGACCACGGTCGTCATGCCCGAAGGCCATAGCGCCGACCAGTTCCGGGCCAAGGCCCTGCATCACTACAATATCTCGCTTGGCAGCGGGTTGTCGAAAGTCGCCGACAAGGTGTTTCGCATCGGCCATCTGGGCGACATCAACGACCTGACCCTGATCGGCGCCCTCAGCGGGGTCGAGATGGCCTTGGGCAAGGCGGGCGTGCCGCATGACAAGGGCGGCGTCGCGGTCGCGATGCAATATCTGCAGGACACGCCCGCGCCCGGCATCGACGCCTGACCCCTGTGCGCCCCGCCCGAAATCACCGATGCGATGCGCGCGGGGCGGCAGGGTCGAATGCGTCCGGCCGGTCTCGGCACGCGGAAAGGCCTGCCGGGGCTGGTCGATGCGGAAACGGATATCGCCTGACAAAAGCCGTCATGAGACGGCGCTGGATCGTGGCATCGCGCGGCGGTCCAGTTCTGACAGGGCGCGACGATCTCGACATATTGATAAGGCATTGAAATGACACTGACCTTGAATATGGCCCGGAAACTGGCCGATCATTGTCTGCTGCGCGCAGGTGAACTGGGGCTGAAGCCGCTGACCGTGGCGGTGCTGGACGCGGGCGGTGCGCTGGTCGTGCTGCTGCGTCAGGACGGCACCAGCCTGTTGCGCGCGGAAATCGCGCAGGGCAAGGCGCGCGGGGCCGTCGCCATGGGGCTGGGGTCGCGCGCGCTGTTCAATCGCGCGCAGGAACAGCCCTATTTCATCCAGTCGATGAATGCGCTGGCCGACGGCAGTCTGGTCCCGGTGCCGGGGGGCGTGCTGATCCGCGATCAGGGGGGCATCATCGGCGCCATCGGCATCACCGGAGATTCCTCGGACAATGACGAGGCCTGTGCCGTCCATGCGATCGAAGCTTTGGGACTGTCCGCCGATCCGGGCTAAAGGAGTGCTGAAAACAGGCTGGCGCGTGGCAGGACGGCAATGCTAGAGTCCGGATGCGTCTTGACGGTGCAACAGACGGTGCAACAGGCGGGGGGCCTGCAAGGGGTTCAGGGCATTATTGTATGAACTATCTGTCAAACACGACGAAGGACCTGCGACGAAAATCCCTGCACGAAGAGCTGACCCAGACTCTTCGTGACCTGATCATTCATGGCAGCCTGCCGCCGGGGGTGAAGGTCCCGGAAAAGGATCTGTGCGACGCCTGTTCCGTGTCGCGCACCCCGTTGCGAGAGGCGCTGAAAGTGCTGGCCAGCGAGGGGCTGGTGGTGCTGGAACCCAATCGCGGCGCGCGCGTCAGCCTGATCACCCCGCAGGACATGGACGAGGTTTTTCCGGTCATGGGCGCGTTGGAGGCGCTGGCCGGGGAACTGGCCTGCCGCAATGTCACCGACGATGAAATCCGCGAAATTCAGGCGCTGCATGACGAGATGCTGGGCCATTATCGTGGCGGTGATCTGGAAAGCTATTTCAGCGTCAACCAGCGTATCCACGAAGCTGTTCTGGACGCGGCCCGCAATCCGACACTGACCACGCATCACCGGGCGCTGTCGGCGCGCGTGCAACGGGCGCGCTATGTCGCCAACACCACCCCGGCACGTTGGGCGCAGGCGGTGCAGGAACACGAAGATATCATGACCCATCTGCGCGCCCGCGATGGCGACAAGCTGGCGCAGGTGTTGCGGCTGCATCTGGAAAACAAGCTGACGGCGATCAAGCAGTTCCTGGGACGTCGGGGCGGCGTGACGGGCGGCTGATCCTGCTGGGCCAAGCGCGTTCGGCGTCAAACTGAATTCATTTTATTCGCATTTGCGCTTGGCTTTGTGCCGCGATATCCTTGGCTATGGTCTAAGGGGGTGCGTCAGATGAGCGATCCGGATGTGGAAATCGGCGCGCTTGAGCGTTTGGGCACCCTGCATACAGAGCTTTTGCCGCAGTTGCGCGATTATGTCGTCGAGGGGCCTTTGGCCGACGGCGCGCGCATCCCCGAGCGTGAATTATGCGAGATGTTCGGCGTTTCGCGCACCCCCCTGCGCGAGGCGCTGAAGGTTCTGGCCTCTGAGGGGTTGATCGAATTGCTGCCCAATCGCGGCGCGCGGATCAGGGCGCTGACCCCTGCCGAAGTTGGCGAGCTTTTCGATCTGATGGGCGGGATGGAGGCCCTGGCGGGACGTCTGGCCTGCGAAAGAATATCTGACGAAGAATTTGACAAGATTGAGAAAACTCACGGAGAGATGTATTTCCATTTCCTTCGGGGCGAGCGGCCCGGCTATTTCGCCTGCAATCAGCGGATCCATGAGCAGATCTTTGCATCGGCGGGCAATTTCGCGCTGTCGTCCATGGCGCGGACATTGCAGGGCAGGTTGCGCCGTGTCCGCTATGGCGCGAATGTCGATGAGCATGGCGAACGCTGGAGCGAGGCCGTTCGAGAACATGAGCTGATCCTGGATGCCTTGCGCCGCCGCGCGGGTGAAGAATTGGCCGGGCTGCTGTTTCAGCATCTGCGCAGCACCAAGGATGCGGTTCTGCGCAAATTGGCGCCATGATCGCGTTCATTTATTCCTAGCCAACATAAATATTGAATTCATTTCTTGTCGCTGCTAGCCTCGATCCGGTAGCGCCGGAGGGGGATTTGCGCTGCGCAGGGGGACATGCCCATGCGGTTCTTGCCGGTCGCTTTGCGGCGGAATGCGCAGGGCCGCGGTCTTTCAGCCCCATACCCTTGTTTCAGGCCAGGCCCGACGGACCGCCCGCCGCGCCACGCAGATAGAAAGTGCAGGCAGATGACCCGACCCGACACGCAGCGCATTCCACCTGCCGCACGTAGTCAGGCCCGCGATCAGGCATTCGAGCGCGCCTTGTCCAACGCCTTGCAAGGTGAAACGCGTTTCGACAGCTTTACGCGCGGGCGTTATGCGACGGATGCCTCGATCTACCAGATCATGCCGAAGGGCGTGGCCTTTCCCAAACACGAAGACGATATTGCGGCCGCCTTGCAGGTCGCGGCGGAACATGGTGTGCCGGTGATCGCGCGGGGCGGGGGCACCTCGCAGAACGGGCAGCCGATTGGGCGCGGGCTGATTCTGGATATGTCGCGTTATTTCAATGGCGTGACCGATTATGACCCGGCGGCGCGGACGGTGCGTGTCCGGCCCGGCACGGTCCTGAACACGCTGAACGACATGCTGCGCAAGGATGGTCTGTTCTTTCCGGTCGAACCCTCGACCGCCTCGCGCTGCACGATTGGGGGGATGTGCGGCAACAACTCGTCCGGGGCGCGGTCGCTGCGGTTCGGCAAGACGGTGGACAATGTCATCGCCATCGACGCGATGCTGCATGACGGCGAACGGCTGTCACTTGGCGCGGGGCCGCTGTCGAACGGGCTGACGCCGCACAGCCGCGCCATGATGGAACGGCTGACCGATCTGGCCCGGCTGCATCGCACCGATATCGAGACGATTTTCCCGAAGGTCCAGCGCCGCGTCGGCGGCTATAATCTGGATGAATTGCTGCCCGATGCCCCGAACTACGCGCATCTGCTGGTCGGGTCCGAGGGGACATTGGCCCTGACCACCGGCGTCACGCTGAAACTGTCGTCCCTGCCGAAACACCGCGTCATGGGCGTCTGCCATTTCCCGACCTTTCGCGACGCCATGGAAACGACGCAGCACATCGTCGCGCTGGACCCTGTCGCGGTCGAGCTGGTCGATAACAATGTGCTGGTTCTGGGCGCTGATATTCCTTTGTTCGTCAAGACCTTGGGCGATATCACCCGGGGCCGGCCGAACTGTCTGCTGCTGGTCGAATTCGCGGGCGACGATCTGGATGCGCTGCGCGGCGACCTGAAGCGGCTGGACCAGTGCATGGCCGATTACGGCTTTCCCGACGCCGTGGTCGAGGTTGTCGAACCTGCCCGCCAGAAACCCGTGTGGGAGGTGCGCGAGGCCTGCCTGAACATCATGATGTCGATGAAAGGCGACGGCAAGCCTGTGTCCTTCATCGAGGATTGCGCCGTGCCGCTGGAACATCTGGCCGATTATACCGATGGCGTGACCGAGGTTTTCAGCAGGCATGGCACGGTCGGGACATGGTATGCCCATGCCTCGGTCGGCTGTCTGCATGTTCGCCCGATCCTGAACATGAAAGACGCCGACGGCGTGCGCAAGATGCGCGCCATCGCCGAAGAAACGGCGGAATTGGTCAGGCGCTACAAGGGGTCCTATTCCGGCGAACATGGCGACGGGATTTCGCGTTCCGAATTCGTCGAGCCCCTGTTTGGCGCCCGGCTGACCCGCGCCTTTGAACGGGTCAAGGATGAATTCGACCCGCATAACAGGTTGAATCCCAACAAGATCGTCCGTCCGCTGAAAATGGATGACCGCAGCCTGATGCGCTATGGCCCCGGCTATCAGGTGCAGCCTTTGAAACCCGCGCTGGACTGGTCCGAATGGGGCGGGTTCGGCGGCGCGGTCGAGATGTGCAACAACAACGGCACCTGTCGCAAGCTGGCCGGGGGCACGATGTGCCCGTCCTGGCGCGCGACCCGCGACGAACAGCACCTGACGCGGGGCAGGGCCAATACGCTGCGGCTGGCGATTTCCGGGCAGCTTGGTCCCGACGCCTTCACCTCGCCCGAGATGAAGGCGACGATGGATCTGTGCGTGTCCTGCAAGGGCTGCAAGCGCGATTGCCCGACCGGCGTCGACATGGCGCGTATGAAGATCGAATTCCTGCACCATTACTACGGCAGGCACGGCCTGCCTTTGCGTGAAAGGCTGATCGCGCATCTGCCGCGATATGCGCGTTTCGCCAGCCTGATCGCACCGCTTTTGAACCTGCGCGACCGCATTCCCCTGATGGCCAGACTGTCGGAAAGGATGCTGGGTTTCTCCGCGCAGCGCACGCTGCCGGAATGGCGCAGGCCATGGCGCGAGGATCGCAGCCCCGCGCGTCCCGATGATGTGCGGGGCGATGGCCGCGATCTGGTCCTGTTCGGCGACACCTTCAACCGCTATTTCGAACGCGAAAATCTGGAAGCGGCCGAGCGTGTGCTGACCGCCGCCGGTTACCGGCTGCACCGCGTCCAGCCCGCGGGCGGCAGCCGTCCGATGTGCTGCGGCCGGACCTATCTGGCCTCGGGGCAGACGGATGCGGCGCGGGCGGAATCGCAGCGCTCGCTGGACGCCCTGCGCCCCTTTGTCGAACGCGGCGCCCGTGTCGTCGGGCTGGAACCGTCCTGCATCATGAGCTTTCGCGACGAAATGACGGCATTGTTGCCACCGGACCAGACCGATTTCATCCAGGGCAAGGCGCTCTTGCTAGAGGAACTGCTGGCCGCCGACATGGCGCAGGGCAGGGTGCAATTGCCGCTGGCCGATCAGGGCGGGCGCATCGCCCATCTGCATGGCCATTGCCATCAAAAGGCCTTTGCCGCGATGGGGCCTGTCGAAACCATCCTGCGCAGCGTACCGGGGCTGGAACTGAAGGTCATCGAAAGCTCGTGCTGCGGCATGTCGGGCGCCTTTGGCTATGCCGCCGAAAACATCGAGGTGTCGAAGAAAATGGCCGAACTGTCCTTGCTGCCCGCTGTGCGCAAGGCCGGGGATGGGGACCTGATCGTCGCGGATGGGACAAGCTGCCGTCACCAGATCCACGATGGTACGGGGCGACAGGCGATCCATGTCGCCCGCGTGCTGGATCAGGCGCTGCAACGCTAGGTCGCGGGTTTCGCAGGCTCCTCATGCCTCGGTTCGGGCAGGGGGGACGTGGATATTGGGGCGGCATTCGTGGCCGGTCATGACGCGGCGGGGCGGGTCCAAAGCGCGGGGATGGCTTTTTAAGTATTTCAATAATGAAAAATTGTATACTTATTGTCGGTGGATTACAGTGGAGCCGTGGGCTGCGGCCATACCGCGATAACCCGATCCTCAAACCGACGGAGTGTCAGATGTCCGAAAACGCGCCAGATTCCGTGGTTGCCATTGGCGCAGGTCAGGCGGCCAGCCAGTTGGCGATCAGCCTGCGTCAGGGCGGTTACGCGGGGCGGATCGTTCTGATCGGCGACGAGCCTTTTTTGCCCTACAGCCGCCCGCCGCTGTCCAAGGCCTATTTCAAGGATGGCCAGCCCGAGCGGCTTTTGCTGCGCAAGCAGGATTTCTACGACAAGAACGCGATCGAGATCCGCACCTCTGCCCGCGTCGTGTCGATTGACCGGGACGCGCGGCAGATCCGGCTGGCGGGGGGAGAGGTCGTGGATTATGGCCATCTTGTGCTGGCGACCGGCGCGCGCAACCGGGTGCTGTCCATTCCGGGCGCCGATCTCGCCGGGGTGCTGATGCTGCGCGGGCTTCAGGACGCCGACCGGATGCGGTCGCTGGCCGGCAGCGCGCGCCATGTCGCGATCATCGGCGGCGGCTTTATCGGGCTGGAGGCGGCGGCGGTGTTCCGTGCGGCAGGGCTGCGGGGCACCCTGCTGGAGGCGGCAGGGCGGCTGATGGCGCGCGCGGTTTCGCCGCAGGTGTCGGATCATTTCCTGTCCCTGCATCGCGCGGCGGGGGCCGATATCCATCTGCAAGAAACCGTCCGGCGCATCCTGCCCGATGCCGGTGGCAAGGTCGCGGGTGTCGAACTGGGCTGCGGCACCATTGTCGATGCCGATGCGGTGCTGATCGCGGCGGGCATCGTGCCGAATGACGATCTGGCGCGGGATGCCGGGCTGCGGATCGACAACGGCATCGTCACGGATTGCTTCCTTGCGACCAGCGATCCGGCGATTTCGGCGATTGGCGATTGCGCCAATGTCCAACATGGTCCGGATGGTCCGCATCTGCGGCTGGAATCGGTTCAGGCGGCGGTCGATCAGGCGAAAAACCTTGCCGCGCGCTTGCTGGGCCAGCCTGAACCTTATCGCAAATCCGCCTGGTTCTGGAGCGATCAGGGCACGGCCAAGCTGCAGATCGCCGGGCTGCGCCACGGCGCCGACCGTTTCGACACCGGCGCCGATCCGGATGCGGGCAAGCTGATCGTGCGCAGCTATCGCGGCGACCGGCTGGTCTGCGTCGAAACCGTGAATATGCCCGCCGAACATATGCGCGCGCGCCGCGATCTGGAAAGCGAAACGGCCCCGGCGTAACAGCACGTCAACCATGAAGAAAACGGCCCGAGGCGATGCCTCGGGCCGTTTTGCGTTGCGCAAGCGGTCAGTGGCCGCCGGTCCCCATGTAATGCGCCAGAATGTCGTCATTATGCGCCAGCTCGCTGCTGCTCCCCTGGGTGACGACGCGGCCATGTTCGATGACATAGGCGCGGTCCGAAAATTGCAGCGCCTTGCGGGCATTCTGTTCGACCAGCAGGATCGTCATCCCGTCCTGACGCAGCCGGGCCAGCGCGTCGAACACCTGCTGGACGATGACCGGAGCCAGCCCAAGGCTGGGTTCGTCCAGCAGCAGGATGTTCGGCCCGCCCATCAGCGCCCGCCCGATGGCCAGCATCTGCTGCTGGCCGCCCGACAGCGAACCCGCCATCTGTTCGCGCCGTTCATCCAGAATCGGGAACAGGCGATAGACGTCGCCAAGGTCATGGGTCGGCGCGCGGCCGTGCAGGGCATTCGCGCCGACCATCAGGTTTTCCAGCACCGACATGTCGGGCAGAACCTGCCGGCCTTCGGGCGATTGCAGCACGCCCATGCGCGAAATCGCCCGTGCGGGCTTGCGCACCAGTTCCACCCCCTCGACCTTGATCGAGCCTGCGGTCGGCGTGACGATGCCGCTGATGCAGTTCAGCAGCGTCGATTTGCCCGCGCCATTGGGGCCGATCAGCGCCACCATCTCGCCCTTGGCGATGTGCAGCGACACACCGTCCAGCGCGCGGATCCCGCTGTAAGAGGCGTGGATGTCGTCAATGGAAAGCAGCATCATTCCTCCCCCAGATAGGCGGCGATGACGGCGGGGTCGGCGACCACGTCGCGGGGCTTGCCCTCGGCGATCAGGCGCCCGCCGTCCAGCACATAGACGTAATCGCACAGCTCCCGGACGAAACGCATATTGTGTTCGATCAGCAGGATCGCCTTGCCCTCATCGGCAAGGCGGCGAAAGATCCGGCCCAGATGCAGCGCCTCGACATCGTTCATCCCGGCGACGGGTTCGTCCAGCAGGATCAGGTCCGGATCGGTCGCCAGCGCGCGCATCATCTCGACCTTGCGCTGATGGCCATAGGCGAGGCTGCCGGCATGGCTTTGCGCATGTTCGGTCATGTCGAACCGCTCCAGCAGGGCCATGGTGCGGCGGCGCAGTTCGGCATCCTCGCGCCGTGATGAGGGCAGGCCCAGAATCGCCGACAGCAGCGAACAGGTTTCATGGCGGTGATAGCCCACCATGACATTGGCCAGAACGCTGGCCTCTTTTTGCAGGCGGATGTTCTGGAAGGTCCGCCCCATCCCGGCGCGTGCCACCTTGTCGGCGGCATCATGCGAGATGTCGCGCCCGCCGAACATCACCTTGCCCGAACTCAGCGACAACATGCCGGTGATCAGGTTGATCAGCGTCGTCTTGCCCGCGCCGTTCGGCCCGATCAGCCCGGTGATCCGGCCCGCAGGAACCTGCATCGACACATCCCTCGACGCGGTGACGCCGCCAAAGTTTTTGTTCACCTTTTCAAGAACAAGATCGGTCATCCCTTCACCTCTGCCTGACGTGTCGCGGATTGTGCCGCCGTGCTTTTGCGGTTTTCGCGCCATGCGATCAGCGTGTCGACGATGCCGCGCGGCATGAAGTTCATCATCACCATCAGGATCAGGCCGTAGATCATGATCCGCGCATCCGCCAAAGGCCGCGAGATTTCGGGCAGCGCGATCAGCAGCGCCACGCCGACCAGCGGCCCCCAGACACTGCGCCGACCGCCAAGGACGACATAGGACAGGATGACGATGATCAGGTGGAAGCCGAACTGATTGGGTTCGATGGCATAGGAATGCAGCGCCTCCAGACTGCCGAACAGCCCGGCGATCAGGCCGGAAATCGCATAGGCGATGGTCTGGGTGCGCGTCGCGTTGATGCCAAGCGACACGGCCATGCCCTCATCCTCGCGCACGGCGTCGAAGGCCCGGCCAAGCGCGTGAGCGCGAGATGGCGAACATCACGTAAAGGGTCGCCGCCGTGCAGATCAGCAGCGTCCAGGTCCCGGCGATTTTCGGGATGCCGGAATAGCCCATGGCGCCGCCGGTGATGTTTTCGGCATACAGGTTCGACGACAGCACGATCTGGACAAAGGCCAGCGAGGCAATCGCCTGATAGACGCCGCGCAGCCGCGCCAGCGGAATGGCCAGCAGCATGCCAAAGACCAGCCCCATGAAGGCGCCTGCCGCCAGCGTGACCGGCAGAGGCAGGCCATACTGGACGGTCAGGATCGCGGCGGTATAGGCGCCGATCGCCGACAGGCCGATATTGCCGATGGAAAAGGCACCGGCGCGCAGCACGATATATTGCGAATAGGCGAAACCCAGATGGATCAGGAACAGATCGAACAGCGGGCGGAAACTCAGCAGGCTTTCCATCAGCGACGCCCCCGCAAGACGCCCGCCTCATCCTTGCCGAACAGCCCGTTGGGGCGCAGCAGCAGGACGACGAACAGCAGGCCGAAGATGATGATGTCGGACAGGCTGGCCGACAGATAGGCGATGCTCAGCGTTTGCAGCACGCCAAAGCCAAGCGAGGCGACCAGCGCCCCGGCAACCGACCCAAGCCCGCCCAGAATCACCACGACAAAGCCGCGCAGCAGAAAGGGATCGCCCATCATGAAATGGATCGAGTTGAAGGCCAGCCCGACCAGCACCCCGGCCGCACCGGCCAGCATCCCCGACAGCATGAAGGTCTGGAAATAGATCGCGCCGGGCCGGATCCCCGACAGCAGCGCGGCGCGTTCGTTCTGCGCGACCGCGCGGACCTGACGGCCAAAGGCGGTCTTGTACAGATACCACGACATCACGCCGACCAGCACCAGCGCCAGCAGCGCGATGGCCAGTTGCAGCGCCGAAACCCGCAGCCCCCAGAACGAAAAGATGATGATCGGAAAGGTGTCGAAGGGAAAGCGCAGCACCTGCGTCCTGGACAGGATCTGCGCAATCGACACCAGCACCAGATTGGCGCCGATGGATGAAATCAGTGCGCTGAATTCGACCTCGCCGCTTTGGCGCAGGCGGCGAAAGGCGGTGACTTCGATGATGACCGACACCAGCCCCGCGCCGATCATCGCCAGAATGAAGGCGACCCAGATCGGCAAACCTGCCTGAACCGAATACAACCCGATGAATGCCCCGGTCATGAAGATGCCGCCATGGGCCAGGTTCATGATCTTGTGTATGCCGAAAATCAGGGTAAAGCCCAACGCAAACAATGCGTAGACGCCGCCGATTATCAGCCCGTTCACAACTTGCTGCAAGAACACAAACCTCTCCTCCCTTGGTGGTTGCGATGCGGATTCCTGTTCTTATAATTCATGGGAGCATATTTGTGTATACAATAACTGGTGTAATGTGTTTTTTTATACGAGGCGAATCAAACGCCGCTGTGGTGACGCTGCTGCATCTGCCGTAGCCGCCAGCAGCCAAGGGGCGCAGGCCCGATCTGGGCCCGAACTGGGGAGGAACAGGAATGACAATCAGGGTGTTCATGGCGGCGCTGGCCGCAACCACGGCATTCACGCCGATGGCTTTCGCCAAAGAGGTGAAGGTCGCGATCATCCAGTCGCTGACCGGCAGCCCGGCCTTTATCGGGCGCGGCATCGCCGATGGCGCGGTCATGGGGATCGAGGAAATCAACGCCAAGGGGTTGGCCGGCGAAGGCGTCACCATCACCTATACGCTGGATGACGACGCGGGCGAACGCGGACAGGCGCTGTCGCTGCTGGCCCGGCGCGCGGCCGATCCGACCAATCTGGCGATCATCGGGCCGACCACCGGCGCAATCGGCCTGGCCGCCGCGGCCGCCGCCAATGACCTGCAGATCCCGGCCTATATCCAGTCGAACAATGACGCCGTGCCGGGCGCGGGGCCGTGGTCCTTCCCGTTTTCGCAATCCCCGGCCATCGCCACGCCGCCCATCGCGATCTATGCGGCGGAAACGCGCGGGGTAAAGAAATGCACCGTCGTCAGCGTCTTGGACAACGAGGCCTATGTCGCCATGGCCAATGTCTTCATGAACACGGCCAAGGAACACGGGGTCGAGGCATCGCTGGAAGGGGTGAAGCTGGCCGATATCGACTTTTCCGCGCAGGCGGTGAAGGTCGCGCAAAGCGATATCGACTGCATGTTCGTGGCGACGCCCGCCGCGCTTGGCGCCAATCTGATTATGCAGTTCAAACAGGCCGGGCTTGATCCGGCGGTGCAGATCTTTGGCCTGCAATCGCTGGCCTCGCCCGAATTCCTGAACACCGGTGGCGGCGCGGTCGAGGGCGTCACGGTGATCGGCGAATGGACGCCGGGCGGGTTCAACGACGAATCCCGCGCCTTTGCCGAAGCCTACAAGGCCCGCACCGGGGTCGAGGCCGACAACTGGGCGCCGCAGGGCTATTCGACGATGCTGGTCTTTGCCGATGCGCTGCGCCGCGCCGGGCCGGATGCGACGCGCGAAGAGCTGCGCGACGCGCTGGCCTCGATCAAGGATGTGCCGGTCGTCGTGGGGCAGGGCACCTACAACTTTACCGAAGATCGCGCCGCGAATTTCGGCATGGGGATCCTGACCGTCAAGGATGGGCAATTCGTCCGTCCCGACGATCTGTAGTCGCAGCGATCCGACATGATGCGGGCGGGCCTTTTGGCCCGCCCTGCGATCCGGCGGCGATCCGGCAGCGGGCCGGGCAGGGGGGCCGGACAGGGGGAAACGAATGCAGTTCGACAGCGAATTCGATTTTATCGTCTCGGGCGCCGGTTCGGCGGGCTGTGCCGTCGCCGGGCGGCTGGCGGAATCGGGCAGGCACCGCGTGTTGCTGCTAGAGGCGGGGCCTGCGGACAGCGCGTTCTGGATCAAGGTCCCGATGGGCTATCCGATGCTGTTCACCAATCCCAAGGTGAACTGGATGTTCGAATCCGAACCGGAATCCGAGCTGAACAACCGCCCCATGTACAACCCGCGCGGCAAGGTGCTGGGCGGGACCAGTTCCATCAACGGCATGCTGTATGTGCGCGGCCATCCGAATGATTACGATACCTGGGCGCAGATGGGCAATCCGGGATGGGGCTGGCACGACGTCCTGCCCTTTTTCCGCAAGGCCGAGGATCAGGGCCGAGGCGCGGATGAATATCACGGCACCGGCGGGCCGCTGGCCGTGTCGGACCAGCCCAACCCCTCGCCCGTCGCGCTGGCGATCATTGAGGCGGCAAAGCAGACCGGCATCCCCGCCAATCCCGATTTCAACGGCGCCCGGCAAGAGGGCACGGGCCTGTTCCAGACCACCACCCGCAACCGCCGCCGCTGCAATTCGGCGCGGGCCTATCTGTCCAGGGCCGGGCGCAACCTGCGCATCGACACCGGCGCCCATGCGACGCGGCTGCTGTTTCAGGGGCGCGACTGCATCGGCATCGAATATCGCCAGAACGGCCAGATCCGGCGCGCCCGCGCGCGGCGCGGGGTTGTCGTCAGCGGCGGGTCGTTCGGTTCGCCGCAACTGCTGCAACTGTCGGGCATCGGCCCGGCGGATCATCTGCAAAGCCATGGCATCGGGGTCGTCCATGATCTGCCCGGCGTCGGATCCCGGCTGCGCGATCATTTCTATGCCTCGATCATCTTTCGCTGCCATGAGCCGGTGACGATCAACGAACTGGCGCGCAGCCCGCTGCGTCAGGTCATCGCGGGGGCGCAATATGTGCTGGCGCGGCGGGGTCCGCTGGCGGCAAACGGCATCTTTGCCGGGGTCTTCACCCGCACCGACGACACCCGCGACAGGCCCAATCTGCAGATCAACACGAATATCTGGTCGGTCGCCTCGCGCGATAAAAAGGGCATGCATGTCCATGATTTCCCCGGCTTTACCATGAGCCCGGTGCATCTGGACCCGGTCGCCACCGGCGAGGTGCGGCTGCGCAATGCCGATCCCTTTGCCGACCCGGTCATCCGCCACAATTTTTTCCGTGACGAGGTCGACCGCATGGCCATGGTCAATGCCGTCCGCATCGTGCGCAATATCGCCAGCCAGCCCGCGCTGGCGCGCTACATGGCGGGAGAAATCCGGCCCGGTCCCGATGTCCGGACCGATGACGAAATCACCGACTGGCTGCGCGGCAATGGCATCGCGAACCTGCATCCCGTCGGGTCCTGCGCGATGCGCCCTGCCAGCGCGGGCGGGGTGGTCGATCACCGGCTGCGGGTCCATGGTATCGGCGGGCTTTACGTCGCGGATGCCTCGATCATGCCAAGCCTGCCTGCGGGCAATACCAATGCGCCCTCGATCATGATCGGGGAAAAATGCGCGGCCATGATCCTCGAAGACGCGGCGGCCGGCCGAATTCAGACAAGCGGAGCAGCATGATGACCAGCGAAAACGATTACGACGTGATCGTCGTCGGCGCGGGCGGGGCCGGGCTGTCGGCGGCGCATATGGCCGCACAGGGTGGCGCGCGCGTGCTGCTGGTCGATGCGGGCGACCGGGCGGGCGGCTCGACCGCGCTGTCGGGCGGGGTGTTTTACGCGGCGGGCACATCGCTGCAACGCGCCGCCGGGATCGATGACACGCCAGAGGCGATGTATCGCTATTACCTGCACATCAACCAATACAAGCTGGACCCCGCGCTGGTGCGCCGCCTGTGCTATGACGCGACGCCCGGTTTTGAATGGCTGGTTTCGCTTGGTGTCCGTTTCCCGCAGGACAACCTGTATTGCTCGGGCGTGGACAAGATCCGTCGCGGCCACCGCGCCGAGGGTCATGGCGCCGAAATCGCCGAGGTTCTGGAAGGTTCGCTGACCGATCTGCCCGTCGACATCGCGCTGCGGACGCGGGTGCAGGGCCTGCTGGTTCAGGATGGCCGGGTGCGCGGCATCACCATCGACGGCGACCCGGTGACGGCGGGGGCGGTGGTCCTGGCGACGGGCGGCTTTGGCGCGAACCGGCAGTTGCTGGCGGAACTGTTCCCGACCGCCGCGCTGCAGGGCGATCTGTCGTGGTATATCGGTTCGACCCATGCGCAGGGCGACGGCATCCGCATCGGGCGCGGCATCGGCGCGGGCATCACCCGGCCGGACCGCGGGCTGTTGCTGATGACGCCGGGCTGGGCCAAGGAGTTGGAAACCTACCTGCCGCCCTCGCTGATCCATGTCACCCACGAAGGGCGGCGTTTCGTCGATGAATCCTGCGAATATTCGATCCTGTCGGAATTGTTGAACGAACAGACCGCGCGGGAATGTTTCTCGATCTTTGACGAAGCCGCGCGGGCGGTGGCCAAATCCCAGACCGCGCCGAACTGGTCGGCGGATCGGCTGGCGCATTTCATCGCGCAGGGCCAGATCGCGCAATCGGACACGCTGGAGGGGCTGGCCGCGCAGCTTGGCATCGACGCCGCGACCCTTGCCACCACCGTCGCCGCAACCAACCGCGCCGCCGAATTGGGTGAAGACGCGCATTTCTTCAAGCCCGGCGAGCATCTGAAACCTATCGCGACCCCGCCTCTTTACGGCGCGCGCATCCGCCCCGGCGATCGTCTGCTGGACCGGAACGGGCCTGCGCATCGACCCAGAGGCGCGCGTGCTGGACCAGTCCGACCGCCCCATCCCCGGCCTGTATGCGGCGGGCGAAACCACCGGCGGCATGTTCGGTCCCTGCTATGCGGGGGGCGGCGCATCCATCGGCAATGCCATCGTCTTCGGCCGGGTGGCGGGCACCAACGCAGCGGCAGAGGCGAAATCATGATCCTTGGCATCCATCACGCCGCGATTTCCACCCCCGATCTGGATCGGGCGCTGGCGTTTTACTGCGATGTCCTGGGCTTTACCGTCGCTTCGCGCATGGACTGGCCCCGGGGCACGGCGCTGCCCGACACGATCATGGCGCTGAACGGCTCGGCCGCGCGTCAGGCCAAGCTGCGCGCGGGCAACTGCTTTCTGGAACTGTTCGAGTTTTCCAGCCCCGAACCCGCGCCCCTGAACCGCCGGATTCAGGACCACGGCATCACCCATCTGGGCCTGCATGTCCGCGATCTGGAATCAGAGGTCGCGCGGCTGCAGGCCCTTGGCATCCGCTTTCGTTCGGACCCGCAGCGGCGGCCGACCCATGCCTCGGTCTATGGGCACGACCCGGATGGCAATGTGCTGGAACTGCTTGAGGTGAATGACGACAGCCATCCGTTTTCCTTCGCGACCCTTGGGGGTGACCGGGCATGAGCGCGCGTTTCGTGATCGCCGTCCTGACCAATCCGAAACCGGGGCAAGAGGCGGAATTCAACGACTGGTATGACAACCGCCACATCCCGAATGTGCTGGCGATCCCCGGCGTGCTGTCCGCGCAGCGCTATGATCTGGCGCCCGTGCAGCGCATGGACCCGCCCCATCCCTACGGTTATTTCGCCTTTTACGAGGTCGAAACCGAGGATCTCGCCGCGCTGATCGAGGATATGCGGGGCACGCGGCGGCACGCCCTGATGCCGATCTCGACGCGCTGGACCCTGAACGGCTGACGCTGGTCTTTGCCCCGCGCGGGGCGCCCCGCATGGCCACGGCATGAGCGACAGGCTGTGCCTGGATTTCCCGACCGCGCCTGACCTGCCTGCGGCGGATTTCATCCATCTGGCGGCGGATCTGGGGTTGGGGCGGGTGTCGCTGTTGCTGGCGCCGGTGCTGGGTCTGCCCGATTACCGCCTGTCCGCGCCCGGACCCGAGCGCCGCGCCGCGCAACGGGCCTTGCGCGAGACGGGCGTCCGTCTGGACATGGCGGAACCCTTTTGCGTCGCGCCGGACACGGTGACGGCCGACCTGCCGCCGCTGCTGGACATCGCCGCCGAACTGGGCGCGCGGCTGGTTAACCTGTTGGCGCGCACCCCTGATCTGCCCCGGCTTGGCCAACAGATGGGCGAAATTCGTGCCGCCGCGCGGGATCGCGGGCTTGGCATCGTCACCGAAATTTCCAGAACGCGGCACATTGGTCACGCTGGACCAGACCGCGCGCTTTATCCGCACCCGCGACCTGCCAATGACCATCGAACTGGATGCGCTGCATTTCTGGCGCGTGGGCGGTGATCTGGCGGATCTGCCGACCCATGCGGCGCATGTCGGGCGCATCCAGCTATGCGATGTCAAACCCGGCATCGCCCCCGCTGATGAACCGTCCGAGGCGCTGTCCGACCGCGCCCTGCCCGGCGCGGGCATCGCCGATCTGGTCGGTTTCCCGCGCCCGCTGCCCCGCACAGCCATCATCGGGATCGAGGTGCCGCAGGCTGGCATTCCCGGCCCGATGGCCGCCCGCTGCGCCTTGACGGCAACCCGAAACATACTGAAAACAATCGGAGAAAACGCATGAGCCGCCATTACGGAACCCTGTTCCAGCACGGATATGTCGTCCCCGACGCCGATGCCGCCGCGCATGACCGGGCGGCGCGCATGGGGGTCGGTCCCTCTTCATCTATCCCGTGCCGATCCCCTTTCAGGTGCTGAAGATCTGGGGCCAGCAGGTCACCCGTCAGGTCCACCAGCGCGTGCTGATGGGCTATACCGGCCCCGTCCAGATCGAGCTGATCGAACCCACGGAGGACGCCTCGCCCTATCGCGACTTTCTGGAACGGCGCGGGGCGGGATTGCAGCATTTCGGCTTTCTCCGCGACGATTTCGACGCCCAGATCGCGGCGGCAGAGGCGCGGGGCATGGTTCGCGCCATCGAAGGCCATCAGGCGCTGTCGCGCATGTGCTATCTTGCCGATCCGACCGACCCCGACGCGCCCATGATCGAACTGGTCGATCTGAAACCGGAACGCCGCCAGATGTTCGACCGGATGCGCCTGCCCTCGGTCGGGTGGGACGGCAATGACGTGATCCGCGAATTGTAAGGGGGAAGGATGATGGAATATCGCAAGATCGGGCGTTCCGGCCTGCGCGTCTCGACGGTGGGGCTGGGGTGCAACAATTTCAACTGGACCACGGATGAGGCGCAGTCGAAACGCGTCGTCGATGCCGCGCTGGACGCGGGCATCACCTTTTTCGACACGGCCAATATCTATGGCCATTCCGGCGGATCAGAGGAGTTTCTGGGCCGTGCCACAGGCGCGCGCAGGCCGCAGGCGGTGATCGCGACCAAATTCGGGATGCAGATGGCCGATGGCAGCAAGGGCGCCGACCGTTCCTATATCATCCGCTGCGTCGAAGACAGCCTGCGGCGTTTGGGCACCGACTGGATCGACCTGTATCAACTGCATGAATCCGACCCCTCGACCCCGATCGAGGAAACGCTGGATGCGCTGGACCGGCTGATCGGGCAGGGCAAGGTGCGCTATATCGGCACCTCGAACATGGCCGATTGGGAAATCGCCCATGCCCATCATCTGGCGCGCGAACTGGGGGTGCAGCATTTCATTTCGCTTCAGGCGGAATATTCGCTGATCCGGCGCGGGGCAGAGGCTGCGACGATCCCCTGCCTGAATGCGCTTGGCATGGGGTTCCTGCCCTGTTTCCCGCTGGCCTCGGGGCTGCTGACCGGGAAATACCGGGGCGGAAATGTCGATGCGGGCCGCTTTGGCAAGATCGACCGGCTGGCGGAGCGCTACGATGACGCTACGAAAACATGGTGCGCATCGACCGCATCGCGGATTGGTGCGACCAGAACGGGCTGAACATCACCGATGTGGCCTTTGCCTGGCTGCTGTCGAAGCCTGTCGTGGCCTCGGTCATGGCGGGGGCGACCAAGCCCGAACAGGTTACGGCCAATGCCAAGGCCGCCAGCCTGCGGCTGAGCGCCGATCAGATCGCCGCGCTGGAAGGGATGTTGCACGATGACTGAAGCATTGAAAAAGGTCGCCGTGATCACCGGCGCGGGTTCGGGCCTTGGGGCGGCGACGGCGCGGCGGTTTCACCGCGACGGCTGGACCCTTGTGCTGGGCGATCTGCGCGCCGAAGGGGTGGGCGCGCTGGCGCAGGAACTGGGGGCTACGGCCCTGACCTGCGATGTCGCGGACGAAGATCAGGTTGCCGCGCTGGTCGCGGCGGCGGTCGAACGTCACGGGCGGCTGGATTGCATGATCAACAATGCGGGCATTCTGGGTGCCATCGGCCCGGTTGGCCGCACCCCCGCCCGCGATTTCAACCGTGTGCTGGACATCATGGTCAGCGGCGTCTTTTACGGGACCAAACATGCCGCGAATGCGATGGGCGAAGATGGCGGGGTGATCCTGAACACCGCCAGCCTGGCCAGGATCGGGGCATGGGCGAACCATTCCTACACGACCGCGAAACATGCGGTCGTCGAGCTGACGCGATCCACCGCGGTCGAGCTGGCGTCGCGAGGCATCCGCGTCAATGCGCTGGCGCCGGGCAATGTCGTCACGGGCATGACCAGCAGCCTCAGCGGCGGGAAAAAGGCGGCCCATGACCGGGCGCTGGCGCGCAATCCGGTGCCCTATGTCTGCACGGCCGACGATATCGCCGATGCCTTCGCCTATCTGGCCGGGCCTTCGGCGCGGGGCATCACGGGGCAGGTTCTGGTCATCGACAGCGGGCTGAGCACCGCCGTCGTGCCCCCGGCCTATCATCAGGCCGAGGATCGTTTCGTCGACTGAACGCGCATCACAGGGCGCCGCGCCGGTTCAGGTCGCGGCGTTTCTGACCATGATTTCAACATCTTCGCGGATGATCTTGCCGCTGGTGCTGCGCGGGAAATCGGCGACGGGGATAAAGACCACGCCCTTGGGCCGCTTGTAGCCCGCCAGATTGGCCCGGCACAGCGCAATGACCTGATCCTCGTCCAGCGTGTCGTCACTGCGGGCGATGACGGCGACGGGAGCCTCGCCCCAACTGTCGTCCGGCCTGCGCACGACGATGGCATCGGCGACGCGGGGATCGGCCAGAATCACGCGCTCGATTTCGGCGGGATAGATATTCTCGCCCCCGGATTTGATCAGGTACTTCGACCGGCCCGCGAATTCGTAACCCTCGGCGCTGCGGCGGAACAGGTCGCCCATGTGGAACCAGCCACCGCTGAAATTGTCGCGGTTGACCTGATCGGCGTTCCAGTAGCCGCTGAACAGCGTCGGGCCGCGCACCCATGCCTCGCCGGTCTCGCCGGGGGCGACGTCTTGGCCGTCCGGCCCGACAAGGCGCAGTTCGGTCAGGATGCTGATCTTTTTCGCAAGGCTGCGCGGCATGGTTCCGGGCTGGATCAGGTCACCGGACAGGGGCGGCATGCCGGTTTCGGTCGCACCGAAGGAATTCAGATAGGGTGCGTTCAACAGCCGCGTCACCTCGTCGATGACGGCGGCGGGGGTCATGTCGGCCATGGCGCCGACGACGCGCACGCCCTTGATCGGGCCGGGGTCGCGGCGCAGCTGGTCCAGCAGCAGTTCGGTCGTCGCCGGGATGGTCATCAGCCAGCCGATGCGGAATTCGCGCAGCGTCTGCATGATCGCATCGGTCTGAAAGCCATCCATGATCGTGACCGTGCCGCCGATCAGCAGGGTCGAGAACAGATGCTCCGTCCCGCCCATGTGGAACATCGGCGCCCGGGAGATATAGCCGTCATCCAGCGTCAGGCCCAGATCCAGCCGGAAGGCGCACATCCGCGCGATCTGTGCGCGCTGGCTGATGACGGCGGCCTTGGGGCGGCCCGTCGTGCCGGATGTGTAGATGATGATGAAACCGTCCTCGGCCTGGGCCTGTTCGGTGGTGTCGCCATCGCGGCCAAGGCTGCGCAGATCGACCGGTTCCAGCGCCGGACAGGCCGCCCGCGCCAGATCGCGGTGACGGTCCGAAGCCAGCAGCAGGCGCGGCTGAACCAGTTCGATGCACCAGGCCAGTTCCGGCGCGACAAGGCGCCAGTTCAAACAGGCGACCATCGCGCCCAGTTTCGCGCAGGCCAGTTGCGTCAGGGCATATTCCAGACAGTTTTCCGACAGCACCGCGACGCGGTCGCCGCGCCCGACGCCCCGCGCCACCAGATCGGCGGCGATGCGGTTCGCGGCGGCGATGATCTGGGCGTAGGTCATGCGGCAATCCCCTTCGATCAGGGCCAGCGCATCGGGCGCGGCCTCGGCGCGGGCGACGATCAGGCGCCAGAGATTGGTGGTCGAGGCGCCAAGGATCTCTTGCATCACGGTCTTTCCTTTCGGGTAAGCTGGACGGCCAGAACGGTGGCGTCGCGGGTGGTGGCGCGCAATTCGGCGGCTTCGTCGGCGAGCCGGATGGACAGCATATCACCTTCGAAAACATTGCCCAGAAAGCGCGCGGTGATCCGGGCGAATTCGGCCTGCGGATCGCGTGCCATCGCGGCGCTGAGGACATAGGCCAGATTGGCGGGGCCGGGGTTGACGCGGTTCGGGCCAAAGCCCGCTGCTGCTGCCGCCGCGCGGCTGAGGTGGATGGCGTTGTCGTCGCGCAGGGCGGCGCACCATTCCGCCATGTCATCGCCGCTGACCGGTCCGAATGTCGCGTCAGGTCGTGTCGTGTCGCTGCTCATCTTCCACCACCGGAGTTATCATCTTGAACCGCAGGATGCTGGCCGGGCCGCTCGCGTCCGACAGGGTGATCGCCAGCACCAGATGGTCGGCCATGCCAAAGCGGCGGCTTGGCTTGCGCGTCAGGTCAAGGATTTCGGTCGATACCCGGTAACGCTGTCCGGTGCGCAGGCGGCCCGGATAGGTCATCGTGCATTCGCCCAGAACCGGCCCCGCATCAAAGGCCAGCCCAAGCGCGCGGCTGAAATCACCGATGCGCATCGGCATCCCGCCAAGCGCGCCCAGATAGGCATGGATCGGATGGGCGCGGTCGCCCTGACGGGGCGGGGCGGCGGAAAGCGCGCGCACCCGGTCGTCCAGTTCCGGCGTCAGGTCGAACCAGCCGTCCGGCATGTCGCGCGGGTCGGTTGCAGCCTCTGGCCGGGGCATCAGCGGCCGATCCGGGCAAAGCGGCGTTCGATTTCCGGGCCGATATTGTCGAAATAACTGGTGTCGGCCAGATCCGACATGGCCGCGACCTTGAACAGCGCGCGGGCGTTCATCACCGGGCGGCCGTCCACGCTGCAACGCATCAGGGCAAAGACCAGATTGCGGGTCTTGCGCGTCACCTCGATATCGCCGCGCACCCATTCGCCCATGTTGACGATGGACAGAAAGTCGATGTTCATCGAAATCGTCGGCACGACGGCGGCCTGATAGCCGACCAGATGCTGGACGCCATAGGCCTGCATGTCGGTAAAGGCGCCAAGCGCCGCGCCATGGCAGTAGCGCGAGGGGTTCAGGTGGCGTTCCGTGCAGCGAAAGCCCACGGCAAAGCTGCCGGGGCCGTCGCGGGTCGCATGGACAGGCCCGAAGGTATCGCAGAACCCGCCGGGGGATGGCAGTTCGATCCAGCCGTCCGGCGTGGCATAGGTGCTTTCCCAGTCTTGCGGGCGATAGAAGGCTTCTGCTGACATGGGTGATCCCTGTGGTCGCAGCAATAAATATGCAAAAATAATAAAATAATATAATGAACGGCAAGTCAATATGTGCAAATCTATGCGTCGAATATGGGAGGATGATATGACCGATCTGGAAAGCCGCCTTGACCGGCTGGAATCGCGTGCCGAGATTCTGGCGCTGATTTCACATTACTGCAAAGCCTGCGATGATCGCGACGTGCCGCTGCTGCGGTCGCTGTTTCGCGAAAGCTCTGGGTGCGTTCCGCCGATGGGCGCATGACGGGGCAGGGGCTGGACGGCATCATGCAGATGTATCGCAAGCGGTTCGAGGTGCTGGGCCTGTCGGTCCACTGGACCCATGACACGGTCATCACCTTTGACCCCGAAAACCCCGACCGCGCCACGGGCGAGGTGTTTTGCCATGCCGAAGCCGTGCGCAATCAACAGGTTCTGGTCGGCTCGCTGCGGTATGAGGACGAATATCGCCGGGAAAACGGGCAGTGGTTCTTTGCCTCGCGGCTGCTGAAATTCCTGTATTACGTCCCGGTGCAGGCCTATGCTGAGGCGCTGGCCTCGCCCCTGCGGCAGCGCGGCTATGATACGCCCTTGCCGGGCGATTACCCGGAAACGCTGCCAAGCTGGACGGGTTGGGTCGAGACATTACCCGGCACCGGGACAGCCAGGCGTGATTCTGGGGGTCCATCACACGGCGATTTCCACCCGTGATATCCAGCGGCTGATCGGGTTTTACACGGGGCTGTTGGGTTTCACGCTGGTGCATCGCCACGAATGGGAACCCGGCGCGCCGGTGCAGAACCGGTTGTTGGGCACGCAGGGGGCGCAGGCGCAGATGGCGATGTTGCGCCATCACAACTGCTTTCTGGAACTGTTCCAGTTTTCCAGCCCCGACCCCGAAATGCGAGATCGCGAACAGCGCCTTTTCGGGGCCGGTCTGACGCATATCGGGCTGGTCGTCTCGGATATCCGGGGCGAATATGCGCGGCTGCTGGCGGCGGGGATGCCGTTCAACTCCGAACCTTTGGCGCGTCCCGGTCTGACGGCCGTCTATGGCCGCGATCCCGATGGCAATGTCGTCGAGCTGCTGGAATTTCACGATCCGGATCAGACCTTTGCGCCGCATTGGCAGATGCCTGACACGGTCTGATGCGAGACATGGAAAAGGCCCCGAAACGGGGCCTTTTCATCATGCCGGATCCGTTCGCGGGGTCACATGACCAGCGACATCGGGGTTTCGATCCGCGCCTTGAGCGTGGACAGGAATTGCGCCGCAACCGCGCCGTCGATGCCGCGATGATCGGCCGACAGGGTCAGGGTCAGCACGCTGGCAAAGCGGATGCCGCCGCCTTCGGCCTCGCGCGCCTCGCGGCGGGGACCGCCGACGGCCAGAATGGCGCCCTGCGGCGGGTTGATGATCGCGTCGAACTGGCGCACGCCATACATACCAAGGTTCGACAGCGTGAAGGTGCCGCCGCGCAGGTCATCCGCCGTCAGGCTGCGGTCGCGCGCCGCCGCGATCAGCCGCCCCGCCTCGGTCGAGATATCGGACACCGACCGCGCCGCCGCATTGCGGATGACCGGCGTGATCAGCCCCGCGTCAATCGCCACCGCCACGCACAGGTCGACCTGATCGAAACGGGTGATGCCATTGTCCGAGACATGGATGTTCACCTCGGGATGGGCGGCCAAGGCCAGCGCGGTCGCACGCAGCATGAAGTCGTTGACCGACAGCTTGCCCGCGCCCTCGCGGCCCGCATTGAACTGCGCGCGCAGCGCCATCAGCGCGTCGATTTCGACATCCATCGCGGTGTAGAAATGCGGCACCGTCTGTTTCGACTGGCGCAGCGCATTGGCGATGGATTTGCGCATCCCGGTAAAGGGTTGCTCGACGCCCGGCGTTGCCGCCAAGGCGACAGGGGCGGCAGCCGCTGGCGCCGCGACAACAGGCGACCACAGGCCCGCCGCCTGCGCCGCCGCCTGCGCATCGGCCAGCGAAATCCGCCCGCGATAGCCGGTCGCGCTGAGCCCGCTGATATCCAGCCCAAGCGCATTGGCGAAATTCACCGCGATCTGGCTGGCCTTGGCACCGGCATTGCGCGCCGCCGCCTGTTCGGGGGAGAGCGCGGCGGGCGTGGACGGCAGGTCGGTCTTGCGGACCTTGCCGTTCACGCCCGATCCGGTCACCTGGGTCAGATCAATGCCTTGCTGACCGGCGATGCGACGGGCCAAGGGGGAAGCCTTCACATCAGCGCTGTCCGCCGCGGCCAAGGAGGAGGGCGCCGCTGCGGGTTCGGGGGGCGGGGGTATCGGAATCGGGGTCGAACGAGGCATTGACCGCGACATAGGAGGCGATGAATTCGGCAACGCGGTCATCGCTGACGCTGTCATCGGCCAGCACGGCGATCAGGGCGCCGACGGGCGCGGTTTCGCCTTCGGGCGCCAGAATGCGGCGCAGCTTGCCGCCCTTGTCGGTGTCCAGCGTGTTGACGATCTTGTCGGTTTCGATATCGACCAGTTCGGTGCCGGGTTCGATCGCATCGCCTTCGGCAACCAGCCAGCGCGAGATCTGCCCCTCGGACATTTCAAGCCCCCATTTGGGCAGCGTGACGGGATGAATATCGGCCATGCTCATTCTCCTTTCACGGCTTTGCGGATGGCCGCTGCGATCCGGTCGGGGCCGGGCACATACATCCGTTCAAGTTCGCGGGCGAAGGGCACGGGGGTATGGGGTGCGGTGACGCGGATGACGGGGCCGCGCAGGGACGAAAAGCCCTTTTCCGCCGCGATGGCCGCGATTTCGGATGCGATGGAACACATCGGGTTCGATTCGTCGACGACCACCAGCCGCCCGGTCAGCGACAGGCTTTCCAGAATCAGTTCCTCGTCGATGGGCGAGGTGGACCGCAGGTCGATCAGATCAAAGGTGATGCCCTCCTCGGCCAGTTTGGCGGATGCCTTTTGCGAAAACGGCACCATCCGGCCAAGCGTGACGACGGTCGCATCCTTGCCCGATTGCACAAGGTTCGCGCCATGCAGCGGCGCGATATATTCGCCATCCGGCACCTCGCCCTTGGTCGAATACAAGGCCTTGTGTTCCAGAAAGATCACCGGGTCGTCGTCGCGGATCGCGGCAGCCAGCATCCCCTTGGCGTCCGCCGGGTTCGAGGGCACGACGACCTTCAGCCCCGGCACCGCCGACAGCATCGAATAGATGGTCTGGCTGTGCTGCGCGCCCGCGTTCATGCCCGCGCCCATCGACATGCGCACGACGACCGGCGCCTTGGCCTTGCCGCCGAACATATACCGGAACTTGGCCAGCTGGTTGTAGATCTGGTCCATGGCGACGCCGACGAAATCGGCAAACATCAATTCGGCGACGGGACGCATCCCGGTCAGCGCCGCGCCATTGGCAAGGCCGATGATCGCGCTTTCGGAAATCGGCGTGTCGATGACACGATGTTCGCCAAATTCGGTGATCAACCCCTTGGTGACGCCGAAAATGCCCCCCGCAGCGTCACGGCTGCCGGACGAGCCGCCCGCGCCGCCGGACACGTCTTCGCCCATGACGATGACACTGGGGTCGCGGCGCATTTCCTGAAACAGCGCCTCGTTCAGCGCATCTCTTACGGATTTAACGGTCATGGCTTGTCCTGGTAATCGGCGTAGACATCGGCCAGCATCACCTCGGGTCCGGGTGTCGGGCCGGCCTTGGCGGATGTCACGCAATCTTCGATAAAGGCGGCGACTTCGCTGTCGATGGCGTCCAGTTCGGCGGCGTCCAAAGGGCCCGCCTCGGTCACCCTGGCGCGGAAATGCAGCAGGGCGTCGCGGGTTTCGCGCAGGCCCTTGACCTCGTCCTTGGCGCGGTAATTCTGCGGATCTCCTTCGAAATGGCCGAAATAGCGCGTCGCCTCGGCGACCAGCGCGCAGGGACCCTTGCCCGCGCGGACATGTTCCAGCGCATCGGCCATCGCCTGATGGACCGAGAAATAATCGAACCCATCCGCCTGAAAGACCGGCAGGCCAAAGCCTTCGGTGCGCTGCACGATGTCCGACCCGATCATGTAGGTTTCGCCGGTATGTTCGGAATAGCCGTTCAGTTCAAAGACAAAGATCTTGGGCAGCTTCAGCACGACGGCCATGTTCATCGCCTCGAACACGGTGCCCTGGTTCGATGATCCGCCGCCGCCAAAGGACACCGAAACGCTGCCATCGCCGCGCGCCAGACAGGTCAGCGCCGCGCCAACCGCGATCGGGGGGCCGCCGCCGACGATGCCATTGGCGCCCAGCATCCCCTTGTCGATATCGGCGATATGCATGGAACCGCCGCGCCCTTTGCACAGCCCATCCGCGCGGCCATAGATTTCATGCATCATCAGGCGCGGATCGCAGCCCTTGGCGATGCAATGGCCGTGCCCGCGGTGGGTCGAACTGATGTAGTCGCGGTCGGTCAGATGTTCGCAGATGCCCACGGCAATCGCTTCCTGCCCGGCATAAAGATGCGTGAAACCCGCAATTTCGCCGCTGCGGTTTTCGATATGTAGCTTTTCTTCGAATTCCCGAATCATCCGCATCTGGCGATAGGCCCTGAGAATGTCGGTGCGGCTTTGCTGCATGGGTCTCTCTCCGCTTTCTGTGTCTGAAAGCTGGTCGATTTTCAGGGTGATGTCAATTTATATATGTTCAAATCTGCGGCGTTGTGTATATTTAAGCAAGCATAAATGTATTTTTGGAGGAGTTGATGGATTTCCGGCTGACCGAGATCCAGCGTGACCTGCAAGAGGCCGCCCGCAGGTTCGCGCGCAGCGGGTTGACGGATCTCGCCCGCGAGCTTGAGGAAAAGGCAGAGCCTGTCCCGCATGACGTGATCCGGCGCTACGCTGAAATGGGCTTTCTGGGCATCAACGTGTCCGAGGAATATGGCGGGCTTGGCCTTGGCAATCTCGAGGCGCTGCTGGTCGTCGAGGAATTTGCCAAGATCAGTTCCGCCGTGGCCTTTCCGGTGTTCAGATCCTGCGTGGGCCCGGTCCGTGCCATCGAACATTTCGCCCCAGAATCGCTGAAGACGCGCGTCATCCCCGAAGTGTGCCGGGGCGAAAAGGTCATCGCCATCGGCATGTCCGAACCCGATGCGGGATCGGCGCTGACCGACCTGAAGACCCGCGCCCGTGTCGAAGGCGACAAGGTCGTGCTGAACGGCAACAAGCGGTGGTGTTCGGGCGGCGGCCATGCCGACGGCTATGTGATCTATGCGCGTTTCGACGACACGCCCGGCGCGGGCGGGATCGGTGCGGTCTATCTGGAAAAGGGCACGCCCGGTTTCAGCTTTGGCCCGCAGGAAAAGCTTATGGGCTTTCGCGGCGTGCCGTCCAGCGATCTGTTTTTCGACAATGTCGAACTGCCGCTGGAAAACATCGTCGTTCCCGGCGGTGGCTTCAAGCGCCTGATGGAGGCGTTCGATCTGGAACGCTGCGGCAATGCGACCATGTCGCTTGGCCAGGCATCCGGCGCGCTGGAGGATGTTCTGGAATACGTTCAGGAACGCCAGCAATTCGGCCGTCCGCTGGTCGATTTTCAGGCGGTGCAGATCAAGCTGGCCGAAATGCGCCTGCGCGTCGATGCCGCCCGCCTGCTGATCCATCGCGCGGCGCAGAACGCGCAGGATGGTATGCCCTCGATCCTCGACAGTTCGCTGGCGAAATGCTTTGCCAATGAAATCTCGCGCGAGGTGACGGGGAATGCGGTGCAGTTGATGGGCGGCTATGGCTATTCCAAGGAATATCCGATGGAACGCCGGCTGCGCGATTCTCGGGGCTGGGGCATCGCGGGTGGCGCCGTGGATATCCAGAAGGTGAACATCACCGCCGCCATGGTCGGCCGCCGCTTCAATCAGCGCCGGTCGTGAACATCCTGCCGGGCGGGTTGACCTGCCCGGCGCTTCGCCAGAGGCTGCATGCCGTAAACGAGACGAGGGAAAGATGATCCCCAAGAATCTGGGTTCGGGCGATCAGGACGAATTCACCGATGTCGGTTCGACCATGCAGGTGCCCGGCAAGGCGCCGTGGTTCGTGACCGCAGCCGGGCGCGAGGTGATCCTGTGTCGTCAGGGCGATGAAATCGTCGCCTTTTCCGGAAATTGCACCCATCAATTCGCGAAGCTTTCGCAGGGCGAGGTCGAGGGCACGATTGTCAGATGCCCGGCCCATGGCGCGCGGTTCGATTGTTCGACCGGCAAATCCCTGTCCTCGATGTGCCGCGATCTGCCCAAGGTCGAGGTCCGGATTCAGGGCCGCCGCGTCTTGGTGCGCGCCCGTTAGATCCGGAAATCGTCCAGCGATTTTCTCAGCAGCCTTGCCCGGTCGAGCGCGCTGATGCCCTGCTGTTGCAGGCGCAGCATCGGGACCTCGACATCCAGCGGCAGATCGGGCGATGTCAGGTCCAGGATCTGTTGCAGGGGCAATTCGCCCTGACCGGGAATGGCGCGATCCTCGACCGCCTCGGCAAAGGCATCTGCGGGCGCGGTCAGGGGCGCGTCGCAAAATTGCAGCGCGCCGATCCGGTCGGCGGCGGGCGCGATATCGGCGGGGCTGCCGCCGGTGCGCGCCAGATGCAGCGGGTCCAGCAGCAGGCTGAGGTTGGCATGGCCATTGTCGCGCACGAAAGCCGCCGCAATCGGCAGGGTCGACAGCGTCGAATAGGCCATGAATTCGATGGAAATCGCAATGCCGCGTTCCGCCGCCGCATCGCAGGTCCGCGACAGCCGGTCAGAGGCGCGGCGCAGGTCGCGGTCATAGATCAGCACGGTCGCCCGTTTCGCGCCGATATCCGCCGCGTGATCCAGAACCGGCAGATATTCCGCCGGATCGGTGCGGCCGGAAAAGGGCAGGGCCTCGATATTATGGACCTGAACGCCGGTCGTCCGCATCACCTCGCGGAAGGCTGCGGTTTCCGCGCCGGGTTTCAGGCGTGGAAAGATATCCAGTTGCGGCGCGGGCGGATGCAGAAACACCGACACATGGTCAAAGCCCGTATCCGCCGCGATGCAGCAAAGCGCGACCGGATCGGTGTCGCGCAGGCTAAGCTGGTGCAGGGTCAGGATGCGCGACATGTCCGGTTACGACCCCAGATAGCTTTCGATGACCCGCTGGTCCTGCATCAGATCGGCCGAGGCGCCCTCGATCACGATCTTGCCGCGATCCAGCACATAGGCGCGCTGCGTGCATTCCAGCGCGCGAAAGGCGTTCTGTTCGACCAGCAGGATCGTCAGCCCCTGCCGGTTCAGGCGGATCAGCGCGTCAAAGACCTGATCGCTCATCAGGGGCGACAGGCCAAGCGAAGGCTCGTCCAGTAAAAGGATATCGGGCGCGCCCATCAGCGCGCGACCGATGGCCAGCATCTGCTGCTGCCCGCCCGACAGCGTGCCCGCGATCTGGGTGGCGCGTTCCTGCAGAATGGGAAAGATGTCATAGACCTGTTCCAGCGTGTATTTCGCCGGGCGCCGGCCCTGCGCCAACATGCCAAGCTGCAGGTTTTCCCAGACCGACATATCGGCCAGCACCTGCCGCCCTTCGGGGACCTGCAACAGCCCCTGACGCGCAACCTGATAGGCGGCTAGCCGCCCCAGATCCCGGCCGTTGAAGGTGACCTGACCCTTTTGCGGCGTGACCGCGCGGCTCAGCGCGTTCAGCAGCGTCGATTTCCCCGCCCCGTTCGAGCCGACCAGCGCGACCATTTCGCCCTTGTTCACATGCAGGCTGACATCGCGCAGGGCCTGAATGCCTTTGTAGGAAACCCAGATATTCCTGACGTCAAGCAGCATGGGCCTTGCCTCCGATATAGGCCTCGATGACCTTGGGGTCGCGGGTGACGGTTTCGGGCGCGCCCTCGGCGATCATACGGCCGGAATCCAGCACATAGACATGGCTGCACAGGCGCGACACAAAGGCCACGTTATGTTCGATCAGCAGCAGCCCCATGCCGGATTTCGCAAGGCTTTCAAAGATCTCGGCCATCTCGGCGGATTCGACTTCGTTCATGCCGGCGACGGGTTCGTCCAGCATGACGATGCGCGGCGATGCGGCGATGGAGCGCGCCATTTCCACGCGGCGCTGGTGGCCATAGGGCAGGCTGCCCGCGTCCAGATCGGCATATTCCTGAATGCCGAAGCGGCCCAGCAATTCCCACGCCTGTTCACGCAGCCGCCGGGTTTCGGCCAGCGCGGCAGGCAGGCCCAGCAGGCTGGAGATGACGCCGGTCTGCTGCTTGCGGAAAAAGCCGATGACGACATTGTCCAGCACGCTTTCCTCGGGCAGCAGGCGGATGTTCTGGAAGGTGCGGGCGATGCCGCAGCGCGCGACCTGATCGACATGCAGACGGGTGATCTGCTGGTCGTCCAGCCAGACCTCGCCATGGGTCAGGCTGTAGACGCCGGAAATCATGTTCACGACGGTGCTTTTCCCCGCGCCGTTCGGGCCGATCAGCCCGGTGATGCGGCCCGAGGGGACGGTCATGTTGATCCCGTCGACGGCCTTGAGACCGCCGAAATATTTGCAGGCACCCTCAATCCGTAGCGATGACATGTTTGTCTTCCTTATGGGGTTGCGGGGTCAGGGCGGTGGTCTGGTTCCTGCGGCGCATGCGGCGGCGGAACCAATAGACCAGTTCGTCGCCGACGCCATTGGGCAGGAAGGTGATGACCAGGATCAGGATGGCACCGTTGACGATGCCCCGGTTTTCGGCCAGCGGCCGGGCCAGTTCGGGCAGAACCGCCATGATCAGCGCGCCCGCAATCGGGCCAAGCAGCGTATTGCGCCCGCCCAGCACGACCACGGTCAGGCTGGCGACCATGGCGTGAAAGCCGAAATCGATGGGTTCGATATTGAAGACATACAGCGACCGCAGCGAGCCAAAGACCGCGCCGATCACACCCGACAGCACAAAGGCCAGCGCGTAATAGTTCTTGATCGGGATCCCAAGCGAGGCGGCGACGGAATCGTCCTGACGCAGCGCGCTGAAGACCCTGCCGACCGAGGTGCGGTTGATCGACCAGATCACATAGATGGTGACCAGCACCGCCAGCAGCAGCCAGCCCGTGTTCATCACCCGCGGGATGCCCGAAATGCCGATGGCGCCGCCGGTAAAGGCTTCGAAATACAGCAGCAGCGCGATCACGACCTGCACGAATGCCAGCGTGGCAATGGCCTGAAAGGCGCCGCGCAGCCGGGCCAGCGGCACCGACAGGATATAGCTGGCCGCGATCCCGACAAAGGCCGCGATCATGATGGCAAAGGGCACGGGAACGCCGTGGCGGGTGACAAGGATTGCGGTGGCATAGGCGCCAAGCGCCGAAAACCCTGCGGTCGCAATCGAAAACACCCCGGCGCGCAGCGCAAGCTGCTGGCTGTAGCCAAGCCCGACGGCCAGCAGGAAAAAGTCGATCAGCGGCTGGTTCGCATAGTAGAAGGACATCATCTGCGGCTTCCCCCTGCATAATTGCCTGCCCGGCCGAACAGCCCGTTCGGAAAGAACAGCAGCGTGACGAACAGCAGGGCAAAGATGATCGCCGTCGACAGCTCGCTGGACAGGTAGGCGATGGTCAGCGACTGGATGATGCCAATCAGGATGGCGGCGATCACCGCCCCTTGCAGCGACCCAAGCCCGCCGATCACGACGACGACGAAGGCTTGCAGCAAAAACGGCTCGCCCATCATGAAGTGGATCGAGTTGAAGGACAGCCCGATCAGCACGCCCGCAAGCCCGGCCAGCGCGCCCGCGATGAAAAACGTCTGGCGATAGACCGCAGGCGCCGAAATCCCCAGCAGGGCCGAGGCGTTTTCATTGCTGGACACCGCCCGGACCTGACGGCCAAAGCTGGTGCGGTTGATGTAATAGGCCAGCGCCAGAACCAGAACCAGCACAAGCCCCAGGATCGTCAGCTGCAACAGCGAGGTCCGCAGGCCAAGGATATTGTAGAACTTGACCGGGAAGGTGCCGAAGGGAAAGCTGAGCACCTTGGTATTCGACACCCGTTGCGCGATGTTCATCAGGATCAGGTCGACCCCGATCGAGGTGACGATGGCCGCGAATTCCGCGTGCCCCGCCTTGCGCAACTGCCGGAAGGCGACGAAATCGACGATCACCGAAATGACGCCCGTCGATACTGTCGCCAGCAGCAGCGCGAACCAGAAGGGCAGCCCCTGCACGGTCGCATAATAGGCGATGAAGGCCCCGGCCATGAAGATGGCGCCATGGGCAAGGTTCAGCAGCTTCTGCACGCCGAATATCAGCGTAAAGCCTAGCGCGAACAGGGCATAGATCGCCCCGGACACGGTTCCGTTAAGTATCTGTTGCAGGAGCATCCCGGTTGTCCGTCATTGCTGGGCGGCCATGGCGGGCGAATGCGCCACGGCCTGCCGGATGGCGTGGATCAGCGCGGCGCGGCGACGAATTCGCCACCCTGCACCGTCAGCACGTTCATGCCGACATGGGGATAGCGTTTTTCGTCGACGGAATAGGTGCCCTGACCGGCGGCGACGCGCACGTCCTTGGTCTGGCCCAACTGATCGCGCAAGGCCTCGCGCGAGGCGTCAGGCCCCATGTTCTTCAGCGCATTGGCCATGACCAGCATGCCGCCGTAACCGACCGCGTTCCAGTTGTCGGCGGCGTGGCTGAAGCGCGCGGTGAATGCCTGATCAAAGGCCGTGGTGAATTCGTCGTAACCGCCCGGCACCCAATCGGCGATAAAGGTCACGCCCTCGACCCCGGCGCCGCCACGTTCCAGAAACTCGGGCGAGGCGAACGCGTTATGGCCGAAAACCGGGATCGCCGGGTCCAGACCGGCCTGACGCAACTGGACGATGATATTTGCCCCCTGAGAAGCCGAGGCCGAGACAAAGACGCAATCCTGTTGCGCCGTCGCGATCTTAGTCGCGACCGACGAGAAATCGGAATCCGTGCCGCCGACCTGTTCGACGGTGGTGATCTTGACACCCTTGTCGGTGACCAGCTTTTCGAACTGCTTTTGCAGCGCGACATAGGCCTCGATATCGCGGATGCCGATGATGGCGCATTCCTTGACGCCTTTCACATCGGCCGCATATTCCGCCAGGTAGGGAATGGTGATTTCCGGCGGCTGCGTCAGGATGAAGGACCACGGCCCCTGTTCCAGCACCTCGGGCGAATTGGTCGTGGTGATGACCGGCACGCTGTATTGGTTTCCCGAGGACGCACCGGCAATCGCCACCGCGCCGCTGGTCGGCCCCAGAATGCCCAGAACCGAGGGGTCATTGGCATAGCGGGCGATCAGCGACATGGTCTGCGTGCGGTCGGTCGCATCATCGGCATAGGTGACCTTGAGCGTATTGCCCTCGCCCAACAGGCCCTGTTCGTTGATCTGCTGTTCGGCAAGGCGCATCCCGTCCGCCACCGCCGTTCCGATGAAGGCCGCGGGGCCGGTCAGCGCCTGCAGGACGACAACGTGATATTCTTCGGCCCTGGCCGCAGCGCCGGTCAGCAGCGCCATCGCGGCCGAGGTCAGGAACAGTTTGGATAGCTTCATGACACCTTCCTCCCCAGGAGTGTATGATTGTGGCGACAGCGGCACCTTTGCGGCGGCAGTGTCCCGAACGGATCAGCGTGGATTCGTTAATCGGCAGCCTATCATGTATACAAATTTGCGGTATATAAATATTTTGTTATGATAGTAAAAATATTGATCTGACCTCCGGCGTCCGGTCAGACGCTGGCGGCCAGTTCAACAGCCTGTTCGCGAAGTTTGAACTTCTGGATCTTGCTTGCCGACATCGGCCATTCGGCGATGAAGTGGACAGCGCGCGGAACCTTGAAGCTGGCAATCCTGCCCTTGCAATAGGCGATAAGTTCGGCGGCGTCCACGGCCTCGCCGGGAACCAGTTCGACAAATGCGACCGGGACCTCCTGCAGGCGCTCATCGGGCTTGCCGACAACCTGGCAGGTTTTGACCGCCGGATGCTTGGCGACAATCATTTCTATTTCCAGCGCGGCGACATTTTCGCCCCCGACCTTCAGCATATCCTTGGCGCGGCCGTGGAACATCAGCGTGCCCGCATCGTCCAGGGAACCAAGGTCGCCGGTATGGAACCAGCCGTCACGTTTGGCCTCGGCGGTTTTGGCGGCGTCGCGGTAATATTCGGTGAAGATCGAAAAGCCTTTGACGCAGATCTCTCCGATCTCGCCGGGGGCGGCCTCATGGCCGTCTTCGCGGATGATCTTGACCGACAGGCCGGCAAAGGGACGGCCAAGGCGATTCAGCCTTTCGGTTTCGCTGTCCGACGGGTCGCTGGTCGTCACGGTGCCCGCCGTTTCCGTCATGCCATAGGTGCCGACAAAGACCGCATTCGGAAAGCTTTTCCGCATCAGCGCGCGGAACGGTTCGGCGCTGAGTGCCATCGAGCAGTTGATCAGCCGCAGCGAAGCCATGTCCTCGGCCCGGAAATCGGGATGGTAGACCATATCGGACAGAAACAGCGCAAAGCTGGGATAGCCGACGGTGGGCCGGACTTCGCGAATCAGCCGCAGCGCGGTGCCGGGGTCGAAATGCTGCATGCTGGCGTAGGTCGCCCCGGCATGCCAGGCCGCACAAAGCGGAAACAGCGCGCCGACGTGGAACATGGGCAACGGCGACCAGAAGACGTCCTGATCGGTCATGCCGTAGCGTTCCGCAAGCCCGATGCCGGTGCGCACCAGCGCCTCGTGGCTGATCATGCAGCCCTTGGGGTCCGAAGTCGTCCCCGATGTATACAGGATCAGCGCCGTTTGACGCAGGGTCACGGCGCGTCGCAGCGCCTCGATCACCTCGGGTTTCGTGAACCGTGCGTAACCGCTGGAAACGGACTGGCGCAGGCAGCCCGGCGAAACCTCGTCATTCAGCAGCGTGATCCCGCGCAGGCGCGGCGCATCGGACAGGGCGACGGGCTGATCGGGCGATGCCTGCTGCAAGGCGGGAAAGGCCTGATACAGACGCGCGCGAAAATCCAGCCCCTCGGCTACCGACGTGGTCGAGATGATATGCACCAGATCGGCATTCACCGTCTGATACCGCAATTCGTATTCGCGGTAGCGCGCGTTCATCGGCACCGAAACCGCGCCCAGATAGGCCAGCCCGAAATAATATTCCAGATATTCGATGCAACTGGGCAGGAACAGGCCGACATGGTCGCCCGGCCTGATGCCAAGCCCGTGCAACTCGCGCGCGCGCAGCATCGCCGCCTCGTGCAACTGGGCAAAGCTGCGTTTGTCGCCGGGAAAGCGGATGGCATCCTTGTCGGGCCAAAGGGATCTGGCCCGCACCAGCAGGTCGCCGACTGTCGTGGTGGTGGTATATTCCGATTGCGTTGGCATTCGTCCTCCCAGGCCCGGTGGCATCGGGCCGCATGCAGTGCCCGGTGGGCCGGGTTTAGTCCTCGGGGGCCAGCTCGACTTCGAGACCGGCCAGCGCGTCCGTGATTTCGATCTGGCAGCTCAGGCGTGACGTGTCGCGATAGGCGGGCAGGAATTCGATCAGCTCGACCTCATCCGCTTGCTGTGCGGGCAGGTGTTCGGCCCAATGCGCGGGGATATAGACGTGGCATGTCGCGCAGGAACACGAGCCGCCGCAGATCGCCGCGATATCAAGCCCGGCGGTGTCGCGCAGCGCCTCCATCAGGGTCATGCCGGGGTCGGCGTCGAATTCCTTGACGCTGCCGTCGCGGTCGGTGGCAATGATGCGTGGCATTGGCTTCCTTGATATGGCTGGTGATGTCTAGACGTGGCGGATGGGATCCCTGCCGTCCCAGCTTTCGGCAAGCTGATCCAGCCGGGCAAAGAAACGGGTCAGGCCGGGCGAGGGCTGAACGATTTCGATGACGCGGCCCGCGTCGTCGGGATCGCTGTCCAGATAGGCAAAGGGGATGCCCGCAGCCGTGCGTCCGCCCATCAGCACCGTGGTTCCGGCGGCCTGCCAGGCGGCCAGATCGCTGTTCAGGTCATCGCTGAGGACGCAGACATGATGCAGCCCACCCCCGCGCCGCGCGATGAAATCCGTGAACATCGAATCGTCGCCAGAGGTCTGCTGGATGATCTCGATCTGCATGCCGCGCCATGACGCAAGCGCCACGGCATTTTCGATTGCAATCGGCTTGCCGCGATAGTGCAATTCGGCATAGTCGATCCGCGACGTGACCAGAAACGGGCCGACGCCCAGGGTTTTCGTCCAATGGTCCAGCGCGGCCCCCAGATCAGGGACCACATAGCCCATCTGGACGATCCCGCTGCTGCGCTGGATCGGTCCTGTCACCACAGGATCAGGGCTTTTCGGCATGATCCTTCCTCCTCCGCGATTGGTTATTGTGTAATTTTTCGCAGGAATCAATATACAATAATCGCAGGTATGAGATTTTCTTCCGGCCTTCTGCGGGCGGCCTCGCACCGGTGGGCGCCGGGGCGTCACCTGGTCAAGATTTTCTACCGCTGATGGGGTGCGCGCTGTTAGTGTTATGGAACAACATTAGGGTAGAATACGCTTCTCAGGAAGTTTAGGCATACAAGACGCGGTCCCGGACATATCTTGATGACGTTTCCGGGCCGCCGGAACGCGGTGGAGAAGGAGCAGAGATGGCACGATCGGCAGGGATGACCCATTCGGAAAAAGTCAGGCTTGCGCTGGAGCAGGATATCTTTTCGGGCGCCATCGCCCCCGGCAGTTCGCTTGACGAAGAAGAACTGGCCCGGCGTTTCGATGTTTCGCGCACCCCCGTGCGCGAGGCGATCTTGCAACTGATCAGATCCGGCATGGTCGAAAAGCGGCCCCGGCAGGGCGCTGTCGTCACCATGACGGATGTGTCGGACCTGATCCGGCAGTTCGAAATCATGTCCGAGCTGGAATCGATCTGCGCCAAGTTTTCCGCGCGGCGCATGACCGCCGAAGAGCGCGCGGCCCTGAAGGATGTTCACGACAGGTCCGAACGCGCCTTTGCGACGGGCGACAGCGCGACCTATTACACGCTCAGCCGCCAGTTCCACCTGCTGGTGATCGACGGCACGCATAACAAGGAACTGATCGACATGACCAACCGGCTTGGCAGCAAGCTGGTGCCCTATCGCCGCTTTCAACTGGGGTATCCGGGACAGTCGCAGACCAACCTGGACGATCACCGCGCCATTCTGGACGCGATCCTGACGCAGGACAGTGAACGCGCCGCCGATGAATTCCGCAAGCACACCAAGGTTCAGGGCGACATTCTGGCGGATTACATCGCCATGAACGAAGATCGCGTGCGCGCCGGATAATTGCCGATCAACAGCATTCAGTTGAATCAGCCCTTGTGTATGCAAAATTGTTCTATAAAAATACTACCCGAGTCGGGGTGATCGGGCATTGGCCATTTTCCCCATCCCCGGCGCCGTCTTCTGGGAGGGGTGACGATGGACCAACGGGAAAAACAGCGGATTCTGGATCAACAGGCCTATGAAAGCGCGCGGGGCGGCCCGCCCGAGGGGTTCCCGCAATTCCCCGATCTGCCGGGGCTGCGCTATACCGATCCGGCGTTCTTTGATCTGGAAATGCAACATCTGTGGCGCAAGACCTGGCTTTACGCCGTTCACGCCGATGAGGTGCCAGAGGTCGGATCCTATATCCAATGGTCGCGCCTTGGAGAGCCCTTGTTCTTTATCCGGGGCGAGGATCAGAAGGTCCGTTGTTTCTACAACACCTGCCGCCATCGCGGCGCCCCGGTGGTGACAGAGCCTTCGGGCAAGTCGCGCGGCGTGTCGTGCAAATATCACGGCTGGACCTACAACACCCGGGGCGA
This sequence comes from Paracoccus sp. DMF-8, assembly GCF_029309835.1. Classification (GTDB taxonomy): domain Bacteria; phylum Pseudomonadota; class Alphaproteobacteria; order Rhodobacterales; family Rhodobacteraceae; genus Paracoccus. Next base: position 248,247 of record NZ_JARJHL010000017.1, on the reverse strand, counting down.
GTTGATCAATCTGCGCGACCGGCGCGATTTCGTCGGGCTGGACCTTGGCTGCCGCTCGCTGGTCGAGGTGCGCTGCGAAAACATCGGCAATCTGTATTTCGTGAACCTCGATCCCGATGCTATGCCGCTGCGCGATTACCTTGGCCCCGTGGCGCAGGCGCTGGAGGAAATGAAACCCGAAACCCTGTCGCTGATCCACAAATCGACGATTCAGGTGAAATGCAACGTCAAGATCCTGATCGACGCCTTTCTGGAAGTCTATCATCTGAAATCCATCCACCAGAATACGGTGGACCGCTTTCTGGACCATCGCGGCTCTGCGATCACGCTGTATGAACATGGCCATTCCCGGATGGTGACGCCCTTCAAGCGCGAAGGGTGGAAGGACCCCGGCGTGCGCGGCTTGCCGGAAATCGACGGGGTCGATCCGTGGTTTGGCGACACCAACCTGTCGCTGATGGCCTATCCCAATCTGGTCACGCCGGTTTCGCCCTGGGGCATCCCGGTTCTGGCCTTCTGGCCCGAAACCATCGACACGATGTCCATCGACGTCTATTGGTTCGCGCCCCATTGGGGCGAGGGCGAGCGGCCCGAAATCTGGGACACGCGCATCAGGAATTTCGCGATCATTCTGGAGGAAGACCTGCAATTCGCCGACAAGATCCAGATCGCGGCCATGTCCAGCGGGTTGCGGAACTTCCCGCTGAATTATCAGGAACGCCGCATCTATCACTGGCACGAGGAGCTGGACCGTCGCATCGGCGTCGAAAACGTCCCCGAGGCGCTGCGCATCCATCCACTGCTGGAACCCTATTGGGACAGCGGCTGGAAAGAGGCCGAGGCCCAGGCCGAAGCCGAACGGGTCTAGGCCATGACCAATCTGCCCGATCTTCCGGCCACTGTTCACTATGAACAGCGGGGCGCGGTGGCGATCATCCGCCTGAACCGCCCCGATCTGCGCAATGCGGCCGACAGCGCCACATCCCATGCGGTGCATCACGCGCTGAACCACGCGGAAGCCGATGACAGCATCGGCGCAATCATCCTGACCGGCACCGGCGACCGCGCATTCTGTTCCGGCATGGACCTGAAAGAGGCGGGGCGGGTCGGCGCGGGCACCGGGCTGGTTCCGGGCGCGGGCTTTCTGGGCATCACCGAACGCAACTGCCCGAAACCCCTGATCGCCGCCGTTAATGGCGCCGCCGTCGCCGGCGGGATGGAGGCCGCGCTGGCCTGCGATCTGGTCGTGGCCTCGCAGGATGCGGTCTTTGGCCTGCCGGAAATCAAGCGCGGCATGGTGGCCTTTGCCGGGGGCGTGCAGCGCATCGCCCGGGCCCTGCCACGGCAAAAGGCGTTCGAGATCATCTTTTCCGGCGCCTATTACGGGGCGGCGGAATTCCAGGCGCTCGGGCTGGTCAACCGCGTCGTGCCGCAGGATCGCGTGCTGGACGAAGCCCTGGCCTTGGCCGATGAAATCCTTGCGAATTCATGGCATTGCCTGCGTCTTGCCAAGCAGCTTCATCAGGTGGCCCGCGACGGGACCTTGCAGCAGGCGATTGATTGGGGCCACGAACACGGCGCCGCGCTGATGAACTCTGCCGACAGCCGCGAAGGGATCGCGGCCTATAATCAGGGCAGGGCGGCGGGCTTTTCAAACGGGACAGCGATATGAACGACATGGCGCAAAGCGGCCCTCATGGCTTTGACTGGTCTCTCAGCGACGAAGATATGGCGGTGCGCAAGACGATCTATGCGCCCGGACTGTTCGCCGGAAAGCGTTTTCTGATCACCGGCGGCGGCACCGGCATGGGCCGGGCGATGACCTTCTTGCTGGCGCGGCTTGGCGCCAGGGTGATGATCGCCGGGCGGCGAGAGGAGGTGCTGGTCGAAACCCGGGACACCGTCGAACGCCTGACCGGCCAGCATGTCGATTACATGGCCATGTCGATCCGCGACACGGGTCAGGTCGATGCGCTGCTGGACCGGGTGTTTGGCGAATGGGGCGGGCTGGACACGCTGGTCAACAACGCAGGCGGGCAGTTTCCGCAAGATGCCATCGGTTTTTCCCGCAAGGGCTGGAATTCGGTCATCGACCTGAACCTGAACGGGACGTGGTGGATGATGCAGGGCGCCGCGCAACGCTGGCAGCAGCGCGGCGAGCCGGGCAATGTCATCTCCATCGTGGCTCATGTCGAACGCGGCATGCCGCAGGCGGCGCATACCTGTGCGGCGCGGGCAGGGGTGATCTATCTCAGCCGCACGGTCGCGACGGAATGGGCGCCGCTTGGCATTCGCGTGAACTGCATCGCGCCGGGCGCCATCGCGTCCGAAGGGCTGTCGCGCTATCCCGAACATGCCACCGCGCGCTTTCGCAACGTCAACCCGCAGCGCCGCATGGGCAATGGCTGGGATATTGCCGAAGGCGTGGCCTATCTGTCCGCCGACAGCGGCAATTTCATCACCGGAGAGGTCCTGACCATCGACGGCGGGATGCAGATGTGGGGCACGGTCTGGCCGGCGGGTGTGCCGGATCATTTCAACGTCGTATGATCACAGCGCCATAGGCAGGACATGGAACGGTAGGCGAGGCATGGGCGTGGACAGAGCGATAGGGGCGGGGTTTCAGGTGGATGACCAGACCATCGGCGCGGCGCTGGTCTGCGGCGGGCATGGTGCCTTGCCCGCCTTTGCCGCCGATGGTGTCACCGTCAGCCATGACGGGATGCGCGACCTGACCCTGTGCTATGCTGGCGCGCTGCTGGCGGCGCAGGTCCGGCGCGGTCAAAGGGTCGGCGTCCATCTGCCGCCCTCGGCGGATCGCATGGCGCTATGCGCGGCGATTGTCTGGATCGGGGCGGTGGTGGTGCCCTTGGGGACCAGCCTGCCGCAGGCACGCCTGACCATGGCCCTGCAAGGCTCGGGCACGCGGCTTGTCATCCACGAACCGGGGCAGGGCGATCTGGGCACGGTCCTGACCGCGCTGCGTCATCTGACCTGCGCCGAACTCAAGGCGCTCGCGCCGGTTTCCCCCGACGATATTGCGGCCCGCGCCCGCCGCGTTCAGCCCGAACATCCGGCGGTGGTGCTGTATGGCGAGGGCGCGCAGGATACCGCGCGCGGCGTCGTGCTGAGCCATCATGCCGTGCTGGCGGCGGCGCGCGGTCTGGCCGCGCGCTATGCCATCGGTCCGGGCAGCCGCGTCGTCGTGCCCCTATCGCTGAACCATGCCGCCCGGCTGGTCTGCGAGCTGGCCGTGCTGATCAGTGGCGCCACCCTGGCCGAGGAAGCTGCCTTTTCGCAGCCCGCCAGCCATGTGATCCTAGGCGACGGCGCAGCGTTGCCACCGAACGACACGGGCGCGCTGCATCAGCCCGGCATGCTGCTGGTCAGCGGCGACAACCGGCGGATCCGTGGCTGGGAAAGGGCGCTGCCACACAGCCGCATCTACAACAGCTATATCCGTGCCGAACTGGGCGGCATCGCCATCTGTTCCGATCCGCGCGACCCGACCCATACCGCGCATACGACCATGGGGCGACCGCTCAAGGGGGTCGAGGTGATGATCGTCGATCCCTGCACCTCGATGGACATGCTGCTGTATGAAATCGGTGAAATCTGGATCCGCGGCAGCACGCGGATGCTGCGCTATCACGACGACCTGCGCGCCAGCCGCCGCGCATTGGACAGCAGCGGATTTTTCAAGACCGGAGACATGGGTTACCTGGACAGCGAAGGCCGCGTGATCGTCTGTCGCGACGCATTCGCGCAGATCTGACGCCTGGTTCCTGACGCCCGGCATGGGCGTCCGGGCCACAAACGGGACAAGACAGGCAAAGCGACCGGCGCGCCCTGACGGCGCCGGGCCGGTGTCGCATGGGAGAATATCACGATGACAGACACGGAAACCGTCGATGTGCTGGTGATCGGGTCCGGGGCGGGGGCGCTGACCTCGGCCGTGACCTGCGCCAAGGCCGGGCTGAAGGTGCTGGTCACTGAAAAGGCCGATAAATTCGGCGGCACGACCGCGACCTCGGGCGGGGTCCTGTGGGTGCCGGGCAGCCGCCATTCGCAGGCGCTTGGGCAAAAGCTGGGGGTTGCCGATGATCTGGCGGATGACGGCGCGCGCGTGCGCAGCTATCTGCGCCACGAAACCGGCAACTGCTTTGACGAGGCGCGGATCGAAGCCTATCTGACCTACGCCCCCCGCATGGTCGAATTTCTGGAAGACCAGACCGAGGTCAAATTCTACCCCATGGAATTTCCCGACTATCACCCCGAGGCCGAGGGCGGTTCCACCATCCGGTCCATCGGGACGATGGATTACGACGCGGGCAAGATGGGCGATCTGATGAAGACGCTGAAGGGCGAATTGCCCCAGACCCTGTTCATGGGGCTGGCCATCGGTTCGACCCTTGAAATGAAACAGTTTCTGGCGGCTGGACGTTCGCCCAAGGCGATGGCCTATGTGATCCGCCGCATGGCGCGGCATTTCGTCGATCTGGCGGTGAAAGGCTCGTCTCAGCGGATCGTGCGGGGCCGGGCGCTGATCGCGCGACTGGCAAAGACGGCGCATGACATGGGCGTGCCGTTTTGGCTGAACGCGCCCGCGCAGCGCCTGATCGCCGAAAACGGTCGCGTCGTCGGGGCCGAGATCATGCGCGACGGCCGCCGCGTGACGGTGCGCGCGCGTCATGCCGTGGTGCTGGGCGCCGGGGGCTTTCCGCGCGACAAGGCGCGCCGCGCCGGCAATTATCAGGGCCATGCCGCCGTCATGGAGCCGGTGACGCCCGCGCCTGTCACCAATGTCGGCGACGGCATCCGCATGGCCGAAGCGGTCGGCGCCCAGTTCAACGCCAATCTGTTGCAGCCCGCCGCCTGGCTGCCGACGTCAAAGCTGAGCGATGCGCGTGACCAGAATGGCGTCTGGCCGCATCTGACCGACCGCAACAAGCCCGGATTCATCATGGTCTTGTCGGACGGAAAACGCTTTGCCAATGAAAGCGCGCCTTATCACGATATCGTCCCGGCGATGCTGGAGGCGTTTCAAAGCCGGGGCACGGAACGCGCCTATCTGATCGGCGATGATCGCGCGATCCGGCGGTGGGGCATGGGCTTTGTCCGGCCCTTTCCGATCCCGAAAGGGCGCTATCTGAAAAACGGTTATCTGACCCGCGCCGACACGCCAGAGGAACTGGCGCGCAAGCTGAACATCGACCCGGCGGGCCTTGCCGCGACGATCCGGGACTTTTCCCTGCACGCCAGGGACGGGCGCGATCCCGAATTCGGGCGCGGGGAATCGATCTATGACCGCTATCAGGGTGATGAAAACCACGCGCCGAACCCCGCGCTTGGTCCGCTGGACAAGGGGCCCTATTACGCGGTCCGCATCTATCCCGGCGAAATCGGCACCTACAAGGGGCTGAAAACGGATGAAAATTCCCGCGTGATCGGTCAGGGTGACCAAGTGATCGAGGGGCTGTATGCCGCCGGAAACGATCAGGCGAATGTCTTTGGCGGATCCTATCCCGGCGCGGGGGCGACGATTGGGCCTGCGGTGACCTTTGGCTGGATCGCGGGCCGCGATATCGCGCGGCGGGCGGGCGTTGCGGTGCCGGGCGGGGATTGACGGATGACGGCCCCGGGTTGTTCCCGGGGCCGATATCCTGCGCGGGCGTCAGATGTTGATCGCGCGGCCCATGGCGGCCAAGACCGCCTCTTTCATCGTTTCGGAAATGGTCGGATGGGGGAAAACCGCCTCGGCCAGTTCCTGATCGGTGCTTTCCAGATCCATCGCCAGAACAAAGCCCTGGATCATCTCTGTCACCTCGGCGCCGATCATATGGGCGCCCAACAGCTCGCCCGTCTGGCGATCAAACACCACCTTGACGAAACCCTGATCGGCGCCAAGCGCAATGGCCTTGCCATTGGCCAAAAAGGGGAATTTCCCGACGGCGATATCCATCCCCGCCTCGCGCGCGCGGGCTTCGGTCATCCCGACCGATGCGATTTGCGGATCGCAATAGGTGCAGCCGGGAATACGGTCGCGGTTCAGGGCGTGGGGATGCAGACCGGCAATTGCCTCGACGCAGATCACGGCCTCATGTTCGGCCTTATGGGCCAGCATCGGGCCGCCCGCCAGATCGCCGATGGCATGGATGCCGGGGATATTGGTGCTGCAGGTGGCATCAATCCGGACAAAGCCGCGATCCAGCGCGACCCCCGCCTGTTCCAGACCCAGATACTCGCTGTTGGGCTGAACGCCTGCGGCGACAAGCACATGGCTGACCGCAATCGCGCTGTCCTGATCGGCGGCCTGCAGATGGGCCGTGACGCCATCGGGGGTGCGGTCCAACCGGCCGACGGTCGCGCCGGTGCGAAAGGCGATGCCCTGACGCTCGAACTGCTGGCGGGCAAAGGCAGAGATTTCGGCATCCTCGGCGGGCAGGATCCGATCCGCGGCCTCGACCACCGTGACCTTGACGCCAAGCGCCGCGTAGAAACCGGCGAATTCGATGCCGATCGCGCCCGAACCGATGATCAGCAGATGATCGGGCTGCGCCTTGGGGGCCAGCGCGTCGAAATAGCTCCAGACGCGGTCGCCATCCGGTTCCAGCCCCGGCAGCGCGCGGGGACGGGCGCCGGTCGCAAGGATGATGTGTTTCGCGCTGTAGCGCCCGGCGCCCTGCGCAGCTTTCGGTGCCGTCACGCCCGCGTTGCGGGGATGGGGCGCGGCATCCTGAACGGTCACGGCGCCCGCGCCGTCCAGCCGCGCCTGCCCCCAGATCACGGTGACGCGGTTCTTGCGCATCAGCATGCCGACGCCGCCCGCCATGCGTTCCGCCACCCCGCGCGCGCGTTTGATCATCGCGGACAGGTCGCCGGTCACAGCACCCTCGATGCTGACGCCATAATCGGCGGCATGGCGGGCATGGGTCAGGATCTCGGCCGATTTCAGCAGCGCCTTGGTCGGGATGCAGCCCCAGTTCGAACAGATGCCGCCCAGATGCTCGCGTTCGACCAGCGCGGTTTTCAGCCCCAACTGGGCCGCCCGGATCGCCGCGACATAGCCGCCGGGACCGCCGCCGACGACGATCACATCAAAGTCCTGCTGCATGAGATTCTCCGGTTCAGGAAATTTTCGCTGACTTATTTATACAACTTACTAATTTTTGTATATTGCAATTCGGCGGGTTTGCGTCCAGTTTGGGCGGGATCAGTCAGGGCAGGCGTCATTCCGAACAGGCCGCCGCCCACAGCGCGCTTGCCGGCGCATATATGCGGACCTATCCATGACCGGATGCCGCGCAGAACCGAAGGAGGAATGGATGGATCTGGGACTCAAGGGCAAACGCGCCATTGTCACGGGGGCGACCCGCGGGATCTGCCGCAGCCTGGTGGAAATCCTGGCGCAAGAGGGCGCGGATGTCGCCTTTTGCGCCCGCAAGCAGGACGAGGTTGACGCCACCGTCGAGGCGCTGAAGCAATACGGCACGCGCATCATCGGGGGCACCGCCAACGTCAAGGACGCCGAAGGCTACAAGGCATGGCTGCAGGGCGCGGCCGAGGAACTGGGCGGCGTCGATATCTTTGTCCCCGGCGTGTCGGCCGGTGGCGGCATGGATGGCGAAAAAAGCTGGTACAAGGCATTCGAGATCGACCTGATGGGCTGTGTGCGCGGCTTTGACGCGCTGTTCCCGACCTTCAAGAAACAGGGTTCGGGCAATGTCGTGTTCATCTCGACCACGGCGGCGGTCGAAACCTTCATCGGGCCAATGGCCTATAACGCGCTCAAGGCCGCGCTGATCACCTATGGCAAGCAACTGTCGCAGGCCCATGCCAAGCGCGGGTTGCGCGTCAACCTGGTCTCTCCCGGTCCGATCATGATCGAGGGCGGTTCCTGGGATCAGGTCCGCGAACAGGATGAGGCGTTCTTTCAGTCGATCCTCGTGCAGCAGCCCGACGGCCGCATGGGCGAGGCCGAAGAGGTCGCCCGCGCCATCGCCTTCCTCGCCTCGGATGCGTCAAGCTGGATCAATGGCGTGAACCTGGTCGTTGACGGCGGCTTTACCAAGCGCGTCCAGTTCTGACGACCCGCGCCATGCTGATCCGCTATGATGCAAAGGTGCGCCTGCTGGTCGTGACCAAAGGGCATCCCTATGATCGTGCAGCTTTTTCCGATCTGTTCGATGGGTTGAAGGGGATCAGCTGGACCCATGTCGAACAACCCGCCGCCGCCCAGTTGATCGGGGCGGGCGGCGGGCTGAATTATGACCTGATCCTGTTCTATGACGTGCCGGGGCTGCAGTTCCGCACGCCGAATCCGCCCGATCTGGTCGAACCGGATCAGGATTTCAAACAGGGCTTTCGCGATCTGCTGGCGGCGGGAAAACCCCTGATCTTTCTGCATCACGCCATTGCGGGCTGGCCGTTGTGGGACGATTATGCCGAGGCGATCGGGGCGCGCTTCTTTTACCAGCCCGGCCGTTACAAGGGCCGGGCGCATCCCGATTCCGGCTATCTGTTCCCCGTCACCTACCATGCCGAACCCGTCGCCCCCCATCCGGTGACGGCGGGTCTGGAAGACGGGTTTGAACTGACAGATGAGCTTTACCTGTTCGACCTGCTCGAAGATGTCGTGCCCATCCTGCGCGCCCGCACCGATTTCGACCCCGCGCGCTTTCATTCCGCCAGGAACGCGCTTGCGGCGCGGATGTGGACATCCGATGGCTGGACGCCGCCCAAGGGCACGGATCTGATTGCCTGGGCGCGGCTGGCGGGTCGCGCACCCACCGTCACCCTGCAATGCGGCAATGACGGTCAGACCTTTACCAACCCGAATTTCCGGCTGCTGCTGCGCAATGCGATCGACTGGCTGCTTGGCCCTGCGGCGCAAGATCTGGCGGCGCAACAGGCCGACAAACCCCAAGGACCGACCCATGGCGCATAGCGACACGCCCCTGATCACCCCGCCCGATGTCGAGGCGGCGGGCGAACACACCACCGCCCGCATTCTGGCGCAATCGGCGGCGCGCTGGCCCGACAATGACCTGCTGTTGCTGGATGGCCAGCGCCTGACCTATGCGCAGATGCTGGCGCAATCCGAACGCTATGCGGCGGCATTGCTGGCGCGCGGGGCGGGACCGGGGACCCGGATCGGGATTCTGGGGCCGAATTCCGTCGAATATGTCAAGCTGCTGTATGCGGCTGGCATGATCGGTGCATGCGCGATCACGCTGAACGCCCGTTTCAAGGAAGCGGATCTGGTCTATGCGCTGGACCATGCCGAGGCTGAATTCCTGTTCATCGGTGGTCAGGCCAAGGCATTCATGGATTTTCGCAGCATGGTGACCGGCATCTATCCCGAATTGCAGGGCTGGGATGGCAGGTCGCCGCTGGCGCTGGCGGGTGCGCCGCATCTGCGCCAGATCTTCAGTTTCGGCGACCCGGATGAACGGATCTGGCCGGATGAGGACGCCTTTCTGTCCGCTGTCACGCCTGAGGATGTGGCCCGCGCCCGGCAGTTGCGCGACGATATCCCGTCATCCAGCGATGCGCTGATCATCTATTCCTCGGGCACGACGGCGCATCCCAAGGCCTGCATTCTCAGCCACCGCAACCTGTCGCAGATCGGCCAGTCCTTTGCCCGCCGCTTCGATCTGGGGCCGGATGATGTCGTTTATAACCCGATGCCGTTTTTCCACATGTCCAGCATGTTGCCGATGGCCGCCTGCCGCGCCTCGGGGGCGATGCAGATCTGCACGGGGCATTTCAAACCGGCCGAAGCCTTGCGCCTGATCGAACAGGAAAAGGTCAGCTTTGCCTATGTTTCCTTTCCGACGATCGTCGCGGGCATCCTGAACGATCCGGGCTTTGGCGCGGCCGATCTGTCGTCGATCCGGTTGCTGCATTGCGTGGGTCCGGCCGACCTGTTGCGCCGCTACAGCGACAGCCTGCCGGGCGTGGGTTTCGTCAATGCCTATGGCTTGACCGAGGCCAGCGGCGTCGCGGTCTGGTCCGATCCTTCGGACCCGGCGGACGATCCCTTTACCCATTCCGGCAAGGCGTTCGAGGGGCTGGAAATTGCGGCCTTCGATCCCGAAACCGACGAACGGCTGCCGCCTGATACGCGCGGCGAATTGCGTTTGCGCGGGTTCTGCCGCTTCAGCGGCTATCTCAAGGACGATGCCGCGACCGCTGAAACCCTGCGCGCCGATGGCTGGCTGCGCACCGGCGATCTGGGCTATGTCGATGCGCAGGGCATCGTCACCTATGACGGGCGGCTCAAGGATATGCTGAAGATCGGCGGCGAAAATGTCGCCGCGCTGGAAATCGAAGGCTATCTGTGCACCCATCCCGATATCGAGCTGGCGCAGGTCATTGCGGTGCCCGACGGCCACCTGTTCGAGGTCGCCGCCGCCTATGTCGAACTGCGCCCCGGTGCCAGCCTGACGGCGGCCGAGGTGGTCGATTTCTGTCTGGGCCGCATCGCCAGCTACAAGGTGCCGCGCTATGTGCGCTTTGTCCGCGAATGGCCGATGTCGACGACCAAGATCCAGAAATTCCGCCTGTCGCGTGAATTCGGCGCGGATGAATATTTCGACATCAAGGCGTTGATGGCCGACCGCCGCGCCGCTGCCGAAGTCTGACGCGACCCGGATTGCCACCGGAACAAAAAAGAGGCCCCGCCTGCGCGGGGCCTTGAAGTGTCGGGGGCTGGTTCAGGTCCCCCGACAAGGGAACAGGTCGCGGAACCGTTATTCTGCTGCCGCAGCGCGCGCCGCCCCGGCGGCCTGCACGGATGCGACGATTTCGGCATTGGTCGGATTGCGGCGCAGGGTCAGGCCACCGTTGACCTGAATGTTTTCGCCGGTCAGGAAACAGGCATCGGTGCACAGCCATGTGATCGCCTCGACCGTGTCGTCCAGCGTGCCGACCCGGCCAAGCGGATATTCCCGCGCGAATGCACCGACCACCGCCGGATTGCCCCCGGCCCTGCCGGTCATGGGCGAGGCGGTAAAGCCCGGCGACACCGAATTCGCCCGGATGCCGCGCGCGCCGAATTCATTGGCGATGCAGCGGATGACATGATCGGTGCCGGCCTTGGTGCCCATATAGGCGGCGTGGTCATCCATCATGATCCGCGCCGTAGCGGATGACACCTGCACCACCGATCCGCCATACGACATGCGGCGCAGCATGGATTGAAAGAATTCGAACGGGCCGATGAACTGCAGCCGGGTCATCTGTTCCAACTGTTCGCGCGTGGTGTCCAGAAACGGCACCAGCAGGCCCCAGCCCGTGCAGTTCACCGCGATGTCGATGCCGCCCATGCGTTCGGTTGCGGCTGTCGCAAGGGTCTCGTTATCCTCGGTCCGGGTGATGTCGGCCAGAACGGCATGGCCGCCGATCTCTGCCGCAAGCGCGGTCAGGGGGTCCAGATGACGACCGGCGACCGTGACCTGCGCCCCTTCGGCGGCAAAGCGGCGGGCCAGCACCTGACCCAGGTTTCCGGCCCCTGCGGCGCCGATGATGACGGCGCGTTTTCCCTGCAATGCGGGCATCATATGTCCTCTCTGATGATTTCGGGCGCGGTGCCGGACGGGTCGCGGACGGCGTTCAGGAAACGGTCCAGATCTGCCGCGAATTGGGTGTTGTTGTCGCCGACGACCATGTGACCGGCGGCGCCGACATGCCAGACCTGCGCCTGCGGCACCGCCTGACGAAAGCTGATTTCGGCGGCATCGGTGACCAGATTGCTGTCCAGCCCGCGCAACAGCAGGATCGGGCAGGTGATGTTTTTCAGGTCCTGTTCCAGTTGCAGCGCGGCCTGTGGGCTAAGACGCCCCGGCCGGTCGCCGATGACAAAAGCCGGATCCCAATGCCAGACCAGCCGGCCGTCGGCGCGCGGCTTCAGATAGCGCGCCAGCCCCGATGATTGCCCCTGCGGGCGCGGCGCCTGCTTGCGATAGGCGGATACGGCGCGCGAGGCCTCTTCCAGATCGGCGAAACCTTCGTCCAGATGATCGCCCATGAAGCCCAGAACCTCGGCGACGCCCGCCGCATCGACATGGGGCACGACATCGACCAGCACCAGTGCGCGGAACAGATCCGGGGCAAAGCGCCCGACCGCCGCCAGCGCCGAATTCCCGCCAAGCGAGGCGCCGACATGATAGATATCGCCGCCAAGCGCCGCCGCGACCTCTGCGATGTCGCGGCCATAGCGTTCAAGGCTGTAATCCTTGTTCGGGTCCCAATCGCTGGCACCATGGCCGCGCAGGTCGATCGCGACCGTGCGCCAGCCCTTTTCGGCCTGCGCCTGCGCGACATGGCGCCGGGAATAGCGGGTCTGCCCGCCGCCATGCGCCAGCAGGATGGTCGGCCCCGCGCCATAGGCTTCGGCCTCAAGGCGCAAACCGTCCGAGGTGCGGAATTCCAGAATCTCGGGGGTGGTCATGGCGTCATCTCCGGCAGATCGCGGTCAAGCCAGGCGATGCTGCGTGCAATCAGGTCGTGGAAAACGGGCAGGACCCAGGCCCTGCGTTCGACAAAGGGGTAGGCGTCGGTCAGGGGCTGCATGTCATGGCGACCGCGCGCATGGCCGGGCGTCAGATACAGCACCGCACCCGCCCCGCGCGGCCGGATATAGCAGCTTTGATGCTGCCCGCGCGGCCAGTGGCGGGTTTCGAACAACGCGGTTTCGCCTTCGAATTCCGAGGCCAGAAGAACGATATTTCCCTCGGCATGGCGCTGCAGGTAATGCTCATCCTCCAGGAAAAAAGCGTCGATGCCCTGCGTCAGCGGATGGGGGCTGACGGGGCGGATGCGATAGCGGCCGGGGGCGGGATGGGCCAGAAACTGGCTGCCCAGCAGATCGAACAGCAAGGGGTCCATCGCGGGCGTCAGGACCTTGCCATCGGGCTGGATCACCAGTAGTGAATTCGTGCCATGCAGCGCCAGCCAGCGCCCGCCGCCCGCAACCCAATCGGCCAGCGCCTGCGTCTGCGCGCCGTCGGGCATGACGCCACAGGTATAGGTGATCAGCGCATCGCAGCGCGACAGCGCATCCAGATCGCTGTAATCATGGCGCAGATCGACGCGCAGATGTTCGCGCCGCGCCAGATGCGACAGCAGTTGCAGCCGGACGAAATCGAAATCGTGATACAGCCCGCCCACGATCAGCAAAACCCGGCGAAGCGCGCGCATGTCAGGCGTCCCGCCGATAGACCATATCGGCCGAGACAAAGGAAAACACCGTCTCGCCATCCTGATTGGTCACCCAATGGCGCAGGGTCGCCATGCCGACGCCGGGGCGTGAGTTCGAGGGGCGCAGTGCCTCGATCCGGGAATGGGCGGTGATATGGTCGCCGGGGCGCACGGCGTGCGACCACCGCACATCGTTCCAGCCGACGCCGCAGACCCATGCGATATTGCCGTTTTCCTCGTCATCCAGAATGCGCCACATGCAGGCCGTATACAGACCGCTGGCGATCAGCCCGCCGAACAGCGACTGATCGGCATTGTCAGGGTCCATGTGAAAGAATTGCGGGTCGTATTTCGTCGCGAATTCGATCATCGGGCCCTGTTCGACCAGCATGGCGCGGGATCGGGTTTCCTCGCCCACGGCCAGATCTTCCCATTTGCGGGGCGGCTTCACGTCACGATCCGACATAGGATGCCAGAACATGGTGAAAGTGGCGGATGCGCAACTCCTGATCGCCGATCCACAGCCCGTCGAAACTGTCCGAATTCATCCCCGCCTGCACGCCGGGCAGGTTGTAGGCATCCTGATCCAGCACCAGCCCCAGAGATTTCTCGCCATGTCTGAACTGTTCGTGACGCGGCTTTTTCGGGCGGGGTTCGTCCTTTTTCAGCAGCTTGAAGATGAAGATGTCGAAAAACATCTTGTTCGGATCGGTCGGGTGCGGACGCTGGCGGAACAGCATCAGGTCATCGGCATGGGTGTTCAGCGTCAGGTTCGGAAAGATGTTGTAGTGATAATCATCCGTCAGCTGGTCGTCGTTCAGATCGCTGTAATCCAGCCCCATTTCGGGGCCGTGCTTGCGCTTGAAGTCTTGCAGGGCCTTGCGCACCTCGGTCACGCGGCCGTCGAAATCGGCGGGGTTCATGCCCGCCTCCTTCATCGCATGCTTGATCAGATGCGGGATTTCGGTGGTTTCCTCGACCCGGTGCGAGATGGTCGAGAAGGGCACCAGATAGCGGTTGTGCCGTCCGTAGCAGTCGATCTGCACGTCCTTGTCTTCGATGAAATACAGCAGTTCGGGATGGATACCCTGAACGTGATAGGATTCGTTGAAGGCATCGACCGAGGTTTTCCAGTTGCAGTCCCATTCGACGGTCATGTCGCTGACCTTGACCATGCGGTCAAAGTGATAGGGTTCCAGATGCTGCTGCAACGGGTCCAGATATTCCTGTAGCGAACAGGCGTCGGGGTCCATGTTGAACCAGACAAAGCTGTTCCAGGTGTCGCATTTCACCTCGCGCAGCCCCTTGCACGGCGGGGCGCCTTGCGGAAAGGTTTCCAGATCGGGGATGTTTTCAAACTCGCCGTCAATGCCGTATTCCCAGAAATGATACTGGCATTTGAAGCTGGTGGCATTGCCTTCGCCGACCATGATGCGGTTTCCGCGATGCAGGCAGACGTTGTAGAAACCGCGCACCGACATGTCCTTTTGCCGGACAAGGATGATTTCCTCCTTGCCGATGGTGGTGACCAGATAGTCGCCGGGATTGGCGATGTCTTCCTCTCGGCAACCCAGCAACCAGACCTTGGTCCACATGCGTTCCCATTCCAGCCGCATGTAATCGGCGGAAACATAACGATGTTTCGGGATCATCTCATTGTCGAAATTCGGGCGCGGCGCGGGGGCCGCCGGGGTCAGCGTGAAGTCGGTTGGTTTGATGCGTTCCACGGACATGGGGATTTTCCTTTCAGAACGAAACACGCTTTGAATAGCCGCCGTCGACCAGCAGATGGGCGCCGTTGCACCATGAGGCCGCGGGGCTGGCCAGAAACACCGCCGCCTTGGCGATTTCCTCGGCCGTGCCCATGCGGCGGGTCGGTTGCTGGCGGACGGCATTGTCATAGATGCGCGAGCGCGCGACGCGAATCATTTCCCAGTTCGAGCCCTTGAACATGGTCGGGCCGGGGGACAGGCAGTTGACGCGGATGCCCTCGGGGGCAAGCTGCTGGGAGAGCTGCTTGGACCAGGTGATCAAGGCCGCCTTGATCGCGTTATAGGCCATCGGCGCGACAAAGGTTTCCGACGCGGCCATCGTGCCCAGAATCAGGATCGAGGGGTTTTGCGACTGGCGCAGCGTGGGCAGGGCCTCTTCGACGCCACGGACGGCGGACATCAGGTCGATTTCGAAATTGCGATACCAATAGCGTTCTTCGTCCGACCCGCCGCCTGCCGACAGCGAGGCGACGAAAATATCCAGACCGCCCAGAGCTTTGATGGAATTGCGCACCCACTGCCGCATCGCGTCGCCGTCGCGACCCTGAACCGTTTCGCCATGGAATCGCACGCCGGCTGCGGCAACGTCACGGGCAACGGCGTCGATCCGTTCGGGTGCACGGCCGCAGGTCGCGATATCGCAGCCTTCATCCGCCAACAGATGGACGATGGCGTTGCCGATGCCCCGGGTTCCGCCTGTCACCGCCACTTTGAGGCCCTTCAGCCGCAGATCCATCCCGCTCTCCGCTTACTTGGTCGCTTGCTTGCCGGGATATTACATACTGCGGCGAATAAAACAATAAGAATACTTTGCTTGTATAACAGAACTCAATTATTGTATATTTAAGCAAAGCAACATCCGGCCGGACAGCCCGAGGATCCAAATGGCATTGACGACTGATATGGAAGATCGCGTGAACACTTCTCTTGCTGATGAACACAGCACAGCCGCGACCGATTCTGTTGCCGGGGGCGTGCTGGCGGGGGTGGTGGTTCTGGACCTGACGCGCGTCGTCGCGGGGCCGCTTGCGGCGCAGACCCTGGCCGATCTGGGCGCGGATGTGATCAAGATCGAACGGGTCGGCGATGGCGACGACCTGCGCACGCTCGGCCCCCCCTGGATCGAGGGGCGGCCCGGTTCGCCCGAACAATCGACCTATTTCCAGATGGTCAACCGCAACAAGCGTTCGGTCGGGCTGGATTTCTCGCGCCCCGAAGGCGCGGCGATCCTGCGCGATCTGGCGGCCAGGGCCGATGTCTTCATTGAAAATTTCCGCACCGGGACGCTCGCGAAATATGGTCTGGGGTATGAGGACCTGCGCGCGATCAACCCGCGCCTGATCTATTGCTCGATCACCGGATTCGGCCAGACCGGGCCTTACAACGACCGCTCGGGTTACGACTATCTGGTGCAGGCGATGGGCGGGCAGATGGCGGTGACCGGCCAACCCGAGGCCGACGGCGGCATTCCGACCCGCGTCGGCGTGCCGATCGCCGATATCACCGCGGGCAACAATGCCGCCATCGCGATTCTGGCGGCGCTGCTGCATCGCCAGAACGGCGGCGGGGGCCAGCATATCGACATCGCGCTGTTCGACAGCCAGGTCGCGCTGCTGATGAACAACATCGGGTCATGGCTGAACGCCCGCGCGCCGCTGCCGCGCACCGGCAATGAACATCCGACCGCCGTGCCGAATGGCGTCTTTGAATGCGCGGATGGTTTCATCCTGATCGCGACCTTCAACGACCGCGAATTCGCGCGGCTGGCCAAGGCGCTTGGCCGTCCCGAATGGGCCGAGGATGCGCGGTTCCTGCGATCCCGCGACCGTCTGGAAAACCGCGTCGCCCTGACGCGCGAGATCAACGGGGTTCTGTCGACCAATCTGCGCGCGCATTGGATGGAACGGATTCTGGCCGCCAAGGTGTCCTGTGGGCCGATCAACGAAATGCCCGATATCGAGGATGACCCCCAGTTGCAGGCGCGCGGCATGTTCGTGACCATGGACCACCCCGTCACCGGCAGCGTGCAACTGGTCGGCAGCCCGCTGCATCTGTCAGAAACGCCCGTCACCTATCGCTCGGCGCCGCCCTTGGCGGGGGAACACAGCGATGACGTGCTGCGCCAATATCTCTCGCTTTCCGCCGACGAGTTGGAGAAGCTGCGCGCAACCTCGATCATTTAAGGCGCGATGAGCATGGACACCCCCCAAGACGACCCACCCCCACAAGGACCAGAGGCCGAATATCTCGCGGCGCTGCGCGACGGGCGATTCTGCTATCAGCGCACGGCGACGGGCAGGGCGGTTTTCCCGCCCCGTCTGGCCGCGCCCGGTGATGGCGCGGCGCTGGAATGGGCGCAATCGGCGGGGCGGGGGACGGTCCATGCCGTGACCGAACAGCCGCAGAAACCCCCGGCCCCCGCCCGCGTCTTTGCCATCCTGGACATGGACGAAGGCTTTCGCCTGTTTTCCCGCGTCGACGCCACCGGCCCCGTGCAGATCGGTCAGCGCCTGATCGCGCGCATCGCTACCGAGGCCGATCCGCCCCATGTCTATTTCGTTCCGGAAGCCCCGCAAGATGTCTGATCACGCCTTTCCCCGCGCCGCCTGCGCCATCGCGGGCGCCGCGACCTTTGGCATCGGCGAATGTCCCGGCTATTCCGCGCTGGAAATGACCGCCAGGGCCGGGCTGCTGGCCTTGCAGGACGCGGGGCTGGGGCTGGCCGATGTCGACGGGCTGTTCACCTGCCTGCCTCAGGATCTGCTGGGCGGCTTGGCCGTCGCCGAATATCTGGGCGTGCCCGCGCGTTTCGTCGACAACAACCGCACCGGCGGGTCGTCCTTTCTGAACCATCTGATGACGGCCTGTTTCATGATTTCGGCCGGGTATATGAAAACCGCGCTGATCTGCTACGGCTCAAATCAAAAATCGGCGGCGGGGCGGCTGGTTTCGGCCCTGCGCGGATCGGTTTACGAGGCGCCGCATGGCGCACGGATGCCGGTTGCGGGCTATGCCTTGGCCGCAAGCCGTCACATGCACCTTTATGGCACGACGCGCGAACAACTGGGCGCGGTTGCGCTGGCCGCGCGGGATTGGGCGCGGCTGAACCCCGAAGCTTTCCGGCGCGAGGAGATGGTGCTGGACGACTACATGTCCTCGCGCATGATCTCGACCCCGCTGTCGGTCGCGGATTGCTGTCTGGTCACCGATGGCGCGGCGGCGATTGTCGTGACCGCGCTGGACCGGGCGCGCGATCTGGCACAACGGCCGGTCGCGGTTCTGGGGGCGGGGGCTGAAACCACGCATAAGGAAATCGCATCGATGCCCGACCTGTGCACGACCGGCGCCAGGCTGTCGGGTCAGCGGGCCTATGCCGCTGCGGGCTATGGGCCGGGCGATATGGATATGGTCCAGCTTTACGACGCCTTTACCATCAATACCGTGCTTTTCCTGGAGGATCTGGGCTTTTGCCCCAAGGGCGAAGGCGGGCGTTTCGTTGCGGATGGCGCGATTGCGCCCGGTGGCGCGCTGGCGGTCAATACCAATGGCGGCGGGCTGTCCTGCGTTCACCCCGGCATGTATGGCCTGTTTACCCTGGTCGAGGCCGCGCGCCAGATCCGCGGGCAGGCGGGCGCGCGTCAACTGGGCAAGGCGGATCTGGCAATCTGCCACGGCAATGGCGGCGTCCTGTCGTCGCAGACCAGCGTCATTCTGGGCAGCCCCGACACGATCTAGCCCGCGTTCACGCGCCGGAGCCATGAAAAAGCCCCGTCCAACCGGCGGGGCTTATCCGTATGCGGGTTTGGCCCGCCCAAGCGGCGGGCCAACCGCGATCAGAAGGTGAACTTGACCACGCCTTGCAGGCGGGTGTTGTCGAATTTGGTGCCATCGAACTGTTCGCGTTCGACATGGGACACTTCGGCCGCCAGCATGACCTGTTTGGTCGCATGGTAGCGGTAGGTCACATAGCTGGAGCTGACTTCCTTGGTGTAATTGCCTAGGGCGCCCGCGTAGTCGTCATAGCGTTGGAAGCCATGGGCCAGCGAGATGTCGCTTTTCTCGCCGATTTTCTGCGTCACACCAAAGCGCATCGTGGTCGCCTTGATCGTGTCGCCATTGGTGTCGACGTCGAATGCGTATTTCGCACCCGGATTTTCAACCTCCAACCCCGAGAATCCCGCGTTGTTCAGCAGCGTGGTGATGCCCTTGCCGCCCAGATATTGCGCATGGATCTTGCCGCCCTGCCAGGCTTCGTAATCGGCGCCGATCGCATAGCCGTAGCCGGTGACATCGCCGTGATCTGTGGTTTCGATCCCGCGCGAGATCGCGCCGATGCCGACCTTCAGCGGGCCGTTGGAATAGCCTGCGAAGCCGGTGACCGCCAGCCGCGTCTGCGTGCCGGGGGCGTAATCTTCCTCGATCGCCAGGGACAGGCGCCACTGGTCGTTGGGCCGGTGGGTATAGCGGATCTGGGGCGTGCGGTAATAGCTGCTGCCCGCCGGGCCGTTGAAATCCTGAACGGTTGCGACAGTGCCCTCGGCCGGAACCCAGTTCGTCCAGGTCTGGCCGGCGAGCAGCGGGCCGACCTCGCCATAGGCGTGACGCAGACGGAAGTTGCCGCCGCCGCTGCCAAAGAAATCGCCTTCGATGTTGAACTTGACCTCACCGATATCGGTGTCGATCGTGCCGCGCATCCCAAGGCGGCTTTCATAGGCATGCGCGTTCGAGCCCGACCCTTCCAGCGCGCTGCCGGTCGTGACACCCGCCATGGCCCCGGTCGTCGCGCCAAGGTCGAAGTTATTGTCAGAGATCATGTCGAGCTTGGTATAGCCGTAAAAGGACAGCTTGACCCCCGGTGCGACGCTGACCTGGCCCTGCGCCGGCTGGCTGTTTTCAAGCGCGGCGATGCGCGCCTCCAGCGATGACAGGTCCTGCGCGCCTGCCATTCCTGCCCCCCCGATCAGGGCGACGGCGGCCAGTTTGCCTGCCGTTCCGATCTGTTGCTTGCGTTTCATCCACTTCCTCCCAAAGCGATGTCCGGCATGTGTTCCCTATCCGCCCGTCCGGTGCCGTGACGACGAACGGGACGGCTGTCGGGAACCTTGCCAAAGCGTTATGCGTTCCTTGTTGGAATACAGAAATTGATTCTGTGCATATTTAAGATGACATAAAAGTGTTTTTCCGCAAGGTATTTTTTGCGGGGAATTGTCATTTTTATATTATATTACAATATGTTGGTCGCGCGTCCGTAACGCGGAACAGGCCACGCTTTCGCGCAGCCTGAAATCCATTGCTCTCGGGCGTCAGGCGCCCGTCAGTTCATCTCGATGGCCAGCGCAATCCCTTGTCCGCCACCAATGCACATGGTCACCAGACCGCGTTTGCCGCCGATGCGGGCCAGTTCGTTGATCGTCTTGACCAGCAGGATGCTGCCCGTCGCGCCGACCGGGTGGCCAAGCGCGATAGCCCCGCCGTTGGGGTTGACCCTGGCCGGGTCCAGATCCAGCGCGCGGGTCACCGCGACCGCCTGTGCGGCAAAGGCTTCGTTCGATTCGATCACGTCGAAATCGGCCGCGTGCATTCCGGTTTGCGTCAGCAGTTGCCGGACCGCCGGAACCGGGCCGATCCCCATGACCTCGGGGCGGACCCCCGCGATGGCATGGCCGGTGATGCGGGCGACGGGCGCAAGGCCCAGCCTGTCCGCAGCCTCTGCCCGCGCCAGAACCAGCGCCGCCGCGCCGTCATTGATCCCCGAGGCATTGCCCGCCGTCACCGTGCCATCCTTGCGGAAGGCGGGTTTCAGGCCTGCCAAGGCCTCTGCCGTGGTTTCCTTGGGGTGTTCGTCCTGCGCAAAGCTTTCGGTGCCGCGCCGCGTGCATCGCTCGACCGGAACGATCTGATCCGCGAAATATCCCGCTGCAATCGCACGCGCGGCGCGCCGCTGGCTTTCCAGCGCGAAAGCGTCCTGATCCTCGCGGCTGATGCCATGTTCGGCGGCGACGTTTTCGGCGGTGATGCCCATATGGCCGGTGCCGAAGGGGCAACTGAGCGTGCCGACCAGCATGTCTACCATCGGGGTATCGCCCATCTTTTGCCCGAATCGGGCCGTCTGGACCGCATAGGGCGCGCGCGACATCGTTTCGGCACCGCCGGCAAGGGCGAAATCGGCCTCTCCGGCGCGCAGGGCCAGCGCGGCCGAAATGACCGCCTGAACGCCCGATCCGCACAGCCGGTTGACGTTCATCGCGGGGGTTGTATCGGGAACGCCCGCACCCATGGCGGCCAGGCGGGACAGATACATGTCCTTGGGTTCGGTATTGATGACATTGCCGAAAACGGTTGTGCCGATGCGCGCGGGTTCGATGCCCGCGCGGGCAATCGCGGCGCGTGCGACGATTGCGCCCAGTTCGTGCGGGGGCAGGTCGGACAGGGCGCCGCCAAAGCCGCCGATCGCCGTGCGCACGCCTGACAGGATAACGATGTCGTTCATGGATGATCCTTCGGCCCGACTGGTCCGGAAAGCCGGTCCCCAAGGTGACGGGTCTGTTGACTGCAAGAGATGTGTGGAACCTGATCGCAGAAATAATACAATATATCAATATAAATATTATAAAAACGCCGATGATTGGGCGTTCTGTGCCGGGGACGGCGCGCTACGGGTTGGCGTTTATTGTATTTTTAAACACACATTATTGTATATTTTACTTGCTACGAACCCTCCGCCATGGCAATCAGTCCGGGTTCGGCACCGCAGCAGGGGACACAGATGACCACGCTCGTCCAGCTATATATCGACAAGGGCTGTGCCCGCGTGGTCTTTGACCGTGCCGAGGCCCTGAACGCTATCGACCGCCCGACCGCTCTGGCCTTTGAGTCCGCAATCGCGCAGGCGATTGCCGCAGATGTCCGGGTGCTGACCTTGTCCGGAAATGGTCGCGCTTTTGTCGCGGGCGGCGATCTGGCCGCCTTTCGCCGCAGCGACGACCGCGCCGCCGAGGCCGAGGCGATCATCGCGCCGATGAACCGCGCCCTGCGACAGTTGGCCGAATCGGATGTGCTGTCGATTGCGCTGCTGCATGGTCCGGTTGCGGGGGCGGGGCTGTCGCTGGCCCTGACCACCGATTTCGCCATCGCCGCCGAAAGCACGGTGATGAGCTTTGCCTATCTGAAAATCGGCGCGCCCGCCGATTGCGGCATCACCTGGTCCTTGCCGCGTATCGTCGGGCTGCGCCGGGCGACCTGGATTGCCATCGAGGGCAGCAGCCTGCCCGCCGCGCAGGCACTGGATTGGGGGCTGGTCAATCGCGTCGTGGCGGATCAGGATCTGCATGATCAGGGCGCGGCACTGGCCGCAAAGCTGGCCGGGATGGCGCCGGGCGCCGCTGCCGCGCTCAAGCGGTTGTTGCGCGACAGTCTGGGCCGCGATTTCGCGACCACGCTCGAGGCGGAAAAACAGGCCTTCAAGACCGCCGCCGGCACGGATGATTTCGCCGAGGCGATCAATGCCTTCTTTGAAAAGCGGCCCGCGCGTTTCAGCGGCCGGTAAGGGGAACAGATGACCAAGATGACGGATAGCCAGACGTTCTGGGCGGGTGTGCCGCGCGATATCGCCTGTGTGGCGGTGATCGGCGCGGGCGCGATGGGGGGCGGGATTGCCGCGCAATTCGCCAATGCCGGGGTCAAGGTCATCTTGCTGGACATGCCGGGCGGCGACGGCGCGGCCCCCGATGCACCGGCGCAGGCGGGGCTGGCGCGTCAGGTCAGGATCCAGGGCTTTACCGGCACCTCTGGCCCGGCCCGCGTCGTCACCGGCAACACCAGTGATGACCTGCATCTGCTGGCGGAAGCGGACTGGATCGTCGAGGCGATTGTCGAGCGGCTGGATATCAAGCGTGCCCTTTACGCCCGTATCGACGCGATCCGCAAACCGGGGTCGATTGTGTCCTCGAACACCTCGACCCTGCTGCATTCGCAACTGATCGCGGGCATGTCCGATGCGTTCCGCCGCGAATTCCTGATCTCGCATTTCTTCAATCCGCCGCGTCTGATGCCGCTTCTGGAAATCGTCTCGACCCCCGAAACCGATCCGGCGTTGCTGGCGCGCGCGCAGCGCGGCGCGGCGCAGGTTCTGGGCAAGACGGTCATCAACTGCCGCGACACGCCGGGCTTTGTTGCCAACCGCATCGGCTGTTTCTGGATGGCCGCCGCCGCGTTGCTGGCCCGCCAGCACGGCCTGACCGTCGAAGAGGCCGACGCCGTCCATCAGGCGATGGGTATCCCAAAGACCGGCGTCTTTGGCCTGTTCGACCTGATCGGCATTGATCTGGTGCCGCAGGTCTGGCGCAGTCTGGTCGACGGCCTGCCCGAAACCGACCGCTTTCGCCGCTATGATATTGCCGCTGATCCGATGTTCCAGACGCTGGTTGCCCAAGGCCGCTTTGGCCGCAAATCCGGCGGCGGTTTCTTTCGCAAGGGTGAAAAGGGGATCGAGGCCAGCGACCTTGGCGATCAAGGCTGGCGCCCGACCCGAGCCGTCGCGGCCCGCGACCTGCCGGGCGGCGGCAAGGATCCGGGGGCGCTTTTGTCCGACCCCGGCCGCTACGGCGAATATGCCCGTGCCGTCCTGTCCGAGGTCGTGGCCTATGCCGCCGAACACGGCCCCGATATCGCCGCCGACCCGGCCGATCTGGATGCCGGGATGCAGCTTGGCTATGCGTGGCGGCAGGGGCCGTTCACTCTGGCCGACCGTTGGGGGCTCGACCGCGTCGTGGCACATCTGGAAAGCCAGGCCATCCCCGTTCCGCCCCTGCTGGCGCAGGCGGCGGCCAATGGCGGCTTTTACGACAAGGGCCGTTTCCTGACCGGCGCCGCCGCATCGGATGGGGGCGCCACCCCCCTGACCGCCGCCGCGCTCAGGGCGCAGGGCGCACCCATTCTGGGCAATCAGGCGGCCACGCTGCTGGATGCGGGCGACGGCATCGGCCTGCTGGAAATCCACACCAAGATGAACGCCATCTCTCCCGAGGTGCTGGATGTCATCGAACAGGTGCTGCCGCTGCTCGGCACCCGGCTGCAGGGGCTGGTGATCGGCAATGACGATCCGCGCGCCTTTTCGGCGGGCGCGGATCTGGGCTTTATTCTGTCGCTGATACAGGGCG
This sequence comes from Paracoccus sp. DMF-8, assembly GCF_029309835.1. Lineage (GTDB taxonomy): Bacteria > Pseudomonadota > Alphaproteobacteria > Rhodobacterales > Rhodobacteraceae > Paracoccus. The sequence goes on along the minus strand of NZ_JARJHL010000017.1, from coordinate 224,114 downwards.
GTAACGCCGATCAGTTCTCGCATTTCGTGGAACGCGGGCAAAAGCTGTATCTGGGGCTGCGCTATGCCCCGGTCCCCGTGGTCGCGGCGGTGCATGGCTTCGTGCTGGGCGGCGGTTGTGAACTGGCGCTGCATGCCGACCGTATCGTCGCCCATGCCGAAACGCGCTTTGGCCTGCCCGAGGTGCTGGTGGGCCTGATCCCGGCATGGGGCGGCTGCACCAGCCTGCTGGCGCGCGGCTTGCAACAGGGCCTGTCGCCCGAGGATGCGGCCATGCGCGCGGCGCGCATCATCTTTGGCGCGGCGCAATCGGGGTCTGCCGAACAGGCGCTGGAAACGGGAATCCTGTCGCCCTCGGACCGGCTGGTCATGAACCGCGACCTGCTCTTGACCGAGGCGCGGGCTTTGGTCTTGCAGATGATCCGGCAGGGTTATACCCCACCAAACTGTCTGGATGTGACCTCGGTTGACGGGCTCGACCTGTCGACGCTGGCGGCGGATGGGTCGGATTACGACCGGCAGGTGCTGGCGGGCCTGTCCCGCGTGCTTGGCGGCAGTGACACACGCACCGATGCCGGGAATATGGCGGTGGAACATCGGGTCCTGTTCGACCTCGTCGCCCGTCCCGAGACGCAGGCACGCATGGAACATATGCTCAGAACCGGAAAACCATTGCGGAACTGAGCGTTTTCATGAAACTGGAATAGGAGGTTGAACCGATGAAGGTTCTTGTCCCGGTGAAACGGGTGATCGACTACAACGTGAAGGCGCGTGTGAAGGCTGACGGTTCGGGTGTCGATCTTGCGAACGTCAAGATGTCGATGAACCCTTTCGACGAGATTGCCGTGGAAGAGGCGATCCGGCTGAAGGAAGCCGGCAAGGCCGATGAGGTCGTCGTGGTCTCGATCGGCGTCAAACAGGCGGCCGAGACCCTGCGCACGGCGCTGGCCATGGGCGCGGACCGGGCCATTCTGGTCACTGCCACCGATGACGTGCAAACCGATATCGAACCGCTCGCTGTCGCAAAGATCCTGCAGGCCGTGGTCGATCAGGAACAGCCCCGGCTGGTCATCGCGGGCAAGCAGGCCATCGACAATGACATGAACGCGACCGGCCAGATGCTGGCGGCGCTGCTCGGTTGGGGTCAGGCGACCTTTGCATCCAAACTGGACATCGACGGCGACAAGGCGAAAGTCACCCGCGAGGTCGACGGCGGCCTGCAAACCATCGAGGTGGCGCTGCCCGCCATCGTCACCGCCGACCTGCGCCTGAACGAACCGCGCTATGCCAGCCTGCCCAACATCATGAAGGCAAAGAAAAAACCGCTGGACGAAAAGACCGCGGCGGATTTCGGCATCGACGTTTCGCCGCGCCTGACGGTGGTCTCGACCCGCGAACCGGCGGGCCGCAGCGCGGGGATCAAGGTGGGTTCGGTGGACGAACTGGTCGGCAAACTGAAAGAAGCGGGGGTGATCTGATGGCTGTTTTGCTGCTTGGAGAAGTGACGAATGGCGAGCTGAACCGCGATGCCACCGCCAAGGCGGTCGGCGCGGTCGGCGCCTTGGGCGATGTGACGGTGCTCTGTGCGGGGGCCTCGGCCCGGGCTGCGGCGGCGGAAGCGGCCAAGATCGCCGGTGTCGCAAAAGTTCTGGTCGCCGAGGATGCGATCTACGGCCACCGCCTGGCCGAACCGACCGCCGCGCTGATCGTGGCGCTGGCGCCGGGCTACAGCCATATCGCGGCGCCGGCGACGACGGATGCGAAAAACATCCTGCCCCGCGTCGCCGCGCTCTTGGATGCGATGGTGATCTCGGACGTCTCGGCGGTGATCGACGCGGATACCTTCGAACGCCCGATCTATGCCGGAAACGCAATCCAGACGGTGAAATCGGCGGATGCGACCAAGGTCTTCACGATCCGCACCGCCAGCTTCGACGCGGCGGGCGACGGCGGCGCGGCGGCGGTCGAACCCGCCGCGACCATCGCCGATCCGGGGCTGTCGAACTGGGTCGCCGACGAGGTCGCGGTCAGCGACCGCCCGGAACTGACCTCGGCGAAACGCGTGGTTTCCGGCGGTCGCGGGGTGGGGTCGAAAGACAGCTTCGCGGTGATCGAGGCGCTGGCCGACAAGCTCGGCGCGGCGGTGGGCGCGTCGCGGGCTGCGGTCGATTCGGGCTATGCGCCGAACGACTGGCAGGTCGGCCAGACCGGCAAGGTCGTGGCACCGGACCTCTATGTCGCGGTCGGGATTTCCGGGGCGATTCAACACCTTGCCGGGATGAAGGACAGCAAGGTCATCGTCGCGATCAACAAGGACGAAGAGGCCCCGATTTTCCAGATCGCGGATTACGGCCTGGTCGGCGACCTCTTCACCACCGTCCCCGAACTGACCGAAAAACTCTGATCACCCACCCCCGGGGAACTTTCTTCATCACCCAAATACCCCGGGGGACGCCCCTGAGACCCCATCGAGGGGTCTCAGGGGCGAGGCAAGGCCCCGATACCGCCCGATATGAACCGCAGGGCCTGATGCAGCAACGCAAGGAAACGGCATGTATTTTGACCTCAGCGACGAACAGGCCGCCATTCAGGAAATGTCGCGGTCCTTCGCCTCCGACCGGATCGCGCCCTTTGCGCTGGACTGGGACGCCGAGAAGCATTTCCCGACCGATGTTCTGGCCGAGGCCGGGGCGCTTGGACTGGGCGCGATCTATACGCGCGACGACGTCGGCGGCTCGGGGCTGGGGCGGCTGGATGCGGTTCTGGTCTTCGAGGCTCTGGCGCAGGGCTGTCCGACCATCGCGGCCTATATCTCGATCCATAACATGTGCGTCTGGATGATCGACCGGTTCGGCAGCGATGCGCAGCGTCGGGAATGGTGTCCACGTCTGGCGCCCCTGGACCGGCGCGCCAGCTATTGCCTGACCGAACCGGGCGCCGGGTCGGATGCCGGGTCGCTGGCCACGCGGGCAGTGCGCGATGGGGATGACTGGGTGCTGACCGGGCAGAAGCAGTTCATTTCCGGTGCGGGCAGTTCCGATGTCTATCTGGTGATGGCGCGGACGGGCGGTGAGGGCGCGCGGGGGATTTCCTGCTTTATCGTGCCGGGCGATGCGCCGGGCCTGTCCTTTGGCGCCAATGAACGCAAGATGGGCTGGAACGCCCAGCCCACCCGCACCGTCCAGCTGGACGGCGTGCGGCTTGGTCCCGATGCGCTGTTGGGGGCCGAGGGCAAGGGCTTCAACATCGCCATGGCCGGGCTGGATGGCGGGCGCCTGAACATCGCCGCCTGTTCGCTTGGTGGCGCGGGTGCGGCGCTGGACAAGGCGCGCGGCTATATGGCGGAACGTCGCGCCTTTGGCCAGCGGCTGGACCAGATGCAGGCCCTGCAATTCCGTCTGGCCGATATGAAGATCGGGCTTGAGGCGGCGCGGGCCTTTCTGTGGCGCGCGGCATCGGCGCTGGATGCGAAATCGCCCGATGCGACGATGCTGTGCGCGGGGGCCAAGAAATTCGTCACCGATACCTGTTTCGACATCGCCAATGACGCGCTGCAACTGCATGGCGGCTATGGCTATCTGGCCGAATATGGGGTCGAGAAAATCGTGCGCGACCTGCGCGTGCATCAGATTCTGGAAGGAACCAATGACATCATGCGCCTGATCGTCGCCCGTAGCCTGATCGAGGGATCATGACCGATCCCGTCCTGATTTCCGTCGAGGGCGCGCTTGGCCGGGTGCATCTGAACCGCCCCGAGGTCCTGAACAGCCTTGACCTGCAAATGGTGCGCCTGATCAATGCCGGGCTGGACCGGCTGGAAGCCGACCCGAGGGTGCGCGTCATCGCCCTGACTGGCGCGGGCGACCGTGCGCTGTGCGCGGGTGGCGACATCAAGATGCTGTGGTCCACGGGCCGGTCCGATCCGGAACGGGCGATGGGCTTCTGGGCCGAGGAATATCGCCTGAACGCCCGCATCCACCGGCTTGAAACCCACTGGGTCGCGGTGATGGACGGTATCTGCATGGGCGGCGGCGTCGGCCTGTCGGTCCATGGCCGCCACCGCATCGTGACCGGGCGCACGAAATTCGCCATGCCGGAAACCGGGATCGGCTATTTCCCCGATGTCGGCGGCAGCTATGCGCTGTCGCGCGCGCCGCAGGGGTTGGGGATGTGGCTGGGGCTGACCGGGGCGACCGTCGGCGCCGCCGATGTGATTGCGGCGGGGCTGGCCGATGCGATGATCCCCTCGGACCGGATCGCGGCGCTGCTGGCTGATCTGGCGGCGGGGCATGACCCGCAGCAGGCGATTGCCAACCATGCCGCCGATCCCGGCCCCTCGCGCCTGCAGGGCAATGCCGCCCTGATCGAGTCCTGCTTTGCCGCCGGCGATATGCGGGGGATTCTGGACGCTCTGGCCGCCGATGGCTCGGGTTTTGCCACGGAAACCCTTGATCTGCTGGCGCGGAAATCCCCGACCAGCCTGGTCCTGACCCTGCATCTGCTGCGTCAGGGCGCGGCCTCGCCCGATCTGGAGACCTGCCTTGACCGCGAATTCGCGGGCGATGCGCTGATCCTGAAAACCCATGATTTCTACGAAGGCGTGCGCGCGGCGGTGATCGACAAGGACCGCAATCCGCAATGGTCGCCCGCGCGCCTTGACGACGTCGATCAGGCCGCGCTGATCGCAAAGCTGCAACCCCTGCCGTCGCTGTTCGCGGCGGCCGCGAAACCGGAGGTGACGACATGAAGATCGGATTTATCGGCCTTGGCAATATGGGCGGCCCGATGGCGGCCAATCTGGCGCGCGCGGGCCATGCGGTCGCCGGGTTCGACCTGACCGCGCCGATGCCCGAGGGCGTCAGCCGCGCCGACACCGCTGCGGCTGCGGCGCAGGGTGCGGATGTGGTCATCACCATGCTGCCGAATGGCGCGATCCTGCGTGCCGTCGCGGCAGAGGTGCTGCCCGCGATGACGGCGGGCGCGGTGCTGTGCGACTGTTCGACCGTCGATGTCGAAAGCGCGCGGGCCGTGGCCGATCAGGCGCAGGCGGCGGGGCTTGGCGCGCTGGATGCGCCGGTCTCGGGCGGGATCGGCGGGGCGGCGGCGGGCACGCTGACCTTCATGGTGGGCGGGCCGGATGCCGCCTTTGCGACCGTCCTGCCCCTGTTCGAGATGATGGGTCAAAAGGCGGTTCATTGCGGCGCGGCGGGCGCCGGTCAGGCCGCCAAGATCTGCAACAACATGATCCTTGGCGTCACCATGATCGCCACCTGCGAAGCCTTTGCCCTGGCCGATAAACTGGGTCTGGACCGGCAGAAGATGTTCGATGTCGTCTCGACCTCGTCGGGTTACAGCTGGTCGATGAACGCCTGTTGCCCGGCGCCGGGCGTCGGCCCGACCAGCCCCGCCGATAATGATTACAAGCCGGGTTTTGCGTCGGAACTGATGCTGAAGGACCTGCGGCTGTCGCAGCAGGCGGCGACGGGTGCCGATGCCGACACGCCGATGGGGCAGCTTGCGACCGCACTCTATGGCGCCTTTGTCGAGGAAGAGGGCGGCAAGGGCCGCGATTTTTCCGCCATGCTGCCGCGCTTTGCGGGGCGCGGGCGCGGGGATGCGCAGGATGGCTGATGCACCCAGCCTCTTGATCGAAACGCGTGGCCGGGTCCGGCTGATCACGCTGAACCGGCCTCAGGCGCTGAACGCGCTGAACCGTCAGGTCGCGCGCGAACTGATCGCCGCCGCGACCGAGGCAGAGGCGGATGACGGTATCGGCTGTCTGGTCATCACCGGATCGCCCAAGGCCTTCGCCGCCGGTGCCGATATCAAGGAAATGCTGCCGCATGATTTCGCCTCGATGCATGCGCTGGACTGGTTCGCGGAATGGGAACGCTTTGCCGCGCTGCGCAAGCCCAGCATCGCGGCGGTCGCGGGTTATGCGCTTGGCGGCGGTTGCGAACTGGCGATGATGTGCGATTTCATTCTGGCGGCGGATAATGCGAAATTCGGCCAGCCGGAAATCAGGCTGGGCGTCATGCCCGCCATGGGCGGCAGCCAGCGCCTGACCCGGCTGATCGGGCAGGCCAAGGCGATGGAGATGTGCCTGACCGGCCGCATGATGGACGCCGCCGAAGCCGAGCGCAGCGGCCTTGTCGCCCGCGTCATCCCCGCCGATGACCTGCTGGACGAGGCCATGGCCACGGCGACCACCATCGCGGAAATGTCGCTGCCTGCGGTCATGTCGACCAAGGACGCCATCCGCCGCGCCGCCGACATGGCGCTGGCCGACGGCATCCGCTATGAGCGCCGGCTGTTCCATGCGCTGTTCGCGACGCAGGACCAGAAGGAAGGCATGACCGCCTTCATCGAAAAGCGGAAAGCGGATTTCGTGCATCGCTGAACAAGGTCTTTTGACCTCGTCCGCGAAACGGATTTGACCCTGCCCGCGCCGTCGCGCGGGCAGGGTTTCTTGTCAGTCCAGATCGGGCGAGACCTTCCATTCGCGCAGCTTGTAGACCGTGCCCGGACGCGCGCGCGGCGCATCCGCGCCTTCGCGCATCCGGCGTTTGAAGGAATGGATCGGGGTCGCGCGGTCGTCGATGCGGACCTCGACCACCGAAGGGCCGTCATGGGCAAGGGCAGCATCCAGCGCCGCCCCGATATCTTCGGCGCGTTCGACCAGAATGCCCTTTAGCCCAAGGGCCTGCGCGGCGGCGGCAAAACCCGGCTGCACCGTGTCGGTTTCCAGCAGCGCGGATTGCACGTTCTTGAAAAAGATTTCCTGCCAAAGCTGGATCCAGCCAAGCCGGCCATTGTTCAGCACCACGTTCACGACACGCTGGTTGAACTGCGCCTGCGTGGCCAGTTCGCCCACCGTATAGGAAAAGGCGCCGTCGCCCGCGACGGTGACGATCCGCGTGCCGGGGCGGGTTTCGGCGGCGCCGATGGCGCCCGGAACCGAATAGCCCAAGCCCCCCTGACCGCGCGCGAACAGGAACTGGCGGCCCGGACGTTTCGCCGGGATATAGCCCGCGATCCAGCCCGCCGAAAAGGACGCATCCGACACCACGATATCGTCATCGCCAAGCCGCGCGGCCAGTTCCGCCATGACGCGCGGCGGCTGGATCGGCGCGCTGTCCGATGCGATCTCGACGGCCTTGGCGGCCTCGCCCTCGGCCTTGACCTCGGCGATGCGGGCCAGCCATTCGGGGCGGGCGACCGGATCGCCAAGTGCCGCATCCAGCGCGGTGACGATTTCGCGGACATCGCCCAGCAAGGGAACGGTCGGGCGGAAGGTGCGGCCATGTTCCAGGGGGTCGCAGTCGATGGTGATCGTCGCCTGTTCGGGGCGGGGCAGGGTCCAGTTCATGCCGGTGTTCTGGCTGACCTTGGATCCGCACCAGACCAGCAGGTCGGCCTCTTGCACCAGCTCGATCGCCGCCCATGAGCCAAGCGGGTTCAGGACGCCCGCCGCATAGTCGCGGGTTTCCGGGACCGCGCCCTTGCCCGACAGCGAGGTGACGACCAGCCCGCCGAAACGGTCGGCAAAGCCGGTGACGATATCCGCCGCGTCGGACCCATGCACACCGCCGCCGCAGATCAGGGCCGGGCGCTTCGCCTGACGGATCAGCGCCGCCGCGCGCGCGATATCGGCGGCAGGCGCGACAGAACGCAGATAGGGCACGCGCTGCGTGCGATCATCGACCGTCGCGGCGGGGCTGGTGCCGTCCCATTCGGCGTCGAAAATATCATGGGGGATGATGATCGCGACCGGACCGGGGCGCGGCGAAGTCGCGACGCGGAACGCCGTGCGGATGATATCGGGCAGGGCCGCGACCGAAGGCACAAGATAGCTTTCCTTGGTGCAGGTCTTGAAAAAAGAAAGCTGATCAAAGCCCTGGCTGGCAATGCCTTTTTCCTTCAGCGTCAGCCAGTCCAGCGGCAGTTCGCCGACAATCGCGATCATCGGGATCGAGGCATTCAGCGCCTCCAGCAACCCTGCGGGCAGCAGGTTCGCGCCGGGCCCCACGGTCACGTCGCAGACGCCGGGCTTGCCGGTCAGGCGCGCATAGGCGTCGGCGGCATAGGCGGCGTTGCGTTCATCGCGCATCAGCACATGGCGGATGCGGTTCTGGCGCCGCGAAATCCCGTCATGCAGCGCGGTGGTCTGCCCGCCGGGCATGCCGAAAACCGCCTCGACGCCGGATTGCGCCAGCATTTCGGCCACCAAATCACCCATATGGGCCATTTCTTTCTCCTTTTTTCGATTGTGCCCGCGATGCCGGATCGGGGCCGGATCGGGGCGGAAGGCTGCGGGGACAGCGCGCCCCCGCAGCAAGACATCAGGGACGGACCTTGCCTTCGGCCCATGCCGCCAGCAGATCTTCGTAGGCGATGGTTTCGCCCTGCGGCTTTTCGTTTTCCAGCTTGCGCTGCGGGGCCAGGTTGCCGTCGGCTTCGGCGCGGGCATACCATTCCTCGGCCGAGGTTTTCGGGTTCAGCCTGGGTCCGCAGACGGCCTGCACATTCGCACGCTCCAGCCGTTCCATGACGCGGTCCTGCGCATCGGCCAGATTGTCCAGCGCCTGCTGCACCGTGGTTTCACCCGAGATCGCGGTCGAGATATTCGACCACCACAGTTGCGACAGCTTGGGGTAATCGGGCACGTTCACCCCGGTCGGCGTCCAGGATTCCCGCGCGGGCGAGCGGTAGAATTCGACGATCCCGCCCAGATTGGGGGCGCGTTCGGTGAAACTTTCGTGCCGCACGGTACTGTCGCGGATGAAGGTCAGGCCGACATGGCTTTTCTTGACGTCCACGGTTTTCGAGGTGACGAACTGCGCATAAAGCCAGGCCGCCTTGCGCCGGTCGGCTTCGGTATTGTTCAGCAGCAGCCAGGACCCGACGTCCTGATAGCCCAGTTTCATCCCATCCTGCCAATAGGCGCCATGGGGCGACGGGGCGACGCGCCATTTGGGCGTGCCGTCCTCGTTGATGACGGCGACGCCTTCCTTGACGTAATCGGCCAGAAAGATCGTATACCAGAACGCCTGCTGCGCGACCGAGCCATTCGTCGGCACCGGGGTATATTCGTAGAATGTCATGCCCTGCGCCTCGGCCGGGGCGAATTCTTTCAGCCAGCGGATCGAGGTTTCCAGCGCATAGACCGCCGCCGGGCCGTTGATGTCGCCGCCGCGTTCGATCGACGATCCGGTCGGGTGGCAGCCTTCCATGCGGATGCCCCATTCGTCGACCGGCACGCCATTGGGCAGGCCGCGGTCGCCGGAACCGGCCATGGAAAACCACGCATCCGTATAGCGCCAGCCAAGCGAGGCGTCCTTTTTGCCGTAATCCATATGGCCGTAGATGACCTTGCCATCGACTTCCTTGACGTCGTTGGTGAAGAAGTCGGCGATGTCCTCGTAGGCCGACCAGTTGACCGGAACGCCCAGGTCATAGCCGTATTTTTCCTTGAACCGCGCCTTCAGATCCTCGCGGCTGAACAGGTCGTGGCGGAACCAGTACAGGTTGGCGAATTGCTGGTCGGGCAGCATATACAGCTTGCCATCGGGCGATTTGGTAAAGGCCAGGCCCATGAAATCGTCCAGATCCAGCGTCGGCGAGGTGACATCGGCGCCTTCGCCCGCCATGTAGTCGTCCAGCGCGACCGTCCAGCCATAGCGGAAATGGGTACCGATCAGGTCGCTGTCGTTGACATAGGCGTCATAGACATTCTGTCCCGATTGCAGCTGCGTTTGCAGCTTTTCGATGACATCGCCTTCCTGCAGCAGGTCATGGGTGACCTTGATGCCGGTGATTTCCTCGAACGCCTTGGTCAGGGTCTGGGATTCATAGGCATGGGTCGGGGCGACCTCGGACACGACATTGATCGTCATGCCCTTGAACGGCTCGGCCGCCTGCCGGAACCATTCCATTTCCGCGATCTGTTCGTCGCGGCTCAGGGCCGATGGCTGGAATTCCTCATCCACCCATTTTTCCACCACCGCGTCCTGCGCAAGGGCCGCCAGCCCGAACAGGCTGACACTGGCGGCAAGCAGCGCCGTGCGGCCGGGGCGTGGCATGGCCCTTCTGGCAAGGGGTGTTCTGGCAAATGTCGTTCTGGTCATGTCTCTCTCTCCCTGATTGTGGTCCGCCGTTGGCATTGGGCGTGACCTTTCCCGTGCGCGGCCTGCGGGGCCGTGCGAACAAGTTCGGCAAGTGGTTGAATTCAGGTCGTGTTCAGGCGGTGGGGCCGGGTACTCACCCGTAGCGCAGGATCAGCCCGCCCAGCACAACCGACAGGCCAAGGGGCAGCCAGAAGCTCTGGATATCGGTCGCCCAGATAAAGCCAAGCTGCATGAAGGCGGCCGAGATCAGCGCCAGAAACAGCCGGTCGCCGCGTGTCGTGGGCATCGGCAGCAGCCCCTTGCGTTCGACCGTGGGCCACAGGATCTGTGCCACCGTCATGGTGATCAGGATCAGCGCCATCACGGCAAAGAATATGGCGGTCGGCGTGGTCCAGGCCATCCATTCCAGATCAATCATCGCGAAAGCCCTTTCTTACACACGGCCCAGGGCAAAGCCCTTGGCGATATAGTTGCGGACGAACCAGATCACGGCGACACCCGGCAGGATGGTCAGCACCCCCGCCGCCGCCAGCAGCCCCCAGTCCAGCCCCGAGGACGAGGCCGTGCGCGTCATCGTCACCACGATGGGGCGCGCATCGACCGAAGTCAGGGTCCGGGCCAGCAGCAGCTCGATCCAGGAAAACATGAAGCAGAAAAATGCGGTGACCCCGACCCCGCTGGCGATCAGCGGCATAAAGATCGTGACGAAGAAACGCGGCAGGGAATAGCCGTCGATCAGCGCGGTTTCGTCGATTTCGCGCGGGATCCCGGACATGAAGCCTTCCAAAATCCAGACCGCCAGCGGCACGACGAACAGGGTATGCGCCAGCGCCACGGCCCAAGGCGTATCAAACAGCCCGACCGCCGAATAAAGCTGAAAAAACGGCAGCAGGAACACGGCGGGCGGGGCCATGCGGTTGGTGAACAGCCAGAAAAACACATGCTTGTCGCCGATAAAGCGATAGCGCGAAAACGCATAGGCGGCAGGCAGCGCCACGGCCAGCGAAATCACCGTGTTCAGGCAGACATAGGTGATCTGGTTCACGAAACTCATATACCAGCTCGGGTCGGAAAAGATCGTGCGGTAATTGTCCAGCGACGGATCGACGGGCAGGAAATCCGGGCGGCTCAGGACATTGGCGGGCGTCATCAGCGACATCCGCACGATCCAGTAGATTGGCAGCGCCTGAAAGATCAGGAACAGGCCCAGCAGGCTGGCGGTGATCGCGCGGCGGCGGCCGCCGCTGCGCGCGCGTTTGCGGGCAAGGGGCGCGGCTACAAGGGTGGTTTCGGCAATGCTCATCATCAGGCCCCTTTCACGCGCGGCTGTTCATTTTCAGGATGGTGTAAAAGACGTAGGAAAACAGCAGGATGACCAGGAAATACATCAGGCTGAACGCCGCTGCCGGTCCCAGATCGAACTGCCCCACCGCCATGTTGACCAGCCGGATCGACAGGAATGTCGTGCTGGACCCCGGCCCGCCGCCGGTGACGACGAAGGGCTCGGTATAGATCATGAAACTGTCCATGAAGCGCAGCAGGACGGCGATGGTCATCACGCCTTTCAGCTTGGGCAGTTCGATATAGCGAAAGATGGCATAGCGGGACGCCCCGTCGATCCGCGCCGCCTGATAATAGGGCTGGGGGATCGAACACAGCCCGGCAAAGGCCAGCAGGATGACCAGCGGCGTCCAGTGCCAAGTGTCCATCAAGAGCAGCGTGACCCATGCCGCAACCGGGCTGGCGGTATAGTTGTAGTCAAAACCCACCGCATTGATCGCCCGGCCCAGCAGGCCGATTTCGGGTCGCGCATAGACCTGCCAGATGGTGCCCACGACGTTGAAGGGCACCAGCAGCGGGATCGCGATCAGGATGATCGCCAGCGATGATTTCCACCCCGAACGCGGCAGCAGCAGCGCGATCGCGATGCCAAGCGGGATCTGGATGGCCAGCACCAGCCCCGAAAACACCATCTGGCGGATGAAGGCCGCCTGAATGGTCGGATCGCGCAGCATTTCGCGGAACCATTCGACGCCGATAAAGGCGCGCTGACCGGGGCCGAATATGTCCTGAACCGAATAATTGACCACGGTCATCAGCGGAATGATCGCGTTAAAGGCGACCAGCGCAAAGACCGGGACGATCAGCAGCCAGGCGCGGTTGTCGTCAAGCTTGTGCATGGCGCAGGTCTCCGGTCAGCAGGTCGTCGGCGTAAAGCAGGGTGGCGTCGGGGTCGAAGCGGACGGGGAAGCTGCCGGATGGCAGGGGCACATCGTCTTTCAGCTTCATTTTCAGGTGGTTGGTGCCAATGGCGATATCGGCGATGCGCCATGGACCGCGATCCTCGACCTCGATCAGATCGGCGGTGATGCCGGTCGGGGCGTCGGCGGGCTGGATCGCATGGGGGCGCAGGCCAAGCGTCAACTGGCTGCCCGGACGCGGTGCCAGCGCGGGCGCCGGGATCGTGCCGCCATCGAAACGGATCTGGTTGCCGTCCAGCGCGCAGGGCAGGAAATTCATGCCGGGTGACCCGATGAAGCGCCCGACAAAGCTGTGGCTGGGACGGTCATACAGCTCTTCGGGCGTGGCGGCCTGCATCACCTCGCCATGGGACATGACGACGACCTGATCGGCAAAGGTCAGCGCCTCGCTTTGGTCATGGGTGACGTAAACCAGCGTCAGCTTCAGCGTCTCATGGACCAGTTTCAGCTTGCGGCGCAGGTCGAATTTCACCTGCGGGTCGATCACGGTCAGCGGTTCGTCGAACAGGATCGCGGCCACGTCCTCGCGCACCAGACCGCGGCCAAGGCTGATCTTTTGCTTGTCCGCCGCCCCCAGCCCCGCCGCGCGGCGTTTCAGCAGCGGGCCAAGGTCCAGCATCTCGGCCACCTCATTCACGCGCCGGGTGATCTGTGCGGGTGCGATGCGGCGGTTTCTCAGCGGGAATGCCAGATTTTCGGCGACCGTCATCGTGTCATACAGCACCGGAAACTGGAACACCTGCGCGATATTGCGTTCCTCGGGGCGCAGGTCGGTCACGTCGCGGCCATCGAACAGGATGCGCCCTGCGGTCGGGCGCACCAGCCCGGAAATCATGTTCAGCATCGACGATTTGCCGCAGCCCGAAGGCCCCAGAAGCGCATAGGCCCCGCCGTCGCGCCAGACGTGGTTGATGCCTTTCAGCGCCAGTTTCGACGGGTCGGACAGGTCGCCGTCATAGGCGTGGCGCAGGTCGGAAATGGTGATCTCAGCCATGAGCGGCCCCTTGCGTGGCGGGCGGCACGACCAGCGCGCCCGCAGCGGTAAAGACATAGAAATCGCGCGGATCGACATAGCCCGCGAAGGCGCTGCCCTGCGCCAGCACGTGAACCCCGTCCAGCCGCGCGATCCACGGGTGCCCCTGCGCGGTGAAATGCGCGAAGGTCGAGGATCCATCGACCTCGGCCAGATCCATCGGGCCGTCCAGACGGACGCTGCCTGCCTGCTGGCGATGGGCGATGCGGTGGGGCTGAACCCCGATCCGGCAATCGCCGCCCTGACCCGGCGGGACATGGGCGGGCAGGGGAATGTCCAGCGCGCCGATGTGCAGCCGGTCGCCATCAATCCGGGCGGGGACGACATTCATCGGCGGTTCGGAAAACACCTCTGCCACGGTGACGGATGCGGGGTTGCGATAGACCTGATGCGCGGGGCCGGTCTGGATGACGCGGCCCTCGTGCATGACGATGGTGGTGCCGCCCATCTGCAGGGCTTCCTCGGGTTCGGTGGTGGCATAGACGACGGTCTGGTTGCCCTGCCTGAACAGGTTGCGCAGTTCTTCGCGCAGCCCCTCGCGCAGCTTGTAGTCAAGGTTGACCAGTGGTTCGTCGAACAGCAGCAGGGATGCGTTCTTGGCCAGCGCGCGGGCAATCGCCAGACGCTGCTGCTGGCCGCCCGAAAGCTGGCCGGGCAGGCGGTCCAGAAAGGGCTCGATATGGACGCGGCGGGCGACATCATCGACGCGGCGCGCGATTTCACCCGCAGGCAGGCCCATGCGTTTCAGGGGCGCCGCGATATTGCCGCGCACGGTGAAGGAGGGGTAGTTGACGAATTGCTGATAGACAAAGGCCACGCTGCGTTTCGAAATCGACACCCGCGTCAGATCGGCGCCGTTTTCCGTGAACCGCCCCGAGGTCGGCCGGTCCAGCCCCGCCAGCAGCCGCAGCAGGGATGTCTTGCCCGCATGGGTGCGGCCCAGCAGGACATAGAGTTGCCCCGGCTCCAGCGTCAGGTCGATATCGGCCAGATGCATGATGCCATCGACGTCGCGCCCGGCCTGTTCCAGATGAATGCTCATGCCTGCGCCCCCGCGAAACAGGAGGGCGTCGGTTCGGGGCCGGGCATCCATGCCGATGACAGTTCGCGCGACATGCGGCGGTAGCGGCGGTATTGCTGTTCCAGCCGCTCGACCTGTTCGGGGCGCGGGTTGTAGACGCGGGCGATGCGGGTCATGTCCTTGACGGCGGACGGGATGTCGCGGGCCATGCCGACGGCCACGGCGCCGCAGATCGCGGCCCCCTTGGCCCCGAATTCCGACCCTTCGGCGACGGTCAGCGGCATGTTGATCGCGTCGCAGAACATCTGCGACCAGACATCGCTTTTCGACGGGCCACCGGCCAGCAGCACGCTGCCGGGGCAGGCCGAATCGCGACCGCCAAGCAGCAGGTCGATATCCTGACGATGGGCAAAGACGATGCCTTCGAACACGGCGCGCAAGACGTCGCCCAGATCGGCGCCCGCCGTCAGCCCGAACAGCGCGCCCGGCGCGCCATCGGGCCCGCCGAACAGATAGGGCAGAAACATCGCATCGCTTTTGCGGTGCTCGCCCGCGGCGACCAACTCGCTGCAGACCTCATAGATCGACTTGCCCGCGGCCTGCGCGCGCTCTGCCTCGGCGGCCAGCATGGTGCGGCACAGCCATTCCAGATTGGATGCAGAGGTCGGCGTGGCAATCGTCGCGATGTAATGGCCCGGCGCGCCGGGATAGGCCGATTGCAGCGTCGGCATCGGGTCAAGACAGGGCGTGCGGTGCAGCGTGGAATCGATGCTGAAGGTGCCCGCGACGACCCCCAGCTGATCGCTGCGCGAAAAGCCCGAGGCCAGCGAGCAGGACACCACGTCAAAGACCCCGCGTGCGACCGGCGTGCCGGCGCGCAGCCCGGTCAGCGCCGCCGCCTGATCGGTCAACCCGCCGACGATCTCGCCCGGCTGGCCGATGGGCGACAGCTTTGCCAGCCACGCGCCCAGACCCGCGTCGCGCAGCGCATCCCGCGCATATTCGCCGCGTTCCAGATCCATCAGCCCCGCGCATCCCGCGTCCGTCACATCGGTCGAAATCTGCCCGCACAGGCGATAGCTGATGAAATCCTTGCAGCTCATGACATGGGCGGTGCGGTCCAGCACGCCCGGCTCATGGGCCTGGAACCAGGCCAGCAGCACCGAGGTCTGGCCCGTCCACACCCCCTGGCTGGTCGCCAGCGACAGTTTCTGCGCGCCGGCGCTGCGCTGCATCTGCGCGACCAGCGCGGCGGCGCGGCTGTCGGTCGAGCCGAGCGCCGGGCGCACCGGGTCGCCCTGCGCGTCCAGCAGGAACACCCCGGCGCCATAGCCTGCGGCGGTGACTGCCGCGACATCGGCGGGGTCGATGCCAAGCCGTTCGACCAGGATGCGGATGCCATCGGCGACCGAGCGCCACATCCGGTCCGGGTCGCGTTCCGTCCAGCCCGGATGCGGAAAGCTCATCGGATTGGGGCGATGTTCGCAGCCCAGTTCGCGCCCGGTTTCGTCAAAGACGGCGACCTTTACCATCGTGCCCCCGGCATCCACGCCGATCAGCAATCTTGCCATAGCTTCCTCCCGTTTTTCGGACGCTCCACCGTCCGCTACCGGTCTGCCTGCCCCTCCCAGGTTGTGGCTGACCTGTAATTACATCATATGAGGTCTGAAATGGATCGACCTGTCAACGATTATTTTCTCCGGCGAGAAAATGACGAATATTCGTGTATTGATAGGTATTTCCGTGATGCAAATGCTATGTAATGACGAATCAATACTTGTAATTACAAATTATGAAATCTAGCCTTGGGCGAATATCCGGGGAGAGGGGAAGGGTATGAAACAGCGTCAGGATCTGATCGAGGCATTGCGGCGCGGTGCGGGGGATGGCCTTGTCCTGATCGTCGGCGGGGGGATCAACGGCACCGGGGTCTTGCGCGATCTGGCGGCGCAGGGCGTCGCCGCCGTTCTGGTCGAGCGGGCGGATTTCGCATCGGGGACCAGTTCGGCGCCCTCGCGGTTGATTCACGGCGGGCTGCGCTATCTGGAAACCGGGGAATTCGCGCTGGTCCGCAGATCGGTCGAGGAACGCAACCACCTGCTGATGAACGCGCCCCATCAGGTCAGGCCGATCCCGGTCTGGGTCCCGGTGCTGAGCTGGACGGGCGGCGCGCTGGCGGCGGGGCTGCGGTTCCTGCGGCTGAAACGCGATCCGGGGGCCAAGGGCGCGCTGGTCGTGCGGCTTGGCCTGTGGGTCTTCGACCGCTTTGGCGAGGTCAGGCGCAGCATGCCCCGCCATCGCCAGATCGCCATGACCGAGGCCCGCAGCCGCTTTCCGAACCTGTCGCGGCGCGTTCGCGCGGTGCTGGAATATTACGATGCCCGGATCAGCTCGCCCGAGCGGCTGACGCTGGAAGTGGCGGCGGATGCCGAAGCCGACTGCCCCGCCAGCATGGCGATCAACTATCTGGAACTCACGGGGCGGCAGGGCGACCGGGTCGTGCTGACCGACAGGCTGACCGGCGACAGCATGACGATCCGGCCCGCGCTGGTGGTGAATTGCGCCGGTGCCTGGGTGGACCCGGTCGATGCGGGCATCGGCATCCCCGAACGGCTGACGGGCGGCACCAAGGGGTCGCATCTGGTGCTGGACCGCCCCGATCTGGCGGACCAGCTGGGCGATGCGATGCTGTATTTCGAAACCTCGGATTTCCGGGCCTGCCTTGCCTATCGGCTGGATGGCGGCAAGGTCATCCTGGGCACCACCGATCTGCGCTGCGACGACCCCGATCCGGCGGGCTGCACCGAGGCGGAAATCGCCTATCTGTTCCGCGTTCTGGAAGAGGTCATGCCCGGTGCCAATGCCCGGCGCGAGGATATCATCCACACCTTTACCGGCGTGCGCCCGCTGCCGCTGAGCAGCGCATCCGCGACGGGGGCGATCAGCCGTGACCACAGCCTGCGCAATTTCGAACCCGCCGGTGACAGGCCCTTTGCGGTGCTGACGCTGGTTGGCGGGAAATGGACGACCTATCGCGCCTGCGCCGCCCAGATCGCCGATGCGGTGCTGGACCGGATCGGGCAGAAGCGCCGCCGCAGCACGCTGGAATTGCAGATCGGCGGCGGCGCGGGGTTGCCCGCCGATCCCGCCGGGCAGGACCGGATCATCGGCCGGATCGCTGAAAAATCGGGGCTTGCGACGGGGGATGCCGCCATCCTGCTGGCCCGTTACGGCATGACCGCGCTGCGCATCGCCGACAGTTTCGCGGCGCGGCCCCGGCCCATCGCCGCATTGCCGGGCTACTGGCACGAGGAAATCGAATGGCTGTGCCGCAACGAACGGGTGGTCCGGCTGGAGGATCTGGTGCTGCGCCGCACGCTGATCGCCTTTGAGGGGCTGGCCAGCCGCGCCGGCGTCACCGAACTGGCCCGGATCGCCGCGCCGGTTCTGGGCTGGTCGCCCGACCGGACGCGCCGGAAATCGACGCCACGATCTCGGTTTTGATCTCCCGGCACCGTGCGGCTATAAACCGGGATGACGACAGCGCATATGGGGGCCGAATTGCCGGATGACGACATCCAGATGGTCACGGATGACGGGTTTGCCGGGGCCGAGGGCGTGCATGGCGCGCCGCTTGACCGCGATGGCCCGCCGCTGTGGGTGCAGTTGCGCGATTCGCTGGTCCGCCAGATCGCCGACGGCGGCCTGACCCCGCACAGCAAGCTGCCCTCCGAGGCAGAGCTTTGCGCCGAATTCGGCGTGTCCCGCACCGTCGTCCGCGAGGCGCTGAACCAGATGGTCGTCAGCGGGCGGGTCTACAAGATTCAGGGCAAGGGCTCTTTCGTGGCGGATACGCGGGGGACGCAGGATTTCGTCGGCTCGAACATTTCCTTTACCCGCGATTTCGTCGGCCGGGACGAGGTGCTGCTGCGCATCGTCCTGTCCCAGAAGCTGCGCGACCCGACCGAACGCGAGGCCGAGGCGCTGATGCTGTCGCCGGGCGAAAAGGTCGTGGAATTCAACCGCCTGATTCTGGTCGATGACATTCCCCGCATCGTCGTCGATACCTGCCTGCGCGCCAAAAGCGTGCCGGGGTTCGAGGATCTGCACATGCATGACAAATCGCTTTATGCGACGCTCAGCGAACATTACGGCCTGTTGATCCGCAATGCCGAACGCTGGCTGGAGGCCGTCGCCGTCACCGGAGAGGCCGCCGCCCTGCTGCGCGCGCCCGAAGGCTCGCCCGTGCTGCGGATCAGAATCGATTTCCAAGGGGCCGGACAACCGGCCCATCGAACATTACACCGCCTTTTACCGCACCGATCAGGCGCGGCTGCATTTTCAGGTCGGCTGATCGCCGGGCGCGGCGCAAGGCTGCACGGATCAGGGTTGCGCGGATCAGGATTCCGGGGTGCAGGGTTCCGGCCACCATCGGCGGCCGGAACGGCGGTCACCGTCACATCGTGGCGATATCCATGACAAAGCGGTATTTGATATCGCCTTTCAGCATCCGCTCATAGGCGGGTTCGATGTCTTGGGCGCGGATCATCTCGATATCGGCGGTGATGCCGTGTTCGGCGCAGAAATCCAGCATTTCCTGGGTTTCGGGAATGCCGCCGATCATCGACCCCGCCAGACTGCGGCGGCGCATGATGAAATTGAAGACATTGGGGCTGGGATGGGGCGTCGCGGGTGCGCCGACCAGCGTCATCGTGCCATCGCGTTTCAGCAGCGCCAGAAAGGCGTCCAGATCATGGGGCGCCGCGACCGTGTTCAGGATGAAATCGAAGCTGGCCGCATGCGCCGCCATTTCATCGGCATTGCGCGAGACGACGACCTCATCCGCGCCCAGTTCCAGCGCCGCGTCGCGTTTCGATTCCGACGTGGTGAAGGCCACGACATGCGCGCCCATCGCATGCGCCAGCTTGATCCCCATATGGCCCAGACCGCCGATGCCGACCACGCCGACCTTCTTGCCGGGGCCGACCTGCCAGTGGCGCAGCGGCGAATAGGTGGTGATCCCGGCGCAAAGCAGCGGCGCCACGGCGGCAAGCTGATCTTCGGGGTGAGAGATCTTCAGGACATAGCGTTCGTGGACCACGATTTCCTGCGAATAGCCGCCAAGGGTATGGCCGGGCGCATCGGGCGTCGGTCCGTTATAGGTGCCGATCATGTTGTCGCAGTAGTTTTCGAACCCGTCGGCACATTCGTCGCAATCCTTGCAACTGTCGACGATACAGCCGACGCCGACCAGATCGCCGGGCTTGTGGTTGGTGACATGATTGCCGACGGCGGCGACACGGCCGACGATCTCATGGCCCGGCACGCAGGGATACAGCGTGCCCGCCCATTCGCCGCGGGCCTGATGCAGGTCGGAATGGCAGATGCCGCAAAACAGGATGTCGATCTGCACGTCATGGGCGCCGACGCTGCGGCGGGTGATGTTCAGCGGCGCCAGCGGTTCGTGGGCTGCCGGGGCGCCATAGGCTTTAACGACCATCTTCGGTCTCCTTTTCGGAACGGAACGTCATGGATGCGGGACAGCCGGGATATGACCGGCCGATCTGTTTCGGGGCACGGGAAATGTGCCTGCCGCCGGGCAGGATATCAACCGCGCTCAGCCGCGATTACCCCGGATAATCCGCTTGCATTGATCGACCCGCGCCATAAATCAGGCGCAACGACGCAGTGGGACAGGACGTGGCGCGCGAACAGTTCAACGATCTTTTGTGGTTTCTGGCCGTGGCCGAGGATCGCAGCTTTACCCGCGCGGCGGCGCGGCTAGGGATTTCGCAATCCACGCTCAGCCATACGATCAAGCGGCTGGAAACGCGGATGGGGGTCTTGCTGCTGAACCGCACGACCTGCAGCGTATCCCCGACCGAGGCGGGCGAGCGGTTGCAGCAATCCCTTGCCCCGCGTTTTGCCGAAATCGAGGCAGAGATGGCCGCGATCATGGATTACCGCGACAAGCCTGCCGGGCGCGTCCGCATCACCCTGTCCGACCACGCCCTGCGCACGGTCGTCTGGCCCAAGCTGCGGCATGTTTTGGCGGATTATCCCGATCTGCGGGTCGAGTTCAGCGTCGACAGCGCCTTTCGCGATATCGTTGGCAGCGGCTTCGACGCCGGGGTCCGGCTGGGGGAAAGCATCCAGCAGGATATGGTCGCGGTCCGGATCGGCCCGGACTGGCGGATGCGGGCGGTGGCGACGCCCGGATATCTGGCCCGCCACGGCACGCCGCATCACCCCAGGGATCTGGTCGGCCATGACTGCATCAATATCCGGCTCATGACGGCAGGCGGGCTATATGCCTGGGAATTCGCCAGGGACGGCAAAGAGCTGCGCGTCAGGGTCGGGGGGCAGCTGACCTTCAACGGGTCCTACGAAACGGTCGAGGCGGCGCTGGCGGGTTACGGCATTGCCTATGCCCCCGATGACATCGTTGCCGATCAGATCGCGTCGGGCAGGCTGGTCGCGGTGCTGGACGACTGGTCGCCGCCCTTTCCGGGCTATTACATCTATTACCCAAGCCGCCGTCAGGACCTGCCCGCCTTTCGGCTGGTGGTCGAGGCGTTGCGGCATCGCGGATAGGGGCGCGTTCTTTGCGGCCGGTCGATGATGGGGCATTGCCACGCCATCCAGTCGCGACGCGCCCGCGACCGGCCCGACAAGCCTGCCTGCGTCGCAGGGGCGGGGGCGCCGGGCGCCCGTTGGCGGCACAGGCCCGCAGGACCGGCTAGAGCGTGTCGGCGAAACGCTGCACCGTCGCCTCGATCACCTCGGCGGCCTGCGATCTGCTGGGCGTATAGACGTGAAAGATGTGGTCGGCGCCGGGGATGACCAGTGCGGATTTGTCCTGCCCCGCCGCGGCCTCCAGCAGCGGCGCAGCATAGGGCAGGTAGAAATCATCGGCCCTGTTGATCGTCATGAAGGCGCCGGGATAGGCGCGGGCGGCGGCATTCAGGTCATGGGCGGCAAGGCTGTCGAAAAACGCCTGTTTCAGCACGATGGTCCGCCATCCCAGATCGAAACCGACGATGCCGTCCTCGGCCGCGCGGTCAAAGACCTTCTGGCCCATGCTGGACAGCATATCGGCGCGGTAATCGCCGATCAGCGACCAGACCACGACGGATTTCACGTCATCGGGGCGGGCGGCGCCCAGTTCGACCGCAGCACCCGCGCCAAAGGAATAGCCCAGCACCCCGATCCGCGCCGGGTCGATCCCGCGCTTGTCCTGCAGGGCGGTCAGCGCGGTCTGGGCATCCTCGTTCTGGCGGTCCAGCGTAAAGGCGCCGGTGTCGCCATCCGATTTGCCAAAGCCGCGAAAGTCGATCCGCAGCGATGCGATGCCCCGGTCGGCCAGCGCCTGCGCGGTATCGACATAGATATTGCCGATCTCGGACCGGGTCGAACCAAGCCCATGCAGCAGCAGCACCGCCGGAAAGGGGCCTTCGCCATCCGGCAGGTGCAGGGTCGCGGCGATGCCCTGGTCAAGGATCAGGTCGGTTTCATCGGCCAGCGCCGGGGCGGTCGCGGTCAGGCCGATGGCCAGCAGCAGGGGGGCGGAAATACGCATCGGTTCCGTGGCTTTGGTTGTCGGGCGGCCATGTTGCGGGCGGCACGCGCCTGCGGTCAACCGCGACAATACGTTGATCCGTCCGGCGCGATGCCGGACTTGCGTCAGGTCATGTTCACGCAAGGGTTTTGCTGCGATGCAGAATTGTCGTAATCCCGTCCTACGCAGAAGGGGCGGCAAAACGGAGCGGGACGCATGGGACTGTCGGGTATTCTGATCGCCTTGGCCTTTCTGATGTTCATGGCCTTTCGCGGCTGGTCGATCCTGCTGCTGGCGCCCGTTGCCGCGCTGATGGCAGCGGCGCTGTCGGCGGAACCGTTGCTGGCGAACTGGACGCAGATCTTCATGCCCTCGGCCGCGGGGTTCATCGCGCAGTTCTTTCCGCTGTTCCTGCTGGGCGCGCTGTTTGGCAAGCTGATGGATGACAGCGGTTCGGTCCGGGCGATTGCGCGGCTGATGACCCGCAGGCTGGGACCGCGCCGGGCCATTCTGGCGGTGGTGCTGGCGGGGGCGCTGGTCACCTATGGCGGGGTGTCGCTGTTCGTGGCGTTCTTTGTCATCGCGCCGATGGGCCTTGCGCTGTTTCGCGCCGGAGAGGTCCCGCGCCGCCTGCTGCCCGCCGCGCTGGCGCTTGGCACCTCGACCTTCACCATGTCGGCGCTGCCCGGCACGCCCGCGATCCAGAACGCCATTCCGATGCCGTTTTTCGGCACCGATCCCTTTGCCGCGCCGGGGCTGGGGATCATCGCATCCGTGGTGATGTTCACCATCGGCATGGGCTGGCTGACCCATGCCCACAGGCGCGCGCACGACGGTGACGAAGGGTTCGAGGGCTGCATCCGCCGCGATCCGGTGCAGCAGGGCAAGCTGCGCGGTCTGGCCAGCACGGCCAGCGATTTCGACCCGGCGGAAATCGACCGGGGCAGCCGCAGCGGCGATACGCCCCCGGTCTGGGTGGCGCTGGTGCCGCTTGGGGTGGTGCTGGCCGCGAACCTGATCCTGTCGCAATTCCTGTTGCCGCGCATGGATACCGCATGGCTGGCCGCGCCGCGTTGGGGCGGGGTGCAACTGTCGGATGTCGCGGGCGTCTGGTCGGTGGCCGTGGCGCTGGCGCTGGCCATCGTCGTGCTGACCCTGCTGAACCGGCGCCGCCTGACCGGGCTGCGCCTGACGGTCGAGGCGGGGGCGAATGCCTCGGTCCTGCCGGTGATGAGCGTAGCCAGTCTGGTCGGTTTCGGCGCGGTCATCGCCACGCTGCCCGCATTCGATCTGGTGCGGGATTGGGTGCTGGGGACCCCCGGCGGGCCGCTGGTGTCGCTGGCGGTGGCGACGAATATTCTGGCGGCGCTGACCGGATCGGCCTCGGGCGGCATGAGCATCGCGCTGGAATCGCTTGGGCCGACCTATCTGCAGATCGCCCGTGACGCGGGCATCGACCCCGGGCTGATGCACCGGGTCGCGGTGATGTCGTCCGGGACGCTGGACACCTTGCCCCATAATGGCGCGGTGGTGACGATGCTGGCCGTGTCGGGCTGCAACCACCGCAAGAGCTATCTGGATATCGTCATGGTCGCCATCGTCAGTGCGCTGGCGGCGCTGGTCGTGGTGATCGCTCTGGGATCGGTGTTCGGCTCGTTTTAGGCGCGTCCGTCAGGTCCGGCGCGTCTGTCAGCCGCATCGAAAAGCGGTTGGAAAAGCGGAACACATCGACCGGGCAGGAATCGATGCAATTGCCGCAGTTCTGGCAATCGCCCGACAGGATGACCGGGCTGCCCTTGCCCTTCAGCGCGGGGACGATGACATGGGGTTCGGGGCAGATGTTGAAACAGGCCCCGCAATCGGTGCAGGCGCTGCGGTTCGCCGCCGAGACCCTGACGACAGAGGCCCGGCCGATCAGCCCGTAAAAGGCCCCGACCGGGCAGATATGGCTGCACCACGCCCGGCGCGACACGAACAGGTCCAGCAGGAAAACGGCGATGATGATGCCCCAGCCCAGCCCGATCCCCGAGATGAAGGCGCGTTGCAGCAGGCTGACCGGGTTGACGAATTCCCACGCGATCGTGCCGGTGACGAAGGACGCCAGAATGGTCCCGGCCAGCACCATCAGCCGCGTGCGCTTGTCCAGCTTGCGGTCGCGGGTCAGGCCGGTTTTCTCGCGCAGCCAGAATGCGGTATCGGTGACGATATTGACCGGGCAGACCCATCCGCAATAGGCCCGCCCGCCCATCAGCAGGTAAAACCCCGCGACGATGGCCGCGCCCAGCATCGCCGGGCCGACGATCAGCGTGCCGCCGGCCAGGCTTTGCACGAACAGATAGGGGTCGGACAGGGTCACGCTGTCCAGGATCTGGCTGGCGCCGAAATTGCCGCGCACCAGCCAGATGCCGAACATCGGACCCAGCATGAACAGCCCCAGCAGGCCGATCTGGCTGGCCCGGCGCAACAGCCACCATTTATGCGCGCGCAAGATGCCATTGGCCTGCATGTTCAGGCGGCGGTTGTCGGCGATGATCGCGCGCCAGTTCATACGTCGCGCCCCGCGCGGTTGCGCCCGTCGCCGCCCAACCCCAGATCGCGCGGCAGCACCCGGATCGAGGCATGGCCGGTCACGCAATGCTTTTCACAGGTGCCGCAGCCGGTGCAATGCTTGGAATGAACGGTCGGGATCATGATCTTGCGGCCGTTGAATTCGCCCGGCTCCAGCGTGATCGCATCGCCCCGGATCGGGCAGACGCGGACGCAGATCGAACAGTTCATGCCCTTGTAATCCAGGCAATCTTCGTGCCCGACCAGCACGGCGACACCCATGTTTGCGTCGCGGATCGACGGGATGTCGCGGTCCAGCGCCCCGGTCGGACAGGCCCGCGCGCAGGGGATGTCGCGGCACATGTAGCACGGCACCTCGCGCGGGGTGAAGAATGGCGTGCCGACGGCGGCCTCGGTCCCCCATTCGGCCAGCGACAGCGTGCCATAGGGGCAGGCCTGCACGCACAGCCCACAGCGCACGCAGGCGGACAGAAAGTCGTCCTCGGGCAGGGCGCCGGGGGGGCGCATGGCGCGGGCATCGGCCTGCGCCGTGGACTGGACCAGCGCGGCAAGGGAAAAGCCGCCCAGACAGACCGCCCCGGCGCCGCGGGCGATTTCTGTCATGGCTGTGCGACGGCTCATCTTGCGTTTGCTGGATGCCATCTGCGCCCCCTCCTTGGTTCGGGCGGCTGTGTCAGTCGTTCCGGGCGGTTTTCCGTGCCAGTTCGCGGGCGGCACGCTTTTCGGCCAGCAGGGGCTCGTATCGCTGATCGGTCAGCGTTTCCAGAAAGGCGACGAGCGCGTCGATCCGTGTATCATCAACCATCAGCCCCGATTCCAGTTCCGCCAGCGACAGGTTCGCCGCGACCTCTGGCGGGCCCCGGGGCTGGCCGGTTTCGGGGTTGATCTGGCGATGCGCCCGGCGGCTTGGGTATTTGTTGTAGAAAATCACCGCGGTGCGCAGGTCCTGAAAGATGCCGTTGCGCATATAGGGGCCGGTCACGGCGATATTGCGCAGGGTCGGGATACGGACCTTGCCGTCCTGTGCGGGGTCGTCGATGCCCGCGCGCTGCGACAGGCCAAGGTCGACATGATCCGCGCCAAGCCTGTTCGCGGCGCGCACGGCGGTATTCACCGGCACGCCGATATTGTGGAATTCATAGCTGGTAAAGGTTTCGCGTTCGACCACGCCCTGCTTTTGCAACTGGTGGCACAGCCGGCAGTTCCAGGTGATGAAGACGGTGAAACCGAATTCTTCCTGAGGGGTCAGGCTGGACCTCGCCGCGTTTCCAGCGGTCGAATTTGGAATCGAAGGGCGCGAATTCATCGGTGCTTTGATAGGCGGCCAGCGCCATCGCGGCGCCCTGAAAGGCGCGGTCCACGTCGTCCAGCGCATCCGCGCCGAACAGGGCCGCGAAACTGTCGGCATAGCCGGGATTGTCGCGCAGGCGCGCGACCACGGCGGCACGGTCGGGCATGCCCATCTCGACCGGGTTCAGCATCGGCTGGCCCGCCTGATCGGCCAGGTCGTCGGCGCGGCCGTCCCAGAACTGGCCGCCCTTGTAACGGCCCTTGGCATCCTGATGGAAATCGGGGCTGAGAAAGGCATAGGTCAGCGTCGGCGTGTTGCGGTCGCCAAGCGACACCCCGTCATCCCCGACCGAAACCGCGCCGCCGACCGCATTCGGGCGCGGATCGGTAAAGGCGTGGTCGGGGTCGTGGCAGGTGGCGCAGGATTGCGTGCCGTTGCGCGACAGCGAAGGGTCGTGGAACAGCGCCTGTCCCAACTGCGCCAGCCGGCTTTGACGGTCGGCATTGCTGCCCGCCGGATCGGGGCGGGTGCCGGCGCCAAAGGTCGGGCCGAATGCGGTGACGGACATCGCGATGGCGGCGGGCAGCAACAGGGCGGACAGTGACAGCAGCGGACGGAACATGACCCTAGGCTCGGAGGGCGCCGGATTCGGCGCGGGTTTCGGCGGCGTGGCTGGGGGGCGGGACAGAGACCGGGCGGCCCGCGATACGGGCGCGGATCTCGGCCCCGATCAGGCGATGGGCGATCAGATCGGCCAGATTGGCCAGCAGGGCCATCTGGCGCTGCGCGGGCAGGTCGTCCAGAACGGCGGCCAGCATGCCGCCGGGCGCGGTCAGACGGTCATGGGCGGGACGCAGGACGGCATCCAGACCGGGCAGGTCCAGCCCCTCCAGCGGTTGATCGGCGGCCATGGCGCCGGAATGGATCAGCATTTCCTGGGTCACGCGGAAACCCTCGGCGCCGCAGCCCGACAGGGCGGCATGGCCGGTCCGGGCGGCGTGCAGGATCGCGAAGGCCGCCATTAACCGGCTGGCGGCATCGGGCGCGTTGCGGGCGCGCTGGAACAGTTCGGCAAAGGGCGCCAGATCGGCGGGCATGGTGCCAAGCGCGCCAAAATCCACCTTCATCGCGGATGGGCGGAAGGGCGTGCAGCGCCAGCGCGCGCCATGGGTCATATCGGCGATGCGCCATCCGGCAATCGCCATGCCACGCCCGATTTCGACCTGCCAGCGCAGCAGGCGGCGCTGGAAATCGGCATGGGCGCGGGTCAGGGCATCTTCGGCAGATACGGCGGGCAGGCGATAGATCACCTCGGCCAGCTTGCCGGAATCATTGCCGAAAAAGGACAGGCGGGCGCCAGGCAGTTCGGCGCCCGCCGGAATTTCGGTGCTGTCGGAACCCGCGACCAGATCCAGTTCCCAGACCTGCGTCACCGGGTTGCGCAGGAAAAATCCCACCAGGAATTCCCGCTGCGCCATGTCCGAACGGGACAGGCGGATCACCTCGGGGCTGGTTTCAGCCTTGAGCGAGGCGCGTATGTCATAGGGAATCCACATGGCAGGTTCTTTCGCTAGGGGCGACGATGCTATTCGACGGTGACCTTGCCGCGCATGAAGGGATGCGGGGTGCAGAAATAGTCGAACTCGCCCGCCTCGTTGAAGGTGATGGCGAAGGCTTCGTCCTTTTTCATCATCTCGCCGCGGAAGGCGTCGGGGCCGACGATTTCCTTTTTGAAGGCGACGTTATGGGGCATGACTTCCTTGTTCACCCAATAGACCGTGGTGCCGGTGGCAACGGTCAGTTCGGGGGTGGCGTATTTCAGCTTGTCGATTTCGACGATGGTGGCATCGGCGGGCACTTCGGATGCCGGGATGATGCCTTCGTTCGGCAGGGCGATCTTGTCCTGCGCGAATGCGCCGGTCGCAGCGGCCAGGTGAAAGCGGCGGCGGCCATGACCGTCCGCGTTCTTGCGATGATGTTCATTCGGTTCTCCACGGGATGGGATGCCGGGGCGCGGGGATGCCGCGCCCGGCAGGTTGATCAGCTGGCCTTGCCGACGATCGGAGAGATCGTGCAGTGGTAGGTCATCGCGTCATCTTCGGCGCCGAAGCACCAGATGATGTCATTCGCGAATTCCGGCCGGTAAACCGGCAGCTCGCCTTCGGTGTTCAGGCAGGGGCAGCGGCCCGGTTGGTTCGCACCGCAGCAGTCGCGGTAGGCGATCAGGTAGCTTTGCCCGTCGGTCGGGTTGTAGCAGCTTGCCACCCAGGAAGCCGTCGCCAGCTTGGTGCCCGGAGGGCAATTGGTCAGTGACCCACCGGAACAGTCGCAGATGTTGCCGTCAATAGAGCAGTGCCGCCAGTAGTCGCGGGGACTGGATGTCCGTGATCCTGCGGCTGCCATTTTGCACGCGGATCACTGCCATCGGTGGCGCCCGCCGCATTGGCGCGGCTGACGCGGCCACGGCGGTCGACCGGCAGCAACGGCACCAGTGCCGCGCCTGCCAGAACCGTGCCCAGCTTGCCGATCGCACCACGGCGGCTGGTTCTGCCGGCAACCCGGCGGGACATTTTTTCGACCAGAGCGTCGAATTTGAAGTTCCCCAGCATCGATTATCCTCCCTCTGCTTGGGGTTGAACTTGAACGGCCGGGTCAGGCCGCGGATTTCTTGCGGCTGGCCATGAACTGCTGAAGCGAGGCGAAACCGCTCTTGTCCGCTTCCAGCAGGCTTTCCAGATGTTCGCGGGTGTTGGTCAGACCCTTGGCCTTGATCACGCCTTCCGCATCCAGCAGGACGCCATAGGGGATCTTGCCGACCTGGAAGGCCATGCCGATTTCAGCCGAGACGACATAGCGGATCTGGCCAAGCTCGTGGTTCTTCAGGAAGCGGGCATGTTCCTCGGGTGCGCCGTCGCTGATCATCACCACGCCGATCTTTTCGGCCTTGGCGATGGATTTGATGATCGGAAACAGCTTGTCGCAGACCGGGCAGGTCGGCGCCGTGAACATGATCAGCGTCGGGCGGCCCTGATCCGAGGCGCCACCGATGCGGACATTGCGGCCGAAATAGTCCGGAATGTCGAATTCGGGGGCGTTGTCGCCGATATCGGGGCCGTGATCGGTGATCATCGCCCCCATGGGCGAGGACCGTTCGTGCAGCAGCCCGACCTGACGGATCAGGCCCAGCAGAACCAGCGTCACACCCAGAAAGGCAACCCAGAGCAGGATGTTCGAGGCAATCAGAAATGTCATCTCAGCGACCTTTCGACATGGAAGTTGCGTTTGCCGGGCAGTCAGACCGCCAAGCATCGAGGCGCTGAAGTAAAGCAGCATCATCACCAGACCGGCCATCAGCCCGACGAAGATATCGGCCAGGCTGCCCGCCGCCGTTGCCGGGAACAGCCCGACCAGCGCCAGTGCAAGCCCGGTCAGGACGATGTTGCGCCCGACCAAAGCCCAGCTGATGTCTGGTTTCATGCCGTTGCGGAAACAGCCGCAGTCGATCTGCGTCCGGCCACGCAGGACGTTGATCGCGATGGCCGTGCCAAAGACCGTCAGCAGGGCCGCCGCAGCCCGTGCCGCAGGCATCACCAGCGGCGTGATCAGCAGCCCCGCCGCGATGGCAAGCTCGGCGACGGGCAGGACGAAGGCCACGGCCTTGGACAGCCCGTCCGGCAGCAGGCGGAAATTCCGCACGACGCCGTAGAACTCTTCGAGGCTGGTCAGTTTCGACACCGCCGCAGTCACAAAGAGCAGCGCGAGAAACCCGCGCAGCCCCTGTGTGACCAGGGGTTCATGCAGAACCTCCTGCATCTCAGGACCCCATGTCATGGGTGACAAGGATCTGCGGCGCCCGGCCCAGCTCGTTGACGCTGCGCAGTTCCTCGCCCGAGGCGGCATCGTGGACATACAGCGTCTTGTCGCCGGTCGACAGCGCATAGAGCAGCGGATTGTCGTCCTGGCTGACGCTGATCGAGTCGATCTCGTGGCCCAGATCATGTTTCGCGATCCGTTCGCCGGTCGCGGCATTGATCGCGCGGACAAAGCGGCTGGCGGTCTTGTGGCGCCATTGGTCGCGCTGATCGACCAGCAGATAGATCGTGTCCGAGGGGCGGCGATAGGCGGTCTGCTGCCAGCCGCCCGGACGCCATTCGTCGGCCCGTTCGGCCTCGGTCAGGGCCTCGATCGGGGCGCGGAAGGTCGCCGCTTCGCCGGTCAGGTCGGCCTGAAAGATCTTGCCGGTATAGGTCGGCCAGACCAGACGGCCCGAGCGCATGGAAAATGCCGGATGGTTGATCAGCAGTTCGTCTTCGGTGTGGAATACTTCGGTATTGGTGATCTGCGGCTCTTCGCCCGACATGTCGATGCGGGCAAGGCTGCCATCGCGGCAGTTCATGTAAAAGACGTTTTCCGTCGCCGGGAAAATGTGGTAGCAGTCCGGCACTTCGATCATGCGCTCGAACGCCTTGCCTTCCAGATCGACGACGCCGACGCCGGGCGCGGGCAGGAATTGGTAATACAGGTATTTCTTGTTGTCGGGCGTCAGCGAATTCATCCACTGATAGGTGCCGACCAGAAAGCGTTCGTTGCCTTCGGGCAGTTCGATATCTGCGGTGGGCAGGAAGCTTTCAGGGTCAAAGACCTCGATGTAATCGGTGCGGTCGCCGCGCGCGATGCGGGAATAGACCGTGCTGGCCTGGGCAAAGAACGAACCGTCCTCGGCCGCGACGGGATGGGCCAGAAAGCCGCCATCGGTCATGCCGATCACGCGACCGTTTTCGGCGTCGATGGCATATTGCTGGGTCACGGCCGCGAAATGCGCGGGGTCGGTGACATAGACGCGGCGCGTGTCGGGCGCGGGCGCGTTCAGGATCACCGGCTCGTCGGCCTCGCCCCCGGCAAGGGCGGCTGCGGCCTCGGCTGCGGCGCGCTGACCCGAGGTCTGTGCACTCCCTGCGCGGTGGCGGCACCAGGCGCAAGCAGCGAGGTGGCGACACCCGCGCCAAGCAGTTTCAGGTATTTGGGGGTAGATTTATGTGGATTGGCCATCCTGTCCTCCCTGTGATGGCACCCTGTCCGGGGCACGGTGAGCCCTGGGATAAGGCAGTAATTGCGAAGAATTCCGGTCGTTTGCTGGCTGTCAGGCGACCGCGAGCACGGCAAGGCCGCGCCAGTCGATCAGGATCGCCCCGTCGGCAATGGCGGCGCGTTCCTGATTGCGACCAAGCCGTGCCTGGATCGCGTAATCCTTGATCGGCAGGAAATTCACGGCGACGGGCAGGTAACGCCCAAGGTTGAAAAGCGCGATAATGGCAATGGCGTGGGTGATGTTGCCGGTCAGAACGGCGGCGGCGGTCACCATATACGGCAGCGGCGTCTCGCACATAGGTCAGGTAGTCCAGGCCAAGCGACAGACCGTAAAGCGCGCCGACGACCCATTTCGGGAAACGCTGGCGGGCGTCATGGGGCACCTGCGCCCGGCGCTGCGGATAGGGCACGCGCAGGAAATCCAGCTGATGCGCGCCGTAGGCCAGACCGATCAGGGCCAGCACCGACAGGCCGAAACCCGTGGCAAACCCGGCAAAGCCCAGAATCGCACCCAAGGCCCCAAGCAGCGAACCAAGGATCAGCGCCCCCGCCGCATGGCCCAGCCCATGCGCGGCAAAGGTCGGGATATAGCCCACCGCCGCCTGCAGGCCCTTGCCCGATGCGCGCAGCAGCGAAATCGACGAATAGCCGCAGGGCGACCATGTCGACAGGACGCCCCCCGCGACGGCGGCCAGCCCGATCACCCCCCAAAGCGCCTGACCGGGATCAGCCGCGCCTTTCAGTGCGAAACCGCCCGCGATGCCCGCGGCAAGGCCGGCGGCCAGCACGCCAAGGCGGGCCGGGGCCGAAAGCTGGTCGGGAAAAACGACGCAATCGGGCACTTCGTCCCGATCTGCGGCGATGTCACCACGGATCGGAAACTCTTGAATGGATGTCACCTCACGCCTCCTCTCGTTCGGTCATCACGATCACCAGCCTTCGGACTCGCCAGAGTGCCGTAAGGGAAGGCAGGTGATCGGATGTGACAACTGTGCGGCCAAGTGACGCGGCGATTGAATTGGTATTTCAGCAGGGGTGGGTGCAAAAATGCAGGCCGAATCAGGGGAAATTTTCAACCGCATGATATCATTTTGAAAATTATATAACTGTCAGGAAAACTTCTTTCATGGCGGCAAAGGTCCATTCTCATCCTTTGGTATGACTTTTGTATGTAATGGTATACCGAAGCGGCGTCAGGCCGGGCGCGGCATGAACAGATTCGAACACCACTCGGCCACCTGACGGGCCAAAGCGTCGTTGCGCAGATGGGGCTGGGACAGCAGCCAGACCTCGCGTTCGACCTCCAGCGGCAGGGTTTCCAGCGCGGAATTCCAGCCAAGGCCGCGGGCGATGAAATCGGGAACGGCGGCAATCGTCCCGCCCCCTTCCAGCATGCGGCGGATCAGCCCGAAATCCGAGGTTTCGACCCGCACGGCCTGCCCCTGCGTCGCGGTCATCAGGCGCTGCATTTCCGGGGCCTCGACCAGCGGATGGGGATAGGACAGGACCACGGCGCGGGCGCGTTCCTGCGGATCGCGGGGGCGCACCAGCGAAAAGCCGATCTGACCGATGCGGCGCATCAGAAAGGCGCCCTGCCGGGGACGGCCAAGGCGGATGGCGAAATCCGCCTCCCATCGCGACATGTCGGCATTCTGGTCCGAGGTGTCGATGCTCAGCGACAGTTCGGGCAGGTCGGTCAGCAGCCGGGTCAGGTTCGGCGCCAGATATTGTTCGGCGATGAACGCAACCGTGGTCAGCCGGAACTGCCGCTGCATATGGTCCTGCCCCGCCAGCAGCTTGCGGATGTTCGAGGCGGATTGCTCCATCTCGTCCAGATGGCGCAGGATGGCGCGGCAGGCGCTGGTCGGGCGGCGATGGCCGTCCACAGCCTCGAACAGGGTGACCTCCAGCGCGGCTTCCAGCCGGGTCAGGCGGCGGCTGACGGTGGTTTCGTCGATCTGCAACTCGCGCGCGGCGCGGGTAAAGGACCCGGTGCTGCAGATCGCCGCAATGATGCGCAGGTCGTCCCAGTTCATGCCCCATCCTGCCGCGCCCCCCCTGTCTGGTCCTGTCCCATTGACGCGCCCGGCAACTGCCCGTCAAGACGCGGAAAACGATGTGGCAGGGATTGCGCCGACAAAGCCCGGCCTTGTCAATGTGCCTGCTGCCGGATCCATGGCGCCGCCCATTCCGCAGCCTTGCATATCAGGGGATTGCATGTGTGGCGATGCGCTGAAACCTGCCCGGACAGGCGCGAAATCTGCGCCTTTCGGCTGATCCGACAAGAGTATTGCGACAACCCGACAAGAGTATTGCGACTTTCGAAAATACTTGCCAAGCGCCCCCCCGGCAGAGCAACTGACAGGGTCGGCCCGCCAGAGGATTGAAATGTTGTCAGATATCGAAATCGCCCGCCAAGCCACCAAACGCCCGATCTTCGACATCGCGGCCAGACTGGACCTGTCCCCCGAGGAAGTCCTGCCCTATGGCCATGACAAGGCCAAGATCACCCATGAGGCCGTGGCCGCGCGCGCCGACCGGCCCAAGGGGCGGCTGATCCTGGTCACCGCAATCAACCCCACCCCCGCCGGGGAAGGCAAGACCACGACCACCGTCGGTCTGGGTGACGCCCTGAATCGCATCGGCAAAAAGGCGGTCGTCTGCATCCGCGAGGCCAGCCTTGGCCCGAACTTCGGGATGAAGGGCGGCGCGGCCGGCGGCGGTCATGCGCAGGTTGTCCCGATGGAGGACATCAACCTGCATTTCACCGGCGATTTCCATGCCATCACCAGCGCCCACAACCTGCTGTCGGCGATGATCGACAACCATATCTACTGGGGCAACAGGGCCGGGTTCGACACCCGCCGCGTGACCTGGCGCCGGGTTCTGGACATGAACGACCGGGCGCTGCGCAATATCGTCGTCTCGCTTGGCGGGGCCGCGAACGGCTATCCGCGCGAAAGCGGTTTCGACATCACCGTCGCGTCCGAGGTCATGGCGATCCTGTGTCTGGCGACGGATATGGATGACCTGCAGACCCGTCTTGGCCGCATCGTCGTCGGCTATACGGTCGAACGGACTCCGATCACGGCGGCCGATATCGACGCCCATGGCGCGATGACCGTGCTGTTGCGCGATGCCTTGCAGCCGAACCTTGTCCAGACGCTGGAAAACAATCCCGCGCTGGTTCATGGCGGCCCCTTTGCCAATATCGCCCATGGCTGCAACAGCGTCATCGCCACCCGCACCGCGATGACCATGGCCGATTATGTCGTGACCGAGGCCGGTTTCGGCGCCGATCTGGGGGCCGAGAAGTTTCTGGACATCAAATGCCGCAAGGCGGGGATCGCGCCCGATGCGGTGGTGATCGTCGCGACCATCCGCGCGCTGAAAATGAACGGCGGCGTGGCCAAGGCCGATCTGGGGCAGGAAGACGTGGCCGCGCTGACCCGTGGTTCCGTCAATCTGGAACGCCATGTCCAGAACATGCGCCGCTACGGCCTGCCGGTCGTCGTCGCCGTCAACCATTTCCACAGCGACACCGATGCCGAGGTTCAGGCTCTGCGCGATATCTGCGCGAAAATCGGTGTCGATGCGGTGGTCGCGCGTCACTGGGCCGAAGGCGGCGCCGGGGCCGAGGAACTGGCCCGTGTCGTCGTCGGTCTGGCCGAAGGCGGTCAGGCGGATTTCCGGATGCTCTATCCCGATGCGATGCCGCTGTGGGACAAGATCCAGACCATCGTTCAACAGATCTACGGCGCCGACCGGGCCGACGCCCCGGCATCCGTCCGCGCCCAACTGGCAAGGTGGGAAGAGGAAGGCTATGGCGATCTGCCGGTCTGCATGGCCAAGACGCAATACAGTTTCTCGGCCGATCCGACCCAGCTGGGCGCGCCTTCGGGCCATGTCCTCCCGGTGCGCGAGGTGCGTTTGTCGGCGGGGGCGGGTTTCGTCGTGGTGATCTGCGGCGATATCATGACCATGCCGGGCCTGCCGCGCCACCCGGCGGCGGAATCGATCCGCCTGAACGCGGCAGGACAGATCGAGGGGCTTTTCTGACCCCCGATCCCTGACGCATGTCCGGGGCACCATTGCCGGATGATGTCACTGCGCCGTGATCCCCGCGATCCGGATACGGGTTGCGGGGCAGGCGGAAAAGACCGCCGCGCCTGCCGGTGCCCGCGCGATATCGGACAGACCGCGCAATCAGCGATGGTCAGGCGACCCGGCGCCAGCCAGCCGTGAGGGGCGCGCGCCTTGGCGACGCGGCGGGCCGGGGCCGTTCTGCATCTCGGCCTGTCTGGCCCGACCGCAGGGCTGCCTGATGTCTGCGCGCCCCTGAATTTCCGCGCGCCTGCGTTGCGTCATGGGTTGGCCCGCACCCGCGCTGTCCGCCGCCATTGCATCCGGCCCCGACAAGACAGACATATCGAGTTGTTTGCGTATTTCACCGCTGCTATCATGCGGGGGCGAATGGGAATTCAGGTCGGGGTGCCCAATGGGGCGGGCGGTTCAAATGTCTGGCGGCGCATCCGCAGATCTGCGTCCTCCCCGGATGGGGCAGGTCCCACGTTGAGGCTGACCTCGCTTTCCATGATCGAACCGCTTGGGCCGCAGATCGGTGTCTGGCCGAAACGCTGCGTGCCGGACGCTCTGGCCGATCTGCTGTTTGGCGATCTGCCCGACCGCGGCCGCCCCGACGAGCCTGCCAGCCCCTGTTCGACCTGGGCGGTTCTGGACGCCGCGCGCCTGCCCAACCTGGCCGAAGAGCTTGAGGCCAGCGGCCTTGTCCATCGCTGCCTGTTTCGCGGCAAGGCGCAGGAGGATTGGGGCCATGTCGCGCCCTGGCTGGTCGCGCTGCGCCCCGATGCCCGGCTGACCCGCCGCCTGTTCACGGCCGGGGCGCCCTTTGGCCTGTGGGATGCGGCGGCGGCGATGTTCCTGCGCTCGCGACGGACGATGGACGATCTGTGGCGCCATTTCCGCAAATATACCCGCGTTCAGGACGATAATGGTGCCTGGCTGTATTTCCGCTTCTGGGACGCGCAATCGGTGCAGATGCTGCAAAAAAGCGCGGCCTCCCTGCCCGAGGCGCGGCGCTTTTTCGCGCCCTGCGAACGGGTGATGGTTCCGGTCCCCGACCGCGACAGCTGCCTGCTGGTCGAACCGCTGCCTCTGACGCAGACACCTCTGGCCCCGCCACCGCCTGACGACGGGCTTTCTGCCACTGACGCGACATTGCCCTCTGCGCCCCTGCTGTTTGATCCGCCACCGCTCCGGCTGAAGCCGCTTGATGATCCGCGCGAGGCCATGGCGTGAGGCTGTATGACATCCTGACCCATTATGCGCAGCGGGAAGCGCGCGAACAGCGGGCCGAGGTCTATCTGGACGATGCCATCAGCTTTCTGGGCTTTGCCTATGACGACGATCCGTGGCTGGCTGCGGCGCAGCCAAGGCGCGATTTCGCCCGCGCCTGTCTGGACCGGTCGCAGGCGCTTGGCATTGTCCGGCAACGCGAACATCTGCGCTATCTGTCGCATAGCGTGCTGTGTGGCTATGCCTTTGAACAAAACCCGCTTTTCCGGCACGAACTGGCCCGCGCGGGCTGGCTGGACGAACGCGGCGCGGCCACGCTTGCCCCCGATACCGAGGCTTTTACCCCTTTTGCCAACCGCTGGCAGGGCATGGGGCGGGTCGAATGCGATGACCCCGCCGTGGCGCTGGACAGTTGTCTGCGCGCGATCGAAGCCGGCGGCAATCTGGATATGTGCCGCGTCGCCCGGATCGTGACCGAGGCCTGGCCCGACCGGTCGTCGGTTGCCAGCGACAGCGCCATGGACGGTTTTGCCGAACACGTCATGCAAAACGTCAAACGGCAGCGCATGCCTTATGACGTTTCCGTTATTTTTGCCGTATTGTCGTTACATCTGGGCGCCTATTTTTTCCATGACGCCCGATATGTCGATCTCTCCCGCGCCTTTGTGAACAAGGGCGAGGATGATGCCACCCGGTCGGTCGCAGCGGCAGAAACGATCCGCAGGATTTGGGCCTCCGAGCCCTCACCAAGTGAGGACAGGCATGGTTGATGCAACAATGAGCGAACCGATGGGCATCGCCGATACGCTGCGCGCGTTGCTGTCGCGGTTCACCTCTGGCGGGGGTGGGGCAGGGACGGGGGCGCAGGCGCCGGGCGGCAATGCCGATGCGCGCCGGACCGCGCAGGCCGTCGCCGCCGCGCCCGATGCCGAGGTCGGGGGGGATCGCGTGCGCTGCCCCGTCGCGGTTGCCGTCACCGTGACGACGCGCGCGGGCGATTTGCCCCTGCGCGGGATCGTGATCGAGGCGGATGGCCGGCTGGTCGGGCGCACCAATGCCCAGGGGCTGCTGCGCGCTCAGGTTTCGGCCTGCGACGGGCGCATCCGGCTCAAGGCGATCTATGAAAATCAGGCGGCGCGGCTGAAACGCGAGGAATTCACCCTTGAAATCACCGGCATCGACATGGCCGCGCGCCGTGCGACGGGGGGCCGGGCGCGGAATTTCATTCCCAAGGTGCAGGATGTGTTCGGCTCGGGCGCGGGCGGCTTTCCCGGTGACAAGGATTTCGATGACAGCTACAGCGGCGCCGATCTGGTCAGCGTCCCGGCGCAGGGTCAGGGCGCGCCAGAGGTCCGGGTCAGCGTGAAAATGGCGACTCTGTCGCTGGATGTGCCCTATCGCAACCAGAACGACGCATCCGAAACGGTGAATGGCGTCACGACCAGCGGGTCGGTTCTGTGCATGCCCAGTTCCGCCGAAATGCAGGCGCGCTATTGGGGCATCCAGTCGGTCGCCACCGCCGCGGACGGTGCCGAGACCCGCGCCGAGATGGACCGGCTGGACGTGATGCAGAAAGCCTATGATCGCAATCCCCGAGGCTTCAGGCTGGGGGCCTTTCCGCGCCACTGGCAGGACTGGACGAACCTGCGCGGCGCCATGACGGATCTGTCCGAGGCGCATCGGGCGGGCGGGTTCACGGTGAACAACGGTCCCGCCTCGAACGCGGATGTCGAAACGATCCCAAGCGGTTACGCGGATCGTATCACGGCCAGGGTGGCGCAGGGCGTGCCGGTCGTCACCTCGACCTATGCGACGGATGGCCATGTGATGATCGTCATCGGGGCGGTGGTCAAACATGACGACGAAAGCGAATGGCTGATCCTGAACGACCCGAACGGCACGCTGGCCAGTGTCGATTCCATCTATGGGACGCTGGATCTGACCGGCTCGGTCGGGGCAGGGGGTGCGAATGCGCCCGCCGATGTCCGCGCCGTGCAGGAGGCGCTGATCCGCACCCGGCATTATACCGGCGAACCGGGTGCCGCGATCAATGGCGACGATCCGAACGACCCGACGATTGCCGCGATCCGCGCCTTTCAGGGGCGTGGTGCGGATGGGGTGATCGACGCCGGCGGCCAGACGATGCGGCGGCTGAACCAGCGCGTCGCCGAAGGCAGCAGCCCGAAATATTCCGCCGTCGAAAACGAACGCAACGGCCCGACCGGCGACCGTGGCCGCCATGTCTATTACAATGGCGGGACCGAAGGTGACTATCGCGGCAATTTCAGATTGAAGGGGCAGGCATGGACCAGCGTCGTCGAGCCGACCACGGCCCTGACCGTGGAACAGATCGCGCAAAGAATGCATCCCGGCACCTATCGCCGTCAGGACGAGGCCGAAAACTGAGCCGCGATCCGATCAACAAGGCCGTGGCCTTCGCGGCCCTTCTGGCAGGAGCAAGCCTGATGATTGCCGATCCCTCTGCCGCGCAGCCGCCTGCGGATGGCTGTTCCGATCCGGTGGCGTCGCAACTGCGCGGCTGCACCGATCCGGCGGCCAGCGCCATTGCGGGCGTCCCGGCGTGGATGGCCTGCGGCGGCGGCTGTATCGTTGTGCAGGAGGGTGCGGATGCGCGCGTGCTGGGCCCTGACGGTGCCTTGCGGCAGGTGGTGCCGGGCGCGCGTTTCCTGCCCGGCGCGGGGCAGACCGCCTGTCTGGCCGCGATGCCCTTTCTGACCGATCAGGCGGAACTTCTGGTGCTGGACGATGCGCTGCACGAACTGGCGCGGCAGTCGTTTGCCCCGTTCTACGCCGTTGATTTCGTGGCGGAACCGTATCTGCTGGACACCATCGCGCTGCGCAGCCAGATGTCTTGCGATGGCAAACGCTTTTTCGCCCCCTCTCTGGACGGCGAGGGCTTTACGGTTCTGGATATCGGCGTGCCGTTTGCCGATCAGGATGGTGCCGGATCGGTGATCGTGATCTCGGACAGCGGGCGCTATGGCCTGTCGGTGGACAGCGATGGTGACGGGCATTACCGTCTGCAGGATTTCGATGGCGGGCAGGAGCGGCGCATCGATGCGGTCTTTGAAATCGACATGGTCTTTTTCGATGTCGCGGAACGCTATCTGCTGATCCGCCGCGCCGCTGATCCCGGCCATGCCGAGGTGCTGGAACTGCCCGGCGCGCAATCCATCGGCCGCGCGCCCTTGCCGCAGGATGTCGGGCTGAACCTGCGGGTGACGGGGCAACGCGATGCGCTGCGATTGCAGCCGGTCGCGCTGCCCGACGACCGCGACTAGCGCCCCGTCAGCCGGTCGGCCAGATCGGCCAGCCAAGACCCGCGCCGCCCGTCGCCGCGGCGTTCCTGCCGGTCGGCCAGATGATACAGGCGATACATCGCATGGATGCCCAGCCAGCGCAGCGGCTCGGGCTGCCACCGGCGGGCGGTGCGGTTGACCCATGCAAGGCGCGTCAGATCGGTGTCGCGGCCCAGCACCAGATCGGCCAGCACCCGCCCGGCAAGGTTCGAGGCCGCAACCCCCGTGCCGACATAGCCCCCCGCCCAGCCCATGCCGCTGCCCGGATCATAGGCGACATTGGCGCACCAGTCGCGCGGCACGCCCAGCACGCCGCACCAGACATGATCCAGCCGCAGGCCCCGCACCTGCGGCAGCAGACGGTGCAGCATGTCCTGCAGCTGGCGGATGGTCGCATCCTGCGTCCGGCCCCGGTCGTCGATGCCCGAGCCATAGCGATAGGGCACGCCGCGCCCGCCCATCGCGATCCGCCCGTCGCGCGTGCGCTGCGCATAGGAATAGAGATGCGAGGCATCGGACAGCAATTCGCAGCCCTGCCAGCCGATCCGGTCCCACAGCGCGCGGGGCAGGGGTTGGGTCACGGCAATCGCGGAATTGACCGGCACCAGATCGCGGCGATGCCCGGCAAGGGTCGGGGTGAAGCCTTCGGTCGCGCGCAGGATGATCGGGGCGGTCAGGGTGCCGCGATCGGTCACCACGCGGCCGGGGTCGATCCGGGTGACCGTGGTCGCCTCGAAGATGCGCACGCCCGCGCGCTCGACCACCCGCGCCAGCCCGCGCACGAGTTTCGCGGGCTGGATGCGGGCGGTGCCATGGCGGACCAGCGCGCCGATGCTGCCGGCGACGTCGATCCGCGCCCGCGCCTCGGCCGCGCCGATCAGCGACAGGCTGTCTGCCGGCACCTGCCAGCCAAGCTCACGCGCATGGTCATCCCGCAGCCGCTGCCACTGGGCGGGCGCGCAGGCGTGGATCATGCAATCATTGCGCCGGATATCCGCGTCGATGCCTTGCGCATCGGCAAGGCCGATCACCTCGGCCACGCTGTCGCGCAGGGCCGTTTCCAGCGCGATCACCTGCTGGCGCGAGGTCGCGGCGGCATAGCGTTCGCGGTTCCATGAAAACTCCGACGTCAGCCAGCCGCCATTGCGCCCCGAGGCGCCGAAGCCCGCGAATTCCCGCTCGACCACCGCGATATCCAGATCGGGCTGCAGGGCCTTCAGATACCGGGCGGCCCACAGCCCGGTATAGCCCGCGCCGATGATGCAGACGTCCGCCTGCCGGTCGCCGGGCAGCGGCGGGCGCCTGTCGGGCAGCCCGCCGATATCGGCATACCAGAACGACACCCGGCCGTTGCGGGGCGCGTCATGTCCCGTGTCGCTGGCGGTCGTCATCGCCTCTGCCCATCTGTTCCGGCTCTCTTGCGCAACCCTGCCCGGCGATGCGCCTGCCGGCAAGGGGCGCGATCCTGATCGGGCCAATCCGCTGGCCCCGGCTCATCTGGCGGGGACCGGAGGCGGGGCGCTGCGCCGGAACATCACGGCATTGCCCGCGATGACGAAACCCATGCCGATGACCGAGGCGGCGGTCCATTCATACCCCTCGAACAGGGTCGAGGCAGTCAGCGCGACGACCGGGAACAGCACCGTCGCATAGCCCGCCTGCGCGGGCCCGATGCGCCGCACCAGCTCCAGATAGGTGGTGAAGCCGATAACCGAGCCGATCACCGACAGATAGGCCAGCGCGACCCAGTAATCCGGCACCTGCGGCACGACCAGAGGCTGGCCGCGCAGCGCCAGAACGGCCAGCAGGATCAGCGCCCCGATGCACATCCCCAGTGCATTCGCGGTGACCGGCGGCACCCCCAGCATCGCATTCCGGCGCGAGGCCATGTTGCCCCATGAAAAGAACGAGGTGCCCAGCACCGCCCAGCCAATCCCCCGCAGCGTGTCGGGGTTCAGCGTCACGGCCAGATCGTGCCAGAACAACCCGACCAGCCCGATGACCCCCAGCCCACCCGCCAGCACCGTCTGGCGGCTGATCCTGTCGCCGAAAAACAGCCGCGCATTGACCGCGTTGAAGATCGAGGCCAGCGAAAAGATGACCGAAACCAGCCCTGACGGGATCAGCGAGGTCGCGGTATAAAGCGCCATGAAATTCATGCAGAACAGGCACAGCGCCTGCACCAGCACGAAACGCCATGCGACCGGGCGCTTCAGCCGCCCGACCAGCGCCAGCCCCGCCACCATGACCACACCCGCCACGGCAAAGCGGTAGAACACCGACACGGCGATGGGCGCATCGCCCACCTGCGCGGCGATGGCGATCCGGGTCGTGCCCCAGATCAGCACGGTCGAAATGAACAGGGCGGGTGTGGTCATCATGGCGGTCACCTTGTTGGCTGCGCCCCGTGTCTAGCCCGGCGCGGCGCGGCGGCGTTGCACGATCTTGCGGTGGAATGGCGCGGGCCTATTGTCGGTTGACGATCAAGGGGCAAGAATGGGCCATGGGCTCTATACGCGATGTCTTGGGCAGTTCATCGGCGGCGCGCGCGACCGCCCAGCTTGATCTGGGCGCAGGGCAGGCGGTCGCGGTCTGGGAAAACCAGAGCGACCGGGTCAGCTACCAGCGCGCCAGCGACAATGTCTTCAGCCTGTATCTGGCGGGTGGCGCGGGCACGCGCCGGGTCGACCGCCGTGACTGCACGGGCTTTCCCGGCGCGATCTGCATCATGCCCAGGGGCCACAGCTCTGAATGGGAGGTGACGACCGCCCATCGTTTCGTCCATCTGTATCTGCCCGACGATGCGCTGAAGGCCGGGTTCGCGCAGATCCATGATTGCGACGCCCGGCGTCTGGACCTGCCAGAGGTCACGCTGGTCGACATGCCCCATCTGATTGCCCCCTGACCGGCCTGTCGCGCGCCGCGCAGGCACAGGACCGGCTGGCGGCAGAGATCGCGCTGGCCGACCTGCTGGCCCGGCTTGGCGCGCGGCAGATCGTGCTGAAGGGCGGCCTTGCCCCGCATCTGTCGCACCGCATCGACGACTGGATCGAGGCCCATCTGGACGGCGCGATCCGGCTGGCCGATCTGGCGCGGCTCGTCGATCTGTCGCCCTTTCACCTGCACCGGATGTTTCGGCTTTCGCGCGGGATGACGCTGCAGGACTGGATCACCACCCGCCGCATCGACCGCGCCAAGCTGCTGCTGCGCGGGCGCAGCCCCCTGATCGAGGTCGCCGTCGCCTGCGGTTTCGCCAGCCAAAGCCACCTGACCCGCGTCTTCAAGGCGCGCACGATGCTGACCCCCGCCGCCTATCGCGCGGCGCTGAAACAGGGCGGGGCGAGGCCGCTGGCCATCTGACGAAAAAAGAACCCGGCCGCATCCTGGATGCGCGCCGGGCAGGTGGGGATGGTTTGACCGACCCGGCCCCGGATCAGCCGGGACCGGGATGGGCGGTCAACTGATGTGGTGGCGTTCCTGAAGGCCATAGACAGGCGTATCCAGCCCGACCTGACGGGCCTTCAACTGCAAGGCCAGATAGCGCGAATAATGGCGCGACTGGTGCAGGTTGCCGCCGTGGAACCACAGGCCCTCCTGCTGGGTCGGTTTCCACATATTGCGCTGCTCGCCTTCCCATGGGCCGGGGTCCTTGGTCGTGCCAGAGCCAAGCCCCCAGCATTTGCCGACCTTGTCCGCGACCTCTTGCGAAATCAGATCGGCGGCCCATCCGTTCATCGAGCCAAAGCCGGTGGCATAGATCACCAGATCGGCGGGCAGTTCGGTGCCGTCGTCCAGCACGACGCCGGTTTCCGACAGATGGCTGATGCCCTTGCCCGATTGCAGCTTGATGGACCCGTCGATGACCAGATCGCAGGCCCCCACGTCGATGTAATAGCCCGACCCCCGGCGCAGGTATTTCATGAACAGCCCGGATTCGTCATCGCCGAAATCCAGCATGAAGCCCACGTTTTCCAGCGCCTTGTAGAATTCGGCGTCGCGTTCCTTGATCTTGTCATAGATCGGGATCTGGAAATCGGCCATGATCGCATAGGGCAGGGATGCAAAGATCATGTCTGCCTTGTCGGTGGTGATCCCATTGGCCAGCGCACGTTCGGAATACAGATCGCCCAGACCGATATCCATCAGGCTGTCCGACTTGACGATATGGGTTGATGAGCGCTGCACCATCGTCACATCCGCCCCGCCTTCCCAAAGCGCGGCACAGATGTCATGGGCCGAGTTGTTGGCGCCGATCACCACGACCTTCTTGCCGCGCCAGGCGTCGGGGCCGGGGTGTTCGCTGGAATGCTGCTGTTCGCCCTTGAAGATATCCTGACCGGGGATGACGGGGATGTTTTTCTTGCCCGACATGCCGGTCGCCAGCACAAGCTGTTTCGGGCGCAGGACGACCTGTTCGCCGTCGCGATCGACGGTGACGGTCCATTCCTTTTTCACGTCATCCCAGACCGCCGATTGCGCCGTGGTGCTGGACCAGTAGTTCAGTTCCATGACCCTGGTATACATCTCCAGCCAGTCGCCGATCTTGTCCTTGGGGGCAAAGACCGGCCAGTTGTCGGGAAAGGGGATATAGGGCAGGTGATCATACCAGACCGGGTCGTGCAGGCACAGCGACTTGTAGCGGTTGCGCCACTGGTCGCCGGGGCGGGGATGCTTGTCGACGATGATCGCGGGCACGCCCAGCTGGCGCAGTCGCGCGCCAAGCGCGATGCCGCCCTGACCGCCGCCGATCACCAGCACATAGGGCTGGGTGTCATAGCCAAGGGTCGCGGC
Source organism: Paracoccus sp. DMF-8 (assembly GCF_029309835.1). GTDB lineage: Bacteria > Pseudomonadota > Alphaproteobacteria > Rhodobacterales > Rhodobacteraceae > Paracoccus. The sequence continues at coordinate 179,741 of NZ_JARJHL010000017.1, read as the reverse complement.
TTCGGATCTGCGCTTTTCCTTCCACGTCTTGCGATGCGGGTCGTGGCCGTGTTCGGCACCCATCGGGCGGCGGAGGCCACGCGGTTCCTCGTGGCCCTTCAACTCGTGCAGGGTGGTCAGCAGGGTCCAGATCTTGCCGTCCTTCATGCGGATATGGCCGACACCGCGCCCGGTTTCGGTTTCCAGAACCAGCCAGCCCTCGGTCACGCCATCGGCGCCGCCGGTCGGCTCGGCCGGGTTCAGGGCGATGGATTGCGGCCTGATTTTCGGCAGTTGCGCGGCGGCCATGGCGCGGATCTGGTCACGGCCCTCGCTGGTCTTGATGTTCCAGGTAAAGGCCGCGAGATCGCGCCAGAAGCCGGTTTCCAGAAACTGCTCGGCGACGCGGTCGGCATCCTGCGCCACCAGCGCCGATTCCAGTTCCGCGACCAGTGCCGTCAACCGCGTGTCATGTATGGATTGGTCGAGCATCTCTCCTCCTTCGTGCCCAGATGTGGTGCAGGCGGGCTCCTCTTTCCCGCGATGCGCTTGGTCAAAAGCATCGGCGCGGGCCGCAGCGTGGCAAAGGGAAAAAATCGCATCGCGTGTTATCAATGGCTTGGCCGTCAGGACTGTTGCACCCGCTGCAACAGGTGTGGCGCGGGCCATGAGACGAAAGAATGTTTGGCCGGTCCGGGGCTTCGCGCTAGGCTGATCGCGCGGAGGAGATTGCATGACCGGGTGGATTCGCAGCGTTGCGGCGCGGGCAGCGGCGGGGGCGGCCTGTGGGCCTTGGGCCTGTCGCCCGGCCTTGTGCCGGCCGGTGGGCGGGGTCGCCGGTGGATGACCTGCACCATATCCGCGAAATCGAAAGCGTCTGGCAGGGGCGGAACGCCAAGCGCGACCCGGTCGTGGTCGAAAGCTGGCTGCGCTGCCTGAACCAGCACGGGCTGGACCCGGCCAATCGCGCCGCCGCCCATATCGTCACCGATGCCGAATTGCGCGAACATCGCCAGCGATCCGAGGATCTGGTCGCCATCGCGCGTTCCGGGATCGAACGGCTGTATGCGCTGGTCGCGGGCCAGAACTATGTGCTGATGCTGTCCGACAATCTGGGCGTCACCGTCGAATATCTGGGGGATGAGGCGCAAAAGGCGATGCTGCGGCGGGGCGGCCTGTATCTGGGCGCCGAATGGTCCGAACCCCGCGCCGGGACCTGCGCCATCGGCGCCTGCCTTGAATCGGGCGAGCCGCTGATCATCCACCAGACCGACCATTTCGATGCGACCCATGGCGCGCTGTCCTGCACGGCGGCGCCGGTCTATGACACGCGGGGCGGGCTGGTGGCGGCGCTGGATATCTCGCTGCTGTCCTCGCCCCTGCCGCGCGCCAGCCAGTCGATGGCGCTGAATCTGGTCAAGCAGGCGGTCAGGCGCATCGAAATGGCCAATATCATGGCCGAAAGCCGCCGCGAATGGGTGTTGCGGCTGGCGGGCAGCCCCGATTTTCTGGATGTCGACCCCGAGGCCGCGATTTCGCTGGACGGCTCGGGGCGGATCATTGGCGCGACCCATGGCGCGATGCGGATCCTGACCGGGACCGCCGGGATCGACTGGCGGCGGGGCGGCGATCTGATCGGGCGGCCGGTGTCGGATTTCCTGAATGTGCGGCTGGACCGTCTGGACGAACTGACCCGCGACCGCGCCGCAGCCGAGCGTCTGATCGAAACCCGCGACGGCCACCGCCTGTTCGCCCATGCGATCGAGCCGCGCCCCGCGCCAGTCAGGGCGGTGGGCCGGGCCGAGGCGCTGCGCGACGGGATGTCCGCCCCCCTGCGTGCGCTGGCGGGCGATGATCCCCAGATGACCGACCTGCTGGCCCGCGCGGCCTCGGTCGCGACCTCGCGCCTGCCGATCCTGATTTCCGGCGAAACCGGCACGGGCAAGCTGACGCTGGCCCGCGCCATCCACGAGGCCAGCCGTCGCGGCCCGGTCGTCACCCTGTCCTGCGCCGATCTGGCCGATCCCCTGTCCGATGCGCAGCTTTTCGGTCGCCTGTCCGCGCGCAGGCTGGAGCCGGGCCTGCTGGCCGAGCTGGAAGGCGGCACGCTGGTCCTGCAGAATATCGACGAACTGCCCGACCGTCTGCAAAGCCGCCTGTCGCGGCTTTTGTCGGAAAGCAGCTTTGTGCCTCTGGGCGGTCTGCGTCCCGTGCCGGTCGATCTGCGCGTCATCGCGACCAGCCAGCAGGGCGCGGCGGCGCTGATCGAAACGGGCGCGCTGCGGGCCGATTTCTGCCATCGCCTGTGCGGCGCGACATTTGCGCTGCCGCGTCTGGCCGAACGTCAGGACCTGCTGTGGCTGGCCGACCGGATGATCTGTCAGGCAGCCGAACGGCGGCTGGATATCCCGCCCGAGGTGATGCGCGCCCTGGCTGCCCATCCCTGGCCCGGCAATCTGCGCGAACTGGGCTTTCTGGCGCGCAGGCTGGCCGCGTTCGGGACGGGTGGCGGGGTCTTGTCCGAAATCGCGCTGGCGGGGCTGGTGACGGTTCCGGTTCGTGCCAACCCGTCCTCGGATGCGCTGGTGCTGGAACGGATGCTGCGCGAAACGCGGGGCAATGTTTCAGCCTGCGCGCGGCGGTTGGGGGTGGACCGGTCCACCGTGCATCGCCGGATCCGGCGCTATGGGCTGGATCCGCGCGGGGGTTAGCCGGGGCCTGTTGCGCGTCGGTGCAAGCCTGTAGGGTGGCGGCGAATGCGCAGATGACAGGCGGTGACCATGACCAGCTATTCCATTCCCGGCTTTACCGTGACCGATCACCGCATCCCCGTGCCGCTGGACTGGGCGCAGCCGGAGGGCGAGCGGATCACCGTTTTCGCGCGGGAGATCGCCGCGCCGGGGCAAGGGCGCGACCTGCCGGTGCTGCTGTTCCTGCAGGGCGGGCCGGGGGGCAGATCGCCGCGCCCGAATGGCGGGCCGGGGTGGTTGTCGGTCGCGCTGAAACGCTTTCGCGTGCTGCTGCTGGACCAGCGCGGCACGGGGTTGTCATCGCCGGTTCAGGCGCGGCGGATGCAGGCGATGGACGCCGGGGACGGCGGGCGCTATCTGTCGCATTTTCTGGCCGACAGCATCATCCGCGACGCCGAACATATCCGCCAGACCCTGTTCGACGGCCGGAAATGGTTCACCCTTGGTCAAAGCTATGGCGGTTTCCTGACCCTGACCTATCTGTCGCACGCGCCCCAAGGTCTGGCGGGCTGCTATGTCACCGGCGGGCTGCCCGGCATCCATGCCGATGCGGCGCAGGTCTATCGCCAGACCTATCCGCGCGTGGCGTCCAAGAACGCGCAATATTTCCGCCGCTATCCGCAGGACCGCGCGCTGCTGGACCGGCTGGACGACCATCTGGACGCCCATGACATCCGCCTGCCCGACGGCGACCGGCTGCACAGCCGCCGGCTTCAGCATCTGGGCATGGGGCTGGGCATGTCCGAAGGGTTCGAGGCGCTGCATTGGCTGCTGGAGGATGCCTTTTGCGCCGATGACCGGCTGTCGGACGGCTTTCTTGCCGCCGTGGCCGATGCCACATCCTACCACCAGCGCCCGCTCTATGCCGCGATTCACGAGGCGATCTATGGCCGGACCGGCGCGGCGACCGATTGGGCAGCGGAACGGCTGCTGTCGGAATTCCCGGCTTTTGCCGCCGCTGCCCGGCCGCTGCTGTTCACCGGGGAAATGATCTATCCGTGGATGTTTCAGGACATGGCGGCCCTGCGCCCCTTTGCGCCCGCCGCCGATGCGCTGGCGCGGATGCCCGCGCGGGGTGGTTTCTATGACGCGGCGCGGCTGGCCGCGAATGAGGTGCCGGTGACGGCGGCGGTCTATAGCGACGACATGTATGTCGATATGGACCTGTCGCTGGAAACCGCGCGCCATCTGGGCAATGCGCGGCTGTGGATCACCAGCGAATACGAACATAACGGGCTGCGCGCCGCGAGCCGGGTTCTGGAACGGCTGCTGGCGATGGGTGACGGGCTGGAAGGCTTCAACTTTTCCTGACCCGGCCGTCGTCGCGGAAATCGGCCAGCCCCAGTTGCTCGACGGCCTTTTGCACCGCATGGCAGAACAGCCGCGCGATGGGCGAGGGTTCTTCGTCCGCCCGCATCATCAGCCCCACCGGCCCCGAACTGCCGCTGCAATCTATCGGCAGGGTGACGAATTCGCCGCTTTCCAGTTCCGGCGCGATGGTGCCGCGTGAAATCACCCAGATCACATCCGAGCTTCGCGTCATATTGCGGCCGAAGGCGCCCGAGATGGTTTCGATCCGCAAATCCAGATCGGCGCCGCTGGACAGGACCATGCGGTCGACCTGTTCGCGGATCGCCGCGCCCTTGGGGGGATAGATCAGCGGATAACCCTCGATCTCGCGCAGGGTCGAACTGTGGCACGCCGGATGGCCCGCGCGGACGACAAAGGCCGCATCCTCCAGGTAAAGCTGGGTAAAGCTGACCCCGTCCATCTGGGCGGGCGTGCCAAGCCTGCCGATCAGCACCTCGATATCGCCGCCCCGCAAACGGTCGGCCAGATAGCTGTGGGGGCCGTCCTCGATCTGCAGCAGCGTGCCCGGCGACAGGCTGGAAAACACGCGTGAAACCTCTGGCATCAGGCGGGCGGCGGCGCTTGGCAGCGCGCCGGTGATCAGGCGTTCGCGTTCGCCCTGCCGCATCTGGTCCAGGCTGTCGATGCCCAGCTTCAGCGCGCGCAGGCTGAGTTCGGCGAATTGCACGAAGGTTTCGCCCTCGGGCGTCAGGGAAATGCCCGCACGACCCCGCATCAGCAGTTGCAGTTCAAGGATTTCCTCCAATTCGCGCAGGGTTTTGGAAATGGCGGGCTGGGTCAGGTGCAGCACCTCGGCCGCCCCCTTGAGACTGCCTTGCCGGGTGATTTCGATGAAGGATTCCAGATGTCTGAATTTGATGCGCCGATCCATGCAGATAACCGTATGGCGCAGAAATACCGGCGTAAAGCGGGTTTTTCTTGCCGGAATGGAATGTCATGCGCGCCCCCACCGCCCGCGCCGGTCCGGCACGTGCTCGGCACGATGCGGCGGGGGGCCTTATGGGTCAGGACCGGGGCGGGATCATCCGGCGGATGGCGCGCAGCGGGCGGGTGACGCGCCATGACAGGCTGCCGCGCGTCAGGGCGTCCAGCTGTTCCAGTTCCGCAATGCGCCGTTTCAGCGCATCATGTTCGGCGGAGTCGATCACCGGTGCTGCGGGTGTGGGCATTGCGGGTTCGGGCGCGACGGGGTTCGCCGCAGTGGTTCTGGCGGCGGTCAGGGCATCTTCGGTTTCGACCAGACGGCGGGTCAGCAGGCCCAGTTCGTGGCTGCGTGCCTCAAGGCGGCGGATCGCGGATGCGACATCGCCGCGTTGTTCGCGGGCCTCGGTCTGGGCCACGGACAGGCGCGATTCCAGATCATGGATGCGCCTGTCGGCCTGATCGGCCTGTTGGCGCAGCCGCGTCAGGGCGTCTTTTTCACGGGCCTCGGCTGCGGCCAACTGCTTTTGCGCGGCGGTCAGCTCTGCGGCGCTTTGCCGGGCGTCGGCGCGAATGTCGCCAATCGCCTGCAGCGTGCGCCGCACGTTACGGCCATCGCGGACCAGCCCGCCGAACAGCGTTTCCGCCCGGTCAAGCTCTGCCCGGATGCGGTCCAGCGTGGCGCGATCGGCAGGGTTTTCGCCCTGACCGGCCCAGCTTTCCATGATGCGGAACGTCTCTTGCAGCCAATCCGACACGCCATGCAGGATTGGCGCGTCCTGATCCTGTGCCTTGCTGTCGAAATGGCGCAGCCCGTCTTCCAGAAAATCCTCGACCGCAGCTTGCCCTTGCGGTAATGCGGCAGGCGCGGCTTGCGGTAATTACGCCAGTAGCGCGGATCGATTCCGTCGGGCACGATCCGGGCCGCGATGCCGGGCACGGCCTGCGGGGTCGCAGCCCAGACCTGATGGGCGGCATCGGCCAGCAGGCCGCGGGTCGCGTCATCGCCGGTCGTCCCGGCGGGAATGTCCAGAAACAGCGGCAGGTTGCGTTTGGCCAGACGCGCGGTCAGCGCAAGCGCCGCATCCGCCGACAGGGCACCATCCTGCACGATCACCCCGTCCAGACCGGCCAGCCGGGGCGTATCGGTGTCCAGCGACAGCAGTTCGATCCAGGCATTCGCGGCATCGGTGGTCAGCGGGCCGAACAGGCGCACAAAGGCCGCCGCGTCGGGATGCCCGTTCGTCCGCGCGGCGATCATGCCGATGCGCAGCCGCCCTGCGGCCACCATCGCCTGCGCGGCGCCGCTGGCCACCGGCGTTTCCGTCGACAGATAGGCGCGCACCCAATCGACAAGCTGCCGGGCGCGGGCGTCGAAACTATGGTGACGCAGCACCTTTTGCGCGGCCGCCCGCCGCTCGGCCGGGGACAGGGCGGGCAGCCCGCCCGACACCCGCGCATTGAAATCCTGCTGGTCGCGGACCATCAGCACCGCATCCCCGAACAGCCCCCGGATCGAGGGCAGTTCGTCCGACACCAGCCGCCCGCCGCAGCCCAGCACGTCAAAGACCCGGTTCGACACAAAGCCGAAATCGCGCATCGAGGGCCAATGGTCGTTCAGCACAAAGGCCGCCGTGGCATAAAGGCCCGACAGCCGGGTGTTGGGCACGTTCTGGCTGCGGATCATGGCGGCGGGAATATAGTCTTCCCAATGCTGGCCGTGGATATCGACGGGCAGGCCCGGCTCGACCGACCAGCGCACGATGTCGCGATAGGTCTTGCGCGAATTGCCGACAAAGACGCCCGGACCAGCCGGCGCGGGCGGGCGCGGATCAAAGCCGAAGCGGCTGCGGTCGGTGCATTGCAGCATGGTTTCGACCGGGCGGCCCAGAATCTGCGACAGCAGCGCCGCCCAGGATGACGAGGCGACGAAAATCCCGTGATAGGCGGCATATTCGTCATAGCCGATCTGGTCGGGATGCGAGATGTTCCACATCAGGCTGAGCTGGCCGGGCCGGGGCCGGTCGCCCGCCAGCCCGCGCAGCACCACCGCGACGTTGTCATGGGTCGAAGGCTTGCTGCTCCTTCTTCGGGGCGCAGCGACATCAGCGCGTCGACAAAGCGCCGCGCTGATGTCGGCATCGAAACGGTCCAGCTTGCGCCGGATCGGCCCCTGCGGCCGTTCGGCCAGAATGGCCAGAACCTCGTCCCGCGCCTGCTGGGGATCCAGCTTCAGCCGCCGCCGGTCGATCACCGAGGCGATGATCGCCGGATCTTCGCCGGGGCGGGCGGCATCCGAGGCGAAATGGCGCCGGTTGCCCTTGCGGCCCCGGCTTTCATAATGGGTCAGCGCCTCTAACCCTTTTTCGGGAATGTCCGGATTATGATGCAGATAAGGCGCGCTGCTGAAATCCGGGCCGGGGTCGCGGCCAAGCAACCGGCCAAAGCGCAGATAATGCCGGGCGGACGACAGGCCCGAAACGGCGACATCCGGATAGCTCCGGATATACCAATCCGCGTCAAAGAATGGACTGGTCTGGATCAGCTTCAGAATATCGTCTTGCCGTCATGCGGTCGGTCGCGAAAACCGCGACAGGGGAAATCAATCTACGAAATTCGCGTCTCTTTTGTGCGATGGCGCCTGACTATCCGGGGTGCGCGGCGGGCGCCACGCGGAAAGAACATTCGATAGGATAGCATGCTGCCCGATCCCATTCCGCAGGAGATCGCTTTTTTGTCGTTATGGCGCTGAAAAGACGCAGCTTCAACCCAAGGATGAGCGAACTGTCGCCTGCTGTGTCCGTTGTTTGTTATCCTGTTACTCCAATGCCTTGGGTGATATTCCCCCGGTGTCTGCTGGATTGGGCAGGATGGCGGGTTTGAGGATCGGCATGGATTCGCTGCTGCATCCGGAACGGCTGTCTGAATTCAGAGCGATAAGTGAACTCATTGGTATTGAGATGGTTTGTGATCCGTCCGTGTTGCTTGGGCAGGTCATCAGGCAGGCAGGGCACACTATAGATGCGTATCGCCACTCATTTGATGAAATTGCGCAGATCATATGCAGTTTGACTCTGTGGCGGACAGAGGGATTGGCGTCCAAAATTCCCGTAATGGTTGTTTTTATTATATGAATACACGATTAAGGATAGGCAGTTTTATGCCAATTGTCTTGCACCCGACTTGTCTGCGACAATCATCGCCGGGGTATGGCGCACTGGCGCTGTTGTTGAAACGCTGCATGAGTGTGTTGTTTTATGGCCGGTTTTCGCAATTCGATATTGACTTGTTTTGCCGCTTGGCGCCTTACCCGGGCATTGCACCGAAGGAGAGAACCGGACCGTTTAATTCGTCAGCCCTGATCTGTTATGAGTGATTTGTATTGACGTAAAGTAAGGCTATTGCAGTCGCCGTTTCCAAAGGAGTTGTTTCCGATGTCCAGAGTTCTGCCGATCACCCGGGGACGAAAATTCGCCCAAGTGCTTGAAGGCGCGCGAAAAGTGTTTCTGCGTGACGGTTTCGAAGGCGCCAGTGTCGATGATATCGCGCGCGAGGCGGCTGTTTCCAAGGCGACGCTTTACAGCTATTTTCCCGACAAGCGGCTGATGTTCATCGAAGTCTTTCGGGCGGAACTGACCCGTGAAACCGCCGATGCCAGCGCGCTGATCGACGTGGACCTGCCGATCGAACAGGTGCTGCCGTTCATCGTGCAGATGATCTCTGCCTATATGGTGTCGGAATTCGGCGTGCGGGTTTTCCGTGTCAGCGTCGGTGAATCCGAACGTTTTCCGTCGCTTGCCCGCGAATATTACGAAGCGGGTCCGGGACAGTTGCGGTCGCAGCTGATCCGCTATTTCCAGCGTTGTGTCGAACGCGGCGAACTGGCGGTGAATGATTTCGAACTGGCGGCGGATCAGTTGATCGAACTGTCCAGCACCTCGATCCACGACCGCGCGGTGTTTCTGGGACCCGACTCGATAGACAAGGAACTGCTGCGCCGGATCAATCGCGGGGCCGTGCGGATGTTTCTGGCCTGCTACGGCGTCGCGGGCGCAAGTGCGGCGGCCGGTTCGGGCGCAGGTTCGACGCGTGCCGTGGCGGAATAGCGCCGGCATTGATTATCGCGAAATTTCGACGAGATCACTCTGAAAACACCGGAAATTCATTTGGTTGCCGTGGGGAAACAAGCGAATTTGTGCGCAGCTTCCCCATGCAGCCCGCTTCTCAAGCCCCGGCCGGATGTGTAAGCTGGCCCGATCACACGTCCGAGCCGGAAAGCCCGAGAATGAACAAAGCCCTGACCGCGCTTCTTGCAATTCTGCCGCTGGCGGCCTGCATGGCCCCGCAGTCCTACGACCAGCCCTTCGACCCGTCCTATAACCAGCCCGTGCCGATGGCCGACCCCGTCGCACCCGCCCCGGGCGTGGCGCCTGTCGCGGGGATCAGCGGGCTGCAGTCGCGCGAACCCGACGCCTGCCACGCCGGGGATTACCGCCATGTGATCGGCCAGCCCGGTTCGGTCATTCCGACGCTTGGCATCACCCGCAGCTATAATGTCGTCGAATATCGCGGCATCAGATCGCAGGAATACGATTCGCTGCGCATCGTTTTCCGTCTGGATCAGGCGGGCAACATCACCAATATCGACTGTGGTTGAGGTTCAGGATGACACGATTTCTGCGTTATGCCCCGCTGCTTGCGTTGATGGCCTGCGTGCCGGAGGAGCAGACCCCACCGGCCGAGCCGCCCGTGGATGAATGTGCGGCCAGCCAGTATCAGGGGCTGGTCGGTCAGCCCGCTTCGGTTCTGGACAAGATGAACTTTCCCATCGGCACCCGGATCATCCAGCCGGGCAGCGCGGTGACGATGGATTATCGCCCCAACCGCCTGAACGTCGAGATTTCGACGAACCAGCGGATTGAAAGATTTCCTGCTACTGATCCGCGTCACGGGTTGCGCATTCGCGCCACACCGGACCGCATTCGCGCCAGAGGGGGCGGCCGTGGCCGCCCTTTCCTGTTGATTGCCGTGGGATCGGCTGTCACCATTCCGTCATGTCGAACCCGCAGGTAACCCAGATGCCCGATCCCGACCGCGTCGTCTTTGACCGGGGTGAACTGGGCATCATCCTGACCGTCTATGGCCGGATGGTCGCCGCGGGTGAGTGGCGCGATTACGCCATGTCCTTTCTGCGCGATGTCGCCGTCTTCTCGGTCTTTCGCCGGGCGACCGAACATCCGCTGTATCGCATCGAAAAGCGGCCCCGGCTGCGGGCGGCGCAGGGCGCCTATGCGGTGATCGGCATGGATGGGCGCGTGCTGAAACGCGGCCATGACCTGCGCGCCGTTCTGCGCGTGCTGGAACGCAAGCTGATCCGCCCGATTGATTGACTACTGCGGCTTGACCTTGGCCGCCGTGCCTTTGGAAAAGGATTCCAGCCGCCCCCGTGCCGCGTCCTGCGTGTTGACGACGCCAGCCACGACCGCCTCGGCATAGGCGGCATCCAGCGCGGACATGTTCTGAATATGCGAAATCGCCGAACAGATCGCGAAATTCGTCAGGGGCGGGTTCTGGGCGGCCATGCGGGCCAGCGCATAGGCTTATGCCTCGGAATCGGGGGTGCGATACTGGGCCAGACCGACGGTCACGGCTTCGGCCTCGCGGTAGATGCGGCCGGTCAGCATCATGTCGATCATCCGCGCCTTGCCGATCAGACCGGCCACGCGGATCGTCGCGCCGCCGCCGGTGAACAGGCCGCGCTGGCCTTCGGGCAGGGCGAAATAGGTGGTGTGATCCATGATGCGGACATGGGCGGCCGAGGCGAGCTCCAGCCCGCAGCCCACCACCGCGCCCTTCAGCGCGGCAAAGATCGGGACGCCACCATATTCCATCTTGTTGAACGCCTCGTGCCAGCGCAGGCACAGATGCATGAAATCCTCGGGGCGGCGGTCCTGATGGAAATGTTCGACCAGATCCAGCCCGGCGCAGAAATGTTCGCCCATCGCCCGCAGGACGACGGCGCGGATACCGGCGCGGGGGAAGGCGGAAAACAGGGCAATCAGTTCCTCGACGGTGGCGGCGTTCAGGGCGTTGCGTTTCGCCGCGCGGTTCAGCGTGACCGTCGCGATGCCGTCATCATCGACCCGCAGGGCCAGATGTTCCAGCGGGATTGAATCAAGATCGACCATCGTCATCTTCCTTGCATCAGCCAGTGGATGACCAGCGGGACGGTAAGGATGCTGGCCGCCGTCGAAATCAGGATCGCGCTGGAGACGCGCTGAACCGCGATACCGAAATGCTGCGCGAGGATATAGACATTTCCGGCCACGGGCAGGGCAGCGGCGCAGATCATCACCCCGGCGGCAAAGGGTTCGACCGCAAAGACCGCCAGCGCGGCGATGCCGACGGCCGTGGGGTGCAGGATCAGCTTGCACAGGCTCAGCCAGATCGCGGGGCCGGGACGCTCGGCCCGGTGCAGGGCTAGGCTGGCGCCGATGGCGAACAGCGCGCCGGGCGTCGCGGCCGCGCCCAGCAGGGTCAGGTAATCGTCCAGCGGCCCCCACATCGGGATGCCCGCGCCGGACCACGCCAGCCCCAGAACCATCGACACGATCATCGGATTGGCCGCGACCCCCCGGATCAGCGGCCAGACCATGGCCATGGACAGCCGCCCCTGCCGCGCGCCGGTGACGATCAGGGTGAACAGCGTCGAAAACAGGATCATGTCCACGGTCAGCACCATCAGCACCGGCCCGATGGCACGCTCGCCCAGCAAGACGACCAGCATCGGTACGCCCAGAAAGCCGGTGTTGCCGGTCATGGCGACATGGGCCTCCATCGCGCAATCGGTCAGGGGCAGCTTGCGGCTGCGCGCGACGATCAGGGCCAGGACCCACACCGCCAGAGAGCCGGTGACATAGGCCAGCAAGAATCGCGGATCGAAAAGCTGGTCCAGTCGCAGCGTCCCGGCAAAGCGGAACAGCATCGCCGACAGCGCGAAATAGAACACGAATTTCGTCAGCCAGGCGGTCGCCTCTGCGTTGAAGAAACGCCATTTCCCGGCCAGCCATCCGGTCGCGATCAGGGCAAAGAATGGCAGCGTTTTCAGAAAGATATCAATCATCTGGCAGGGGTGTTCTGTCCGGTCCGCGGCGCACACGATAGGCCCGGCTGTTGCCGTCGCCCGCGCCCGCGCCCAGCCATTCATGGCCGGATTGATGGCAGAAATGCGGCACGTCGATTTCGGCGGCGGGGTCGGTGGCGATCAGCGTGACCTCGGCCCCCGGCTCCAGCCCGTTCAGCACCTTGCGCAGGCGCAGCACCGGCAGCGGGCACAGCAGGCCGCGCGCGTCGATGGTGGTCATGCGGCGGCGTCGTGCAGCGCGGCAAGGCACCAGTCAGAGACGGTGCCATGCCCCACCGGCTGCGCAATATCGCCGGCAAAGTCGCGGAACTGGTCCAGATATTCCGGCGGCACGCAGGTCAGGACCGGAACGCCCCGCGCCAGAGCCTCGGCGATCAGGTCGCGGAACCCCTTGCCGATGGCTTCCTGCTTGGCGAATTTGTTCAGGATCACCAGATCGGCGCCCTGATCCAGCACCTTTTCGACCCGCGCCACGGCCAGTTCCAGCGCGCCCGCATCCAGACGGCAGCCTGTCGAACCAGAGCCAAGCGCCTGCGTGATGCGCACGGCGGGTCCGTCATCGCCCAGGATGCGGATATCCATGTCGCAGGTGCAGCCCGCGCCGGTGTCGGTGTTGATCTGCACCGCGCCCGCCAGCCTGACCCCGCGCCCGGCCAGCATCGCCGCCAGATCCTGCAGCAGCAGATCCGCCGCGCCGGGGGTCTCGGTCGTTGAAATATAGCCAAGCATGTCGGGCCTCATGTGATGACCTGCCCAGAATATCGTTCAGCCGGGCAAAGGCAACCTGCGCAATTGATCGGGCGACGCCGCCAGCGGCCCGTAAAAGATCAGCGCGGGATGGGTGCTTGGCCCTTCGGCGACCAGCATCGCGGCCAGATCGGCGATGGTCGAACGCACCATGCGCTGTTCGGGATGGCCCACCGCCTCGGCCAGCAGGGCAGGGGTCTGGGGCGACATGCCATGCGCGACCAGCCGGGCCGAGAGTTCGGCGAAATTCTTTTGCCCCATGAACACGACGGTCGTGGCATCGGGATCGGCGATCGCGTCGAAATTCAGGTGATCGGGCAGCCCGCCCGTCACATCGGCGCCGGTGATGAACTGCATCCGTCGCGCGGTCTGCCGCCGGGTCAGCGGTATCCCCGCCGCCGCCGCCGCCGCCAGCGCCGAGGGCACGCCGGGCACGATTTCAAACGCGATATCATCGTGAACCAGCGCGGTGATTTCCTCCTCCAGTCGCCCGAAAATACCGGAATCGCCTGATTTCAGCCGCACGACGCGACGCCCCGCCCGCGCATGTTCGACCAGCAGCGCATTGACGCTTTCCTGCTTGGCCGAAGGCCGGCGCGCGCGTTTTCCGACGCTGATCAGCTGCGCGCCATCGCTGGCCAGATCCAGGATCGGACCGGCGGCCAGCGCGTCATACAGGACCACCTCGGCCGCCTGCAGGCGCTTGACCGCGCGCATGGTCAAAAGCTCGGGGTCGCCCGGACCGGATGAGACGAAGGAAACGAAACCAGTGGCTTTGGCAGGGTTGTTCATGGGCTCACCCGTGGCGCGAAACCGCCTGCAATGCAAGCCCCGGATGATGCGCGGACCCGTCCTTTTCAGCGACTTGTCGTCACCCGTGGCATTTGCGATAGAGGGTTGCATCCAAGAGGGATCCCGACATGTTCCGCGCCCGTCATCTTCTGGGGATCGAACCGCTCGCCCCGGCCGAAATCACCACGGTTCTGGATCTGGCCGACAGCTATGTCGACCTGAACCGCCGCACGATCAAACGGTCGGATGCGCTGGAAGGCATGACCCAGATCAACCTGTTCTTTGAAAACTCGACCCGCACGCAATCCAGTTTCGAACTGGCCGGAAAGCGGCTTGGGGCCGATGTGATGAACATGGCAGTGGCGCAGTCCAGCGTGAAAAAGGGCGAAACCCTGATCGACACGGCGCTGACCCTGAACGCCATGCACCCCGATCTGCTGGTCGTGCGCCACAACCAGTCCGGCGCGGTCAACCTGCTGGCGGAAAAGGTGAATTGCGCCGTCCTGAACGCGGGCGACGGGCGGCATGAACATCCGACGCAGGCGCTGCTGGACGCGCTGACCATCCGCCGCGCCAAGGGGCGGCTGCACCGCCTGACCATCGCGATCTGCGGCGATATCGCCCATAGCCGGGTCGCGCGCTCGAACCTGATCCTGCTGGGCAAGATGGAAAACCGCATCCGTCTGGTCGGCCCCGCGACCCTGATGCCCGCAGGGGTCGCCGAATTCGGCTGCGAGGTCCATGAGGACATGCGCGCGGGGCTGCAGGACGCCGATGTCGTCATGATGCTGCGTCTGCAAAGGGAACGGATGGACGGCGGTTTCATCCCGTCCGAGCGCGAATATTACCACCGTTGGGGGCTGGATGCCGAAAAGCTGGCGCTGGCAAAACCCGACGCCATCGTCATGCACCCCGGCCCGATGAACCGGGGCGTCGAAATCGACGGCACCATCGCCGATGACATCAACCATTCGGTGATCCGCGATCAGGTCGAAATGGGCGTGGCCGTCCGCATGGCCGCAATGGACCTGCTGGCCCGCAATCTGCGCGCCGAACGCGGCGCCCAGCTTTCCCGCGCGGTCGAGGTCTGATGTGGCGGATTATGGCTTGAACCCGGCGCAGTCCCTGTCGGGGATGCTGCACAAGGGCGAAAGGATCGTCTGGCAGGGACGACCTTCGGTGCGGGTGCATCTGCGCCCCTATGACCTGCTGATGATCCTGTTTGGCCTGTTCTTTGCCGGTTTCGCGCTGTTCTGGATCATCGTCGCGCGCGCTCAGGGCGGCAGCTTCTGGCAGTTCGGCCTGATCCATTTCATCGTCGGTATCGCGCTCATTGCCACGCCTCTGATCTGGCAGCCCTTTGTGCGGGCGCGCAGCTCTTATGTCCTGACCGACCGGCGCGCGTTCATCGTCAGCGAACTGCCGCTGTTTGGCCGGAAAACCGACATCTATCCGCTGCGGAATATGACCGAACTGTCACTGAAAGACGGCACTCCCGGCACCATCTGGTTCGCCAGCCGCCACAGCTGGAGCAACACCCGCCCCATCCGTCGCATCGGCTTTGAATTCATCCCTGACGCCGCGCGGGTCTTTGGCCTGATCAATCGCGCGCAAGAGGAACACCCATGATCCTGCATGTCCAGAACGCCCGTCTGATCGACCCCGAGGGCCTGACCGATGGCATCGGCAGCCTGACCATCCGCGACGGCCTGATCGAGGCGGTGGGCGCCGCCGCCCCCGAAGGGGCCGAAATCATCGACGCCGCTGGCAAATGCACGGCCCCCGGCATCGTCGATTGGGGCGTGAAAATCGGCGAGCCGGGCGAACGGCACAAGGAAAGCTTCCGCTCGGCCGGTCTGGCTGCGGCGGCGGGTGGCGTCACCACCATCATCGCCCGCCCCGACACCCTGCCGCCACTGGACGACCCCGAGGCGCTGGAATTCGTGGCCCGCCGCGCCGCCGATGCGCCCGTCCATATCCGCCACATGGCCGCCCTGACCAAAGGCCGTCAGGGCCGTGAAATGGTCGAGATGGGCTTTTTGCAGGACGCGGGCGCCGTTGCCTTTTCCGATGGCGTGCGCCCGGTCACCGACACGCGGCTGTTGTCGCGCTGCATGACCTATGCGCGCGGGCTGGATGCGCTGATTGTCGGCCACCCGCAGGATGCCGGGCTGTCGGCGGGGGCGGTCGCGACCTCGGGCAAGTTCGCCTCGCTTTACGGGCTGCCTGCGGTGTCGCCCATGGCCGAGGTGATGGGGCTGGACCGCGATCTGGGGCTGGTCCGGATGACGCGGGCGCGCTGGCACGCCGACCAGATCACCGTGGCCGCCAGCCTGCCCGCGCTGCGCCGCGCCAAGGACGAAGGTCTGGATATCACTGCGGGCACCTCGATCCACCACCTGACGCTGAACGAATTCGACCTGGGCGATTACCGCACCTTCTTCCGCTTTACCCCACCGCTGCGTTCCGAAGACGACCGCGTTGCCATGATCGAGGCGGTGGCCGAAGGCGTGATCGACGTGATCGCCAGCTTCCACACCCCGCAGGACGAGGAATCGAAACGCCTGCCCTTCGCCGAGGCTGCCCCCGGCGCGGTCGGCCTGCAGACCCTGCTGCCCGCCGCGATGCGCCTGTTCCATCAGGGCGGGCTGACCCTGCCGCAACTGTGGCGGGCCATGTCGCTGAACCCGGCCCGGCGGCTTGGACTTGATGCGGGACGGCTGGCGCCGGGCGCCTCCGCCGATCTGGTCCTTTTCGATCCCGAGGCGCCCTTTGTCATGGACCGCTTCAAACTGCTGTCGAAATCCAAGAACACCCCCTTTGACGGTGCGCTGATGCAGGGCCGGGTGATCGGAACCTGGGTCCGGGGCAAGCGCGTCTTTGCCGGAGAGAAATGATGAATCTGCTGCTCTGGACGGTCGTCGGCTACCTGCTGGGCTCAATCCCCTTCGGATTGGTCATCACCCGCCTGCTGGGGCTGGGTGACCTGCGCCAGATCGGATCGGGGAATATCGGCGCGACGAATGTGCTGCGCACGGGAAACAAGGGCGCGGCCTTGGCAACGCTGCTGCTCGATTCCGGCAAGGGCGCGGCGGCGGTGCTGCTGGCCCGCAGCTTTGCCGGTGACGACGCGGCACTGCTGGCGGGTGCTGCGGCCTTTCTCGGCCATGTCTTCCCGATCTGGCTGGGGTTCAAGGGCGGCAAGGGCGTCGCAACATTCCTTGGCACACTGATCGCCCTTGATTTCAGATTGGGGCTGGCGGCCTGCGTCATCTGGCTGATCGCAGCAGCCCTGAGCCGCATCTCATCGCTCTCCGCGCTGATCGCCGCAGGCCTTTCCCCGGTGATCGGCTGGCTGCTCGACGGCCCGAAAATCGCCGCCGTTTCGATTTTCATGGCCGCGCTGATCTTTATCCGGCATCGGACCAATATCTCGCGGCTGATGGCTGGAACAGAACCCCGAATTGGCCGCAAAGGCTGATTTCTTCATCACCGAAATACCCCGGGGGACGCCTTTCCGACCCCATCGAGGGGCCGGAAAGGCGCGGGGGCAGAGCCCCCCGGGCAATTGGCGATGTGGTCGCGTGATTAGCGAGTGGGGACGGGTGTTTCGCCCGAATAATCGTAAAAGCCACGTCCGGTCTTGCGGCCCAGCCAACCGGCTTCGACATATTTGGTCAAAAGCGGGCAGGGGCGGTATTTCGTGTCGGCCAGACCCTCATGCAGCACGTTCATGATGGCCAGGCAGGTGTCCAGCCCAATGAAATCGGCCAACTCCAGCGGCCCCATCGGATGGTTCGCGCCAAGCTTCATGGCCGAGTCGATCGACATGACCGAGCCGACGCCTTCATAAAGCGTATAAACCGCCTCGTTGATCATCGGCATCAGAATGCGGTTGACGATGAAGGCCGGGAAGTCTTCGGCGCTGGCGGATGTCTTGCCAATCTTCTCGACGACATCGACCAGCGTAAGGTAGGTCGGTTCGTCCGTGGCAATGCCGCGGATCAGTTCGACCAGTTGCATGACCGGAACCGGGTTCATGAAGTGAAAGCCCATGAACTTTTCAGGTCGATCCGTGCGGCTTGCCAGACGGGTGATCGAGATCGACGAGGTGTTCGAGGTCAGGATCGTTTCAGGCTTCAGATGCGGAACCAGATCTTCAAAGATCGCCTGTTTGATCGATCTGCGCTCGGCGGCGGCCTCGATGACCAGATCGGTCTGCCCGATATCTGCCAGTTGCAAGGTGGTCTTGATGCGCTGCAAGGCGCTGTCCTTGTCAGCCTGACTGATCTTGTCGCGGCTGACCTGACGATCCAGATTGCGTGCGATCAGCACCAATGCCTTGTCGAGAGAATCCTGCGAGATGTCATTGAGGACGACATCATAGCCAGCCAGCGCAAAGACATGCGCGATGCCGTTGCCCATCTGACCCGCACCGATTACGCCCACCGATTGAATTGTCATCGTCTCATCCTTTCGTCGGTCGCGGGGACGATAGGCACAAGAGGGGGTGCTCTTCAATGGGAATTCGTTTGGTGCGGGTTGTTGGCTTTATTGTGTCAACTCTTTGATGATGAATAACAAAACCATGACAATGCGCGGTTATGGGGGCTCTGCCCCCCGCCCCTGCGACCCCTCGATGGGGTTGTAATGTGTCAAAACCTTTGAGCTACGGTGTCAAAAGGTCTGCGCCTGTTTTTCGTGGGAACAAATGGGAATAGCCGATTACAGATGATTGCCGGTGCCATGGGCTGATTGGCTGGTGGATGCGGAAGCCGGGTTGGACTCGAACCAACATCAATCCGCCGCTTGCGCGGCGCATCCCCTTGCCCATCGGGGTTACACGGCTTCCGACCTGAAGGATGCAGCCTGATGACGCGCAAAGTCAACAACGGGAAGCGTCGTTGAACTCGACTTCAATCATGATTCACGTCCTCTTTCTGGCGCGGCGTTCCGCGTCGGTCCGCAGCCTTTCGCGGTTCTCGGCCTCGCGGCGCAGGTAGGTGCGGACCGCCACACCCGACACCCGCAGTTTGCGGGCGATTTGGGCGATGGGCAGGTCCTGCGGGTGGCAATTGGCGGCGCGCCATGGCTTTGCCAGGGGAATGCGGCGGGGCAATGTGGCGAGGTTTGCCAGCGCCTCGACGGATCTGCGCCCGAACATCTGCGACCGGCTCGTTTGTGTCGCGAGGGTTCTTGCCGATGGAAAGCTCGGCACCACCGAAGGCGAGGATGAGGCGAATCGCGCCCCCACGCCCGAGGACCTGGACGAAAGGCGCGACCTGCGCGGTTGGGCGCGGTGCAGGCGGGCGGTTGTGTTGGCTCACGTTTCGCCCCGCTGCATTCGCTGCCACCAGCGATGAATTGCGCTGAGGGCGGTCGGGCGGGAAATGCGCGGCCACCTCGATCTCGATCCCGGCGAATGCCATACGCGCAAGCCGTGCCTCGACGAAGGCGCGCAATTCCGGGTCGAGCGCGATCTTTCCGGGTCGGCCGGGACGATGCGCCGCCACATGCTGCAACAGGGTTTCATCAGGGCGTTGAACCGGCGTTTCGCGTCATGTCCGTTCTTTTGTGGTGGGTCTGCGCGCCGGTCGCGGCTCCCCGGACGGCCGGCGCGCAGGGTTTCGACGGCGCATCAGGCACACCGCCGAAGGCACGGCCCGATCCGGTCAGTCCCGAAGCGCGCGGGGTTTCAGGCCGAGTTGCGCGCAGATCGCGATTTCCTCGGCCGCGCCGCCCGCGTGGTTGCCGCGCGCAAGGTCCGGCGGGGCGGCCGATGTGGTCGCAGGCCTGAACAGATGCGCGAATGGCGGGATCGCCTTTTCGATGAACAGATCGAAACTGTCGGGTTCGGACATGCAGAGCGCCCTGGCCCAGCCCCGCATGGCGGGCGAGAGCCAGCCCCGCGCGAAAGCATCATCGACCCGCGCCCTGACATTCTGTTCACGCAAGACGGCCTGCGCCTCGTTGCGTTCGGTCAGGACCGCTTGCAGGGGCTCGGCCGGGACGAAGCGGGCCGGGTCCGGTTTGCCCGCCGCATGGCGCGCGGGACGGTCACGCTGGCCGAACTCGCGCGCAATGTGGTCGAGTTCGGCCAGCTGCGCGACCGCGCCTGTCGCCCCGTCACCCGGCCTCGCTCTGCCGCGCAGCAGGTCGAGAATATCGGCCTCGCTGGCATCGGGCGACAGCCCCAGCGCCTCGGCCACGACCTGGGCGGCAATCGTCGGCTTGTCGCCCTCACCTTCCTCGGCCAGCGCAGTCAGATGCAGCGCAGGCGAATGCACCAGGCCCGCGCCCTTGATCATCGTCACCTTGCCTCCGGCCATGAGGTATCTGATCGCCGGGCTGAGATAGCGATATTCCCGGTTCGCAATCATGTCGCGGGCGCGGGCGGTCCATTCGACCCGGCCCCAGATACCGTTCGCCTGGCGCATCAGCTCCTTGATCCAGCCAGCCGCCGGAACCGGGCCATTCAGCCGGGCCTCGGGCCGGTCGTTCTGATGCTCATAGTCAATCGGCAGATCGAGCGACCGTGCGCCGAAAGCCCATCGGGGTCCGAATTGTCGAACACCCGCCCGTCGCGCGCCACGAAGCGCCCGAGTGGCAGGAGATGCACCCATTCGGGAGCCTGACCTTCGGCGGTCAGCGCCAGATCAGTGGCGAAGTCGATGCGATCGCTCATGCCAGCGCCCTCGTCAGAGCTTCATCCATGCGAACCCAGACGCCAATGCCATCGACATCCTCGACCACACCAGCGGACGCGCGGCTGGCACTGTCATCAGTTTTGGCAACGGTGCAATCATCGACGATGAAGCAGAGCTTGCCGATATTGGCGATGGTGATGAGATCGGTCGCGGCGGAGTTTTCAAAGCGGAAGTCCCCCTTGCGCCAGTCCACACCGATGGCACTGGCCGCGCCGCCGCGATTGTCGGCGGCAATGTTGGCGCGACCGGCACCAATCGCCCCGGTCGCGGTGGCGCCCGGCGTAAGATAGCCGTCGGCAGTGCGCATCAACAGCGCCCCGGCGAAGATGCGAACATTCGCGGCGACAAGGCCGGCCCGCAGATCGCCCACACGTTCCGGGGCATTTCGATCAGAAGTCAAGGCAACCATGGTCTTTCCTTTCCCGGATCATGCGGCGACATAGGGCGTAACGATCAGCTCGGCCGTGCCCTTCCACGGGTTGGACCCGCCGCCATCCTTGATTTCGGTGTTCAGCAGGTGCAGCCTCGCGCTTTCCAGCTGGGGCGGAACGATCAGGACGCTGGGGCTGACGCCCAGCAAGCGCCCGCCATCGCTCTTGAAGCCCATCATTGCCGCCCGCGCGGCAGCATAGTTCTCTTCGTTGAGCGGAGCTTTCGCGCCAAAGCCAGGTTGCCACAGACCGAACCCGGCATTCACACGCGCCCGAACGCCATAGAGATATTCGTCGTTCAAAAACACATGGGGCGAATTCGAGTCGTCAAGCGACTGGAACTCATAATCCTCGCGCTTCTGAAAGATAATCGGGCGAACGGCGCGGCTGGTATCCAGCAGGAACCATGCCGGGTCAGTGCCAGCCTGAAAATTGCTGGTCGCCTGCCGCTTCCCGTCGATTTCGACAGGGTGATTACCCGAAAAGAAGCTGGTGCCGTCGAAACACGGGGTATCGAATCCGGCTTTCAGCAGACCAAAAATCAACTCGTCGGGGTGCCGTTTGGCCGAAACACCCATTTCGGAAACAAACGGTTTGAACACGCCCAACCGATCATCCGAAACATCATCGCGCTTGACGGAAACGGTGCTTTCGAATTTGCGGTTGGTGATGGTGAAGCCGTGCGCCTTGAGGCTGTTCACCTGCCGCTGCCCGATCCATTCGCGCAATTGCGGGAACATGCCGAGCCAGCCATAGGTTTCATCCCGGCTGGCACTGGGAATCGTCATGGCGATTTTCTCGCCATGCGACGGGGCATCAAGCCAGGCTTCGGAATAGACGGTCTTGAATCCCTTGAAAGCAAGGGCGAGGGTTTCGGAATTGACGAGGCGTTGTTGCAGAACTCTCTTCCCTGAGGGGTTCCCATCGTGAATCCAGTGGGCTACGCCCCTGGGATGAGTAAGCCTGAGCGCAGCCGCTACCGCAGGACGAACTGGACATCCTACAAGGATGCCTTGAGGCGTCGGGGGTCGTTGCTGATCTGGCTGGACAAGGACATGGTGTGGCTGGCGCCCAGGGCTGGTCGTAATGGTCGGCCGCCGGTGTTCTCTGATGCCGCGATCCAGTTCTGCCTGATGGTGAAGGTCCTGTTCGGGCTTCCGCTTCGGCAAACAGCTGGGATGGTGGCGAGCATCCTGTCGATGGCCGGGCTCGACTGGCCGGTTCCGGATTTTTCGACCCTGAGCCGCAGGCAGAGGAGCATCGAAGTGCAGATATCGAGCCGCCGTGCACCGGGGCCGCTGAACCTGCTGGTGGACAGCACAGGGATCAGGTTCCTCGGCGATGGGGAATGGCTGGCGCGCAAGCATGGCACCCGCCGCCGACGCCAGTATCGCAAGGTCCATCTGGCGATGGGCACTGTCACCGGTGACATCCGGGCGGTGGAGTTCACCTCCAGCGACAAGGGCGATAGCCCCATTCTGCCTCACCTGCTCGATCAGATCCCACCTGATGAGCAGATTGGCACCGTGACCGGCGACGGCGCCTTCGACACAAGACGCTGCCACACTGCGATCCTCGAGCGCGGTGGCACGGCGGTCATACCCATATGCAAGAACGGACGACGATGGCGGCAGGACTGCCCTGCCGCAAAAGCCCGCAACGAGATCCTCCGGGCAACCCAACGCCCGGGCAGGGCCATATGGAGGCGCTGGTCGGTTTATCACGCCCGAATCAGGATCGAAGCCAGGATGCGGTGTCTCAAGGCATTCGGTGAACGCATCGCATCCAGAGCCCCGGACCGCCAGACCGCCGAGATCCATATCCGCGTCGCTCTGATGAACCGATCCAATGCCCTCGGCTCCGCCGAGATCGAACGCGTGGCATGAAGCAAACGGGGAAAGGGGCACCTGCGCTAACACCCTGACTGCTGCAACAACGCCCACCCCATCGCTTACCTTGAGCGCGGTGTGACCAGAGAAGACCTAGAGCTTTGGAAGCAAAGCCGCACGGAACGGCTGGTCGAAATCACGCAGGATAAAGCCTCAAGAATCCTTTCGTCTTGAGGTGTGCGCAAAACCACGCGCACCTTATCCGATAACCCATTGATTTTTTGTTGCCAGAATTCCGAAAATTCCGCAAAAATGGCGACTTTCGTGCCGAAAGGCTCAAGCCTTTTGGCACTCGCCTCTGTAACCTATTGATTTCACACGCCCGAAAAATCGCCGAGTCTCAAACCTTTTGACACCCGTCAGGGGTCCCCCGGGGTATTTCTGTGATGAAGAAAGTTCCCCGGGGGTGGGGTCAGAGTTTTTCGGTCAGTTCGGGGACGGTGGTGAAGAGGTCGCCGACCAGGCCGTAATCCGCGATCTGGAAGATCGGGGCTTCTTCGTCCTTGTTGATCGCGACGATGACCTTGCTGTCCTTCATCCCGGCAAGGTGTTGAATCGCACCGGAAATCCCGACCGCGACATAGAGGTCCGGCGCTACGACCTTGCCGGTCTGGCCGACCTGCCAGTCGTTCGGCGCATAGCCCGAATCGACCGCAGCCCGCGACGCGCCCACCGCCGCGCCGAGCTTGTCGGCCAGCGCCTCGATCACCGCGAAGCTGTCTTTCGACCCCACCCCGCGACCGCCGGAAACCACGCGTTTCGCCGAGGTCAGTTCCGGGCGGTCGCTGACCGCGACCTCGTCGGCGACCCAGTTCGACAGCCCCGGATCGGCGATGGTCGCGGCGGGTCTCGACCGCCGCCGCGCCGCCGTCGCCCGCCGCGTCGAAGCTGGCGGTGCGGATCGTGAAGACCTTGGTCGCATCCGCCGATTTCACCGTCTGGATCGCGTTTCCGGCATAGATCGGGCGTTCGAACGTATCCGCGTCGATCACCGCCGAGACGTCCGAGATCACCATCGC
The DNA here is from genome assembly GCF_029309835.1 of Paracoccus sp. DMF-8. Taxonomy (GTDB): domain Bacteria; phylum Pseudomonadota; class Alphaproteobacteria; order Rhodobacterales; family Rhodobacteraceae; genus Paracoccus. The sequence goes on along the minus strand of NZ_JARJHL010000017.1, from coordinate 155,991 downwards.
ATCCAAGAGCGCGGCGACGCGGGGCAGGATGTTTTTCGCATCCGTCGTCGCCGGCGCCGCGATATGGCTGTAGCCCGGCGCCAGCGCCACGATCAGCGCGGCGGTCGGTTCAGCCAGGCGATGGCCGTAGATCGCATCCTCGGCGACCAGAACTTTTGCGACACCGGCGATCTTGGCCGCTTCCGCCGCCGCAGCCCTGGCCGAGGCCCCCGCACAGAGCACGGTCACATCGCCCAAGGCGCCGACCGCGCCGACCGCCTTGGCGGTGGCATCGCGGTTCAGCTCGCCATTCGTCACTTCTCCAAGCAGCAGAACAGCCATCAGATCACCCCCGCTTCTTTCAGTTTGCCGACCAGTTCGTCCACCGAACCCACCTTGATCCCCGCGCTGCGGCCCGCCGGTTCGCGGGTCGAGACCACCGTCAGGCGCGGCGAAACGTCGATGCCGAAATCCGCCGCGGTCTTTTCGTCCAGCGGTTTTTCTTTGCCTTCATGATGTTGGGCAGGCTGGCATAGCGCGGTTCGTTCAGGCGCAGGTCGGCGGTGACGATGGCGGGCAGCGCCACCTCGATGGTTTGCAGGCCGCCGTCGACCTCGCGGGTGACTTTCGCCTTGTCGCCGTCGATGTCCAGTTTGGATGCAAAGGTCGCCTGACCCCAACCGAGCAGCGCCGCCAGCATCTGGCCGGTCGCGTTCATGTCATTGTCGATGGCCTGCTTGCCCGCGATGACCAGCCGGGGCTGTTCCTGATCGACCACGGCCTGCAGGATCTTTGCGACAGCGAGCGGTTCGATATCGGTTTGCACGTCATCGGTGGCAGTGACCAGAATGGCCCGGTCCGCGCCCATGGCCAGCGCCGTGCGCAGGGTCTCGGCCGCCTGTTTGACGCCGATCGAGACCACGACGACCTCATCGGCCTTGCCGGCTTCCTTCAGCCGGATCGCCTCTTCCACGGCAATCTCGTCGAAAGGGTTCATCGACATCTTGACGTTCGCAAGATCGACACCCGAACCGTCAGCCTTCACACGCGCCTTCACGTTGTAGTCGATCACCCGTTTCACCGGGACAAGAACCTTCATCGGTTCAACCTCCTATTCTATTGCGTCATCTGTTGGTGGAATTTGTTAGCTGGCCGATCTGGGCTTGCACAGGGCAAAAGCGAACAGTCGAGGTCGCTATTGGCCTATCGTCATGTCTGCGCCTATCGGCTGGCCCCTGGAACCCAGAGAATATCGTCCTTGCCCTGATTGTTGGCGACCCGTCCCGCGACAAACATCCAGTCGGACAGGCGGTTGAGATATTTGACGGCGGCCGGATTGGCGCCTTCGGTCGCGGCCAGGGCCGTCGCGGCACGTTCGGCGCGTCGTGCGACGGTGCGGCACAGGTGCAGATGCGCCGACAGGACCGAGCCGCCCGGCAGGATGAAGCTGCGCAGCGGCGTCAGGGCCGCGTTCATCTGGTCGATTTCCGATTCCAGCCGTTCGACCTGCGCGTCGATGATGCGCAGAACGGGGTAGGGGGCCTCGCTGTCTTCTTCCATGCGGGGTCGGGACAGATCGGCGCCCAGATCGAAAAGATCGTTCTGGATCACCGCGATACGGTCGGCAATCGGGCCTTCGGCATGCAGCCGCGCCAGACCAAGCGTCGCGTTCAGTTCATCGACCGTGCCATAGGCATCGACGCGCGCCGAGTGTTTGGCGACACGTTCGCCGTTCGACAGGGCGGTTTCGCCCTTGTCGCCGGTGCGGGTATAGATCTTGTTCAGGACGACCATCAGCGGCTCCTTATCCAGAGATAGCCCAGAATGACGACGATGGTGACGAATTGGGCGATCAGACGCCAGCGCATCATGCGATTTCCGTGGCGTCGGTTGAATTCGCCACCCTTGGCAAAGCCGCCGATGCCCACCGCAAGGATGACCGTGACGATCAGGCAAAGGACGGCGGCGAGGATGAAAAGCGTCTTGTCATGCATCTGACATGCCTAACTGCGTTGCGCGAACCAGTCCAGCGCGCGCGTTGAAAGAAGACGGCGGCCGATTCTCGCGATTCGGGTCGGTCGGGTGACATAATAGCGCGGATCGGGGCGCGGGCTTTCCAGCGCATGGGCGATTTTTTCGCTGACCGCGCGCGGGGGCAGTTCCCATTTGTCCTTTTTCGCCTCGGGTTGATACAGGCGTTTCAGCAGGGTCGCCTGATATTGGTCGATGCGGGGGCTGTTTTTCCAGTCGATCCAGCGCTCGAAATGCGGGATGGATTTCAGGCGGATCATGGTGCCGATGGGGCCGGGTTCGATCAGGGTGACCTTGATCGGCGTGTCGGCCATTTCGACGCGCAGCACGTCGGTCAGCCCCTCCAGCGCGAATTTCGTCGCGACATAGGCGCCGCGCCACGGAATGCCGACCAGCCCCAGAACCGAACTGATGTTGACGATCCGCCCCTGACCCATTTCACGGAAATGCGGGATCAACTGGCGGGTCAGGTCATGGGTGCCGAACAGGTTGGTTTCAAATATCTCGCGCAATGCGCCGCGCGGCAGATCCTCGGCCGCGCCGGGAATGGCAAAGGCGCCGTTATTGACGACCGCATGGACGGGACCAAGCGTCAGGGCATGGGCCACGGCCTCGGTCACGCTGGATCTGTCCGCCAGATCAAGGCGAAAGCTGTCCAGCCCCTCGGCCCGCAGGCGTTCGACATCGGGTTGCTGGCGGCAGGTTGCCAGCACGCGCCAGCCGCGCCCCGCCAGATAATGCGCGGCATCATGGCCAATGCCGGACGAGCAGCCCGTGATCAGGACCGTTTTCCCCCCATCCGCGTTTCCCGTGCCCTGCATGAGGCCATCCCAATCCTGACGGAACCCGCGCGAATAGAGCGAATGCGCATGGCGGCGTCAACCGTGACCCGTCGCCGCAACCCGTCATGCGCGGCCCATGGGTGGCCGGATCGCGCCACCGGCCCGAATTTCGCGCTGGACCGATGCCCGGCGCGGCCCTATTCACAGCGACATGTCAGACGATACGAACCGCCCCAAAGACGACCAGCCCGAAGACGGGCAGAACGTGACCGAACAGCTTTCGCGCGCGATCGGCGAACGCTACCTGACCTATGCGCTGTCGACGATCATGAACCGCGCGCTGCCCGATGCCCGCGACGGGTTGAAGCCGGTGCATCGCCGCATCCTGTTTGCGATGCGGGAATTGCGGCTGTCTTCGGGCGGGGCGTTCCGGAAGTCGGCCAAGATCTCGGGCGATGTGATGGGCAACTATCACCCCCATGGCGACGGGGCGATCTATGACGCCATGGCGCGTCTGGCCCAGCCTTTCGTCATGCGCTACCCGCTGGTCGATGGTCAGGGGAACTTCGGCAATATCGACGGCGACAACCCCGCCGCCAGCCGCTACACCGAAGCCCGCCTGACCGCCGCGGCCGAGGCGCTGATGGAGGGGCTGGCCGAAAACGCGGTCGATTTCCGCCCGAACTATGACGGCACGCTGGAGGAACCCGTGGTTCTGCCCGCCGCGTTCCCGAACCTGCTGTGCAACGGCGCCAGCGGGATCGCGGTCGGGATGGCGACGAATATCCCGCCCCACAACCTGCATGAAATCGTCGATGCCTGCCTGCATCTGATCAAATCGCCGGATGCGCGGGATGAAACCTTGGTGTCCATCGTGCCCGGCCCCGATTTCCCGACCGGCGGCGTGCTGGTCGAAACCCGCGATGTCATTGCCGAGGCGTATCGCACCGGGCGCGGCAGCCTGCGTCTGCGTGCGCGTTGGGCGGTCGAGGATCTGGGTCGCGGCCAGTGGCAGATCGTCGTCACCGAAATCCCCTATCAGGTCCAGAAATCCAAGCTGATCGAACGTCTGGCCGAATTGATCCAGCTGAAAAAGGTGCCGATTCTGGCCGATGTCCGCGACGAATCGGCCGAAGATGTCCGCATCGTTCTGGAACCAAGGACCCGCGCGGTCGATGCCGATCAGCTGATGGCCGCGCTGTTCCGGGTCAGCGATCTCGAGGTGCGTTTCGGTCTGAACATGAACGTGCTGATCGACGGGCGCGTGCCCAAGGTCTGCAGCCTGAAAGAGGTTCTGCGCGCCTTTCTGGACCACCGCCGCGATGTGTTGCTGCGCCGCAGCAATCACCGGCTGGACAAGATCGCCGCCCGGCTGGAGGTGCTGGAAGGCTATATGATCGCCTTCCTCAATCTGGATCGCGTCATTGAAATCATCCGCTACGAAGACGACCCCAAGGGCGTGATGATGGCCGAATTCGGCCTGTCCGATGTTCAGGTCGAAGCGATCCTGAACATGCGCCTGCGCGCCCTGCGCCGGCTGGAAGAAATCGAATTGAAAGCCGAACATGCCGCCCTGACCGAAGAACGCGCCGCCTTGCAGGCGATGCTGGCCGATGAGGGTGCGCAATGGGCGCGCATCGCCGAACAGTTGCGCGAGGTGCGCGGGCAATTCGGCAAATCCGCCCCTGGCGGCCAGCGCCGCACCGAAATTTCCGAAGCCGGAGAAGTCGCGCCCATCGACATGGATTCGATGATCGAACGCGAGCCGGTGACCGTGATCCTGTCGAAAATGGGCTGGATCCGCGCGATGAAGGGGCATCAGCCGCTGGATGCGGAACTGAAATTCCGCGACGGTGACGGGCCTTTCATGGCCTTCCACGCGGAAACCACCGACAAGCTGATGATTCTGGGCGCGAACGGGCGGTTCTATACCTTGCCCGCCAACAACCTGCCCGGCGGTCGCGGCATGGGCGAACCGCTGCGCCTGATGGTCGATCTGCCGAATGACGCCGCCGTCATCGACATGTTCGCGTGGCGCGACGGCGTGAAATATCTGGTCGCGTCTAGGGCCGGGGACGGGTTCATCGTCAATTCCGCCGATATTCTGGCCCAGACCCGCAGCGGCAAGCAGATCCTGAACGGCGAGGCGCTGCTGTGCCGCGTCATCAGCGGCGACCATCTGGCCGTCGTCGGCGACAACCGCAAGCTGCTGATCTTCCCGCTTGACGAACTGCCCGAAATGGTGCGCGGCAAGGGTGTCCGGCTGCAGAAGTTCAAGGACGGCGGGCTGGCCGATGCGGCCTGCATCACCTTGGCGCAGGGCCTGTCATGGCGCGATCCCGCCGGGCGCACCCGCACCGAAACCGATCTGAGCGAATGGCTGGGCAAGCGCGCCACGGCTGGCCGCATGGCCCCGCGCGGCTTTCCGCGCGACAATAAATTCAACTGAAAAAGGGGCGGGCAGACATGCCCGCCTTTCTTGTTCTGTTGCGTGGCGATCAGGGCTTAGCTGTTGCCCTTGATCGTCTGGATGATCCCGCTGTCCCCGCCGGTCGAGGTGCTGACCGAGCTTTGCTGCATCGAGGAATTCTTGGCGCTACCGCAGGCCAGCGCGGGCAGCGCGGCAAGCGACAGGATCGTGGCGGTCAGGGCAATGGTCTTGGCTTTCATCATCGAGCTCCGTTCGTGGTTGCGGTTCGTGCTGATGCCGGGCAGGGCGCTTGGCCCTGCATCCATGCGTTGGCGGGAAAACTGTCTCATGGATGGGGGAACGGATCAATCGGCACCTGCCATCCCCCTGTCACGACCGCGTCAGAGAGGGGCGTCAGAGAGGGGCGGCGGGGGTTCGCAAAGCGCCCGTTTCGCGGTCAACGCGGGTGCCTGCGCTGCCTTTCTGGGGAAATTGCAGGCAATGGCGCCGGTTTGGCCGCCGCGACGCATCGCAGGTTTTGCCATCGCAGCCGGTCGCGGCAAGGGTGAAGGGGCGGATATCTTCGGGTTGTCCGCAACAGGTCCTGATCGCGCGGGACATCTTGGCTCTACCGTCGCCTTGATCCGGCTTCCTCTTGACCGGATCGGGCGGCGGCTTTTTTCCCGCGCTACAGAATTTCGACAAGGCGCTGAAGCGCCGAAATTCTGTAGACCTTTGTTTTTGCGCATTTTCGGACGCAAAGCCGGCATCCGCTTTTGCTGAAAATGCTTTAAGGCCAGTCGAGATCGACCCAGACCAGCCGGTGCCGCGAGGCCGCGGCCGCCACATCCGCCATCGCATCGCCCGGCGCGGGCCAGAACACGCCCGCATCCAGCACCGTCAGGCCCGGCGCGGGCAGGACGTAATCGACCCGCAGACTGCCCGGTCCATCGGCGGCGGGCCAGACCGCCGTATCCAGCGCGGGGTTGCCCCGATGGGTGGCATTGGCACCATCCTGCGGCGCCAGCCTGCCGCCTTCGCTGGCGGGTTCGGGGTCCTGAACGCGGGCCAGCAGGGCCTGCATCGCCTCATGCCGGCCATCGCTGTCATGCGGGTCCAGATTGGTATCGCCCAGCACGACAAAGGGCGCATCGGGCAGGCGGTCCAGCCAGAACATCGTTTCATCATGGTTGCGGCGGCCGTTGCGATCCTCTGGCCCGTCAAAGACCGGAGGGGTGGCGGCATAGGCCAGCAGGTGCAGCGGCTGGCCCCTGACCGTCACCGCCAGATGCCAATGCGCGGTGGATGACAGGCGCTGCACGGCTACGGCCTCGTCGGGCAGGGGCGGCATGATCTGGCCGGGCAGGTCGCGCCACAGGAAACCGGTGTGATCCGCGACCAGTTCGACCGGGTGGCGCGACAGCAGCGCCATGCCGCCCTGACCCATGAACATGCCGAAACCCTGCGCATCGTCGCCGGTGCCAAGGCGCCCGTCGCCGTCCAGATCAATGCCGGTGGCAAGCCCGCTGTTCGGCTGCGCGGCGAATTGATGCGGATAGGGTGCGCCCGCATCCGCCAGCAGCCCGGCAAAACCCGCCAGCGCACGATTGTCGTAATCCCAGTCAAAGCCGGTCAGCAGAATCACATCGGCATCCGCCGCCGCGATCACCTGCACCACCGCCGCGATCTGTCTGTCCTTGCCGGTTTCGATATCGCGCAGCAAAAGGCCCGGCCCCTTGCGCGAGAGGTCGGGCGAATAGCTCGCGATCCGCAGCGGCTCTGCGGTGGCGATGGTGGGCAGCGCCAGCAGCGCCGCCCACAGGGCTGTTGCAGGGGGCCTCACACCTAGGGGCGGCTTTGCGCCATCTGACCCTCGAATCCGTCGATCTTGGCGGATTTTTCCATCGTCAGGCCGATATCGTCCAGGCCGTTCAGCAGGCAATGCTTGCGGAACGGGTCGATCTCGAACGCAAAGCTTTGCCCGTCGGACGAGGTGACGGTCTGGTTTTCCAGATCCACGGTGATGCGGGCATTGGCGCCCTTGCGGGCATCCTCCATCAGCGCATCGACGGCGTCTTGCGGCAGGATGATCGGCAGGATGCCGTTCTTGAAACAGTTGTTATAGAAGATATCGGCAAAGCTGGTGGAAATCACCGCGCGGATCCCGAAATCCAGCAGCGCCCAAGGGGCATGTTCGCGCGACGAGCCGCAGCCGAAATTGTCACCCGCGACGATGATCTGGCTGTCGCGATAGGCGGGCTGGTTCAGCACGAAATCGGCAATTTCCGATCCGTCGGGGTTATAGCGCATCTCGTCGAACAGGTTCTTGCCCAGCCCCGAACGGTGGATGGTTTTCAGGAACTGTTTCGGGATGATCATGTCCGTGTCGATATTGACCAGAGGCATCGGCGCGGCGATCCCGGTCAGCGTGGTGAATTTGTCCATTATACCCTCTTGATTTGACTTTGCGGGGATTTGCCCGCTATTGCGTGGCGGCCCGTAGTCCGGGAAACCTGCCGATATCTTGCTGACCAGCCGGAAAGACCATGGAACCGAGTGAATGGAATCTGTCCCTGCCGGCCTGCATGGCCCGCGACTGGCGACCGCAGATCGGCGATCCCGAGATCACGGGATGGCTGACGGTGCTGGTCTATCTGGCGACCATGGCCCTGGCGGCGGCGGTCGCCTGGCGCGGTCGCGGCACAAGGGGCAACGGCTTCTGGGGCGGGATTGCCCTGCTGATGCTGTTTCTGGCGCTGAACAAACAGCTTGACCTGCAAAGCGCGCTGACCGCCTTTGGCCGCTGTCTTTCCCATGCCCAGGGCTGGTGGGAACATCGCAGGCTGGTGCAACTGGGGTTTATCCTGCTGCTGCTGGCGGGGATGGTCTGGGCGATGCGCCGGGTGGTCGCGCAGATGAACCACGCCCTGCTGCGCCGGAACCGGCTGGCTCTGGCGGGGCTGGGCGTGCTGTGCGCCTTTGTGCTGATGCGTGCGGTCGGGTTCCATTTCGTGGATGTCCTGATCGGCGTGCGGATTGCCGGTATCCCGATGAATTTCATCTTCGAGAATATCGGCCTGATTCTGATCGCGATCAACGCCTTTGGCCTGCTGCGCCGGGCCGCGCGCTGACGCGGCTCCGGCAGGCAGGGTTTCAGGCGCGCAGGGCCTCAGGCGTGTTCGGCCAGAAGCTCGCGCACATCGGTCAGGTGGCCCTTGATCCCGGCTGCGGCCGCCATCACCGGGGACATCAGATGCGTGCGGCCACCCCGGCCCATGCGGCCCTCGAAATTGCGGTTCGAGGTCGCGGCGCAGCGTTCGCCCGGCGCCAACTGGTCGGGGTTCATGCCCAGACACATCGAACAGCCCGCCAGACGCCATTCGAAACCGGCATCGGTAAAGATCTTGTCCAGACCTTCTTCCTCGGCCTGCAGACGCACGAGGCCCGAGCCGGGAACGACCATGCCGCGCACGCCCGTCGCCAGTTTCTGGCCTTTCAGGATGGCGGCGGCGGCGCGCAGGTCCTCGATCCGGCCATTGGTGCAGGAGCCGATGAAGACCGCGTCGATCCTGATTTCGTTCAGCGGCGTGCCGGGTTGCAGGCCCATATAGTCAAGGCTGCGGCGCGCGGCCTCGATCTTGCCGCCCTCGAAATCCTCGGGGCCAGGGACGCGGTCGGTGATCGCCAGCACGTCCTCGGGCGATGTGCCCTAGGTCACGACCGGGGCGATATCTTCGCCGCGGATGGTGATGACCTTGTCGAAATGCGCGCCTTCGTCGGTATAGAGCGTTTTCCACCAGTTGACGGCGGCTTCCCATGCGGCGCCCTTGGGCGCGTGGAGGCGGCCCATGCAATATTCAAAGGTCTTTTCGTCCGGCGCGATCAACCCGGCGCGGGCGCCGCCTTCGATCGCCATGTTGCACACGGTCATGCGGCCTTCCATCGACAGATCGCGGATCGCCGAGCCGCAATATTCGATGACATAGCCGGTGCCGCCCGCCGTGCCGGTCTTGCCGATCACCGCCAGCGTGATGTCCTTGGCGGTGACGCCGGGGCGCAGATGGCCGGTGATTTCGACCTTCATGTTTTTCGATTTCTTCTGGATCAGCGTTTGCGTCGCCAGAACATGTTCGACCTCGGAGGTGCCGATGCCATGGGCCAGCGCGCCGAATGCGCCATGCGTCGCGGTGTGGCTGTCGCCGCAGACCACGGTCATGCCGGGCAGGGTCCAGCCCTGTTCCGGGCCGACGATATGCACGATGCCCTGACGGACATCGCTCATCGGGTAATAGTTCAGGCCGAATTCGCGGGCATTCTTGTCCAGTTCGGCGACCTGGATGCGGCCTTCGGGGTTTTCGATGCCCTTCACGCGGTCGGCGGTGGTGGGCACGTTATGGTCCGGCACGGCGATGGTGCGCTCGGGCGAATGGACCTTGCGACCCGCCATGCGCAGCCCTTCGAAGGCCTGCGGGCTGGTCACTTCGTGGACCAGATGACGGTCGATATACAGGATGCAGGTGCCGTCGTCCTGACGGTCGACCACATGCGCGTCGAAGATTTTATCGTAAAGTGTGCGGGGGGTGCCCGCGTTGGTGGTGCCGGTCATGGCTGTCTCTTTCCGAAAGGACTAGCTGGTAACGAGGTTCTGGGCGGTCGCATCTGCGGCTGGCAGGCCGCGACCGGGCGGGCACAGGCCCGCAGCCCGTCAAAGTCGGGCTGTGACGGACAGGCTTTCGCCGTAGAACCGGCCCGGCAGGCGGGCGCGGTCATGAATGTCGAAATAGACGAATCCACGCATGACCGCCTATGTAAGCCTTTCCGCGCTTTGGTGCAATAATTCCGTTCCCTTCGCCCCTCATCGACTTGCGGCACCCGCCCGATAGTGGCCATGATGACGCAAGGATGCGCGAGAGAACGGCGCGGGAGAAAGGCGGGGGATGGAGCAATTCGCACCCGATCTGGTCGATGCGGCCAATGTGCTGTGGCGGCAGGTCGAGCTGTTCGTCAAAGGCATGCTGCTGCCCTGGCGGCTGAACCAGCTTGTCGCGATCCTTGGTCTGTTCATCACCGCGCATTTCATGGCCCGACCGCTGGCGCATTGGGCGAACCTGTGGCTGCGCAAGCAGCAGGGCTGGCCGAAATGGCGGCTGCGCATGGGGATTCTGGTCCAGCAAAGGATGCGCGTCATCCTGTTTGCGCTGCTGGCATGGGGGCTGGTCGCGGTCCTGCGCGAGCTGACATGGCCATCGCGCAGCCAGTTGATCGCACTGGCCGCGACGATCGCCACGGCATGGGCGGCGGTGGGGTTCGTCGTGCGGGTGATCCGCAACCGCACCCTGCGCCGCATCGTGACATGGGCGGCCTGGGTCTGGGTGACGCTGTATTTCCTGGGCTTTCTGGCGCCCTCGGCCTCGGTTCTGGACAGCGTTTCGGTGACCTTCGGCACGTTCAGGCTGTCGGCGCTGACCGTGCTGAAGGCGGCGGTCGTGACGGTCGTGCTGATCGCCGTGGCGCGCTGGCTGTCCAGGACGGTGACGGCGCGGCTGTCGCAGAATGCCGATATCTCGCCCGCGATGCAGGTCCTGACGGCCAAGCTGTTGCAGGTCGTGCTGATCAGCCTTGCCGTCCTGATCGGGCTGAAGGCCACGGGCTTCGACCTGACCGGCTTTACCGTATTCACCGGCGCGCTTGGCGTGGGGCTGGGGTTCGGCCTGCAAAAGATCGTGTCGAACCTGATGTCAGGCGTTATCATCCTGATGGACAAGTCGATCAAGCCCGGCGACGTCATCACCATCGGCGACACCTTTGGCTGGATCGAGGAACTGGGCGCGCGCTACGTCAGCGTCGTGACCCGCGACGGCCGCGAATACCTGATCCCGAACGAGGATTTCGTCACGGGGCAGGTCGTCAACTGGTCGCATACCAATGATTTCGTGCGGCTGGACCTGTCCTTTGGCGCCTCTTACGCGGATGACCCCCATCAGGTCAGCAAGATCGCGATCAATGCCGCGCTGACGGTGAAACGGGTGCTGGCGCAGCGCACGCCGGTCTGCTGGATCACGGGTTTCGGCGAACGGTCGGTGGAATATGTGCTGCGTTTCTGGATCTCGGACCCGACGGGCGGGATCACCAATGTGCGGGGACAGGTCTATCTGGCGCTGTGGGATGCGTTCAGCAAGAACGGCATCACGCTGCCCTATCCGCAACGCGAAATCCGCATTCTGCCCACGGCGGACGAAAATCCGGCAGAAGACCGGGCGCGTTAACCGGCGATTCATCCTTTGCGTCTAGGCAGGGCCTTGGTCTTGCAAGGGAAAATCAGGATGTTTCAGCGCGTTTTCATGGCCGTTCCCGTGATGTTGGCCTGCCTTTTCCTGGCGGGCTGCTTTCCGACAGACCTGACCGGGGTCAGGGCCGATGGTGGGCAGATCAAGGCGATGTTCTATCCGGGCGGCAACCGGCTTGACGATCTGGTCATCGTCGACGGGCGGAATTATTTCGGCAAGGGGCAGTATCAGATGGATGATCCGCTGGCCGATGTCGGTTTCAGGTTCAAGGACGGCATGCGGGTTCAGGCCGAATGCAGCCGAACCGGCAAGGATATCATGGGGGCTGAGGAATGCACCGAATATACGGTCTATCGCTCTGATTTCCCGCCGATTCCCGAAGGCACGCGGTTCGCCAGACCGGAAATGTTCTGATCCCTTTTCCGGTGTTTCGCCCCCGGCTCGCGGTGTTTCTGTTTCCTTCCGGATTGAGAACGCCGGATTCCGTGCTATCTTTGGGGGACCCGGCGCCGGGCAGAACGGCGCGATGACAGGAGGATGAGCTCTGTCCAATATCGTCTCGCCGGCGGATCAACCGGCAGCGACCGCCGATTCGCGCAAGCAGCCGTCAAGCGACGTCTTGCTGGATCGCATTCTTGCCTCTCTGGATGACGACAAGGCCGAAGATGTCGTGACCATTGATCTGCGCGGCCGTTCGGCCATGGCCGATCACATGGTCATCGCCTCGGGCCGGTCGTCGCGTCAGGTCGCCTCGATCGCCGAAAAACTGGTCGAGCGTCTGAAAGAGGAAACCGGCCGTTCCGCGCGTGTCGAAGGCAAGGAAACCGGTGACTGGGTGCTGATCGACACGGATGACGTCATCGTCCATGTCTTCCGTCCCGAGGTGCGCGAATTCTATCAGCTGGAAAAGATGTGGATGCCCGCCGACGCGCTGCGTTCGCCGACGCTGGATCAGTTGCGCGCCGATCACGCTGCCGATACCCGCCAGGGTTAGAACATGCGTCTGGTCATTGCCGCAGTCGGGCGGCTGCGGCAGGGCCCCGAGGCTGCGCTGATCGCCGATTACCTCGACCGTTTCGCCAGGACGGGCAGGGCGCTTGGCCTGCCCCCCGCCACCCTGACCGAGGTCGAGGACAAGCGTGGCGGTGGCATGGCGGCCGAGGCCGAATTGCTGGATCGCGCCATTCCCGATGGTGCTGCGCTGGTCATTCTGGACGAACGCGGCAAGCTGCTGACCTCGCCCGAATTTGCGCGCCAGATCGGTGACTGGCGCGATCAGGCCCGCGATATCTGCTTTGTCATCGGCGGTGCGGATGGCATCGACCCCGCGCTGCGCGCCCGTGCCGATCTGGCGATCAGTTTCAGCCGCATGGTCTGGCCGCATATGCTGGCGCGCGTGATGCTGAGCGAACAGTTGTATCGTGCGGCGACCATTCTGGCGGGCGGTCCCTATCACCGCGACTGACGGATTCATGTAACTGTATGTTTTTATTAAAATACCCCGCTTAAAACACCCCACTTCCGGGCGGAATGGGGTAAGCTGAACCTTGACCTGGCAAGAATCTATTCAGGTGGTTTACATGGTTCATCCTGTTCAGGGCGTGGTCGTCGCCCCCGATATCACGACCGATCAACGACTCCAGGCCTCGATCGCGGCAAGTAGCGGGCTGGCGCCGAACACCGCGACGGCCGATCTTGACCGTGCCCTGTCCGGCATGGCCCCGGAAGCCGAGGCCGTGGAATATCGTCTCGGGCTTGATGCCGTCGAACGCAGCTTTGGCGCGGATTCGCCCCTCGCGCGCAAGATGCGCAGTTCCCGCGCGGTTTCCGCCGCGATCCGGGCCTCGACCATCCCATCCGACAAGGAATCCTTTCGTCAGGATGTGCGCCGTCATCTGATGCGCGCCTTCGGCCATGATGAGGCGTTTCGCCGTGCCCTGCAGCAAGGCACGCTGGTCATCCAGACCACGGATGAAACGCCAGAGCTGAATTTCCAGCCCCTGATCGACTATTCCGTCTATCGTGACGGGGTCGAGAAAGGGGCCGGTCAGTTTTCCCCTGCGGGCTTCAATGACAGGCTTTATCAACAGCTTGGGCAGACCCGCAATCAGACAAGGGGCCATCTGGGTCTGCGCCAGTTCTATGCCTGGTGGCCGCAATAGGCCGGTCGCGTCAGGTCAGTCCGCGCAGGGCTCGGGCCAGTTGTCGATGATGGCCACGGCCTCGTCCGCGGTGTCGACAAAGCTGATCAGTTCCAGGTCTTCGGGGCTGATCGTGCCCGCATCGGACAGGGCCTGCCAGTTCACGACCTTTTTCCAGAATTCGACGCCGAACAGGATAAAGGGCACGCGCCGCATCCGCCCGGTCTGGATCAGGGTCAGCGCCTCGAACATTTCATCCAGTGTGCCGAAACCGCCGGGAAAGACCGTGATCGCCTTGGCGCGCATCAGGAAATGCATCTTGCGGATCGCGAAATAGTGGAAGTTGAAGCACAGATCGGGCGTCACATAGCCGTTCGGCGCCTGTTCATGCGGCAGGACGATGGACAGGCCGATCGAGATGCCGCCCGCCTCGGTCGCGCCCTTGTTCCCGGCCTCCATCACGCCGGGGCCGCCGCCGGTGCAGATGACGTTTTCGGCGCCATAGCTGTTCAGGCTGCGTTCGGTCATGCGTTTGGCAAAGATCCGCGCCTCGTCATAATAATGCGACAGGCTGGCCAGTTCGGGGGTGCGGGCGGTGTCGCGCCGGTCGGGGGCGGGGATGCGGGCGCCGCCGAACATCACGATGGTCGAACGGATGCCGCGCGCATCCATGATCATCTGCGGTTTCAGTAGTTCCAGTTGCAGCCGGACCGGGCGCAATTCGTCGCGCAGCAGGAAATCGGTGTCGGTGAAGGCAAGCTGATAGGCGGGCGCGGCCGTTTGCGGGGTCTGGGGAACCGTGCGGGTTGCGGCGACATCCTGCTGGCTGTCGCGGAACGGATTGTTGCGCTCGTCTTCTTCCATCATCGAAACCTCTGATATGATTGGCGGGCGGATTGCGCGCCCGCACCCCCCGGCTTATAGCCCTTGTGCAACAGTTTCCACCCAGGGCGAGAGAGGTCCTCCATGTCGAACATCAATGTCGCGCAGCTTGAAACCGCCATCGAAGCCGCTTGGGAAAACCGCGATTCGATCACCCCGGACACCAGGGGCGAAACCCGCGACGCGGTCGAGGCGACATTGGAGGCGCTGGACCGGGGCGCGCTGCGCGTCGCTGAAAAGCGTGGTGCCGACTGGCATGTGAACCAATGGGCGAAAAAGGCCGTTCTGCTGGGTTTCCGCCTGAAAGACATGGAAATGCAGCAGGGCGGGCCGCAGAATGGCGGCTGGTGGGACAAGGTGGACAGCAAATTCGCGGGCTGGGGCGAAACCCGCTGGCGCGAGGCCGGTTTCCGCGCCGTGCCGAACTGCGTCGTCCGCCAATCGGCCTATATCGCCACGGGCGTGGTGCTGATGCCCAGCTTCGTCAACCTGGGCGCCTATGTCGATGAGGGCACGATGGTCGACACCTGGGCGACCGTCGGCAGTTGCGCGCAGATCGGCAAGAACGTCCACCTGTCGGGCGGCGTCGGCATCGGCGGCGTGCTGGAACCGATGCAGGCCGGCCCTACCATCATCGAGGACAACTGCTTCATCGGCGCCCGTTCCGAGGTGGTCGAGGGCTGCATCGTGCGCGAAGGCTCGGTCCTGGGCATGGGCGTTTTCATCGGCAAATCGACCAAGATCGTCGACCGCGAAACCGGAGAGGTCATGTATGGCGAGGTCCCGGCCGGTTCGGTCGTCGTCGCGGGTTCCCTGCCGTCGAAGAATGGCGTGAACCTGTATTGCGCGGTCATCGTCAAGCGCGTCGATGCGCAGACCCGTTCGAAAACCTCGATCAACGAACTCTTGCGCGACTGATCCGCGATACACCCTCTGTTTGTGCAAGGATCCCGTGAACCTTTCCGCCTTTTGCCGCGTTGGAGGCACAGGGTCTTTGCAAAACAAGGGAGAATGAGACCATGGCGGGATTGGGTTGGATCGCAGCCATCATTGTCGGCGGCGCTTCGCCGGGTGGATCGGCAGCACCATCATGAAGGCCGATACAGGCATCTTTCTGAACATCATTCTGGGCATTGTCGGCGCGGTCGTCGCCAATGCGCTGCTGTCCATGTTCGGCATCTATACGCAGGCGGGCAGTTGGCTTGCGCAGGGTGTGGCCGGGTTGATCGGTGCGATCATCCTGATCTGGCTGTATCGCGCCGTGGCGCGATGACGCTGCCGCCAAGGCAGCGGATGTCCCATAGCAACAGCGAAAACCCGTGGCGCAGGCTGCGGGTTTTTGCATGCGGTTGCGGCTCCCAGGCGGTGAAATCGGCAATGACGGCGCCCGTGATCCGCACCAGATCGGCGGGGCCGATGGCAAAGACATGGCGCGGTGTGCCCGCCGCTGCCCAGACCTCGGGGAAATCCGACAGCCGGGGGTCGATCCATGCCTCGATCCGGGTCAGATGGCCGACGGGCGCGACGCCGCCGATGGCAAAGCCGGTTTCCGCGCGGATCAGCCCGGCATCGGCCTTGCCCAGCCTTTGCCCCGCGACGGCCGTCGCCTTTTGCGCATCGACGCGGTTGCCGCCTGCGGTCAGGAACAGCACGACATGGCCCGTATCCTCGCCGCGAAAGATGATCGACTTGGCGATCTGATCGACCTCGCAGCCAACGGCGCGGGCGGCGTCCTCGGCGGTGCGGGTGCCTTCGGTCATCTCGCGGATTTCGGTGTCGATCCCGGCGGATTCCAGCGCGTCGCGGACACGTTTCAGGCTCTTGCTCATTGCCTCTTTCCCCGGCTCGTTCACTTTCGCGATGAAATGAAGGGGAAATCATGCCGGATATCAAGGTCTATACGCTGCTGGTCGAACTGGGGCGCCGCGATGGCGATGGCCTGCCGGACGATGCCACGGGCGGCGCCATGCTGATCTATGCCGCAGGTCAGGACGAGGCCGAGGCGGTGCGCGAAACCGTGGCGATCCTGAAACAGGCCGATCTGAACCCGATCGAGGTCACGGGCCACGGATCGCTGGACGAACGACTGGCCGAGGGGCATGAAATCCCCGGCGAGGAACGCGCCCTGATGCAGCGCGCGCTGGACGAAAACGCCGTCATCGTCGCCCAGTCCGAGCCGCTTTTCGGTGGCGATACCCTGTCAGAGGATGACTGGGCATATAGCGGTTGATCGGTTAGAATCCGGCGAAACAGCAGAAAACACCAACAAACAGGCAGTGACATGACCCTTTCCGTGACCCGTCTTGCGGTTTCCGCCGCGCTGATCAGCGCGCTGGCAAGCTGCGGCGTGCCGATGAACATGGCGCCCGGCGCCGGTGCCGCGCCCTCGGGCCCGGTGACACCCGCCCCGATCCCGCCGGCGTCCGCAGGGGACGAAGCGGGTCTGCAACGCTGGATCCAGAGCTTCCGCCCGCGCGCCATGTCGGCGGGGATTTCGCCCGCGACCTATGATCGCGCCATGCGCATCGCGCGCTACAACCCCGAGGTGATCCGCCTGGATCGTCGTCAGGCCGAATTCTCGCGTCCGGTCTGGCTGTATCTGGACAGCGCGGTGTCGGATTCGCGGATCTCGACCGGGCGGCAAAGAGCGGCGCAGCATGGCCGCACGCTGGCGGCTATCGAACAGCGTTATGGCGTGCCGCGCGAAATCGTGCTGGCGGTCTGGGGCATGGAATCGAACTTCGGCGCGAACCGGGGCAAGATGCAGATCATCCCCTCGCTGGCGACGCTGGCCTATGACGGGCGCCGGGGCGAGATGTTCCAGAACCAGCTGATCGCCGCGCTGAAGATCCTGCAGGCGGGCGATACTGATCCCGAACATATGCTGGGAAGCTGGGCGGGCGCGATGGGCCATACCCAGTTCATGCCGACCTCCTATCTGGAATATGCGGTCGATTTCACCGGCGACGGCCGCCGCGACATCTGGTCCGAAGACCCGACCGACGCGCTGGCATCGACGGCCGCCTATCTGGCCCGCAACGGCTGGCAGCGTGGCCAGACATGGGGCGCCGAGGTGCAACTGCCCGCGAATTTCAACATGGGGCTGATCGGCAAGGGCACGCGCCGGTCCAGCGGCGACTGGTCGGCGCAGGGCGTGCGCCGCATCGGTGGCGGCGCGCTGCCGGGCGGTTCGGGTTCGATCATCATGCCGGCGGGCGCGCGTGGCCCGGCCTTTTTCATCACCGACAACTTCCGGTCGATCCTGCGCTACAACAACTCGGACAATTACGCGCTTGGCGTGGCCTTCCTGGGCGAACGCATCGCGGGCCGGTCCGGGATTCAGGGCCAGTGGCCGCGCAACGACCGGCCGCTGTCGACCTCGGAACGCGAGGAAATCCAGCGCTCGTCTGGCGCAAAGGGTTTCTATCAGGGCGAGATTGACGGGCTGTTCGGTTCTGCCACGATGGAATCCGTGTCCGCTTATCAGCGGTCGATCGGGGTCACGCCGGATGGCTATCCGACCTCGATCCTGCTGGATCAGCTGCGCCGCTGAAAAAATCCCGGCTGGCGGGCAGGACCCCGCCAGCCCCTTTGCCTCTTCGCCCCTGCCGTGGCAGAGATTGGTCGAGTAATTGACTAAGAAATCCGGCATCGCGTCCGGGGCGCCCGGATCCGGGCGCAGAGAGGGCCAAAGATGAATACCCATTCCGCCGATCTGAACCTGCCGCTGAAGGATGTCATTCCCGTTCTGCGTCAGGGCGCGGAAGTCTATGAAATGCAGGTTCAGGAAACCGAAAACGGTGCCGAGCTGAAATTTCACGGTGCTGAAATCGGGCTTTCGGGCGGCGATGCGGCCTGTCGCCTGACCCTGCGCGCCGATGATCCGGCATGGCTGGTGCAGTTGCAGGAAATCCTGACCCATTTCTTTGAACACAGCGGGCTTCAGGGCAATCTGCAATGGGCGCGCACCCGCGCGCCAGGCCTGCCCGCGAATGTCACCGTGGCGCAGGCGCTGCGCAGCGAACGCATCTCTCCGTCGTTCCAGTGATCCGGCTGACGGGCGATTTCAGCCGCTTTTCGCCCGATGCGATGCATTTCCGCCTGCTTTACGGGCCGGGCGCCGGCGATCTGCCGCAATGCGACGAAACCGGCACGACGATCTGGCCCGGCGGCATCGACGTCTGGCACCGCCCGCCCTATACGGTCCGCGCCATCGACCCGGAAGGCGACTGGATCGATGTCGATATCTTTATCCATGACGGTGGGCGCGTCACCGACTGGCTGGCGCGCACGCAGGTCGGCGACAATGTCGCGCTGAGCGGGCCGGGCGGCAAGACCCCGCAAAGCGCGCCCCGGGTCGCCTATCTGGGCGATGAAACCGCGCTGCCGGTCGTCGCCCGCGCGTTGGAGCGTCTGCCGCAGGATGCGCGGGGCGTGGCCTGATCATCGTGGCCGATGCTGCCGATGCGCAGCCGATCCGACATCCGGCGGGGGTCGAACTACGCTGGATCACGCGCGGGGCAGGGGATGAAATGCTGACCGCGCTGCGCGAGATCAGCTTTCCCGATGCCGGTCGTTACGTCTTTTTCGCCGCCGAACGCGAAGAGGCTGCGGCCGCGCGCGAATTGCTGGCCGCGGCCGGTTTGCAGCGCAACGAATTCCACGCCTTTGCCTGTGGACCGATGGCTGGCAGCCGCCAGCCGAGCAGGTACCAAGCCTGCACCGTCTGGTCGTCACGCCGCGCGCGGTCCCGCTGTCCCGAACCGTTTCCGCGCCGGGGCGTGTCCGGCGGCCTATTCCGCCTTGGCCGCGATCCCGTCCAGCGCGGCGCGGGTGGCTGCGGCGACGGCGATGACCAGCGGCACCTCGAACTTGTCCTGAATGCGCATGGCGG
Organism: Paracoccus sp. DMF-8; assembly: GCF_029309835.1. Lineage (GTDB taxonomy): Bacteria > Pseudomonadota > Alphaproteobacteria > Rhodobacterales > Rhodobacteraceae > Paracoccus. Next base: position 136,585 of record NZ_JARJHL010000017.1, on the reverse strand, counting down.
GGCCTGACAGCGGGCCGCCGCCCATGATGATCGCTTGCACGCCGTCATTCGCGATGCTGCGTTCGACCGCGCCGGTCAGGGCGGCGTCCAGCGCATCGGCATCCTTGACGAGTTCCTTGGGGTCGCCTTCGGTTACGGTCACGCCGCGATATTGACCGGCATAGCCCAGTTCCTCGGCCTGCAGGCGGAAGGATTCGATCAGCCCTTCGTCCGGGGTGATGGTGACGATGGAAGCGCTGCGGCATCCTGGCGGCTGCGTGAAACGCCGCCTCGCCAATGCTGGATGCCATGACATTCGACACGGATTCGCGCAGTTCCGGGGCAGGCCGGGATCGCTGAAGGCCGAAACGATGATCGCGGCAACGCCCGGTTCTGTCGCGACCTGCTGGCCGATCCCGGCGACGCCCTCGGTCGCGTTCACCATATCCTCGGGCGTGGTCAGCAGGGCGGGGACGCCGGTGTTGGTGCGTTCGACGATGGTTGCGCGATCACCCGCGACGCCACGCGCCAGATCGGCCATGCCCTTGGTCGCATCGGCGTTCGAATTCGGGTTGATCAGCACGATGACCGGCACTTCGGCCAGCGCGGCGGTCGGCAGGGCAGGGGCGGCGGCGATCATGGCGGCGGACAGGATCCCAAGGGAAAAGGGGCGAAGGGGTTTCATGGCGGTAACCTTTGTTCTGCTGGGTGAAAGACATGCCGCATCCTTCGCGCAAGCGGGCTGCGCGTGGCACGGTCGTGTTGATGGCAGCGGGCCGCCCGCTCAGGCGGCCCTTTCGTCAGGCAAAGCAGAGTTTCCTTTGCGGAACAGGTGCATAGCCCCCAAACCGCGAGGTGTGCAGCTTCAGCCGCACCATGGATTCGCACAGGCTGACCGCGCAACTGACCCCGTCCAGCACCGGCACGCCATGTTCGCCCGCCAGCCTGTCGGCCAGATCGGTCATGCCGGCGCAGCCCAGAACGATCGCCTCGGCCCGGTCGTCGCGGATGGCATGGCCGATTTCGGCGCTGATCCGGGCATAGGCATTGCTGCCCGGTTCTTCCAGTTCCAGCACCGCCACCTCGGACGAGCGCACGCGCGCGCAGCGTGCCCACAGCCCGTGGCGGTGCAGATTGTGTTCCAGCGCCGGGACCGAACGCGCCAGCGTCGTCACCACGGAAAACTTGTTCGCGATCATCGAGGCCATGTGATAGGCGGCTTCGCCGATCCCCACGACCGGCTTGTCGGTCAGGCAGCGCGCGGCATCCAGACCGGTGTCGTCGAAACAGGCGATGACGACGGCATCGACATCGAGGGTGTCGTGGATGACCCGCAGCAGTCCGGGCAGGCTCATGGCTTCGTCGAGAAAAGCCTTCGATGGACGCCGGGCCATGGGGGGGATTCACCGCCACGATCTCTGTCCCTGGCGCTGCAATCCGCCGCGCCGCCGCCCTGATTTTTTCGGTCATCGACGCCGTGGTATTGGGGTTAAGCACAAGAATGCGCATGAATTAAACCTCTCCTCCCAGATAGGCGGCCTTGACGCGGGGGTCGTCCAGCAATTCGCGGGAATTGCCCGACAGCACGATCTGACCCGTCGACAGCGCATAGGCACGGTTGGAAATCGACAGGGCCATGCGGCTGTTCTGTTCGACCAGCAGGACGGACACGCCTTCGTCGCGGCTGATCGCGACAATCGCGCGGGCGATGTCCTGCACCAGTTTCGGCGCGATCCCCAGACTGGGCTCATCGAGCAGCAGCAGCTTCGGCTTGGCCATCAGCGCGCGGCCGATCACCATCATCTGCTGTTCGCCGCCCGACAGCGTGCTGGCCTGCTGGTTGAAGCGTTCGCGCAGGCGCGGAAAGCGGGTCAGGATGCTTTCCAGCGTTTGTTCGATGTCCAGCTTGTCGGTGCGGGTAAAGGCGCCCATCAGCAGGTTGTCTTTCACGCTCATCAGGGGAAAGACGCGCCGCCCTTCGGGAACCATGGCGATGCCGCGGCGGACGATATCGGCGGCGGATGTCCCGTCCAGCCTGTCGCCCAGATAGGAAATCGAGCCGGATTTGATTTTCCGCAGCCCCGTGATCGCGCGCAGGATCGACGATTTCCCCGCGCCATTGGCGCCGATCAGCGCCACGGTTTCGCCCTCATCCAGATGGATGGAAACGCCCTTCAGCGCATAGACGTGATCGTAGTAAAGTTCGACATTGTCGAAATCCAGCATTCTGGTCATGTGCTTACATCCCGATGGCGGCGTCTTCGGAACCCAGATAGGCCTCGATGACGCGGGGGTTCGACTGGATGTCTGCGGGCGTTCCTTCGGCGATCTTTTCGCCGAAGTTGATGCAGACGATGCGGTCGGAAATTTTCATCACCGCCGGCATGTCATGTTCGACCAGCAAGACGGTCAGCCCGCGTTCGTCGCGCAGACGCCGGACCAGCGCCACCATCCGCATGGTTTCGTCATGGTTCATCCCGGCGAAAGGTTCGTCCAGCAAGATCACCTGCGGATGCGTGGCCAGACCGATGGCCATACCAAGCGCCCGCAAATGCCCCTGTGGCAGGTTCGAGGCGAGTTCATTCCCGATCTCGCGCAGCCCCAGAAACTCCAGAATATCATCGGCGGAACGGGAGAATTCGGCCTCGTCCTCGCGCGCGGCGGCATTGCCAAGGAAATAGCCCAGCAGGGACGCCTTGGACCGCAGGTGATGCGACACGATGATGTTTTCGCGCACGGTCATCGACTTGAAGATCGTGGTTTCCTGGAATGTCCGCACGATGCCCATGCGGGCGACCTTGTGCGGGGGCAGGCCGGATATGCGGTTGCCGCGAAACAGCACCTCGCCCGTGGTCGGGGTCTCGAACCCGGCGATCTGCTTGAACAGCGTGGACTTTCCCGCGCCGTTCGGGCCGATGACCGACAGGATTTCACTTTCGGCGACGTCGAAGGTGATGTCGTTGTTCGCCGTCAGTCCGCCGAATTTCTTGGTGACATTGCGGATTTCAAGGATCGGGCTCATTTGCCGCCCTCCTTCTTGTCAAGCAGGCTGAGAATGCCGTTGGGCAGGATCAGCATCAGGGCGATCATCGACCCCGAATAGATCAGCAGCTGGTATTGCTTGAAGACCGACAGAAGGTCCCAACCGAAATACAGCAGCAAGGTGCCCAGCATCGGCCCGAACACATAACCCAAGCCCCCAAGGAAGCAGTACAGCACGAAGTTCACGCTATCTTGCACCACGAAGGACGACGGATAGATCGACTGCGAGATCGAGACGAACATCGCCCCCGCAACCCCGCCGAAAAAGCTGGAGATCGCATAGGCCAGGATGCGCAGCCAGGTGGTGTTGACGCCGATGGACGCCGAGAGTTCCTCGTTTTGCTGAAGCGAGCGGCACAGGTGGCCAAGCCGCGTGTTCACGATGCGCCACAGGACCAGATAGACCAGCACCATCAGGGCGACGGCGACCATGTAAAAGGCCTGGCGCGGGTTTTGCAGCGTCGAGAAATCGGGGATCAGGGTGATGCCCAGGACCGACAGCTCGCCCGGCAGCGGGATCGAGGTGATGCCCTTGGCGCCGTTGGTGATCGGCAGGGCCAGCGCGGTCAGGCGGGCGACCTCGGTCAGAACCAGCGTGACCATGGCGAAATAGACGCCGCGCAGCCGCAGGATGGGCAGGCCGATCAGCACCGAAATCACCGCGCAGAAGATGCCCGCCAGCGGCAGGGTCAGCCAGAAACTGACGCCGGCCTGTGTGATCAGGATGGCGGAAACATAACCCCCCATCAGCGCATAGGCGCCCTGACCGATGTTGATGCGGCCGATGTAAAAGGTCAGCCAGACCCCTGCCGCACCGATCGCCAGCAGCGCGACCGAGGTCAGCGTATAATAGAAATCCGACCGGCCGGTCGCGGCGATGAACATCGGCACCGCGACAAAGACCAGCGCCAGAAAGGCAGCCATGCCCAGGATGCGCGCCGTCACGCTGCCCTTGGCAGCCATGGTTTCAGTGTTCGTGTTCATGGATCAGCCCCAGGGTTTGCCCATCAGGCCCTGCGGCCGGATGGCAAGGAAGATCATCAGGCTGGCAAAGATCAGCAGATAGGTGACATCGCCATAGGACGACAGCACCGACAGGCCGACGCTTTCCATCATGCCCAGAATAAAGCCGCCGATGATGGCACCCGAAATCACGCCGGCGCCGCCGATCATGATCATCAGAAACGCCTTGATCGAGGTCGGGCCGCCCATGCCCAGATTGACGCCGGTGATCGACACCAAGAGCGCGCCGACCAACCCCGCCAGCATCGCGCCCATGGCAAAGCCGATCATCGAATAGCGGTCGACATCGACGCCCATCAGCTGCGCGGCCATGCGGTCCTGCGCCAGGGCCCGCATCGCGCGGCCCGCCTTGGAATATTGCATGAAGAGGATGAAGGACACGATGATCGCAATCGCCAGAACGCAGATCAGGATGCGGTCATAGGGCATGATCAGCCGGAAATCCCAGTTGAAGACGCCATTGACGACCTTGGGGATGCCGCGCTGCTTTTCGCCGAACAGCAGCAGGATCAGCGCATCCAGAAAGAAAGCGATCCCCGCCGCCAGCAGCATCGTCGATTCATCGCGTTTCGACCGTCTGATGACGGGCCGGAACAGAAATTTCTCGATCAGCCCGCCCATCACGGCCAGCACGACCGCCGCGACGACCAGCCCGACGATGAACGGCAGCCCAAGCTGGACGACGACCGTGTAACAGACGAACCCGCTAAAGACATACATCTGCCCATGCGCAAAGTTCAGCACGTTCATCAGCGAAAAGATCAGTGTCAGGCCCAATGCGATCAGGGCGTATTGCGCGCCCAGATACAGGCCGTTTGCCAGGATTTGTTCCATGTCACCCTCTGGTTTGATGTGCGGGGCCGGTCAGGCCGGCCCCGTTTCGGGGTGTCAGTCGACTTCGGCGACGAACAGCGTCTCGAACGCGCCATCCTTGTATTCGGTCACGACCAGCGGCACCGAGACCTGACGCTTTTGCCCGAAAGAGGATCTGCCGACGTAACGCAGCTTGGCATCGCCGACCATGAAGGGGTTCGGGGCCTCGAATGTGTCGATGGTCTTCTTGTATTCCTCGACATCGGTCAGGGCGGCCGGGTTCGCCTTCAGCGTCTCGATGATATATTCCAGCGCATAGACCTTGGTGTTCGACTCGTCGTTATATTCGCCGAACATCTTGGTGTAGCGGTCCACGAATTCGCGCATCGTGTCGCTGGCCAGTTCCGGGGTCGATGCACCGCCGACCGAGATGAAGCCATTGGCCAATTCGCCCGCGCCTTCGGCCAGAACGCTGGCATCCTGCCCGGTTTCGGTCGAAATCAGCCCCTCATACCCCAGTTCGCGGGCGGAACGGATCAGTTGCGGCGCATTGGCGGGCGACACGCCCGACAGCACCAGCAGGTCGGGGCGGGACTGCAGGACCGGCAGCAGCACGGGCGAAAAATCGGTGGTGTCGACCTGATAGGTCACCTTGTCCGAGACGACCTCAAGGCCCAGAGCCTTGGCGGCCTCGACCCCGGAATCGCGCTGGCTGAGCGGGTCGGATTCATTGGCGGCGACAAAGGCCACCTTTTGCACGCCCTTGTTTTCCTTCAGGTAGGCATAGATCGCGGGGCCGGATTGATAATTGGCGACCATGCCCAGAATGGCGTTGGAGGCGGGCGGGGAAAACAGTTCCTTGGGGAAGGAATAGGGGAAATACATGATGCCCTGCTGTTCGGCGACCGGACGCACCGCCGCCGCGCCGTCATCGACATTCGGGCCGACGACGTAATGCACGCCCTCTTGCGCCATGCGTTCCATGCCCGCGATGGCGCGCTTGGGGTCTTTCTGGTCGTCAAAGGCGACGATCTGGATGTCATAGGTGGTGTCGCCGATCTGGACGCCGCCCAGTTCGTTCAGCCATGCGGCCCGCGCCTCCATCGAGCGCTGGTTGGAAATGCCCGAGCCGCCGCCGGACCCGAGGTCACGCCGACAAAGCCGATCTTGAGTTTCGCGTTTTCGGCCATCGCCATCGGCGCGGCGGCAAGGCCGGTGATCGTCGCCAAGGCGACGGTTCTCAGGAAATTGCGGCGTAGCATCTGGTCGTTCTCCCTGTGAATGACGAATCCGGCGGGGCAGATCTGTTCGTTTGTGGATGCCTGATGGCAACATTCGACAATCCTGATCGTGAACCTGTTAACAAGATTGTCAACAATTTTGTTGACAATCTGGCCTGCGCAAAATTCTTGTTGTAAGACCAGCAGAGCCCTATTTTTCGATGAGTTCAGCGTATTTTCGGGAAAAAAGCCGTCGATGACCCTAGCAAGTGCCCAGGACGAAACCGTCGAAATTGATGAAGAAGAGATCGTCGAGCACATTTTCGAGGCAGTCGTGGAACAGCGTCTGCCGCCCGGAACCAAGCTGTCCGAATCAGCCCTGTGCGAGGCGTTCGGCGTCGGCCGCATGCGGATCCGGCGGGTGCTGCTGCTGCTGGCCAGCCAGCAGATCGTCGATCTGCACACCAACCGCGGCGCCTATGTCGCCAGCCCCAGTGCCGAACAGGCGCATGAGGTGTTCGAGGCACGGCTGATGCTGGAGCCGATCATCACCCGGCTGGCCGTGACGCGGGCCAGCGACGATGATCTGGCCCGGTTGGCCGATCATGTCGAACGCGAACATCAGGCCCATCACGACAACAAGCGCCGCGAGGCGATCTGCCTGTCGGGCCAGTTCCACGGGCTGCTGGCGCAGGTCGCGGGCAATTCGGTCATGCACAAGATGATGCGCGAACTGATCACCCGGACCTCGCTGATCATCAGCCTTTATGGTGCGCAGGACATGACCGATTGCCGCGACCACGACCACGCCCGCATCATCGACGCGATCCGCAGCCGCGATGCCGATGGCGCGGCGCGGCTGATGCACGACCATTTGCAGCATATCCAGAACAGCCTTGATCTGGGCGCGCGCGAACGGGTGACGCTGGATATCGTCTCGATCCTGAAACGCTAGGGCTGCGGCCTTCTGCCCGGTTCGGCGCCTCCTTGCCATTCGTCGCTGCATCGCAGAAAAATTCAGCAGTCGTTTTCTGAAACGTCATCCTAACGTCTCATGTCCACGCCTAGATTCGGGGGGCAAGAGTTGGTGAGGTGAGTCGTGTTTTCTCTGGCTGGTCACAAGATCCTTGTCGCAGGTATCGCCAACCGCGATCTGATCGCCTGGGGCTGTGCGCGGGCCTTTCGCGCGCAGGGTGCCGATCTGGCGATCACATGGGCCAACGGCAAGGCCGAACCCCATGTCCGCCCCCTGGGCGAAGAACTGGGCGCCGAAATCCTGTTGCCGATGGATGTCGCGGACCCCGTGCAGATCAAGGCGGTTTTCGACAAAATTTCAGGGCGTTGGGGGCGCATGGACGGGTTGCTGCATTCCATCGCCTTTGCCCCCCGGGCCGATCTGCATGGCCGCGTCGTCGACAGCAGCAGCGACGGCTTTGCGCTGGCGATGGATATCTCGGTCCATTCCTTTCTGCGCATGATCCAGCAGGCAGAGCCGCTGATGGATCGTGGCGGTTGCTGCCTGTCGGTGTCGTTTTTCGGGTCCGAACGGGTCGTGCGGCACTACAACATCATGGGCCCGGTCAAGGCCGCGCTGGAAAGCGCGACCCGCTATGCCGCCGCCGAACTGGGCGAAAAGGGCATCCGCGTTCACGCCCTGTCGCCGGGACCTCTGGCTACCCGCGCGGCTTCGGGGATCGACCATTTCGATGAATTGCTGGATACTGCGGCGCAGCGCGCGCCAACCCACCAGCTTGCCACGATCGAGGACGTGGGGGCGATGGCCGCCTTTCTGGCCTCGGACGCGGCGCGCAACCTGACCGGCGGTGTCCATGACATCGACGGCGGCTTTTCGATTACTGCCCGAGGGATCAAACCATGGCAAACCTGTTTGAAATTCTGGACCCGCGCCAGCAGGGCAGCGTCCTGCGTCCGCAAGAGGATGCAATCGACATCCTGCAAGCCCATATGTCCCGCGCGCGGGGCGAAATCGGCGCCATTTCGGGCGCGGCGGACATCAGGACCACAGCGGCGGCGAAACACGAACACCGCATCATGGAAAACCATTCCAGCCGCACCCGCGATCTGATGCGGCAGGGTTCGGACCTGCTGGGCCGTCTGCGCGATCTACCGGCGCAGGGCGGGGTTTTCGCGGCGCTGGTCGAATATCAGCGCGATGCGGCGGAACGCGCCATCCTGACCGCCGATACCCTGCGCAAGCGCGGCGATATCTTTCTGGAACATGAGGCGGCGGATTGCCCGCCCGTGCTGATCTATGACTACGAGGTGGTCATGGATGGCAAGGATATGCTTTATCCCTGCAATTACATGCTGCTGCGGATCCTGCCGCCCGAAGGCGTGGTGATCGACGACACCAGTGCGCCCTACATCATCATCGACCCCGCGCGCGGGCCATGGCCCCGGTATCGGCGGCTTCAAGACCGACAGTCAGGTCGGTGTCGCGCTGCGGGCGGGCCATCCGGTCTATTTCGTCGCCTTTCGCGCGCGCCCCGAACCGGGGCAATATCTGGCCTATGTCACCCGCGCCGAAGCCGCCTTTGTCCGCGAGGTGATGCGGCGCCATCCGGCGGCGCCGAACCCGGTCATCACCGGCAATTGTCAGGGGGGCTGGGCCACCTTGCTGCTGGCCGCGATGAACCCCGATCTGACCGGCCCCATCGTCGTCAACGGCGCCCCGGTCGCGCCCCGGGCGGGCAAGGTCGGCGAAAACCCGATGCGCTACAATGCGGGCCTGCTGGGCGGGACATGGGTTCCGATGTTCCTGTCCGATCTGGGCGGCGGCATCTTTGACGGCGCCAATCTGGTGATGAATTTCGAGGCGCTGAACCCCGGCCGCACGCTTTTCCGCAAATACACCGATCTGTTCCGCGACATCGACAAGGGCGACAAGAGCTTTCTGGAATTCGAAAAATGGTGGGGCGGCTTTTTCATGCTGACCGAGCCGGAAATCCGCTGGATCGTCGAACAGCTTTTCGTCGGCAACCGTCTGGCCAAGAACGAGGCGCGCATCGAACCCGGCCGCCCGGTCGATCTGAAGGCGATCCGCGCGCCGATCATCGTTTTCGCCAGCCACGGCGACAATATCACGCCGCCGCAGCAGGCGCTGAACTGGATCGTGGAAACCTATGCCGATGTGCAGGAAATCCGCATCCGCGGCCAGCGCATCGTCTATATGGTCCATGATCAGGTCGGCCATCTGGGGATTTTCGTGTCCTCTCAGATCGCGCGCAAGGAACATGCCGAGGTCGCCTCGACGCTGGAAACCATCGAGGCGCTGGCCCCCGGCCTTTATGAAATGCGCATCGAGGATATCGAGGAACGCGACGGCAAAAAGATCTTTACCGTCAGTTTCGCCGAACACGGCATGGACGATATCCGCGCGCTGGATGACGGCCATGACGACGAACGCCCCTTTGCGGCCGTTGCCCGCACCTCCGAGGTTCAGGCCCAGATCTATGACGCGGTGGTGCGGCCCTTCGTGCAGGCGGCGGTCACGGAAACCACGGCGGAACTGTCGCGCGCGCTGCATCCGAAACGGGTCGAGCGGGCGCTGGCCTCGTCGCGTAACCCGGTCATGGCGCAGGTTGCCGAGGTGGCCGAAAAGCTGCGCGACACGCGCGCCAAAGCGTCACCGGACAACCCGTTCCTGGCGGCGGAACAGCTATGGGTGGACAGTGTCGAGCAGGCCATCGACCTGTGCCGCGACACCCGCGACATGATGTATGAGCTGGCCTTTTACGGGCTGTGGGCCACGCCACTGGCGCGCGCATTCGGCCGCACCCACGAGGCGCATCGCACCCTGAAAAGCACTGATGAGCTGCGCAGCCTGCCCGAAGTCGCCGCCGCCTTGCACAATATCGAACGCGGCGGCTTTGCCGAGGCGGTGATCCGCATGCTGGTTCTGCTGGCCGAAAACCGCAAGGGGGTGCGCCGCGACCGGCTGGAACGGTCGTCCAGGGTGCTGACGCAGGACGAGCCGTTCAAATCGCTTGGCGCCGAACATCGCGCCCTGATTATTCACGAACAGACCCTGATCGTGGCCTATGAACCGCAGCGCGCGATCGAAGCCCTGCCGCTTTTGCTGCCCGATGCGGCGGACCGCGAACTGGCGCTGCGCGTCGTGCGCTATATCCCCGGTAACGCCGATGAGATGTCGCCAGAAACGATGCAGCTTTTGCAGCGTTTCCACGAGGTTCTGGGCCAGCCGCGTTTCACGGGCGACATCGACCACGACCCGCTGGACGACACCCCGCAGCCGCAAAACACCATGGCCGCCGGCACATCCCGCGCCCGCACCACGCGCGCGGCCGCAACCCCGGAAAGCGAGGCCTAGGATGCGTCTGGTCAACCGAACCCTGACCGAGCTTCAGCCGGGGAAACCGCCGAACTCAGCCGTCTGATCACGCCCGATGATCTGTATGTCTTTGCCGCCGCATCGGGGAATTCCAACCCGATGCACCTGCCGGGCAATGATGTCGATGGCGATGGCGTGCCGGAAAATGTCGCGCCGGGGATGTTCGTCGCCTCGATGATCTCGGCGGTTCTGGGGACGCTCTTGCCGGGGCCGGGGACGCTGTATCGCAAGCAGGTCATCGACTTTCAGGACCGTGCCCATGCGGGCGAAGAACTGCTGTGTCATGTCCGCGTGCTGGACAAGCGCGATGATGGCATCGTCACACTGGAAACCCGCGTGACGCGACCGGCCGATCAGGCGGTGATCCTGACCGGAACCGCCGAAGTCATTGCGCCGACACAGAAAATCGACCGCAGCGATATCGAGATTCCGGGGCTGGTCGTGCAGCGCCACCGCCATTTTCAGGCGCTGGTCGAACGCGCCGGCGCCCTGCCGCCGCTGCCCGTGGCGGTGGTCTGTCCCGATGATCCGAACGCGCTTGGCGGCGCGGTTCTGGCCGCCCGCGAAGGCGTCATCACCCCGATCCTGATCGGCGACCGCGCCGCGATCCTGACGGCGGGCGAAAGCGTCGCCGCCGATCTTTCGGGCTTTGAAATCATTGACATCGTGGGCGATCAGGCGGCTGCCGCGATGGCCTGCCGTCTGGTCCATGAGGGCCGCGCGGGCGCGGTGATGAAGGGGCACCTGCACACAGACGACCTGCTGAAACCCATGCTGGACAAGGCGCACGGGCTGCGCGTCGGGCGGCGCTTTACCCATGTTTTCGTGATGGATGTGCCGGGCCGGGACGAGCCCGTCATGGTCACCGATGCCGCGATCAATATCGCGCCCGACCTGCCCACCAAGGTCGATATCACGCAAAACGCCATTGATCTGGCCCTTGCCCTGGGGATGCAGCCGCGCGCGGGCATCCTGTCGGCGGTCGAAACCGTGAACCCGGCGATCCAGTCGTCGATCGACGCGGCCCTGCTGTCGAAAATGGCGGATCGTGGCCAGATTTCGGGCGGGCTGGTCGATGGGCCGCTGGCCATGGACAATGCCGTCGATATCGGCGCTGCGCGGACCAAGGGCATCAAGGGCGGTGTCGCGGGTCACGCGAATATCCTTGTCGTGCCGGGGATCGACGCGGGCAATATGCTGGCCAAGCAACTGTCCTTTGTCAGCCATGCCGAAGGCGCCGGGCTGGTCCCGGGCGCGCGGGTGCCGGTCATCCTGAATTCGCGCTCCGACAGTCCGATGTCGCGGCTGGCATCCTGCGCCGTCGCGGCCCTGCACCACGCCCATCAGGAGGGACGGGTATGAAGGATATCGACCACAGCAGCGGTTTTCTGACGCTGAATGCGGGGTCGTCCTCGCTCAAGGTCGCGCTGTTTCCGACCGAAGGGGACGATCCGCTGATTACCGGCCGTGCCGAGCGCATCGGGCCAGAGGGCGAACTGGCGCTGCAGGATGCGCAGGACCAGCCGCTGGCCGTCGCGCCGGGTGACCTGACCAGCCACGCAGGCGCGCTGGCCGCGATCATCGCCACGATCAAGGCCGCCCATCCGGGGCTGGAACTGGCCGCCGTCGGCCACCGCGTCGTCCACGGCGGCCCGGATTTCACCGACCCGGTTCTGGTCACCGATGAGGTGCTGGACCGGCTTGGGCAACTGTCGTCATTCGCGCCCTTGCATCAGCCGCATAACATCGCGGGCATCCGGGCGGCCATGGCGGCCTTTCCGGGGGTGCCGCAGGTCGCCTGTTTCGACACGGCCTTTCATCGCGGCCAGCCCTTTGTGAACGATACCTTTGCCATCCCCTTCCGCTATTACGAAAAGGGCGTGCGCCGCTACGGTTTCCACGGGCTGTCCTATGATTATGTGACCGGAGAGCTGGAACGCATCGCGCCGCATCTGATGGCCGGTCGGGTGGTGGTGGCGCATCTGGGCAATGGTGCGTCGATGTGCGCGATCCACCGGGGGCGTTCGGTCGCCTCCTCGATGGGGTTTTCGGCGCTGGACGGGCTGCCGATGGGCACGCGCTGCGGCCAGATCGACCCCGGCGTGCTGCTGTATATGCTGGATCAGGAAAAGCTGGATACCGCGCAGATCCGTCAGGTCCTGTATAATGAATCGGGTCTGCTGGGCCTGTCGGGCGGGCTTGCCAGCGATATGCGGTCGCTGGAACAGGCCGACAATGCCGCCGCCCACCGCGCCATCGACTATTTCGTGTTCCGCGTCCAGCGCGAACTGGGGGCGATGGCTGCCGTGATGGGGGGCATTGATGGCCTGATTTTCTGCGGGGGAATTGGTGAAAACTCCCGCGTCATCCGCCGCCGCGTCTGCGAAAGACTGGGCTGGATGGGGATCGAGATCGACCACGGCCGCAACGCGGAAAGTGCCACCTTGATTTCGTCCGAGTTTTCGCGGACCACGGTGATGATCGTGAAGACCCGCGAGGATCTGGTCATTGCCCGCGCGGCCCGTCTGGCTGCCGGGATCACCGAAAAGGAAACCGCATGAAAGCCACGCTGAAAGCCGAAGCGGCCGCCGCCATGATCCCCGATGGCGCCAGCCTGATGATCGGCGGCTTCATGGGCGTCAGCAGCCCCGAGCGGCTGATCGACGCGATTGTGGCGCGCGGGACGCGCGACCTGACGGTCATCGCCAATGACACGGCCATGCCGGGGCGGGGCATCGGCAAGCTGATTTCGGCCGGGGCTGTCAGCCGTGTCATCGCCTCTCATATCGGGCTGAACCCGGAAACCCGTGCCGGGATGATCGCGGGCGAAATCGACTGCGAACTGGTGCCGCAGGGCACGCTGATCGAACGCATCCGCGCCGGTGGCGTCGGTCTGGGCGGCGTCCTGACCCCCACGGGGCTGGGCACCGAGGTCGAGGACGGCAAGCAGAAAATCGAGGTTCAGGGCCGGACCTATCTGCTGGAAACCCCGCTACGGGCCGATTTTTCGCTGCTTGGCGCCCGGCAGGCCGATTATGTCGGCAATCTGTGCTATCTGCTGACCGCCCATAACTTCAACCCGATGATGGCGCTGGCCGGCGCCACCGTGATCGCCGAACCCGAAGCCATCGTGCCCGTCGGCGTCATCCCCCCGATCTCGGTCAAGACGCTGGGCATTCTGGTCGATCACCTGCTTCGTGCGCTGCTAGGGAAAGGTTGCTGACATGGATGCCAAGGAACTGATTGCCCGTCGCGTCGCGCGCGAAATCCAGCCGGGAATGCTGGTCAATCTGGGGATCGGACTGCCCAGTCTGGTCGCGGGTTTCGTGCCGGCGACCTCTGGCGTGTTCTTTCAGGCCGAAAACGGCGTGATCGGTCTGGGTGCGCGCCCGCCCGAAGGGATGGAGGATCCGCATCTGACCGATGCCGGCGGCAGTTTCGTGACCGCCGTTCCGGGCGCCGCCAGCATCGACAGCGCCATGAGTTTCGGCCTGATCCGGGGCGGGCATCTGGATGTGACCGTGCTGGGCGGGTTGCAGGTCGATGAGGCGGGCCATCTGGCGAACTGGAAGGTGCCGGGCAAGATGGTGCCGGGCATGGGCGGTGCCATGGATCTGGTCACCGGCGCGGGCCGCGTCATCGTCGCCATGCAACATGTCGCCAAGGGCGAGCCCAAGATCGTGCCGCAATGCACCCTGCCGCTGACCGCCTTGCGCCGGGTCGATCTGGTCATCACCGATCTTGCCGTGATCGCGCCCACGCCGTCGGGGCTGGTCTTGCAGGAACGCGCGCCGGGTGTCGATCTGGACCAGATCCGCGCCGCGACCGCCGCGCATCTGGTCATTCCCGAGGAGGTGCCCGAAATGACCCGGCCTGGAGGGCGGCATTCACCCGGCAATTGCTTCGGCAAAGGATAAGGGATGAGACAGGGGCGTTTCCGCGCGGGCGACGGCACAAGGCTGGCCTATCGCGACGAAGGGCAGGGGCAGGTCGTGCTGGCCCTGGCCGGGCTGACGCGGGATGGGCGCGATTTCGACTATCTGGCGCGTCGCCTGCATGGCGTCCGGCTGATCCGGCTGGACAGCCGGGGGCGGTGGTCTGGACTGGGCCGATCCGGCCAGCTATACCGTCGCGCAAGAGGCGCAGGATGCGCTGGCGCTGCTGGATCATCTGCGGATCGCGCGGGCCGCGATCATCGGCTCGTCCCGTGGCGGGCTGCTGGCGATGGCTCTGGCGGCCACGGCGCGGGACCGGCTGTCGGGGATCTGCCTGAACGATGTCGGCCCGGTTCTGGAACGGCAGGGCCTGCAGCGCATCGGCCGCTATATCGGCATCCGCCCGACCATCGCGACACTGCAGGAAGCGGCAGACCGCACCCCCGCCGCCAATCCCGGTTTTCACCATGTTCCCGCAAGCCGTTGGGCCGACGAAACCATCCGCCACTATATCCAGCAGCCGGATGGTCTGGGCCTGACCTATGACCCCGCCCTGCGCATCGGTTTCGACAAGGCGATGGCCGCGCCCCTCGCCGAGGCATGGCCGCTGTTCGATGCCTGTGCCGACCTGCCGCTGGCCCTGCTGCGCGGGGCGAATTCGGATGTGCTGACGCGCCAGACCGCCGATGCGATGCAGGCGCGCCGTCCCGACATGATCCGCGCCGAAATCCCAGATCGCGGTCATATCCCCTTTCTGGACGAACCTGAGGCGCTGGCAGCGATCCGCATCTGGCTGGATCGCTGCGCCGCCTTGCCGCGCCTAGGCGGCGACGCCGCCGAACAGGAAGACGATGGCCTTGATCATGGCCCAGATCACCCCCCAGACAATCAGCAGCGACAACAGCCCCAGCACCGTGCCTGAGATGATCCAGACGCCATCCTGTTCCAGCGTGCCAAGCGCAAGGATGCAGATCGCCAGTGCGGGCAGCATATTGCCAAGCGGAATCGGCAGGAACAGCACGATCGACAGGATCAGGCAGATCGCGCCGACGACCCGCGCCCCGGTTTCCCCGGTCAGCGCGCCGAGCCTTGGCCGCAGCAGCCGTTCGGCCCGCGCCAGATAGGGGGCGCTGCGGTGGACGATGGCCGAAAAACTGCTCCTCGGCATCGAGCGGTTGCCGATAAAGGCCGGCATCCAGGGCGGGCGCCCCAGCATCATCTGCAGCGACAGATAGACCAGCGGCAGGCCCAGCACGCCCGAGGTTCCGGGCGGCGAAGGCAGGACGTTCGGAAAGGAAAACAGCAGCAGAAGCGCCGCGATCGCCCGTCCTTTCAGGGCCGGGATCAGCGTCGTTGACGGCAATTCTGTCGCGGCTTTCGTCCTGTGCGATCGCGACCAGATGCTCGGACAGCTTGACCTTGCGTTCGGGGTCATGATCCCGGCGGCGCGCGTGCCGATCCTGCTCGGCGGGATCATCGTCGTTGCCGGGTTCCGACATGGGATTTTGCTGTGGGCTGTGCGGGTTCTGGATCAGATTGCGGTCGTCGTTATCCGGCATCTGCGCCCCAAACCCTGATCGTTACACCTGCCCGCAGGGCCGCGACCCCGCCAAGACCCATACCACCTGACTGCGGCGCCGGGGCAGCCCCCTTGCGTCGGCTGTCATCTGTCATCTGCACATCGTCCTTTCCGTGGCCCCTTGTTCCGGCAAGGCGCCGCTCCGCCCGATTTTCGGACGTATTATGAATTTCAGATGAAAACCACGATCCGGGTCGCTTCTTTGGCCCGCCTTGCCCGCCGTATCGCGGGCGGGAAAGCGGTCAGGGCGCGTGGCTGACATCCTGTATATAGATACGGTGCCCCCTGCGACTTTTGTCCAGCAGAGGGACTAAAAACTTCCGTGATCGGTCGATTTTTTCCGGCGATGCGGGACGCGGATGATGCCAGCCTTCCCATATGCCGGATTCGGGTTATAATCTGGTTTGAATTTGTCGTTCAGAAGGCTGATTCAAAAATGAATTATCCGGGTTCAGGCAGCGGCCTTCCGTAGCGCTGTGGACAAGCCTTGTTCAGCGTGTCGGGCCGGAATCGCTGCGCGAGGGGTGCAATCCCGTGTTTTCAGGCAGCGACGAAAAGCGACTGGTGCATCGATCCGATGCACCAGCAGGGGCGGCATCGCGGCGTTCCCCCTGAACCGGGCCAACCCTGCGATGCGCCATGTCTGGCATTTGCCCCTAGAAACCGCCACCGGTGGCAAAGGGGTCGCTGACGACCGGTTGCTGCGGCGTTCCCTGATAGGATTGCGGCGAGTTCGAATAGCCTTGCTGCGTGATCATCTGCCCGGCGGTCTGCATGTCGCGGCCCGCACCCTGAATCGTTTCGCATGCTGTTAGCCCGACCAGCGCCACCAGCGGGGCCAGATAGGAAATGCGACGCATGACTTGTCCTTTCACTGTCCTTTTTTCGCACCATAGGCGCGTTGAGCCGCGCCGTCTTGTCACGGTGATGCGAGTTGATGCGCCAAAGGTTAACCTCGGCATAAAATTTCCGAAAGATCATGCGGATTTGAGCGAAAATCCCGAACCGGAGTTGATGTCATGCGGCCACAGCAGGCCGGGCCAGCCGCCGGACACACGGCCTACATGCGGGACTGAACGTCGCGGCTTTCCTGCGTGATCGCCTGACCGGCCCCCTGCAAATCGCGACCCGCGCCCTGCACGGTTTCGCAGGCGGCAACCGCCATCAAAAGCAGAAAGGGGGTCAGGTTCAACAAGCGGCGCATCATCACATCCTGGGCTGAAGGGCAAAATTTCAGATTCGTGTCAGTAACGGGGCGGATCGCGTCCCGGTTCCGCAAGACTGGCATGCGCGGGTTAACATCACATTAACGAATCGGTGATAAATCAGTGAGATGCCTGTGATAATTCTGATTCTCCTGCTGTCTGCCTGCGTCTCTCCGGCGCCCCGGTTCATGGGGGCGGAACGGCGTGATCTGGTGCTGGATGGCATCCGTTTCGTCGTCTTTTCCAACCCGACCGAGGCCGAGGTGATCCGCATGGGTTATCTGACCCGCAAGGACCGCGACCGGGTGCCCGAACTGATGGTGCGGGCGGCGGAAATCGCCTCGGGGTGCCGGGTCATACCGAACAGCCTGCGCAGCCGATTACCCGGCGATACGGGCGAGGCGCGGGTGGAACTGGACTGTTCCGGCTAGGTCAAAAACTCTGGGCCAGAAACTCCGGGCCAGAAACCTAGGCCAGAAATTCCGCGATGCGATCGGCCACCAGCGCGGGCTGTTCCGCATGCAGCCAATGGCCCGTTTCGGGGATGAATTCGACAGTGGCCTGCGGGAAATAGTCGTCAGATCGCGGCTACGCGGTGGGGGCGCAATAATCGGAATTGCCGCCGGCCAGAAACAGCGCGGGGCCGGTGAAGGCGCCGGGCGTCAGGCCCTCGGGCCAGCCTGTCAGCTTTTCCATATGCTTGCGCAGGATATCCAGATTCAGCTTCCACTGCGGCGGGTCGCTTTTCAGATCCAGCGATTGCAGCAAAAAGGCGCGGACCCCGGGTTCCCGGATCGTTTCCGACAGGCGCCGATCCGCGTCCGAACGCAGGCGCAACCCGCTCAGGTCCAGCCCCTGCATCGCGTCGATCAGGCCGTTCTGGCCGTGGCCGTAGGCCACGGGCGAGATGTCCAGAACCGCCAGCCTGCGCAGCATCCCGGGCCGGGTCAGTGCCAGCACCATCGCGGTCTTGCCGCCCATCGAATGGCCCACGACATCGGCCTGTCCGCCGAACAGCCCGATCACCTCGGCCAGATCTCCGGCCATGGCGGGATAGGACTGGTCGGGGTCGTGAAAGCTGTCGCCGTGATTGCGCATATCGACCAGAATCACCTGCCGCGCGGGCGTCAGCCTGCGGGCGATGCCGCCCAGATTCTTGCCCGATCCGAACAGGCCATGCACGACCAGCACCGGCGGAAGCCCGTTGTCATCGCCCGAAACCGTATAGTTCAGCATCTTGCCACCCGTCCTTTTGGATCAACCTAGCAACACTGGCGAGCCGGGACCAGAGTCGCTAATCTGCCCCCGAAAGAACCGCCAAGGGGTCCCATGCCCATCCACGACATCCGCACCATGGCCGACGAGGTCGCCGAATTGATGGTTTCGCGTTTCGGCGGGCTGCGTCGTGGGCAGCGGGCGGATCTGGCGACGATGATGCGCAGGCGGGGCGGGGCCTTGCCGCGAAAATTGCGGCGCGAGGGGCGGCTGCTGGCCGAAGCCGATCAATGGGTCGATGCGCCGAAACTGGCGCGGAAAGTCGATATCGCCCGTGCGAAACGGGCCCATCACGCGCTGGTGGGCTATCTGCGGCCGCTTGGCGCGGCCAGCCGCTGGACGGGCAGCGCGACGAATATTGCCGCGGCGGTTTGTCTGGGTCTGCTGATTATCGGCGCCGTCGCGGTCTGGATCATGATCCGGCGCGGGCTGATCTGAAACGCCCCTGCGGCGAAGGTCGGAAGAATCGCGACATTGTGCGACGGATCGCGGGTGGCAGATCGCGGATGGTGGGGCGGCGCGGTGATGCGCCGCCCCCATCATTTCACATGTCCTGATAGAGTGGGAAGCGTTTGCAGAGCGCCTCGACCTCGGCCTTGACCTTGGCTTCGACGGCGGCGTTGCCGTCCTCGCCATTGGCGGCAAGGCCGTCGACGACCTCGGTGATCCAGCGGGCGATCTGGCGGAATTCCTCCTCGCCAAAGCCGCGCGTCGTGCCCGCCGGGGCGCCAAGACGGATGCCGCTGGTCACAAAGGGTTTTCCGGGTCGAACGGCACGCCGTTCTTGTTGCAGGTGATATGCGCGCGACCCAGGGCCGCCTCGGTCGCCTTGCCGGTCACGCTTTTCGGGCGCAGGTCGGCCAGACACAGGTGGTTGTCGGTGCCGCCCGACACGATGTCGATGCCGCCCTTCATCAGCTCATCCGCCATGGCCTGCGCGTTCTTCACGACCTGCGCGGCGTAGTCCTTGAAGCCCGGCTCCAGCGCCTCGCCAAAGGCCACGGCCTTGGCCGCGATCACATGCATCAGCGGACCGCCCTGCAGGCCGAGGAACACCGCCGAGTTGATTTTCTTGGCGATATCGGCGTCATTGGTCAGCACCATGCCGCCACGCGGACCG
Source organism: Paracoccus sp. DMF-8 (assembly GCF_029309835.1). GTDB lineage: Bacteria > Pseudomonadota > Alphaproteobacteria > Rhodobacterales > Rhodobacteraceae > Paracoccus. The sequence goes on along the minus strand of NZ_JARJHL010000017.1, from coordinate 117,022 downwards.
CGCAGCGATTTGTGGGTCGTGGTGGTCACGACATGGGCATGCGGCAGCGGCGAGGGGTGCTGGCCACCGGCCACCAGCCCCGCGATATGGGCCATGTCGACCATCAGATAAGCGCCGACCTCGTCCGCGATGGCGCGGAAGGCGGCCCAGTCCCAGACCCGGCTGTAGGCGGTGCCGCCGGCGACGATCAGCTTGGGCTTGTTGGCCAGGGCCTTGGCGCGCACGTCCTCCATATCCAGCAGCTGGTCCTGCTGGCGCACGCCATAGCTGACGACGTTGAACCATTTCCCCGACATGTTGACCGGCGAGCCATGGGTCAGGTGGCCGCCCGAATTCAGGTCCAGCCCCATGAAGGTGTCGCCCGGCTGCAGCAGCGCCAGGAACACCGCCTGGTTCATCTGGCTGCCGGAATTCGGCTGGACGTTGGCGAACTGGCAGCCAAAGAGTTCCTTGGCGCGCTCGATCGCCAGATCCTCGACCACGTCGACGAACTGGCAGCCGCCGTAGTAACGCTTGCCCGGATAGCCCTCGGCATATTTGTTGGTCAGCACCGAGCCCTGCGCCTCAAGCACGGCTTTAGACACGATGTTCTCGCTGGCGATCAGCTCGATCTCGTCGCGCTGACGGCCAAGCTCATTGCGGATCGCACCGAAAATCGCAGGGTCGCGGCTCTCAAGCGATGCGGTGAAGAATCCATTGTCGGTCATATTGTCCTCTCTGTGGCGGCGGATCGCGCTTGATCGTGTCATAGCGGCTTTGTGCGGTGCGGGCCAGAATGGATGCGACGCAATCAGAGTAAAAGCGGGCTGCCGAGAATACAGCTTGTCACCGTCCGCATCAGGGGCATGATGGCGCCCATGAAAATGCACTTCATATCAAGCGGGACGGACAGCGCGGACGCGGCCTTGCGCGTGCTGGAAAGCCGCTACGGCCAGACGCCCCCCGAACAGGCCGAGGTCATCGTGGCGCTTGGTGGCGACGGGCTGATGCTCAGCGTCATGCACCGGGGCAATGACCTGCCGGTCTATGGCATGAACCGGGGCACCATCGGCTTTCTGATGAACGAATATGACGCGGTGAACCTGCCCGAACGCATCGCCGCGGCCGAGGAAACCGTCATCAACCCGCTGGCGATGACCGCCGAGGCCCGCACGGGCGAAATCTTTCGCGGTCTGGCCATCAACGAGGTGGCGATGCTGCGCGCCGGGTCGCAGGCCGCGCGATTGCGCATCAGCATCGACGGCCGCGTGCGGATGGAGGATCTGGTCTGCGACGGCGTGATCCTGTCCACCCCCGCCGGATCGACCGCCTATAACTATTCCGCCAACGGCCCGATCCTGCCCATCGGCTCGGATGTGCTGGCGCTGACCCCCATCGCGGCCTTTCGCCCGCGCCGCTGGCGGGGCGCGATCCTGCCCAAGGGCGCGACGGTGCGTTTCGATGTCGTGGAACCCGACAAGCGCCCGGTCATGGCCGACGCGGATTCGCGCGGTGTCAGTTCGGTCCTGTGGGTCGAGGTCAGATCCGAGGACGCCGTGCGCCACCGCCTGCTGTTCGATCCCGGCCACGGGCTGGAGGAACGCCTGATCCGGGAACAGTTCGTCTAGCCCGTGCCTTTATCGGCGTAGTAGCTGGTCGCGACCCGCGTGGCGTGCGCGCCAGTGTCATGCGGTGGGGTTACCCTCGGCAAAACTGACCTGTTCCAGATCCAGCGAAAGACCTTCGGTGTGCCAACCGGCGCTGAGCCAGGCAACCGAATGCCTTTTTCCGCCATCATCGTTGTTACCCCACCATGCAGAGTATTTGCGGGCGCTTGGCGGCAGGTTCTGACCGATAATGTGTAAATCTTACCGTCACGGATGTGACGCGCAGGGATGACAGATAATCGCGGCCAAGGTTCCGGTATTCAATGCCGTGCAGATCACGCAGACGTCCCGAAGGCGGCTGGCTTTTGCAAGGGCTCAACACCAGCGCGATCCGGTCTGCTTGCAGGGAAACGATGGTGACGATCTCTAAACACCCATTGAGTCGCGCCGCCCCCGCCTATACATGCGCGCCATGAGCAACCGACCCGCACTCCCGCCCGAAATCGCCCGCCGCCGGACCTTCGCGATCATCGCGCACCCGGATGCCGGGAAAACCACGCTGACCGAAAAGTTCCTGCTGTTCGGCGGCGCGATCCAGATGGCGGGGCAGGTGCGTGCCAAGGGCGAGGCGCGGCGGACGCGGTCCGACTTCATCAAGATGGAACAGGACCGGGGGATTTCGGTCTCGGCCTCGGCCATGTCATTCGATTTTCGGGAATATCGCTTTAATCTGGTGGACACGCCCGGTCACAGCGATTTTTCCGAAGACACCTATCGCACGCTGACTGCCGTGGACGCGGCGATCATGGTCATCGACGGTGCCAAGGGCGTCGAATCCCAGACCCGCAAGCTGTTCGAGGTCTGCCGGCTGCGCGATCTGCCGATCCTGACCTTCTGCAACAAGATGGACCGCGAATCGCGCGATACCTTTGAAATCATCGACGAGATTCAGGAAAACCTGGCGATTGACGTCGCCCCGGCAAGCTGGCCCATCGGCATGGGCCGCGATTTTCTGGGCTGCTACGACATCCTGAACGACCGGCTGGAACTGATGGACCGCGCCGATCGCAACAAGGTCGCGGAATCGATCCAGATCAACGGCCTGGACGATCCCAGACTGGCCGAACATATCCCCGCCGACATGCTGGCCAAGCTGCGCGAAGAGGTCGAAATGGCGCGCGAACTGCTGCCCGCCTTTGATGCGAAATCCTTTCTGGAAGGGCATATGACCCCGATCTGGTTCGGTTCCGCGATCAATTCCTTCGGCGTCAAGGAATTGATGGACGGCATCGGCAAATTCGGCCCGCAGCCGCAGCCGCAAAAGACCGCCACGCGCGAGGTTCTGCCCGAAGAAAGCAAGGTTGCGGGTTTCGTTTTCAAGGTGCAGGCCAATATGGACCCCAAGCACCGCGACCGCGTGGCCTTTGTGCGTCTGGCCAGCGGCCATTTCGAACGCGGCATGAAACTGACCCATGTGCGCACGAAAAAGCCGATGGCGGTGTCGAACCCGGTGCTGTTTCTGGCCGCCGACCGCGAACTGGCGGAAGAGGCCTGGGCGGGCGATATCATCGGCATTCCGAACCACGGGCAGTTGCGCATCGGCGATGCCCTGACCGAGGGCGAGGACCTGCGTTTCACCGGCATCCCGTCATTCGCGCCCGAATTGCTGCAATCGGTGCGTGCGGGCGACCCGATGAAGGCCAAGCATCTGGAAAAGGCCCTGATGCAATTCGCCGAGGAAGGCGCGGCCAAGGTCTTCAAGCCCTCGATCGGGTCGGGTTTCATCGTGGGCGTCGTCGGCGCGCTGCAATTCGACGTGCTCGCCAGCCGGATCGAGATCGAATACGGCCTGCCCGTACGGCTGGAACCGACGCAATTCACCAGCGCACGCTGGCTGTCGGGGCCAAAACCGCTGGTCGAGGGCTTCGTCAACACCAACAAGCAGCATATCGCCACCGACCACGACGGCGATCTGGTCTATCTGACCCGGCTGCAATGGGACATTGACCGGGTCACGCGCGACCATCCCGACCTGAAACTGACCGCGACCAAGGAAATGATGGTCTAGGTTTCGCAGCCTTGGCCAGAAGCGTCCTTCAACCCGTAAGCGGTTGGGCGTGCCCTTGCGAAAGGCCGAAACCTGCGGATTTCCGAATGCGCCGCCCAGACCGGGCTGCGCGCTGCGCTATTCCGCACAGATCGGCCTGACCCGGCGGGAAATCACCGGGGTTCTGATCCGGATGCCGGTTTTCCCGCCGCGCCGAACGGGCCTGCGGCAGCCGGTGCGGCGCTTGACCGAAGGCGGCTATGTCGGCGGGCTGACCGGATTGCCGCCCGCGTCGACCTCATCCGTCCAGACCTTGAAATCCAGCAGCTTGTGCTGGCCGAAGCTGGACATCAGCGCGACATCCACCGCATCGCGCCCGATGCCGACGATGATCCGGCCGATGCGGGGGCTGTTGTTGCGCGGATCGAAGGTCCACCAGCGGCCCGACAGCCAGACCTGCATCCAGGCCGCGAAATCCATCGGGGCGGGGTCGGGCGGAATGCCGATATCGCCCAGATAGCCGTTGACGTAGCGCGCCGGGATGTTCAGTGCCCGGCACAGCGCAATCGCCAGATGGGCAAAGTCGCGGCAGACGCCTTTTTGCTGCTGCCATGCGCCATGGGCGGTGCGGGTCGCATCCGCATCGCCATAGTTGAAACGGATATGGTTGTGGACGTAATCGACCACCGCCTGCACCCGCCCCCATCCGGGCGGCAGCGTGCCGAACTGCTGCCATGCGAAATCCCCCAGCAGATCGGATTCGCAAAATCGCGACGGCATCAGAAAGACCAGCACGTCATCGGGCAGGCTTTCGATGGGATCCTCGCCTGCTCCGGGCAGGGTCGGATCGCTGTCCCCGCTGTCGGAAATCACCGCATCGCTGGTCAGGGTAAAGACGCCGCCGGGGCTGGTCATGCGCGTGCACAGATTGCCAAAGGCGTCGATGTAATGGCTTTGCGCCACGACCGGCAGGGTCGCGACGTTTTCCGCGCCGCGCAGGTCCATGCGCCGTTCCGGGCGCGCCGCCATCTGCGTCACCAGCGGCAGCGGCCCGGAGGATTCGATGCTGATGCGATAGCCGTAGCGGATCAGCATCAGGCGACGGTGACCTGCAACGTGATTTCGGCGTTCAGGACGCGCGACACCGGGCAGCCTGCCTTGGCCTCTTCGGCCAGCGCCCTGATCCGGTCGGCATCGCCATCGCCGCTGATTTCGGTCGCCAGATGCGCCTTGGTGATCGAAAATCCGCCACCGTCGCGATCCAGCGTGATGGTCGAGGTGCTGCGGATATCGACCCCGGTGATCCCGGCATCGCCAAGCGCCTTGGACAGCGCCATCGAAAAACACGAGGCATGGGCCGCGCCGATCAGTTCCTCGGGGTTGGTGCCGGGCTTGTCCTCGAACCGCGTGGCAAAGCCATAGGGCTGGTCCGTCAGCGCGCCCGACCCGGTCGAGACCGTGCCCTTGCCGTCCTTCAGTGCGCCTTGCCAATGCGCCGAGCCTGTCTTGGTGATCATCGTCATACCCTTTCGGTTCGCCTGCGTTCGGATTAGAAACGCCGAAACCTCGGCCATGGGTCCGCGTCCCTGGCATTTTCCTGTCAGGGTTCCCGAAATGCCCATTTACGAGCTTGCCGCCCTTGGCGCCGCCTTTTGCTGGTCGGTGACGGGCATCATTTCCAAGGATGCCGCCGAAGCATTGGGGCCCTTCGGCTTTGCCCGGCTGCGCGAATTCCTGGTGGCGCTGATGCTGCTGGCGCTGGTGCTGGCGACGGGGCGGCTGCAGCCTGTCGCGGCGCATGATTTCGCGCTGCTGGCGCTGTCGGGGATCATCGGCATCTTTGTCGGCGACACCATCCTGTATGTCGCGCTGGTCCGCATCGGGCCGCGCCGCAATGGCGCGCTGTTTTCGCTGAACGCCCCGATGGCCGCCGTTCTGGGCTGGGCCGTTCTGGGCGAAGAACTGTCCTGGATGTCGATCCTTGGCATCGGTCTGGCCAGCGCCGGGGTGGGCATCGCGGTCATGGGTCGTGCCGGTCGGTCGGGCAGCCACCGGTTCGAAGCGATCAGGGGGCCGGTCTGGGTCGGTATCCTGTGCGGCGTCATCGCGGCGCTTGGGCAGGCGCTTGGCTCGCTGATCGCGCGGCCGGTGATGGCCGGCGGCTTTGACCCCTATGTCGCCTCGCTGATCCGGGTCGCGGTCGCCACGGCCTGCCTGAGCGCGCTGATGGCCCTGCCGATACCGGCCTTCAGGACGCAGGGGCGGCTGACGCCACGCCTGCTGGGCGTGGTCAGCCTGTCGGGGTTCGTCGCGATGGTCGTGGGCATGACGCTGCTGATGTTTGCCTTGCAGGGCGGCAAGGTCGGGATCGTGTCCACCCTGTCATCGCTGTCGCCGGTGCTGATCCTGCCGGTGCTGTGGATGGTGACGGGGGTGCGGCCCTCGGTCACGTCATGGATCGGGGCCATGCTGGCGGTCGCGGGCACCGCGCTGATTTTCTGGTGAGTTCACGCGCTTGTCGGCTGCGGTGCGGCAGAGTGCGATGCAGATCAAACAATGATTCATTGTGCAGGGGGCGGTGCGGGGCGGCGTTTTTGCCGCCCTGCAACCCTCAGCCCCTGATCGCGGCGCGGGCGGCAACGATCTGGATGGCGGCCTGCGCGGCCTCGCGGCCCTTGGTCACGAAATGCGTGCGATAGATCGCGTTATGGTGGTCGGTTTCCTGATAGTGATGCGGGGTCAGCGACACCGACAGGACGGGCACGCCGCTGTCCAGCCCGGCGCGCATCAGCCCGTCCACCACGGCCTGCGCCACGAAATCATGGCGATAGATGCCGCCATCGACGACCAGCGCCGCGCAGGCGACGGCCGCGTAGCGCCCGGTCAGCGCCAGATCGCGCGCCATCAGCGGCATTTCGAATGCGCCGGGCACGTCAAAGACATCGACCTGATCGGCGGGGATGATCTGGCAAAAACCGTCCAGCGCCTGGCTGGTGATGTCGGAATGCCAGTTCGCCTTGATGAAGGCATAGCGGGTGTGTGTCATCCGGGTCTCCTTGGTTCAACGACACGTCACCCAAGGCGATCACATGCAGGGACCCGCCGGGATGGGCGGGGTCGCACGCTCTCTTTCTTCCGGACTGTGACCGTCGGCCCGGGAATCGCACCCGATCTGCTGACCCCCCACCCGGCATTGTGCATGGCAGGGGCGCTCGCGGGCTTGCATCGCTGCTTACCGCCGGTGGGGAATTCCGCCCCGCCCTGAGAACGGGGGATTGGTGCCAGCCCGCGCGCCGGGATGCAAGCCCTACAACAGCCGTTCGGCCTCTTGAATGGCGAAGCGGTCGGTCATGCCTGCGACATAATCAAGGACGATTCGCGCGCGCTGCGTTTCATCCCCGGCCTGTTCGGCGGCAAGAAACCATGTTTCGGGCATTTTCGACGGATCGCTGAGGAACAGCGGAAACAGCCCGTTCAGCATTTCCGTGACGCGCTTGCGTTCGACCACCACCGAAGGGGCGCGATACATGCGCTGGAACAGGAAACGCTTGATCGCCTTGAGGTTCTGATACAGCGGCTTGGAAAAGCGGATGATCGGGCCGTCCATGTCGCGGATATCCTGCACGCTTTGCGGTTGCAGGCCGGTCAGGCGGTTCTGCGCGACGGCGATCACATCCTCGACCATGACGCCAAAGACCCGGCGCAGCGCCTCGTGACGGCGGCGCATCAGGTCAAGGCCGGGATGCAGGCGGTCGACCTCGGCAAAGGCATCGCCGACGACGGGCAGCCCGGCCAGATCTTCCTCGGTGAACAGGCCCGCGCGCAAGCCGTCATGCAGGTCGTGGTGGTTATAGGCCACGTCATCGGCGACGGCGGCGACCTGCGCCTCGGCGCTGGCATTGGTGTGCAGTTCCAGATCCCATTCGGCATTCACATCGGCCAGCGCATAGGGCAGGGGGCCGGTGACAGGGCCACCCGTCGGGCCTGTCCCGACAATCGGACCATTATGTTTGGCGATGCCTTCCAGACTTTCCCATGTCAGGTTCAGCCCGTCGAAATCGGCGTAATGGCGTTCCAGCCGCGTCACGATCCGCAGCGCCTGCGCGTTATGGTCAAACCCGCCATAGGGTTCCATCAGCGCGGCCAGCGCGTCCTCGCCGGTATGCCCGAACGGGGGGTGCCCCAGATCATGCGCCAGCGCCACGGTTTCGGCCAGATCGGTGTTCAGGCCAAGCGTGCCCGCGATGGTGCGCGCGACCTGCGCGACCTCGATCGTATGGGTCAGGCGGGTGCGGTAGTAATCGCCGCGATAGCCTTCGTTATGTTCGACGAAAACCTGCGTCTTGTGCTTCAGCCGCCGGAACGCGCTGGAGTGGATGATGCGGTCGCGATCCCGCTGCCACGGGCTGCGAAAGGTCGACATCCGTTCGGGCCAGCGGCGTCCGCGGCTTTCGGTTGGCTGGCATGCGTAGGGCGCGGACATGACATTCCTTGCGATAGGTCCATGCGCAGCCTATATTCCGGTTTCAACGACGGAAACCGGAACGCCCCATGAACGTGGCTTTGAACCTGCCCCCGAAGGTCACCGAACGCGCATTCGAGCGCCTGGCCGAAATCAACAGCGCCGGCCCCGCCAAGCCCCTGCGCGTGGCGGTCCTGGGCGGCGGATGCTCGGGTTTTCAATATGATATCCGGCTGGACGACCGCGCCGATGACGATCTGGTCATCGAAAACGCGGGTCAGCAGGTGGTCGTGGACCCGGTGTCCCTGCCGTTTCTGACCGGCGCGGTGATCGACTTTGCCGATGAACTGATCGGGGCAAGGTTCACCATCGAAAACCCGAATGCCTCGTCTTCCTGCGGCTGCGGCACGTCGTTTTCGATCTGATGTTCATCGAAATCGCGATTATTCTGGTCCTGACCCTGGTCAACGGCGTGTTGGCGATGGCGGAACTGGCGATGGTTTCCTCGCGCCCCGTGCGGCTGGCGGCGATGGCGGAAAAGGGCAGCCATGGCGCGCGTCTTGCCATGGAACTGCGCGAACAGCCCGGCGAATTCCTGTCGGCCGTGCAGATCGGCATCACGCTGGTCGGCATCCTGAACGGCGCCTTTTCGGGCGCGACGCTTGGCCTGCGCGCCTCGGCCGCCTTTGCCGAAATGGGCGTCTCGCCCGCCGTTGCCGCGCCCTTGGGCGTCGGGATCGTGGTCGCGGCGATCACCTATCTGTCGCTGGTCGCGGGCGAACTGGTCCCGAAACAGATCGCGCTGGCCCGCCCCGAGGCGGTATCCGCGCTGCTTGCCCCCATGCTGCGGCTGATCGCCAAGGTCGCGACGCCGCTGGTCTGGCTGCTGGACACCTCGACCAAGCTGGTGCTGGGCCTGCTGCGCATCAACCCAAGCGATGACGCCGACATCACCGACGAAGACGTGCGCATGACCATCGCCGAGGCGACCCGCGCCGGCGTCATCCTGCCCGATGAACACGGCATGATCGCGGGCGTGATGCGCGTCGCCGACCGCAGCGCGCGCGGCATGATGACGCCCCGCCGCGATGTCGAAACCGTCGATCTGGCCGACCCGCGCGAGGTGGTTCTGGAAAAGGCGCGCCGCGCGCGGACATCCCGCATCCCGGTCAGCGACGGGGCGAATGACAATATTCTGGGCGTCGTGGCGATCCGTGATCTGGTCGGCGCCGAAGATACCCCGATCCGCGACCTGCTGCGCGATGCGCCCATGGTTCTGGATACCGCGAAAGCCATGTCCGTGGTCGAGGTCATCCGCCGCACCCCCGAACGCATGGTTCTGGTCTATGACGAGCTGGGCCATTTTCAGGGCGTCATCAATACGATGGACATTCTGGAAGCCATCGCAGGCGATTTCGACGATGGCGAGGATGACCCTGATTTCGTCCGCCGCGCCGATGGCAGCTGGCTGGTCGCAGGCGCCGAAAGCGCCGATGAATTCGCCAGCGAAACCGGTTTCGACCTGCCCGAGGGTGACTATGAAACCGTCGCCGGTCTCGTCCTGCACATCCTCGGCCAGATCCCCCGCACCGGCGATACCTTCGACTATCAGGGCTGGGCGTTCGAGATCGCCGATATGGACGGCATGCGCATCGACCGCGTGATCGTGGCGGCACCGAAGAAGGGTGAGGAGTAGCCGCGTCATGATCTGGCCGGATCGGGCCGATGGCGGAATTCAGGGGCGAACCTGTCAGGCGCGGTTCAGGTGATCCACGACAAAATCGGCCCGCCCCTGCAGGTCCGTCATGGGTAGCGCGATGGTCTGATATCCAAGGCGCGCATAGGTTTCCGCCATGATCTTTGCGGTGGCCGCCGCTTCTTGCCGATCCTGTTTGCGTTCGGCGTCCTGCGAAAATATCTCTGGCCAGTAAGGGGCGATGAAAACCTGCCTGTTATACCGATACAGCTTTGCCGCAGCTTCGAGATGCGCGGGAACAGGCAAGCCGCACAGCCTGAGGTAGCCGATGCCATCGGGTATGCCCCGATCCATGAGAACATGCCCCTTCAGCGCGGCGGCCTCATGCCAGGACCGCAGGTCGCAGCCCAGCATGAGTTCGGCAAACATGGCTTTGTCGGCCCAAGGTAAGAACGGACCGCCGATGCGAACCTGATCCTGAATGATCGCCCGACCGGATTCGGGCATGCTGTGAAGCCCCCGGCTGGCCAGTTCGCTGATCAAACTGGTCTTGCCGGAACCGGGACCACCGGTCACGACGAACAAATGGTCAGACATGGGCCATCCTTGCATGGTGTCTATCGGGGGATGTGCAGATGGCCCGCAAGCCGCAGTCGGGGCGCATCATTGCGCGGAACGGATGATAGCGACAGAGCCGATAATTCGCAATTGTCCCGACAATGCCTGTTCATGGGATGCGCGGCGCAGGGGGGCGCGCGGAATCTCACTTTCCAACCGCCCCCGCAATCCGCCTGATACCTTCCTCGATCAGATCCGCTGAAATCGACGACCATGCCAGCCGGTAATGGCTGCGCCCGTCCTCGGGTGTGGCGAAGAAGGGGCGGCCGGGTTCGATCAGGACGCTTTGGTCGCGCAGGGCCGTGCCGGTTTCGGTCATGTCGGTGCCGGGCGGGGCCTGCAGCCACAGGCTGGAACCGCCGGTGTCGCGGTTTGAGGCCAGCGACAGCCCTGTATCGCCAATCGTGCGTAACATCACCGCGCGGCGTTCGGCATAGGCGCGGCGCATGCGGTTCAGTTGCGCGTCGTAATGGCCAAGCGACAGGAAATGAAACAGCGTGCGCTGCAACATGCCGGGCGGGTGGCGCAGGGTCAGGCCGCGCAGGGCGCGCGCCTCGTGGATAAAACCCGGATCGGCGACGATATAGCCAAGCCGCAGCCCCGGAAACACCGATTTGGAAAACGAGCCGATATAGATCACCGCCTCCGCCTGATCCATGCCCTTGAGCGCCGGGGATGGCGCGCCTGCAAATGACATCTCGAATTCGTAGTCATCCTCGACGATGGCGAAACCCTGATCCAGCGCGCGCGCCAGCAGGGCGTGGCGGCGGGGCAGGGGCATGGTCGTGCCGGTCGGGCATTGGTGGCTGGCGGTGGTGAAAACCGCCGTGGTGCCGGGCGGGATGGCCGTGACGGGCAGGCCCTGGGCGTCGACGGACAGGGGCAGGATTTCGGCGCGGGTATGGGACAGGATTTCGCGCAGGCCGGGATAGCAGGGATCCTCGATGGCGGCGCGGCCGCCGCGGGCCAGCAGGATTTCCGCGACCAGCCACAGCGCATTCTGCGCGCCAAGCGTCAGCACAATCTGGTCGGGTTCGGCGCGGATGCCGCGCCGGGGCAGGATGTGGCGGGCCAGATAGTCCAGCAGTTCCGGGTCGTCGTGGTCATAAAGGTCGCCGGTCAGCGCGGCGAATTCGCGGCGGCCAAGCGCGCGCACGGCGCAGTCGCGCCAGGCGTTGTGATCGACCAGTTCGGGGTCGGCCTGCCCATAGACAAAGGGAAAGCGAAAGCGCCGCCAATCCTGCACCCGGTCGCGCCGTTGCAGCCGCGTGAAACGCAGGTCAAGACGCGGGGACCAGTCGAAGGCCGCCCCCTGCGGGGCTGCGGGGGCATCGGGCAGGGGCGTGATCTCATCCGCGATGAAATGGCCCGAGCGGCCCTTGCTGGTCAGGTATTCCGTGGCGACCAGTTCCGCAAAAGCCTGCGTCACCGTCACCCGCGCCACCCCCAGATGCCGGGCGAGGCGGCGGCTGGACGGCAGCCTTTCGCCCGCGCGGAACCGGCCTTGCAGCACGCCCGCGATGATCTGGCGGCGCAGCTGCACCTGCAAGGGCGCGGGCGATGCGCGGTCGAGGAAAAAGTTTTCGGCGGGAATGGTCGCAGGGATGGTCATGGTCTGGCCGCGAATGATGTCGCGGCCAGAAAGAGCAATGCCGGGCCGGGGGTCAATCCCCCGCCCCGGCGACATTCAGGCGAAAACGCGGGTCAGGGCGCCGTCGATGGCATCGGTGATCGCGTCGATATCGCTGGCCGTGGCGATCAGGGCGGGCGACAGGCACAGCGTGTTGTTCAGCCCCGGCAGGCTGCGGTTGGTCGCGCCGATCAGCACGCCGTTCGCGGCGCAATCGGCCACCACGGCCTGCACGCGCTTTTCATCCATCGGCTCCTTGGTGGTGCGATCCGCGACCAGTTCGGCGCCGCAGAACAGCCCCTTGCCGCGCACATCGCCGATCACCGCATGGCGTTCCATCAGCGCGTTCAGGTTGCCCATCAGCCGCTCGCCCATCAGGGTGGTGTTTTCCAGCAGGTTTTCGTCTTCGATGATGCGCATGTTTTCGATCGCCGCGACCGGCCCCGAGGTGCAGCCGCCAAAGGTCGAGATGTCGCGGAAATAGCCCATCGGGTCGCTGGCATCGTCCTTGAACATCTCGAACACGCGCTCCGAGGTGACGGTGCAGGAAATCGCCGCATAGCCCGAGGCGACGCCCTTGGCCATGGTCACGAAATCGGGCTGGATGCCGTATTGCTGATAGCCGAACCATGTGCCGGTGCGGCCCAGACCGCAGACGACCTCGTCGATATGCAGCAGGATGCCGTATCTGCGGCAGATCTCTTGCACACGCTGCCAGTAGCCTTCGGGGGGCGTGATGACGCCGCCGCCTGCGGTCACCGGCTCCAGCACGATGGCGCCGACGGTATCGGGACCTTCGCGCAGGATGACCTCTTCAATCGCGTCGGCGGCGCGGATGCCGTAGTTTTCGACATCCCATTGCTTGCGGTATTCAAGGCAATGCGGGACCATGACGAAACCGTCGGGATAGGGGCCGTATTGTTCGGCGCGCTGGACCTGACCGCTGGTCGCCAGCGTGCCGATGGTGGTGCCGTGATAGTCGCGTTCGCGATACAGGATCTTCCATTTCCGGCCGCCGTGATGGCGCGCGGCGATCTGGCGGACCATCTTGTAGGCCTTTTCATTCGCCTCCGAGCCCGAGTTGGAATAATAGACGCGGGTCAACCCCGGCATTTTCCCGATCAGCTTTTCGGCAAAGATCGCGCCCGGAACCGTGCCCGCCGCGCCCGCGAAATAGTTCAGCTTGATCAGCTGATCGCGCACCGCATTGGCGATGGATTCGCGGCCGTAGCCCACGTTGACGGTCCAGACGCCGCCCGACAGCGCGTCCAGATATTCGCGGCCCGTGGCATCCCACAGCCGCAGCCCCTTGCCCTCGACATAGACGCGCGGGTCGACCTGTTCGTATTGCTTGTGCTGGGACAGGTGGTGCCAGACATGGGCGCGGTCGGCAGCGACGACGCCGTCAAGGTCGTTGGGGGACAGATCAAGGGTCATGGCGCTTCTCCTGCGGCTCGGACGGGGATGATCTTGTTGATGCGCCTTTCCCGCGGCTGGCGATAGGTCCAGATTGTGGCGTTCGGTGGGGCCAGAAATCTTCCGTAACGTCAGTCGCGGCGGATGGTCGCGGGCGGGGCGCTTCATTTTTGCTGCGTTGCAGTATAGACTTGCCTGTAAGGAAAGCAGTCTGCCTACAGGTAAAGCTTATGAATGTTCAAAATAATATCGGACTGACAGACGGCGAAAGGCAACCGGCAGTGCAGATCGCGGCGGACGATGATGCAGGTGCAGCACCGGCGGCGGCCGTGGCGCGGCTGAATCAGAACCCCCATAAACTTGCCGAACCGCGCGAGATGAATCTGGAAATGGCCATCGGCCGGCAGGTGCGCGAATTGCGCAAGCGCCGCCGCATGACCGGCGCCGAACTGGCAAAGCAGACCGGGCTGTCGGTGGGGATGCTGTCCAAGGTGGAAAACGGGCTGATCTCGCCTTCGCTGACGAGCTTGCAGGCGCTGTCGAACGCGCTGAACGTGCCGCTGGTCCAGCTTCTGCAAGCCTATGAGGAACCGCGCGAGGCGATGCATGTCAAGGCGGGCGATGCGGCGCGGGTCGAACGGGCCGGGACGCGCGCGGGCCAGCATTATCACCTGCTGGGCCATCTGGGGGCCAATGACACGGGCGTGGTGATGGAACCCTATCTGATCGTTCTGGACAGCGAAAGCGACCGCTTTCCGACCTTTCAGCATGACGGGGTCGAATTGCTGTATATGCTGCAAGGCTGCGTCGATTACCGCCACGGCGACCGGACCTATCGGCTGGAGCCGGGCGACAGCCTGCTGTTCGACGCCGACAGCCCCCACGGCCCCGAGAATCTGTTGCAACTGCCAGCCCGATTCCTTTCGGTGATCTGCTACCCGCAGGCCGTCTGAACCGTTTCCAACCCGGATCCAGCGAAACCGGCACCCTAGGGCGCCGGTTTCTGTCATTTGGGCAGGTCTGCTGAAATCATTTGCAGAATGCGGCTTTTCCGGGCCAATATTTTCTTGGAAAGAAAAAATGATGCACGCCACGAAATTTATCTTGGCATGCAAAAAATTTTCCTCATAGTTAAACACATGCGGCAACGCCGATTCTGAACGGAGACGACTATGTGTGGCATCGTTGGCCTTTTCCCGAAAAAGGAAGACCTGCGCCCGCAACTGGGCAACCTGCTGACTGACATGCTCATCACCATGACCGACCGGGGGCCGGACAGCGCCGGTATCGCGATCTATGGGGATGAGACCGATGGGCTGAAGATGACCATTCAGTCCGGACACCCTGACGACACGTTTCCCAGGGGCTGGACAATGAACTGGCGCATCTGCTGGAAGCGCCGGTCACCATGCGCCGGATCGACACCCACGCCGTCCTGACCCTGCCCGAAGGTTCGGAAAAGACGGTCGAGGCCTTCATGGCCGAACGCGGCATCCGCGTCATGGGCTATGGCGCCTCGATGGAGATCTTCAAGGAGGTCGGCCTGCCCAAGGATGTGGCGGCGCGTTTCGGCATCCGCGACATGGGCGGCAGCCACGGCATCGGCCATACCCGCATGGCCACCGAAAGCGCGGTGACGACGCTTGGCGCGCACCCGTTTTCGACCGGCGACGACCAGTGCCTGGTGCATAACGGCTCGCTCTCGAACCACAACCAGATGCGCCGCGTGCTGACGCTGAAAGGTTTCCCGACCAAGACCCAGAACGACACCGAGGTCGCGGCCTGCTATATCTCCTCTCGCCTTGCCGAAGGGGCCAATCTGGGCCAGGCGCTGGAAGGCACGCTGGACGATCTGGACGGGTTCTTTACCGCTGTCGTCGGCACGAAAAACGGCTTTGGCGTCGTCCGCGACCCGATCGCCTGCAAGCCGGCGGTCATGGCCAAAACCGACGATTATGTGGCATTCGGTTCGGAATACCGCGCCTTTGCCAACCTGCCGGGCATCGACAGCGCCCGTGTTCGGGAACCCGAACCCGCCGCCGTTTACTTCTGGGAGCGCCGGAGATGCAGACCATCGGCCATGGCATCGACCGAATTGCGCGAACTTAATCAGGCCCTGCAGGGGCAAAAGGACGCGACCAACCAGACGAACTGGGTCACCGAAAACCCGCGCGGCGCCCATGCGGTCGCCGTCGGGCTGGATGCGCTCATCGAGGTGACCGTCAACGGTTCGACCGGCTATCACTGCGCCGGGATGAACAAGCAGGCAACCGTCAAGGTGACCGGCCTCGGCCGGGCCGGGCGTTGCGTGAGGCCGATGATGTCGGGCACCGTCATCATCGAAGGCGACGCCAGCCAATATGCGGGAGCGACGGGCCACGGCGGGCTGCCGGTGATCAAGGGCAATGCCAGTTCGCGCTGCGGGATTTCGACGAAGGGCATCGACATCGTGCTGGTGCGCGATAAGCGTACCGGCCATGGCGTCGGCCTTCATGGCGCAATCGGGCAATCTGGTCGTTCTGGGCGATGCCGGTGACGCGCTTGGCGACAGCCTGTATGAAGCCCGCCTGTTCGTGCGCGGTTCCGTCAAGTCGCTTGGCGCCGATTGCGTCGAAAAGGACATGCGCCCCGAACATATCGAAATCCTGACCGACCTGCTGAACCGCGCCGGGGCCGATGCGAAACCCGAAGAGTTCAAACGCCATGGTTCGGCGCGTCAGCTTTACAACTTCCACGTCGATCATGCAGGTGCCTACTGATGAGGGACGACATGTCAAACACCCCGCAAACCCTGCCGCAGAACAGCGCGACCTATACGCCTGAAATCAGCGCGGAAATCCGTCGTGCCGCCGATACCGGCATCTAGGGCATCCGTGGCGGCGGCGCAAAGCGCAAGGTGCCGCATTTCGACGACCTGCTGTCTCTGGGCGCCTCGATCAGCCGCTACCCGCTGGAAGGCTATCGCGAGAAATGCGACACCTCGGTCGTGCTGGGCACGCGCTTCGCGAAAAAGCCGATCGAGCTGAAGATCCCCGTGACCATCGCGGGCATGAGCTTCGGCGCGCTGTCCGGCCCCGCGAAAGAGGCGCTTGGCCGTGGCGCGACACTGGCCGGCACCTCGACCACCACCGGCGACGGCGGCATGACGAATGAGGAACGCGGCCATTCGGAAAAGCTGGTCTATCAATACCTGCCGTCGCGCTACGGCATGAACCCCGACGACCTGCGCCGCGCCGACGCGATCGAGGTCGTGGTCGGTCAGGGCGCCAAGCCCGGCGGCGGCGGTATGCTGCTGGGCCAGAAGATCACCGAACGCGTCGCCCGGATGCGCAACCTGCCCATCGGCATCGACCAGCGTTCCGCCTGTCGCCACCCCGACTGGACCGGCCCGGACGACCTGGAAATCAAGATCCTGGAGACTGCCGCGAGATCACCAACTGGGAAAAGCCGATCTATATCAAGATCGGCGGCGCCCGGCCCTATTACGACACCGCGCTGGCGGTCAAGGCCGGGCGCGGACGTGGTGGTTCTGGACGGCATGCAGGGCGGCACCGCCGCGACGCAGGACGTGTTCATCGAGCACGTCGGGCAGCCGACGCTGGCCTGTATTCGTCCCGCCGTGAAGGCGCTGCAGGATCTGGGCATGCATCGCAAGGTGCAACTGGTCGTGTCGGGCGGCATCCGCTCGGGCGCCGATGTGGCCAAGGCGCTGGCGCTTGGCGCCGATGCTGTCGCCATCGGCACCGCGGCGCTGATCGCGCTTGGCGAGAACGACCCGAAATGGGCCGCCGAATACGACACGCTGGGCACCACGGCCGACGCCTATGACGACTGGCACGAGGGCAAGGACCCGGCCGGCATCACCACCCAGGATCCCGAGCTGATGAAGCGCTTCGACCCGATCGAGGGCGCGCGCAAGCTGCGCAACTTCCTGGCGGTGATGACGCTGGAATGCCAGACCATCGCCCGCGCCTGCGGCAAGAGCCATGTCCACAACCTGGAGCCCGAGGATCTGTGCTCGCTGACGCTGGAGGCGGCCGCGATGGCGGGCGTTCCGCTGGCTGGCACGAGCTGGATCCCTGGTCAGGGCGGCTTCTGATCAAGACCAGAAGGGCGGGCCACGCGAGCCCGCCCCGGCTTTATCCGTATTCAACAGGGACCAAATCAATGACCGATCTTGCCGAATTCGCCCGGGAAAAAGGCGTCAAGTATTTCATGGTGTCCTACACCGACCTGGGTGGGGCGCAGCGCGCCAAGCTGGTGCCGGCCTATACGATCAACAACGTCGTCAAGGGCGGCGCCGGCTTTGCGGGCTTCGCGGGCGGGTTCGTCCTGACCCCCGCGCATCCCGACATGCTGGGCGTGCCGGACCCGACGACCGTCATCCAGCTGCCCTGGAAGCCCGAGGTGGCCTGGGTCGCGGCCAACCCCGCGATGTACGACAGCCCGCTGCCGCAGGCGCCGCGCAACGTGCTGCGCAACGTGATCGCCGATGCCGAAAAGGAAGGCCTGCGCATCAAGACCGGGGTCGAGCCCGAGTTCTTCTTTCTGTCGCCCTGCGGCGGTCAGATCGCCGATACCCGCGACGTGGGCTCCAAGCCCTGCTACGACCAGCAGGCGATCATGCGCCGCTATGACGTGATCTCGGAAGTCAGCGACTACATGATCGACTTGGGCTGGGAGCCCTATCAGAGCGACCACGAGGACGCCAACGGCCAGTTCGAGATGAACTGGAAATACGACGACGCGCTGGCGACCGCCGACAAGCTGGCCTTCTTCAAGTTCATGCTGAAATCGGTCGCCGAGAAGCACGGGCTGCGCGTGACCTTCATGCCCAAGCCGTTCCTGGAGCTGACCGGCTCGGGCATGCATGCCCATATCTCGGGCTGGAGCCTCGACGGCGAGACCAACGCCTTCTACGACGGCAATGACGAGCTGGGCCTGTCCGAAGTCGGCCACCACTTCCTGGGTGGCATCATGAAGCACGCCTCGTCGCTGGCGGCGATCACCAACCCGACGATCAACAGCTACAAGCGCATCAACGCGCCGCGCACCTCGTCGGGCGCGACCTGGGCGCCGAACTCGGTCACCTGGTCGGGCGACAACCGCACCCACCTGGTCCGCGTCCCCGGCAAGGGCCGGATCGAACTGCGCCTGCCGGACGGGGCCTCGAACCCCTACCTGCTGCAAGCCGTCATCATGGCCGCCGGGATCGACGGGGTCCGCAACAAATGCGACCCCGGCAAGCGCCTGGACATCGACATGTATGCCGACGGCCACACCGATCAACGACGCGCCCAAGCTGCCGCTGAACCTGCTGGACGCGCATGCGCGCCTTCGATGCCGACGCCGACCTGAAGGCGGCGCTGGGCGACTGAATTCTCGTCAGGCTTACGTCGAGATGAAGACTCAGGAATGGAATGCCTACTCGTCGCATCTGACCCGGTGGGAACGCGACACCACGCTGGATATCTGACAGACCAAGGACCGACCCGATCATGCGCTTTTCCGGCTTTCGCGTCATCAAAGAGGCTCTGACTGGCCATAAGGGGTGGAAACCCCTGTGGCGCAATCCGGAACCTCAGGCCAGCTACGACATCGTCATCGTCGGTGGCGGCGGGCATGGGCTGGCGACGGCCTATTACCTGGCGAAGACATTCGGCAAGGCGCGGATCGCGGTTCTGGAAAAGGGCTGGCTGGGGTCGGGCAATATCGGGCGGAACACGACGATCATCCGCTCGAACTACATGCTGCCGGGCAATGAGCCGTTTTACGAATTTTCCATGAAGCTGTGGGAAAATCTGGAACAGGAATTCAACTTCAACGCGATGGTCAGCCAGCGCGGCATTCTGAACCTGCTGCATACCGATGCGCAGCGCGATGCCTTTCGGCGGCGCGGCAATGCCATGCTGCTGGCAGGCGCGGATGCCGAACTGCTGGATCAGGCCGGGGTGCGGGCCATGTATCCCTGGCTGAATTTCGACAATGCGCGGTTCCCGATCAAGGGCGGGCTGCTGCAACGCCGCGCGGGCACGGCGCGCCATGACGGCGTGGCCTGGGGCTATGCGCGGGGTGCCGATGAACGCGGCGTCGATCTGATCCAGAATTGCGAGGTCACGGGGTTCCGCATCGAAAACGGCCGGGTGCGCGGGGTCGAAACCTCTCGCGGCTATATCGCGGCGGGCAAGGTGGGCGTTGCGGTCGCAGGCTCGTCGGGGCGGGTGATGGAAAAGGCCGGGATGCGCCTGCCCATCGAAAGCCATGTCCTGCAAGCCTTTGTTTCCGAAGGGCTGAAGCCGACCATTCCGGGCGTCATCACCTTTGGCGCGGGACATTTCTATGTCAGCCAGTCGGACAAGGGCGGTCTGGTCTTTGGCGGCGATATCGACGGCTACAATTCCTATGCCCAACGCGGCAATATCCCGGTGATCGAGGATGTCGCCGAGGGCGGCATGGCCCTGATGCCGATGATCGGGCGGGCGCGGCTGCTGCGGGTCTGGGGCGGGATCATGGACATGTCCATGGACGGCTCGCCCTTTATCGACCGGACACCTGTCGAAGGGCTCTATCTGAACGCCGGCTGGTGCTATGGCGGGTTCAAGGCGACGCCCGCCAGCGGCTATTCATTCGCCCATCTGATCGCCACCGACACCCCCCATGACACCGCGCGCGCCTATCGGCTGGATCGCTTCCGGCGCGGCTATGCCATTGATGAAAAAGGCATGGGTGCCCAACCCAATCTGCACTAAGCCCCATATGCACAGATCAGGACTTCAAGAACCATCATGCTGATCCCCCATCCTCTGCTTGGCCTACGCGACGCGCAGGAATTCACCTATCTGGGAGACGCGCGGCTGATCGACCGCCCGAACGGCATGGCCGAAAATGCGGCCGAGGCGTTTCATGATTACGTCTATCTGCGCGACAATCCGGCGGGCGTTCACCGCGAATTGTGGTTTCACGAACAGGGCGACCGTTCCTGGCTGATCGTCACCCGCGACACCACCACCCATGAAATCCTTGGCGCCGAACTGGCCCGCGACGTGGCGCTGACGCGGCGTGGCGCATTGTCGGAAGGGGGGGCGCAGGCATGACACAGCTTTCCGGCGGGCTGATCGATCGCGGGCGGACCATCCGTTTCCGCTTTGACGGCAAGGATTATCAGGGCCATCCGGGCGACACGCTGGCTTCGGCCCTGCTGGCCAATGGCGTGACCTTGATGGGCCGCAGCTTCAAATATCACCGCCCGCGCGGGGTGTTTTCGGCAGGCTCCGAAGAACCGAACGCGCTGGTCGAACTGCGCACGGGCGCGCGGCGCGAGCCCAACACCCGCGCCACCGTGGTCGAGCTGTTCGACGGGCTGGAGGCATCCAGCCAGAACCGCTGGCCGTCGCTGAAACACGACTTCATGGCCGTGAACGATCTGTTCGCGAATTTCTTTGCGGCGGGGTTCTACTACAAGACCTTCATGTGGCCGCGCGCCTTCTGGGAAAAGATCTACGAGCCCGCGATCCGCAAGGCGGCCGGTCTGGGCAGCCTGTCGTTTCAGGCCGATCCCGACGCCTATGACAAGGGCTTTCTGCATTGCGACCTGCTGGTCATCGGCGGCGGTGCGGCGGGTCTGGCAGCCGCGCTGACGGCGGGGCGCGCGGGTGCCCGCGTCATCCTGGCGGACGAGGATTTCCGCCTTGGCGGTCGCCTGCTGGCCGAAACCCATCTGCTGGACGGCGCCCCCGCGACGCGCTGGATCGACAGGGTTCAGGCGGAACTGGACAGCCTGCCGAATGTCCGCGTGATGACCCGCACGACGGTCTGGGGCGCGTTTGACCACGGCGTCTATGGCGCGGTCGAACGGGTGTCCGACCATCTGCCCGACCCGAACGGCGCGGTTCGCCAGACCCTGTGGCGCATCACCGCGCAGCGCACGGTGCTGGCGGCGGGTGCGACGGAACGGCATATCCCCTTTGCCAATAACGACCGCCCAGGCGTCATGCTGGCGGGGGCGGTGCGCGCCTATGCCAACCGTTGGGCGGCGCTGCCCGATGGGCCGGTTGCGATATTCACCAACAATGACGACGGCCATCGCACGGCACTGGATCTGGCCGAAAAGGGCGTCACCATCGCGGGCGTCGTCGATGCGCGGCCCGATGCGCGATCCCTTGGCCGCTATCAGCTTTTCGCCGGTGGCATGGTCACGGATACCAAGGGCCGCCACGGGTTGACCCGGATCGAGGTTGCGCAGAACGGCCAGACGACATGGCTGGATTGCGGCGCGCTTGGGGTCTCGGGCGGGTGGAACCCGAATGTCCATATCGCCTCGCATCATCGCGGGCGGCCGGTCTGGGACGATGGCCTGCAGGCCTTCGTGCCGGGCGAGGGCGGGCCGGTCGGGCTGAGCGCCGCCGGCGCGGCAGCGGGGCAGGGCGCGACGGGTGCGGCGCTGGCATCGGGTGCGGCGGTTGCGCAAGCTGCGCTGGCCGCGATCGGCGTCGACGCCGCGCTGCCCGATCTGCCGCAGGCCGAAAGCGAATTCACCGCGCCCCATCCGGTCTGGCATGTGCCGGGCAAGGGCCGGGCCTGGGTCGATTTCCAGAATGACGTGACGGTCAAGGACGTGAAACTGGCCCATCAGGAAAACCTGCGCCCGGTCGAACATCTGAAACGCTGGACCACGCTTGGCATGGCGACCGATCAGGGCAAGACGGCGAATGTCACCGCGCTGGCGGTGATGGCCGAACTGACCGGGCAAAGCATCCAGAACACCGGCACGACGATTTTCCGCCCGCCCTATACGCCGGTGTCGATGTCGGTGCTGGGTGGCGGCGATACCGGCGCGAATTTCCGCCCGCGCCGCCTGACGCCCACGCATAAATGGGCCAAGGCGCAGGGTGCGGTGTTCATCGAGGTCGGCCAGTGGATGCGCGCGCAATATTTCCCGCGCCCCGGCGAAACCACATGGCGCCAGACCGTCGACCGCGAGGTTCTGGCCACCCGCAAGGGCGTCGGCATCTGCGACGTCACCACGCTTGGCAAGGTCGATGTGCAGGGCGCCGATGCGGCCGAGTTCCTGGACCGGATCTATGCCAATGCGATGAAATCGCTGAAGGTCGGCATGGTTCGCTACGGCCTGATGCTGCGCGAGGATGGCCACGCATGCGACGATGGCACCTGCGCCCGTCTGGCCGATGACCATTATGTCGTCACGACGACCACCGCGCAGGCCGGGCCGGTCTATCGCCATATGGAATATGCGCGGCAATGCCTGTGGCCGGAACTGGATGTGCAACTGATTTCGACCACCGATGCCTGGGCGCAGATCGCCATTGCCGGTCCCAATGCCCGCAAGCTGCTGGAACGTGTCGTGGACGGCGTCGATCTGTCGAACGAGGCATTCCCCATTATGGCCTGCGCCAGCCTGACGGTGTGCCAGGGCCTGCGGGCGCGGCTGTTCCGCATCAGCTTTTCCGGCGAACTGGCCTATGAGCTGGCGGTGCCGGCGCGCTATGGCAATGCGCTGATCCAGCGGCTGATCGAGGTCGGGGCCGATCTGGGCGCCGTGCCCTACGGGACAGAGGCGCTTGGCGTCATGCGCATCGAAAGGGCCATGCCGCAGGCAACGAGTTGAACGGCCAGACCACGGCGCAGATGCTGGGCATGGGCAAGATGGTATCGACGAAAGAGGACAGCATCGGCGCCGTCATGTCGCGCCGCGAGGGGCTGGTGCAGGACAACCGCGTGCTGGTCGGCTTGCAACCCGTCAATGCCGGCGATCCGGTGACCGCGGGGGCGCATCTGTTCGCCGAAGGGGCCGAGCAGAACACCGGGACGGATCTGGGCTGGATCACCTCGGCCTGTTATTCGCCGCATGTGGGTTCGGCTATTGGCTTAGGATTTTTGGCCGATGGCGCCGCAAGGATGGGTGAGGTTATCGTCGCCGCGAACCCCTTGCAGGGCGAAACCGCGCGGCTGCGCGTGGTCAGCGCCCATTTCGTCGATCCTGAAGGAGGGCGGCTTCGTGACTGATTTGCTTGAAACAACCGCTCTTGGACTGGACGGACCGGCCGTGGAACGGCATGGCGGCTTCACCATCAGCGAAAATGCCGATCTGGCGCTGGCGTCTCTGGCGCTGCGCCGGGACGGAACCGATCCCGCGCCCTTTGGCCTGACCCTGCCCGGACCGGGCGGTTGGGTGCAGGGCGGCGGCATCGCGGCCTTCTGGACCGGACCCGGTCAATGGATGGTCGAGGCACCGGGCGGCGCCGCCCGGGATTTCGCTGGTGAACTGAAGTCGGCCTGTCCGGATGCTTCAGTCACCGAACAGACGGACGGCTGGATCGCGTTTGAAATTCAATCGCATGCAGGGGCAAACGCTATCACGGGGCTGGTTGAAAAACTGGTCAATGTTGATACCGGACGCATTTGTCCGGGATTTGCGACGCGAACCGGCCTTGAACATATGAGCGTCTTTGTTATCCGCCGTAGTGAGGAAAATCTGGCGGTAATCGGGATGCGTTCGGCGGCCGGAACGCTCTGGCATGCGCTGACCCATGCGGCGGCGCGCATTCAGGAGGGAAGTGCATGAGCGCTCAGATCATCGACGGCAAGGCATTTGCGGAAAAAGTCCGCGCACAGGTTGGCGAACATGTCGCCCGGCTCAAGGCGGAACACGGGATCACCCCGGTCTGGCCGTGGTGCTGGTTGGCGAAGACCCGGCAAGCCGGTGCCTATGTCCGCAACAAGGGCAAGCAGACCCTTGAGGTCGGCATGAACAGCTATGAACACAAGCTGCCCGCCGACACCCCCCAGGACGAGCTGATGGCCCTGATCGACCGGCTGAACAACGACCCGGCGGTTCATGGCATTCTGGTGCAGCTGCCGCTGCCTGCGCGCATGGATTCGGATGCGGTCATCAACGCGATCGACCCGGCCAAGGACAGCGACGGGTTCCAGATTTCCAACGTCGGCCTGCTGGGCACCGGGCAAAGTCGACAACCGGTATCGCCGCCGGGTCGCCTGATGACGTTGCGCGACCATCTGGGCAACCTGTCCGGCCGAACGCGTGGTCGCTGGGCGCAGCAATATCGTCGGCAAAGTCGATGGCGGTGCTGCTGGGCGACAGCCGCACCGTCACCATCGCGCACAGTCAGACCAAGGATATCGAGGATGTCTGCCGCCGCGCCGACATTCTGGTGGCCGCCGTCGGCCGCCCCGAAATGATCACCGGCGATTGGGTGAAACCCGGCGCGACCGTGATCGACGTGGGCATCAACCGCATCGAACGCGACGGCAAGCCCCGTCTGGTCGGTGACGTGGACTCCGAAAGCGCCGCAAAAGTCGCGGGCGCGATCACCCTGGTTCCGGCGGCGTCGGTCCGATGACCATCGCCTGCCTGCTGGCCAATACCCTGACCGCCTGCTGCCGGTGCAGCAGGATCTGCCCGAGCCCGAGGGCTGACGGCATGAGAAAGGCCGGGAAGAGGTTTTTCGCCCCTCATCATCCCGACTGGAGAAGGAAGATGCAGAAATACACCCTTACCGTGACACTGCCTGTCCAAGCGCGGCATCGTCGCGGCGATCTCGACTCTTTCTGGCGACGAATGGTTGCAACATCACGGACGAGCTCGCAGTTCTGACGCGATCAGGAAAACCGACCGCTTTTTCATGCAGGTCCAGCTTTGTGCCTGAACTGCGGAGCGCCGATCTGGACAAGCTGAACGAGGATTTCGCCGCATCGGCCGCCGAATTCGACATGAAATATGCCTTTCCGATGACGAAAAAGCACCAAGATGAAGGCTTCATCATCATGGTCAGCCGTTTCGGTCACTGCTCTGAACGACCTGCTGTATCGCTGGCGCATCGGGGCGCTGCCGAGTCGACATCGTGGCGGTGATTTCCAACCACATGGATTACCAGCAGGTCGTCGTGAACCACGACATTCCTTATTACTGCATCAAGGTGACCAAGGACAACAAACCGCAGGCCGAGGCCGAACAGATGCGCATCAAACCGCGACACCGGCGCGGAGCTGATCGCAAGCGGCCCGCTACATGCAGGTTCTGTCCGTGAGATGTGCACCGAAATGTCGGGTCGCATCATCAACATCCACCATTCGCTCCTGCCCAGCTTCAAGGGTGCGAACCCTATGCTGCGTGCGTTCCAGCGCGGCGTGAAACTGATCGCGACCAGCCACCATGTCACCGCCGATCCGGACGAAGGTCCGATTATCGAGCAGGACATCATCCGCCGTCGACCATGCCCAATCGCCCGGAGGACGGCGCGTCGCCTTGGTCGCGATGTCGAAAGCCGAAGTTCTGGCCCGTGCGATCCACGCCCATGCCAACAACCGCGTTTTCCTGAACGGCAACAAAGGAACGGTGGTCCTCCCAGCCCTCGCCGGGGATCCTGCAGCTCGGAACGGATGGGCTGATCCCCGCATCGCCTGATGGCTGTCCGGGGCCGGAAACCGCGCCTCGATGGCCGCGAGGCCCGACGGAGAACGGCGCTGGATTACCGCGCGTTGCAAGCTATCGCTCGAGGCCGCTTTCATCCGGCGATCGCTCAAAGGATGTCCGTCTTGTCCGTCCGAGGTCCAGGTCAGCGCGTGCCCTGCTGCGCGAGCCGGTCAGCCGGCGCGACCGTGCAATATGTCGTCGATACGCTGGCCGCGCGCATCCTGTCGCGGTGAGCACGGGCTGGAGCGAGCGCCTGCCTGCAGCAGAACAGCAACCGGCGCGGAGATCCGGGCGTTGCCCGCAATACCGTGCGCGAGGCGCTGGATGTCATCGAAACCCGCGGCATGATTCTGCGCCGCGCGGGGTCGGGATCATTCGTGACATGGGATCCGAATGGCGCGCGGGAATCGGTGACGGCGGTCGCCGCCGAGACCGGGCCGCTGCAACTGCAGGTCATTCGCGGCATTCTGGAACCCGAAATGGTGCGGCTGGCCGTGGTCAGCATGTCGCCCCGCCAGATCGAATCGCTTGGCGAAACCCTGTCCGAAATGGAGGCGGTCCAGACCGATGCCGTGGCCTTTGCCCGGCTGGAAGAAGAATTCCACCGCAAGATCGCGATTGGCACCGGCAACCCCCTGCTGGTGGCCTGCTATGATCTGGTGCTGGACACCCGGCGCCAGTCCTTTCGCGCCGCCATGTATCGCCGCCACCTGACGCCCAACCGCATCGCGGTCTATCAGCGCGGCTATAATGCGCTGTTCAATGCCATCGTCGCCCGCGATATCGAAGAAGCCAGCGAATACATGAAACTGTCGCTGATCGAGGATCAGAAACTGCTGTTGCAGGAATCGTAAGGTCCGCAGCCGATTCTAACCCGGCCTTTGCCTGCGCCTGAGCCGCCAGCCGCTGATGCCAGAGCTGGCCCAGATCGCTGAACTGCCGGTGCAGCGACTGGCCATGTCGCGCCAGCCGGTCGAGGATCGACCCGAATTCGACGATCCGCGCTTTACCCTGCTTGATCTGCACCACCGGCCAGTCGCCGACCAGCGCATTGTCGATGCCGAACAGCGCCGATCCGATCCAGCGCGCGGGGCCAAAGGCATGGGGCATTTCCTGCGCCCGTTTCATCGCCGCCAGAACCGAGACCGGCTCGACCGTGTCGGCGGTTTCGACGGCATTGTGCCACAGATCCAGAATCGAGGCATATTCCCAGCTGACCGCGCTCCATTGCGCCGGAAAACGCTGGTTGTAGGTGTCGAAAAAGGCGCGGGGGCGGCGAAAGAAAAAGGTGGCTTCCGCCAGCAGGGGATCGTCGAAATCGGGGAATTGAAAGGTATAGCCCTCCATGAACCCGACCGAGGTGCGGGCGATCATGCGGGGATAGTTGTCGGCGGTGCAGGACAGGATGCGGCCCCGGAAACCGGCGCGAAAGGCGGCTTCGGTCATTGCCTCGATCATCGGGGGGGATGACGAACACCAGCACAGCACGTCCGGGTCGCCCTGCAGCATCGTGGCGACCAGCCCCTCGGGGTCGCGGTTGTCGGGCGCATAGCGGATTTCGCGCAGCCGCGTCCAGCCGACCGCATCAGCGGCCGCGCGATAGACCGCCAGCGAGGGCAGGCCAAGGCTGTCGGACTGGCTGCACAGCGCGACGCGCCTGCCCGGCGGCAATGCGGGGCCAGATATTCGACGCCGGTGACATTGTGCAGGGGGTGGACCTCTGCCGGGGCGATCAGCGACGGCGTATCGGGCGACAGATCCGACGGCAGCAGCGTCGCGACCAGCGCCCGGCGGCGCATCAGCCGGGGCAGGGCGGGGGCGAAACTGTCGCCGCCAAGGGTCAGGATCAGGCGGACATGCTGATCCTCGACCATGTGACGCGCGGCGGCCAGCACGCCGTCGGCGTCCAGCGCGGCGCTGTCATGGGCGATCATCTCGATCCGGTGGCGCTTGCCGGTGACCATGATGCCGCACCGGCGGTTGATCCATTCGACCCACAGCCGGCAGCCTTCCAGCCCCGGACGACCCCAATATTCCTCTCGGCCCGACAGGGGTGTCAGGAAACCGATCCGCACCGGAGACTGATTCGTTGCGCCCAATCGGGGCAGGGAACCGGTTACGGCAAGGCGCTGTGCAAAGGACCATCTGCTCATGATTTCACCTCTATCCCGGTTTTTCCTGGCAAAAGCGAATATTTTTTCGCCTCAGCCATATTCCTGCGAAGAAAAAGGTTGCCTAAAAATGATCTTGCTGTTGCAATCGGTCTAAACCGGATGATCCGGTATGAGAAACCGGTTGAACCGGATCCGCCAAAGCCAAGACTGAACCAACGTCAGGGAGCAACATATGACCAAGCGTATCGCCATCATTGGCGCGGGCCCCTCGGGCCTGGCCCAGCTGCGCGCCTTTCAATCGGCCGCCCAGAAGGGCGCCGAGATCCCCGAAATCGTCTGCTTTGAAAAGCAGTCGAACTGGGGCGGGTTGTGGAACTACACATGGCGCACCGGCGTCGATGAAAACGGCGAGCCGGTCCATGGTTCGATGTATCGTTACCTGTGGACCAACGGCCCGAAAGAGGGGCTGGAGTTTGCGGATTATTCGTTCGAGGAACATTTCGGCAAGCAGATCGCATCCTATCCGCCCCGCGCCGTGATGTTCGACTATATCGAGGGCCGCGTGGTCAAGGCGGGCGTGCGCGACTGGATCCGCTTCAGCTCGGTCATCCGTTGGGTCGAATACGACGACGAGGCGGGCGATTTCACCGTCACCGTCCATGATCTGGCCAAGGATCACGTCTACAAGGAACGCTTCGACCACGTCATCGTCGCCTCGGGGCATTTCTCCAGCCCGAACGTGCCGGAATATCCGGGCTTTGAAACCTTTGCCGGGCGCATCGTCCACGCCCGTGACTTCCGCGATGCCCGCGAATTCGAAGGTCAGGACGTGCTGGTCGTCGGATCAAGCTATTCGGCCGAGGATATCGGGTCGCAGTGCTGGAAATACGGCGCGAAATCCATCACCTCCTGCTACCGCACGGCGCCGATGGGCTTCAAATGGCCCGACAACTGGGAAGAAAAATGTGCGATGGAAAAGCTGGTCGGCAAGACCGTGCATTTCGTCGATGGCACGACCCGAAAGGTTGACGCGATCATCCTGTGCACCGGCTACAAGCATTATTTCCCCTTCCTGCCCGATGACCTGCGCCTGAAAACCGCGAACCGCCTGGCGACCGCCGATCTCTACAAGGGCGTCGTCTATGTCCACAACACCAAGCTGTTCTATCTGGGCATGCAGGACCAGTGGTTCACCTTCAACATGTTCGACGCGCAGGCGTGGTATGTCCGCGACATCATCCTGGGCCGCATCGCGGTGCCTCAGGACAAGGCCGCACTGCTGGCCGATGTCGCCGCCCGCGTCGCCGGCGAAGAGGCGGAAGAGGGTGACAAATATGCGATCAAGTATCAGGGCGAATACGTCAAGGAACTGATCGCGGAAACCGATTACCCCAGCTTTGATGTCGATGGCGCTTGCGCCGCCTTCTACGAATGGAAGGATCACAAGAAGCAGGATATCATGGGCTTCCGCAACCAGCGCTACAAATCGGTCATCACCGGCACGATGGCGCCGTCGCATCATACGCCGTGGAACACCGCGCTGGACGATTCCATGGCCGCCTATTTGCAGAACTAAGGACAAACGGCGCCGCGCGTGCGCCGTCCCCATCCACGGGAGGATGAACGTCAATGACACTTGCATCAGAGGCGCTGTTCCGGGCAGGCCCGCCCCGCGCGACCCGCGCGCGGAGGGCCAGCGCCTGGACGCTGGCACCTTCGCAGGAGCGTCACATCGTGCCGGGAAGGGGTGCGATCGTGGTCGAGGTCATGCCCGGAGACAGGCTGGAAATCGTCAATGATGAAGGGGGCCAGCGCTGCGAGCTGCTGGTCGCCCATCCTGACGGCAGGCTGGATCCCGGCATTCTGGGGGCAACCGCCGATGCCTCGGCCAACGGGCTGCGCGGCTTGCAGGAATCGGATGATGCCAGCCTTGCGCGGGTCCGGCTTGGGCTGCTGCGTCGCGGGATCGACGCGTCGCAGGCCCGTGCGGTCGGCGTGTTCGGTGCGGAAAGCCGCGCCGGGCAGCGCGTCGAATTCACCGCGCAGGGCCGGGCATGGGTGATCATCGCCGCCCCGGCCACGCCCATGGATTTCGAGGCGCAGGATACCGCCACCCCGCTGACCGTGCTGATCACGCGCAAGACCGCGCGCAAGGCCGGGCAGTTCGCGCTGCCCGATCCGCTGGCCGATCCGGTTCTGGACCTGCGCGTCCATTCCGCAACGGCGGAATCCTATGTCGTGCGGGCCGGTGAGTTCATCCAGATCATGGATGTCGATGGCCGCCAATGCACGGATTTCCAGTGCTTTGACGCGCGCAAGCTGGATCGCGGCATCGTCCATCCGCTGGATGTGACGACCACCCGCACCATTCAGGGTCATGCCTATCCGGATGCCCGGCCTGCATGCGAAATATTACGATCAGGACAATATCCCGCTGGTCGAGGTCATTCAGGACACCTGCGGGCGTCACGATGCCTTTGCCATGGCCTGTGCGGCGAAATATTACGATGACATCGGCTATCCGGGTCACGCCAACTGTTCGACAATTTCAACGGCGCGCTGGATGCTTATGGCGTTCCCGCCGCGCGCGGGCTGGATGGCTGCGAACTTTTTCTTCAACACGGCTATCGACGAGCATGGCATCATGACCGCCGATGAACCGTGGTCGCGGCCGGGCGATTATGTGCTGCTGCGCGCGATGACCGATCTGGTCTGCGTGTCCTCTGCCTGCCCCGACGATACATCGCCCGCCAATGGCTGGCACCTGACCGATATCCATGTGCGCACCTATGGAGCGAACCAGCGTTTTTCGCGCGGTTCGGCATGGCGCGCCACTGCCGACGCGGAGCCCGTCATGACCCGTGAGACTGCCTTCCACCGCAAATTCGCGGAACTCACCAGCAATTTCGTCGAATACAAGGGCTTTTGGCTGCCCAATTCCTTCCCCGGCACCGATCCGGTGGAAAGCTACTGGGCCTGCCGCGAGGGCGTGGTGGTCATGGACCTGTCCGCCCTGCGCAAGTTCGAGGTCACCGGCCCCGATGCCGAGGCGCTGATGAACTGGGTCCTGACCCGCGATGTCAGCAAGCTGGGCCACGGGCAGGTCGTCTATTCCGCGATGTGCTATCCGCATGGCGGCATGATCGACGACGGCACCCTGTTCCGTCTGGGCGAACATAATTTCCGCTGGATCGGTGGTTCCGACGAAGGCGGCGTCTGGATGCGCGAACAGGCCGAAAAGCTGGGGCTGAACGTGATGATCCGGTCCTCGACCGATCAGATGCACAACCTGGCGGTGCAGGGGCCGAAATCGCGCGATCTGATGAAGGAAATCATCTGGACCCCGCCGCATCAGCCCGCCATCGCGGACATGGGCTGGTTCCGCTTTACCGTGGGCCGGATCGGCGGGCCGCAGGGCGTGCCGGTCGTGGTGTCGCGGACGGGTTACACCGGCGAGCTGGGCTATGAGATCTTTTGCCACCCCAAACATGGCGATGTCGTCTTTGAGGCGGTCTGGAACACCGGCCAGTCCTACGGCATCCGCCCGATGGGTCTGGCGGGGCTGGATCTGGTGCGGATCGAGGCCGGGCTGGTGTTCGCGGGCTATGATTTCAGCGACCAGACCGACCCGTTCGAGGCGGGCGTGGGTTTTACCGTCCCGCTGAAATCCAAGAACGTCGATTTCATCGGCCGCGAAGCCTTGCAACGCCGCAAGGATCACCCCTCGCGCAAGTTCGTCGGCATCGAGGTCGAGGGGCAGGAAGCCATCGGCCACGGCGATTGCGTCCGCATCGGTCGCGCGCAGGTCGGTGAAATCTGTTCGGCCATGCGTTCGCCCCGCACCGGCAAGGTCATCGCGCTGGCCCGCGTCGATCTGGCTCATGCCGAGCCGGGCACCGATGTCGAAGTCGGGCGTCTGGACGGTCAGATGAAGCGCCTGACCGCCAGGATCACGACCTTTCCCAGCTATGACCCGACCAAGGAAAGGCCGCGTTCGTGACCTGATATCCCCGGCATCGCGCCCTTTGAGGAGGGGGCGCGGTGCCGATACCACTCCGATGGCCGCATCAGGCCAGCGGCAAGGACCGTCAAAACCGGCGGCGACCACAAGAACGGGGCGAAACCGCCCGCTCACCACGTTCAGGGAGTGCGTGACGTGACAGATCGACTGCCGCAGCTTTCGGCTTGTGCCCCCGGCCTTCGCAGGCCGCGCGGCGCGACGGATGCCCGCAGCTGCGCCGCCGCGATCTGGCGTCCCGCAAGGGTCCCCGCCACCCCTAACGCCGGGCTGCCCATCGCATCCCGGCCCGACCAACCCAAGAGGAGAGAAGCGACATGACTGCATCGTGGAGATTTTCGGCACTGGCCGACAGGCACCGGGCCCTTGGCTCGAACCGCGAAGACTGGAGCGGCATGGGCACCGCCCGGACCTATGACAAGGACCAGACCGAAGAATATCTGGCGATCCGCACCAAGGCCGGGGTCATGGATGTCTCGGGGCTGAAAAAGGTCCATGTCATCGGCCCCCATGCCAGCCATGTCATCGACCGCGCCACCACCCGCAATGTCGAAAAGATCAAGCCGGGCCGGTCCAGCTATGCCTGCATGCTGAACGATCAGGGCAAGTTCATCGACGATTGCGTGATCTACCGCATGGGGCCGCACAGCTTCATGGTCGTGCATGGGGCCGGCGCCGGCCACGAGCAACTGACCCGCGCCGCGCTTGGCCGCAATGTGCAGGTGATGTTCGACGACGACCTGCATGATATTTCGCTGCAAGGCCCGGTTGCCGTCGATTTCCTGGCCAAACATGTGCCGGGCATTCGTGACCTGGCCTATTTCAGCCACACCCACACCACGCTGTTCGACAAGCCGGTGACGATCTCGCGCACCGGCTATACCGGCGAACGCGGCTATGAAATCTTTTGCCGCCGTCAGGATGCCGTGGAAATCTGGGACCGGATCGTCGCCGAAGGCGCGGAAATGGGCATCATCCCGACCCGCTTCACGACGCTGGACCTGCTGCGCACCGAAAGCTATCTGCTGTTCTATCCCTATGACAACAGCGAAACCTATCCGTTCGAGAATGAACCGGGTGGTGATACGCTGTGGGAACTGGGTCTGGATTTCACCGTCTCGCCCGGCAAGACCGGTTTCCGCGGCGCCGAGGAGCATTACCGGCTGAAAGGCAAGGAACGCTTCAAGATCTATGGCGTCAAGCTGGAAGGGACCGAGCCCGCCGCCGAAGGCGCGCCGGTCATCGTGGACGGCAAGCAGGTCGGTGTCGTCACCGTTGGCATGAACAGCCCGCTGAACAACTGGAACGTCGGCATCGCCCGGCTGCCGGTCGAATGCGCCGTGCCGGGCACGCCCCTGACCATCCGCAACCCCGGCGGCGATATCGCGGCGACGGCCCAACCCATGCCCTTCTACGACCCGGACAAGAAGATCCGCACCGCCAAGGGCTGATGACGACCGGCGAGGCGGCGCAAGATCGCCTCGCCCCGACCAACAGGAGCCGAACATGCAACGAACCGAAGACGCCTCCGTTT
The DNA here is from genome assembly GCF_029309835.1 of Paracoccus sp. DMF-8. Lineage (GTDB taxonomy): Bacteria > Pseudomonadota > Alphaproteobacteria > Rhodobacterales > Rhodobacteraceae > Paracoccus. The sequence goes on along the minus strand of NZ_JARJHL010000017.1, from coordinate 83,450 downwards.
TCCGCAGCCGACCGGTCTATCCCAAACCCGTCTCGCGCGGGGGCGTGCCGACATTGATGGCTGCCGAAGGCGGCGGGCGGCGCGGCCGTGATTGAGCTTGCGGCGACCGACCCCGAAGGGATGACCGACGCGCATGTGATCTATATCCCCTCGGGCAGCGATCTGGGCCCGCAGATCGCCGCACTGTCGCCCCGGCTGTATCATCAGGCGGGCCAGCCATCAGGCCGTGCTGCCACGGCTGAACAAGGCCCTGTCCGAGGCGCATATGGGCACCCATCTGTATATCGCCGGGGACGAGGGGCTGATCGGCCGGGTCAGCGTGGCCGCGCTGGCGGCGGGCCTGCCCCTGGGCGCGATTCAGGCCGAACGGCACGGCGGGACGGCGCGGCGGATGCAATGCGTCCACTGCAAGGGCATCACCGAAAATGTCACCACCGACCCCTATGTTCTGTTCGCAAGTATTTCGCGGGCTGACGCTGTTCGTCCGCGACCATTATTCGCGCCGCCTCGGCGCCTTTCAGGGTGTCTGCGTCGATGCCGAAACACCGGGCATCGTCCCCCCCACGCAGGAGATCCAGCCATGACCACCAGATCGCTGCGGGTCGCCGAGGTCGAGCCGCTGACCTCCCAGATCACCCGCTTTCGTTTCGAAGACCCCGACGGCGCGCAACTGCCGCTGTTTTCCGGCGGCGCCCATGTCGTCGTCGAAATGCCCGATGGCGACGTGCTGCGACGCAATGCCTATTCGCTGATTTCCGATCCGATGGACGGGTCGGGCTATGAAATCGCGGTCCGGCGCGACGATGCGGGGCGGGGCGGGTCGCGCTATATGCACACCCATGTCCACCCCGGCAATACCCTGCGGATCGGCGCGCCGGTCAACCTGTTCTCGCTGGATCTGCGGGCGAAAAAGCATCTGCTGATCGGCGGCGGTATCGGGGTCACGCCTCTTCGTGTCGCAAATCCAAACAGCTTTCGCGGCTGCAACTGCCGCCCGAACTGTTCTATTCGGTGCGCAACTGGCACGAGGCGGCGGGCATGAAGCTGCTGCCGAAGCTGCCGCAGGTGCATGTGCAGATCACCGAGGAAAACGGCTTTCTGGACCTGCGCGCGATCCTGAGCGGCCAGCCCATGGGCGCGCATGTCTACGCGAACCTGCGGCCCGCAGCCGATGATCGACGCGGTCCGCGACACCGCCGCCGCGCTTGGCTGGCCACGCGATGCGCTGCATTCCGAAAGTCTTTCTTGGCGCCGCCGCCGGGCGAAAGCTTTCAGGTCACGCTGGCGAAATCGGGCATCACCATCACGGTCAACCCGCATCAAAGCCTGCTGGAGGCGCTGGAGGCCGCGGGTGTCGATGCGCCGTGGCTGTGCCGGGGCGGGGCCTGCGGCCAGTGTGAAACCGATGTCGCGTCCTGCGAGGGCGAGATGCCGCACAACGACCACTGGCTGACCGACGACGACAAGGCCGCGAAATCCAAGATCATGCCCTGTGTCTCGCGATTCCGGGGCAAGGAACTCATCATAGACAGGTGAATGCGATGACCATCCAGTTCAACGACGAAACCTTCCGCGACGATTATACCTATCACAATTCGGCGCGCGCGATCCGCCGCTTTCCGTTCCCCTTCGACAAAGACGACTACATGTATTCCGTCAACATGGAGCCGCATCAGGGGGGCCGGGGCGAGGATCCGGTTTTTTGAAGCCCGCTTTGACGTGGACGAACATTACATCAGCGAAATGCGCGACCGGGCGATCACCCTGGCCGAAGATCCGCTGCGCTGCCAGTCGCTGCCCCATATGGAACTGGCGGGCTGGGATGTGCTGGAACTGATCATGGTGTCCAAATCCGAGGATTACCCCGATCTGTTCGAACTGCACCGCGACGGCAACAACTGGCACTGGATCAACAAGCCCTCGGGCATCGACCAGAAATTCACCTTTCTGGATCCGACGACGCTGCCCTGCGGCCCGCTGGAATATATCACCCGTCAGGCGCAGGGCGATTTCGCGGTGCTGGACCAGCGCGAAGGCAATCTGTGGATGGATGCCGGGATGATCACCAGCCAGGCGGACTGGAGCCTGGATTTCGACATCGGCATGAATTTCTTCGAATGGCACGCACCCGTGCCCAAGGCCGCCGAAATGGGGATTTTCCAGCGCGCGCTGAAATTCCTGCTGAACATCCAGCAGGGCGATCCCTCGCGCCGGCTGAACTGGACGATGACGGTCAATCCGCGTCTGGATACCAGCCCCGAAAACTATCACAAATGGGGCCCGGAAAAGCGCACGGTGACGCCTGAAAACCTTGGCCAGAAACAATATCTGCGGGTCGAGTTGCAGACGTTTTTCCGCCTGCCGCGTTCCAACGGCCTGCTGTTTCCGATCCGCTGCTATCTGATCCGGCTGGACGATCTGGTGACGGTGCCGAAATGGGGCCGCCGCTTTCACCGGGTCTTGCGCGACCTGCCTGATGAGCTGGCCGAATACAAGGGATTTGCCGTGAACCGTCCGATGATTGTCGAGTGGCTGTCGAAATATGACGACGGCGCGCCAACCTCTCCGGGCACAGCACCTGACGTTTGATCGGGTTCCGGCAAAAAAGGCGACCGCCGTTCTTCCCCGCGGCGGTCGCCCTCAATTCATGTCCTGCGTCGGCGGAGCGCGTCAACGGCACGGTCACCAGCGCCACTGGCGACCGTCGCCATCCGGGGCCTGACAGCCATAGGGCGGCAGCACATTGCCAAAGGTCTGGTGCAGCCGGTCGCAGCCCCATTTGTTGATCGGGCCGGGCATCAGGTTGTTCAGGTCGATGCCGATTTCATCATAGGGGCTGTCGGTGTTGGTGACGTATCCATACCATTTGTATCCGGCTATCACCACAACGGCGATCACAACGGCCGCAGCGATCGTCAGGATTTTCCGCATTTCTGTCCCGCTTTCACGATTTGATTTCCGCCTGCCCTAACGCGGCGCGGCGACAAGATCAAACCGGACGAAAGCGTTACGTCCCCGCCGTGGCCGGAAAATTCCCCATCGGAAAATTCCCGATCAGAAGATCCCCGTCACATACAGCAGGATGATGACCACGATCGGTATGCCAAGCAGATAGGCGATGATTCCCTTCATTTTTCCGTCTCCGTCCTGTTCCTTGACATCAACACGGGCGGGCTGTCCCAGGTTCCCGACCGGGCCATTTCCCGGGGCCATTTCTCTCGGGCGGGCGGCCAGCGATTGCAGGCAAAATGTCGAACGCCACTTGTGGTTCCGGCGCGACGCGCCTAGAAGGCAGCGGTTGAAAAATGGGCTACTGGGGGCAATACATGCCGCTTCTGGTGATGAAATTCGGCGGCACCTCGGTGGCCGACCTGGACCGCATCAAGAAAGCTGCCCGAAAGGTGCGGCGAGAGGTCGAACGCGGCTATGACGTCATCGTCATCGTCAGCGCGATGTCGAGCAAGACGAGATGACCTGGTGGGCTGGGTCGAGGCGACCTCGCCCATGTTCGACGCCCGCGAATATGACGCCGTGGTCAGTTCCGGCGAAAACGTCACCGCAGGGCTGATGTCGCTGACCTTGCAGGAAATGGGCGTGCCCGCGCGTAGCTGGCAGGGCTGGCAGGTGCCGATCAACACGACCGCCGCCCATTCCGCCGCGCGTTTCGTCGATATTCCGCGACCACAACATCGACCAGAAATTCGCCGAAGGCATGCGCGTCGCCGTGATCGCGGGTTTTCAGGGCCTGTCGCCCGAGGGCCGCATCACCACGCTTGGCCGGGGCGGGTCGGACACCACCGCCGTCGCCTGTCGCCGCCGCCTTTGGCGCCGGAACGCTGCGACATCTATACCGATGTCGATGGCATCTATACCACCGATCCGCGCATCACCTCGAAAGCGCGCAAGCTGGACAAGATCGCGTTCGAGGAAATGCTGGAACTCGCCAGCCTTGGCGCCAAGGTGCTGCAAACGCGCTCGGTCGAACTAGCGATGCGCTACAATGTCCGTCTGCGGGTGCTGTCCTCCTTTGACGAAACCGACGAAACGTCGGGCACCCTTGTTTGCGATGAGGATGAAATCATGGAATCGAAAGTCGTCAACGGCGTCGCCTATTCCCGCGAGGAAGCCAAGCTGACGCTGGTCACGGTCGAGGACAAGCCCGGCATTTCCGCCGCGATTTTCGCGCCTCTGGCCGATGCGGGCGTGAACGTGGACATGATCGTCCAGAATATTTCCGAAAAGGATTACGAAGATCACCCCGGTTCGGTGACCGACATGACCTTTTCCTGCCCGGTGAACCAGGTCGCCCGCGCCCGCAAGGCGATGGAGGAAGCCAAGGCCGCCGGTCACATCGCCTATGACGAACTGGTCGTCGATACCGAAGTCGCCAAGGTGTCGGTCGTCGGCATCGGCATGCGCAGCCATGCGGGCGTCGCCGCGCGCATGTTCAAGGCGCTGGCTGATGAAAACATCAACATCAAGGTCATCGCGACCAGCGAAATCAAGATTTCGGTGCTGATCGACCGCAAGTATATGGAACTTGCCGTGCAGGCGCTGCATGATGCCTTTGAGCTGGAAAAGGCCTGATTTCGGGCCCGCGGCTTTAGCGGGGGTGAATGGCTGCACGCAGGGATAGCGATTCGCGCAAGCTGTTGAAACGCTTGCGCGACACGTTGGCGGCGCCTGGCAAGGGTCAGGACCGCCTGAATGATATTACCCATCAGATCGCCGATTCCATGGCGACAGAGGTGTGTTCGATCTATCTGTTCCGCGACGCCGATACGCTGGAACTGTGTTCGTCCGAAGGGCTCAAGGCCGAAGCCGTCCACAATATCCGCCTGAAGCTGGGCGAGGGGCTGGTGGGCCGCGTCGCCCGCACCGGTCGGCCGATCAACACCCCGAACGCCCCCGCCGAACCCGGTTTCCGCTTCATGCCCGAATCCGGCGAAGAGGTTTTTCCCGGTTTTCTGGGCGTGCCCATCCAGCGCGTCGGCGAAAGGTTGGGCGTGCTGGTCGTGCAGTCGCGCGCGGCGGAACTGTTCACCGAAGATGAGGTCTACGGTCTGGAAGTCGTGGCGATGGTTCTGGCCGAAATGGCCGAACTGGGCGCATTCGGCGATTCGCAGGGCGACGGCGGGTTGCAACAGCACCGCTTTCCGCAGGTCTTTCGCGGCGCTACGGGGCAGGAGGGCGCCGCCGAAGGCCGGGTCTGGCTGCATGAGCCGCGCGTCGTCATCACCAACCCCGTCGGTGACGATCCGCAAAAGGAACGCGCCCGGCTGATCGAATCCGTCGCCATGCTGCGCAGCCATGTCGATACGATGATCGCCGCCAGCGACAGCGCCGCCAGCGAATATACCGAGGTGATGGAAGCCTATCGCATGTTTGCCAATTCGCGTAGCTGGCTGCGCCGGATGGAGGAAGACATCGAACTGGGCCTTTCGGCCGAGGCTGCCGTCGAAAAGGAACAGTCGCTGGCGCGTTCGCGTCTGGAAAGCGCCGCCGACCCCTATCTGCGCGACCGTCTGCATGATCTGGACGACCTGTCGAACCGCCTGCTGCGCATCCTGACCGGGCAGGGCCGCGATACCGGCGCCGAGATGCCGGAAAACCCGATTCTGGTCGCGCGCAACATCGGCCCCGCCGAATTGCTGGAATATGGCCGCAAGCTGAAAGGCGTCGTCCTGCAAGAGGGCTCGGTCGGCAGCCATGCCGCGATTGTCGCGCGGGCGCTGGCGATTCCGCTGGTGGTCCATGCCGAGCGCATCGCGTCCGAGGCGCTGAACGGCGATCAGATCCTTGTCGATGGCGATGCCGGCACCGTCCATCTGCGCCCCGAGGATTCCGTCGCCGCCGCCTTTCGCGACAAGATCGCCATGCAGGCCGAGGCGCAAAGCCGTTATGCCGGGTTGCGCGACCTGCCCGCCGAGGCGCTGTGCGGCACGACCGTCAAGCTGTATATGAATGCGGGCCTGATGGCCGATCTGCCCAGTCTGCAGAACTCGGGCGCAGAAGGGGTCGGGCTGTTCCGCACGGAATTGCAGTTCCTGACCCGGACCCGCGTGCCCCGGCGCAGCGAACTGGCCGCGCTCTATTCGCATGTTCTGGACAACGCCCACGGCCTGCCGGTGATGTTTCGCACGCTGGATATCGGCTCGGACAAGGTCCTGCCCTATATGAAGCCGCAGGACGAACCGAACCCGGCGATGGGCTGGCGCGCGATCCGCGTCGGGCTGGACAAGCGCGGCGTGTTGCAGATGCAGTTGCAGGCGCTGATCCGTGCGGCGGTGGGGCGTCCGCTTTATGTGATGTTCCCCTTCGTCGCCGAAATGGCCGAATTCGAGGCGGCCCGGCGTCTGCTGATGGAATCGGTCGGGCGCGAACAGAAGCTGGGGCATGATCTGCCCTCGGACATCCGGGTGGGGGCGATGATCGAAACCCCCTCGATGGCCTTTGCGCCGCAGCGGTTTTTCGAGATGTGCGATTTCATCTCGGTCGGCGGCAATGACCTGAAACAGTTCTTTTTCGCGGCGGATGCTGAAAACGAACGGGTCCGGCGGCGCTATGATACGCTGAGTGCGTCCTATCTGACCATGCTGGAACAGATCTGCCGCCGCTGCGACGAGGCGCGCGTGCCGGTGTCCTTTTGCGGCGAGGATGCCGGTCGCCCGATCGAGGCGGTGACCTTTGCCGCCCTTGGTTTCCGGCGCCTGTCGATGCGTCCGGCCTCGATCGGGCCGGTCAAGCATCTGATCCGCCGTGTCAGTCTGGAAGGGCTGAAGGCGGTGATAGATCAGGGCCGCAACGATGGCCTGCCGAACCTGCGCCGCCAGATCACCGACTGGATCGCGCGGCAATAACCCATATCCGCACCGGATCCGTATTCCACCCTGTTTTGCCGGGGTGGAATTTTTTCCTGTTTCCGGGTGGGATTTTGGAATGGTATCTCGGCGACGGGCGATATAAATCTACCAATCAGATCGTGATATATCGCCAGAATACCGGAGGCCGAGATGCCCAGCCCAATCCAGTCCCATCGTTCCGATCAGGTGGTCGCGATCATCGGGGGCGGGCTGTCGGGCGCCGTTCTCGCCAGGAATCTGGCGCGGCTGCGCAGGGCGGACGAGTTGCGGATCGTCGTGATCGAACCGCGCGACGCCCTAGGGCAGGGGCTGGCCTATTCGACGCCCGATCCCGACCACCGGCTGAATGTGCCCGAACACAAGATGTCGCTGATTTCCGACCAGCCCCTGCATTTTCAGGACTGGCTGGCATCCGGTCGCGCGCCGTGGATCGCGCCTGTTTCCACGACGGCGACGGGCGATGTCTTTGTGCCGCGTCAGGTCTTTGGCCGCTATATCGCCGAACATCTGCAAGAGCAGATCGACGCCGGGCGCATCACCCATCTGCGCGGGCGCGCGGTCGCGGCGCAACGCCATGCGGGCGGTTTCCGCATCCGTCTGGACAACGGCGCGCTGGTCGAGGCGCAGCGCGTCGTGCTGGCGGCCACCCATCCCGCGCCCGCGCTGCCGGGGGCGCTGGCGCCGCTGCGGGGAACGCCTGCGCTGATCGCCGATCCCTATGCCCCGGACGCGCTGGCCGCGATTCCGGCAGAGGGGGATGTGCTGATCGTCGGCTCTGGCCTGACCGGCGCGGATATCGTCGCCAGCCTGCATCGTCGCGGCCATCGCGGCCGTATCCATCTGCTGTCGCGTCACGGCAGGCGTTCGCAGCCGCATGGGCCGCAACAGGCGGAAACGACAGCGGATTTTTCGGTGGCGCCGGAACGGACCGCGCTGGCGCTGCTGCGCCGCATCCGGCGCGCGCTGGCGCAGGATCTGGCGGCGGGGCTGACATGGCATCCGCTGTTCGACCGCCTGCGCGTGCAGGGTCCGCAGATCTGGGCCGCGCTGCCGCAGGTCGAACGCCGGCGGCTGCTGCGCCATCTGCGCGGGCTGTGGGACATCCACCGCTTTCGCATCGCGCCCCAGACCCATGAGGTGCTGGGCAGGCTGATCAGATCGGGGCAGGTCCGGCCGATCACCGGTAATGTGACGCGGACCGATCCGGGGCAGGTCGTCATGCTGAATATCGCGCAGCGGCAGGGGGACGCGCTTTCGCTGCGGGTCACGCATGTCGTTCTGGCGACCGGCCCCGCGCATGGCGCGGTGATCGCGCAGAACCCGGTTCTGGCTGATCTGGCGCGGCAGGGGCTGATCGGCCCCGACCCGCTGGCGCTTGGCATCTGGACCACGCCCGACGGCCAGGCCATCGCGCAGGACGGGCAGGCGCAGGACGACCTGCTGGTCGCAGGCCCCCTTGCGCGCGGCGCGGTGGGCGAGCTGATGGGCGCCCCCGAGGTCACGATCTGGGCCGAAACCACGGCCCTGCGCCTGTCGCGCGATCTGGCCCGGCCTGCCTCGGCCGCCTGAGCGGGAATCGTGAAAAAGGGCCGGGTTTTACCCGGCCCTTTGCCTTCCTGCCCCTGATCTCACCAGATGAAGTCAGAGCTATCCAGTTGCGCCAGACGGAAATCCGACAGCGTGACGGTGGTATCGGCCGACAGGGTCAGCACGACGTCATTGCCCTGTTGCTGGGCCCCGGAAATCACCGCCCGGACCTGAGCGGCGCTGAAATCGTCCAGATCGATCCGGTCGATGCCATTCTTGAAATCGGTGATGCGGTCGTGCCCGTCGCCACGTTCGAATTCAAAGATATCGACGCCGATGCCCCCGGTCAGCACGTCATTGCCGCGCCCGCCGTCCAGCGTGTCGCGGCCCGCGCCGCCATGCAGCACGTCATTGCCGCCGTCGCCGTCCAGTTCGTCATTGCCCAGACCGCCCAACAGGGTGTCATTGCCGGCGCCGCCTTCCAGATCGTCATTGCCCATGCCGCCGTTCAGCAGATCGTTGCCCGCGCCGCCTTCCAATTCGTCATTGCCGTTGCCGCCATACAGGCGGTCGTTGCCGGCGCCGCCTTCCAGCTCGTCATTGCCGTTGCCGCCATACAGCAGGTCATTGCCGTCGCCGCCTTCGAGGTCGTCACGGCCGTCGCCGCCATACAGAACATCATTGCCGCCGCCGCCACGTTGATGTCGTCGTTGCCGCCAAGGCCATAAAGCGATGTCATTGCCCAAGAGGCCCGACATCCAGTCGTTGAAAGCCGTGCCGGTGTAGCGATCATGTCCATTCGTTCCGGTGTAGCGTGCCATGTCTGGCTCCTTCTGATGTGCTTTGCGTGATGTCGGTCCGGGGACCGCGAAAATGGCCGTCGTCCGCGCCTGCCGACCGAAGGGGTTCGGCGTTTTCCGGCGCCATGGGCGACCGGGACAGATCAGGCGGGCAGGGACGATGTGCCAGTGCGGGCAGATTGGCACAGCGCGGCTGACAGCGATCTGACAGGTTTCGTCAGTGATTTGTCAGGCTGGCCACCGTATTCTGGCCCCATGAAGTATTCTGGTCCCATGAATCGGATATTGCCGCTTGTCTTTGTGATGGTTGCCCCTGCCAGCCCGATCTGGTCGCAGGCCCTGCCGGATTACGAAATCGCACGGGATGCGGTGGCGCGCGGCGAAATCCTGCCGCTGGCGCAGGTGTTGCAGCAGATCCAGCGCGACTATCCGGGGCGCGTGATCGAAGTCGAACTTGACGATGACGACGACCTGCTCATCTATGAAATCGAGATGATCACCCCCGATGGCCGCTATGTGGAAATCGAGGTGGACGCCGCCACAGGCACGATTCTGGACTATGAAGAGGACGACTGATGCGCGCCTTTGTCGTCGAGGATGACGCCCGGATCGCTGCCGATCTGGACCGCGCGCTCAGCTCGGCCGGGTTTCTGGTCGAACGCGCGCAGGACGGCGACGAGGCGTGGTTTCGCGGCGGCACGGAAAATTACGACCTGATCGTGCTGGATCTGGGCCTGCCGGGGCTGGACGGGCTGACCGTGCTGAAACGCTGGCGCACCGAAGGCTGCGACACGCCCGTCCTGATCCTGACCGCGCGGGGCGCCTGGACCGAACGGGTCGATGGCATCGACGCGGGCGCCGACGATTACCTGCCCAAGCCCTTCCGGATGGAGGAACTGGTCGCCCGCGCCCGCGCGCTGGTGCGGCGGGCGGCGGGGCGCGGCGGCGCGACGTTCGGCATTGCCGGGCTGAGCATCGACCTGAACCGCATGGTCGTTTCGCGTGACGGGGTGCCGCTGCATCTGACTCCGCTGGAATTCCGGCTGCTGTCCTATCTGGCTCATCAGCAGGACCGCGTCGTGCCGCCGGGCGAGCTGCTGGAACATCTTTACGGCGACGAGGACGCGAAAGAGGCCAATGCCATCGAGGCCGTCATCACCCGCCTGCGCCGCAAGCTGGGGCCGGGGGTGATCGCGACGCGGCGCGGCTTTGGCTATCATCTGGGGCAGGGATGAGGGGGCGCGCGGCGCTGGTGCGGTCATGACGCAGGCGCGCGGCTCGTTGCGGTTGCGGCTGTTTCTGGCCGGGGCGGCTGCCGTCGCCGTGGCGCTGGCGATTGCGGCGCTGGTCCTGTCGCTGCTGTTCGAACGCCATGCGCAGCGCGTCATGGTCGCCGATCTGGACGCCCGCGCGATGGCGCTGGTCGCCACCATCGACCACCATGACCTGAGCATGGCGGGGGTGCGGCAGAACCGGCTGGATCCGCAATACGAACTGCCCTTTTCCGGGAAATACTGGCAGGTGACACTTGGCGGGCGGATGATCCAGTCGCGCTCGCTCTGGGATTTCACGCTGCGCCCGCAGGAACCCGCGCCGCGCCCCGGCCAGTTGCGGGTTGAACGGCTGCAGGGCCCGCAGGGCGCGCAACTGGTCGCGGTGGATCGCGGTCTGGTCATCGGTGACGGCGCGGATCGGGTGGATCTGCGCGTCATCGTCGCCCAGGACCGCGCCGGGCTGGTCGGTGCCCGCCGCGATTTTCTAGATGAATTGCTGCCCTATCTGGCGCTGCTTGCGGCGCTGCTGATGGCGGCATCCTGGGCGCAGATCACCATCGGGTTGCAGCCTCTGGACCGGATCGGCACGCAGATCGCCGCGCTGGCGCGGGGCGAGAGGGCACGGATGGGCCCGGATCTGCCGCAAGAGGTCGGCCCGCTGGCCAGCCAGATCGACCATCTGCTGGACGCCCGCGAACAGGAACTTGACCGCGCCCGCAGGCGGGCCGCCGATCTGGCGCATGGTTTCAAGACGCCGCTGCAGGGCTTGATGGGCGATGCGCAACTGCTGCGAAACCGCGGGGATGACGAAACCGCCGACAGTATCGAGGCTCTGGTCGCGGCGATGCGCGGCATCGTCGACCGTGAACTGACCCGCGCCCGCATCCAGTCCGACCATCGCCGCAGCGCGACCGATGTCGTGGCGCTGCTGGAACGCATGCTGAAGCTGATGCGGCGTCTGCCGCGCGGTGCCGATCTGGATTGGCAGTTGGCCGCGCCCCCGCCGCATTCCCCGGCCCGGATCGACCAGCAGGACCTGACCGAGGCGCTTGGCGCGCTTCTGGAAAATGCCATGCGTCATGCGGTTTCGGCGGTGGCGATCACGGTTGGCGCGGGGGATGACGGGGCGGGGGGCGACGGGGCGGGGGGCGACGGGGCGGGGGGCGACAGGGTGACGATCACCATCCGCGACGACGGGCAGGGCGTGCCGCCCGACCGGCTGGACCAGCTTGTCCGGCGCGGTGTCAGTCTGGATCGGACCGGGCAGGGCCATGGCTTCGGCCTGTCGATTGCGCAGGATATCCTGTCGGCGGCCGGGGGCGAGTTGCGTCTGGTCAACGCAAATCCCGGCCTGCTGGTCACGCTGATCCTGCAAAAGGCCGCAGCCGCGCGCTGATGTCTATGGGCTGACATTCATGGTTGCAGGGGGGCGACTGCGGGGTTTTGGATCAGCGGCCCCGCGAATGGCCGATTATTCCGCCAATGCAGCAGCAATCATCGCGGTCACTTTCGCTTCGATCATCTCATTGAACCGGGCGCGCTTTTCCGGGTCTGGATCGGGCAGTTGCCTGACGCCGAAAATCAATTTGATCCGGCGCAATTCAAGCTCGGCCCAATCCGGAGAAACGTTGCGCGGCGCCGAGATGTCGAAACTCAAATCCCGGTCGACTTCTTTCATGAAAGAGGCCAGAAGATTTCTGGATCCGGCATGATCTTCGAAACGAATAACCCTGACATCGTCAAAAACCTCGCGCCAGATGCGGGTTTGACGCTCCATGTCCGAATGGATGATCGCACGCCCCAGAAAGGCACGCAGTTCATTCTCAATCGAGGATGAGGGAGCCATCAGCACCTTGAGGTGTTGCTTGAAAAGGGATTTCAGATAGCTTGGCCTTTCGCGCGTGTAGAAAATGATCCTGACATGCGGATCTTTTATCTGCTCTCGGATTTGCACGGCGGCCAACTGCTCAATGCCTCTGAAGACAAAAGCACATCGCCGTCAATCGCGTTGATGCGCCGGATAAAAGATTCCGTTGCCGTGATCTGATCGGCCTGATTGGTGAAAAATCCGCGAAGGGAATTGTAATGGCTGATCTTGTTTTTATCGGCCGGTTCCACTTCGGGATATTCCAGTCCGATGTCGCGCAGGCGGTCACGGTTGTTCGTTCGCCATCAGGGCTGTCGAGCGCGATATTAAACGGTTTCGATACCCAAGACTACCCAACACCTTGTCAGGGGCGGGACCAGGCCGGAATTCCGCCGCTGTCACTGTGGTTTCCCTGCGGGTCGGTTCGGCCATGACAGCCGCCCGGATCGTCCATCATGTTGTCTGGAAAAATGGTAGCGGAGGAGACTGCCGTAGTTGTGTTGCTACAAGTCGCATGGTGTCTAATTATTACTTGTAATACCAATTGGTTGCGTTGATTTTTGGCCGCAACCCAACTGCAATCCGTTGCATCGTATCGCAATAAACGTGATATTTTTAGGCGGGTAGGTATGGGGATACAAAATGCCGTGCGTTGCAAAGGAATTGTCGGCTCTGGAAGTGAAGCGCCTCACGCATCCGGGGGATCGGGATCGGCCCGTTGCGTTCGCGGTCGGTGGCGTTGCTGGGCTTCATATCCAAATCACCGCGAACGGCGGAAGGACGTGGCTTCTGCGTGTTTCCGTGGGCGGCAAGCGCCGTGAAATCGGGATGGGTGGCACGGCGACGACGACCCTTGCCGGGGCGCGCGAGCGCGCGCGAGAGACGCTTGAACTGATCCGGCAAGGCGTTGACCCCGTCGAAGATCGGAAGGCCAAGCGTTCGGCTCTGGCGGCTGCGCAGCGGCGTGGCCTGACATTCGCCGACGCGCTCGACCGGTATTGCACCGCCAAGATGTCCGAGTTCGGCAGCGAACGGCACCGACAGAACTGGCGATCCAGCGTCGAGATGTATGCGACACCAGAAATCGGCAACATGCTGGTGTCCGATATTGGCCGACAAGACGTGCTGCGGGTTCTGTCGCCGATTTGGACCACAAAGACCGAGACGGCGCGGCGTCTTCGGGGCCGTCTGGAAAATATCCTGTCGTGGGCAACGGTGAACGGCCACCGCACCGGCGATAACCCGGCGGCGTGGCGCGGCAATCTCAAGGAAGACTTGCCGACGCCGGGCAAGGTTGCGAAGCGAGGAAACCACCCGGCTGTCGCGCTGGACGACATGGCGGCATGGATGGCTGATGTCCGGTCGCGGTCGGGCATCGGGACACGCGCGCTGGAATTCGCCGTCCTCTGTGCCTCTCGGTCTGCGGAGGTCCGGGGCGCGACATGGGACGAAATCGACCTTGATGCCGGGCTTTGGGTTATCCCTGCCGCAAGAATGAAAATGGACCGCGAACACAAGGTGCCGCTGACTGCCGATGCCATCGCTCTGCTAAAGTCGTTACCGCGTTTCGAAGGAAATCCGCTGGTCTTTCCCGCAGCCAGAGGAGGGATGTTGTCCGATGCCGCGATCAGCGCCACAATGAAGCGCATCCACGAAGCCAAGGTGGCAAAGGACGGCGTGGGCTATGTCGATGCCCGGTCAAAGCGGCCCGCTGTTCCGCACGGCACGGCCCGCAGCACGTTCCGCGATTGGGGGGCCGAACGGACGGACTATCCCCGCGACATGCTGGAAATCGCACTGGCGCACCAAGTAGGCGATGCGACCGAACGTGCGTATCGGCGCGGTGACATGATCGAAAAGCGCCGGGCGCTGATGACGGCGTGGGGCCGTTTCCTGCGCGGTGAAGCCCCGCCCAAGGTGGTCGCGCTGCATGGCGGGGCGGCGTGATGGGCAAGCGCGGTAACCGCCCTGTGGTGATGCGGGCGGCGGATGCAGTGGTTGCTGCCCGGTGGCTGCGCGGAACCGCTATTCCGGCGTTGCGTGACATGCCGGGCACGATCTTGGGCGGGGACTACAGCGAAACCGTTGAGCGACTGGACCGGCTTGCACGGGTGTTGAGCAACGCCGGAAAGCGCAAGCGCGCGGCCAATGAATTTTCTGCGCTGATTGAAATCGAGGACGCGGCTGCCTTCGCGCGCGCCATTTCGGTATGCCGCCCAGCATGGCCGCTGCGGCACTCCCCGGCAATCATGCGGCTAGCGGATGCAATGCGCGATGGCGGCGCACGAAAGCGGCGAGGGCGGAAATCTCTGACCGCCGTGCAGATCGGCGCGCGGGTGTCGGGGCGGCTTGCGGTTGATGAGCGGCACCGGAAGCGACTTGCGGCGCAGGCGCGTCACTCGGCGGCACTGGACCATTGGTATGCGGAACTTCGAGCGCACGGCAGGACGATCCTGACGGCTGATCTGCCGCCCCCGAAAATCTGACCGAATTAACGCCACTGATGCAAAGCGGCTGGTCGCGGCAATCTGCAACCATCGAGTTACAAACCGAAGGTGCAGTGAATGGAATACCTGTCCGTCAAAAAAGTCGCTGAACGCTACGGCGAAAACCCCGCGACCGTGTGGCGTCGTCTTCAGAACAATCCCGCATTCCCGCGTCCCGTGAAACTGTCGCCGGGATGCACCCGCTGGCGGCTTGCCGATTTGCTGGCGTGGGAAGTGACGCTGCAAGCCGCCTGACCGCCCTATCTGCCAGAAGCGGAAACGCCCCCGGCGATGAAACCGGAGGCGGGTCGCGATAGATGTTGAAGCATCGTTACATTATCACATCGCGCCCGCCTCGCAAGAAAAATTGCGAGGTAATTCGATGCACACCGCATCCCCGACAAATCCCCTGCGCCGGTATAACGCGGCATTCGGGCATCCTGAAGTTTATATGCTGGCCGAACGCCTTCGCCGCCTTTACGACGATGCGTCGCTCAAGCCGAACGAGATGAACCGCGCCTGCTGGTCGATAGCCAGCTTGCAGACGCTCTCCGGCGCATACTGGCACGACCTTCATGCGCTGGTGGGGAAGCCACTTCCCGATCCCGGCTGCCGCCCCATGTTGGACGCCATGCACCCGTATGCTGATGGCAAGAAGCCCGATTTTCAGCGAATGCTGGGCTATTATCACCGCATCCGCGAATTCGCAGAAAGGGCCGAACGTCGCTATTTCGGGGACCGGCATGACGACTGATATGACCCCGCCCGAGTGGATGTTCCAGCCCGGCGATCCCGGCCCGATGCCCGATCATCGGGACTATGGCGATTTCGGTTTCGATCATCCGGCCCCCGCCTCGAACGTGCTGCCGTTGCGCACGAACAACGGGCCGAGGGTTATTTTGGGTGAAGCGGCCTCGATCAATCCGCGCCCTTTCACCTTCCGCCCCGCATCTGACCTGCCGCCCCGCGAATGGCTCTATGGGCACCATCTAATCCGGCAATACGCATCTGCGACAATTGCGCCGGGCGGTGTGGGAAAGACGACGCTGACCGTCACCGACGCGCTGGCGATGGCATCAGGGCGGTCCCTGATCGGCCAGAAACCACACGGCGCGCTGCGGGTTTGGTTGTGGAACGGCGAAGACCCGACCGACGAACTTGAGCGGCGCGCGATTGCGGCCATGAAGTTTCACTGCATTCGACCGGATGAAATTGGCGACCGGCTTTTCATTGACAGCGGACGAGATCAGCCGATCAAAATCGGAGCAAACACCCCGAATGGCCCCACGGTTGCGATGCCCGTGGTTGATGCTCTGATCGAGGCCATCAGGTCGCGGCGCATCGACGTGCTGATCGTTGACCCGTTCGTGTCGGTCCATTCGATGCCGGAAAACGACAACGGTGCGATGGACGCAGCGGTGAAAGCGTTTGCGCTCGTGGCGGATCGCACGGAGTGCGCCATCGACCTGGTGCATCATTCGCGAAAACTGAACGGCGCGGATGCCGATATCGACGCAGCCCGTGGCGGGTCTGCCATTGCGGGGGCGGTTCGCGCGGCCCGTGTGCTGAACGTCATGAACAAGGATACCGCAGAGGCATTGGGTATCCCCGCAGATGAGCGGCGTTCGCTGGTCCGTGTCGATGACGCCAAGTCGAACCTCGCCCCGGCATCGTCGGCCCGCTGGTTTCGCCTCGCAAGCCAGTCATTGGGCAATGGAACCGCTGACCGGCCCGAGGATTTTGTCGCCGTGGCGGAGGCATGGACACCGCCCGACGCCTTCGACGGGATAACGACCGCCGATTTGTTGAAGGTCCAACACGCGGTTGACGGCAAGGCCTTGCGGGAAAACGCCCAAGCGAACGACTGGGCCGGGCACGTCATCGCGCCGCTGCTGGGCCTGAATTCGCAGGACAAGGCCGACCGCGCCCGGATCAAGCAGTTGATGCGGACATGGATCGCGACAGGGGCGCTTCAGGTCGAGCGCCTGCCGGACGATAAAGGCCACAGCAGGCCATCTATCTTTGTCGGTGAATGGGCGGTTGTGAACGACTGACCTTGCGAGATTGCTGCAAACGGCCCCGCCACAAGCGGGGCTTTTTCGTGCCTTGATGGAGCTTCCCCACCTTGGGTAAGTGGGGTGGGGAAAGGTGGGGAAGTGGGGGTGAAATACCCTCATTCCGCACCCCCACCACCACTTACCAGTGGGGTGTGGGGTGTGGTGGGGGTCACCCGGCGGGCTTCATGTGGGGTGGGGAAAATCGGCCCGCTGCGGGGAAGCAGGACCGGCAAGAAGTGACGCCATCAACGCCGCACTTACCTTGCCACCGTCGCGCGGGTTGCGAGGTTGCGAAAACGCCGCGCCGATCAATCTGCCGGTCATCCGCCCTCGCCACCGCCGCACCGCCGCAGATCGCCCGCCACACCGCCGCCAACCCTGCACTGCATCATCGGCACCCCCGATCAGGATCGCCCGCCAGCGGGCAGCACAGCGCCTCTGCGCACGTTGCGTTTTTTGCACCGCGACAGCATCCGCCAGAGTGTTGTGAATTTCACAACGTTATCAAACACTTGACGGGAAACTGAGATGTGATAACGTGACGCTTGAATATCGGCAGGGGTTTTTCAAGTGGATGCAGAGACCGACATCAACGGCCATGGGGGCGCGCGTGAAGGTGCAGGCCGTAAACCGGGCCGTCCTTCGCTGCGCCGTGCTGCGCAAGCGATTGCCGAAGTCGAGGAAGCGTTTCCGGGTTGGTCGCCGGTCTTACACCTGGCCGCCGTCGCGAACGATGAGGAACTTCCGGCAGATGTGCGTCTCGACGCAGCCAAAGCCGCCGCTCCATACCTGCACAGCCGCCCGAAGCCTGTGGAAATGGAACCGGATGCGCTGGTTGAACTGGAACGGCGGCTGATGGCCGTCAGGATCGAGGTTGCCGCCGAAGCGGTGAAGCACGACGAAGGATTGGCCGAACGGCTCGCGCGCGCGAAGAAAAGGAAGCTGGCGGCTGAAGTCATCGAAGTGTTCGACGCGCTGGCCGACGCCGCTGATGCTGCCGCGCCGCTGATCGACGCCTGCCCCGCGCCTGTCGCGCCGACGCCTGCCCCTGCCACGCCTGTCCAGCCCGAACCAGCGCCTGAACCATATCGGCCAATTCTGCCCCGGCCAGCCCCAGCCGCGACCACCGATTGGGCCGCGCCGCGCGTCGATTGGCCGGAGGAACAGGCTTTCGTTGATGGCGGGCGATCCTCGTTCACCTCCGATCCGTATTCCGCCGATCCGCTCGGCTTTCTGGCAAACCGTTGAAAGGAACTATCAAAATGACACCCACCTCCCAAATGATCACCGGCCAGCTTGCGACGCTAGATGCGAACGCCACGGCCCTACGCGCCCGATCTGACGCGCTGGCTCTGGGCGCAGTGACCGGGGACAAATCCGCCGCCGAGGAACTGGCGCGGATCAAGTCCGAAATCGCCGGACTGGTCGCGGACAGGGAAGTTTTGGTTGCAGCCAAGCGCCGGGCCGAGGTGCTCGAAGCCGACGCAGACGAGGACGCCGGGATCGAGGATCGCCGCGCCCATCGCGCCGAAGCCCAGAAGTCCGCCGCCGCCGCCCTGGCTGCTGCGCGGGACATGGATGCCGCCATTGCCGCGTTCGTCGCCGCCGCTGCTGCGCTGGATGCCGCAGAGAAGGCCACGCGGGACCATGTTCGTCTTGCCGGTGACACCCCGGATGGCCGCGTTGGGCGCAAGGATGCCGCAGGGCACGGCCATTTCTTGATCGCCGTAGTCGTGGACGGCACGGCCAAGCGGCGCAATGATCGCACGGTCGCCGAACTCGTTGGGGCCGCTTGGCAGGAATACTTGGAAAAGGAACCGGCGTGATGGATACCGCGAACCTGCTTTTTCCCACGGAACCGACCGCAGCACCGCAGGGCGCGCCTGTCGCGTCCCCAGCGTCCGCGACACCCACGGCGGCGTCAATCCTTTTCGGCGACAGCAAGCCCGCCACGCAAGCCGCCCAGCCGCCGCGTGATGCGATTGACGAAGCATTCCCAAGTGAAGCGCGCCCCGATCCTGCCGCCAGCGTGGCCGACACGCTGGAACCGTGGGCTGCATCAGCGCAGGCTGAAGGAAATGCCGATCAAGCCGAAGCGATCCGCGAGACCAGCGCCGCCCTGGCGCAAGATTTCCGCGACAGCGGCATGTCGCAGGATGATGTGTCCGAGGTGATGGGGCTGGCTCGGGAAGCCCTTGGGAACACAATGCCGAACCTGCCTGTTTCGGATGAGCGGTTGGCCGAGATGCGCACCGCCGCCGAAAGCTTCATCGCAGAAAACCAGATCGCGCCCGATGATATTGCGCTTGCTCAACGGTTGGTGGCCGATCTGGATGCGAAGACGGGCGGGCGCGTGTCCGAGTATCTGATTGACACAGGCATGGGAAATCGGCCCGAAACCATCCTGAAGGCCATCGAGATTGCGAAGCGGCGGTATGGCGGCTGAAATCCAGTGCCCGATGTGCAGCGGCTGTCGCCCCGCCTTGGCTGATCTGGACCTGATGCTGATCGACCTGATGAACGAACGCGGGCTGTCGGAGGATGCGCAATCGGTGCTTGAAGCGGTTTATCTTGCTGGTGGCCGTCCGATCATTGCCGACCAGATTTTTGACCGCATGTTTGACCATGACCCGGACGGCGGGCCACCGCCTGTGCGGATGTATGCCGAGTTGAACGCGGCACTCGCGGAACTTGATACCGCCCTTCTCGGAACTGGCTTGGCGATTGTCCGGCAGGGGCGGCGCGACGGCTGGCGGTTGGTCATCACGCCGGGAGGCGGGGCCTATGTGGTGGATCGCGCGGCGTGATCGTGGCGCATCGCATCGCAATCAAGCGCTTTTGAGATGGCGGGCAAATAGGCGGGTATGTTCCTGTCTGTCGAAATTTTTCCAATAATATCAATTCATTACCGGATTAAATGGTAGCGGAGGAGGGATTTGAACCCCCGACACAAGGATTATGATTCCTCTGCTCTAACCAGCTGAGCTACTCCGCCACGGGTGAGCGGGGTTTAAAGCGGGCTTGCGGGGGCGTCAAGCGGGTAAGTTGCGATTTTCCGAACTTATCCGACGCGCGCCCGCAGGCCGCCAGCCGCCCCCTTAGCCGCGCGCCTTCACGACCTGCAACAGCGGCATGACATCGGCCATGTCGGGGCCGTGTTCCTGACCGGTCAGGGCCTTGCGCAGCGGCATGAACAGCCCTTTGCCCTTGCGGCCGGTCGCCTCTTTCACCCTGGCGGTGAATTCCGACCAGCTTTGGTCGTTGTAGGGCGGGGGCGGCAGCAGGGTCATGGCCTGTGCGATGAAATCGGCATCCTCGGCGTCGATGCGCGGCTCTGCCCCGTCATGGAAAATCGTCCACCACGCGCCCAGATCGTCCAGCTTGGTGATGTTCTGCGAGGCCACGCGCCAGAAACGTTCGGCCTGATCGGCCGGGACGCCAAGTGCCGCGATGCGGTCGGCGACCTCGGACAGGGGGCGGGCCTGATTGGCTTCGCGCGTCAGGGGCAGCAGGTCGTCGGGGTCGAATTTCGTGGGCGAGGCGCCGAATTGCGACAGGTCGAACCCTTCGGCCAGTTCGTCCAGCGACATGCGCAGTTCGATCGGCTGCGATGAGCCAAGACGCGCCATCATCGACAGCAAGGCCTCGGGCGCGATGCCGGTTTCGCGCATCTCGCGGATCGACAGCGCGCCAAGACGTTTCGACAGCTCTTCGCCCTGCGCGCCGGTCAGCAGGCTGTGATGGGCAAAGGCCGGGGGCGTGCCGCCAAGCGCCTTGATGATCTGGATCTGAGTCGCGGTATTCGTCACATGGTCGGCACCCCGCACGATATGGGTCACGCCCATATCGGTATCATCAACCGATGAAGCAAAGGTATACAGCACCTGACCATCGGCGCGGATCAGCACCGGGTCGGACACGCTGGCCGCGTCGATGGAGATATCGCCAAGGATGCCGTCGGTCCATTCGATGCGTTCGTGATCCAGCAGGAAACGCCAGTAGCCATCGCGGCCCTCGGCGCGCAGCTTGTCCTTGTCGGCATCCGACAGGCCCAGCCCCGCACGGTCATAGACCGGGGGCTTGCCCATGTTCAGTTGCTTTTTGCGTTTCAGGTCCAGTTCGGTCGGGGTCTCGAAAACCTCATAGAGCTTGCCCGCCGCGCGCAGTTGATCGGCGGCCTCGCCGTAGCGGTCCAGCCGGTCGGACTGGCGTTCGATCCGGTCCCAGGTCAGGCCCAACCATTCCAGATCGCGCTGGATGCCATCCGCATATTCCTGTTTCGACCTTTCGCGGTCCGTGTCGTCCAGCCGCAGGATGAAGCTGCCGCCGCTCTTTCGGGCGATCAGATAGTTCATCAGCGCGGTGCGCAGGTTGCCGACGTGGATATGTCCGGTGGGCGAGGGGGCGAAGCGGGTGGTGGTCATGGGATGTCTCCTGTCCCGTTCGCTCTTTCACAATAGCCGGATTTTGTCCATATCAGGGGCAACGACAGGAGAGCCGACATGACCGACTGGACCGAGGCCCAAGCCCCCGACAATGACGCGATCGAGGCTCTGGCCCGCGACGTCATCGCCACCTTTCCCCCCGAATTCGCGGGCCATGCGCAGGCCGTGATCCTGCGCGTCGCGGATTTCGCCCGCGATGATTTTCTGGATGCGCTGGACATTCACGACCCGCTGGAGCTGACGGGCCTGTATGACGGTGTGCCGCTGACCGAAAAATCGCTGGCAGAGCCGCAGGCCTTTCCAGATACCGTCTGGCTGTTTCGCCGCGCGATTCTGGACGAATGGGCCAGTCGCGGGGATGTGACGCTGGCGGCGCTGGTGCGCAATGTCGTAGTTCATGAATATGCCCATCACTTCGGCTGGTCGGATGACGACATCGCCCGGATCGACCGGTGGTGGGAATGAGGGCGACGGATCCCGCGCGTCAGGTTCCGGTCCTGACCGTGACGCTGAACCCGGCGCTGGACCTGTCCACCGCGACGGCCAGCGTCACGCCAGAGGTCAAGCTGCGTTGCGAGGCGCCGATCACCCATCCCGGCGGCGGCGGGCTGAATATCAGCCGGGCGATGGCACTGATGGGCGGGCACAGCCGGGCGCTGGCGGCGCTTGGCGGGCTGACCGGGCAGCGGATCGTGCAGATGCTGGCCGATGCGGGGATCGGGGTCATCGCCCTGCCCGCGCCGGGGGAAACCCGCAGATCCTTTACCGTGACCGATGCGGCGACGGGGCAGCAGTTCCGTTTTGTCCTGCCCGGCCCGGAATGGGGCACGGATCTGGTCGAACAGGCGCTGGACCAGATCGCCCGCCATGCCCCGGCCGATGGCTATGTCGTGCTGTCGGGGTCGAACCCGCCGGGCGTGCCTGCCGCTTTTGCCGCGATGCTGGCGGCGCGGATGCCGCAGGGGCGGCTGATCGTCGATACATCGGGCGCGGCCTTGGCCGAGGTCGCCTCGGGGCGGAACGCTTCGGTCCATATCCTGCGCATGGATGACCGCGAGGCCGAGGGGCTGGCGGGCAGGCCGCTGCCCACGCGCGGCGATACGGCGGCGCTGGCGGTGGAACTGGTCGAACGCGGTGCGGCGCAGGGCGTCATTATCGCGCGGGGCACGGATGGCAATATCATCGCGACCCGCGACGGGATCTGGCATGCCCATGCCGAAACGGTCCCGGTCGTCAGCAAGGTCGGCGCGGGCGACAGCTATCTGGCGGGCTTTACCCTGGGGCTGGCGCGCGGATGGGACATCGCCGAGGCGATGGGGCTGGGCGCGGCGGCGGCATCTGCGACGGTGCAGACGCCCGCGACCGAATTGTGCCGCCCCGGGGACGTCGAGGCGCTGTTTCAGGCGCGGATCGTGACCCGGATCTAGGGCGCCCCGGATCCAGGGCGCGGGGCGCGGCGCACTCTGGATCAATTATCCCCGGCCGTCGAAGCGGACAAAGTCCAGCACGCTGCCCTGACCCGGCCGGACATCCGCCCATTTGTCGGTCTGGAAGTCGATCACCAGCGTCGCGGCCGTCGGATAGCGGCGGAAATCGGGATCGACGGGCACGCGCGCGGGCAGCATCGCCGCGAATTCCGCAATGCCGGGATTATGGCCGATCATCAGCACCGTCGGCGCGGCGGCGGTCTGCAGGATCTGCAGCATCTTTTCGGGACTGGCGTGGTAAAGCCCCGCCTCGAAACGGATATTCGGGCGAACCTCCAGAATGGCCGAGGATACCCACTCCCAGGTTTCCCGCGTGCGCTGCGCGGTCGAACACAGCACCTCTTCGGGATCATAGCCCCGGCTGGCCAGCCAGTCGCCCAGCTCCAGCGCGGACCGCCTGCCGCGCGCATTCAGCGGGCGGTCGTGATCCGTCAATTCGGGATTGTCCCAGGACGATTTCGCGTGCCGCGTCAGGATGAGCCGGCGATATCCGGGTGAAGTCATGAGGTTCTACCTTGGCCGACCATGAGGGTGCAAAGCGCAGCCTGCCACAGCTTCCCGCCGGGCGGCAAGCATTGTCTGCCGGGAATTGGGGCGCAAATCAAAGCTCGCTTTCGCCCTGCCGCAGACCGCGCGGCCGCACGCGCGGTTTCGAGGCGCGGATCAGGCTGCCCGCGCCATGTTCCGTGAACAGTTCCAGCAGGCTGGCGTTCGGCACGCGGCCATCCAGAATGACCACGGCGCGCACACCGTCGCGCAGCGCCTTGAGCGCGGTTTCCGTCTTGGGGATCATGCCGCCCGCGATGGTGCCGTCCTCGATCATCTCGCGGACCTGATCGGGATGGATCTGGGTCAGGACCTCGCCATTGCTGTCCTTGACGCCCGCGACATCGGTCAGCAGCAGCAGGCGGTCGGCGCGCAGCGCGCCCGCGATTTCGCCCGCCGCCGTGTCGCCGTTGACGTTGAAGGTTTCGTTGTCGGCCATGCCGGTCGCGACCGGGGCGATGACCGGGATCAGGCCCGCGTTGTAAAGGTCGCGGATGATCTGGACGTTCATTTCGACGGGGCGGCCGACAAAGCCCAGTTCGGGGTCGTCCGCCTCGCAGACGATCAGGTCGTCGTCCTTGCCGGAAATGCCGACCGCGCGGCCGCCGGCGTCATTGATCGCCTGCACGATGCGCTTGTTCACCAGACCGGACAGCACCATTTCGACGACTTCGACGGTTTCCTTGGTGGTGACGCGCTTGCCGCGCACGAAACGCGATTCGATGCCCAGCTTGTCCAGCATTTCATTGATCATCGGGCCGCCGCCGTGGCAGACCACCGGATGGATGCCGACCTGTTTCATCAGCACGATATCGCGGGCGAATTCCGCCATCGCCTCGTCGTCGCCCATGGCATTGCCGCCGAATTTCACCACGACGACCGCGCCGGAATAGCGCTGCATATAGGGCAGGGCCTCGGACAGGGTGCGTGCGGTGGCGGTCCAGTCACGGTTCATATCTTGCTTTCTCATCCGATGGGCCCTTGTGCGTGGCGCAACAGGTCTTGTGCGTCGCGCGGCAGGTTAGGACGGGTGCGCCCCAAGGTCCAGACGTTGCAAATTCCGCGCGGATCTGTGCTGCCGGTCCCGACCAATTCAGTCCAGACCGGCGATGATCGCGCGCAGGGTCGCGATGCCCTTGCCCTTGTCGGACGAGGTCACGACCAGTTCGGGATAGGCGGCCGGGTGTTTCTGCAACGCTTCCTCGACCTGGGCGATGGTCGCGGTCAGCGCCTGCGGGCCGATCTTGTCGATCTTGGTCAGCACGACCTGAAAGGGGACGGCCGAACGGTCCAGCAGTTTCATGATCTCGTGATCGACATCCTTGACGCCGTGGCGCGCGTCGATCAGCGCAAAGGCGCGGCGCAGGGTCGGGCGACCGGCCAGATAGTTTTTCAGCAGCGCCTGCCATTTTGCGACCACAGCGACCGGCGCCTTGGCAAAGCCATAGCCGGGCAGGTCGACCAGATAGGCCTGTTGGCCAAGCGCGAAATAGTTGATTTCCTGCGTCCGCCCCGGCGTGTTCGAGGCCCGCGCCAGCCCGTTTCGCCCGGTCAGCGCATTGATCAGGCTGGATTTCCCGACATTCGAACGCCCGGCAAAGCAGACCTCGGGGCGGTCGGCAGGGAGCAGGCCGTCCATGGCAACGACGCGGCTGACGAAATCGACCGGGCCCGCGAACAGCTTGCGCGCGGCCTCGGCTGCTTCGGCTTCGGGTTCGGGGGCGAGGGGAAAGGAAACCTTCACGGCTGGTCCTGTATGTCGATGCGGTCGCCAGGGCGGATGGTGCCGCCGGTGACGACCTGTGCGTAGATGCCGAAATCGGAATGGCCGAAATGGCGTTTCAGGGCGGCGGGCATGTCGATGTCGATCAGCCCGGTTTCGGTATCGGCGCTGGTTGCCGGGCAGCGGCCGATGGGTTCGGCCACGCGCAGCTCGACCTGACCGATCTGCAGGATGCGGCCGATGAGGTCGCGTTCAAGCCTAGGGGGCCAGCCTTCGACCCAGAGGTTGCCGCGCCAGCGGCTGGTGCCGACCGGCTGGCCAAGGCGGCCTTCCAGATCGCGCAGCGTGCCAAGCGACAGGATCGACAGCCAGGGCTGGCTGACATCGGCAAAGGCGGCCGGTGCGCGGACCAGACGGGTCGGGATCGGAAACCCTTCGGGCCAGAGCGGGCGGATCCAGTCGATCAGCCGCGTGCCTTCGGTTTCCGGGTCGAAATCCAGCCCGGTCAGATCGGGATGGGTCAGGGCGATCCGGCCCTGATCGTTCCACCCGCCCTGAATGGCCTGAAGGCGCGAGGATTTCGCGCCTTGCAGGAAACAGCTTTTCGGCAGCCAGCGGGCGGGATGACGGCTGTCGCCGGCGTGGCGTTCGCCCCCCTGATGCAGCAGCGCCCACTGACGGTCCCCCTCGATCGCGCGCGACGGGTGCAGCACGGTTTCGCGCAGATCCTCGCCCCCGATCGCCTTGATCGGGTGGCGACGGATCAGCGCGACGGTCGCGGTCATTTCCCTTGCCTTTGGGGGGTGCCTTGGCCGCGGATTTCTGCGGCCGGATGCTGGATTTGATATTGCCGAACAGATCGGGCCGGTGGCCGTGCATCGACATGATCGTATATTGCTGAATGATGGTGATGACGTTGTTCGCGATCCAATACAGCACCAGACCCGAGGCAAAGCCGCCCAGCATCAGCATGAAGATCCACGGCATCCATGCAAAGATCACCTTTTGCGCGGGATCGGCGGGCGCCGGGTTCAGCTTTTGCTGCATCCACATCGAAATGCCCAGGATGATCGCGAGGATCGGCAGTGAAAACGAATGCAGCATCGTGCCTTGCGCGGGCGCGGCCCAGGGCAGGACGCCGAACAGGTTCCACAGGCTGGACGGATCGGGCGCGGACAGGTCGCGGATCCAGCCGACCCAAGGGGCGTGGCGCAGTTCGATGGTGACGAAGATCACCTTATACAGCGAAAAGAAGATCGGGATCTGCAGCAGCACCGGCAAACAGCCCGCTGCGGGGTTCACCTTTTCGCGCTTGTAAAGCTCCATCACCTCTTTTTGGTATTTCGTGCGGTCGTCGCCGGTGCGTTCCTTGATCGCCTCCATCTCGGGCTGCAGTTCCTTCATCTTGGCCATCGAGATGTAGGATTTGCGGGCCAGCGGAAAGACCAGGAATTTCAGCACGACGGTCAGCGCGATGATCGCCCAGCCCATGTTGCCGATCATCGCATGCAGCCAGTGCAGCAGGCGGAAAATCGGTTTGGTCAGGAAATAGAACCAGCCCCAGTCGATCGAATCCACGAAACGGTCGATGCCGGGGGTTTCCTGATAGTCGGTGATGGTTTCCCAGACCTTGGCGCCTGCAAACAGATAGGTGCTGGACGAGGTCGAGGCGCCGGGCGCAACCGTCTGCATCGGCAGGCGGGCTTCGGTCTGGTAGATGTCGGCGCCCGGCGCATAGCGCACCACCGCCGAAAAGGACTGGCCGGGCGCGGGCGCCAGCGTCGTCATCCAGTATTTGTCGGTAAAGCCGATCCAGCCGTTTTCGTCCACCTGAATGATTTCGGCGGGACCTTCGCCCGCGACCGGATCAAGATCGGCGATACCCTTGTATTTCATTTCCAGCAGCTTGCCGTCGGTCATGCCGACCGCGCCCTCGTGCAGGACGAAAAAATTCTGGGTGTCGGGGCGGCCGTGGCGGGCAAGGATGCCATAGGGCGCGGCGGAAAACGGCCTGTCGGCGGTGTTTTCCAGCGCCTGCGTCACGGTGAACAGGAATTTGTCGTCCAGCTCGAAGGTGCGGCGAAAGATCTGGCCCGCGCCATTGTCCCAACGCAGCGTCACCGGCTGGCCGGGGGCCAGCGTGCTGCCCGATTCCAGTTCCCACAGCGTCATCGGACCGGGAACCAGCGCCGGATCCGTTCCGGCGGCGGGTATCCAGCCATAGACCGCGTAATAGGGTTTGTTGACGGTGATCCCGGTATTGCCGCCGGGCGCGACGGCCGAGCCATCATTGCTCACCTGCGTGGACGAGGTCGGCGACAGCAGGCGGACATAGGGCGAATTTTCGTCCAGCGTCTCGCGGTAGCCCAGCAGTTCCAGATCGTCGACGCGGCCACCGGCCAGCGAGATCGAGCCTTTCAGCGAAGGCGTTTCGATCTGGACGCGGGCGGCGGTCTGCGTGGGATCGCCCGCCGCGGCGGGCGCCGCGTCGTCAAGGCTGGGCGCGGTCGTGCCCGCATTCGGCGCGGCCGGGGCTGCCGGATCGGCCTGTTGGCTTTCCGCAGTGGTCTGCGGCGCGGGCTGTGGGGTTTCGGGCTGGAAGAAGATCGTCCAGACGATCATGACCAGCGCCGATAGCACCATCGCCAGAATCAGGTTGCGGTTGTTGTCATTCATGCCGGGCGGGTCCTTCGTCGAGCATCTTCCGTCGCATTCCGGGCCGGTTCAACAGAAGCCCCGGCCAAAGGTCGAGGGAATTTGCCCCCGGCACCGTGCGAATTCCCGTGCGTTCGTCTGATGGGGTGGGCTGAACGGTGCGCGGAAAAACACCGGCGATCCGGTGCGGCGAGGATCTGCCGTGCGGCGGATCCGGCTGTGGCAGGAACGTGGCGTTCGGACAGATCGGGCCGGCTCCGCAGGCAATGTTGCGCGTGGCGGCAGGGATCGCCGCCGGAACAATGAGCCATCGGCGTTCCGGGGTGCGGGTGCGATGATGACGGGCATCTCTGCCTGACGAAGGCCCGTCACTGCCCGTCGCCCGGATGCTGTGCGCGTGAGCGCAGATGGTCACAGGATCGCGAGGGGGCATTGATCCGCGATCCCGTGAACGCCTTACCCGGCATGGCGCATCGGCAGGGAAACCGGCGCCGGACGTTGCGTCTCTGCCAGAAAGCGGGTCATTTCGCGCTGGCCGAGGGGCAGAGAAATCGCATCGCCATGCAGATGATCGACGCCGATCTGGGTCAGGAAAGAGCGTTCGGCGGCGGTGCGGACATCCAGCGCGACGGTGTGCAGACCGAAATGTTCGGCCAGCGCCAGAATGGCCAGGATCATGCGCTGCTGTTCGGGCTGGTGGTCGCATTGATCGGTGAAGGCGGGGCTGATCCGCACGGATCTGACCCGATATCTGCGCAGGTCATCGACGCGGGCGCTGCCCAGACCGAATTCGTCCAGCTCGAGCGGGCAGCCCGCGGCGGCAAGCCGTTCGGTATTGTGACGGGCATGGCCGTTGGCGGCGATCTGATCGGCACCGCGCGGGAAGGTGATGCAGATCCGCGCCGGGGCCATGTCCTGACGGTCGAGTTCCCACAGGATGATATCCGCAAGATCGGGGTGGTCGATCTGATCGTCGCCAAGACGCAGCGTCAGCGACTCGATCCCCGCTCCGGCGCCGTCCCAGCCCCGCAGGCTGTCGACGGCCATGCGGACCATGGCGCGGGTCAGTTCCGCCAGTTCGTCGGGGGACAGGCGGTGGACGAAGGATTGCGGCTCGATCTGGCCCAATTCGGGATGGCGCAGGATCGGTTCGACCTCTGCCCCGCGGATGATGCCGGTGTCGGCGCAGAGCCGGGGATGAAAGCGCAGATCCAGCCAGTCGGGCGAGAACAGCGGCGCCTGCGGCAGATGCGGCGCGACCAGTGCAGGCTCATAGCCCAGAATCGCGACAGGGCCACCGGCGCCCGGACCGGACCGGGCCAGCACATGGCTGCCGAAATCGAACAGCGCATCTTCGGCGGTATCGCCGGTCAGGTCGCGGATCACCACGCCCGTCAGGGCGGGCAAAAGGCGCTGGCCGGAAACGGTCACCCCCGCTTGCCCCAGGTCGCGGATGATATCGGCGCAGCGCAACAATTCGCGCGGGGACATCCGGGCCAGCATCACCCGGAATTCCCCGTGTCCCGCGATTCCGTGCCCCGCGATCCGGACGGGGTCGCGCGTATTCAGATCACGCGACAATTCGCGGGCGATGGTCGCCACAAGCTGCGCCATGACCGTCGGGCCAAGCGACAGCCGCAGCACATCAGGGTTTTCCAGCCGCAGCACCAGCGCCGCGCGACTGCGCCCCGAACGCATGCGGCGGCAGCGCCGCGACACCCTGTCACCAAGGGCAGAAAGAAGGCCAGAAGCTGCGAAGGGCATAAGCATTTCCGAATCATGTCACATCCCGGTCAGTCTGGCCCGGTTCTGGTGAGCGTTCGGTTAATGTTCGCGCAGTTTCGGGGGTGAAATTTCGCTAAAATGCGATCCATTCGGATCCAGGGCGGTGAAGTCGAACAGCGACGGGTCCGGCAGATGCGACGGGCGGACGTTCATCAGCGCGCGGAACATCACCTGCCGCCGCCCCGGACTGCGGCTTTCCCATTCGTCCAGCAGCTTTTTCACCTGCGCGCGTTGCAGGCCTTCCGGACTGCCGCAGAGATCGCAGGGGATCACCGGGTAATTCATGGCGCGGGTGAATTTCTCGCAATCGGATTCCGCCACGAAGGCAAGGGGGCGCAGGACGTTCAGGTCGCCTTCCTCGTTCAACAGCTTGGGCGGCATCGAGGCCAGCCTGCCGCCGTGGAACAGGTTCATGAAAAAGGTTTCCAGAATATCGTCGCGATGATGGCCCAGAACCACGGCGGAACAGCGCTCCTCGCGGGCGATGCGATACAGATTGCCGCGCCGCAGCCGCGAACACAGCGCGCAATAGGTGCGGCCCGCAGGCACCTTTTCCTTCACGATGGAATAGGTGTCCTGATATTCGATGCGATGGGCGACATGCCGGTCGGTCAGGAATTCGGGCAGGACCGTCGCCGGAAAACCGGGCTGGCCCTGATCCAGATTGCAGGCCAGAATCTCGACCGGCAAAAGCCCGCGCCACTGCAATTCATGCAGGATCGCCAGCATGGTATAGCTGTCCTTGCCGCCCGACAGGCAGACCAGCCAGCGGTCGCCGGGGCGGATCATGTCATAGGTGTCGATGGCCGAACGCACCTCGCGCACCAGCCGTTTGCGCAGCTTGCGGAAATCGGTGGACGAGGGCGCGCCGCGAAACAGCGGGTGGATCTCGCCGATATCATCGTCGTCGGCAGCAATCGGTTCGGGGGCGTTCATGGCGATACACTGGGCAAGGGCGACGAAGGTCACCGGATGTCATCGGGGTGCGGTTGGTCGGGGGCGTTCCGGGCGGCATCAAGGGCCTCGGGCGTGCCGGGGACGGGATCGTAGCCCTGACCGCCCCACGGATGGCAGCGACAGATGCGACGCAGCGTCAGCCAGCCGCCGCGACAGCCGCCGTGATGTTCCAGCGCCTGCAGCGCATAGGCCGAACAGGTCGGCTGAAAGCGGCAGCCGTGACCGACCCACGGGCTGGCGATCAGCCGATAGGCGCGAACGGGCAGGGCGAGGGCATGGGCCAGCGGGTTCATGCCGGGGCCTTTGCGCGGCGGTCCGGGCGCGGCTTTTGCGGCGCGTCGTGGATGCGGCCCAGTGCCTCGGTCAGATCGGCCAGCAGATCGGCGAAATCGCGGGCAATCGTCGCGCCGGGGCGTGCGACCAGCACATAATCCCAACCGGGGCGGGCCAGTTGCGGCACGACCTTGCGGGCGACCTCGCGCAGGCGACGCTTGGCGCGGTTGCGGGCAACCGCGTTGCCGATCTTTTTCGAACAGGTATAGCCGACACGCACCGGCCTTTCGGCGGGTTCATCCTCGCGCCGCTGCCGCGCCTGCAGCAGAAAGCCTGCCGTGCCATGCCTGCGGGCCTGCGCGGCGCGCAGGAAATCGGGACGGTTGCGCGAAATCGCGAAGCCCCCGGCAAAGGTTGCGGGGGCGGTGTCGATCTCAGGATCCGGGATGCAGGAAACCGCCCCTCCCGAACCCGTCGGCAGGACCTTGCGGTCAGCGTCGGGAGGCAGTGGCGGCATCGGCTTCGGCCTTTGCTGGTGGCCCATCTTGCGCCCGAAGGCGCCAGATCATGCCGACAGTTTCTTGCGGCCCTTGGCGCGGCGGGCGTTCAGCACGCGACGGCCACCCTTGGTCGCCATGCGCGCACGAAAGCCGTGGCGATGGGCGCGAACCAGGTTCGACGGCTGGAAAGTGCGTTTCGACATCGTTCTAACTCCGGGTCAAGGCGCGAGACGTATGGGACACCCACTAAAACACGCCGGTCTATTCGAGGCGTGTTGCATAATCTCCCCCCTTGCGCGAGTCAACCACCGAAGGGCGGGGAATTGCCCGGATTGCGGATATTTCGCATGTCGTGGCGATGCAGGGAACCCGATAATGCTCACAGTTGTTTGAACTGTGCGCGTCAAAGGCCTATGTCCTCGGACGACAGATGATGCATGGCTTGCGATGACGAAAGAGAAGACGAAAAGATGTCCCTGAATACGCTCTCGGGCCGCTTTGCGCTTCTGACCGGTATTTTCGTGCTTCTGGCCGAGGTGCTGATCGTCTTTCCGTCGATTTCCAACTACCGGCTGAACTTTCTGGAATCGCGGCTGGAACGGGCCCAGATCGCCAGCCTTGCCCTGCTGGCCACGGATGAGGCGATCGCCGCCGATCTGGAATCGGAACTGCTGGAAAACGCCGGTGTCTTCAACGTGGTCCTGCGCCGCAATGACGTGCGCCAGCTTGTCCTGTCCTCGCCGATTCCCGGCCCGATTGCCGAGACCTACGACCTGCGCGACCAGCCCTTCTGGACCGCGATCCGCGATGCGGTCGTGCAGATCGCAACCCCCGAAAACCGCGTCATCCGCATCATGGGCGAGCCGGTGAAACAGGCCGGGCAGTTGATCGAGATCACCACCGACACGGCGACGCTGCGTCAGGAAATGATCGACTTCGGCCTGCGTATGCTGCTGATTTCGGCGGCTTTCGCGGTCATCACGGCGGTTTTGCTGAACATCGTCGCGCAGCGCATGCTGCTGGTGCCGATCCGCCGCGTCATCAGCCACATGACCGCCTATGCCAACGCCCCCGAGGATGCCCGCGCCATCATCACCCCCACGGCCCGGCTCAGCGAGCTGAACGAGGCAGAGACCGCCATGGCCGCGATGCAAAAGACCGTGACCTCGGCCCTGAAACAGCAGGCGCGGCTGGCACAGCTTGGGCAGGCGGTGGCGCGCATCAGCCATGATCTGCGCAACATCCTGACCACCGCCCAGCTTTTCGCCGACCGTCTGGAAAGCAGCGCCGACCCCGCCGTGCGCCGCGCCGCGCCCAAGCTGGTGAACTCGATCACCCGCGCCATCAACCTGTGCGAAACCACGCTGGCATTCGGCAAGACCGAAGAACCCGCGCCGATCCTGTCGCGCTTCAACCTCGCGACGCTGGTGTCCGAGGTGACCGAGGCGGAATCGATGAACGCCGCGCTCTGCGACGGCAAGCCGCAGGTCGAATTCCTGGCCGATGTGCCGCAGGGCCTGATGATCCGCGCCGACCGCGACCAGCTTTACCGCGTGCTGACCAACCTGATCCGCAACGCGCGGCAGGCGATCGAGGGCACCGGCCGTCCCGGCACGATCGAGATCGGCGGCGGAGAGGACGAATCGAACTGGTGGATCCGCGTCGGCGACACCGGCCCCGGCCTGCCGCCCCGCGCCCGCGAATTCCTGTTCCAACCCTTCTCGGGCGGCTCGCGCAAGGGCGGCACGGGGCTGGGGCTGGCGATCTCGGCCGATCTGGTGCGCAACCATGGCGGCGCGCTGAAACTGCTGCGCAGCGATGAGGACGGCACCGAATTCCTGATGACGCTGCCCCGCGAACTGGTCGTTTTCCCGGGCCCGACCGTCCCCGCCTGAGCCTTGCAACATTTCTTTCACGCGGCGACGTTTTACCGCTTGCATCCCCCCCCCGCTATCTCTAGATAACCGCCTCACAGCGGACCCGTAGCTCAGCTGGATAGAGCACCAGACTACGAATCTGGGGGTCGGGCGTTCGAATCGCTCCGGGTCCGCCATTTATCCAGGCATATCATTGTTTTCATTCACTTTTCTGGAAGAGGTTGAGATTTACCCGCACAACAACCCCACATCCTGAAAATGATTGGATGGCATCGGATGCGACGAATCCGAACGCCCGACCGGAGCCGGGCGCGGTGATTTCAGGCGACCAGCGCGCGGGCTTCCGCCCACTCGCGCAGCTTGGACAGGTGCCATCTGCGAACATCAGGAAAATCCGACAACTCATCATACAGATAGTTGTCCTGCACCATGTAGCGCCAGAACGCAGCACAGCCCGCATGGGTCTGAATGATCTGTTCCTCAAGCCGGGCTTTGATCACATCGAGTTCCTTGTGGCGCGGCGTGTCGAAATTCCCGCCTCCGTCCTTGGCGCCCTCGGCATCCCATTCGGCATAGGCCGCGAGCTACGCATCGCAGAGCGCGATAATCGGATCATCCTGCGTTGCCAGTGCCGGGGTTGCGCAGCCAGCCAGAGCAACATGGGCGGTTCTCAGCAAGGGCGGCTGCGGCGTCCTGCTGTTCTTGCAGGTGATTTTCCAGCGCGCTCATGCCACGCCCTCCATGATCCGACCAACAC
Source organism: Paracoccus sp. DMF-8 (assembly GCF_029309835.1). GTDB lineage: Bacteria > Pseudomonadota > Alphaproteobacteria > Rhodobacterales > Rhodobacteraceae > Paracoccus. Next base: position 49,571 of record NZ_JARJHL010000017.1, on the reverse strand, counting down.
GGCGTAGGGCGCTGCGGATGTAGCTGCGGCTTTCCCGATCGGCTTGGGAATAGCCAGAAGGCCGCTCAGAGGCGTCCAGGGCAAGCGTCAGGTAGTCGTGGATTTCGTGAAGGCTTGCGCGGTCGGGATGTTGGAGAGATCAAGGGCGGGGTTGGCTTGCATGGCCTGACGCTATCATCAGGCCCCAGCAAAAACACGTAAAACCAAATGGTTGATTCACTCTGCCGCAGCCGACGGGCAGACATCCAACGCCTTGACCTTGCGCCAGTCCAGCCCAGCAAACAGCGCCTCGAACTGCGTGTGGTTCTGGTCAAGCTTGCACGCGCCCAGAAGGGCACATCAGGAACAAAACTGTAAACGGCTGGGCCGTTCAGCAGCGAGAGGATGGCTAAGTGTTTGAAAATATTTGGAGGCGGGTACCGGAATCGAACCGGTCTTCACGGATTTGCAATCCGGTGCGTAACCTCTCCGCCAACCCGCCGGAGCCTCGTGCTTGCTATGGTTTTCGATGTTCGGGGTCAAGAGGGTTATCGCTCCTGTTATCACTTTGGTGTTCTGGCCCTGTGCCGCTCTTCGGTCAGAACCGATTGGCGCGGGCTTGTCTGGCCCGCATGATCTGCCGGGCTTTCCAAGGTCCATGGACCTTCACTTCGCGGCGATGATGGTGGCCACGAGGTGCCAGTTGGCGGTGTAACTGCATGCGGTCTTTTCGCAGCGCGTGGCGATGGCCCGGAACTTCTTGATCTTTGCAAGGAAGTTCTCGATCAGATGTCGCCACTTATAGGCATGCCGGTCGTAATCACGCTTGATCTTGCGGTTCGCTTTCGGCGGAATGACCGTGCTCGCGCCGCGCATGTCCAGCTCGGCAAGCAGCCAGTCGGCATCGAAGGCCTTGTCGGCCGGAAGTGCATCGAATGCCACGTCCTCGAGCAACGGTGCGACGAACGACGGGTCATGGCATTGCCGGTGGTGACGTTCTCGCTGACCGCATGTTCCATGAGGCCTTCGGGCGCAATGACACGCACCTTGCCGGACCGCGCGTCTTCGTCTGAAATCAGCCCCTTGTCATCGCTCGGCGCAACGCCGGTTGACCGGACTAAGGTCTACCGGCCGCCACAGGATGATGAAGATGATCCGTTCGCCTTTCTGGATGCGCCAGCGCAGTGAGCGTTATCGGGGGGGTATTCTGCATTCGCGGACGAGGCACAGACGGGGGGGGCAAAGGGGTTACCCCTTGGCCAGCGGAGCAATGGGGGTTTTGAAAGGGGGGCCTGCTCCCTTCACCGACGCCGCAATCCTGGTTGCGGCTAGTAGGTTAAACCGCAGGTGGCGAACATGGAACAATCCACCCACCCTGCGTCACCGGCAAGCAAGGCCAATCCCCGCGCCATCTCGATCCGGATCAAAAGCAATGGGCGCAGCCGGAAGACGGTGACCACCGACAGTGGCAAGGTGGTCCTGGACATTCCCCGCGACCGCAACGGCAGTTTCGATCCGCTGCTGATCGCCAGATATCAGCGCCGCTTTCCCGGGTTCGACCGCAAGATCGTCAGCATGTATGCCCGGGGGATGACGACCCGCGAGATCCAGGGTTACATAGAAGAAATCTACGGCATCGAGGCGTCGCCGGGCTTGATTTCGGCGATCACCGACGCGGTCATGGAGAAGGTCAGCAGCTGGCAGAACCGCCCGCTGGAGCCCTGCTGTCCGATCGTCTTCATGGACGCGATCGGGGTCAATATCCGGACCGACGGGGCCGTGTCGAACAAGGCGGTCTTCGTGGCTCTGGCAGTTTTGCCGGACGGCACGCGGGACGTTCTGGGCCTGTGGTTCCAGGCCAATGAGGGCGCGAAGTTCTGGGCCGGGGTTCTCGGCGACCTGCGCAACAGAGCTGTCCAGGACATTCTCATCGCCGTCGGGACGGGCTGAAGGGCTTCCCTCGGGCTATCCGGGGCGGCCTTTCCCCGGACGCGGATTCAGACCTGTATTGTTCACCTCCTGCGCCAGTCCATGAACTTCGCCAGTGACAAGGACCGCAAGGCCGTCGTCGCCGCACTCAAAGCGATCTGCACGGCGGTGGATGCCGACGCAGCCGAACTGGCCCTGGCAGAGTTCGGGGCCAGCGATCTGGCCAGGCGGTATCCGGCGATCGCACCCGACTGGCGCCGGGCCTGGAACGAAGCCATCCCGTTCCCCGACGACCCGCCTGAGGTGCGCAGGCTGATTTGCACCACGAATTCCATTGAGGCCTTGAACTTGAAAATCCGCCGCGCCGTCAGAGCCCGCGGCCACTTCCCAGGCGACGACGCAGCGGCGAAATTGATCTGGCTGGCGCTCAATGCGACATCGACCGAGTGGAAGATATCGGTGCGCGAATGGCACGCTGTCAGAAGCCAGATCGCCATCATCTTCGAAGAACGCTGCCCGATGGCCTGACAAATAGCGTCAGAACACAAAATATCGGACAGTCTCTGCTTCGCAGAGCCGATCAAGGCGATGATCGAGGAGAGCCCATCCTTCGGCTATCGGACCGTGGCCTTTCTGCTGGGCTTCAACAAGAACACCGTCCAAAGGATCTTCCAACTGAAGAATTGGCAGGTCCGCAAGCGCCCCGTCGGCATGCGTCCGAGGATCCAGGCGCTGCCTTCGGTGGCCACCGCGCCCAACGAACGCTGGTCCACGGACCTTTGCCGGATCTGGGCTGGCAGGGACGGCCGGACTTCGTTGGCGCTGGTGATTGATTGCCATAACCGTCCGGGGCTGGCAGCACAAAGAGCAGGTTGCCCGAGTCCGGATCGAGCCGCGCTGTTTTGGGCGCTTCGAGAGACGGGGCGGAAAAGAGCGCATCGCCATTGGCCCATGGCGGCGCGCCTTCGATATCTGCGATGGTTCAGGAAAACCTTTCCTGTCATAGGGTATCACGGCGGGTCTGAAGCTCCTGCTGTGATCTTGTTCGGTTCATTGATTTTTCTTCTGCGCTTGTCGGGTCGATGCCCATCGACAGTTCCCCCGCGTTTGCTGGAGGGGACGGGACCGGTAACCGTAGCGCCGGGTCGTTTCGCCGCTACGGTTTGGTCCACCTTGCCCCGCGGGCGCCGGGGTATCGGGACGATGGGGTCAGGCGCCGATCTCGATGCCGCGCTGGACGGCGGGGCGGGCGAGGAAGCGGTCCAGATAGGCCTGGACATTGGCGAAACCGTCCATGCCGGTTTCCTTTTCCGCGTCGTAGTTCACGCGGATCGTGCGCAGCCAGGGGCCGACGGCAATATCGGCGACGGAATATTCGCCGGTGATCCAGTCGCGGCCGTCAAGCTGGCGGTCCAGCACGCCCAGCAGGCGGCGGGCCTCGTTCAGGTAGCGGGTGCGGGGGCGGGGGTCTTCGATCTCGCTGCCCTTGTAGCGGTGGAAATAGCCGACCTGCCCGAACATCGGGCCGACACCGCCCATCTGCCACATCAGCCACTGGATCGCATGATAGCGTTCGGCCCCCGATCTCGGCAGGAACCTGCCGGTCTTGTCGCCCAGATAGATCAGGATCGCGCCGGTTTCCCACAGGCCCATCGGCTGCCCGCCCGGCCCGTCGGGGTCGATCATCGCCGGTATCTTGTTGTTCGGATTAAGGGAAAGGAACTCGGGCGTCATCTGGTCCTCGGGGTCCGAGATGCTGATCCGATGCGCCTCATAATCCAGCCCGCATTCCTCCAGCATGACCGAGGCCTTGATGCCGTTGGGGGTATTCAGCGTATAAAGCTGAATGACCTGCGGCCGGGCCGGGGGCCAGCGTTTCGTGATCGGGAAATCTGCGAGTGACGTCATGTCGAAAATCCTGATTATGATTGCGAAAACCCAAGTCTGTGATACCCGGATGTTACGGCAATCCATGCGAACAGGATAAAGAAGGTAGCCACATGATCAAAGAGTTCAAGGAATTCATTGCCCGCGGCAACGTCATCGACCTTGCCGTGGGTATCATCATCGGTGCTGCGTTCACGGCTATCGTGAACTCGCTGGTCACCGATCTGATCAACCCGATCATCGGCCTGCTGACCGGCGGAACCGATTTCAGCGGGCTGTATGTCGTGCTGAAAGGCAATGTGCCGGACGGAGCCAGCCTGCAGGTGGCGCGCGATACGGGTGCGGCGGTCTTTGCCTATGGTGCCTTCCTGTCGGCGGTCATCAACTTCCTGATCATTGCCTGGGCGGTGTTCCTGCTGGTCAAGGCGGTGAACCGCGTTCAAAGCTCCGTCTCCAGGAAAGAGGCCGAGCCCGAGGCAGCGCCCGCCGGCCCGACCCAGGAAGAGCTGCTGGCCCAGATCCGCGACGAGCTGCGCGCGCAACGCGCCTGATCGCGATCCCGCCGGAAACCATGGGGGCGTCCGTGGCTGCGGGCGCCCCTTTTTCATGGGTCAGCCTGCCAGAACCTCATCGGGGGTGATCGCGGCCAGCCCAAGCGCCTGACCCACCGGGGCCGAGGTCAGCCTGCCCCGCCATGTCGACAGACCCGCGCGCAGATGTGCGTCATCGCTGATCGCGCGGTGCCAGCCCTTGTCCGCCAGCGCCAGCAGATAGGGCAGGGTGGCATTGCCAAGCGCGCGGGTCGAGGTGCGGGCGACCGCGCCGGGCATGTTCGCGACGCAGTAATGGACGATGCCATCGACCTCGTAGATCGGGTTCTGATGGGTCGTCGCGCGCGAGGTTTCAAAGCAGCCGCCCTGATCAATCGCCACGTCCACCAGCACCGAACCGGGTTTCATCGACCCCAGTTGCGCGCGGCTGACCAGCTTGGGCGCCGCCGCGCCGGGGATCAGCACCGCCCCGATGACCAGATCGGCCGGGGGCAGCAGATCGGCCAGCGCCCCCGCCGTCGCGAATTGCGTATTCAGCCGCCCCATGAAGATATCGTCCAGATAGCTCAGGCGCGGCAGCGAGCGGTCCAGCACCGTGACATTCGCCCCCATGCCGACCGCGACCCGCGCCGCCGCCGCGCCGACGACGCCGCCGCCGATGATGACGACATTGCCCGGCCGCACCCCCGGCACGCCGCCCAGCAAGACGCCAGATCCGCCATTGGCCTTTTGCAGCGCCCATGATCCGACCTGCGGCGACAGCCGCCCCGCGACCTCGGACATCGGTGCCAGCAGGGGCAACCCGCCCCGGCCATCGGTGACGGTTTCATAGGCGATGGAAATCACCCCCGATTGCAGCAGGTCGCGGGTCTGGTCGGGATCGGGGGCCAGATGCAGATAGGCGAACAGCACCTGACCGTCGCGCAGCATGGCGCGCTCGGCGGGCTGCGGTTCCTTGACCTTGACGATCAGTTCCGCCTGATCATAGACCTGCGCCGCATCGCCCAGAACCTGCGCGCCTGCGGCCAGATATTCGTCATCGCCGAAACCCGCGCCGTCCCCCGCGCCGGTTTCGACCAGAACCTGATGGCCGTGCAGCACCGCCTCTCGTGCGGCATCCGGGGTCAGGCCGACGCGGAATTCCTGGGGCTTGATCTCTTTGGGGCAACCGATCTTCATCATCATTCTCCTCTTCCCTTCGCGGCAGTCTGATGCGGCGCGCGGGGATTGAAAAGATGGCGCGGCGGGGGATCCCGCGCTCTCGGCCAAAGGGATGGGGCGGGGCGAAAAGGCTGGCGTCGAAGAATGACGCGGGCTAGGGCCTATGCGCAGGAGGAAATCGGCTCATGATCCAACTTGACGCAACAGATCGGCGCATTCTGGCGGCCTTGCAGCGCGACGGGCGCATGACCAATGCCGATCTGGCCGACAAGGTGAACCTGTCGGCCAGCGCCTGCCACCGCCGCGTTCAGCGGCTGGAAGAGGAGGGCGTGATCCGGGGCTATGTCGCGCTGCTGGACCCGCGCAAGGTCGAACTGCCGACCACGGTTTTCGTCGAAATCACCCTGTCCGGTCAGGCGGATGAGCTGCTGGATGCGTTCGAGCGTGCCGTCCGCACCATCCCGAACGTGCTGGAATGCAACCTGATGGCGGGCTCGGCGGATTACCTGCTGAAGGTCGTGGCCCGCGACACCGATGATTTCGCCCGCATCCACCGCCAGAAGCTGGCAAAGCTTCCGGGGGTGGCGCAGATGCAATCGTCGTTTTCGCTGCGCTCGGTCGCCTTTACGACGGCCTTGCCCGCCTGAGAAACGCGGCTAGATATCGCCCGCGACGCGCAGCAGGATCTTGCCGATATGCTGGCTGCTTTCCATCCGGCGATGCGCATCGACGGCATCGGCCAGCGTGAATTCGCTGTCGATCAGCGGGCGCAGGCTGCCGTTTTCCACCATCGGCCAGACATGTTCGCAAAGTTCGGCGGCAATGCGGGCCTTGGCCAGGTCCGATTGCGCGCGCAGCGTCGATCCGGTGACGGTCAGGCGCTTCATCATGATCTGGGCAAAGTTGATTTCCGCCTTGGGACCGGCCAGAAAGGCGATCATCACCAGCCGCGCCTCATCGGCCATGGCCCGGATATTGCGGGCGATGTAATCGCCGCCGACCATGTCCAGGATCAGGTTGGCGCCGCCCGCCTTGCGCAGCACCTCGACGAAATCCTGTTCGCGGTAATTGATCGGAATGGCCCCCAGCTTTTCGCAGGCGGCGCATTTGTCGTCCGAGCCCGCCGTGGTCCAGACCTGCGCGCCAAGCGCGCGGGCGATCTGGATCGCCGTCGTGCCGATGCCCGATGATCCGCCATGGACCAGAAAGCGTTCGCCCGCCTGCAACCCGCCGCGCATGACGATGTTCGACCAGACGGTAAAGACGGTTTCGGGCAGGGCCGCGGCCTCGCGCAGCGTGATCCCGGCGGGAATCGGCAGCGCGTGTTCGGCGGGGCAGGCAACGAATTCGGCATAGCCGCCGCCGGGCAGCAGGGCGCAGACCCGGTCGCCTTCCTTCCAGCGCGTGACGCCCGCGCCGATGCCGACGACGACGCCCGAACATTCCAGCCCCGGCAGGTCCGAGGCACCGGGCGGCGGCGCATAGGACCCGGCGCGTTGCAGCACATCGGGGCGGTTCACCCCCGCCCATGCGACCTGAATGACGATCTGGCCATGGCCCGGAATGGGATGGGGGCGGCGCGTCAGTTTCAGGACCTCGGCCGGGCCCGGCGTGGCGATTTCAATGGCTTTCATGTGATCTCAGGTCCTGTTTCCATTCTTGGCCGAACTGTCGCGCCCACCCGGCAGATCGCCGCGCGGCGACCAGCGGGGCGCGACATGTCCGGGCAGGTTACGGCTGCCGGGCTTGCGAATCCAGCCCGTCGCCAGATTCAGCGCCGCCCCCGCGCCGGGCAGTTTCCGCGCAAATGCCTTGAGCTTTTCGAACCGCATCACCCCGTCCAGCCTGCGGTCCAGAAAGCGGCGGGTGTCGTGCATGTCTTCGGGATCATCGCCCAGCCAGAACAGCACGGTCGCGCCGTGAACCGCGCTCAGCGTGGCGCGTTTGGAATACCAGTTCACGTCCTCGGACGTGTCGCCAAGCCCGCTCCAGATCACATCGGCGGTTTCCCACAGCAGTTTCGCGCCAAGGGCGGCATGTTGCGGCAGCGCCAGCACCGCCGCGCCCGCCCTGACCAACTCGCGATCCGCCGTTTCCAGCCGGTGCAGCACTGCCTGGGCAATGCGGTCGCGGAAACCGCCCTGCGGCGGGCTGTCGCGCAGCCAGTCGGCCAGCGCGGCATCGCCCCGGCGGTGATAGGCGGCGGCCAGATCGGCGCCGCCCTGCGGCAGCAGCACCTGCACCAGCCGCGCATCCATGCCCAGATCCTGCACGCCCGCGCGGATCGCGGCATCGTTCATGCCTTCGAATGTGACATGGGCCAGCGCCGCGTCGATCAGCCTGTCGCGTTCCGTGTCAATGCTCATCTGCCGGTTCCCCGCAAAATTCTGGACAAAGCCGATTCGCGCTGATAGAAGCGCGCGACCTGCAATTCTGCTCAACTCTAACCTAGGAAGGTGGTGACAACCACATGCAGGTAAGTGTTCGCGACAACAACGTCGAACAGGCACTTCGCGCCCTGAAGAAAAAACTTCAGCGCGAGGGGGTTTTTCGTGAAATGAAGCTCAAGCAGCATTTCGAAAAGCCGTCGGTCAAGAAAGCCCGTGAAAAGGCAGAGGCCGTGCGCCGCGCCCGCAAGCTGGCGCGCAAAAAAGCGCAACGCGAAGGCGCGCTGTAAGTCGTCCGTCTGCCGGATGGCAGCCTTTGGACCAACCCCCGGCGCAAGTCGGGGGTTTTTATTTGGGCGATGCGCCCGGAAAACGACCCATGAAGAAGGCCGGGCGTGATGCCCGGCCTTTCTTGTGTGTGGTCCCGGTCAGACCTCGGGGACCAGAACCTCGCGTTTGCCGACGTGGTTGGCGGAACTGACAACGCCCTGTTCCTCCATCTGTTCGACCAGACGCGCGGCCTTGTTATAGCCGATGGCCAGTTTGCGCTGGATATAGCTGGTCGAGCATTTGCGGTCCTTGGCGACGATGGCCACGGCCAGATCATAGAGTTCCGCATCGCCGCCATCGCCGCTGCCCAGACCCAGAACCATGTCGATATTGTCGGCGCGGTCTTCGTCCGGGCCTTCGACGACGCCCGACATATAGCTGGGCGGGCCAAAGGATTTCAGGTGGCGGACGATTTCCTCGACCTCTTCATCGCTGACGAAGGGACCGTGAACGCGGGTGATTTTCGATCCGCCCGCCATATACAGCATGTCGCCCTGACCCAGAAGCTGCTCGGCGCCCTGTTCGCCCAGAATGGTGCGGCTGTCGATTTTCGAGGTCACCTGAAAGCTGATCCGGGTCGGGAAGTTCGCCTTGATCGTGCCGGTGATGACATCGACCGAAGGCCGCTGCGTCGCCATGATCAGGTGGATGCCGGATGCCCGCGCCATCTGTGCCAGACGCTGGATGCAGGCCTCGATTTCCTTGCCCGCGACCATCATCAGGTCGGCCATTTCGTCGACGATGACGACGATATAGGGGAAGGCCTCGGGCTTGAATTCATCGGTTTCAAAGACCGGCTCGCCCGTGTCCTCGTCAAATCCGGTCTGGACGGTGCGCTTGAACATCTCGCCCTTGTCCAGCGCCTCGCGGACGCGGCCGTTGTAGCCTTCGATGTTGCGCACGCCCATCTTGGACATCTTGCGATAGCGTTCCTCCATCTCGCCGACGACCCATTTCAGGGCGACGACCGCCTTTTTCGGGTCGGTGACGACGGGGGACAGCAGATGCGGGATGCCGTCATAGACCGACAGTTCCAGCATCTTGGGGTCGATCATGATCAGCCGGCATTCCTCGGGCGTCAGCTTGTAAAGCAGCGACAGGATCATGGTGTTGATCGCGACCGATTTCCCCGAACCCGTGGTTCCCGCGATCAGCAGGTGGGGCATTTTCGCAAGGTTCGCGACGACCGGGCCGCCGCCGATATCCTTGCCCAAGGCCAAGGGCAGCGGGTAAGTGCCGTCGCCGTAAGCCTTGGCCGACAGGATTTCGCGCAAGACGACCTTTTCGCGCCGGGCGTTGGGCAGTTCGATCCCGATCACGGTGCGGCCCGGCACGGTCGAAACCCGCGCCGACAGCGCCGACATCGACCGCGCGATGTCATCGGCCAGACCCATGACCCGGCTGGCCTTCAGCCCCGGCGCGGGTTCCAGCTCATACAGGGTGACGACGGGGCCGGGGCGGACCTCGGTGATCTGGCCCTTGACGCCGTAATCGTCCAGCACCGCTTCCAGCATGCGGGCGTTTTCCATCAGCGCCTCTTGCGACAACTGCTGGCGTGCGACGGTCGCGGGCGATTCCAGCAAGGACAGCGGCGGGCATTCGTAATGCGCCGAATCGTCGTCGAACCGCAGGCTGGGCTGCGCCTCGGCGCGGGCCTGCCGCGAGGGGGCCAGGGCCTTGGCCGGGGGCACGACATGGCGCGCGGTTTCGGCGCCGAAGGGGGCGATATCGGGCTGGATCTCGTCTTCCTCGGGGTCGAAATCATCCGCGTCATGGGCGCTCAGCGGCGGCTCGGCGCGGGGCAGGGCAGGGGTGCTTTTGCCGGTCAGCCGGGCGGTGACGGCGGACAGCAGGCCCTTGCCCTCGGTCCGGTCGCGGATCGCATCGGTGATGCGGGCGCTGATCTGCGCGCGCGAGGGGGCCTCTGGCTCGTCGTCGTAATGGGTTTCGGGATCGACCAGTTCCGGCTCGATCCCATTGCCGTCGTCGTCATAGGCCTGCGGCGCGGCCTGACGCTGGCCGAAGCGCGGCAGCCTGCTGCGCGCGCCATCATCATCGGCGAAATCATCGACATGGGGCGAACCCGCCACGGCGCTGCGCTGACGGCGCGAGGCCTGACGCGCGCGGATGTTTCCGGCGGCGCGGGTGGTCAGCAGCGCGCTGCGCCCGGCGAGTTGCAGGGCGATGACGCGCGCCGTGTGCAGCCCGTTGCGCAGATAGCCCAGCACCGCGTCGATTTCCGGGCGGCTGAAGCCCAGCACAAAGGCCAGCAGCGCGACCGACCCAACCGCCACCAGCAGCGCGACCAGCTTGATCGCGATCGAGGCTTTCAGCGGCATGGCCGACAGCACCGCGCCCATCAGCATGTCGCCCAGATGCCCGCCCAGGCCAAAGCTTTGCGTCCAGTCGGCAGGCGGCGCCATCGAGGTCGCGTAGATCGACACCAGCACCATCGCCAGCGGCAGGAAAATCCCGCGCATGATGCGCTCTTCGCCCCGGTGCAGCATCAGCCGCAGCCCCCAGACAATCGCGCCAAGCGACAGCACATAGGACCCGTAGCCCGCGATCATGAACAGCGCCGAGGCCAGATAGGCCCCGAACCGCCCCAGCAGGTTGGTTGCGGGCTGGTCGGTGGCCGACATGATCGAAGGGTCGTCGGGCGAATAGCTGCCCAGCATCATCGCGATCAGCACGCCGATGATGACAAGCGCCGCCCCGGCCAGTTCCTTGCCGCGCCGTTCCAGTGCCGCCTGCGTGGACTGATCGAACAACGGGTCACGGTGTTTCGCCTGCCAGCTCGCCATGCCTAACCCCCTTGATACAAACAATTTTTCAGACGGTTCAGCGCCGTCTCGGTTTCTTCGTCGGTAGCGACCAGCGCCACGCGGATAAAGTCGCGGCCGGGGTTTTCCCCATCCGTGTCACGGGCCAGATAGGCGCCGGGCAGGACCTGAATGCCCGCCTCGGCCCACAGCTTTTTCGCCGCATCCTCGCCCGTGCCGATCTCGGGCGGGACGGGCAGCCACAGGAAAAAACCGCCCTGCGGCGGGAAATAGCCCGGCACATTGCCCAGCACCCGGTCGGCCACCGCATGTTTGCGCAGGTAAAGCGCACGGTTTGCGGTGACGTGATCCTCGTCCTGCCAGACGCGGGCGCTGACGCGCTGGACGGGCAGCGGCAGGGGCGCGCCGGAATAGCTGCGCAGCGTGCGAAAGCGCCGGATCTGGTCCGGCCCGCCAGCGGCAAAGCCCGACCGCAGCCCCGGCAGGTTCGACCGTTTCGACAGCGAATTGAACATCATCACGCGATCCGCCAGCCCCATGCGCGTGGCCACGGCCAGCGCCGAAGGGGGCGGGGTGTCGCGATAGATTTCCGAATAACATTCATCCGAAAAGATCAGGAAATCATGGGTTTCGGCCATCTGGATCAGATGTTCCAGATAATCCTGCGACGCAATCGCGCCCTGCGGATTGGCGGGCGAACACAGATAGGCGATGGCGGTGCGGTCCAGCGTTTCGGGGGCGACCGAGGCGAAATCCGGCAGATGGCCCGTCGCCGCCGTCGCCGGCACGAACACCGCATCCGCATCCACCGCGGCAGCGGCGACCGCATAGACCTGATAGAAGGGGTTGGGGATCAGGATGGCCGGGCGCTGGCCGCGTTTTTCGGTCGGGCACAGCGCAAGGGCCGCGTTGAACAGCCCTTCCCGGGTCCCGTTCAGCGCGGTGATCCGGGCCGGTTCGACGCTGATGCCGTGGCGGCGCGCGATCCAGTCGGAAATCGCGCTCAGCAGGTCCGGCGTGCCTTCGTTCGGGGGGTATTTGCCGAATTCGCCCAGATGTTCGGCCAGCACGGGACCGACAAAATCGGGAAAGGCATGGCGCGGCTCTCCGATGGTCATGACCATCGGGCTGTCGCCGGGTTCAATGCCCGACAAAAGCGCCCGCAGGCGCGGAAACGCGTATTCCGGCAGGTTCGAAAACCGCTCGGTCTGTGCCATATCTGCCTCGCTTCGGGGTCGTGGCGCCCCGTTTTGCTGAATCCTAACGGGAAAGCGGGGTTTCGTCCAGATGTTCAGGCCCGGTCAGCCGGGGTGATTCGCCGGAAAGTTTCGCGCGGCACAGGGGGAGGATGCGACCCAGCCCCCGGTCATTGGGCCAGCGCCCGTTCCGCCGCATGGGCCGCGACCAGCAGGCGGCGGTCCCCGCCCGTGCGGCCCATCAGCATGATCCCGCAGGCAGGCCGCCCCGTCGGCAGAGAGATCGCAGGCAGGTCCAGCAGGTTCGCGATGCGGGTGTTGCGCAGGGTCAGCAGGTTTTCCTGGGCGAAAAACGCCGGATCGGCCAGCAGCCGAGCGGTGTCGGGTGGCAGGATCGGCGCGGTCGGCAGGATCACGGCATCATATCCCGCGACCGCCCGCGCCCATGTGCGGCGCAGCCGGTGCAGCTTTTGCCAGCCCCCGACATATTCCGGCCCCGAAACCGCCCGCCCGCCGCGAAAGCGTTCAAGGATCGGGGGATACATCTGTTCGGGCGCGGCCTCGATCTGGTCTTGCCATGTGCCATAGGCCTCGGGCGCGAACAGCGTCGGGGCCAGCGCCATCGCCTCGGCGACCAGCGGCAGGTCGATGTGGTCGATCCGGGCGCCCGCGCGGGACAGGCGGGTCAGCGCATCCTCGAAGGCGGAAACCGGATCCTTGCGCGCCTGATCAAAGGGCAGGCCATCCAGCACCAGCAGGCGCAGGCGCAGGTCATCCGCCGCCGTCAGGTCGATAGCGGGCAGGTCTATGGCGGGCAAGTTGCCCAGGGTGGCATGGATCAGGGCGCAATCCTCGACCGTGCGGGCGATGGGGCCGGGCGTGTCGAACAGCGGGCACAGCGGCACGACCCCGCCCGAGGGCAGCGCGCCATGCGTCGGCTTGAACCCCACCAGCCCGTTCCACGCCGCAGGCACCCGGATCGAGCCGCCGGTATCCGATCCGACCGCCGCCGCCGCCAGCCCCATGGCGACCGAAACCGCCGCCCCAGATGACGACCCGCCCGGCGCCAGCGCGGCGTCATAGGTATTCGGCGGCGTCGCCATCATCGGGTTCAGCCCAAGCCCGGAAAAGGCCAGTTCGGTCATATGGGTCTTGCCCAGACAGACCAGCCCCTGCATCGCGGCATTGGCCAGCAGGGCGGCATCCTTGCGCGGCATCCGGCCTTTCAGCAGGCGCGATCCCGCCTCTGTCGCGATGCCCGCGCTGTCGAAATTGTCCTTCCAGCTCAGCGCCACGCCATCCAGCAGGCCGCGACGCAGCCCGGCCTTGGCGCGGTCATGGGCGGCAATCGCTTCGGCCCGCGCGCGGTCGGGCGTCATGCGGGCATAGATCTGGTCGCGCCAGGGCGCATTGCGGGCCGTGTCCAGATAGGCCTCAAGCTGTTCGATGGGACTGATCAGGCCCGCCATGATGGCGCGGCCCTGTTCAGCCGCCGATGCGCGCAACCAATCCATGTGGGTCTCCGTCCGGGATGTCCTGATCCGCAGGCTACTGCCGGGCGGGACGCGCATCAATCCCGGCAATCACCGGGCAGCGGCAATGTCGCATGGACAATACCGCGCCGGGCGCGATACTGCGGCGCATGGAACATGATTTTGACGTGGTGATCGCAGGCGGCGGGCTGAACGGCCCGGCGCTGGCGCTGGCGCTGGCGGATGCCGGGCTTTCGGTGGCGGTGGTCGATCAGCGCCCCGCCGATCTGCGCGCGGGCGATGCCTTTGACGGGCGCGCCTATGCGCTGGCGCTGGCCTCGCAACGGCTGCTGGCGGCGCTTGGGCTTTGGGACGGGCTGGCGGCGCAGGCGCAGCCGATCAACCATGTCCGCGCGACCCAGGGCGATGCGGGAGAGGGCGCCGACCCCTTCGGCCTGCATTTCGACAGCGCCGAGATCGAGGAAGGCCGCCTTGGCTATATGCTGGAGGATCGCTTTCTGTATCGCGCCCTGCTGGGGGCGATGGCGGGGCGCGTGACCCATCTGCCCGCCACCGCCGTCACCGGGCAAAAGGTCGGGCCGCAGGGCGTGACCGTCGCCCTGTCTGGCACCCTGTCTGGCGGGCGCGCGCTGACCGCGCGGGTGCTGGTCGGCGCGGATGGGCGGCAATCGGCCACCGCGACCCGTGCGGGCATACGCCGCAAGGGGCATGATTACGGCCAGATCGCGCTGGTCGCGGCCATCGACCATGCCATCCCGCATGAGGGCACGGCGCATCAGTTCTTCATGCCCACCGGCCCCTTGGCGATCCTGCCCCTGCCGGGCAATCGCAGCTCTATCGTCTGGTCGGAAACCGCCGCCAATGCCCGCGCCATTCTGGCGCTGAGCGATGGCGATTTTCTGGATATCCTGCGCCCGCGTTTCGGTGATTTCCTGGGCGAGATCGCGCTGGCCGGGCCGCGCTTTTCCTATCCGCTGAACCTGACGCTGGCCGACAGCTATGTGGCCGACCGTATCGCACTGGTCGGGGATGCGGCGCATGGCGTCCACCCGATCGCGGGGCAGGGGCTGAACCTTGGCCTGCGCGACGTCGCGGCGCTGGCCGAGGTGCTGGTCGATGCCCGCCGCAGGGGCGAGGATATCGGCAACCTTGCCGTCCTGACCCGCTATCAGGACTGGCGGCGCCCCGATGCGACCATGCTGGCCTTTGGCATGGATGCGGTGAATGCGCTGTTTTCGAACGCAGATCCGGTGCTGCGCCTTGGCCGGTCGCTTGGCATGGGGCTGGTCGATGCGGTCCCGCCCCTGCGGCGGCGCTTCATGCGGCAGGCGGCGGGGCTGACGCTGGACCCGATGCCGCGTCTTTTGACCGGACGCAGCCTATAGGCGGGAACGCTCACACCGGCGCGAGCGTTGGGTCCGGCGCGCATCTGCTGAACGTGATGTGCAAGTTATCGGCGGAAAACATAAGACTACAGGCATGAACATACGCTCTCTCGCTCTTGCGCCCGTTATCGCCCTTGGCATCGCCTTTCCGGCGCTGGCCGAGAAAATTTCCCTGAACGAGATTTCCCGCTATCTGAACGGGATCCAGACCGCGCAGGCGGATTTCACGCAGGTCAACGGCGATGGGTCGATGTCCACCGGCACCGTCTTTATCCACCGCCCGAACCGGGTGCGGTTCGAATATCGCGGCGACCAGACGCTGGTTCTGGCCTCGTCCGGGCAGGTCGCGGTTTTTGACGGCAAATCGCGCAGCGGGCCGCAGCAATATCCGCTGTCGGAAACGCCGCTGTCGATCATTCTGGCGCCCAATGTGAACCTTGGGCAGGCGCGGATGGTGACCAGCCATACCGAACAGAAGAACACGACCGTCGTGACCGCTCAGGATCCGCAGCATCCCGAATATGGCAATATCCAGATGGTTTTCACGGCCAACCCGACGCAGTTGCGGCAATGGGTGGTGACGGATCGTTCGGGGACGAAAACCACCGTCATTCTGGGCGAGATGCGCACCGGCATGTCGATCCCGCCATCGAAATTCGCCATCGCGAACGAGGTGAACCGGCGCCGCTAGGGCGCCCGTTTGCAGCAGTCGCAACCGGCGCCGTCAGGGCGCCGGGCCGCCCCTTACCGGCAGCTTGCCAGTTGCATCCGATAGGTTTCGGCGCGCGACCCGACGCGGGCCGCGACATTCATCAGCCAGGGTTTCGACCGATAGGACCCGCGCGCAAAGCCGCCGCGGCCTTCGTGATAGGCCAGATATTGCGAAGTGGCATCGTGTTTGGAAATGCCAAGCCGCCGGGTCGAACCGTCCATATACCAGCCCATGAAATCGGTCGCGTCGCGGATATTGTCGCGCTTTGCCCGGCGTTTTCCGGTTTCCCTGACATATTCCTCCCAGGTGCCGTCCAGCGCCTGACTGTAGCCATAGGCCGAACTTTGGCGGCCGATCGGGATGATGCCAAGCGCATATTGATGCGGCGTGCGCGCATTGCCGACGAAACGCGATTCCTGATGGATCGAGGCCATCTGGACATGGACCGGGATGCCCCACCGCCGTTCCGTGGCCCGCATGGCGTTGAAATAGGCCAGGCGTTCCCGCGCCAGCGCACAGGCATTTTCCATATTCCGCGGTGCGCTGTAGTTTCCGCCGCCCCCGCAGGATGCGACCAGCCCGACGATGGCCAGTTTGAGAAACCTGTTCATTGCTGCCTCATGGTCTTTTTATGGCGAACATACGGAAATCGCCGCGCCGCGCAAATGAGCAAAGGCGAAATCGGCTCAGGACCGGACGATTGCCGCCGATTTGATGATCGCATGACAGGGGGTGCCGGGGTGCAGGGCAAGGGCGGCAACCGATCTTTCGGTGACCTGCGCCAGCAGTTGCGCCTGTCCGACCTGCAACTGGACATAGCCGCCCTGAACGCGGCTGACGGTCGCGGGCAGGACGTTCAGCGCGGAAAGGCCGGTGGGGGCCGCGCGCGACAGGATGACCTCATGCGCCAGAATCCGCAGGCGCAGGTCGCTGCCGGGGCGGTATGGGGCACTGGATGCGGGCAAAAGCAGCGGCCCGGCCGGGGTCGAGACGCGGGCCATGCCGTCGGGTTCGACCGTCTCGACATGGGCGGGGATCAGGGCGCCGACCTCTCGGGTGCCGATCAGCGGGCCGATATCGGGGTCCGACAGCGCGTCGCTCAGCGGCCCGGCATATAGCGCGCGGCCCTGCCGCATCAGGACCAGCGTCGTTGCCAGCCGCAGGATTTCGGGCGTCGCGTGGGTGACATAGAGGATCGGCAGCCGCACCTCGTCCCGCAGGCGTTCCAGCCAGGGCATGATTTCATCCTTGCGGGCCTCGTCCAGCGCGGCAAGGGGTTCGTCCATGACCAGAATGGCCGGGTCCGACAGCAGCGCCCGGCCAATCGCGGTGCGCTGCTTTTCGCCGCCCGACAGGTTGCGGGGATAGCGGGACAGCAGCGGGCCAAGCGCCAGCATCTGAACCACGCGATCAAAATCGCGGCCCGCGCCGGGACGGAAGCGGGCGGGGTATTTCAGATTGGCCGCGACCGTCAGATGCGGGAAAAGCCGTGCATCCTGAAAGACATAGCCGACGCGGCGCGCCTGCGTTGGCAGGTTGGTCCCGGATGCCGCATCGAACAGCACATGGCCGTCCATCGTGATCCGGCCCTGATCGGGCGACATCAGCCCCGCAATCGCATTCACGGTCGAGGTCTTGCCGCAGCCCGCAGGCCCGAACAGCGCGGTGATGCCGGTCGGGGCCTCGAAAGCCACGTCCAGCGTCAGCCCGGCAAAGCGTTTGCGGAAATCGACGGACAGCACCATCCGCGCCCCCTTATGCCCGCGCCGCGCGCCGCGCGATCCATTCGGAAATCAGCACCGCCCCCATGGCGATGACGACGGAAATCAGCACCAGCCGCATGGCGCGCGCATCGCCACTGGGGGTCTGCAGCAGCGCATAGATGGCCGAGGGGATGGTCTGGGTCTGGCCCGGAATGTTCGACACGAATGTGATCGTCGCGCCGAATTCACCCATCGCCTCGGCAAAGCCGAGCGTCAGCCCCGCCAGAATCGACGGCAGGATCAGGGGCAGGGTGACAGTGAAGAAGATCCAGATCCGTGGCGCGCCAGCGCGTCGCCGCGGCCTGTTCCAGCTCTGGGTCCACCGCCTCGAACCCCAGGCGGATGGCGCGGACCATCAAGGAAAGCCCATCACCGCGGCGGCCAGCGCGGCCCCCGTCCAGCGAAAGGCAAAGACGATGCCAAGCGGTTTCAGCAGCGACCCGATGCTGCCCTGCGTGCCAAAGGTCAGCAGCAGGAAATAGCCCGTGACCACCGGCGGCAGGATCAGCGGCAAATGCACGATGCCGCTGAGCAACCCGTGCCCCGGAAAGCTTTTGCGTGCCAGAAGCCAGGCGATCCAGATCGCCACGGGCAGGCTGCACAGCGTCGCGATGACCGAAACCTTCAGCGACAGCGTGACCGCGCGCCATTCATCGGGGCCAAGAAAGTCCATTCGCTCAGGGCAGGATGGTGAAACCCTGACCTTCCAGCACCTTGCGGGCCGGTTCCTCGCGCAGGCCGGTCAGGAACGCGCCCGCATCATCGGCCGCGGTCGCATCCTTCAGCACGGCGGCGGGATAGATGATCGGCTTGTGGCTGTCGGCGGGGAAGGTCGCCAGCACGCTGACATCCGGTTCGGCCACGGCGTCGGTGGCATAGACGATGCCATAGGGCGCCTCTTTGGCGGCGACCAGCGCCAGCGCGGCGCGGACGTTGTCGGCCTGCGCGACATGGGGCTCCAGCGCGTCCCAGATGCCAAGGCTGGTCAGGGCCTCCTTGCCATATTGGCCGGCGGGCACGGAATCGACCAGCGCCATTGCCAGTTTCGCATCGCCAAGCTGCGCGGGCAGGTCGGTGATTTCGACGGCAGCGGCATCCGGGGCGCCGACCAGAACCAGCGTATTGCCCAGCAGGTCGGTGCGGGTCGCGGGGTCGATGCTGTCGGATTTTTCCAACTCGTCCATCCAGTTTTCAGCGGCCGAGATGAACAGATCGGCAGGCGCCCCCGCCTGGATCTGACGCGCCAGTTGAGAGCTGCCGGCATAGGAAATCGTGACCTTGTCGCCGCTGGTCTTTTCCCAGTCGGCGGCGATTTCATCCAGCGCGTCTTTCAGGCTGGCGGCGGCGAAAATGGTGATGTCATCGGCCATTGCCGGTGCGGTAAAGGCGCAGAAAATGGCGGTCATCATGGGCAGGCGCATGGCGGGCTCCTTCGTTGTGCTTGACTGGACATAACCAGACGGCACCAAAGGCGGCAAGCCCTATTTCCCGCCGGCCCCTTTGTCGGCCCCCTCATCGGCCCCTTTGTCGCCCGCGTCGTCGGCAGCGGGGCGGTCGGCCAGCGACAGGCGCATGTCGTCCAGCAAAGGCGCCCCCGCCGTGCGCAGCAATTCCTCAAGCGCGCGGTAATGGGCCAGGATCCGGCGCCCCTTGTCGGTCAGGGCGGCGCCGCCGCTGCCGCTGCCGCCGCGCGCGCTGTCGATCAGCGGCTCGGTAAAGGCCAGGTTCATTTCCTCGACCAGATTCCAGGCGCGGCGATAGCTCATCCCCATGCGCCGCCCGGCGGCCGAGATCGAACCTTCGTCGTCGATGGCCTGCAACAGATCCGCCTTGCCCCGGCCAAAGGTCAGCCCCTGGGCGAAATGCAGTCGAAGATTCAATCGTGGATCCAGCGTCATGCGGCCATTCTGGGTCGCCCCGTCCCGCTTCGCAAGAGCCATCCGGGGGATTTACACCCCTCATCCATATGTAGCATGTCCTCGGGTTTATCCAGAGGAGGGGGTATCATGTCGGACAGGGACATCGTCATTCTGGGCGGCGCGCGCACGGCCATCGGCACGTTCGGGGGCAGCCTTGCCGCCATCGCGCCGACCGAACTGGCCGCCATCGTCACCCGCGCCGCGCTGGAACGCGCGGGGGTCGCGCCTGACCGGATCGGAACCGTGGTTTTCGGCCATGTCCTGAACACCGAGCCGCGCGACATGTATGTCAGCCGCGTCGCCATGCTGGATGCGGGCATTCCTGACACGGCTTCGGCCATGAACGTCAACCGGCTGTGCGGATCGGGCGCGCAGGCGATCGTGTCGGCCACGCAGGCGCTGCTGCTTGGCGATGCCGATTTCGCCATCGCGGGCGGCGCCGAATCGATGAGCCGCGCCCCCTATGCCGTCCCCGCCGCGCGGTTCGGCGCCAGGATGGGCGATGTGAAGATGGTCGATATGATGGTCGGCGCGCTGACCTGCCCGATGGGCACCGGCCATATGGGGGTGACCGCCGAAAACGTGGCGCGTGAGAACGCCATCTCGCGGCAGGATCAGGATGCTTTCGCGCTGGAAAGCCAGAACCGCGCGGCCGCCGCGATTGCCGGGGGCGATTTAAGGATCAGATCGTCCCGGTCGAGGTGAAATCGCGCAAGGGCGTCGTGGCATTCGACACCGACGAACACCCCAAGGCCACCGATCTGGACAGGCTGGCCGCGCTGCGCCCGGCCTTTGCCAAGGACGGATCGGTCACGGCGGGCAATGCCTCGGGGCTGAACGACGGGGCGGCGGCGGTCGTGCTGGCGCGGGGCGATGCGGCGCGGGCGGCGGGGCTGACCCCGCGTTTCCGCGTGCTGGGCTATGCGATTGCCGGCGTGCCGCCCCATATCATGGGCATCGGCCCGATCCCGGCGATGACGCAGCTGATGGAAAAGACCGGCCTGACGGTGAGCGATTTCGACGTCATCGAATCGAACGAGGCCTTTGCCGCGCAGGCCATCGCCGTGAACCGGGCTCTGGGGCTGGATACCGCAAGGGTCAACCCGAATGGCGGCGCCATCGCATTGGGTCACCCGATTGGCGCGACCGGCGCGATCCTGACGATCAAGGCGATGTATGAACTGGACCGCATTGACGGCAAGCGCGCGATCATCACCATGTGCATCGGCGGCGGTCAGGGCATCGCGCTGGCGATCGAGCGGATCTGACGGGGAAGAGGGTGGGGAAAATCCCCACCCTACGACTTGCGCCCCGATGTCACTCTCCTCGCGGGAAGCGTTTGGAGTCTTCCAGATTGTCCAGATTCATGTGGTTGCGCATGTAGCGTTCGGATGCCTGCATCAGCGGCTGGTAATCCCAGGGGAAATAGGCGCCGTTGCGCAAAGCCTCATACACGATCCAGCGCCGTGCCTGGCTTTCGCGCACCTCGGCGTCATAGGCGTCAAGGTTCCAGCGTTCCGCCGCCATGGCGCGCAGCCGCGCCAGATCGTCGGCATGGGCCGGATCGCCCGCCAGATTGACGCTTTCGCCCGGATCGCTGTCCAGATTGAACAGCAGTTCCGGATCGGCCTGACAGGCGACATATTTCCACGGCCCGTCCCGCAAGGCGACAAGCGGCGTGACCGAGCCTTCGGCGGCATATTCCATTGCCACCGGCCCGCGCCCCGCGCCACCACCCGCGAGGCTGCGGCCATCGGTCCAGGGGGCTATCTCCGTCATGGAAATACCCGCCAGATCGCACAACGTCGGCAGGACGTCGATGGTGGACACCGGCACCTCAAACAGCCCCTTTTCCATCGCGGGCGCCGAAATCATCAGGGGCACGCGGGCCGAGCCTTCGAAGAAGTTCATCTTGAACCACAAGCCCCGCTCGCCCAGCATGTCGCCGTGATCGGACAGGAAAACGATGATCGCCTCTTGCCGGGTGCGGGCCATCACGTCCAGGATTTCGCCAATCTTGTCGTCGATATAGCTGATATTGGCGAAATAGCCCTGACGGGCGCGGCGGATATGATCGTCGGTGATGGTCGAGGCGCGCCAGTCGCAGGCATCCATCAGCCGCTGCGCATGGGGGTCGTGATCCTCATAGGCTATCGCCGCAGGCGGTTCCAGTTCGGGGATGCCCTCATACAGATCCCAGTATTTGCGGCGCGCGACATAGGGGTCGTGGGGGTGGGTGAAGCTGACGGTCAGGCACCACGGCCGCGCATCCCCCCCGCGCGACAGGTCGTAAAGCTTGCGGCAGGCGTTATAGGCGACCTCATCGTCATATTCATATTGGTTGGTGATTTCCGCGACACCCGCGCCGGTCACCGAACCCAGATTGTGATACCACCAGTCGATCCGTTCGCCCGGTTTGCGGTAATCGGGCGTCCAGCCGAAATCGGCGGGATAGATATCGGTGGTCAGCCGTTCTTCGTAGCCGTGCAACTGGTCGGGGCCGACGAAATGCATCTTGCCCGACAGGCTGGTCTGATAGCCCGCGCGGCGCAGGTGATGGGCATAGGTCGGGATATCCGATGCGAATTCGGCGGCATTGTCGCAAACCCGCGTCCGGCGCGGCAACTGCCCCGACATGAAGCTGGCCCGCCCCGGCGCGCAAAGCGGGCTGCCGGTATAGGCATTGGCGAAACGGGTCGAGTTTTCGGCCAGTCTGCGCAGGTTCGGGGTATGCAGGAAGGGGCGGGGCCGTCGGGGAAAAACACCCCCGACAGCTGATCCGCCATCAGGATCAGGATATTGGGCTTCAATTCACATAGGCCTTTACAGCATCTGCGCCGGGCTGGCCGTCCAGCGTGGTCACGCCATCCAGCCACTTTCCGGCCGCTTCGGGATTGGCGGCGATCCATGCCTTGGCAGCATCTTCGGGGGCGGCGCCATCGTCAAGGATATTGCCCATCAGGGCGTTTTCCGTATCGACGTCAAACACAAGCTGGGTGAACAATCTGGCCACATTCGGGCAGGTCGCGGCCCATTCCTTGCGGGCGATGGTGTGGACGGTGGCGCCGCCGTAATCGGGGCCGAATTCGGCATCGCCGCCCGACAGGTAGATCACGTTCAGCTTGATGTTCATCGGATGCGGCGCCCAGGCCAGAAAGACCGAAGGCGTGCCCGCGCCGTCATTGCGCTGGACCTGCGCCAGCATGCCCTGTTCGCTGGATTCGACCAGTTCCCAATCGCCCAGACCGAACTTGTCGGCCTCGATCATGGCGGCGATGCTCTGGTTTGCGGGCGCGCCGGGTTCGATGCCATAGATCTTGCCCTGGAACGTATCCTTATGCGCGTCCAGATCGGCGAAATCCTTGATCGGCAGGTCCTTGATCGCATCGGTCACGGCCAGGGTGAATTTCGCGCCGGTCAGGTTCTGGACCAGTTCCTCGGTCACGCCGGAGGCGTCCAGATCATCGCGAAAGGCCTGTTGCGCGGGCATCCAGTTGCCCAGGAAGACATCGGTTTCGCCTTTTTTCAGCGCCTCGTAACCGATTGGAACGGATAGGGTTTTCACGTCAGGCGTATAGCCCAGACCGTTCAGAAGCGCGGTGGCGACGCCATTTGTCGCGGTGATGTCGGTCCAGCCGGGATCGGACAGGCGCACCGTGGCGCAGCTTGCCGGATCCTGCGCCAGGGCGGGCAGGGCGACCAACAGGGCGGCGGCAGCGGCGGCGGGGACAAGTTTGCGGTGCTTGGTCATGATATCCTCGTGCTTGGGACTGTTCGGGTTGTCGCGGGCCGGATGGCTCATTGAACGGGTCGCCCAAGCCGCACGCAACCCCAGTTCCGACACGAAACCGGCGATTTTGCGACCTCCCCGCCAGGAACGGGGCAGGAACGGCGACCGAAAAATAGAACGGGCCGTCCAAAGGACGACCCGCGAGATCTACGGAGATGGTCCGGTTAGGGTAGGAAGCCCCCGGCCCACTCAGGGTTTACAGTCCTTGGGGTTGCCCTTAGACCACGGCCCCCCTGAATGTCCCGACACCTCTCTCCAATATCACTCTCGACACTGGACCACCTCCTTTCAATAAGTTGCCGTTGTGGGTCCAGCCTGACACAGATCTAGCGTCTGTCAATCAGATTTGGGCGTTCCGACGCAACATCGTGTTGACGATGATGCGAAATGGCACAAGCGAAGCCACGGCCAGTACCAGTTTGACCAGCCAGTCGGCAAGCGCCAAAGACATCCACAGGGGGGCATCCGGGCCCTGGCCCAGCAGGGGCAGGGTTTCATTGGCCCATGCCACATCTGCGGCGGGGTCCAGAAAGGCAAAGCCCGGGGCAAAGGCCATCGAGAAAAAGATCACCGTATCCGCCGCCGATCCGATCAGCGAGGACGGCCAGCGGCGCGGCCCACCACACCAGGATTGCCGCAGCCGGTCGAAAACCGCGATGTCCAGAAGCTGCGCCGGTCAGAAAGGCGGTGCCCGATCCGACGGCGATCTGCAGGGTCGTGGCATCCAGCCCGGCCGCGATGACAGAACAGATCACGCCGGTCACGAAACCCGCCAGCACCACGCGCCGCGCGGCCGGGGCGCCATAGACGCGGTTCATCACATCGGTGACCAGAAACGCCGCCGGATAGGTCAGCGCCCCCCAGGTCAGCCAGTCGCCCAGCAGGTGCTGGACGAGGATATTCGAGGCCACGACGACGGTGGCCATGGCGAGAATGCCAGGAAGATAACGGGGCATGTCGGTTTTTCCGTTTTGACAAGGTAGCGGAGACTCGGCCCGCTATCACGGGCGCGCAGCCGATACCTCTCGAAGGTGCAGCATGTCAAGCGTGGCGCGGGGCTGACCAGAAAGCCTCGGGCAGGGGGCGCGGGTTTCGGGGAGGGTTGCCTACAGCGCGAAGGCGCGGGCGATATCCATCGGCGAACTGCGCCGCTCATGCCCTTCGACGGCGGTGTTGGTCAGGGCGACCAGCACGCGCTCGCGCTGAGGGTCGACGAACCAGCCGTGCCCATAGATCCCGCCCCAGCTGAGGCGTGCCTTCGGCAGCGGCGCTGCCATCAGCGCGCGGGTCGGTGACGACCGCGCCCGCCCGGGCATGGCTCCAGCCCGGTTCTCGCAGCGGGTGGGGCCGGTCATGCGGGGGTGGATGCGGCGATGCGCATGTCAGGGGAGAGAAATCGGGATCAGGGCCGCCGATCCGCAGCGCCTTCCAGCAGGGCCAGCGCCGCCGGCCGCCGTGCCGACCATGCCGCCACCGCCCGAGGGGTAGGCGGTCGGCGACAGGATGCGGTCGGGGTCATAGCTGAAATGCTGGCCAAGCTCGGGCAGCAGCGCCTCTGCACATGGGTCACGCCCTGTCATCAGGCGCGGCTGCGGGCGTGTCACTCGGCATAGGCTGCGGCCAGATTGGCGGGCTGGTCAGCCCGAAAGCCGGCGTCCAGCTGCCAGCGGGCCGGTGACCAGTTCGGCGATGGCAAAGGGCAAGCGGCCGGTCCCGGTCACAGCCTCGATCACCGCGCCCAGCACATCCGTCGCAATGGAATAGCGCCATGCGGTCCCCGGCGCGATATCCAGCGGCACCGAGGCGATCCGGCGCAGGTTTTCGGCCAGCGAGATCCTGGCTTTCGCTGATCCCGTCCGACACGCCAGCCTGCGCGTAGGGGCCGTCCTCGGGCTGGTTGAAGCCGTAGTCCAGCCCGGCCAGATGCGCCATCAACTGCGTCGACCGTGATGACGCGGACGGGTGCCATCTAGCCAGCGCCGGGCGCGAAAGTCCGGCAGCCAGCGCGTCACCGCATCGCCCGGCGACAGCCGCCGCGTCCTGAATCAGCCGCAGCGCCGCGACCGTGGTAAAGGGCTTGGACACCGAGGCATAGCGGATCCATGTGTCGGGCGTCATTTCGCGACCCGCTTCGCGATCCGCCATGCCGGCGGCGCGGCTGTGGACGATCTTGCCCCGATGGGCCAGCAGGACGACCGTGCCGATGATGCGACGCTCGGCCAGCGCGCTGTCGATGGCCCGGTCGATGGCGGCGATGGCCCGGTCGATGGTGGGGGCGGGATCGTGCTGGGTCACGGGCTTGTCCTTCAGTCGGCGACGCGGAATTCGACGACTTCGGTGCGTTGGAACCGGCGGAAATTGTCGTCGGAAATCAGGGTCAGGCGGATGTCCGGTGCCGTCGCGCCAGACCGAGATCCCTTCCAGGTTGTCGAAACGCAGCGGGCGGCTTTGCATCAGCACCGTGCCGTTGACCGGCCCGGCATCGCGGTCAGGTCAAAGCGCCGGACCCGCGGACAGAAAGCCCAGCAAGCCCCCTGAAATCGCGTTCCAGCAGATAGAAGCGCCCGTCCGGGCCGACATCCGCCCCGACCGGCCAGCCAGTCGCCCGACCGCGCGGCATCGGAAAACGGCTGGTCCCATGCGGCCATTGCGCCAGCGCCAGACCGGAAACGGCCGCGTCCAGCTGCGCCCGAGCGTTCTGGCAGCGTCAGACAGCGTGCCGTCGGGCAGGATCGCCAGCGCCTCGAGCGACGGAGTTGTTCTGCATCCGCCTTGAACGCATCGGCGGGCGGGGCAGGGGCTGGGCGGGGGCTGTCGGGCGTGGCATACAGGGCGACGCGGGTCAGCCCTCGAAGCTGACCCAGATCCGTGCCGTCGGCGCCGACCGCCAGCCCTTCGCTGTCGCCGCTGCCGGCCGGGGATCAGGGGCTTGCCCGCGCTGTCGCGCAGCCGGGCTGCTGCCTGCGGTTTCCATGGCGCGTGATGCTGCCCTCGATCGTCGCGCAGGATGCGGCCCCAACGGATCGTGGCGCGGTCGGACAGCGCGGTGAAGCGGCTGCCGTCATCGGATGATCTCGATCCCGGAAAAGCCGCCGAAGGCAGCGTCATCCGGCATGCTCCAGACATAGGTCGCCAGATGCTCGGCGCGCGGCACGGCGGTCGCCGCTGCGGCCATCGACCGCGCCAACGGCCAGCCTGCAGGACAGCAGCAGCGCCATTGCCGCCGGGCCATGACCGCGATGCGGCGCCCTGGCCGCTGTGCAGAAAGTCCTGTCAAAGCCCTGTTCCTACTGGATATCCGGCCCTCAGCGGGCGGTGCCGACGACCTGGCATTGCCGCGGCATCTCGCTAAGCCGGATAGCTGCGCGGGTGGCGGTAGTTCGGGATCGGGGGGCACGGGCTTGACGCGGCTGGGGTCGATGCGGTTCCAGGATCCATTCCGGCGGCCTCGGCGCAGCCATCGCCTGCGGCGGCGGGTCCTGCGTCCGGCAGGACGAGCCGGCCGGGCAGCTCAGCCGGACGTGGAAATGGTAATCGTGGTTGTTGATCGGACGCACCTTGCGCAGCCATGCGCGGTTGCCGGTCTCTGACTGGCACATCGCGACCTTGACGACCGGATCGACAAAGATGCGTTCGACGCGCGCATCGCCGGCTGCCGCGCGGATGATCGCCATATGCGCCGGGGTTCCAGTATTGCGTCAGTTCGCGGTGCCGCGCCTTGTTCACCACCGACACCGAGGACAGGTTTTCGCGCTGTTGCCCGCGACAGGTTGCAGGTTCGACGGGCGGCAGCATCCAGATATCGGCATCCAGCCCCATCTGATGGCTGGCGTGGCCCGTCACCATCGGCCCGCCGCGCGGCTGGCTGATATCGCCGATATACAGCCCCTGCCAGCCCGCCTGACGCGCGGCCTGCGACAGGCCGATCAGAAAGCTGATCATCTCGGGATGGCCCCAGTTGCGGTTGCGCGACAGGCGCATCGCCTGCCATGTCGGGCCGGTTTCGGGCAGTTGCATCGCGCCCGACACGCAGCCCTTGGAATAGAAACCGATGGCTGCGGGACGCCCGCCGGTCGGGCCGGGCGTGCCGCCAAAGACGTCCTTGGCCAGCGGATCGGCGCTTGCGGGTGCCACGCCAAGCGGCAGGGCCAGCGGCGGCGATGGCCACGGCTTTCATCAGGAAATTGCGGATCACTGCTCGGGGTCTCCTTCTGTTTGGACCCAGATTAGCAGGATCAGCGACAGAAGGAACATCACGATCAGCGGAGAGACGCCGACATGCTGGCTGCCGGTGAGATCGGTCGCGACCGCGATCAGGAAGGGCGCCAGAAATGCCGTCGCCTTGCCGGAAAGCGCATAAAGGCCAAAGACTTCGGTGGCGCGTTCGGGCGAGGTGTGCATCACCGTCAGCGTCCGGCTGGCGGCCTGCAGCGCGCCGCCCGCGCCGCCGATCAGGATGCCGCAGGCGAAAAAGATCGCATCGGGGATCCGCGATCCGGGGGCCAGCGCGATGCCGAGAAACGACTCGCGGCTCATGCCGACGACGATGATGACGACGCCGGACAGCATCAGCGAACAGGTCAGGATGACGGGCATCGGGCCCCACTGCCGGTCCGCCTTGCCGCCCAGCCAACTGACGATGGCGGCGGCAATCGCGCTGGTGATGCCGAAAATCCCCGCCAGAATCACCGGCCAGCCCAGAACCGAGGCCGCATAGACCCCGCCGAAGGAATACAGCGCGTTCAGCGCATCGCGCGAAAACATCGACGATATCAGCCATGCCAGCAGCGATTTGCGCCGCCGCAACCCCCGGATCAGCGCCCAGAGTTCCGACAGCGCGCTGCGGCTGCGGGGCGGGCGGGGGTCGGTTCGCGGCTCGCGCACCCACAGGGCAAAGGGGATCATGAAGACCACATACCAGATCGCGGTAAACGGGCCGACGGCGCGGGTGCCTTCGCGCAGGTCGGGATCAAGGCCAAGGATCGGGGCAATGCCGATCAGCGTGCGCCCGGTCGTTGCGCTTTCGGCCAGAAACAGCAGCACGATCGCCAGCGACACCAGCCCGCCGACATAGCCGAAGGCAAAACCCGACCCCGAAACCCGGCCGATATCGTCGCGCGGGGCCAGACCGGGCAGCAGGGCATTGGTAAAGATCGTCGTGAACTCCAGCCCGATGATGCCCAACCCGAACAGCGCGACGGTCAGATACAGGTTGGTGCCGTCGGGCAGCAGCAGCCAGATCCCCGCCGCGCCGATCAGATACAGCACGGAAAAGGTCCAGACCCACCGCAACCTGCGCCCCGAGGCATCGGCGACGCTGCCCAGAACCGGCGCCAGAGCCGCGATAATGACCCCGGCAATCGACAGCCCGTAACCCCACAACGCCTGTGCCGAGGCCCCGGCCTGCCCCGCCGTTTCACCCGATGCGATGAAATGGGCGCGCGCGACCTCGGTGTAATAGATCGGGAAAATGAAGGTCAGCAGCAGCGTCGCATAGGGCTGGCTGGCCCAATCGAAAAACCACCAGCCCCAGATCCGCTTGCTGTCTTGCACGATGTCCCCCTGTGGAATTTGCGCCACCTTGGCGCATTAGGCCAGAAATGCGTGACAGCGACAATGCACTGCGGTTGTCGGGCAGTGCGGAACCCGGCCTGTGCCGCATGGGTCCCCGGGGGCGCGTGGCCTATGGGCGCACGACCTTGATCCGGGTTCAGATTGGCCGCAGGGATGCTATGTCTGGTCCCGGTATCAGCGACAGGGGAAAGGCCATGACAGCACATGCCACAGGTGATCGCGTCGTGCGAGCCCATGCCATCGGCGGGCCAGAGGTGCTGCGCATCGACCATCTGCCCCCCGTGCCCCCCGGTCCCGGAGAGGTCGGCCTGCGCATCGCGGCAATCGGGCTGAACCGCGCGGATGCCATGTTCCGCCGCAACACCTATATCGAAAAGCCGGATCTGCCCTCTCGTCTCGGGTTCGAGGCGGTGGGGCGGATCACCGCGCTTGGCGCGGGCGTGACCGGGCTGCATCCGGGCCAGCGCGTCAATGTCGTGCCCGGCGCGGCGCTTGGGCCGCATGGCGTCTGTGCCGATTGGGCCAATGTCCCGGCCTCGCGGATCCTGCCCTGCCCCGAAGGGCTGGACGATCCGCAGGCCGCCGCGCTGTGGATGTCCTATGGCACCCCTTACGGTGCGCTGATCGAGGTCGGCGGGCTGACGGCGGGCCAGCGCGTGCTGATCACCGCGGCGAATACCACCGTCGGGCTGGCCGCCATCCAGATCGCGCGCATGGTGGGGGCAATCCCCATCGCCACGGTCCTGTCGGAAAGCCTGCACCAGCCCATGCTGGATGCCGGGGCCGAAGGGGTGATCGTCGCCGCGCGCGAGGATCTGGCCACCGGCCTTGCCCGGATCGCGCCCGAAGGCGTCGATCTGGCCTTTGATGCCGTGGGCGGCCCGCAGGTCACCGAAATCGCGACCGCGATGCGCCCCTTCGGCACGATCATCATCCACGGCGCGCTCAGCCCCGATCCGACGCCCTTTCCGCTGAAAATCGCCCTGCGCAAGAATATCGCGCTGCGCGGCTGTTATTATACCTCGGTCACGGATGATGCGGCGGCCCCGGCGCGGGCGCAGGGCTTTCTGTCCGCAGGAATCGCCACCGGCCGGATCGTCCCCAGGATCGACCGCAGCTTTCCGCTGGACCAGATCCAACAGGCCCATGCCCTGGCTGGAAAGCGGCCGGCAGTTCGGCAAGATCGTCGTGACCACGGGTGCCGCCTGACCCGCGCGGTCAGTGCGGCAGGTCGGGCGTGCGGTCCGCAGGGGCCAGTTCCGGCAGCACCGGCGGCCAGGGACGCAGCGCGTCGGCGGCGATCCAGGCGGTGACCCAATCGGGCAGTTCGGGGCTGTCGGGCGACATCCCGGCCTTTTGCATCAACTGCCCCGGCGGAACGATGCCCTGGGGCGATGCGATCGCGCCCCGCAGCAGCATCTGGTTGCAGCACGCCCCCTGCTCCAGATCGACTGGTCGACGTAGAAAAAGCGCTGGTCCCAGCCCAGCATCCGCGACACCATGGTAAATTTCTGGAACCCCTTGACCCGGCGGCGATAGCGCAGGCTGTTGCCCGCCACGGTGATGTTCCAGCCGTTTTCGCGCATCAGCCGCACCGTGCCGTTGCGCAGCGCCATCGGGATGCGGCCCAGATCATACAGGGTCAGGGTGCGGCCGTTGTTCAGTTCGACCCGTGGGTCCAGATCCCGTGGCCAGCACCGGTGGGTCGAGACATGGGCGTCGAACATGCCAAGCGGGCTTGCCTTGCGGGCCAGCAGGATTTCGGTGGCGAAACGCAGAATGGGATACATGGCGATGTCCTTGTCGATCGGGCGCGCCATCCCGGCTAGCCAGCCATGCGCGGGCGGTCAACCGCGACGGCGCGGCAGCTTCGGGTTGCGCCGGGCCGCGTGGTGACATACCAGACAGGAGATGCGCCAATGAGGACCGAAATGCAGACTTTGTTTGATGCCCTGATGCTGATCCTGAACATCATCTGGTTCGTCATGATCGCGCATATCATCATGTCCTGGCTGATCAACTTTCAGGTCCTGAACCTGCGCCAGCCGCTGGTCTGGCAGCTGTGGAATGGCCTGTCGCGCCTGCTGGAACCGATCTATGCGCCGGTGCGCAACATGCTGCCCAATACCGGGGGGCTGGATCTGGCGCCGCTGGTCGTCTTTGTCATCATCATCATCCTGCAGCGGCTCTTGATCAACAACGCGGCTGCCTTCGGCTATTGAAATGTCCGCGGCGCCGCTGCTGCGGCAGGTCTTTGGCTTTGACGCCTTCCGTCCGGGGCAAGAGGAAATCGTCGACGCGGTTGCGCGGGGCAGCGATGTTCTGGCGATCATGCCGACGGGCGGGGGCAAATCCCTGTGCTATCAACTGCCCGCGCTGATGCGCGATGGCGTGACGGTGGTGATCTCGCCGCTGATCGCGCTGATCCGCGATCAGGTTCGCGCGCTGCGCGAGGCGGGCGTCGCGGCGGGCGCCCTGACCAGCGGCAACACCGAGGACGAAACGCAGCAGGTTTACGACGCCCTGCGCGCGGGCGATCTGAAACTGCTGTATATGGCGCCGGAACGGCTTGCCTCGGGCGGGACGCTGCCGATGCTGAAACGCGCGGGCGTCACCGCCATCGCCGTGGACGAGGCGCATTGCGTCAGCCAATGGGGCCATGATTTCCGGCCCGATTACCTGCGCATCGGCGAATTGCGCGCCGCGCTGGCCGTGCCCTGGCGGCATTCACCGCGACGGCGGATGCCGAGACGCAGGGCGAAATCGTCCAGCGCCTGTTCGCGGGCACCCAGCCCCAGACCTTTCTGCGCGGCTTCGACCGCCCGAATATCCGGCTGGCCTTTCAGCCCAAGGACGGGCCGCGCAAGCAGGTGCTGGATTATGCCGCCGCCCGGCGCGGCCAGTCGGGCATCGTCTATTGCGGCACCCGCGCGAAAACCGAAACCCTTGCCGCCGCGCTGAACGATGCGGGCCTCAACGCCGTCGCCTATCACGGCGGGATGGAGGCCGAACAGCGCCGTCAGGTCGAGCAGCAATTCCAGCGCGAAGACGGGCTGATCGTCACCGCGACCGTGGCCTTTGGCATGGGCATCGACAAGCCCGATATCCGTTGGGTCGCCCATGCCGATCTGCCGAAATCCATCGAATCCTATTATCAGGAAATCGGCCGGGCCGGTCGCGACGGCGCGCCTGCGGAAACCATGACCCTGTTCGGGCAGGACGATATCCGCCTGCGCCGCACCCAGATCGACGAAGGGCTGGCCCCGGCCGAGCGCAAGATGGCCGATCACGCGCGGCTGAATGCCCTGCTGGGGCTGGCCGAATCGGCGACCTGCCTGCGCCAGTATCTGCTGGGCTATTTCGGCGAAACCGCCGAACCCTGCGGCAATTGCGCGATCTGCGACAACCCGCCAGTCACGTTCGACGGCACCGAACCCGTGCAAAAGGCGCTGTCCGCGATCCTGCGCACCGGCCAGTCCTATGGCGCGGGCCATATCATCGACGTGCTGGTCGGCAATGCCACGGACAAGGTCAGGGCGCGCGGCCATGACCATCTGCCGACCTTTGGCTGCGGACGCGACATTTCGCGCAACCACTGGCAGGCGGTGATCCGGCAGATGCTGGGCCGCGACTATATCCGCCCCGATCCGGCGCGGCATGGCGGGCTGGTCATCACCGAACACGCCCATCCCGTGCTGCGCGGCGAAACCCGCGTCACCCTGCGCCGCGATCTGGTCCAGACCGCGCGCACCGCGCCCGTCGTGCGCGAGATGGTCTCCGAGGAAGACGCGCCCCTGCTGGCCGCCCTGAAATCCAAACGCCGCGAACTGGCCGAGGCGCAGCGCGTGCCCGCCTATGTCATCTTTCCCGACCGCACCCTGATCGAGATGGTCAACCTGCGCCCCGAAACGCTGGACGACATGGCGCGGGTCAGCGGTGTCGGCGCGAAAAAGCTGCAAAGCTATGGCAGGGAATTCCTGAGCGTGATCGCGGGCGAGGTCGCGCAGATGCACCCGGCGCGGCGGGCGCTGGCGGGCAGCCCCTCGGGCGCGCTGTTCGACCGTCTGGCCGAGGTGCAGGGCCGCCTGCTGCGGGGGCAGGACGGGACGGGCAAGCCCCTGTCCGTCAACGCATCGACCCTGCGCCGCATCGCCGAGGACCGGCCCCGCGACCTGAGCCGCTATCTGGACGCGCCCCGGCTGGACCGATTCGGCGATGCCTTCCGCCGCGAGATCGCGGAATTTTCCTGAATCCTTGCGGTCATGGCCGTTTCAGGATCGGGCCGGTTCCGCCTTGGGGTCGCCGGGTTCTGGTTCGCCGGGCTTTGGTTCGGGCGCGCCATCCTCATCCTCGGGCTTGATGGCAAAGACCGCGCAATACAGCGCCGGGACAAAGACCAGCGTGATCACCGTTCCCGCGATTATCCCGCCCATCATCGCATAGGCCATCGGTCCCCAGAACACCTGTCGCGAAATCGGGATCAGCGCCAGCGATGCCGCCGCCGCCGTCAGCAGGATCGGCCGCGCCCGGCTGTCCGAGGCCAGATAGACCGCGCGCCATGCCGAATGGCCGGTTTCGCGCAGAACCTCGACCTCGTGGACCAGAATGACCGAGTTGCGGATCAGGATGCCGATCAGCGCAAGCACCCCCAGGATGGCGACGAAACCCATGGGCACGCCGAAGGTCAGCAACACGCCGACGACGCCGATCAGGCCAAGGGGGGCCGCGGCAAAGACGATCAGCATCAGCCGGAAACCCTGCATCTGGATCATCACCAGCAGCGCGATGATCAGCAGCATGAAGGGCACGACGGCGGCGATCGGTTCCTGGCTTTCTGCAGAGTTCTCGACCGTGCCGCCCAGGGTGACATCGACATCGGGGGGCAGGCTCTGTTCGAACTGCGCGATCTGATCGGCCAGCGCGGCAACCAGCGTGGCGGGCTGGTCGGCGGTCGCGATGGCGGCCATGACCGTCACCGTCGGGCGGCCGTCGCGCTGCATGATCAGCGGATGTTCGGTGCCATATTCCAGCGTCGCCAGCGAGGCCAGCGGGATCGGCGTTCCCGACAGCGTCGACATCTGCAGGTTGCGCAACGGCTCCAGCCAGTGGCGGTCGGCCTCGTCGCCGCGCGCCACGACATTGATCAGATAGGTGTCGTCGCGAACCTGCGTGATGATCCGCCCCGACAGCATCGAACCGAGCGAGGAAGAAATATCGTTGTTCGAGATCCCCAGTTGACGCGCCTTGTCCTGATTGACCATCAGCCGCACGACGCGCGCCGGTTCGTTCCAGTCCATCGTGATGTCGCGCAGACGCGGTTCCTGCGCCAGCACGGCGGCCAGTTCGCGGGCGGAATCGCGGGCGTCCTCGATCGAACTGGCGCTGACGCGGTATTGGACGGGCTTGCCGACCGGCGGCCCGACTTCGAGGTTCTTGATGTAGATATCCGTGCCGACAAGGTTTTCACGCGCAAAATCCTGAATCTTGTCGCGCAGCCGGTTGCGGGCGGCGATATCGGGGGTCTGGATCAGGATCTGCCCGGTCTGCGGTCCCGGCGTCAGGATATCCAGCGCCAGAACGAAACGCGGGGCGCCGCGACCGACATAGGATGTCCAGAATACGGCTTCGTCGTTTTCGGCCAGATATGCCTCGATCCGGTCCATGTCGGAACGCGTCTTGGTGATCGAGGCATTGGCGCGTTCGGTGATGTCGACCAGCAGCTCGGTCCGGTCGGAACTGGGGAAAAACTGCTGCTCGACAAGGCGCATGCCCAGAACCGAAACCAGAAACAGCGCCAGCGTGACCCCGATGGTCAGCCATTTCGCCCGCATCGCAGCCAGCAGCAGCCGGCGAAAGCCGCGCCGCAACATGCCGGGGCTGCTGTCGTGTTGGGCCATTTTCGGCGACAGGAAGGTCAGGCCCAGGATCGGCGTGAACAGCACCGCGACGATCCAGCTGACCAGCAGCGACACGGCGATCACGACGAACAGCGAAAAGGTGAATTCGCCCGCCATCGACGAATTCAGCCCGATGGGGATGAAGCCCGCGACCGTGACCAGCGTCCCGGTCAGCATCGGAAAGGCGATCGAGGTCCAGGCATAGCTGGCGGCGCGGCCCAGATCGTCGCCCTGTTCCAGCCGCGTGATCATTGTCTCGATGGCGATCATCGCATCGTCGACCAGCAGCCCGAGCGCGATGATCAGCGCCCCGAGCGAGACCCGCTGCAACGTGATCCCGTAGTAATCCATGATCGCAAAGGTGATCGCCAGCACCAGCGGAATGGTCAGCGTCACCACCAGCTCCGCCCGCAGCCCCAGGCTGATGAAGCTGACGACCAGGACGATGACCACCGCCTCGGTCAGGGCCCGGACGAAATGGCCGACGGCATGGCGGACGATCTCGGGCTGGTCGGCGAATTTGAACATCGAGATGCCGATGGGCAGATCCTGCGCCACGCGGGACATCAGCGCGTCGATCTGCTTGCCGAATTCCAGGATATTGCCGCCATCCGCCATGCCGATCTGCAGGCCGATGGCCTCTTGCCCGTTGTAGCGGAACAGGGTCGAAGGCGGGTCGGTATAGCCGCGCTGGACCCGCGCCACATCGGAGAGGTTGAAGAAACGGTCGCCGACGCGCAGGTTGACGGCGGCAATCGCGTCCTCGCCGTCGAACTGGCCGTTGACGCGGACCAGCACGCGTTCGTCCTCGGCCTGAATCACGCCCGACGGGGTGATGGCGTTCTGCGCGGCCAGCGATTGCACCACCTGTTCCTGATTCAGCCCAAGCGAGGCCAGCCGCGTGCTGGAAAACTCCAGATAGATGTTTTCGTCCTGCGTGCCCAGAAGCTCGGTCCGGCCCGTGTCGGGCAGGGCCTGAACGCGTTTGCGGATATCCTCGACCCGGTCATGCAGCTCGCGCTTGGAAAAGCCGTCGGTGCTGAAGGCATAGATATTGCCAAAGACGTCGCCGAAATCGTCGTTGAACTGAAATCCCTGAAATTCCTGCGGAAATTCGCTGGAAATATCCGACATCATATGGCGGACGCGGGTCCATGAATCGGGCACCGCATCGCCGCGCACCGTCGATTTCAGCTGGATATAGACGATCGAGGTCCCCGGCATGGTGACCGAGCGGGTGAAATCCAGCCCTTCCAGCTGTTCCAGCTTGGTCTCGATCCGCTTGGTGACCTGATCCAGCGTATCCTCGATGGTCGCGCCGGGCAGAGAGGCAGAGACGACCATGACCTTGATGGTGAAATTCGGATCCTCCTCGCGGCCAAGGCGGGTATAGCTGAGCGCGCCGATCACCATCGACAGGATCAGCAGGAACCAGACCAGCGAACGGTGGTGCAGGGCCCAGTCCGAAAGGTTGAAGCTGCGGTTGGTCATGGGGTCACGCTTGCTCCGACAGCCTGGCCGGGGGTCAGGGAGTTGACGCCGCGCGTGACGATTTCATCGCCCAGTGCCAGCCCTTCGGGCACGGCGATGCGGCCGGACAGCACTGGCCCGGCGGTGGTGACGGGGCGCAGCGTCACGGCGCGCTGGCCGTTTTCCGTGCCGACCAGCCAGACATGGGGCTGATCGTCCTGCATGCGCAGCGCGGTCACCGGCACGGTGATGGTCTGGGCGCCGTCGCTGGCCGGGCGCGCCAGAATCAGCGTGCCAAGCCGGAAATTGCCCTTGTCCGCCAGCGACAGGTGGACGCGGCGGGTGCGGGTCGCGGCATCGGCCAGCGGCTCGGTCAGGCGGACGGATGCGGCGATGAATTCGGGGGGCGCGATATCGCTGGACCAGACCTGAAACCCGTCGCCGGGGCGGACATCGGCCAGCGCGCTTTCGGGCAGGTCGATCACGGCCTCCAGCTCATTGCGCGCGGAAAGCTGCATGACCGGCTGGCCCGCGCTGACCACTGCCCCCGCATTGACGAAAACTGCGCTGATGATGCCGTCGAAGGGCGCCGTCATGGTCGCGAAGCCTTCGGCATCGCGGGCGCGGATCAGTTCGGATTGCGCCTGACTATAGGCCGCCGCCGCTGCGGCCAGCGCGTTTTCGTCCTGTTCCAGTTGCGCGGTCGAGGCGACGTTGCGCCGCGCCAGTTCCCGCGTGCGTTCGGCATTGGCGGCAGCGGTCTGCAACCGGACCGAGGATGCCTCGACCGCGGCCTCGGCGGCGACGACATTGCCCTGCAGATCATCGGGGTCGATCGCGGCCAGAACATCACCTTTGCGGACGACATCGCCGACATCGAAATTCCTTTCGATGACGCGGCCAAGGGTCTGGAATCCCAAGACAACCTCGACCTCTGCGGCGATGACGCCGGGGATGGCGCGGGCAGAGATCAGGCGGCCATCGACGATTTCGGTGACGACCGGGCGCGGGGGCGCCGGCTGTTCTTCGACCGGCTTTTTCGGCCGTGGCAGGCTGAAGGCCGTGGCGGGGCCGGCCAGCAGCAGGGCGGCAAGGGCGGCAGCAAGGATTGGGGCGATCCGCTTCATTCCGACCCCTCTGCCACGGGTGGGGCGGTTGTATCGGATAGCTCTGCATCAGGGGCGGCCATCATCGGGGCGGGGCTGATCCTGCGGCCCGGATACAGCAGTTGCGACCCTGCGCCGACGACGCGGTCGCCGGGCGAAACCCCGGCCAGAAGCACCACGGATTCGGTGGTGAAGCGTTCGATGGCAACCGGGGCAAGCTGCACCCGGTTCTGATCGTCCACCAGCCAGACGGCGGGCTGATCGCCGGTCGCGGTCAGCGCGGTGCGTGGCACCTCGATCCCGATTCCGGCCGGGAACTGCACGGTGCCGCGCACCGCCGCGCCCAGCAGAAAGATATCTCCGGGCGGGGCGTCGATATAGGCGCGGATGGTGATTGCGCCGGTCTGGGGGTCGACCATCGGGGAAATCTCGCGGATGGTGGCATGCATCGCGGGGACATTGCCATCCATCCCCTGAATCGAGACGGGAACGCCAATCGCCCGATCCAGCGCGGGCATGTCGGGCGTGTCGAAGACCGCCTCCAGCCCGCCGGCATCGGCCAGCGAGATCACCGCCTGCGCGGCCGCGACGATCTGGCCCGGTTCGGCGCTGCGGCCGGTCACCAGCGCGTCGGTCGGGGCGCGCATCACCGTATCGTCCAGCGCGCGGCGGGCCTGATCCAGTGCGGTGCAGGCCTGGGCCAGCGCGCTTTGCGCTGCCGACAGCGCCTGCGCGGCATTGTCCAGCGCGGCGCGGGTGCCGACGCCGTGTTGCAGCATCGCCTGCGCGCGTTCATGGGCCAGTCGGGTCTGTTCATGCGTCGCCGTGGCCGAGGCCAGCGCCGCTTCGGCCACGCGCAGGCCCTGCTGTTGCTGGGTCGGATCGGTGCGGGCCAGAGCCTGCCCGTCGCGGACGCGGTCGCCTTCGCTGACCATGACCTCGGTGATGCGGCCCCCCTGACGAAAGCCGATGTTCACGCTGTCGCGTGCCGCGATGGACCCGGCCAGCGTGGTGTCAAAGGTCAGGGGCGCTTCCCTGACCTCGACCACCTCGACCATCAAGGGGGCATCGGCCCGTGCCGGGGTCGGAGGCAGCGCCAGCGCCGGGGCCAGCGCGCAAAGCGCGATCAGGACAAGACGGGCCGGTTGTGAGTGGGCCGGGTGGGGCGGCATCAGTCGGCCCCCTTTCGCAAAGGCATCGGGACCATGGGAAGGGTGCCGACGGATGTCCGGATCGAGGGCCGTGCGGTGGATGTCAGGGCGCCGATATGGTTGCGGGGCAGCATGATGTCACGTCACCTGTGCGCGGGCATGAAAAGCGGGGCGGTCCCAGCTTTTGCCTGCAAGGATCTGGCCCAGCACCTGCGCCGCGCGATGAACATCGTCCAGCGTGTTGTAAAGCGGCGCAAATCCAAAGCGCAGCACATCGGGCGCGCGAAAATCGCCGATCACCCCCTGCGCGATCAGCGCCTGCATCACGGCATAGGCCTGCGGATGGCGAAAGCTGACCTGGCTGCCGCGCCGGGCGGGGTCGCGCGGGGTGACCAGTTCCAGCCCCGGACAGGCGCTTTCGACGGCACCGATAAAGGCGCCGGTCAGCTCGATCGAGCGGGCGCGCAGCGCAGCCATATCCACCTCGTCCCAGATATCCAGCGCCGCATCCAGTGCGGCCAGCGCAAGGATCGGCGGGGTGCCGACGCGCATCCGCTCGATCCCCGGCGCGGCGTGATAATCCTGTTCAAAGGCAAAGGGCAGGCGATGCCCCATCCAGCCCTGCAGGATCGGGCGGGCCTGATCGGCCAGATGCGGCGCGACCCGGATAAAGGCAGGCGCGCCCGGCCCGCCGTTCAGGTATTTATAGGTGCAGCCGACCGCGAAATCGGCCCCGGCCGCCGTCACATCGGTATCGACAGCCCCCGCCGAATGGGCCAGATCCCAGATCGTCAGCGCGCCTGCGGCATGGGCGCGGCGGGTCAGTTCGGCCATGTCGTGGCGGTATCCGCTGCGGTAATCGACCTCTGTCACCATCAGGACGGCGACGTCATCGGTCAATGCCCCGGCCAGCGCCAGGGGCTCGACCACCCGGACCTGCGCATCCAGCGCGTCCCCCAGCCCCTGCGCGACATAGATATCCGACGGGAAATTGCCGCTGTCGGTCAGGATCACGCGGCGGCCGGGGCGCAGGGCCAGCGCCGCCGACAGCGCCTGAAACACCTTGATCGACAGGGTGTCGCCCATCACGACCTCTCCCGCTCCGGCGCCGATCAGCCGCGCGATGCGGTCGCCGGTGCGGCGCGGCTGGTCATACCAGCCCGCGCCGTTCCAGCCGCCGATCAGCATGTCGCCCCATTCCGCCGCCATCATCCGCTGGACGCGCGCGGCGGCGGCCAGCGGCATCGGCCCAAGCGAGTTGCCGTCCAGATAGGTCACTCCCGCAGGCAGATGGAATGCTGCGCGGGTTCTGGCGAAATCGGTCAATTCTGTTCCCCGTGATCCTGTCACTGACATCATGATCCGCAAAAGATGAAGAAATTCGCAAGAGGCACCAGCCCATCGTGCCGATAACCCTACGGCATCATGTTGCGCATCAGGCGATATCGGCGGTCTGACCGCGCGTGATGCGGCGTGTCTTGCGACGAAATCCTGCCCGGACAGCGACATGGCAGGGCGATTCGTGCATTTTGTCCGGCGCGTCACGGCCAGGTCTTGCGACCAAAGGACTATTTCAAAAGTCGCGCTTTTCTGCAGTGCCGCTTTCATCCCCCGAAAACGCGCTGCACGGCAAAATTAATGCCCGAAGTGCGGAATGGCACTCGCTAACACCTGTTGCCGCACCCATGAAAAGGGGGCACAATCCCCTCACGGAAGGTTGAAGCCCCGGAGGATGCGGGGCGCAAACCTTTGGGGGGAAGATAATGATCGCAGTTTTTCTGCATCCCATCGGCGCGCGGGAATTTCACCGCCGCCGGGGATCCGGTCGCCCGGTCCTGGCCAGTCTGAATCCGGCCCGAACGGGAATCGAATTTGCCGGAACAACCGGGACGCACAGAACCCGGACCGGCAAAGGGGCGGCAAGACCCGATCAGCTTCCCGAAGCAACCGCAACGACCTGCTGACAGTGACGGACCTGTCCCGGCTTTCGGGGCAGGAGGCGCGCGAAAAGCACGGGCTGGTCTCGCGACACAAGCGGAAAGAGGAGAAAAGGGACTCCGATGGACACATTGAACATAGAGAGGATCCAGGCTGATCCGACCTATCAGAAGCTGAAGCGGGAAAGGTCCAGCTTTGGCTGGACCCTGACGATCCTGATGCTGGTCGTCTATTACGGCTATATCCTGCTGATCGCCTTCAAGCCCGGCTTTCTGGCGGCGCGCATGGGTTCGGGCGTCATGACCTGGGGCATTCCGATCGGCTTCGGGGTGATCGTCTTTACCATTCTGATCACAGCCTATTACGTCCGCCGTGCGAACAGCGAATTCGACGACCTCACGGATCAGATCAAGCGCGAGGTGCTGAAATGACGCTTTCGACCAGATTGGGTCTTGCGGCCGCAGCCATGACCGCGCCCCTGCTGATGCCGACGCTGGCCCTGGCGGATGTCATTCAGGGCGGCACCAAACAGGCGACGAACTGGACGGCCATCGTGATGTTCGCGGTGTTCGTGGTGGGAACGCTGTTCATCACCAAATGGGCCGCGTCTCAGACCAAGTCGGCATCCGATTTCTATACCGCCGGTGGCGGCATCACCGGGTTCCAGAACGGTCTGGCGATTGCCGGCGATTATATGTCGGCGGCCTCGTTCCTGGGGATTTCGGCGGCGGTGATGCTGAACGGCTATGACGGGCTGATCTATTCGATCGGCTTTCTTGTCGGCTGGCCGATCCTGACATTTCTGATGGCGGAACGTCTGCGCAACCTGGGCAAGTTCACCTTTGCCGACGTGGCGGCCTTTCGTTTCGCGCAAACCCCGGTCCGCATCTTTGCCGCTTCGGGCACGCTGGTCGTGGTGGCGTTCTACCTGATCGCGCAGATGGTCGGCGCCGGTTCGCTGATCGAGCTGCTGTTCGGTCTGGACTACTGGATGGCCGTGGTCATCGTCGGCGTGCTGATGATGGTCTACGTTCTGTTCGGCGGCATGACCGCGACGACCTGGGTGCAGATCATCAAGGCCTGCCTGCTGCTGGGCGGCGCGTCCTTCATGTCCTTCATGGTGATGTGGAAATACGGTTTCAGCCCCGAGCGCATGTTTGCCGATGCCGTCCGCATCAAGGGCGAGATCTTTGCCGCAAACCCCGACACCGCCGCCGATGCCGCCGACCGCGGTCAGGCGATCATGGGGCCGGGTAGCTTCATCAAGGATCCGATTTCGGCCATCAGCTTCGGCATGGCGCTGATGTTCGGGACCGCCGGTCTGCCGCATATCCTGATGCGCTTCTTCACCGTGCCAAGCGCCAAGGAAGCGCGCAAATCGGTGATGTGGGCGACCACCTGGATCGGCTATTTCTACCTGCTGACCTTCATCATCGGCTTTGGCGCGATCACGCTGGTTCTGACCAATCCCGACTTTCTGGACCCGGCGGGCGGCCTGATCGGCGGCAACAACATGGCCGCCGTCCATCTGGCGAAAGCGGTTGGGGGCAATATCTTCCTGGGCTTCATTTCGGCCGTGGCCTTTGCGACCATCCTTGCGGTCGTCGCGGGCCTGACGCTGTCGGGGGCCTCGGCGGTCAGCCATGACCTCTATTCGACGGTCATCAAGAAGGGCACGGCC
This sequence comes from Paracoccus sp. DMF-8, assembly GCF_029309835.1. Taxonomy (GTDB): domain Bacteria; phylum Pseudomonadota; class Alphaproteobacteria; order Rhodobacterales; family Rhodobacteraceae; genus Paracoccus. Next base: position 7,489 of record NZ_JARJHL010000017.1, on the reverse strand, counting down.
GACAGTGCGGCCGAGCTACGCGTCTCGCGCATCACGACCCTGTGCCTTGGCGCGCTGGCGGTGGTGCTGGGGATCGCCTTCCAGAACATGAACATCGCGTTCATGGTGTCGCTGGCCTTTGCGGTCGCGGCCTCGGCGAACTTTCCGGTGCTGTTCATGTCGGTCCTGTGGAAGGACTGCACGACCTGGGGCGCGGTGATCGGCGGTTTCGTCGGCCTGATTCTGTCGGTCGGCCTGACGGTCGTGTCGCCTTCGGTCTGGGAACAGGTTCTGGGTCACGAGGCGGGTTCCGCCCTGTTCCCCTATACCTCGCCTGCGCTGTTTTCGATGACGGCGGCGTTCCTGACGATCTGGATCGTGTCCAAGCTGGACAACGGCCCGCGCGCGCGCATCGACCGCGCCGGCTTCCCGGCGCAAGAGGTGCGTTCGGAAACCGGGATCGGCGCCTCGGCTGCGTCGCAGCACTGATCCGGTCCGCGTTTCTTGACGGGGATCACCGATCATATGCCAAAGGGGGGATCGGCCGGGCAAGGCCGGTCCCCTTCGTCTGAAAACCGTCTTGGGGACACCCGCGATCAGCGCGAATTCGTGTCGCTGATGGCCAGCCGGGTCGGCGATGCCCATCTGCGCGAACCCCTGTATCTGGACGGTGCGACCGATCTGGTCGCCACCTGCCGCGCGCTGTCGCAGGCGGGCGTTGCCGATGCGCTGGTCCGCGATGGCGACCGGCTGGGGATCTTCACCACCACCAGCCTGCGCGATGCGCTGTTGCAGGGCCGGGCGCCCGAACAGATCGCCGTGCGCGAATTCACCAGCTTTTCCCCTTGGTCGGTTTCCGCCGGGGATGAGGTGTTCGATGCGATGATGCTGATGCTGCAGCACCGCATCCACCGCGTTCTGGTCAGGCAGGACGACCGGATCATCGGCATTCTCAGCCAGTTGGACCTGATGGGCTTTCTGGCCAACCATTCCCATCTGATCGGGGTCGGGATCGCCCATGCGACGACCGTCGATCAGATCGGTCAGGCCGCCGCGCAGGTCGAGGCCCTGATCCGCACCCTGCACGACGATGGCGTGCGGGTCGAAATCATCGCCGATACCGTCGGCGCGCTGAACCGCCAGATCTTTCGCCGCCTGTGGGATCTGCTGGCCCCGCAGGACCTGCGCGAGAATTCCTGCCTGATCGTCATGGGCAGCGAGGGGCGTTCCGAACAGGTCATCCGCACCGATCAGGACAATGCGCTGATCCTGCGCGACGGTTTCGATTTTCCGGGGCTTGCGGATGTGACGCAGGCCTTTACCGATGCGCTGATCGGTTTCGGCTATCCGCCCTGTCCGGGGGGCATCATGGTCAGCCGCCCCCTGTGGTGCCAGCCCTTGCAGGGGTTTCGCGATTCGCTGCGCGATTGGGTGCATGGCGGCGATGCCGAAGGTCCGATGAATCTGGCGATCTTTCTGGATGCCGATGCGGTCGCGGGCGACGCGACCCTGCTGGCGGATGCCCAATCCTATCTGCGCCGCCTGCTGACGGGCAGCGATGCCTTTTACGCGCATTTCGCCCGTGCCATCGCGCAATTCGGGACCGAGGGCCGCTGGTGGAGCCGTCTTCCCGGCATGCGCGGGCGCGACGCGGCCGAGGTCGATGTCAAGAAACTGGGGATCTTTCCGCTGGTCCACGGCGTCCGCACGCTGGCGCTGCAATATGGCATCCGCGATCTGGGCACCGCCGACCGGCTGAAGGCGCTGGCGGCGGGTGGTCATCTGGACGGTGATTTCGCCCGTGACCTGCTGGCGGCGCTGCATTGCGTCATGGCGCTGAAACTGTCCAGCAACCTGCGCCAGATTGCCGAGGGGCGCGCGCCCGACAACACCATCCGGCTGGCCGAACTGGGCACGATCGAACGCCAGTCCTTTCGCGATTCGCTGACCATCGTGCGGCGTTTCAAGGAATGGATCGCGCGGCATTATCGTCTGGACACGCTATGAAAGGGGGCAGCAAGCGGCGCAGGCAGATCCTGATCGCGCTGTGCGCGGCGGGCTTTGCGCTGCTGAACTTTCCGCTGCTGACGATCTGGGACCGCGAGATCACGCTGTTCGGCCTGCCGCTGCTGCCCGTCGCGCTGTTCGCGATCTGGGCGGGCCTGATCGTCGCGCTGGCGCTGGTCAGCGAAAGATCCGCGCGACCAAGGCGCCCCCCGCCGCGGGACGGGGGCGGGACATGATGTCGCCCGCGCTGGTTCTGGGCGCCTCCTTTGGTTATCTGCTGCTGCTTTTCGCGATTGCCGCCTATGCCGACCGCCGCGCCGATCAGGGACGGTCGATCATCGACAATGCCGGGGTCTATGCGCTGTCATGGGGCGTCTATTGCACTGCCTGGACCTATTTCGGCAGCGTCGGGCGGGCGGCCTCGGGCGGGGTCTGGTTCCTGCCGATCTATCTGGGGCCGATGCTGGCGATGCTGCTGGCATGGGTGGTCCTGCGCAAGATGGTGCGGATTTCGCAGACCTACCGCATCACCTCGATCGCGGATTTCATCGCCAGCCGCTACGGCAAAAGCCCGCTGCTGGCCGCCGTGGTGACGCTGATCACCGTGGTCGGCATGCTGCCCTATATCGCCCTGCAACTGAAAGCGGTGTCGGCGGGCTATGACGTGCTGACCGCCAATGCGGGCACGGGGCGGGAACCGGGCTGGTGGCTGGACGGCACATTCTATGTCGCCCTGCTGCTGGCGGCATTCGCGATCATCTTTGGCACGCGCCACCTTGACCAGTCCGAACGCCACGAGGGCATGGTCGCCGCCGTGGCCTTTGAATCCGGGGTCAAGCTGCTGGCCTTTCTGGCCGTCGGCGGTTTCGTGACCTGGGGGCTGTTCGACGGCATGGCCGATATCTGGGCGCGGGCGCAGCAGATGCCCGAGATCACCCGGCTTTTGCGGCTGGACAATGGCGCGGGCAGTTTCAGCCATGCGCAATGGTTCGCGATGATCGTGCTGGCGATGCTGTCGGTCCTGCTGCTGCCGCGCCAGTTTCAGGTCATGGTCGTCGAATGCGTGAACGAACGCCACATCCGCCGCGCCGCATGGCTGTTTCCGGTCTATCTGTTGCTGATCAATATCTTTGTCCTGCCCATCGCCATCGGCGGGCTGGTGCTGTTCGGCAGCGGGGTCATGGACCCGGAAACCTTCGTGCTGTCGGTGCCGCTGTATCACGGTGCCGGACTGCTGGCGCTGGTGGTCTATATCGGCGGGCTTTCGGCGGTGACGGGGATGCTGATCGTCGAAACCGTCGCCGTGTCCACGATGGTCTGCAACGATCTGGTCACGCCCGCGCTGCTGCGCAGCCGCCGTTTTGCGCGGCGGTCGGGGGGCGATCTGACCCGGCTGTTGCTGAACATCCGCCGCGCCGCGATCCTGACCGTGCTGCTGCTGGGCTACCTGTATTACCGCATCGCGGGCGAAGCCTATGCGCTGGTCTCGATCGGGCTGATTTCCTTCGCCGCCGTCGCGCAATTCGCCCCCGCCCTGCTGGGGGGGATGTATTGGAAGGGCGGGACGCGGACCGGCGCGCTGGCCGGGCTGACCGGGGGGGCGCTGGTCTGGGCATGGACGCTGATGCTGCCATCGGTCGCGAAATCGGGCTGGATCGACGCGGGCTTTCTGGACGGCCCGTTCGGGCTGACCCTGCTTGCGCCGGAATCGCTGTTCGGGCTGACCGGCCTTGATTATCTGACCCATTCGCTGTTCTGGTCGATGCTGGTCAATATCGGCCTGTATGTCGGCCTGTCGCTGGCCCGCGATCCTTCCCCGCGCGAAGCAAGCCAGGCCGTCCTGTTCGTCGATGTCTATGAAACCCATGCGGCGGAACCGGTGTTCTGGCGCGGCCGCGCCCGGCTGGCCGATCTGCGCGACCTTGCAGGCCGCTTTCTGGGCGCCGAGCGGGCGCAGGCGCTGTTTCACGAACATGCCCGCGACATGGGCGTCGCCCCCGATGCGCTGGTCGCCGATGCCCGGCTGGTGGATCGGGTCGAGCGCCAGATCGCCGGGGCGGTCGGCACGGCCTCGGCCCGGGTCATGGTCGAATCCGTCGCGCAGGAAGAACCCCTGACCATCGACAATGTGCTGGATATTCTGGACGAGGCGTCGCAGGTCCGCAGCTATGCCCGCCAGTTGGAACAGGTCACATCCGAACTGCGCGACGCGAATGAGGAATTGAAAAGCCTCGACCAGTTGAAAGACGATTTCATGTCCTCGGTCACGCATGAGCTGCGCACGCCCCTGACCTCGATCCGGGCGCTGGCCGAGCCTGATGCTGGACACGCCCGATATCGACGATGCCGACCGCGCCGAATTCTGGGCATCATCCTGAAGGAATCCGAACGGCTTGGCCGGCTGGTCAATCAGGTGCTGGATCTGGCCAAGATCGAGGCGGGCATGGCCGAATGGAACACTTGCGACATCGACCTGCGCCAGCTTGTCGCCGACAGCCTGCGCGCGACATCCGAACTGTTTCGCGAAAAGGGGGCCGAGGTCGTGGCCGATCTGGCGCCGGACCTGCCCCCGGTGCAGGCCGATCCCGACCGGATGATGCAGGTGATGATGAATCTGCTGTCCAATGCCGCGAAATTCGTGCCGGTGCCGGGCGGGCGGGTCGATGTCAGCCTGTCCCGGCAGGGCGACGGGCTGGTCGTCAGCGTTCGCGACAACGGGCGCGGCGTCGATCCGGCGGAACAGGCGGTGGTCTTTGACAAGTTCCGGCAGGTCGGCGATGCGCGCGACCGGCCGCCGAGCGCCGGTCTTGGCCTTCCTATCAGCCGCGAGATCGTCAATAATCTGGGTGGGGAGATGTGGCTGGAGTCCGAGCCAGGGCAGGGGGCGTGTTTCGCGTTTCGCCTTCCGCTCCAGCCAGAAGGGGGAGTTGATGAGCATCAAGGTTCTGATCGCGGATGACGAACCCAATATTGTCGTATCGCTGCAATTCATGCTGAAACGCGAAGGATATCAGGTTCTTGTGGCGCGCGACGGGATCGAGGCGCTGGACATGATCCAGCGCGAGACCCCGGCGCTGGTCCTGCTGGACGGCATGATGCCCGGCCTGACCGGCTTCGAGGTCTGCGAGGCGGTGCGCGCCGATGCAAGGCTGAACGATATCCGCATCCTGATGCTGACCGCCAAGGGCCGCGACACCGATATCCAGCGCGGCAAGGGCGCGGGCGTCGATGCCTATGTGGCGAAGCCCTTTTCGACCCGCGACCTGATCGTGCAGATCAAGGACATGATTTCGTGAAGATCAAACCGCGGCTGATCGCCGCCGCCCTTGCCCCCGGTATCGTGCTGGCCCTCTGGCTGGTGCTTGGTCTGGCGGGGGCGTGGTCGCTGACGAACCCCGCCGAACGCGGCATCCTGTCCGAGGTGCTGGCCCCGCTGGCCAACAGCCATGGCGCGCTGGTCTTTGGCTGGTGGGCGGTTGCGGCGGCGCTTGGCGGCTGGCTGGTGATGCGGCTTTACCGCAGAACCATCGCGCCCCTGCATGCCGCCAACGGATGCGACACTGGCTGCTGGCCGCCGATCCCGATGCGCCGGGTCCGCTGGCGCCGTGACGGCGGCGGTGCGACCGGCGGCTGATTGCAGCCCGCGATCAACCAGATCGCCGATCAGTCCCGCAGCCTGCGCGCCGACGCGGCCCGTCTGGTCGATGAGGCCAGCGCCAAGGTCGCGCAGGAACGCGACCAGTTGGGCGCGCTGATGGCGCAACTGGAACCGAGCGTCATCGTCTGCAATCTGGATGGCCGGATCCTGCTGTATAACGGGCGCGCGCGCCGGGCTGTTTCACCCGCCTGTCGCAATCCCCGATATCGCGGGCGAGGGCGGAGCTGATCCGGAAGCTTGGCCCGCTCGATCCATGCCGTCATCGAACCGGCGCTGATCGCCCATGCCCGCGACGGCGTCGAACGCCGCATTGCGCGGTCGGAAATCGCGGTCTCGGCCCGTTTCGTCGCGACCACCCGGCGGGCATCTGCTGCAGGTCGCGCTGGCGCCGGTTCTGGCCGGCGGCGGGGCCGCGATGAGCGGCTATGTGCTGCTGCTGGATGACATCACGGCCGATCGGGCGGCGCAGTCGCGCCGCGACCGGCGCATGATCGAACTGACCGAGATCCAGCCGCGCCTCGCTGGCCAGCATGCAGGCGGCGCTGGAGATGCTGGATTATCCCGATCTGAGACGAGGTCGAACGCCAGAGAGTTTTCAAGGCGGTTGTCCGCGATGAGGTCAGGATCTGGCCGACCGTCTTGCCGCACTGACCGAGGACGCCGCCGCAGGATCCTGCTGACGCGCTGGCCCTTGCGGGACGTGCAGGGCGGCGATTTCATCGGCGCCGTGGCGCAGCGGATCGAGGCGGACGCCGGGCGCAGCCTGACCCGCGATCAGGTCGAGGACGGGCTTTGGCTCAGCGTGGACAGCTTTTCGCTGATGCAGGCGCTGGCCTTTCTGGCGGCAGGGCGGCTGGTGGAAACGCTGTTCCCCGATGTGCTGGACATCCGCCTGAACCGCGCCGGGGCCTGGGCCCATCTGGATCTGGCATGGCCCGCCCTCACCAGCGCCGTCGCCCCCGCCGGCTGGCAGGCCGAGGCGATGCCGCAGGGCGAAGGCACGACATCCTGACCCCCGCGCGAGATCGCCGAACGTCACGGCGGCGAATTGTGGCTGGAACATGACCGCGACGCGGGCCGGTCCTTTTTCCGTTTTCTGCTGCCCTTGTCGGCGGGCGGGCGCAGCGGAAACCGGCCTGCCGGATCGCCCGGAGTTCTACAATTTCGACCTGTTCGCCGACAGCGACAGCGGCCGCGCGCTGGACGATGTGCCGCTGGACGAGCTGGCATTCACCGTGTTCGACACCGAAACCACCGGGCTTGATCCGACCGGCGGGGACGAAATCATCCAGCTTGGCGCCATCCGCATCCTCAAGGCCCGGCTGCTGAGTGGCGAGACATTCGACCAGCTTGTCGATCCGGGGCGGCTGATCCCCGATGCCTCGATCCCCTTTCACGGGATCACGCAGGACATGGTGCGCGGCAAGCCCCGCATCGCCGAGGTGCTGGCCGCCTTTCACCCCTTTGCCGCCGACACGGTGCTGGTCGGCCATAACGTCGCCTTCGACATGCGGTTCCCTGCAGATCAAGGAAAGGCCGCGACCAGCGGGCTGCGTTTCGAGCCAGCCGGTGCTGGGCACGCTGCTGCTGGCGACGGTGGTCGAGCCGTCAGCTCAATGTCCACATCGCGCTGGAAGACATCGCCGCGCGTTTGGGCGTCGAGGTGCTGGCCCGCCACAGCGCGGCGGGCGATGCGCTGACCACCGCGCAGATGTTTTTGAAAATGCTGCCCTTGTTGCGCCGGCGAAGCGCATCGTCACATTGGCGCAGGCGCGCGAGGCGGCGGAAAAATCCTATTACGCGCGGCTGCGTTGCTGATCGCGCCGCTGACCCAATACGCCAGGC
>NZ_JARJHL010000016.1 GCF_029309835.1 Paracoccus sp. DMF-8 | reverse complement strand
TTTCTGGCTTTGCGCAAACTGCGCCTCCAGCTTTTTCAGATCGCTGGCATCGGACAGAACGGCGGTCACGCCGGATTCTTCGCTGCGCCGAAGCGTGACCTGAACGAAATGCTCGGGACCGGCAGAGCGGCTGCGCAGAACCTCGGGTCCGCCGACAAGCCGTCCGGTCGCAACATCCGCCACCCAATCGCAGAGCGGGCGGCCCGGCCCCTCGAGCAAGGTCGCAAGCGATTTTCCGTCGATCTGGCCGCCCAACAGCTCCCTTGCCGCACTGTTGGCACGGACGATCACCCCGGCCGGGTCCAGCAGCAGCAAGGCCACGGGCAATTCATCGAAATGGTCTTGCCGCGCCGGGGGCGCGATCTGCGGCGCGGGCGAAACCTGCGGCAGATCCGCGGCCTGCCAGATCAGCACCTGACTGCCGGGTCTGCGCGTGACCTTGTATCTGCCCATAGTGCCCAGATCGACCGATGTGCTGCCCTTGCGATCCAGCGCCAGCAGAACGGAATGCCAGAAGCGGTCGGGATCGGCATGGGCGGTGGCGAGGCGCTGCCGCAGATCATGACCGAGCAGATCACCGGATTCCTGTAAAAAAATACTGTTCTGCCCCAGAATTTCCCCCTGCGCCGAACTGGTGAAGGCGGCGCGGTCGGAAATCTCAAGCTGCTGCCCGATTTCCTTCACGTCGCGGCGCAGCGCGATGCCTTGGGTCAAGGCGCGCAAGGCGATCGCGCCACCCAGCAGATACCAGGCCAGCGCGACGGTCGCCACGACCAGAACCGCCGTCCCCTGCGGATGGCCGGGCGTGATCGCGATCAGGAGGGCGCCGATCAATGCGGGCAGGGCCAGCAGGGGCACATAGGCCAGTGCGGATGCGGGAATCGCCCTCATCGCCTTGAAGTTCATGCGCAGCCCCTTGCAGATCGTCCTGATGGAAAACCTAGCCGATGATCCGTTAACAGCCGGTTAACGCTTGCGGAGCAAGGCCAGATAAAACCCGTCCGACGCATTCAGCGGCGTGAAACGCTGCGTCGAAATCTGTTCGAACTCCGGTCGCGCGGCAAGGAAACGCGCGATCTGATCGCCGTTTTCCTCTGCCAGCAGCGAGCAGGTCATATAGGCGACATGCCCCCCCGGACGGACGAGATCCGCGGCACGCCCCAAAATGGCGGCCTGGGTTTCGACAAGCCTGCCCAGATCATCCTGCGTCAACCGCCATTTCGCCGCCGGAGTCCGCCGCCAGGTCCCCGATCCCGAACAGGGAACATCTGCGATGACCAGATCCCATTCCCGGTTCAGGGCAGAAGCACCGGCGATGCGGATCCGTGCCTTTGCCCGGGCCGCGCGGGTGGGCAGATCCGCCATGCGCGCCGAGTCGATATCATGGGCGGTGATGTGTTTCGCGCCGCGCCCGGCCATCGCCAGGGATTTGCCGCCCCCACCAGCGCAAAGATCCAGAATCCGGCCTTCCAACGGCAGCGCCGCACAGGCAAGCTGCGCGGAAAGATCCTGCAGTTCGACCAGACCATCCAGATAGGCGCGACTGTTCGCGAGCCGCCTTTCGCCCTGCGTGATCCGCAAGGCGTAAGGCAGCAGGTCCGAGGGTTCGACCAGGATGTCCTCCTCGATCAGCGCCCCCATCGCATCCTGCACATTCGCCTGCATCGCATTGACCCGCAGCCAGACCGGGGCGCGTTCCCGCATCGCCTGCGCGATGCGATCCGCATCCGCGCCAAGCGCCGCCTGCCAGCGCCCAAGCAGCCAGTCGGGAAGGTCGCAAGCCTCTGACGGCGTTGGCGTATGCCCTGCCGATATCTCGTCAATCGTGAGGGGCGCGGGGGCAAAGCCTTCGCCGTTAAAGAACATCGCGGGATTCTGGCCAAGCTCCCGGCATGCGCCCAGCATGATGCTCCGGCCGGTCATCGCCCCGCCCAAAGCCGCGCGGGACCGCAGGCGACGCAGGCTGTCATAGACCAGATCGCGCACCCCGGCACGGTCGCCGGAACCCGCGAACCGGCTGCCCCTGGCCCAACGGGTCAGCGCCGCCTCGGCCGGTTCACCGGCAAGAAAGCGGTCCAGAATATCAATGGCGGCGGCAAATCGGGCAGCAGGGGTCACGGCGTTTCGCTTGCGTCAGGAAGATGGCGCCACAAGAATGTCCGGCAGGCAAAAGTCAACCCCGCAGCCCTAGGGTCCCCCGCGCCACAGCGACCCCGGCGCGGCCGTGCCGCCGCCCGTCGGTTGGGCCGCGCTGACCACGATCATCGGCCCCCGCGTTCCATGGATCGGAGAGGCACGCGCCCCCCCCATCACCGCCAGCGAGCCATGCGCCCCGTCCACGCCGCTGCCAAGCGGGGCGCCAAGTATCGTCACCCGTTCACGCATCATGCGCCTGCGGCCCGGCTGGCTGTCGACGGCGGCAAAGGTGTTGTAGGTTTCGGGCGAACCCGTCATCCCCATGAAACCGCGATCATTGTGCAAGGCCCGCAACGTGTCGAAACGGGCCAGATAGCGGTTGGCATATTGCGGCGTGCGGGAATGAAACGCCCCCGCCGCCACCCGCCAATCGCCGAATTCGGTGTAAAGTTCGGACACGAAACGCGCCGCATAGCGGGCGTTTTCCAATGGGTCGAACATCTGCCGGACCGAGCTGAAATTTTCGCCATGCCAGCGGTAATTCAGCTGAAAACAACCGATATCAATATTCGGGCGCCCCTGATCGACGCGGGACTGGGCAAAGGCGATGGCGCTTTCGGGGTCGTCGAACCAACTGCCCGCACCTTCGGCATTCGCGCTCCACGCCCAGGGGCGGACGACGCCGTCGATGCGCCGGCCGGTTTCGGTCAGGGTCAGCGCGGCCAGAATATCGGCGGGCACGCCGCTTTCGCGCGCGACCTGCTGCACCGCCCATTCGCACACCTCGGCCTGCGGGCTGGCGGCAAGGCGCAGGGGCAGCCCGGCCATCAGCAAAGCCGCCAGAAAAAGAAAAAGGGACCGGGTCATGTCAGGCCGTGGAATGGAAACATTCCCTGACCTTTACCCCGGTCCCCTTAAGATTTCGTATGCACCCTAGCCCAGACGGTAATTCGGGCTTTCGCGGGTGATCTGCACGTCATGGACATGGCTTTCCTTGAGCCCGGCCCCGGTGATACGGACGAACTGGCAGTTCTTGCGCATTTCCTCGACCGTGGCGCAGCCGGTATAGCCCATTGCCGCGCGCAGTCCGCCGACCAACTGGTGAATCACCGCCGCGGCAGAGCCCTTGTAAGGCACCTGCCCCTCGATCCCTTCGGGAACCAGCTTGTCGCTGGCCGCATCCTTTTGGAAATAACGGTCGGCCGAGCCGCGCGCCATCGCGCCAAGCGACCCCATGCCGCGATAGGATTTGAAGCTGCGGCCCTGATACAGGATCACCTCTCCGGGGGACTCATCGGTGCCTGCGATGGCCGAACCGACCATGGCGCAGCTCGCGCCCGCCGCGATCGCCTTGGCGAAATCGCCGGAATATTTGATGCCGCCATCCGCGATGATCGGCACGCCGCCGGCACCCGAAACCGCATCCATGATCGCCGTCAACTGGGGCACGCCGACGCCCGCCACGATCCGCGTCGTGCAGATCGAACCCGGCCCGATGCCGACCTTGACCGCATCCGCGCCCGCGTCGATCAGCGCCCGCGCGCCCTCTGCCGTCGCGACGTTGCCCGCAACGACCTGCACCGAATTCGAGAAATTCTTGATCCGGCTGACCGCGCGGCCAACGCCTTCGGAATGGCCATGCGCGGTGTCGATGACGACCAGATCGACGCCTGCCTCGATCAGGGCCTGGCTGCGTTCGTAGCCTTCGTCCCCGACGGTCGAGGCCGCCGCGACCCGCAGCCGGCCCAGATCGTCCTTGCAGGCCAGGGGGTTCAGCACCGACATTTCGGTGTCCTTGAGCGTCAGGAGGCCGGTCAGCTTGCCGTTGCCATCGGTGATCAGCAGCTTTTCGATGCGACGCGCCTTCATCAGGCTGATCGCCTCGGCGCGATCGGCGGGTTCGCGCAGGATCGCCAGATTGTCCGAGGTCATCATGACGCTGACCGGGGTGCGGTCGTCGCTGGCGAAACGCATGTCGCGGTTCGTCACGATGCCCAGCACCCGACCACCCGCATCGACCACCGGAAAGCCCGAGACATTATAGCGGTCCTGGAGTGCCTTGGCATCGGCCAGCGTCTGTTCGGGGGTCAGAGTGATCGGGTTGTAGACGATGCCCGATTCAAAGCGCTTGACCCGGCTGACTTCGGCGGCCTGCTGTTCGGTGGTCAGGTTGCGGTGGATCACGCCGATCCCGCCCGCCTGCGCCATGGCAATCGCCATGCGGCTTTCGGTGACGGTATCCATCGCCGAAGACAAAAGGGGAATGTTCATCCGGATCTGGCGCGTGACATGGGTCACCACATCCGCCGTCGAGGGCATGACAGTAGATGCCGCAGGAACCAGAAGAACATCGTCGAAGGTCAAAGCCTCGCGAATCTGCATGGAGTCATCCTGATCAGGGGTTCGTTTGGCAGTTTCCCATTTCATGCGACGCGGCAATTGTCCATAGCGCCCGTGCCGATCTGCGACCGAAACGGCAGCCGGGGCGGGCGCGCCCGCATCTGAAAATCGCCCATGTCATTCCGGCGGCAACACGCAACGCGTGTGTTTTCCACATCGCTGCGGCAGCGTTAACCCAACGTCAGTTGCGGTTTCGACACGGGAAACGTCACGCCGTTCACGAAAACGTCACGTCAGGATTGTGTGTTGATTGACCTAGACAAGGGTTCTGCCGCACCTTTGAAACCATGACACTAAAAGCCCTTGACGGGCGTCAGGGAGGGAAAAATGAAAAAGACGATGACAGCGGTCGGGACGATCCTCGCGCTTGGCAGCGGCGCCGCTTTCGCGGGCGGGATCGAGCGTGCGCCGCAATCCTTGGGCATCCTGTTCGAGGAAGGGAATTATGCGGAACTCAGCTTTGGCGGCGCTTCGCCGAGCGTGTCGGGGCGCGATGTCCTGGGCTATGAGACGGGCAATGTCGCCTCGGGCTATGGCTTCTTCGGGCTGGCCTACAAGCACCAGTTCAACCAGAATCTGTCGGGCGCCTTCATCATCGAACAGCCCTTTGGCGCCGATCTGAACTATGCGACCGTGGCGAATGGCGGATCGGTGATGCTGGGGGGCACGGCCGTCACCGTCGATTCGACAACCTATACGGCGCTGCTGCGTTACAAGTTCGACAACAATTTTTCGGTCCATGGCGGTATCCGCGGCTCTCGCGCCAGCGGGAATGTGACGCTGAACGGCTGCGCCTACAGCAGCCCGCTGGCGCCCGTGCCCTGCACCGGCGGTGTGATGGGTTACAATGTCGACACCGACACATCCTGGGGCATGGGCTGGGTCGCGGGCGTCGCCTATGAGATCCCGGATATCGCGGCGCGGATCTCGCTGACCTACAATTCGCCGATCGAGCATGATTTCGACACCAAGGAATCCATCAACGGCATGCCGCTTGGCCCGGATACGGAAACCACGGTCAAGACGCCGCGTTCCTGGACGCTGGAGGGGCAGACAGGCATCGCGGCTGACACGCTGCTGTTCGGCTCGATCCGTTGGGTGAACTGGTCGGAATTCCGCGTCGATCCGCCGATCTTCGTTGGTTTCGTCCCGACGGGCCTGGTCGAGCTGGAGGATACCACCACCTATACCATCGGCGTGGGTCGCAAGTTCACCGACAACTGGTCGGGTTCGGCCTCGTTCACCTATGAACCCACGGGCAATGATCTGGTGTCGCCGCTGGCCCCGACGAATGGCCGCAAAAGCATCACGCTGGCCGCGATCTATACGATGGACAACATCAAGATCACGACGGGCATCAACTATACCAAACTGGGCAATGCCAAGCCCGAAACCGGGACCCCGGACGTGCAGCGCGCCAGCATGCGCGACAACGACCTGTGGGGCGCGGGCGTCAAGATCGGCTATTCGTTCTGATCCCATCCTGCCCGGACGCGAAAGGCCCCCGAAAACCGGGGGCTTTTCATCTGCGCGCCTGATGCCCGGCGGAACTGCCGCATGGGTATTTGGATGATGAAGAAAATCAGGCGCCGAGCGCAGGGACCAGCGCGGTGAAATGTTCGCCGCGCTTTTCAAAATTGGGGTATTGGTCGAAACTGGCCGCCGCCGGGGCCAGCAGGACGGTATCGCCGGGCTGCGCCTCGGTCGCGGCGCGGGCGACGGCTTCCTCCATCGTTTCGACCACCTCATGCGGGGTCTGGCCGATCTGCAGGGCGAAATCGCGGGCGGAATGGCCGATCAGATAGGCTTTCGCGACATGGCCCAGATGGGGCAGCAGCGCTTCGATCCCGCCATCCTTGCCCATCCCGCCCGCGATCCAGCGGATATTTCTGAAGGCGGTCAGGGCCTTGGCCGCGCTGTCGACATTCGTGGCCTTGCTGTCATTGACCCAACGCACGCCGTTGATTTCGGCGACGGTCTGGCTGCGATGCGGCAGGCCGCCGAAGCTGTGGAACGCGGCCTCGATCTCTCGGGGGGGGATGCCCACGGCGCGGCAGGCGGCATAGGCGGCGCAGGCGTTCTGGTGATTGTGTTCGCCCGGCAGCCCCGTCACCTCGCGCAGATCGAGCGAGGCGATCTGACGGCCCTTGCGATATTCGGCCAGAAAGCCCTTGCGCGCGAAAACCGACCAGCCGAAACGTTCCAGTTTCGTCCCCGAGGACACCCGGATCACCCGGTCATCGGTCGCGCCAAAGGAAAGCTGATCGGCCAGATACTGCCCCTCGATCTCGTCCACGCCGATCACGGCGCGGTCGGGGCCACCTTCGGCGAACAGGCGGCGCTTGGCCGCGAAATAGCCGCCCATGCCGTTGTGGCGGTCCAGGTGGTCGGGCGACAGGTTGGTGAACACCGCGACATCCGGGGTCAGCGCGCGGGCCAGATCGGTCTGATAGCTGGACAGTTCCAGCACCACGACCTCGCCGTCCCGCGCGGGTTCCAGCGACAACACGCCGGTACCGATATTGCCGCCCATCTGGGTCGGGCGACCGGCTTCGGTCAGGATATGGTGGATCAGCGCGGTCGTGGTCGATTTGCCATTCGATCCGGTGACCGCGATGACGCGCGGAAAGCTGTCGAAAGCGTCCCAGTCCCGCGTCGCAAAGCTGCGGAAGAACAGCCCGATATCATTGTCCACCGGCACGCCAAGCGCATAGGCCCTGGCGATTACCGGGTGGGGTTTGGGATAGAGATGCGGGATGCCGGGGCTGGTGATCAGCGCGGCGATCCCGTCCCAGTTCTGGTCGCGGGTCAGGTCCAGCACGGTCAGGCCATCCGCCTCGGCCTGCGCGCGGGTATCGGTGCCGTCGTCCCAGACCACGACATGCGCCCTGCCTGCGCGCAGGGCCGCAGCGGTCGCCCGGCCCGAACGGCCAAGGCCGAGGACAGCGATGGTCTGGTTTTCGACACCTTGGACGGGGATCATGGTGCAGTCACTCCCAACACGCGAAGAACCCTTTCGATGAGCTCTTTCGAGGCATCAATCCCCGACGCCAGAACGACAGTCAAGATGACACCAAGCGACATTGCCGGCAGCGCAAGAGACAGGAAAGGCCGTTCCCTGCTGAAGATGCGCAAGGCCCACGATATCCATGGCCCGAAGGATGAAGGGACCGGCTGACCCGCCGCCAGTATCGCCGCATTGACCGCGCCCGCGAACACGACGATGCCCCACAGGACACCGCCCAACGCCCCGCCAAGAAAGATCAGCGCCACGCCAAGGGAAACGACGAACGTGTAGAACCCGGCAAAGGAGAGGGGTCCGGCCACGGCATCCAGAACCGGGCCGATCACAAGCGGCAGCAGAACCAGCCCCAAAAGCCCCCCGCCCAGCAAGAACACGCTGCGCACAACGCGGGCCGCCGCGTCGTCCCAACCTTTGAAATATGCCTCTGCCGCCTTTTCGCGCGGAAGGGCATGCGCGTGGTGGTCGTCCCTCATCGATCTCAGCGGATCTTCAGCGTCGCCAGCCCGATCAGCGCCAGGATCAGCGCGATGATCCAGAAGCGGATGACGATCTGCGCCTCGCCCCAGCCCTTTTTCTCGAAATGGTGGTGGATCGGGGCCATCAGGAAGACGCGCTTGCCGGTGCGTTTGAAATAGAGGACCTGAATGATCACCGACAGGGCCTCGACCACGAACAACCCTCCGACGATGGCCAGAACGATTTCGTGCTTGGTCGCGACCGCGATGGCGCCAAGCGCGCCGCCAAGCGCCAGCGACCCGGTATCGCCCATGAAGACCGCAGCCGGGGGCGCGTTATACCACAGAAAGCCCAGCCCCCCGCCGATCAGGGCGGCGACGAACACCGCCAGCTCACCCGTGCCGGGGACCAGATGGACGCCCAGATAATTCGCGAAATTCGCGTTGCCGACCATATAGGCGATCACCGCGAATGTCGCGGCGGCGATCATCACCGGCATGATCGCCAGCCCGTCCAGACCATCTGTCAGGTTCACCGCATTGGCCGCGCCGACGATCACCAGCATGGCAAAGGGGATATAGAACCAGCCCAGATTGATCAGCGCATTCTTGAAAAAGGGCAGCGCCAGATCATTGGTCAGGGCCTCGGGGTGCATGATGGTCGCGGCAATGGCGGCCAGCGCGGCGATCGCCAGACCGATCGCCATCCTGATCCGGCCCGAGAGACCCGCGTGATGCTGTTTCGTCACCTTGGCATAGTCATCGGCGAAACCGATTGCGGCAAAGCCCAGGGTCACCAGCAGCACCATCCAGACATAGCCGTTATCCAGCCGCGCCCACAGCAGCGTGCCCACCGTCAGCGCCGCCAGGATCAGCAGCCCCCCCATGGTCGGCGTGCCCGCCTTGCTGAAATGGTTCTGCGGGCCGTCATCGCGGATCGGCTGGCCCTTTTTCTGCTTGCGCCGCAAAAGGTCGATCAGCGGGCGGCCAAAGATAAAACCGAAAATCAGCGCGGTGAAAAAGGCGCCGCCAGCGCGAAAGGTGATATAGCGGAACAGGTTGAAGACGTCGCCGCCGTCCGACAGGCTGGTGAGCCAGTAAAGCATCGTTACTCCTTTACGCCAGAGGCGTTGCCTTGCAGCACCGTTCGAAGCGCGTCAACCACCGTCGAAACCCGCGACCCTTTCGAGCCTTTGACAAGCACGATATCGCCGACGCGGGCCAGTTCGCCCGCCTGCGCGGCCAGTTCATCCGCCGTTTCAGCCCAGATGCCGCGCTTGCCTGTGGGCAGCGCGTCATGCAGCGCGCGCATCCGCGGCCCGGCGGTATGGATCAGCGACACCTCGGCCAGCGCGGGATCCTGCGCGACGCCCGCATGCAGGGCGATTTCATCCGGGCCAAGTTCCAGCATGTCGCCCAGAATGGCGATGCGGCGGCTGCCTTGCAGCCGCGCCAGCGTCGCAAGCCCCGCCGACAGCGAGGTCGGGTTGGAATTATAGGCGTCGTCGATCAGCCGGATTCCGGCCAGATCCTCGACGGCGCCGCGCCCCTTGGGCGGCAGCCAGCTTTCCAGCCCCTTGGCCGCCTGTTTCACATCGCCGCCCGCCGCATGGATCGCGGTCAGCACGCCGACGGAATTCATCGCGAAATGGCGGCCCGCGCTTTGCAGCTTGTATTCAACGACTTCCCCAAGAATCCTCGCGCGGATTTTCAGCGTGTCGCCCTGACTCTCGGCCCGCATCAACTGGCCCATGCCGTGATCGCCAAAGCCGATGACGATGGCGCCTGCCGCATCGGCGCAATCGCGCAGGATCTGGGTGACGGGCAGGTCTTCGGGCAGGATGCCGGTGCCAGCCGGTTCCAGCCCCGTGAAGACCGCGCCTTTTTCACGGGCGATGCCTTCGATGGCACCAAAGGCCTCCAGATGGGCGGCGGCGACGGTGGTGATCAGGGCGACATGGGGGCGGGCAAGACGCGAGAGCGGCGCGATTTCGCCGGGGTGATTCATGCCGATTTCGATGATCGCGAAATCGGTGTCGGCAGGCATCCGCGCCAGCGTCAGGGGCACGCCCCAATGGTTGTTGTAACTGGCCTCGGCCGCGTGAACACGGCCCTGCCCCGCCAGCGCATCCCGCGCCATTTCCTTGGTCGAGGTCTTGCCGACCGAGCCGGTGATCGCGATCACACGGCCCGTCATCCGCGCGCGACCGGCGCGGCCAAGGGCGGTCAGCCCGTCCAGCACATCGGGCACGATCAGCAGCGGTGCGTCATCCGCAACGCCTTCGGGACGGCGGCTGACCAGCGCCGCGCCCGCGCCCTTGGCCAGCGCCTGTGCCACGAAATCATGGCCGTCGCGCACATCCTTCAGCGCGACGAACAGATCGCCCGGCTGGATCGTGCGGGTGTCGATGGACACGCCCGAAACGGTGAAATCGCGGCTCGCCTGCCCGCCTGTCGCGGCGGCGGCATCGGCGGATGTCCAAAGCGCGCTCATATCTTGCCATCCAGCGCCGCGACCGCGACCGAGGCCTGTTCGGCATCGTCAAAGGGGAACACGTCATTGCCGATGATCTGGCCGGTTTCATGGCCCTTGCCCGCGATCAGCAGCGCGTCGCCCGGTTGCAGGGCATCGACGCCGCGCAGGATCGCCTCGGCCCGGTCGCCGATCTCGATGGCGTCGGGACCGGCGCCCGCCATGACCTCGGCCCGGATGGCGGCGGGGTCTTCGCTGCGGGGGTTGTCGTCGGTGACGAAAACGACATCGGCATGGGCCGCCGCCGCCTCGCCCATCAGGGGGCGTTTCAGCCGGTCGCGGTCGCCGCCCGCGCCAAAGACCACGATGATGCGGCCCATGACATGCGGGCGCAGGCTTTGCAGGGCAGAGGCCAGCGCGCCGGGTTTGTGGCTGTAATCGACGAAAACCGCCGCGCCGTTTTCGCGGATCGCCGCCAGCTCCATGCGGCCGCGCACGGTGTTCAGGCGCGGCAGGCTGTCGATGATCGCCGCCGGATCGTCGCCCGTGGCCATCGCCAGCCCCATCGCCGCCAGCACGTTTTCCGCCTGAAAGCCGCCGATCAGCGCCAGCCGGACCAGATGCGCCTGACCATATAGCGAAAAGCGCAGATCTTGTCCGGTCGCGTCGTAACGCTGGTTCAGGATGCGCAGATCGGCATTCGCCGATTGGCCGATGGTCAGCAGATCCAGATCGTTTTCGCGCGCAATCCCCGCCATCTGACGGCCGCGCGGGTCGTCGACATTGATGACGGCCTTCGCGCCTTCGATCAGGATATGGTTGAAAAGCAGGGCCTTGGCCGCGAAATAATCGTCAAAATCCCTGTGATAATCCAGATGGTCCTGACTGAAATTGGTAAAAGCCCCGGCCATGACCCGCACCCCGTCCAGACGGCGCTGATCCAGGCCATGGCTGGACGCCTCTATCGCGGCATGGGTCACGCCTTCGGCAGCGGCCTCGGACAGGACACGATGCAGGGTGATCGGTTCGGGCGTCGTATGGGCCAGCCGGGCGTGATAATCGCCCTGCACCCCCATCGTGCCCAGGCTGATCGCCTTATGGCCCAGATTCTGCCAGATCTGGCGGGTGAAGCTCGCGACCGAAGTCTTGCCCGATGTGCCGGTGACCGCCACCAGCTTTTCCGGCTGCGCACCGAACCACAGGGCGCTTGCTGCGGCCAGCGCGGCGCGGGGGTCCTGAACCACGACCAGCGCGGCGTCGGATACGGCAAGTTCGGCGGCGGCCAGCGCGGCCCCCGCCCGGTCGGTCAGGATCGCAGCCGCACCCTGACGCAAGGCATATTGGATGAATTCGCCGCCATGGGCCGCCGATCTCGGCAGGGCCGCGAACAGAAAGCCCGGCTTGACCTGTCGGCTGTCGACCGCCAGCCCCGTGATGTCGGGGTCGCGCCCCTTGTCCCCTCGCAGCCCCAAAAGGGACAGTTGCTTTGCCTGCTCTGACACGCCGGTCCTCGTCTTTTCAGTTCGAGACGAGCTTTAGCTCATCGTTCGAATGCGGTTCAATGATCGGCAGTTCACGTTCGGTTTGCGGACGCAACCCCAGCAAAGGCGCAAGACGGCGGATGATTTCGCCCGCGACAGGGGCGGCGGTGTGGCCTGCGGTGCGCGCCGTGACGCCATTGGCCAGCGTCGCCGTCGGTTCGTCCAGCGTCACGACCATGACATATTGCGGATCGCTGGCCGGAAAGACCGAGGCGAAGGTCGACACCACCTTGTTCTGGTAATAGCCGCCGCTGGCGCGCGGCTTGTCGGCGGTGCCGGTCTTGCCCGCGACCTCATAGCCCGCGACCTCGGATTGCCGCGCCGTGCCGCGCGTCACGACCTGACGCAGCAGCGACACGCCGATGCGCGCGGCCTCGGGCGACATGACCTGTTCGCCTTCGGGCCGGTTGCGGCCATGCACCAGCGTCGGGCGCACCCGCTTGCCGTCATTGGCGATGGTTGCATGGGCAGATGCCAGATGCAGCGGGCTGGCGGCCAGACCGTGACCAGAGGACACCGTCGCCGCCGTCACCGCAGGCCAGCGTTGCGGGACCAGCGGCTTGCCGGTCGGTGCCTCGCTCATTTCCAGCGGCGTCGGTTCAAAAAAGCCCAGCTTTTCCAGAAAGTCTTTCTGACGGTCCGCGCCCAGAAGCTGCGCCACCCGCACCGTGCCCACGTTCGAGGATTTGACGATGATATCCGTCACCGACAACTGGCGGCCATAGTTGTGGAAATCGCGGATGCGATATTTGCCGATGGTCATGGGCGACGAGCCGTTGATCATCGTATTGACGTTCACCAGACGCTGGTCGATGGCCTGCACCACCGGAAAGATCTTGAAGGTCGAGCCAAGCTCATACTGGCCCTGCACCGCGCGGTTGAACAGCGGGCTGTCGGACGGATCGCCCTTGGTCAGGCCACGCGGGCGGTCATTCGGGTCGAAATCGGGCAGGCTGGCCATGGCGACGATCTCGCCGGTCCTGACCTCCATCAGGATGCCGGTCGCACCCTTGGCGTTCATCACGCGCATCCCGTTGGCCAGCACCTCCTCCATCGCGGATTGCACGGTCAGGTCGATGGACAGGGTCAGGGGCGCGCCCTGATGCGCCGGGTCGCGCAGCCAGCCGTCGAAAGCCTTTTCGACGCCCGCCATGCCCAGAACCTCGGCGCTGCTGACGCCTTCCTGACCGAAATTCGAGCCGCCAAGGATATGGCTGGCCAGACGGCCATTCGGATACAGCCGCATTTCACGCGGGCCGAACAGCAGGCCGGGTTCGCCAATGTCATGGACGGCCTGCATCTGTTCGGGGCTGAGCTTGCGCTTGATCCACAGGAAGGTGCGCTTGCCGGTGAAATCCTTGCGCAGGCGTTCTTCGTCCAGATCGGGGAAGATGCGGACCAGTTCGCGCACCGCGCGTTCCGGGTCGATCATCTGCTGGGGATGGGCATAAAGCGAATGGGTCAGCAGGTTCGTCGCCAAGACCCGGCCATTGCGGTCCACGATATCGGCGCGCTGCGAGATGATCTGCGCCTCGGAGGATTGCACGCGCGGCTCTGACGGCTCGCTGGAGGCCAGCGCGGCCATGCGCACGCCCACCGTGGCAAAGCACAGCAGAAAGATGCCGGCCATCAGCTTCAGCCGCGATTCGGCGCGTTTGCGGGCGCGGTCCTGAATTTCGGCATGGCGCAGGGCGCGGTTTTCGGCCTCGACCGCGTCGGGGTTTTCGCCCTTGTCGCGGGCGCGCAGGATCCGGGCCAAGGGGCGAAGCGGTGTGCGGATCATTGGGCGGCCTCCTGTTCGGGTGCGGCATTCGGGTCGATTTCGGGTTTCGGTTCGGGATAGGCGACCTGGCTGATATCGACGAATTGCGACGATTCCAGCGGCACCAGTTTCAGCTTGTCAAAGTTCAGGTTGACCAGTTCGTTCAGCCGTTCGGGCCGGTTCAGGAATGCCCATTCGGCGCGCAAGACGCCCAGTTCCTCGCGCAATCCGCCGATGCTGCGCTGGACATCCGCCATCTCGTTGATCGCGGCTTGCGTGGCATAATTTTCGCGGTAGGCCCAAAAGGCCAAGCCCATCACCACCAGTGTCGTCGTCAGATACAGAACCGAACGCATCACGAAACTCCGGGCAGGACAGGCAGGCCAAGCGCCGCGGAATCGACGCGACCCGCAGGGGCATCGGTGCGCATGGCGACACGCAGCAGGGCCGAACGGGCACGCGGATTGGCGTCCAGTTCGGCGTCATCGGCGCCGATGGCACGGCGGAAGGGCATGGTGAAGGCGGGCAGCGCCTGCTGCGCGACCGGGGCATGGCGGCTGCCGCCGCCCGCGCTGTTCGACCGCATCTGCATGAAGCGTTTGACGATGCGGTCCTCCAGCGAATGAAAGGTCACGACGGCCAGCCTGCCACCCGGACGCAGGGCACGCTCGGCCGCAGCCAGCCCCGCGACAAGCTGGCCGAATTCGTCATTCACCCAGATGCGGATCGCCTGAAAGCTGCGGGTCGCGGGATGGCTTTGGCCGGGTTTCGGGCGCGGCAGACAGCCCGCCACGACCTCGGCCAGTTCGGCGGTGCGGGTCAGCGGGCGGGCGCGGACAATCGCGCGGGCGATCCGGCGCGAGGCGCGTTCTTCGCCGTAGTGATACAGCACATCCGCAATCACGCCTTCGTCCGCGCTGTTCAGCAGGTCCGCAGCGGACGGCCCGTCATCGCCCATCCGCATATCCAGAGGCCCGTCGCGCAGAAAGGAAAAGCCGCGTTCGGCCTGATCCAGTTGCATCGAACTGACGCCCAGATCCAGCACGACGCCATCGACCGGCTGGCCCGCGATCCGGTCCAGATCGGAAAAGGTGCCCTGTTCCAGTTGCAAACGGTCGCCATATTCGCCCGCCCAGACCCGCGCCATGTCGAAAACCGTGGGGTCGCGGTCGATGCCGATCACGCGATCCGCACCCGCCGCCAACAGGCCCCGCGTATAGCCGCCCGCGCCAAAGGTGCCATCGACCCAAAGGCCCGCGACCGGTTCGACAGCGCGCAACAGGGGCGCAAGAAGGACCGGGATATGGGGTGCATCCGCCCCCATCAGCCCGCCTCGGTAATGGTCTGGCTGCTGGCCAGCGCCAGCAGGGACAAGGGGTCCGCGCCGGGTTCGAATTCGGGGACGCGCGCTTCCAGTTCGCGCTCTTCCTCACGGTAGTTTTCGGGGGACCAGACCTTGAGATAATCGCCCGATGCGATGAAAAAGGCGCTGTCGGTCAGACCGATCTTCTCGCGCAGCTTCTGGGGCAGGACCAGACGGCCATCGCCGTCAATCTCTGCCTCTTCGGCGTGACCGTGATAGATGTTTTCCAGCAGGTTGCGGGCGGCGCTGCCGCGCTGCAGGCGAGAGATCTGTTCATCGACCTCATCAATCGCCTGCATGGTGAAAAGCTGCAGATGCTTCCAGCTTTCGGTGCCGAAGACGACGACCAGCTGCGGGCGTTTGCCGGTTTCCCATTCGGGATCAGCGGATTCAAAGACACGGCGGAACTTGGCCGGGATCGAGACGCGACCTTTCGCGTCCACCTTGACCTCCTCCGAACCTCTGAACTTGCGCGCCACCGGCCCGCACTCCTTCCACTGTCCCAAACCTTTCCGGGGTCCCGGAAAAGCAAAGGGCGGATCGGGCTGCTGCCACTGCCCGATCCGCCGCCCTCGTTCCCATTACTGGGCCCCGAAGTTTCGGGGATCGCCGGACTATCCGCGCCACCTGGGGGAGGTGCTGCTCGCGCGCTGTCCAGTCGCTTTATGGATACGGGTGCCTGTATGAAGCCTGCTTGTCGCCTCGGGGTTCTTTTGCGCCCCTTGATGCCCGTTTCCGTGATCAAGGGATGCCATGGGAATTCATGGGAAGCAACGGGTTTGTTTGGTCACACAGCGTGACAACGGCTTGCGCGCGACAGGAACAGACCATGAAAACCGTCACATAGCGCGACAAGCTCATGCAGGTTTCGTTCCCGCAGACAAAACAACCACTACATCTTGTGGGGATGGACCTGTGGCATATAAATCCCAGGTTTTCCCAAATCCGACGCAAGCCAAACCGCAAGACATCAATATTGCCTGCGCCCGGCGCGGGAAAGGGCATTCCGGCGGCCCGAATCACGGTGTTTCACGGCGCGGTGATTCGAAGGTTCGGCACCAGTCCCATGAATTCCCGACGCCCCGTGGCGCCCCCGGCCGGCCATTCCCGGATATTCCCGGAACCGCCCGGCCGCCAAATCCCTGCCGCAGAATCAGGACGCCCGGACCATCAGGTTCCGGGCGCCATCATATTATCGGTCGTGGGAACGCTCAGGCCATGCCGCCGCCGATCAGCCGGTCGGCCAGCCGGCCATAGGCATCGGCCACAGGCCCCTCGCCCGCCGCGATGGGCCTGCCCGCATCGCCCGCCAGGCGCACGTCGAGTTGCAGGGGCAATTCGCCAAGGAAGGGCAGATCCAGCCGCGCCGCTTCGGCAGCGACGCCGCCGTGACCGAACAGATGCGCCTCGTGCCCGCAATTCGGACAGACATACATCGACATGTTTTCGATCAGGCCCAGCACCGGCGTTTTCAGCTTGGCGAACATGTCGATGGCGCGGCGCGCGTCGATCAGGGCCACATCCTGCGGCGTGGACACGATGATCGCGCCGGTGACATTGGTTTTCTGGCACAGGGTCAGCTGCACATCGCCGGTGCCGGGGGGCAGATCGACCAGCAGCACGTCCAGCTCGCCCCAGTTCACCTGGGTCAGCATCTGCTGCAGCGCGCCCATCAGCATCGGACCGCGCCAGACCACGGCCTCGCCATCCTTCATCATCAGGCCAAGCGACATCAGGGTGACGCCATGCGCGTGCAACGGTTCGATCACCTGCCCGTCACTGCTGGGCCGGTCGGTCACGCCCAGCATGCGCGGCTGCGAGGGGCCGTAGATATCGGCGTCCAGCACCCCGACCTTGCGCCCCTTTTTCGCCAGCGCCACCGCGAGGTTCGAGGTCACGGTCGATTTCCCGACGCCGCCCTTGCCCGAGCCGATGGCCAGAATCCGCGCGACACCCTTGACCTGTTCCGGCCCGGCCTGCGGGGTCGGATGGCGCCCGATCTGCAGATTGGGCGGCGGCGCACCCGCGCCCCCCGCCGCACCCGACGACCGCGCGACCTGCTGGTTGGGCTTGGCCCCGGCGGGCGCAGTCATCACGATCGAGACCTTTTCCACTTCGGGCAGGGCGCGCAAACGCTGTTCGGCCTCGGCCTCGGCGGCCTTCATGGCATTGGCCATGGCAGCATCCGACACCTCGATCACGAATCGGATCGTGCCGCCGTCGATGGACAGGGCGCGAATCAGATCGGCCGAAACAAGATCCTGCCCCCCCGGAATCCGGATCTGGGAAAGTTCGTCCAGAACCCTGCTGCGTGAAATCGCCATGTCGCTCCTCCTGACCGCATATCAATGGGACAGAATGGCAGCTTCACCGCCAGCCGCAAGCCTTGCCCGCCACCTCTCTTAAACCACCGGAACCCCGCGTCACTTGCCAATCCGCCCATGCATTTCTGCAACGCAGCAAGAATTGATTTTAGCGCTCACATTTATTTTATCCGGCAAAATTAACGATCTAGAGGCGAGCCATGCGGTCTCTGCATGGCAGCAATCGCGACGTGTCTATTGTGCAGATGCAGAAACTGCGCCATCTTGGGTTCATCGGAAGCGCAGGGCAATCCGGCCGGGCGCTGATAGCAAGAATGGTAGGAAACGGAAAATGGCAGTCCTTGATCTGAATCATGGAGCAGCCTCGCGCGTCGCCGGTTATCTCGGCTCGCTGATGCAGTCGGTCGCAGATTACTTCGCACATCGCGCGGTCTATCTCCAGACGGTCAACGAATTGAACGCGCTGACTGACGCGGAACTGCGCGACCTGGGCATCTATCGCCCGGAAATCCGCCGCATCGCCCACGAGGCGGCAGCGCGGCACTGACACGGAATTACCCGGCCCCTCTCCTCCTCCCTGGGCCTGGGTTTCGGCGGCACCCCCTCTCCTCCTCCCTGGGGTGCCGCCAGGAATACGACAAGGCTCTCTCCTCCTCCCATGAGCCTTGTTGGAACGGCGACGGCACCTCTCCTCCTCCCTGGGTGCCGTCGCCATAATCTCCGCCACGGGCGGAACGGAATACGGCGGTCCCCTCCTCCTCCTCGGGACTGATCGTTCGCGGCGATGGCACTCCTCCTCCCAGCCATTGCCGCACATATACGCGGCCCCTCCTCCTCCCCGGGCCAGCGTTGCGCGGCGATGCCCCTCCTCCTCCCTGGGCATCGCCGCTTTTCATTTTCAGCAATGCGGATTATGCGCGGGACATGTTGTCCTATCAGCACGCCTATCACGCCGGGAATCTGGCCGATTTTCACAAGCACGCGCTGCTGGCGTCGATGCTGGACTATCTGGTGCGGAAACCGAAACCGCTCAGCTACCTGGAAACCCATGCCGGGCGCGGGCTTTACGACCTGTCGGGCGCGGAATCGACCCGCACGGGCGAGGCGCAGGCGGGCATCACCCGCGCGCTGACCGAAGGCTGGCTGCCCCCCGGCCATCCCCTGCTGCAGGCCCTGACCGCGATCCGGGGCTGGCACGGGCCGGACGCCTATCCCGGCTCGCCCCTGATCGCGCAATATCTGCTGCGCCCGGACGACCGCATGGATCTGGCCGAACTGCATCCGGCCGAGGCCGAGGCCCCGGCCCCCCATATCCCCGGCGCAAGGCTGCACCATCAGGACGGCTTCGTGATGGCGAACGCCCTGTGCCCGCCGACGCCGCGACGCGGCATGCTACTGATCGACCCCAGTTTCGAGGTCAAATCCGATTACGAGACGATCCCGCGTTTCATTCAGCGCATCGCCGCAAAATGGAACGTCGGCACGATTGCCCTGTGGTATCCGCTGCTGGCCGACAACCGCCACAAGGCGATGATCGGGTCGCTGGCCGCCAATTTCCCCGAGGCTTTGCTGCACGAGGTCGGCTTTGCCCCCGCCCGCCCCGGTCACGGCATGGTCGGTTCGGGCATGTTCGTCGTGAACCCGCCCTATGGCATCCGGGACGAAACCGCACGGCTAAGCCGCATCTTCGCCGCGCTTTAGCCGGGGTCGTAGCGCAGCACGCCCGACACCTGCCGACCACCGCCATCACTGGAATGTTCGCGCCCGTTCAGCACCTGCAATTCACGAAAGTCAAAAGGGCTGAGCCCGTCAAGACAGGCAGCATTCACCCCGTATTCCTGCGGGTTCGAACGTCGCTGATGGTGCGTATAGATACCGCAAATGCTGCAAAACCAGTGTTTCGCCGTGGCGGTTCCGAACTGATACAGGGTCAGATGCGCCGCCCCTTCGGTGATCTGCAGATCACCGACGCGCGCGGTGACGGCAACCGCGCCGCGCATCCGGCAAAAGCTGCAATCGCAGCGCCTTGCGCTACCCAGACCCTCGGACAAATGCACGGTGAATCGCACCGCACCGCAATGGCAGGCGCCCTGTCTGTGGAAGGGTTCGGGGTCGGTTGTCATGCCACCTCGGGTTTTCGCGGATCAGCCTGCCACGGCGGCGGCGATCCGGCGATCCATTTCATCCTCGGACCCGCTGGCCCAGGGCCGAAAACGCAGGCGAAAGGCGGCAAGTCGGACCCCGGCATCCGCCTGCGGATAGCCGATGCGGTCCAGGCTCGCCGCCAGCGGCAGATCCGGCCCCGGCTCCTCTGGCCAGATCGCCAAACCGCCAAGCGCCAGCCTGCGCCAGTCGAATCGGGGACCGGGGTCGATCTTGCGGCCCGGCGCCATGTCGGAATGGCCGATGACGCCGCTGGCGGGGATCTGCCAGCGCGCCATGATGCCCTGCATCAGGCGTTCAAGACCCAGCATCTGTAGCGCCGGAAAGGGCCGGTCGCCGGGATTGACGATCTCGATCCCGATCGAGCGGGAATTGACATCGTCGCGCCCCTGCCATGTCCCCGCGCCCGCATGCCGGGCCCGCAATTCTTCGGGAACAAGCGCCTCGGCCCGGCCGTCTTCCAGCACAAGCCAATGGGCCGAAACCTCGGCCGCGGGATCGCAAAGCCGGTCACGGGCAGAACCCGCATCGGCCATGCCCGTGTAATGCAGCACGATCAATTCCGGGCGCTGGCCGCCCCGCCGCTCGCCGCAATTCGGCGAGGGGTGAGTCAAAGCTGCGGCTGGCGGTAGGGGCGCGGGTCCCATCCGCAGACAAAACCGTCGCCATCCGGGTCCATGCCGCGCGCATCGACCAGCGGGCCGCCTGCCGCGATAAAGGCGGTCTGCGCCGCCGCCGGATTGGCATAGGTCATGCAGGCGCGGCTGGCCGCATTCGCATTGGCATTGCTGCGTGGATAGGCGGTCGTGCCGGGGTTGCGGTTTTCGGCATGGGCATAGCGCACCAGCACCGGGGTCGAACCGGGATAGGGACCGGTCGTGGCGCGCTGCGCATTCGCAGGCAGTTGCGGCGCATCGGCGGCCCCGGTCGCAGCAGCAGCGGGGGTAGCGGCGGCGGCCTGCCCGGTCTGGGCGGTTCCGGCGATATCAGCAGCGGTCGGCGCCTTGGCGGGCAGCTTGACCGGGATCGCGGTGGGCGCGGGCGCCTCGCCCCTCAACGCAACTTCGCGTTCACGCAGGTATTCACCGTATTGCGTTGAGTTCATGGTGTAATTCGGGTTCCATCCCGCATTTTCACCACAGGCGGCAACCGCCAGAACGGCCAGAATCGTCAGCTTGCGCATGTCCACGTCCTATGATTTCGTCCCAAACCTACCACCAGCGGCCCGGCTTCGCCACAAATCCCGCCGCGCTTTCAAGCACCTGCGCGAAATTCAGCAAGCCGCCTTCGTCCCAGGGACGCCCGATCAGTTGCATGCCAAGCGGCAGGCCCTGTTTGTCCAGCCCCACGGGCACCGAAATCCCCGGCAGACCGGCAAGGTTCACCGTCACGGTAAAGACGTCGTTCAGATACATCTGCACCGGATCGGCATCCGCCATTTCCCCCAGCCCAAACGCCGCCGAAGGCGTCGCGGGCGTCAGGATCGCGTCGATGCCGCTGGCATAGGCCTGATCGAAATCGCGCTTGATCAGCGCGCGGACCTTGCGGGCGCGGTTGTAATAGGCGTCGTAGAACCCCGCCGACAGCACATAGGTCCCGACCATGACGCGGCGCTGGACCTCGGGGCCGAAACCTTCGGCGCGGGTCTTTTCATACATGTCGTTGATGCCATCGCCCGCGCCCAGTTTCGCGCGGCGGCCAGAGCGCACGCCATCGTAACGGGCGAGGTTCGACGACGCTTCCGCCGGGGCAATCACATAATAGGCGGGCAGCGCGTATTTGGTATGCGGCAGGCTGATGTCGACGATTTCAGCACCCGCATCGCGCAGCATATCCGCCGCCTGCTGCCACATCGCGTCGATTTCGGCGGGCATGCCATCCATGCGGTATTCGCGCGGAATGCCGATCTTCTTGCCGCGAATATCGCCGGTCAGGGCGGCTTCGTAATCGGGCACCGGGCGGTCGGCGCTGGTCAGATCCTTGTCATCGACCGAAGCCATCGCGCCCAGCATGATCGCCGCATCGCGCACGGTTTTCGTCATCGGCCCGGCCTGATCCAGCGAGCTGGCAAAGGCAATCGTGCCCCACCGGCTGACCCGGCCATAGGTCGGCTTCAGCCCGACCGTGCCCGTAAACGCCGCAGGTTGGCGGATCGAGCCGCCGGTATCCGTCCCGGTCGCCGCCAGACACAGATCCGCCGCGACAGCCGCCGCCGACCCGCCCGAAGAACCGCCCGGCGTCAACTGCCGGTCATCGACCTTCCACGGGTTCACGGCATTGCCGTAGACGCTGGTTTCGTTGGACGAACCCATGGCGAATTCGTCCATGTTCAGCTTGCCCAGCATGACCGCGCCCGCGTCCCACAGGTTTTGGGTCACGGTCGATTCATATTCGGGGCGGAAACCTTCCAGAATTCGGCTGGCGGCCTGCGTCGCAACCCCGGTCGTGCAGAAAAGATCCTTTATCCCCAAGGGGATGCCGCACATCGCCGGGGCATCGCCCTGCGCCAGACGCTGATCGGCCTCCGCCGCCATCCTGCGGGCGATTTCCGGCGTCTTGTGGACGAATGCGTTCAGCGCGCCCGCCGCGTCGATCGCGCCAAGGCAGGCTTCGGTCAGTTCGGTCGCGGTCACATCGCGGGCGCGCAGACGGTCACGGGCCTCGGCAATGGTCAGTGTGTTCAGTTCGCTCATTCCACCACCTTCGGGACTGCGAAAAAGCCTTCGCGCGCATCGGGCGCATTCGCCAGCACCTTGTCCTGCATCTCGCCATCGGTGACGATATCCTGACGGCGCTTGAGGCGCATGGGTTCGACCCCGGTCATCGGCTCGACGCCGTCGACATCGACCTCGTTCAACTGTTCCATGAAATGCAGGATGCCGTTCAGCTTTTCCGCAAGCGCGGGCAGATCGGCCTGATCGACCGCGATACGCGCCAGATGGGCGACCTTGCGGGCTTCGTCCTGGGTGATCGACATGGGATTTCCTTTCGCTTGGCGCAGGGTTTACCCGCCACGAAGAACCGGGGCAAGCGGCTTGCGCGCCCCGCGCGCCCCGTCGGAAAGCGGGATTGACCGCTGCGCCGCGCCGCAGCAATGTGCCGCCATGTCAGCAACCGTTGCCATCATCCCCATCGCGCTTCTGGTCGCGATCGGCTATCTGGCCCGCCGCAGCGGCCTGGTCCCGGCCAGCGCATGGTCGGGGATCGAGCTGTGCTGCTACCGGCTGTTTTTCCCGGCCATCATGCTGGTTTCCGTCTATCGCGCCGATTTGGACTGGTCGCGGATCGGTCCGTTTTCGATGGCGCTGATCGCGGCGGTCTGGATCGCCGGGCTGGCGGCCTTTGTGCTGAAACCCGTGCTGTCGCTGCCGAATCAGCAATTCACCACGCTGTTCGCGACCTCGACGCGGTGGAACGCCTTTGTCTCGCTGGCGATGGCGTCGCAGATGATGGGGGCCAAGGGCACGGCGCTGGTGTCGGTCGCGATGGCCTTTCTGATCCCCGCGGTCAATCTGGCGAATATCCTGGTGCTGGCGATCTGGGGCAGCGCGGGCGGCAGCCTGGGGCGGATGCTGCGCGCGGTCGTCACCAATCCGCTGATTTTGGGCTGCACGGCGGGGCTGGCGCTGAACCTGCTGCATCTGCGCATTCCGCCGCCCGTGACCCAGGGGCTGGACATGCTGGGCGCATCGGCTATACCTGCCAGCCTGCTGATCGTCGGGGCGGGCATCCAGATCGACCGGCTGTGGTCGGTCTATCCGGCGCTGTGGCTGGGCGTCGGGATCAAGCTGCTCGCGCTGCCCGCGATCTTCTGGATGCTGGGCCGCCATCTTGGCCTTGCCGCCGATCTGATGGTGGCCGGGCTGATCGCCACCTCGGTTCCGACCGCCGCCAATGGCTATATCGTCGCCCGCCAGATGGGCGGAGACGCTGATCTTTATGCCGACATCCTGACCTGGCAGACCCTGCTGGCCGTTGTCAGCATCCCCTTTGTTCTTTCGGCCTTTTCCTGAGGGCCGCCCGTCCATTCCGCTGCAAAAAGGAGCATATCATGAAACTGACCTGGCTTGGTCATTCCGGTTTCCGGCTTGAAATCGAAAGCGCAGTCATTCTGATCGACCCGTGGCTGTCCGGAAACCCGATGTTTCCCGAAGACCGCCGCGCCGAAGCCATAGCGGGCGCAACCCATATCCTGCTGACCCACGGTCACGGCGACCATACCGGCGACGCCCTGTCCATCGCGCATGAGCTGAAAATCCCCGTCGTCGGCATCTATGACCTGATCAACACACGGCAGACGCATGAGGGGATCGAGGGCATCGGCTTCAACAAGGGCGGCACCGTCGATCTGGGCGGCGCCAAGGTGACGATGGTCAATGCCTCGCATTCCTCGTCGATGGAAGGGGCCGACGGCCCGATCTACACCGGCCATGAATCGGGCTATATGATCGCGGGCGAGGGCCGGGTCATCTATCTGTCGGGCGACACCGACATCATGGCCGACATGGCATGGATGGGTGAATTGCACAAACCCGATATCGGCATCCTGTCGGCGGGCGGCCATTTCACCATGGACATGGAACGCGCCGCATGGGCCGCGCGGAAATATTTCAACTTCCGCACCGTGATCCCCTGCCATTACCGCACCTTCCCAGTGCTGGCGCAGAATGCCGATGCGCTCAAGGCGGGCCTACCGCCCGGGGTCGCCCTGATCGAACCCGAAGTGCTGGAGCAGATCCAGCTCTGACACGAAAGGCGCCGGTTTCCGGCGCCTTTTCACATCTCAGCCCCCTATCGCAGGCCCCTGAAAACATCAAACGCGGCGACGGAAGGGTTCCGCGCCGCAATACAGGGTCATCATCCGGATCGCCCGGCCCTTCCGGCCGCGACCCGCTGACGGATCAGGCCGCCTTGCGCTCTGCCGCTTCCAGCGGCATCGGGTCAAAGCTGAAATAGCCATACATCTGTTCCAGAACCGTCAGTGCCGCGACTTCGGCACCGCGCCGGGCCTTTTCGGCAGCGGCGATCTGGGACGGGGCATGTTTGATATCAGTGACGTTTTTCATCTCGGGTCCTCATCGGAAAGCCATTCCTTCCGTGACCCCGAGATAATTCCGCGCCGCAGCATTTTCCAGTGCTGCGGCGCGGCGTCAGTTTGTATGCAACTGCATACCGGCCATGCCGGACGATCAGATCAGCCGATCAGATCAGACGATCCGGTCGACCATCATATGCTTGATCGAGGCAATCGCCTTGGCCGGGTTCAGCCCTTTCGGGCAGGTGTTGGTGCAGTTCATGATCGTGTGGCAGCGATACAGCTTGAACGGGTCTTCCAGCTCGTCCAGACGCTGGCCGGTCGCCTCGTCGCGGCTATCGATGATCCAGCGATAGGCATGCAGCAGCGCGGCCGGACCCAGATAGCGGTCGCCGTTCCACCAGTAGCTGGGGCAGGATGTCGAACAGGATGCGCACATCACGCATTCATACAGCCCGTCCAGCTTCTTGCGATCCTCGATCGACTGGCGCCATTCCTTGTCCGGCGACGGCGTTTCCGTCATCAGATAGGGATGGATCGAGGCGTGTTGCGCATAGAAATGCGTCAGGTCGGGGATCAGGTCCTTGACCACAGCCATATGCGGCAGCGGGTAGATGTTGACGTCCTTGCCCTTGACCTCGTCGATGCCGAAGATGCAGGCCAGCCGGTTGCCCCCGTCGATATTCATCGCGCAGGACCCGCAGATGCCTTCGCGGCAGGACCGGCGGAAGGTCAGGGTCGGGTCGATTTCGTTCTTGATCTTGATCAGCGCGTCCAGAACCATCGGCCCGCATTTGTCCAGATCCAGAAAATAGCTGTCAACGCGCGGGTTTTCCCCGCTATCGGGGTCCCAACGATAGATGTTGAACTTGCGGACGTTCTTGGCGCCCTCGGGCTTGGGCCAGGTCTTGCCGACCCGGATGCGGGAGTTCTTGGGAAGTCTGAACTGGACCATTGGGTCTTCTCCTGGTGGTCAGAACGCAGTCGGTTGATAATCGTCGAAACGGGTATTCGCATGGGGCCAGCCAAAGGCGAATTCCGTCAGTCGAGCGATATGGGCGGGGCGGCGTTCACGGTGGACCGTCGCGAAAAGCGATGATTTGCGCAGGTTCTGCGGCAGGGTATTCGTCAGCCATTCCGCAACGCGGGGCAGCGCCCAAGGCAGAAAGGACTTGCGCCGCAGCCAATGGCCATAAGCCAGATCGCAGGCACCGGCAAAGGGCTCGATCTCGGTCAGGGGCGGGATCGCGTCGCCGCGCGCGCAAAGCGTGCCGGTGCCGATGATCGACAGGCCGCGCGTCTCGGCAAGTTCCTGATGGAACAGATAATTGTGCCAGATCGCGGGCTGGCCATCCCCGACCGCGGCAAAGGCATTGCCCTGATAGCCAAAGACATTGCCGTCAAAGCCCATCGGCGCGGCAAGGTCCAGCGTGCGGGCGCCGTAATCGGCGGGATAGCCGATATCGTCGTCGATGGTGAAAACGATATCACTGGGCTCCGGTGCGAACCAGAACTTGCCCGCATCCTTGACATCGCGATCCGGGATCACCGCCGTCACCCTGACATCGCGGGCCAGATAGCCCGGCACGTCGTCATAGCCGTTCAGCACGACAAACAGGTGATCGACCTGCGGCAGGAACGCATCCACAACGCGGCGCAGGATCCGGCGGCGCGGCGGAAATGTGGCAAGATGGGCGCGGATCATTTCGACCCCGCGCCCAGTTGTTCGTAAAATCCGTTCATCGGATTGACGCCCGCGCGCTGGATGACGCAGTCGCGATAGACGCGCTCGGGGTCGCGCGACGATGCGCGGCCCAGACTGTCGGTGGTGATCCCGATCGAGCCGTAGCCGCCCCGGAAACCGCCCGTGCCGACACCGACGCCGACCCGCACCCTGGGGTCGCGACCGCGTTCCTGATCCAGCGCCAGTTGCATGCACAGCGCCTGCGCATGTTCCAGCGGGATGCGTTCGCGCGGCGTCGGGGCGCAGGCCGCCAGTCCCAGCACCGCCGGGACCAGAACCAGACCTATGCCCCGAAGCGCGCCCATCAGACCGTTGCCCGGGCCGAGGCAGCCGCCCGCGCGATACATTCGGTCGTCGCCGGGCGCCCGACGATGGCCGCGACCAGATCGCCGACATTGCCGCCCGCGGTGCTTTGACGCCCGATATCGACCAGTTCGGCGGCCGAGGCGTTGTTGATGACGCAATCCGTATAGGGCGCGACATTGGCGCCCGGCAGGCGCCGCGCCATTTCGCGGTTCACGGCGGTGCGCGCGGCATTGCGTGCCAGCGCATCGGCCGAAGGCGCGGCGGGCGCCGTCACCTGCGGAATCGCCGGGGGCGCCGGCGTTCGGATTTTGCACGACGCAGCCGGTCAGGGCCAGCAGCGGCGGCGGTCAGGATCAGGGGAAGACGAAGACGCATCAATAAACCCTCGCTTTGGGTGCGATTTTTTTCAGGTCAATCTCGCCTTCCTCTTGCGTGGTCAGAGGCTCGAGGTGAACGGGCCGATAGGCCAGTTTAACCGCGTTCCCCTCGACCCATGCAAGGGAGTGCTTGCGCCAGTTGGCGTCATCCCGCTCGGGGTAATCCTCATGGGCATGGGCGCCACGGCTTTCCTTGCGCGCCTCGGCGGCGACGATGGTGGTCAGCGCATTGGGCATCAGGTTGGTCAGTTCCAGCGTTTCCATCAGGTCGCTGTTCCAGATCAGGCTGCGGTCGGTGACCTTGATATCGGCCATCTTGGCGGCAATCGCCTGCATCTTGACGACGCCTTCGGCCAAAGTCTTGTCGGTGCGGAACACGGCGGCATCGGCCTGCATGGTGCGCTGCATTTCCAGCCGCAGTTCCGCCGTCGGCGTGTTGCCATTGGCGTTGCGGTAATGGTCGAAGCGGTCCAGCGCCTTTTGCACCTGTTCCTTGTTCGTCGGGGGGATCGGCGCCGCGCGGTCGATCACCTGACCCGCACGGATCGCCGCCGCACGGCCGAACACCACAAGGTCGATCAGCGAGTTCGAACCAAGCCGGTTCGCCCCGTGAACCGAGGCGCAGCCCGCCTCGCCCACCGCCATCAAGCCGGGAAAGACCTGATCCGGCGATCTCCTGGGTCGGGTTCAGCACCTCGCCCCAGTAGTTCGTCGGGATGCCGCCCATGTTGTAATGCACGGTCGGCAGGATCGGGATCGGTTCCTTGGTCACGTCGACACCGGCAAAGATGCGCGCCGATTCCGAAATCCCCGGCAGACGTTCGGCCAGTGCTTCCGGCGGGAGATGCTGCAGGTTCAGGAACATGTGATCCTTGTGCTCGCCCACCCCGCGACCTTCGCAGATCTCGATGGTGATGCAGCGGCTGACCACGTCGCGGCTGGCCAGATCCTTGTAGGTCGGGGCATAGCGTTCCATGAAACGCTCGCCTTCGCTGTTGGTCAGGTAACCACCTTCACCCCGCGCGCCTTCGGTGATCAGACAGCCGGAACCGTAGATGCCGGTCGGGTGGAACTGCACGAATTCCATGTCCTGCAGGGGCAGGCCCGCGCGCGCCACCATGCCGCCACCGTCGCCGGTGCAGGTATGGGCGGATGTCGCGCTGAAATAGGCGCGGCCATAGCCGCTCGTCGCCAGCACCACCATTTTTGCGTTGAAGACATGGATCGTGCCGTCGTCCAGTTTCCAGCAGACGACGCCGGTGCAGGCGCCATCGGTGATGATCAGGTCCAGCGCGAAATATTCGATGAAGAATTCGGCCTTTTCCTTCAGCGACTGGCCGTAAAGCGTGTGCAGGATGGCGTGGCCGGTGCGGTCGGCCGCCGCGCAGGTGCGCTGCACGGGGGGACCTTCGCCGAATTCGGTGGTGTGGCCGCCGAAGGGGCGCTGATAGATCTTGCCCTCTTCCGTGCGGGAAAACGGCACGCCGTAATGTTCCAGCTCATAGACCGCTTTGGGGGCCTCGCGCGCCAGATATTCCATGGCGTCGGTGTCGCCCAGCCAGTCGGACCCCTTGACGGTGTCATACATGTGCCACTGCCAGTTGTCGGGGCCCATGTTCGACAGGCTGGCGGCAATGCCGCCCTGCGCCGCGACGGTATGCGAACGGGTCGGGAAAACCTTGGTCACGCAAGCGGTGCGCAGCCCCTGTTCGGCCATGCCAAGCGTCGCCCGCAGCCCGGCGCCGCCAGCGCCCACGACGACCACATCGTAATCATGCGTTACATAATCATAGTCAGCCATGGAAAACCTCAGACGAGAACGAGCGTCGCAAGGCCCATCCGGACCAGCGCGTAAACAGCCGCGGCGATGACCGCATAGCTGAAGATGACGGAAGCGATGATGCCGACCTTGCGGGCCGTGCCCTGCAGGTAGTCGTCGATCATGACGCGGGTGCCGCGGATGAAATGCAGCATCCCCACGATGATGAACAACCCGGTGACGATCGCCGGGAAAGGCTGGCCGAAATAGGCCATGACGCCGGCGCGCGGCAGGCCGATGGCATGGGCCACGACCAGCATGAACACCGGGGTCAGCAGGACCAGCGCGGCGGCGGAAACGGTCAGGAACCAGTGATCCTGCGTTCCGGTATGAGAGGCCCCGAGGCCTTCGGCTGCCTTGAGCGGAGTGATGTAACGCATCCGGGTTGCCTCCTTCATCAGAACACAAAGAACAGGATCAGCGTCAGCACGGCCAGCGCGACCGAGCCATAGACCAGCGCCCAGCTGCTTTTCTGGGCGGTCTCGATTTCCAGCCCCATGCCCGCGTCGTAGAACATGTGCCGGACCCCGGCCAGCAGGTGATACCACAGGGCCCACATCGAGCCGGTCATGATGATGAAACCGATCCACGACCGCATCACCCAATCGGCGCAGGCGAATGCCCGGTCCGAGGTCACGGCGGCGACAAGCCACCAGACCAGCAAAAGGATGCCCGCGACAAGCGCGTGGCCGGTTATGCGCGTCAAGATCGAGGTGATCGCCGCCAAGGGTAGGCGGTAGACTTGCAGATGGGGGGACAGCGGCCGGTTGCCCCGGTTGACGTCGGCCATAATGCGCTCTCCTGCGTTCGTGTCAGGTGCTGTGCCTGTGACCCCTGCGCCTCAGCTGGCGACCTGGGCTGGCTGAATTCGTGGCGTTTCTAACTCTTTTGCCGGGCGTGTCACGTCCATTACCGCGACAAATCAGTTAGAATACGCGATTTAGTAGCATTGTGATCACAGCATTGCGACGTGTGATCACATATTTCCGACCAAGGTCCCGGTTCGTCGCCGGGAAACATCATGCCGGACCCCTGATCGCGCCCGGCACGGCATTCATCTGACCTCGTCCAGCGCCATGCCGATCGTGTCCTTCATGGAAAACAGGACCAGCCGCAGATCATCGCCAAGCGGCGCGGCCACCAGATACAGGCTGAGGATCTGGTCCTGACGCCCCGAACGGTTCAGCCCCGAATACAGCACCAGTTCCTGCACAAGGCCACCGTCATCGACACGCCGGACCACGGTCGAACAACTGTCGAAACCCTTGGGCGCGGCTTTGGATATCGGGCCAAAGATATTGGAAAACTGCTGTTCGTCCAATTCGATGACGGGTTGCAGCGCGTCCGAAAAGCTTTCGTAGCGGCCGTGCAGGAAATGTTCCTTGGCCTTTTCCAGCACGGGAATCGGCTCCAGACCCTGCAGGGAACAGGGCGTGTCGGCCCAACCCGCGCCCGTCGAAAGCGCGGCAGCGACCAGCCCCGCCGCCATGGTGCGAAACCGGCTCATGCCGGGATCAGCGCCCAATAGTCCAGATCCAGCAGGACATGGGGCAGGTATTTCCCATCCCCGCCCTTCAGCCCGTGATCCCCCGCCTTGCCGGTATGGGCGACGGTGCGCAGCCGGATCGCGCCGACACCCGGCGCGGGCGTTTCGGCGATGTCCAGCACCTCGGACCAGGCGCGGACCGTATCGCCCGAGAAACAGGGATTGGCATGGGCGCCCGCGTTCAGCGCGACGATCATCTGGGCATTGGCCAGCCCGTTGAAGGACAGCGCCCGCGCCATCGAAATCACATGGCCGCCATAGATCAGCCGCTTGCCATCCTCGCGCGCGGTGACGTCGAAATGGACCTTGGCGGTGTTCTGCCACAGGCGCGTGGCCAGCATATGTTCGGCCTCCTCGACGGTGACGCCGTCGACATGGTCGATGATTTCGCCGATCCCGTAATCGCCAAGCCGGTAAGGTTCGCCCGCCAGATCAAAGTCATAGCTGGTGAAATCCAGCCCCTCGGGCACGACCAGATCGGCGGGGGCGACGGTTTTGGCCAGATCCGGGACCACGACATCCGGCGCGGGCGCGGCAGCATCGCGTTTGCGCACCATCACCCAACGGACATATTCCATGACGATCTCATCGTCCTGATTCAGCCCGCGCGTGCGCACATAAAGCACGCCCGATTTGCCATTCGAGTTTTCTTTCAGCCCGATCACCTCGGATTCGGACCGCAGCGTGTCGCCCGCATGGACGGGTTTCAGCCAGCGCCCCTCGGCATAGCCAAGGTTGGCGATGGCGTTCAGGCTGACGTCCGGAACGGTCTTGCCGAAAACGATGTGAAAGGCGATCAGGTCGTCCATGGGCGACCCGTCCAACCCGCTGGCGCGCGCGAATTCATCGCTGGAATGCAGCGCGTGACGCGCCGGATACAGCGCGTGATACAGCGCCCGTTCCCCGCCGGAAACGGTGCGCGGCACGGCATGGCGGATGATGTCGCCGATGCGGTAATCTTCGAAAAAACGGCCCGGATTGGTCTTGGTCATTGTTGCCCCAGCTTCATGTCAGGATGGTAGTCGGCCGCGATGTCCTTGGTCACGGCCTGCGCGCAGCGC
Organism: Paracoccus sp. DMF-8; assembly: GCF_029309835.1. Taxonomy (GTDB): domain Bacteria; phylum Pseudomonadota; class Alphaproteobacteria; order Rhodobacterales; family Rhodobacteraceae; genus Paracoccus. The sequence goes on along the minus strand of NZ_JARJHL010000016.1, from coordinate 174,687 downwards.
ATGACGCCGCGCGCCGCGTCGAAACTGTAGGCCGGGTCGCCATACAGATCCCAACCCTTTGACAGGGCGTCGGAAACCTTGTGGCAAAAGGCAGAGGTGTCATCCTCGGTCAGCAGGCGGTAGATTTTCGGCACGTCAGGCTCCGAACGGGTTATAGCCAAGCAGGGCATGGATCAGCCCGACCACGCCCATCACGATGATGGCGCCTGCGACTGCCATGACCTCGCGTTTCGCGGCCAGGGGCTTGGTCGGGGGTATCCAGCGCGGTTCGGCCCGGTTGATCGCGATCATCTCGACCAGCGCCCAGACCAGCAACCCGCCGAACAGGACAAAGGACGGCAGGTCGCCATTCACCAGCAGATGCGCAAAGGCCCAGAGCGCAAAGCCCGTCAGTTGCGGGTGACGCAGGCTGTGGGTGATCCGGGTTTTCATGCCATCCGCCGCGAACAGGTAAAATGCCAGCAGGATCAGCAGGTTGTTGATACCCTTCAGGGCGGGCGTCGCGCCCCACCAATAGGGGCCGTCGGTCATGCGATAGCCGATCACCATCAGCACGACCGACACGATCAGCGCCCCGGCGAACAGCCCCCGCGCGCTGTCGCCCATCCGGGCGCGGCGTTCGGGGGCGATGCGTTTGAACAGATGGGCGGCCCACCACAGGGCTGATCCGACAATCAGGATGAACATCCGGCTGGTCCCTTCGACTGGCTGAAAGATGCTGCAACCTTGTCACCCGGCGGCCAGTTCCGCAATCGCCCGCGCCCGCGCCAGAGTGCCGCGCGCGGTTTCGACATGCAGGTTTTCCACGATGCGGCCATCGACGACGGCCACGCCCTTGCCCTGAGACTGGGCGACGTCAAAGGCCTCGATCTGACGGCGGGCCGTGTCGACCTCGACCGGCGACGGGGCAAAGACCTGATTGGCGATCTCGACCTGCGCGGGATGGATCAGCGTCTTGCCGTCAAAGCCCATGTCGCGGCCCTGTTCGCATTCGAATCGCAACCCGTCTTCGTCCTTGAAGGCGTTGAAGACGCCATCCACGATCACCTTGCCATGCGCCTTGGCGGCCAGCAGGCACAGGCCCAGGCCCGCCTGCATCGCCAGACGGTCGGGGCGGAAACGGGCGTTCAGTTCCTTGGCCAGATCATTCGTGCCCATCACCATGCCCTGCAGGCGCGGGTGGCGGGCGATATCGGCGGCGCGCAGCATGCCCTCGGCGGTTTCCATCATCGCCCAAAGGGGCGCATCGGGGATCAGGGCTGCGGCGCGGTCCAGATCCTCGGGGCGGCTGACCTTGGGAATCAGCACGGCATCGGCGCCGGTCGCGAATGCCCGCGCGTCGTCCTGCCCCCATTCCGTCTCAAGCCCGTTGATCCGCACGATCCGCGCCCGTCTGCCGTAATCCGCCTGCAGGGCCTGCGCCAGCAGCGCGCGCGCCGCGACCTTTTCACCGGGCGCCACCGCATCCTCCAGATCAAAGATGATGGCATCGGCAGGCAGGCTGCGGGCCTTTTCCATCGCGCGCGGATTGGCGGCGGGAATATAGAGGACAGAGCGATATGGACGAGTCATGGCGGCCCCCAAAGCAACAAAGTTTCGCGAAATTGCCCCGCTGCGAAGCAAATGACAAGCCAAATCGTGCTGCAGCGCGGCGAGTTTCGCCTTTTCCCCGTGAAATCAACCCATCACACCGGCCCAGATCAGCCGCAGCGACACGATCAGCAGGGTCCAGGTGATAAAGGCGTAAAAGATCCGGACCGGCATGCGCCTGACGATCCACAGCCCGGCCCGCACCGCCAGCAGCGCGGGAATCACCAGCACGGCCGCGACCTTGAGGTTCTGGGCGGACAACTGTCCCAGCAGGGCATAGGGCACCAGCTTGACCATGTTGCAGATCGCGAAAAAGATCGTCGTCGTGCCCGCATAGACGACAGGTGTCATACGCAGCGGTTGGGCATAGACCTGATAGGGCGGCGCACCGGCATGGGCGACAAAGCTGGTATAGCCAGAGACCAGCCCCCACAAGCTGCCCCTGCCCCAGTCCGGCGCCCGCGCGGCGGCCCCGTGCCCCTGCCCGATCAGCGCCCTGAGCGCAAAGACAAGGCCGATCACCCCCACGACGAATTCGATGGCGCGGTCGGTGACGAAACTGGCCGTCGCCCAGCCCAGCAGAATGCCCGCGACGGCCCCCGGCAGCAGCCTGCCAAGGATATGGCGGTCGAAATTCCTGCGATAGGCGACCAGCCCCCCGATATCCGAGATGATATAGACAGGCAGCAGGATCCCCGCCGCCTGCACCGGCGACATGACCAGCGCCAGCAGCAGCACCGAAATCACGCCGACCATGCTCAGCCCGCCCTTGGCCAAGCCGACCGATGTCGCGGCGATGATCGCCAGCACCCATGTCCATGCGTCCAGACCGAACATCGCCCGCCCCCTGTTTCCTTGCGCGATCCATGCCGACAGGATGGGCGCCGCGCAACCGCAATCCGCCCGCTGCCCCTTGCACGGCATCTTTTGCAAATATCCGGCCGTGTTCGCGCAACCATGAATCGCCGCTCTTGCGATTTTCAGACCAAGGCACTAGGCCGTCGCTGTGAAATCCCAAATGGAGGTTCCCATGGCCCGACCCAAGATCGCGCTTATCGGCGCAGGTCAGATCGGTGGCACACTGGCTCATCTGGCTGCAATCAAGGAACTTGGCGACGTCGTTCTGTTCGACATCGCCGAAGGCACGCCGCAGGGCAAGGCGCTGGACATCGCCCAATCCGGCCCGTCCGAAGGTTTCGACGCCAGCCTGAAAGGCGCCAATGATTACGCCGATATCGCAGGCGCGGATGTCTGCATCGTCACCGCAGGCGTGCCGCGCAAGCCGGGCATGAGCCGTGATGACCTGCTGGGCATCAACCTGAAGGTCATGAAATCGGTCGGCGAAGGCATTGCCAAATACGCCCCCGACGCCTTCGTGATCTGCATCACCAACCCGCTGGATGCAATGGTCTGGGCGCTGCAGCAATTCTCGGGCCTGCCCGCGAACAAGGTCGTCGGCATGGCCGGTGTGCTGGATTCGGCGCGCTTCCGCCATTTCCTGTCGGTGGAATTCGGCGTCTCGATGAAGGACGTGACCGCATTCGTTCTGGGCGGCCACGGCGATACCATGGTGCCGCTGACCCGCTATTCGACCGTCGCGGGCATTCCGCTGCCGGATCTGGTCAAAATGGGCTGGACCTCGCAGGACAAACTGGACGCCATCGTCCAGCGCACCCGCGACGGCGGCGCGGAAATCGTCGCGCTGCTGAAAACCGGCTCGGCCTTCTACGCGCCCGCGACCTCGGCGATCGAGATGGCCGAAGCCTATCTGAAGGACCAGAAGCGCGTCCTGCCCTGCGCGGCCTTCGTCAAGGGCGCCTATGGTCTGGACGGGATCTATGTCGGCGTGCCGACCGTGATCGGTGCGAATGGCATCGAAAAGGTCATCGACATCGCGCTGAACAGCGACGAACAGGCGATGCTGGACAAATCCATCGACGCCGTGAAGGGTCTTGTCGCGGCCTGCAAGGAAATCGACCCGTCGCTGGCATAAGCCCGGATCGGTTGATGACCAAGGACCCCCGCGCCCGCCCGGCGCGGGGTTTTTCATTGTCCCCTGTGCGCATGAAAAAGCCCCCGCATGCCGGATGCGGGGGCGATTGTTTCAGGGCCGACGCTCAGTTGAAAATGAAGTCCGAGGTGTAGATGCTCCAGCTTGAAACACCGACCAGCGTGATGACCGTCCCGTCAAAACTGATCTGGGTGTTCTGGCCGACCTGCTGGACGCTCAGATCGGCATAGCTGGCGCCGCTTGCGTTGATATGGATCAGGTCGGTGCCGTCCTGCCAGTCCAGGATGCGATCCGAACCTTCGTTGCGACCAAAGACGAAGATGTCCGCCCCCAAGCCGCCGGTCAGAACGTCATTGCCGAAACCGCCCACCAGACGGTCGTTTCCGGCGCCGCCGATCAGCGTATCGTGGCCCATCCCGCCGAACAGCCTGTCATTGCCGCCGGCGCCCTCCAGCCTGTTGGCCGCGGCATTGCCGGTCAGAACGTCATTGCCGGTGCTGCCGGTGACGTTTTCCATGTTGCGGATCGTGTCCAGCCCGCGCCCGGTGTTCTGCGCCGCGGTGGCCCCCAGATTGACCCGGACGGCACCCGCGCCGGAAAACAGCAGCGTGTCGATGCCCGCGCCGCCGTCGATGACGTCATTGCCAAGCCCGCCGTCCAGCGTGTCGTTGCCCGCGCCGCCGCTCAGCGTGTCATTGCCCGCCCCCGAGACCAGCCGGTTCGCCGCCGCATTGCCGGTCAGCCGGTCATTGCCGCCGCCCGTGGTGACGTTTTCGATACTGAGCAGCGTATCCTGTCCCTGCCCGGTGGCCTGCGCGGTGGCAAGGCCCAGGTTCACCCTGATCGCGGCATTGTCGGAATAGACGGCGGTATCAATCCCCGCGCCGCCGTTCAGCACGTCATTGCCCGCACCGCCGTTCAGCGTGTCATTGCCCGCACCGCCCAGCAGGGTGTCGTTGCCCACGCCGCCGTTCAGCGCGTCGTTGCCCGCGCCGCCGTTCAGCGTGTCATTGCCGCCACCGCCGGTCAGCATATTGGCATTGGCATTGCCGATGAGGCGGTCGGCCCCATTGCCGCCAACGACGTTTTCGACATTGATGATCGTGTCATTGCCATAGCCGGTGGCCTGCGGCCCGGTCCGGGTCAGGTCGACCGTCACGGCGACGCCTCCGGCAAAGTTCACGGTGTCGATGCCCGCGCCGCCGTTCATCAGGTCATTGCCCAGCCCGCCGATCAGCACATCGTTGCCGTCGCCGCCGCTCAGCGAGTCATTGCCGAGTTCGCCATAAAGCGTATCATTGCCCGCATTGCCGAAAATCCGGTCCGATCCGCCGCCACCGCGCATGGTGTTCGCATTGGCGCCGCCGTTCAGCACATCATTCGCGGCCGTGCCGTTGATGGTCGGGGAATTCGACACGACCGACAGATTGTAGGCGCCGTTGTTGGTCGAATAATCGCGATAAGAAGCGTCCAGATAGTAGGTGCCGGTTGTGCTGGCCGTCCAGGTGATCACCGATCCGCCGGACGAGGTATATCCCGTCCGCGACGCCAGCGACGCGCCGGAACCGTCGCGCAGAAACAGCACCATCGACGCGAGGCTGTCCGCCCCGCCGGTCCCGGTCATGGTAAAGGTATAGGTGCGTCCTGCGACCGCACTGAACGCGTGCCAGTCGGAATCGCCATAGGCGTCGATATTGCCACGCAGCATCCCGCCGTCGATCAGCCGCGAAGTCGTGGTGTTGTTGTTCGCGACATTGTCCGAAATGCGCGAGATCAGGGTAAAGGCACCCTCTGCCCCGCCATTGCCATTGGCCGTGTCATAGATGTTGCTATCCGAGACCGAGACGTAATAGGTGCCGGTCGTGCCAATGGTATAGGTCGCCTGATTCCCGGCCCCATCGCTGGCCGAGGCCAGCACCGCGCCATACTGGTCATGAATACGGACCGTGGCGCTGTCGAATGTCAGGCTGCCGTTCGGCGTCACCGAGAAACCGACCCGCTGGCCCGCAACCAGTTCGACGCGATACCAGTCGCTGTCATTGTTCGCTTCCAGATTGCCGTTGATGCTGCCGCTGCGTGCAATCGCCGCCGTGGTCGAACTGCTGTTGACGATCCTGTCCGACATCTGGGTGCGGATGACATAGGGGCCTTCGGCACCGTTGTTGCCGTTGTCGGTGTTGTATTGGTACAGATCCGCCACTTCGATGAAATAGGTGCCGGTCGAGGTCGCGGTATAGGTCATCCACGAGCCATCGTTGGCCGCATTGATCGACCCGCCCAGCCCGTCGCGCAGACGCAGGGTGCCATAGATATCGGTGCCGGTGCCGTCGCCGATCAGATAGAAATTATACGTCAGCCCAGCCGTCAGTTCGACCCGCCACCAATCCGGATCCATGTTGGTTTCAAGCGACGAACGGAAATCGCCGGTTCCTGTGATGACGGCGGTCGTCGTCGAGTTTCCAGGTATATCGGGCATTGCCTGACGCGCTCCTCGCAGATGTAATCGGATGAGTTCAGTGTCGGCGTAAATAACCCGACTCAAAGCGTCAACTCGGATCACGGGCAATCCCGGCCATCGCCCCGGAATGCCGCTACGGAACAGGTTTCGAACCGGGCCGGCGGCGTTTGTGATCACACGTTTCGGGACAGTGATCACAAACCCCGGAATAATGGCGCGAATCCGCTGGAACTTGAAAATAGCGGTTCATCGAAGGGTTTGACTGTGCCAGAAGCAGGCAACCGAATTTGCGGGGGATGACAATGAATATCCACGAATACCAGGCCAAGGCGCTGCTGCGTCAATACGGCGCTCCGGTCAGCGATGGCCATGCCGTGACCAAGGCCGATGAAGTCAAGGCAGCGGCCGGCCAGCTTGGCGGCCCGCTGTGGGTGGTCAAGGCCCAGATCCACGCAGGTGGTCGCGGCAAAGGCCATTTCCTGGAAAAGGAAGCCGGTGACAAGGGCGGCGTCCGTCTGGCGAAATCGGTCTCCGAGGCCGAAGAGCTTGCCCGCCAGATGCTGGGTCGCACGCTGGTCACCCATCAGACCGGCCCGGTCGGCAAACAGGTGAACCGCATCTATATCGAAGACGGTTCCGACATCGCGCGCGAATTGTATCTGGCCCTGCTGGTCGATCGCGGGTCGTCGCGCGTCAGCTTCGTCGCCTCGACCGAGGGCGGCATGGATATCGAGGAAGTGGCGGCGAACACGCCCGAAAAGATCGTCAGCTTCAGCGTCGATCCGGCCTCGGGCCTGTCGGATTTCCACGGCCGCCGCGTCGCCTTCGCGCTTGGGCTGGAAGGTCCGCAGGTCAAGCAATGCGTGGCGCTGGTCAAGAACCTCTACCGTCTTTTCATCGAAAAAGACATGGAGATGCTGGAAATCAACCCGCTGATCGTCACGCCCGAAGGCAACATCAAGGCGCTGGACGCCAAGATGGGCTTTGACAACAACGCGCTCTATCGCCACCCGGACATTCTGGAACTGCGCGACACGACCGAGGAAGATCCCAAGGAACTGGAAGCCTCGAAATACGACCTGAACTATATCGCGCTGGACGGTGAAATCGGCTGCATGGTGAACGGCGCCGGTCTGGCCATGGCGACCATGGACATCATCAAACTGTTCGGGGCCGAGCCCGCGAACTTCCTGGATGTCGGCGGCGGTGCGACCAAGGAAAAGGTGACCGAAGCGTTCAAGATCATCACCAGCGACCCGAACGTCAAAGGCATCCTCGTCAACATCTTCGGCGGCATCATGCGCTGCGACATCATCGCGGAAGGCATCATCGCCGCCGTGAAGGAAGTGGGCCTGCAGGTCCCGCTGGTCGTGCGTCTGGAAGGCACCAATGTCGAGCTGGGCAAGCAGATCATCGCAGACAGCGGGTTGAACGTGATCGCGGCCGACGACCTGTCGGATGCGGCGCAAAAGATCGTCAAAGCGGTGAAGGGATAATTCAAGATGGCCGTTCTCGTAGACAAGAATACCAAAGTCATCTGTCAGGGCCTGACCGGCTCGCAGGGGACGTTCCACACCGAGCAGGCGATCGCTTACGGCACGAAAATGGTCGGTGGCGTGACGCCCGGCAAAGGCGGCAGCGAACATATCGGCCTGCCGGTCTTCAACTCGGTCCATGAAGCCGTGGCCGTGACCGGCGCGAATGCGTCCGTGATCTATGTTCCGCCCCCCTTCGCGGCGGATTCGATCCTGGAAGCGATTGATGCCGATATCCCGCTGATCGTCGCGATCACCGAAGGCATCCCGGTTCTGGACATGATGCGCGTGAAACGCGCGCTGCTGAATTCGAATTCGAAACTGATCGGGCCGAACTGCCCCGGCATCATGACGCCGGACGAATGCAAGATCGGGATCATGCCGGGCAGCATCTTTCGTCGCGGTTCGGTCGGCGTCGTCAGCCGTTCGGGCACCCTGACCTATGAGGCGGTGAAACAGACCTCGGACGTGGGTCTGGGCCAGTCCTCGGCGGTGGGCATCGGCGGCGACCCGATCAAGGGGATGGAACATATCGACGTGCTGCAGATGTTCCTGGACGATCCGGAAACCGAATCGATCATCATGATCGGCGAGATCGGTGGCTCGGCCGAAGAAGAGGCCGCCGAATTCCTGGCCGAACAGAAGCGCAAGGGCAAATGGAAGCCCACCGCCGGTTTCATCGCGGGCCGCACGGCGCCTCCGGGCCGTCGCATGGGCCATGCCGGCGCCATCGTGTCGGGCGGCAAGGGCGATGCCGAATCCAAGATCGAGGCGATGAAAAGCGCCGGGATCGTCGTTGCCGACAGCCCGGCGGGCCTTGGTGACGCCGTGTTGAAGGCCATCGGAAAGTAAGACTTTTGACTTAGGCGCTGCCGATACCTACCTTGTCGGCAGTGCCCGTTGAAGAGTGGATGAAGTGTCCAGGAAACGCATCTGAGCCGCTCGCAATCGCCAGCCCGTCCGCCGGGCAGGTTCCTGCGCAGCCGTGCCCGCATCAGCCCGGCCAGCATCGACATTCCCGCCATGGCAACGCCGGTCAGCGGAATACCAGTCAGCGGCGCCCGGCGCCCCGCCTGACACCGCGTTCCGTTCTGGCCCTGACCGTCTGCCTCGGCCTTGCGGTCGCCGGCTGCGGACGTGCGCCGACGGATGACGTGCTTCGGGGCGGCGTGCCGGCGCGGACCAATCTGCACAAGACCACCACCCTGCCCCCCGACGCGATCCGTTCCGTGGCGCGCAAGGATGCGGGCTGGCGGCTGATCTATCACCCTGCCCGCGCGCCCGTGAATGCCGAACAGGGGGCCGCCGCCGCCCTGTGCAGGCTGGAACGCAAGCGCCCTGCCGAAATCGTCGTGCTGCCGATGGTGTCGCCCTATGACGACCCCGGCGCGCGCATGATCGACGTGGTCTGCGCATGACCCGACATGACGCGTTCACCCGATCTTCATTCTGCGGGGCTACACCCGCAACCGGCCCTGTCGCCGGGCATATGACCAGCAACCCGCGCCCGACCCGCGCGACATATCTTCACCCGGTTCGGGCCGTGACCCCGACCATAGCGAGTTCATTCAGGGCAAGACCATGAACGATCAATCCCCCGGCGGGAATGCCGCCTTTCACGATTCCTCTTTCCTGCAGGGCCATAACGCCACCTATGTGGAACAGCTTTATGGTCAGTGGGCCCGGAACCCCGCCGCCGTGGACCAGGCATGGGATGCCTTTTTCCGCAGTCTCGGGGATGATCAGGCGGCGGTCGAACGCGAGGCGGCGGGCGCAAGCTGGCGCCGCGCCGACTGGCCGCCCTCGCCTTCGGACGAAAACACCTCGGCGCTGACGGGCGAATGGCCGCAATCGACCAAGGCCGAAGCCGACGCCGCGATGAGGCAGATCGGTGCCAAGGCGGCGGAAAAGGGCGTCGCGCTGACCGATGACCAGATGCGCCGCGCAGTGCTGGATTCGGTGCGTGCCATCATGCTGATCCGGTCCTTCCGGATTCGCGGCCACCTGTTTGCCGATGTCGATCCGCTGAACCAGCGCGAAACCCCCAGCACCGGCGAACTGGATCCCGCGACCTATGGTTTCGGCCCGAACGATCTGGATCGCCCGATCTTTATCGACAACGTGCTGGGCCTGCAGGTCGCCTCGATCCGCCAGATCACCGAGCTGATGCGGCGCACCTATTGCGGCACCTTCGCGCTGCAGTTCATGCATATTTCCGACCCGGAACAGGCCGCGTGGCTGAAGGAACGGATCGAGGGTTATGGCAAGGAAATCAGCTTTACCCGCGAAGGCCGCCGCGCTATCCTGAACAAGCTGGTCGAGGCCGAAGGCTTTGAAAAATTCCTGCATGTCAAATACATGGGCACCAAGCGTTTCGGTCTGGACGGTGGCGAGGCGCTGATCCCCGCGATGGAACAGATCATCAAGCGCGGCGGCCAGTTGGGCGTCAAGGATATCGTCATCGGCATGCCCCACCGCGGCCGCCTGTCGGTTCTGGCGAACGTCCTGTCCAAACCCTATCGCGCGATCTTCAACGAATTCCAGGGCGGCAGCTTCAAGCCCGAGGAAGTCGATGGTTCGGGCGACGTGAAATATCACCTTGGCGCGTCCAATGACCGGGAATTCGACGGAAATGTCGTCCACCTGTCGCTGACCGCGAACCCCAGCCACCTCGAAGCCGTGAACCCGGTGGTGCTGGGCAAGGTCCGCGCCAAGCAGGACCAGCTGAACGACACCGAAACCCGGTCCGCCGTGCTGCCGATCCTGCTGCATGGTGACGCCGCTTTCGCGGGTCAGGGCATCGTCGCGGAATGTTTCGGCCTGTCCGGCCTGCGCGGTCACCGCACCGGCGGCACGATCCATATCATCGTGAACAACCAGATCGGTTTCACCACCGCGCCGCATTTCAGCCGCTCGTCGCCCTATCCGACGGATATCGCCCTGATGGTCGAGGCGCCGATTTTCCACGTCAACGGCGACGACCCGGAAGCCGTGGTCCATGCCGCGCGGGTCGCGACCGAATACCGCCAGAAATTCCACAAGGACGTGGTTCTGGACATCTTCTGCTATCGCCGCTTCGGTCACAACGAAGGCGATGAGCCGATGTTCACCAACCCGATGATGTACAAGCAGATCAAGGGCCACAAGACGACCCTGCAGCTTTACACCGAACGGCTGGTTGCCGACGGGCTGATTCCCGAGGGCGAGATCGAGGACATGAAGGCCGCGTTTCAGGCCCATCTGAACACCGAATTCAGATCGGGCAAGGAATTCAAGCCGAACAAGGCCGATTGGCTGGACGGCAAATGGTCCGGCCTGACCATCGAGGGCGAGGATTACACCCGTGGCCAGACCGGCATCGAACTGGACACGGTTCAGGAAATCGGCCGTGCGCTGACCTCGCATCCCGACAATCTGGACGTCCACAAGACGGTGACCCGCCTGCTGGACGCCAAGAAAAAGATGTTCGAAACCGGCGAAGGCTTTGACTGGGCCACGGGCGAGGCGCTGGCCTTTGGCTCGCTGGTCACCGAAGGCCATCCGGTCCGGCTGGCCGGTCAGGATTCGACGCGCGGCACCTTCAGCCAGCGTCACTCTGCCTTCATCGACCAGACGACCGAGGAACGCTATTACCCCCTGAACAACATCCGTCAGGGTCAGGCGCGCTACGAAGTCATCGATTCGATGCTGTCGGAATATGCGGTGCTGGGTTTCGAATACGGCTATTCGCTGTCGGAGCCGAACACCCTGACCCTGTGGGAAGCCCAGTTCGGCGATTTCGCCAATGGCGCCCAGATCATGTTCGACCAGTTCATTTCGTCCGGCGAAAAGAAATGGCTGCGCATGTCGGGTCTGGTGATGCTGCTACCGCATGGTTTCGAAGGTCAGGGCCCGGAACATTCCAGCGCCCGGCTGGAGCGTTTCCTGCAAGGCTGCGCGGAAGAAAACTGGATCGTCGCGAATTGCACGACGCCCGCCAACTATTTCCACATCCTGCGCCGCCAGCTGAAACGGAACTTCCGCAAGCCGCTGGTGCTGATGACACCGAAATCGCTGCTGCGCCATCCGCTGGCGGTGTCCAGCATTCAGGAATTCGGACCCGATTCCAGCTTCCACCGCGTGTTGTGGGATGATGCGGATCGCGGCAAATCGGATTTCAAGCTGCAGGCCGATGACAAGATCCGCCGCGTCGTGATCTGTTCGGGCAAGGTCTATTACGACCTGCTGGCCGCGCGGAATGCGGCGGGTGCCGATGACGTCTATCTGCTGCGTCTGGAACAGTTCTACCCGTTCCCCGCACAGTCGATGTCCAAGGAATTGGAACGGTTCAAGGATGCCGAAATCGTCTGGTGTCAGGAAGAACCCAAGAACCAGGGCGGCTGGACCTTTGTCGAGCCGAACATCGAATGGGTTCTGGGCCGCATCGGCGCCAAGCACGCACGTCCGCGCTATGTCGGACGCAGCGCGGCGGCATCCGTGGCGACCGGCCTTGCCTCGCGTCACAAGGCCGAACAAGAGGCGCTGGTCCATGACGCCATCACGATCGGAGCCTAACGGATGAGCGTTGAACTGCGTGTCCCCGCCCTTGGCGAATCGGTGTCCGAGGCGACCGTCTCGACCTGGTTCAAGCAGCCGGGCGACCGCGTCGCCGTGGACGAAATGCTTTGCGAGCTGGAAACCGACAAGGTGACGGTCGAAGTGCCGTCACCCGTCGCAGGCCTGCTTGGCGAAATCATCGCGACCGAAGGCCAGACGGTCGCCCCCAATGCTTTGCTTGCGCAGATCGTCGAAGATGGCGACGCAGGCCCCGAAGAAATGTTGCCGCGCGAGAACGAGTCGGCCAAGCCCAAGGAAGGACAGAAAGACATGAGCGGAAAAGCCGTGGACGTGATGGTGCCCACTCTGGGCGAAAGCGTTACCGAAGCCACCGTCGCCACCTGGTTCAAGAAGGTCGGCGATGCCGTCGCTCAGGACGAAATGCTGTGCGAACTGGAAACCGACAAGGTTTCGGTCGAGGTTCCCGCGCCTGCGGCCGGTGTTCTGGCCGAAATCCTCGCGCCCGAAGGCGCGACGGTGGATGCCAAGGCCCGCCTTGCCGTGATCGCCGAAGGCGCCGCCGCTGCCGCTTCGGGTTCCGTTCCGACGCCTGCCGGCACTGCGGCGGACCGTGCCCAGAATTCGGCCGAGGCGGTTGCCCGCGCCGAAGCCAAGGGCCTGACCGGCACGACCGCGCGCAGCGATGTCAAGGACGCGCCCGCAGCCGAAAAGGCCATGGCAGAGGCCGGGATCTCGCGCGATGCGGTCACCGGCACCGGCCGCGACGGTCGCGTGATGAAGGAAGACGTGGCCCGCGCCGCAGCCGCCCCCACCCCGTCGGTCGCCCCGACCCCGGCCGCCCGCCGCGCCAGCCGGTTTCGGCCAATGACGCCGCCCGCGAGGAACGCGTCAAGATGACCCGCCTGCGCGCGACCATCGCCCGCCGTCTGAAGGATGCGCAGAACAACGCCGCCATCCTGACCACCTATAACGAGGTGGACATGTCGGGCGTCATGGGCCTGCGCAACGAATACAAGGATGCGTTCGAGAAGAAGCACAAGGTCAAGCTGGGCTTCATGTCCTTCTTCGTGAAAGCCTGCTGCCACGCCCTGAAAGAAGTCCCCGAGGTCAATGCCGAAATCGACGGCGGCGATATCGTTTACAAGAATTACGTCAACATGGGCGTCGCCGTCGGCACGCCGCAGGGTCTGGTCGTTCCGGTCCTGCGCGATGCGGATCAGCTGTCCTTTGCCGATATCGAAAAGCAGATCGCCGAACTGGGCCTGCGCGCCCGTGACGGCAAGCTGACCATGGCGGAAATGCAGGGCGGCAGCTTCACCATCTCGAACGGTGGGGTCTATGGCTCGCTGATGTCCTCGCCGATCCTGAACCCTCCGCAATCGGGCATCCTGGGCATGCACAAGATCCAGGACCGGCCGGTCGTCGTCGGCGGCCAGATCGTCATCCGCCCGATGATGTATCTGGCGCTGAGCTATGACCACCGCATCGTCGACGGCAAGGGCGCCGTGACCTTCCTTGTCCGCGTCAAGGAAGCACTGGAAGACCCGCGCCGCCTGCTGATGGACCTGTGATCCCGTGACGGAGCTTCCAACCGATCCGCAGGCCGCCGATGCTGGCGGTGATCGCGACCCGCAACAGCAACTGGACCAGTTGCTGGCGCAGAATCGCGATACGCTGCAGGGCGTGCTGCGGGTCTGGTTGGTGCGCGTCGTTCTGGTGACGGCCGTGATGTTCGCGCTGGACCGTTTCATGGGTCCGGTGCGCTGGTTCCGGCCGCTGATCGGCATCTATGCGGTGGTTTCCCTGACCAGCAGCCTTGCGCTGCACCGGCTGAAGAACCGCCAGATGGACCGTCTGCGGCAGCTTGCGGGCGGGCAGGCCGAATAGATTTTCCGGCGCCATGCCAAGGGCCGGCGCCGGAAAACGAAAGGGCACGGGCTGGGCAGCGATTGGCAGGCAACCGATCCGCCGATCAACCGTTGAGCCTGCAGACTGGAAGGTCATGCGCCACCGGGTCCGCCCCGGGCCGCAGGCCGGTTTCATAATCCGGGGGACGCGGTTCCAGATCCTGCGCGCCCGCTTGTTCAAAGGTGCTGACATGACCCAGATGATCGCCCATTACGCCATCAGTGATTACGCCCGTTTCAAACCCGCCTTCGACGCCGATGCCGAGGATCGCGGTAACAACAGCCTGTCCCTGCTGCAACTGTGGCGCGAGGATAACGGCAATGTCTGGGCCCTGTTCCAGGTCGGCGATGCCAAGGCGGCACGCGCCTATCTGGATGGCGCGGCGGGTGTCTTCAATTCGCAGGCCGGGGTGCAGGGCGTCGATTACCATTTCGTGGAAACCGCCTGATGTCCGCCGAAACCACCGCCCTGGGTCTGGCCGCGCTGCTGCAGGCGGTGCAGATTGGTCTTGCCGGATATGCCATGCATCGCGACATGGGCGATGAATGGAATGTCGGCCCCCGCGACACGACGCCCGAATTTTCGCCCCTGACCGGGCGGTTGCGCCGCGCGGTCGCCAACCACTTCGAATCGCTGGCGCTGTTCACCATCGCCGTCGTCATGATCTCGATCGAGGATCGCAGCACGGCGCTGACCGTGCTGTGCGCCTGGCTGTATCTGGCGGCGCGCATCCTTTACGTCCCGGCCTATGCCCTTGGCTGGTCGCCCTGGCGGTCGGTCATCTGGGCGGCGGGCTTTCTGCCGACGATGATCATGATCATCTATGCAATTTTGACCTGACCTGTCGCGCCACCACGAACGCGTGGTCGCGAAATCCCTGAGGAGTTGTGAATGTCCACCTACGATCTCATCGTCATCGGCGCCGGTCCCGGCGGCTATGTCTGCGCGATCCGTGCGGCCCAGCTGGGCCTGAAAGTCGCCTGCGTCGAGGGCCGCGAGACGCTTGGCGGCACCTGCCTGAATGTCGGCTGCATCCCGTCCAAGGCCCTGCTGCACGCCAGTCACATGCTGCCACGAAACCGCATGAGAATTTTGAAAAATGGGCCTGATGGGTGCGGCACCCACGGTCGACTGGGACAAGATGCTGGGCTACAAGGCCGAAACCGTGGGCGGCAATACCAAGGGCATCGAATTCCTTTTCAAGAAAAACAAGATCGACTGGCTGAAAGGCTGGGCGGTGATCGAGGCCGCAGGCAAGGTCCGCGTCGGCGATACGGTCCATGACACGAAAAACATCGTCATCGCCTCGGGTTCGGTTCCGGCCAGCCTGCCGGGCGTCACGGTCGACAACGATCAGGGCGTGGTCGTCGATTCGACCGGCGCGCTGGCCTTGAAAAAGATCCCCGGCTCCATGGTCGTGATCGGCGCGGGCGTGATCGGGCTGGAACTGGGTTCCGTCTATGCCCGCCTTGGCGCCAAGGTCACCGTGGTCGAATATCTGGACGTCGTCGCGCCGGGCATGGACGGCGAGGTGCAAAAGCAGTTCCAGAAGGTGCTGGCCAAGCAGGGGCTGGAATTCATCCTCGGCGCCGCCGTGTCGGAGGTCGAGGTCGAAAACGGCCGCGCAGAAGTTGAGTACAAGCTGCGCAAGGACGACAGCGAACATGAGATCAAGGCCGATGTCGTGCTGGTCGCGACCGGCCGCCGCCCCTATGTCGACGAGCTTGGGCTGGACGGGCTGGGCGTCACCCTGACCGATCGCGGCTTTGTCCAGATCGACCAGCATTGGCAGACCAGCGTTCCGGGCATCTATGCCATCGGCGATGCCGTCCCCGGCCCGATGCTGGCCCACAAGGCCGAGGACGAAGGCATGGCGGTTGCCGAAGTCATCGCGGGCAAGCATGGCCATGTAGATTACGACGTGATCCCCGGCGTGATCTACACCACCCCCGAGGTCGCATCCGTCGGCCTGACCGAAGACGCGGCCAAGGCCACGGGCCGCAAGGTCAAGGTGGGCAAGTTCCCGTTCATGGGCAATGCGCGCGCCAAGGCGATGTTCCAGGGCGAAGGTTTCGTGAAAATGGTCGTCGACGCCGACACCGACCGCATTCTGGGCTGCCACATCATCGGCCCGAACGCGGGCGAGATGATCCATGAAATCTGCATCGCGATGGAATTCGGCGCCTCGGCGCAGGATGTCGCGCTGACCTGCCACGCCCATCCGACCTGTTCCGAGGCCGTGCGCGAGGCCGCCCTTGCCTGCGGTGACGGCGCCATTCACGCCTGATCCGGCGGAAATCCGGTCACGACAGGGGGCGGCCCGCCATGGGCCGCCTTTTTTCTTGCGATATGCCGCGCCCCGGCATATCCGAAAAAGCATCATGTCAAAAAGATCCGGGGCCTTGCCAACCGGGCGGAACAAGCGGAGCAGAGACAATGATCCTTCGTCGATTTCTGATCGTCGCGGTGCTTGGCCTTGCGGCCTGCGGCGGCAATGGCGGCAGCCACAGTTCCAAGGGCGCGAACGAGTTTCTGGCCAGCGGGCTGCACCCGAACGAAACGCCGCAACTGCGCGGGCGCATCAACTACTGGGCCGACCATTATCAGGTGCCGCGTTCGCTGGTGCAGCGCGTCGTGATCCGCGAATCCAGCCACCGCCCCGAGGCGCGCAACGGTCCCTATTACGGGCTGATGCAGATCCTGCCGCAGACCGCGCGGACCATGGGCCATCGCGGCGCGCCGCAGGAATTGCTGAACGCCGACACCAACCTGCAATATGCCGTCAAATACCTGCGCGGCGCCTATCTGGTCGCCGACGGCAATCAGGACGAGGCCGTCGGCTGGTATGCGCGCGGCTATTATTACGAGGCCAAGCGCAAGGGCCTGCTGGAAGAAACCGGCCTGCGCCAGTCACGCCGCTGAAAAGCGCCCGCACCTGAAGGCGCTGATGCGTTGGCTGGGGCGGCACGGGCTGGATGACAGGTTCATGCTGCTTGTCATGGGCATCATGGCGGTGGGGATTTTCCTGACCGCCCGCGTCGCAGACGTTGCCGTCTATACCACGCGATCCGCCCTTACCGGCCCTGCCGCCGCGACATGAAGGCCAGACGCTCGAACAGCGCAACATCCTGTTCGTTCTTGACCAGCGCGCCATGCAGCTTGGGCAGAACCTCATTCGCCGGGCGCTTGAGTTCCTCGGGCGACAGATCCTCGGCCAGGATCAGTTTCAGCCAGTCCAGAAATTCGCTGGTCGAGGGCTTTTTCTTCAGCCCCGGCGTCTCGCGCAGTTCAAAGAACTGGGTCAGCGCCTCGTCCAGCAGGCGCGGCTTCAGGCCGGGGTAATGGACATCGACGATGCGTTTCAGCGTCTCGGCGTCGGGAAAGCGGATGTAATGGAAAGAGCAGCGGCGCAGGAATGCGTCGGGCAATTCCTTTTCGTTGTTCGAGGTGATGATGACCACGGGCCGATGCCGGGCGCGGATGGTTTCGCCGGTTTCATAGACGTGGAACTCCATCCGGTCCAATTCCTGCAGCAGATCGTTCGGAAATTCGATATCGGCCTTGTCGATTTCGTCGATCAGCAACACGACCTTTTGATCCGCCTCAAAGGCCTGCCACAGCTTGCCCTTGCGGATGTAATTGGCAATGTCATGGACCCGCGCCTCGCCCAACTGGCTGTCGCGCAGGCGTGACACAGCGTCATATTCATACAGGCCCTGCTGGGCGCGGGTGGTGGATTTGATGTTCCATTCGACCATCTCCAGCCCGACGGATTTCGCAACCTGTTGGGCCAGTTCGGTTTTTCCGGTGCCCGGCTCACCTTTCACCAAAAGCGGCCTTTCCAGCGTGATCGCGGCGTTCACGGCCATGGAAAGATCGGGCGGCGCGACATATCTGTCTGTCGAGGTGAAATGCATCGAAAAATCCCTTGTCCTGCGCGCGAAGTCTGGCGCGCGAAACCTAATCCAGCGCGGCATGCCTTCGCAAGATGCGGCCCCAGGCCGGGTGTGCTAGTGACAATGCCAACCGCATACCGTATTGGGGCCGCATGAACGGGTTCAGCGCCCGCTCACGGAGGACCGATGAAAGCCCAGACCTTTCTTCCCGAAGAATATCGTCCCGCCGAGGACGAGCCCTTCATGAATGAACTTCAACTTGAATATTTCCGTCGCAAGCTGCTTGCGTGGAAGCAGGAACTGCTGAGCCAGTCTGCCGAAACGCTGGAAGGTTTGCAGGACAGCGCCCGCAACGTGCCCGATCTTGCCGACCGCGCAAGCGAGGAAACCGACCGCGCGCTGGAACTGCGCACCCGCGACCGCCAGCGCAAGCTGGTCAGCAAGATCGACGCGGCCCTGCGCCGGATCGAGACGGGTGAATACGGCTATTGCGAAATGACCGGCGACCAGATCAGCCTGAAGCGGCTGGATGCGCGCCCGATCGCGACCATGACGCTTGAGGCGCAGGAACGTCACGAACGCCGCGAGCGGGTTCACCGCGACGACTGAGCAGCGTCGCGGCAAGCCTGCTCATGGCCCGTTGCTCATGACCCGTGCGGAAAGCCGACGCGATGCCCGGTGATGGCCTGCGCCCCATCCTGATCGTCCTGATCGACGGTTACGCGGATTGGGAAACCGCGCTGATTTCGGCCCATGCGCGACAGGGTCACGCGATGGCGCTGCGTCATGCGACACCCGGCGGCGGCCGCGTCAGCTCGATGGGCGGACTGGCCGGCGCGGATCTGCCCGATGTGGTGGTGCAGGGCGATGAGGTGATCGTGCTCTGCGGCGGCGATGGCTGGGCGGCCGGTGCCGCGCCCGCGCTGGATCCCCTGCTGATCGCGGCGCATCGGCGGGGACAGGTGATCGCGGCGATTTCGGGCGCGACGCTGGCCCTGGCGCGGAATGGCCTGCTGGACAGGTTGCGCCATACTTCGGACGCTGCGGGTTTTCTGGCCGGACATGCGCCGGGCTATCGGGGCGGCGATTTCTACACCGACCGCCCTTATGCCGTCCGCGACCGGGGCATCATCACCGCGCCGGGCACCGCCCCCGTCAGCTTCGCCGCCGAGGTTCTGGCCGCCGCTGGCCTGCCCGCGAACAAGGTCGCAGATTTCCGCAAGATCATGGCAAGGGAGCATTAGACATGCCGAACGCCCTTTCCGCGCGCAATGTCGCGGTTGTCGGAGCCGGGATCGCCGGGCTGACGGCGGCGATCGCGCTGGCCCGTCGCGGTGCGCGCGTCACCGTCCTTGAACGCGCCGATGCCTTGCGAGAGGTCGGGGCTGGCATTCAGGTTTCCCCCAACGCGGTGCGCGCGCTGCGGGCGCTGGACCTGCTGCCGGGCTTTCAGGCGCGCGCCGCCCTGAGCGAACAGGTGATCCTGCGCGATCTGTCGGGCGCGCAGGTCGCGCGGCTGGATTTTGCCCGGCATCGTCCGAATGACAGCTTTTATTTCATCCACCGCGCCCGCCTGCAGGACCTGCTGGCCGGTGCCGCGCAGGCCGCGGGCGCGGACATCCGGCTGAACCGCGAGATTGCGGCCCCGCCCGAGGGCTTCGATCTGGTCGTCGCCGCCGATGGGTTGAAAAGCGCCCTGCGCCCCGTGCTGAACGGGACCGAAGTGCCATTTTTCACCGGCCAGACGGCATGGCGCGCGGTGATTGCCGACACGGGTGATGCCGCGCCGCAGGCCGAGGTCTTCATGGGGCCGGGGCGCCATCTGGTCAGCTATCCGCTTGGTCCGGATCGGTTGGGCCGAAACCAGCGCAATATCGTCGCGGTGATCGAACGTCCCGACTGGCACGAGGAAGGCTGGAGCCATGCGGGCGATCCCGCCGATCTGCGCGCCGCCTTTGCCCGCTTTGCCCCGCGCGTCGGCGATTGGCTGGCCCGTGTCGATCAGGCCGGGATCTGGGGCCTGTTCCGCCACCCGGTCGCGACCCATTGGCAGGACGGGCGGCTGGTGCTGATCGGCGATGCCGCCCATCCGACCCTGCCCTTCATGGCGCAAGGCGCGGTCATGGCGATTGAAGATGCCTGGGTGCTGGCCGCCTGTCTGGACGCCGATCACGATCAGGCCGCCGCGCTGGCCCGTTTCCAGTCCCTGCGCCAGCCCCGCTGCACCCGGATCGTCGAGGCGGCGAACAAGAACGCCCGCAACTACCACCTGCGCGGCCCGGCCCGCGCCGTCGCCCATGCGGGTCTGCGCGGGCTGAACCGTTTCGCCCCCGCCAGCCTGATCGAGCGTTTCGGCTGGCTGTATGATTACGACCCGACGCAGGTCTGAATGAAAACGCCCGCCGTGGTGGCGGGCGCGGGTTCAGGCGGCCTTTTCGACGGCGGCGACGATGCCGTCCACGACCTCGCGCAAGATGCCTTCGTCCTCGGCCTCGGCCATGACGCGGATCAGGGGCTCGGTGCCGGATTTGCGGATCAGCACGCGGCCCGCGCCGGCCAGCCGCGCCTCGGCATCGGCGATCACCGCCTTGACGCTGGCCTGCGCCAAGGGATCGGCGCCATTGGCATAGCGCACGTTTTTCAGCATCTGCGGCACCGGATCGAACTGTTTCGCCAGATCAGAGGCGCGCAACCCGCTGTCGGCCATCGCCGCCAGGAATTGCAGCCCCGCGACCAGCCCGTCGCCGGTGGTCATGTAATCGGTCATCACGATATGGCCCGACTGTTCGCCGCCAAGGTTGAAACCCTTTTGCCGCATCCGTTCGACGACATAACGGTCGCCGACCGCCGTGCGCTCCAACCCGACGCCGCGCGTCTGCAGGAAGCGTTCCAGCCCAAGGTTAGACATCACGGTCGCGACCAGCGCATCGCCCTGCAACCGGCCCTGATCGGCCCAACGCGCGGCCAGCAGCGCCATGATCTGGTCGCCATCGGCCACCTGACCCTTTTCATCGACCAGCATCACCCGGTCGGCATCGCCGTCCAGGCTGATGCCCAGATCCGCGCCATGCGCCAGAACGGCAGCCGCGCAGGCCTGAGGGTGAGTGGACCCCACGCCGTCGTTGATGTTGTGGCCGTTGGGTTCGACGCCAAGCGGAATGACCTCGGCCCCGAGTTCCCACAGCACATCCGGCGCGGCGCGCCAGGCGGCGCCATTGGCGCAATCGACGACGACCTTCAGCCCGTTCAGGCGCTGGCCCGCCGGAAAGGTCGTCTTGGCATATTCGACATAGCGGCCCCGGCCATCGTCGATGCGCCGCGCACGGCCGATGTTTTCGGGGCGGGCGGGCGCGATCTCGCCCTCGACCGCCGCACCGATTGCCGATTCCGCCTCGTCCGACAGCTTGAACCCGTCGGGACCAAAGAACTTGATGCCATTGTCATGGGCGTGGTTGTGGCTGGCGGAAATCATGATCCCCAGATCGGCCCGCATCGAGCGCGTCAGATAACCCACGGCAGGCGTCGGCACCGGCCCCAGCAACAGGACATTCATCCCCGTGCTGGTCAGCCCCGCCGTCAGGGCGTTTTCCAGCATATAGCCTGACAGGCGGGTGTCCTTGCCGATCACGACGCGGTGGTCGTTTTCGCTGCCGCGCCGGAAATAGCGCCCCGCCGCCGCGCCAAGACGCAGGGCCATTTCGGCCGTCATCGGATAGGCATTCGCACGCCCGCGAACGCCGTCAGTCCCGAAGATCTTTCTGCTCATCGTCTTTCCCCATGTGAAGCGCGCGCCACAGGCGCAGCCCCTGATTGATGTCCGCGACGTCATGGACGCGGTGGATCTGAACCCCCTGCCCCATGCCTTCCAGCGTCAGGGCCAGCGTGCCCGGCATCCGCGCCTGCGGCGCTTCGGCCCCGCCTATACGCCCGACGAAACGTTTGCGCGACAGGCCCAGCAGGATCGGCAGCCCCAGCCCGTGATAGACCGAAATCCGCCGCAGGATCGCCAGATTATGCGCCTCGGTCTTGCCGAACCCAATGCCCGGGTCGATCACGATCCGGTCGGCGGGAATGCCAGCGGCGAAAGCCCGCTGAACCCGTTCGTGCAGCGCGTCGTAAACGTCCAGCAGCACATCGCCGTAACGCGGATCGTCCTGCATGTTTTCGGGCAGGCCCTGGGCGTGCATGATGCAGACCGCCGCGCCGGTTTCCGCCACGATCCCGGCCATGCGCGGGTCGAAGTCAAAGCCGGACACGTCATTGACCATCTCCGCCCCCGCCTGCACCGCAGCCCGCGCCACATCGCCCTTGCGCGTGTCGGCGGAAATCGGGGCAAGGCCCTGCAGCCCTGCGATGGCGGGGCAGATGCGGGCGGTTTCGTCGGCCACGGCGACCTCGGCCGCGCCGGGACGGGTCGATTGGCCGCCGATGTCCAGAATATCGGCACCCTGCGCGACCAGTTCACGGCCCCGCGCAATCGCGCCATCGGTGCCGCCCACCAGCCCGCCATCCGAAAAGCTGTCGGGCGTCGCGTTCAGGATCGCCATGATGCGCGGGCGGTCCATGGCAAGGCCCAGCACATCGGGGCGCGGGGCGGTCAGCCGTTCCAGCACATCGGCGGGAATGTCGGCGGTGACACGCGGCGCCTGACCGCGCTGCAACAGCTCGCATTCGGTGAAACGCACCCAGCCCCCGGCCAGCCTGTGGCGCCCGGTTTCAAGGGGATCGGTCGGTAATAGATTTGCGCAGTCATGGGCCCCGGTCATCCGTCACGCCAGACTTCTGCGACCTGACCGGGGGTTTTGCAAGGAAATCCTTGATCCCCGAAATCCTCAGTCCCCGGAACCCTCAATCCCCGTCCGGCGCCTGCCCCGGCGCGGTCAGATGAAAGCCCGCAGGCGGCACGGGTTCGGCGCTGCCGGGCGGCAAGGCCCGGGCCAGTCGCGACGCCGACAGCCGCGTTGCCAGCCAAAAAGGTCAGCGCCACGGGATCGGCGCGCAATTCCGCCTCGTCCGCGGTCATGCGATAGGGCGCCCAGACCACGCGCTGCCCTTCGCCCATCGCCCAGTTGAGTTCCGTCAGGCCGTCCGCGACATGCAGGCCAAGCCGGCCGGCCAGCGCCCATGCCGCCTGATCCAGCGCCAGCAGCGCGATCAGCCGGTCATTGCCACCCTGCGGCAGGGGCAGGTTTGGCGCATCGGGCACGATGACCAGCGGCCCGGCGGGCAGGTCGGTGTCGCATCCCGACGAACAGAACCGTCGGCGCGATGCGACGGGTTTCGGCGGCCACGCGCGCCGCGCTGCGCACCAGTGTCACGCCAAGCGCGCCGGGCACCCGGTCCAGCACGCCGATCGTCACCTTCGATCCGGGCGGCGCGGGGATGGTCCAGCACCTGCGCCGCGATCTTTTCGGCCAGCGTCTCCAGCAGATTGTGGCGCCGATCCGCCAGACCCGCCGTGATCGCCCCGATCAGGATGTCATAGCTGAGGATCCGGTCCACCTCGTCGTTCACGCCCTTGACGGGGGTGGCCAGATCGACGGTCAGGCTGAAACTCAGGCGCTGGTCATGTCCCCCGCTCTGTCTGGAAGGCACCGATATCGGCCGCGACGATATAGTCGCTGCAGGTGGATGCGGTCTGCGGGCTCCATGGCATTCATCTCTCGTGCAATGAACAAGCCCGGCGGAACAGCCGCCGGGCGCTTGTCTCAGAGATTTGCCGCTAATTCAGTTCGACGCAACCCGCTGGCCGCCGGATCGGTAAAAGATATGACGACCGATGCGCACGGTGCGGGGTGAGACTTGTTCGACCATTTCGGACGCACGGCGGAGGGTGTGGAAATAGGTCGCGCCCCCGGTCAGATCACGCGGCGCACCCGAAAGGGCGGCCATGGCGACACGCTGCACGCGGCTGAAGGCGGCGCGTTCATTGTAACGGCCCGACACCCGGCCCTTGCAGCTGAACTGACCGCGCTGGTTGACGACGCCGCAGACCGAATTCGGAAAGCGCGGGTGATCGACGCGGTTCAGAATCACCTCGGCAACGGCCTGCTGACCGGCGGTGCGCACGCCCCGCGCCTCGAAATTGCCAATGCCTCGGTCCAGGCATTGCAATTCGGCCTGACTGACGCCGCGCGCCGCGACCTGCTGCACCCGTTCGCCCCCGTTCGAGGCGGATAACCTTCTGGTGTCATTGCCATTTGCGTGACCGGGCACGGCAGAGATGGATAGGGCAATGGCCGTAAAAAGCGCCAAGGCGCCAGACTGCCATGCCATGGAAATGGTCATGCTAAACCTGTCTTTGTCCTGAACCGTGGTTCTTGTTTTTCGCTGGGAGGAGCGCTGTCAGCGCCCCTGATCGAGCGAGAAAGACCAAAACAGCGGGGCAGAAGGCCAGCCCACAGCTCCGTGAAGCCACGAAAACAGACCGAAGGGTTCGATTCCGGCAGGTTTATGCCGAGCGTTTTCGCCCGATCAGCAAGAACCGGCCAGATTCAGAGAGTCTTAAGACTGCGGAAATTCGTCCTCAGAGGCTTTCATGGCCGCTTCGGCAGCTTCGAGAATCGTTTCCTGAGCGGCGGCAAGACGCGCCACGGGCACCCTGAAGGGCGAACATGACACATAATCGACACCCGCCCGCAGGCAGAAAGCGATCGATCTGGGATTGCCGCCATGTTCGCCACAGACCGAAATCGTGATGTCGGGACGATGCGCCTTGGCGCGTTCGACCCCGATCGCGACCACCTCGCCCACGCCCTGCTGGTCGAGGATGTGGAATTCGGGTCCTTCATACACGCCCTTGCCGACATAGGTGCCCATGAAACGGCCCGCGTCATCGCGCGACAGGCCATAGGTCATCTGCGTCAGGTCGTTCGTCCCGAATGACATGAAGGCCGCAATGTTCGGCGATATCGCCCGCCCCGCAGCGCGGCGCGCGCGGCGTTTCGACCATGACGCCAAGGCGGTAGGTGAATGCTCTGCCGGGCTTCCCGTTCCTGACCGCGGCGGCGACGGCGCCGACGCGGGTCTTCACCAGCTCGACCTCGCGCCGGGCGCTGACCAGCGGGATCATGATTTCGGGCACGACCGGCGATCCGGCACGGGCGGCGGCGACCGTCGCCTCGAAAATGGCGCGGGCCTGGATGTCGTAGATTTCGGGCACGGTGATGCCCAGGCGCACGCCGCGCATCCCCAGCATCGGGTTGAATTCGACAGGCGCCCTCGACCCGGCGGACGACATCGGACAGCGGCAGGTCCAGCGATTCGGCCAGTTCGCGCATGCCTTCGCGGTCATGGGGCAGGAATTCATGCAGGGGCGGGTCGAACAGGCGGATGGTGACCGGCAGGCCCGCCATGATCTCGAACAGCGCCGTGAAATCGTCGCGCTGCATCGGCAGGATGCGTTCCAGCGCCAGACGGCGATCCGCAGGCGCGTCGGCAAAGATCATCTCGCGCATGGCCGGCAGGCGCGCGTCGTCAAAGAACATGTGTTCCGTGCGGCACAGCCCGATGCCCTGCGCCTTGAAATTCTGCGCCGTCGCGGCATCGTCGGGCGTGTCGGCATTGGCGCGCACGCCGATGCGGCGGAATTCGTCGGCCCATTCCAGCAACTGGTTGAAACTGTCGTCCAGCGCCGGTTCCAGCAGGGTCGCCGCGCCCGCCAGCACCTCGCCCGAAGTGCCGTCGATGGTCAGGATATCGCCCTCGCGGAAGATGCGGGTGCCGACGCGCATGATGCGCGCGCGCGAATCGATGGAAATGCCGCTGGCGCCGACGATGCCGGGCAGGCCAAGGCCGCGCGCGATCACCGCCGCATGGCTGGTCACGCCGCCGCGTTCGGTCAGGACGGCGACGGCGGCATGCATGCCGCGGATATCTTCGGGCACGGTTTCGCGGCGGATCAGCACCGCAGCGCTTCGCCCCGCGCCTCGCGTTCCTGCGCGGCGGCGGCGGTAAAGACGATCTGGCCGGTCGCGGCGCCGGGGCTGGCGTTGATGCCGCGCGTGACGATGTCGCGCGGGCTGGCGGGGTCGATCTGGTAATGCAGCAATTCGCCAAGGGCGCGGGGTTCGACCCGCATCACCGCCTCTTGCGGGGCGATGATGCCGTCGCGGGCCAGCGCCACCGCGATGCGGACCGAGGCGCGGGAGCTGCGCGTGACCCGGATCGCGTCGATGATCGAGATCTTGCTGTCGGTCAGCACGAATTCGATCTGCATTTCTTCGCGCAGGCGTTCGCGGGCGGCGACGCCGAAGCGGACCAGATCGGCAAAGACCTCGGGCGCGGCCTGTTCCGGCGACTGGCCGCGCGGATCGCGGGTCAGATAGAGCGGATCGGCGCCCTCGCCCTTGGCGTTGCCCTGGGTCTGGCCGCGAAAGCGCCCGGTGATGCGCGGCGTGCCGGTGACGGAGTCGATGAACTGGATCGTGCCCGACCCGGTGACCCCCGGCCCGATGGCCAGCGCCATGTCCTGCACGACCAGCCCCAACGGCGCATTCGGCGGCGCCCCCTTGGCCTGACGCAGCAGCCGGGCGGTCGGCCCGTCCCATGCCCGCGCCATGGACCGCAGCACCTCGGCCAGCTGGCGGGCGGGGTCCTGGGGGAAAGCTTCGTCGGTTTCGGCGTAATAGGCGGCCAGAACCGCGCGCAGGTCGGCATGTTCGTCGGAAAACATGCCGGGGTCGAGCCGCGCGACATGGATGGCATAGGATTGGACGAAACCGCTATACAGCGCATCCGCCGCGCCCCGGCCCTTGATCGCGGCGATGCGGTCGTGGACCTCGTCATTCATGCCGACATTCAGCACGGTCCCCGGCCCGCCCCATGCCGGGTCGATGGCCGAGGGCCGCACGCTGACCAGCCCGCTGCCCTGATCCATCAGCGCCGCCAGCCTTGCCCGGTCGGGCATGCCGCCCGCCGAAATCGCCCGCACCGCATCGGCGGAAATCGCGACGCTGCGGGGGACCGGCAGGTTCATGCGGACCAGACGTTGCAGGCATTTCGCCCGCCAGCCGTGGATACCCGTATTGACCCCGGCCGAGGGGGTAATTTCGACGATGGAAAGCGGATCGTTCAGTGCTTGCATGGGCTGTGAGCCTGTCATGGCCATCCCCTTGCGGCAAGCGGTAAAAAGGGGGCTGCCGCCCCTCGACGCGGGCCTGTGGCCCGCCTCTCACCCCGGCGGGTATTTGGGTGATGAAGAAATCAGCCCTCGATCTTGTTGAAGTCGGCGATGGCGGCGCCGGCGGCGCGGATCTGGGACAGCAGGTTCAGGCGGTTGCGGCGCAGGATCTGGCTGTCGGTGTTGATCTGGACGGCGTCGAAAAAGGCGTCGATGGGCGCGCGCAGGGCGGCGATGGCGGACATGGCTGCCGGGAAATCTTCGGCTTGCATGGCGGCGCTGATCGCGGGTTGGGCCTGACCGAGGGCCGCGAAGAGGGCGCGTTCCTGATCGGTTTCGGCATATTTCGGGTCGGCACCGAAGGAGTATTCGACGCCGTCCTTTTCTTCGGCCTGCGCGAGGATATTGGCGGCGCGTTTCAGGCCCTGCAGCAGGTTGGTGCCGTCGTCGGTTTTCAGGAAATCCGACAGGGCGGTGGCGCGGTTGACGAGCAGGGTCAGGTCGTCATTGCCGGGCATGTTGAGCACGGCGTCGATGACGTCGTGGCGGATGCCTTGATCTTTGAGGAAGACTTTGAGGCGGTCGTGGAAGAAGGAGAGGAGGTCAATTTCCATTGCAACAAGAGCATTAATGAAAGCGGTGCCTTCAGGAAAGCTCGCCTTTTCAAACGCTTTTATTTTCTGCGCGTAATCTGGTTTTTCAAAGCCAGCATCTACGAGCTGTCGCTCACTATCCGCGAAATGCTCTCGTTGCCGCAGGAAGAAAAAGTCAAGATGCACTTCTCCGATCGTATGCATCAACTCTGACAGAGAAATTCTGATCGCATTCCCCAACACCAACCGAACAACCCCCAAGGCCGCGCGGCGAAGGGCGAAGGGGTCTTTGGAACCGGTGGGTTTTTCGTCGATGGCCCAGAAGCCGGTCAGGGTGTCCAGCTTATCTGCCAGCGCAACCGCGACCGAGACCGGGGCGGTGGGCACGGCGTCGGACGGACCCAAGGGGGAATAGTGGTCGCGGGCGGCGTCGGCCACCGCTGCGTCCTTGCCTGCCTCCAGCGCGTAATAGCGGCCCATGGTGCCTTGCAGTTCGGGGAATTCGCCGACCATCGCCGAACGCAGGTCGAGTTTGGCGATGCGGGCGGCTTCCTCGGCCATGTCCGGGTCGGCACCGACCAGCGGGGCGATTTCACGGGCAAGGGCTGCGATGCGGGTGATGCGGTCGGCCTGACTGCCCAGCTTGCTTTGGAAGGTCACGGATTTCAGGCCCTGTTCCCAGTCCTGCATCCCGGATTTCGCCTCTCGCAAATCATTTTCCCAGAAGAAGGCCGCGTCCGACAGGCGGGCGGCCAGCACGCGCTGGTTGCCTTTCAGGATGGTGTCGCCGTGATCGGGGGTGTCGATATTGGCCACCGTGACGAAGCCTTCGATCCGGCCGGTTTTCGGGTTGCGGGCGGACAGGAATTTCTGGTGTTCCTTCATCGAGGTTTGCAGCACCTCGGGCGGCAGGGCCAGAAAGCGGTCCTCGATCACGCCCATCAGGGGGACGGGCCATTCGACCAGACCGGCGATTTCCGACAGCAACCCGTCGTCGGGCACGATCTCCCAGCCACGGGCAAAGGCGAGATTGGCGGCCTCTTGCCGGATGGCGGCCTCGCGTTCCGCGCTGTCCAGCATGACGCGGGCGCGGCGCAGCCTGGCGGCGTAATCGTCAAAGCCGGTCACGGCAAAGGCGTCGGGGGCCATGAAGCGGTGGCCGCGGGTGGTGTCGCCGGTCCGGATGCCTTCGATATCAAGGGGCACGATCCGGGCGCCGGCCTCATCCGTCAGGATGCAGATAATGGAATGGAGGGGGCGGACCCAACGCAGGGAACCCGCGCCCCAACGCATGGATTTCGGCCAGGGAAAGTTGCGGATGGTGCTGTCCAGCACCTCGGCCACGATCTCGGCGGCGGGGCGGCCGGGTTTGACGATGGTCGCGAACCAGACCTGGCCCTTTTTATCGTCGCGCGCGACCAGATCATCGCGGGTCAGGCCCGCACCGCGCAGGAAACCCTGCAAGGCGGCCTCGGGCGCGTCGGTGCGGGGGCCCTTGCGTTCCTCGCGGGTGGTCGGGCTTTCGGCGGAGAGGCCCTCGACGGTCAGGGTCAGGCGGCGCGGGGTGCTGAATGCGCCTGCGCTGCGATAGGTCAGGCCGGCCGCAACCAGACCATCCGTGACCAGCTTGCGCAGATCCTCGCGCGCGCGGGATTGCATGCGGGCCGGGATTTCTTCCGAAAAGAGTTCGATCAGCAGGTCGGGCATCAGTCGATGGTCCTTTTCTCTTCGGCGTCTTCGTTGGTCTGGCGCCATTCATAGGCGCGGCCGTCGGGATAGACGGCCAGAACGGCGTCGATTTTGGGGGCGATGTTTTTCTGCACCAGCCAGGCGGTGGCGCGGCCAGCGGCGATGTCATCGGTCAGGGCAGCCACGTCGAAACAGTCGAACCAGCGCGGCGGGATCAGCGGCGTCGGCGCGGGATAGGGCGCGGCAGTCGCGGCCAGCGCCGGGTCGGTCGTGAAACAGGCGCGGTTCGCCAGCGGCGAACTGACCGAATAGATGCCCTGATAATCGGCGACCGGCAGGTCGATCACCGCGCCATCCGCGCCCTGAACGGCCAGCGTCGCCGGGGCCTGATCGACGGTGCGGTAGTAATGGTAAACCTGCAGGTAATACATGCCGCCGCCTGCAACGAGGACGATGGCGGCGAAAAAGATCGCGATCAGTTTTCCGGTCATCGGATCTGCTCGCCCGTGGCTGCGGGGGTGGTCACGAACAGGTCGGCGCAGCGTTTGGCCAGCGCCCGCACCCGACCGATATAGGCCTGACGTTCGGTGACCGAGATCACGCCGCGCGCGTCCAGCAGGTTGAACAGATGGCTGGCCTTGATCGCCTGATCATAGGCCGGGTGCGCCATCGGGATATTGCGGCCCGCCGCGTCGGTGTCATCGGCCGACAGGATGCGGTCGCATTCGGCCTCGGCATCCTTGAAATGCTGGAACAGCATATCCGTATCGGCCTGATCGAAATTCCAGCGGCTGTATTCGCGTTCGGTTTGCAGAAAGACATCGCCATAGGTCAGCGGAATCGGGCTGGCGGGATCGTTGAAGGGCATGTCCATGACATGCTCGATCCCCAGCACATACATGGCCAGGCGCTCCAGCCCATAGGTCAGCTCGCCCGAGACGGGTCGGCAGTCATGCCCGCCGACCTGCTGGAAATAGGTGAACTGGCTGACCTCCATCCCGTCGCACCAGACCTCCCAGCCCAGACCCCAAGCGCCAAGGGTCGGGCTTTCCCAGTCATCTTCGACGAAACGGACATCGTGGATCATCGGGTCCAGACCGATGGCCTTCAGGCTGCCCAGATACAGATCCTGAAGGTTCGCGGGCGATGGTTTGATGATCACCTGATATTGATAGTAATGCTGTAGCCGGTTGGGGTTTTCACCGTAACGCCCATCCGTCGGGCGGCGCGAGGGCTGGACATAGGCCGCCGCCCAGGGCTTGGTGCCAAGGCTGCGCAGCGTCGTCGCCGGGTGGAACGTGCCCGCGCCGACCTCCATATCATAGGGTTGCAGGACCGCGCATCCCTGAGCCGCCCAGTAATTCTGCAGCCGCAGGATGATTTCCTGAAAGCTCTTGGGCCGGTCGGGGCTGGTCATCGTCGCATCCTTTGGCATAACTGGCAGGAATTTCTGTCGCCTTCTAGGCAGAGGGCGGCGCAGGGTCAATCAGAGGGACGAGTGGATGCGCAGCTTTGCAAGGATCATCGGGGCAGCCCTGCCCGTCGTATTGGCAACTGCGGCCGCGGCCGAGGATGTCGTCATCCGGATCGAGGCGAAACGCGGTGCCGAAGCCGCGCAGGAAACCGCCGCGAACTGGGGGGCGCAATTCCCGAATGTCGTGACCTTTCCGCTGAACGGCGATTGGGTCGCCATCGCGCTTGGCCCCCTGCCCCGCGAAGACGCCGCGCCCCTGCTGGACGACCTGAAATCGCAGCGCAGGATCCCGGATGACAGCTTTATCGCCCCGGCGGGCAACCAGCAGATGACACCCGTCGCTGCCGCGCCCGTGGCAGAGGCGGCAGAGGGCGGCTCGCCCTCGCTGTTCGATGCCGATGCGCTGGCGGGCGGGGCGCAACCGGGTGACGCGGCGACCGAGACCGGCACCACTGAATCTGGCACCACCGAATCCGGCACCACAGAACCTGACACAACCGAAGCGGCCCCCGAGGTCGTCCCCGACGCAGTCGGCGAAACCGTCGCCGAACCGGAACCCGCCCCCGTTCCCACCGGCTTTTTCATCCGCATCGAATCGGATAGCGATCTGGCCCGCGCGCAGGAACTGCTGAACGCGCGGCGCGAAACCCTGCCCGATGCCAGCCTGTGGCAGTTGGAAAACGGCCGCTATGCCGTTGCCGTCGGCCCGATGGAGCAGGATCTGGCGACCCGCTGGCTGGCCGCTTTCCGCGCCGCCAATGCCGTGCCGCGCGATGCCTTTGTCGCGCCGGGCGCCGATATGGGGCAGGTCGCCGTCGAAGGCGCGGCCCCGCCTGCCGACACCCCTGCCGCCGAAGGCCAGACCGCCCCGGCGCTGGAAGATATCCAGCGCGCCCTGCGTTGGGCCGGGCATTATGACGGCGCGATCGACGGCAAGGACGGCCCGATGACCCGCGCCGCCATCGCCAGCGAGGTCGTGGCCCTGCGCGCCTCGCCCGATGCCGATACCGCGATGCACGAACTGATCCGCCGCCGCGAGGCCTGGCGGTCCGAGGTCGGGCTGGTCGACCTGCGCGACGACTATACCGGCCTGTCGCTGCCCGCGCCGATGCAGGCGCTGCAATTCGACCGCACCGAACGCGCGCTGTCGATCTATGGCCCAAAGGACAATTCCGGCGCCGCGCTGATCCTGATCAGCCAGCCGGGCGGGCAACAGGAAATGCTGGACCTGACCGGGCTGGTCACCGCGCTTGGCTGGGTGCCCTCGCCCGAGCGCAGCATCACGCGCGGGCAGGCGATCCTGAAAGGCCGCAACGACACCCATATCGGCTATGCCGAAACCCGCGTCGTCGACGATACGGTGCAGGGATTCGTGCTGATCTGGCCGGTCGCCGATGCAGAAAACCAGCCCCGGATCCTG
The DNA here is from genome assembly GCF_029309835.1 of Paracoccus sp. DMF-8. Classification (GTDB taxonomy): domain Bacteria; phylum Pseudomonadota; class Alphaproteobacteria; order Rhodobacterales; family Rhodobacteraceae; genus Paracoccus. The sequence continues at coordinate 142,435 of NZ_JARJHL010000016.1, read as the reverse complement.
GCCGAAATCTCGGACGGGCTGACGCGCTTTGCGCCTGCGGAAAACACCGCCCTGCTGGTGCCCGCTACTGACGCCAGAAGCGCGGCAGAAGCAGGACAAGCACCGACAGAAGCTCCAACCGGCCAAGAAACATCCCGATGATCATCAGCCATTTCGCGGCGGTCGGAAACTGATCGACCGCCCCGTTTCGGCTGACCTCGGGGCCCCAGACCGGGCCGACATTGGCAATCGCCGTCCATGCCCCGGTCAGGGCGGTGCGCGGGTGCAGCCCGGTCAGCGACAGCCCGACGATCAGCAGGCCAAAGGTCAGGATGAACAGCGTGAAAAACGCCATGACCGAACTGACCACGTCGCGGTCCAGCGGACGCCCTTCGAGCGTCAGGGGAAAGACGCGGTGCGGCGAATGCATCCTGCGCGCCTGCGCGCGAATGGCCCGGAACAGCACCAGAAAGCGGAACACCTTGATTGCACAGGCGGTCGATCCCGTGCAGCCCCCGACCAGCCCGATGATGATCAGCAGGGCAAAGGGGAAATGTCCCCAGATCGTCACGTCTCCGGCGGCGAAACCCGTGCCGGACGCGGTTGAAACCACGTTGAAAACCGTGTCGCCTATGATCTGGAACGGGTTGGCGCCGGTGCCGGGGGCCTGAATGACCAGACGATAGATCACGATCAGCGACACGATGTAGAACAGCCAGCGCAGATAGGCGCGGACCTGCACATCGCGCCAGATCGGGGCGCCGTTGCCGCGAAACAGCTGCACCATGCGAATGAACGGCAGCGCCGCCACGATCATGAAAAAGGCCGCCGCGATCTGCGGCGCGCCGGGCCATGTCGCGAAACCCGCGTCATAATTCGAAAAACCGCCCGTCGAACAGGCGGTCAGCGCGTGAAACAGCGCGTCGAACCCGCTCATCCCCAGCAGGATGAAGGTGATGAAGCACAGGCAGGTGATAAAGACGTAAACCAGCGTGGTCTCGGTCGCGATATCAAAGGCGCGGGGCAGGATTTTCCCAAGCGTGTCAAAGCCTTCAGAGCGAAAGAACTGCATGCCCCCGACCTTCATCACCGGCAGGAAGATCATCGCGACCACGATGATCCCCAACCCGCCCGTCCATTGCAGGATCGCCCGCCACAGATGCGTGCCCTGCGGCAGGCCGTCCAGCTTGGGAAAGGCGGTCGTGCCGGTCGTGGTCATGCCCGACATCGCTTCGAAATAGGCATCCGAAAAGCCCGCATAGGGGGCACCCAGCATAAAGGGCAGCGCGCCCACCAGCGGCAGCACCAGCCACAGGCCCGTGGTCAGCAGGAACGCCTGCTGGATCTTCAGCGACTGGTCGGCCGTCCGCGTCGCCAGCACCAGAATGCTGCCCAGAATGGCGCAAAGCGCACCCGATTCCAGAAAGGCGGTCCAGTTCCGGTCGCCCCGCCACAGATCGACCAGCATCGGCAAGCTCATCGCCACCCCCAGGGTGACGACCAGTTTTCCGATTGTATTGGCCACCGGGCGGATATCGATCATGCGATCTGCTTGCCGCGCCCCGGTTCTGGCGTCAAGCAAAGCTCATGCTTGCACCATGCCCCGCCCCGCCGTATAGACCTGTCAGGGCGCGGGTGTAGCTCAATGGTAGAGCAGCAGCCTTCCAAGCTGAATACGTGGGTTCGATTCCCATCACCCGCTCCAAACCCTCCTGTATGACCGTTTTCCTTGCTCCGATTCTGATCGGCCAGCGCGATATTCCTGCCTTGATCGCGTCGACGAACCCGGTCGCGAACCGGCAGGGATGCACAGCCCCCTTCGCGCCCCCTGCGCAGCATATGTGCCACACCGAAGCCTTTCACCCGGCCATATGCCCCTTTCCCTTGCAGCGCCCTTGCCCGATCACAGCACCAAAAGATTGAGATTTCGTTGATCCCGGCCCTGCGCGCCCGCTTTTCGCACGCCCGGCTATTCCTGAACGCCGGGTTCTGCCCTACATGGGTTGTGCTTGCCGAACAGTGGCGGAAAGGAACCCCATGTCCCCAAAAGCAAAGTCGCGCCTGTCCTTTTATCTTTTGATCGGCCTGACGCTTTATGCGTCGCTGCTGGGCGCGGCATAAGGGGGGCAAGCACATGGCCAAACGCTATACCGGACGCTATTCGCCCGACACGCAGCGCGACCAGCCGCGCGGCAGCGACCTGCCCGCCCGCGCCATTCCGGGCGACATCCGCCACCCGCAGGAATCGCGGACGCGATGGGTCACCATCGCCGCGACGCCGCTGCTGGTTTCGGCGTTTTTTCAGGACCCGCTGATCATGGCGACCAGCCTTGCGGGCTTTGGCATTCTGGCATCCGGCATGTGGATGACGCGCGAGGGCCTGCGCGCCGAAGCCGCCTATAACGCCCGCCGCGTCGCCCGCCGCCCGGCCTTTCCGCGCAAGCTGTTCGGGGGCGTGCTGACCGGGCTGGGGCTGGCCGTCGGGTCCTATGAACCCGGCACGGCGGCGATGGCGGGCGCGGGAATCATCGGCGTCGTCGGCTCGATCCTGCAATGGCTGACCTTTGGCACCGACCCCATGCGCGACAAGGGGATGGAAGGCATCGACAGCTTTCAACAGGATCGCGTCGCCCGCATCGTCGCCGAGGGCGAGGATTACCTGCGCGCCATGCGCGACGCCATTCTGCGCACCGGCGACCGTCGGCTGGAGGCCCGCGTCCACCTGTTCTCTGCCACCGCCCGCGAACTGTTCGCCCGGGTCGAGGAGGACCCCGGCGATCTGGCTGCCGCGCGCCGCTATCTGGGCGTCTATCTGATGGGCGCGCGGGACGCGACGGTGAAATTCGCCGATCTCTATGCCCAGACCCGTGACGAACGCGCCCGCGCCGATTACGAGGCGCTGCTGGCCGATCTGGAAACCAATTTCGCCGCCCGCACCCGTCAGCTGATCGAGGGCAGCCGCACCAATCTGGATATCGAAATGCAGGTGCTGTCCGAACGTCTGGCCCGCGAAGGCATCCGCACCGACGACACGATGACCTACCTGAACCGGCCCGTGCCGGAAAACCTGATCCTGCCCGAAGGCAGCAAGACCCGCGACAGGCGCGACTGAACGCCATGCCACGCTACGCCTTGCAGGTCGAATATGACGGCGTGCCCTTTGCCGGCTGGCAGGCGCAGGCCGAACACCCAAGCGTTCAGGGCGCGCTGGAACGGGCGCTTGCCCGGCTGGATCCCGGCTTTGCGGCAGGTGCGCGGATCGCCGCCGCCGGGCGCACCGATGCGGGCGTCCACGCGACGGGTCAGGTCGCCCATGCCGATCTGGTCCGCGCATGGGACCCGTTCAAGCTGGCGCAGGCCCTGAACTGGCACCTGAAGCCCGCCCCCATCGCGATCACCGCCGCCGCCGCCGTGCCGGACGATTTCCACGCCCGTTTTTCCGCCATCGAGCGGCGCTATGCCTTTCGCCTGATCGCCCGCCGCGCGCCTGTCGTGCATGAGCGCGGCCGGGTCTGGCAGGTCCAGCAGCCGCTGGACAGCGAGGCCATGCGCGCAGGCGCGGCGCATCTGATCGGGCGGCATGACTTCACCACCTTTCGTTCGACCATGTGTCAGGCGGCCAGCCCGGTAAAGTCGCTGGATGACATCACGATCCGCGAAATCCCGCTGGAGACGGGCCGCGAATACCGCTTTTACCTGCGGGCGCGGTCCTTTCTGCACAATCAGGTGCGCTCGATCGTCGGCACATTGGAACGGGTCGGCGCGGGGGCATGGCAGCCCGATCGCGTGGCGACGGCGCTGGCGGCATGTGACCGCGCGGCCTGCGGGCCGGTCTGCCCGTCGCAGGGGCTGTATCTGACGGGCGTCGGCTATCCGGCGGACCCGTTCGGGGACGGGGCACAGGTCTGGCGCGACTAGCAACCAAGAGGCGGCGGCTTCAGGATGTTACAGGGCAGATGCGCGGGCGATCAGCCTTCGCCGCGTTCCCCGTTGCGGCGGCGGCAGGGGCGACGGCCCTGCCAGTTCGGCAGGATCACCGTCATCACCGTATTCATGATGATCCACAGATCGACGCGCAGGTTGTTGCGGCGCTGATAGATCAGATCCAGCCGCAGCTTGGTCGGCAGGCAGCGGCGGTAATAGGCGGCCTCGGTCGCCTCGGCGGTCTGGCACGATGCCATGATCCGGTCTTCATGCGCGTGATAGATCATCGTGGCAAGGCCGGTGACGCCCGGCCGATTGACCAGAACCGCGGAATATTGCTTGGGGAAGCGTTCGACATATTCGCGCAACGGCGGGCGGGGGCCGACAAAGCTCATGTCGCCGCGCAGGATGTTGAACAGCTGCGGCAGTTCATCGATGCGGGTGCGGCGCAACACGCGGCCGACACGGGTGATCTGCCAGTTCTTGTGCGCCCCGGTCGCGCCGGAATCGCCCTCATCGCGCAGCATGGTGCGGAATTTCAGCAGGTTGAACGGCTGTCCCGGCGCCCGCATCCGTGGCGCGACATAGAACAGCGGGCGCCCCTGCGTCAGCAGCAGAACCGCGGCGACGATCAGCATGACGACGGACAGGGGAATCAGCAAAAGCAGGGCAAAGGTGATGTCAGAGGCCCTTTTGCGGACCGTCATGCCATTGGAGGATGACCGCCCCCGTAACAGCCACGCCAGCCCGAGCGGTCCGGCCGACACGAGTTTATGGCCGTCTGTCCTGTCCCAGTCGTGGTGAATGGTCACGATATAGCTCGATATTCTTTGGTCTGACCTACTGACTTTTTTGCCGTAACATAGCTTGGTTGAATTGCAAACCGCATCAATTAAAATCGGCGCCGTCGCTTGCGGGACCGTTGCCTTTCGGCCAGTCTTTGCGCAGCACGGCTCTGCAAAAGGTGAACAATGCGTAAACTTCTGGTCGTGCTGGACGACACGCGGGAATGTATCAACGCCATCCGCTTTGCCGCGCTGCGGGCCGCGCGGACCAATGGCGGGGTGCAGGTGCTGGCGGTGATTCCCGCAGGAGAGATCCAGCATGGCATGGGCGTCGCCGATGTCATGCGCGCCGAGGCGCAGGACCGGATCGAGGCCCATTTCGAGGTTTTCGCGAAATGGATGCGCGACCGCCCCGGCGTCGAACCCGAACTGATTATCCGCGAAGGCGACCCCGGCACCGAATTGCTGGCGCAGGTCGCTGCCGATCCCGATATCGGCGTCGTGGTGCTGGCGGCGGCCTCGGACAGTTCGGGGCCGGGCCCGCTGGTGACGCGGCTCTTGCGCGAAATGCCCAACATGACCTGCCCGGTGACCATCGTTCCGGGCGATCTGTCGCGCGAAAGGCTGGAACAGGTGACACGCGGCTGACCCGCCTCGCGACGCGATCCCCTGACGCGGCCCGCTTTTGATCCGGACCTGACTTGACTTGCGGCACCCCCGATCCCCATATCTGCGCCAAAGGAGCACCCGATGTTCATTCAGACCGAAACCACGCCGAACCCGGCGACGCTGAAATTCCTGCCCGGCGAAACCGTCCTGGGTCAGGGCACCGCCGATTTCCCCTCGGCCGAGGCATCGGCGCCCAGCCCGCTTGCCCGCCGCATCTTTGACGTTCCGGGCGTGACCGGCGTCTTTCTGGGGTCGGATTTCGTCACCGTGACGAAATCGGACGAGGTGGCATGGGATCATCTCAAGCCCTCGATCCTGGGCGCGATCATGGAACATTTCCAGTCGGGCGCCCCGGTCATGCAGGGCGGCGCCGATACCGCCGGCGGTCATACCGGCCATGTCAGCCATGACGGGCCGGATCCTGAAATCGTCGACCAGATCAAGGAACTGCTGGACACCCGCGTCCGTCCCGCCGTGGCGCAGGATGGCGGCGACATCACCTTTCACGGCTTTGATCGCGGCATCGTCTATCTGCACATGCAGGGCGCCTGCGCGGGCTGCCCCTCGTCCACGCTGACGCTGAAGATGGGCATCGAAAACCTGCTGCGCCATTATATCCCCGAAGTGACCGAGGTTCGCCCGGTTGCCTGACCTGTCCGCGGATTCGACACATCGGCCGCGCATTGCGCGGCCTGCTTGATATCCGGCGACCGCCTGCTGGCCTCGGCCCATGTCGATATGGCGCGGGGTCAGGCCGAACATCTGTTTCCGATGCTGGAACGGGTGCTGGCCGACGAGGCTGCACCTGGTCCGACCTGTCGGTGATCGGCACGGGCACCGGCCCCGGCAATTTCACCGGCATCCGCATCGCCGTCGCCGCCGCACGCGGCCTGTCGCTGTCGCTTGGCATTCCCGCCATCGGCATCGGCGCGACCGAGGCGCTGGCGCTTGGCCTGCCCCGCCCCTGCCGCATCGTGATCCCCGCCCGCGGGGATGAGGTGATCTGGCAGGATTTCGGCGACGCCCCCACCCTTCCGGCCCCCCCCCTTCCGGCCATGTGCCTGCGCAGGGAACTGCCCCCCGGCCCGATCATCTCGACCCCCGTCATGCCGATTGCCGAAGGCATCGCGCGGCTGGCGCTCGCACGCCGCGACACGCCCCAGCCCCGCCCCGCGCCGATCTATCTGCGCCCGGCCGATGCCGCGCCGGCGCGCGACCGTGGCCCGGTCATGCTGCCGTGACCCCTACCCCATCACCAAGGGCCCCCGCGCCGAAGGATCTGGCGCAGATCCATGCCCGGTGCTTTCCCGCCCATCCCCGCGCATGGTCGGCGGGCGAAATCGCCGCGCTGACGGACAGGCGCGGCAGCTTTCTGCTGACCCGCCCGGCGGGGTTCCTGATCGGACGGGTCATCGCGGACGAGGCGGAACTGCTGACCCTTGCCGTCGCCCCCGAGGCCCGGCGCCAAGGTCGCGGCCGCCAGCTTTTGCATGAATTTCAGGCAAAAGCCGCAGCAATGGGCGCGGCTGAGGGGTTTCTGGAGGTCGCATCCGACAATCCCGCCGCGCTGGCGCTGTATCTTTCGCAGGGCTGGCAGCGGGCGGGCCTGCGCCGGAACTATTACGCGCCGGGGGTCGATGCGCTGATCCTGCACCATCGCTTTACCGCGTCCCACGAAATCGGTTGACGCCCCGCAACCTGTGCGCCCAAATTCCAGAGGAGAGATTTGCGGAATGATCCGCGCAGATGAATGAGGCTTGCAATGTCCCTGACGAAATCCATGCTGGCCGGCACCGCCGCGCTGATCGCCGCGCCCATGATGGCATTTGCCGATCCGGCACTGATCTTTGACCTCGGGGGAAAATTCGACAAATCATTCAACGAGGCGGCCTATCGCGGGGCCGAACGCTGGAAGGCCGAAACCGGCGGCAGCTACAAGGAACTGGAAATGCAGTCCGAGGCGCAGCGCGAACAGGCGCTGCGCAGGCTGGCCGAAACCGGCGCCAATCCGATCGTGATGACCGGCTTCGCCTTTGGCGAGGTGCTGACCAAGCTGGCAGGCGATTATCCCGAAACGAAATTCGTCATCATCGACACCGTGGTCGAGGCGCCGAACGTCCAATCCGTTGTTTTCACCGAAGAACAGGGCAGCTATGTCGCGGGCGTGATGGCCGCGATGGCGTCGCAGACCGGGACCGTCGGCTTTATCGGCGGCATGGATATCCCGCTGATCCACAAATTCGAATGCGGCTATGTCCAGGGCGTCAAGGCAACCCGCCCCGATGCCCGGGTGATCGTGAACTACACCGGCACCACCCCCGCCGCATGGAACGACCCGGTCAAGGGGGGGGAGTTGACGCGGGCGCAGAAATCCTCGGGCGCGGATGTGATCTATGCGGCGGCGGGCGGCACCGGCATCGGCGTGCTGCAGGCCGCGGCCGACGAAGGCATCCTGTCCATCGGCGTGGACAGGCAACCAGAACGCGCTGCATCCGGGCAAGGTCCTGACCTCGATGGAAAAGGGCGTGGACAATGCCGTTTACGAAGCCTTTACCGGCGGCGTCGACATCGACGCGGGCACGCGCGTCATGGATCTGGCCGCAGGCGGCGTCAGCGTTTCGATGGATGAAAACAACGAAGCCCTGATCACCGCAGACATGAAGGCCGCAATCGACGCCGCGAATGCGGGCATCTCTGCCGGAGAGATCGAGGTTCACGATTACATGACCGACAACACCTGCCCGGTTCAGTAATGCCAACCGGGGCGGCAGGGGGTGCCGGGGTGCCGCAGACGCCCCCAGCCATCGAGTTGCGTGGAATTTCAAAGGCTTTCGGCCCCGTTCAGGCAGATCGCGATATCTCGATGGCGGTCCCGCGCGGGACGATCCATGGCATCATCGGCGAAAACGGGGCCGGGAAATCGACGCTGATGTCGATCCTTTATGGCTTTTACCGCCCCGATGCGGGTGAAATCCTGATCGACGGCACGCCCATCGCGATTTCCGACAGCCAGACCGCGATCCGCGCGGGCATCGGCATGGTGTTCCAGCATTTCAAGCTGGTGCGGAATTTCACCGTGCTGGAAAACGTGATCCTCGGGGCCGAAGACGGCGGGCTGCTGCGCCCCTCGCTGTCGCGCGCCCGCAAGGAGTTGCGGCGGCTGGCCGATGAATACGGGCTGGACGTCGATCCCGACGCCCTGATCGAAGAGCTTTCCGTCGGCCATCAGCAGCGGGTCGAAATCCTCAAGGCGCTGTATCGCAACGCGAATATCCTGATCCTGGACGAGCCGACCGGGGTGCTGACCCCAGCCGAAGCCGACCATCTGTTCCGCATCCTTCGCGGGTTGCGCGACCAGGGCAAGACCATCATCCTGATCACCCACAAGCTGCGCGAGATCGTGGATTCGACCGATAACGTCTCGGTCATCCGGCGCGGCGAGATCGTGGGAACGGTGCGCACCGCCGACACCAGCCCCGAACAGCTGGCCGAGATGATGGTCGGTCGCAAGGTCTTGCTGAACGTCGAAAAGGCCCCTGCCCAACCCGGCGCCCCGGTGCTGGACATCACCCGATTGCGCATGATCGACCGCGACGGCGTCGAAAGGCTGCGCGACATCGACCTGACGGTCCGGCGCGGCGAAATCGTCGGCATCGCCGGGGTCAGCGGCAATGGCCAGACGCAGCTTCTTGAAATCATTGGCGGGTTTGGCGAACCCGGCGCCACCCTGATGGGCGAGATCGCGATCAACGGCAAGGCGATCCCCCTGCATGGCTATGGCGCGAATGGCCGCACGCGCCGCAAGCTGGGCATCGGCCATGTCCCCGAGGACCGGCAGACCGAAGGTCTGATCATGGATTTCGCAGCCTGGGAAAACGCGGTTTTCGGCTATCACGACGCGCCCGAATGGCAAAAGGGGCCGCTGATGGACAATGCCGCGATCCGCGCCGATACGGAATCCAGGATGGCGCGTTTCGACGTCCGCCCGCCGAACCCCGAACTGGCGGCGCGGAACTTTTCCGGGGGGAACCAGCAGAAAATCGTCGTGGCGCGCGAAATCGAACGCAACCCCGACCTGCTGCTGATCGGCCAGCCGACGCGCGGCGTCGATATCGGCGCGATCGAATTCATCCACCGGCAGATCGTCGCGCTGCGCGATCAGGGCAAGGCGATCCTGCTGATCTCGGTCGAGCTGGACGAAATCCGCGCGCTGTCCGACCGGATCGCGGTGATGTTCGACGGGCGCATCATGGGACAGGACCACCCGCCCGACACCAGCGCCTCTGATCTGGGCTGCCTGATGGCAGGGGTTTCGCCGGGCGGGGCGCCAATGACAAAAGGGACGGGCGCGTGACGCATTCCTTCCGGATCATCGGGACCCTGACCAGCGCGGCCATCCTGTCAGGATGCGTGCCCGTCGCGCAGATGGTCTCGCAGGGCGAGGAACGGCACCGGAATGAGGCGCAGCGTTTGCGCATGGGCAATGGACAGGGCTGATGGAAACAATGCCGAAATGGGCCGATCTGATCCTGACGCCGCTAATTTCGCTGCTGCTGGCCTTTGCGATTTCCGGGCTGGTCATCCTCGCCATCGGTGAAAACCCGTGGGAGGCACTGAAGGTCATGGTGACCGGCGCGCTCGGCTCCAGCTATGGCTGGGGTTTCACGCTGTATTACACCACGAATTTCATCTTTACCGGGCTGGCCGTCGCCGTCGCCTATCACGCCGGGCTGTTCAATATCGGCGGCGAAGGGCAGGCGTCGCTTGGCGGGCTTGGCGTGGCGCTGGTCTGCCTGTCGCTGCCCTGGCCCGGCTGGTGGCTGGCGCTGCCCGCCGCGATGATCGGGGCGGCGCTGTTCGGCGCGCTCTGGGCGCTGATCCCGGCGGTTTTGCAGGCCAGACGCGGCAGCCATATCGTCATCACGACGATCATGTTCAACTTCATCGCCGCCGCGCTGCTGAACTATCTGCTGGTCAATGTCCTGCGCCCGGTGGGCAGCATGGACCCGTCCACGCCGCGCTTTCCCGCCGAAACGCATCTGCCCTCGATCAGCGACATCATGGCGGGTTTCGGGGTCAGCTGGGGCCAGCACACCCCCGCGAATGTGACGCTGATCGTGGCCCTGATCGCCTGCCTTCTGGTCTGGATGCTGATCTGGCACACCCGCCTTGGCTATGAAATCCGCGCCTTTGGCAAATCCGAACCGGCGGCGCTGTATGCGGGGATTTCGCCCACCCGCATCATCATCACCGCCATGATGATTTCCGGCGCGCTGGCCGGGCTGATGGCGATCAACAACGTCATGGGCGAGGCGGAACGGCTGCTGATGAATTCGGTCGAGGGCGCGGGCTTTATCGGCATCGCGGTCGCGCTGATGGGGCGCAACCACCCGGCGGGCGTCTTGCTGGCCGCGCTTTTGTTCGGGTTCCTGTATCAGGGCGGGGGCGAACTGGCGCTGTGGACATCCATCCCGCGCGAATTGATCACCGTCATTCAGGCGCTGGTCATCCTGTTCACCGGCGCGCTGGACAACATGGTCCGCATGCCGCTGGAGCGGCTGTTTCTGGCGCGGCGCAGGCGGGGGGCCAGGTGATGGATTTCGCGATCGTCCTGCAGGTTCTGGACGGCGCCCTGCGGCTGATGACGCCCTTGCTGTTCGCCTGCCTTGCCGGGCTTTATTCTGAACGCGCGGGGATTTTCGACATCGGGCTGGAGGGCAAGATGCTGATGGCGGGCTTCGCCGCCGCCGCCGTTGCCGCCGTCACCGGCAATGTCTGGCTGGGGCTGGTGGCGGGGATCGGCGCATCCGTTGCGCTGGCATTGCTGCATGGGCTGGCCTCGATCACCTTTCGCGGCAACCAGTTGATTTCCGGGGTGGCCGTGAACTTTCTGGCCGCCGGGCTGACAGTCCTGCTGGGCCAGCGCCTGTTCCAGTTGGGCGGCCGCACCCCGTCACTGGGCGGAGAGGCGCGGTTCGGCCCGGTCACCCTGCCCTTTGCCGAAACCCTGCGCGATGTGCCCGTGCTGGGGCCGATCTATGCGGAACTGATTTCCGGCCATACCGTGCTTGTCTATCTGGCGCTGGCCTGCGTGCCGCTGACATGGTGGGTGCTGTTTCGCACGCGCTTTGGCCTGCGGCTGCGGGCGGTGGGGGAAAACCCCGCCTCGGTCGATACGGCAGGGGTGTCGGTGACGCGGCTGCGCTATCAGGCGGTGATCATCTGCGGCATCCTGTGCGGGCTGGCGGGGGCCTATCTGTCCACCGCGCTGGCGGCGGGTTTCGTGCGCGACATGACCGCCGGGCGCGGCTATATCGCGCTGGCCGCGCTGATCTTTGCCAAGTGGCGCCCCGCGCATGCGCTGTTCGCGACCTTCCTCTTCGGGCTGATGGAGGCGATTGCCAACCGCTTCCCGAATATCGACATCGGCCCGATCACGGTGCCGTCGATGTTCATGAACGCCCTGCCCTATATCCTGACGGTGATCATTCTTGCGGGCTTTGTCGGCCGCGCGATCCCCCCCCGCGCCGGAGGCGAACCCTATGTCAAAGAGCGATGAGCTTGCCCGCCTGATCCGCGACCGCGCAGGCGGGCAACCGCCCGAATACGGGCTGATTCTGGGGTCCGGTCTGGGCCATCTGTCGTCGCAGGTGCAGGGCACGGCGATCCCCTATTCCGACCTGCCGGGCTTTCCCCATGCGGGCGTGTCCGGCCATGTGCCGCAACTGGTGATCGGAGAGTTGGAGGGCCGCCGCGTCGCCGTCTTTGGCGGCCGGGCGCATTACTATGAATCGGGCCGCGCCGATGCCATGCGCCTGCCGCTGGAGGTTCTGGCCGCGCTTGGTTGCCGACAGTTAATCCTGACCAATGCGGCGGGGTCCCTGCGCGCCGATCTGCCGCCCGGCTCGCTGATGCTGCTCAGCGACCATATCGCGATGGGCGGGCTGAACCCCCTGATCGGCGAACCGTCCGAGGCCCGTTTCGTCCCCATGACCGACGCCCATGATGCGGGCCTGCGCCAGCGCCTGCTGGACGCGGCGCGGGCCGAGGCGGTCGATTTGGCGCAGGGCGTCTATTTCTGGTTTTCCGGCCCGTCGCTTGAAACCCCCGCCGAAATCCGCGCGGCAAAGGTGCTGGGCGCCGATGCGGTCGGCATGTCCACGGTGCCCGAAATCATCCTGTCGCGCTTTCTGGGCCTGCGCTGCGCCGCGATTTCGGTCATCACCAATATGGGCGCGGGGCTGTCGGATGAAGCGATCAGCCATGAACATACCAAGGCCATGGCGCCGCTTGGCGCGGCCAAGCTGGAACAGGTCCTGCGCCGGTTCCTGCGCGGGTAACCGTCCAATGAAAACCGGCGGCCCCGCATCACGCAAAGCCGCCGGTTGAATGCGTCAGGTCTCAGTAAACGTAGACCGGCGTGCCAAGCGGGACCCGCTCGAACAGATCCATCACGGCCTCGTTGCGCATGCGGATACAGCCGTTCGACACCGAGCGCCCGATGGAACCCGGCTCGGTCGTGCCGTGGATGCGGATCGAGGTGTCATTGCCGTTCGCATCATACAGATACAGCGCCCGCGCGCCCAGAGGGTTGTTCGGGCCGCCCGGCATGCCATCGGCATAGCGTTCATATTGCGCGGGGTTGCGCTTGATCATCGCGGGCGTCGGCGTCCAGCTGGGCCATTCCTGCTTGCGGCCCACCGTGGCGCGGCCACGCCAGACCAGTTCGGCCTTGCCCACGGCAACGCCATAGCGCGTCGCGCGGCCCGGCGCGGTGACGTGGTAAAGGAAATAGTCCTTGCTGACGACCACGATGCTGCCGGTTTCAAAATCGCTGCGGATCGCGACTTCGGTCGGCTGATAGGGGTCGCGCGTGCGCGCGGCGGCTGCCTGCGGGGCGGCGGGCAGCCCCTGTTGCGCAAGAACCATGCTCGGCGCGGCCAGCACGGGCGCGGCAATCAGAAGCAACTGTCGACGGTTCATGTCCTGTCCTGCTCTTTCTTGTGGTCTTTCCCGCCGGATACCGCCAAGTCTGGCGTGATTCAACTCAAAGCGCCGTGACGCTGCGCCCGTCATGTTGAAACGTGACCGCCCGGACACTAGCTTTAAGGCTGAAAAGGTTAAATCCGATGACGCATTGCGCCCTTTCACGGCCCTGCGCGGCGAAAGCCCGAACCGACCGGCAGCCCCCCTGCTGTCGCCGGGTGCGGATGGCGCGCGGCCTGCCTGCGCATCTGTGCCGCGCCTGCGGCGGACGCGGCTGCCGTTGTCATATCAGGGCCAGAGTTTCGGGCGCGCGTCAGCCGGTGCTGAGCAATGCCGCCCGCCCCATACCGCAGGCCCGCCTTGACCAGATCCTGATCGTGACGCAGGCCCCAAGGGCCAAGCCATGCCGCCCACAGGCCCCTCCGGCCGTCTTTTCCGGCTCGCTGAAAACGCAACTCGGACAAGGACATGGCCATGAAGGACCATTCGCAACACAAAACTGAACCCCTTGACGGCCGTTCCGGCCAGCAGGTCGACCTGACCCTGACCGGGATGAGCTGCGCATCCTGCGCCGGTCGCGCCGAAAAGGCGCTGAACGCGGTTCAGGGCGTCAGCAACGCCTCTGTCAACCTCGCGACCAGCCGCGCGACGCTGCAGGTCGACGGCCCTGACGCGCTGGCCCGCGCGGCCGAGGCGGTGGCCCGGGCGGGCTATCCCGCCCAACCGCTGGAAACCCGGCTGGAGGTGCAGGGCATGACCTGCGCATCCTGCGTCGGTCGCGTCGAAAAGGCGCTGACCGCCCTGCCCGGCGTCGACAGCGCCATCGTCAATCTGGCGACGGCCAGCGCGACGATCCACCATCAGGCGGGCATCGCGCCGCAAGCTCTGGCCGATCTGGTCACGGCCAAGGGCTATCCTGCGGCGATCTGCCGTGAACAGGCCCATCATGCGGGCCATGACCACGGCGGCACCGCGACGCAGATCCGGCGCAATTTCCTGATCGCGCTGGTGCTGACCCTGCCCGTCTTCATCATGGAAATGGGCGGCCACCTGATCCCGGCATTCCACCACTGGCAGCACATGCGCTTTGGCCAGCAGCCGCTGTGGATCCTGCAATTCCTGCTGACCGGCGCGGTTCTGGTCTGGCCGGGGCGGGTGTTTTTCAGCCTCGGCATCCCCGCCCTGCTGCGCGGCGCGCCGGAAATGAACAGCCTTGTCGCGCTTGGCGCGGGGCGGCGTTTCTGTATTCGACCGTCGCGACATTCGCCCCCGGCCTGCTGCCCGCCGATGCCGTCCATGTCTATTTCGAGGCGGCGGCCGTCATCGTCACCCTGATCCTGCTGGGCCGCTGGCTGGAGGCCCGCGCCAAGGGCGAGGCCGGGGCCGCCATCCGCAAGCTGGTCGAACTGGCCCTCGATACCGCCACGGTCGAACGCGCGGACGGGGTGGAAACCATCCCCGTCGCCGATCTGCGCCCCGGCGACATCATCCGCCTTGTCCCCGGCGAACGTGTCGCGGTTGACGGCATCATCACCGAAGGGCGCGGCGCCATCGACGAATCCATGCTGACCGGCGAACCCCTGCCCGCCGAAAAGGCCCCCGGCGACCCCGTGACCGGCGGCACCGTCAACGGCACGGCGGCCCTGTCCTTCCGCGTCACCGCGACCGGCGCCGATACCGCGCTGTCGCGCATCATCCGCATGGTCGAGGATGCGCAGGCCGCCAAGCTGCCCGTTCAGGCGCTGGTGGACCGCATCACCTCGGTCTTCGTGCCTGCGGTGATGGGGCTGGCCGTGCTGACCTTTGTGCTGTGGATGATCCTTGCGCCCGCTCCCGCGCTCAGCCAGGCGCTGGTTGCGGCGATTTCCGTGCTGATCATCGCCTGCCCCTGCGCGATGGGGCTGGCCGTGCCGGTGTCGATCATGGTCGGCACCGGGCGCGGCGCGCAGCTTGGCGTGCTGTTCCGGCGGGGCGAGGCGCTGCAGCGTCTGGCCGATGCCCGCATCGTCGCCTTTGACAAGACCGGCACCCTGACCCGAGGCGCGCCCGCGCTGGTCGCCATCGAAACCGCAGGCATCGACCGCGCCACGGCGCTGGCCCTGACCGCCGCGGCCGAGGCGCGATCGGAACACCCCCTTGCCCCCCGATCATCGCCGCCGCCAAGGCGGAAGGCGTCGAAATCCCACCCGCGCAGGATGTGCAAAGCGTGACCGGGCGCGGGCTGACCGCGCAGGTGCAGGGCCGGGCGGTGCTGATCGGCAACCCGACCGCGCTGACTGAATCCGGCATCGCCGCCAACCCCGACCTGCTGCAACGCGCCGCAGAACTGGCTGCAACCGGGGCAACCCCGGTGCATCTGGCGGTTGACGGGCGCCATGTCGCCACCTTCGCCCTTGCCGACCCGATCCGCCCCGAGGCCATCCAAACCGTCGCCGACCTGCACCGGATGGGCCTGAAAACCGCAATGATTTCAGGCGATACGCAGGCCACGGCGGATGCGGTCGGGCGCCGGATCGGCATCGACCACATTCAGGGCGGCGTGCTGCCGCAGGGCAAACTGGCCGCAATCCGCGACTTCGGGGCGGGCACGGTCTTTGTCGGCGACGGCATCAACGACGCCCTCGCGCTGGCCGCCGCCGAAACCGGCATCGCCATCGGCACCGGCACCGATATCGCCATCGAATCGGCCGAGGTCGTGCTGGTCGGCGGCGATCCTTCGGGCGTGACCCGCGCGATCCGGCTGAGCCGGGCGGTGATGCGCAACATCCGCCAGAACCTGTTCTGGGCCTTTGGCTACAACGTCGCGCTGATCCCGGTCGCCATGGGGGCGCTGGTGCCCTTTGGCGGGCCGCAACTCTCGCCGATGCTGGGCGCGGGGGCCATGGCCCTGTCCTCGGTCTTTGTCGTGACCAACGCCCTTCGCCTAAGGACCGCAGGATGACGCAAAACCGGCTGCGCGCCCGGAAAACCCCTGCCACAACAACCCGCCGTGCATTTCTGGCCGGCGCAGCCACCGTCGCGCTCGCCTCGATGGCGGGCGCGACGGTTCCCCCCCCCGCCGCGCCCCGCATCGTCGTCTTTGGCGACAGCCTGACCGAAGGCTACGGCCTCGACCCCGAACAGGCGCTGGTCGCGCAACTGCAAGGCTGGCTCGACACGCGCGACCTGCCCGCCGTCATGGTGAATCAGGGCCTGTCCGGCGACACCACATTCGGCGGGCGCGTGCGCATCCACTGGGCGCTGCGCCACGGCGCGGATGCGGTGATCGTCGAACTGGGCGGCAATGATTTTCTGGCCGGGCTGGCGCTGAGCGATACCGAAAAGAACCTCGATTCGATCATCATCCGCGCCAAACGCGGCAACCGCCCGGTCCTGCTGGTCGGCATCGTCCCGCCGCAGCGCGCCATGCAGGCCGCGCGCGAAGATGTCATCGCCATGTGGGCGCGTCTGGCCGAACGCCATCAGGTGCTGCTGCTGCCCGACCTTTATGGCCCGTTGTGGCAATTCCCCGAATCCGAATGGCCGCGTTTCCTGCAAAAGGATCACACCCATCTGTCGCCCGAGGGCGTGCGGCTGGTCGTCGAAAGCGATCTTGGCCCGAAAACGGCCGAACTGCTGGCCCGGATCGCGCAGGCGGGGTCCAACCCCTGATATCCAAGCCACGATATCCAATCCCCGGCCCGCAACCAGCCCGCAGATATGGCAAAACCCCGCTGAACCAGCGGGGTCATCCATCACGTCACCAGCCAACCAATCTCCGCGCCGCAGGCGGCGCGGGAACGGCTGCGGCGAATCAGGCTTTCGACAGCTCGCGCTTGATTTTCAGCGCGCGGTCCGACAGTTCGGCGTCCTTGGCTTTGGCCAGATAGGCATCCAGACCGCCACGGTGATCGACCGAGCGCAGCGCCGCAGCCGAAATCCGCAGTGAATAGCTACGGCCCAGCTTTTCCGACGCCAGCGAAACCTCGTTCAGGTTCGGCAGAAAGCGGCGGCGGGTCTTGTTATTGGCGTGGCTGACATTGTTCCCGGTCATCGGGCCTTTGCCGGTCAGTTCGCAAACGCGCGACATGTTCGTGTTCCTTCGTTTCGATTCTGCACGGGCGGCGGCCCGCAATATGAAAGGGCGCCGCGAGGCAGCGCCCGGAATTCCGTCTGCGGGGAAATACGGATTTCCGCCGTGCGCGTCAAGCCTTTTCGGGTATGTCACACCGATCCAACGCCGGTTTCGCCCGTGAAACGACCTGCCCGCTGCACCATGGGAACGGGCGGCACCATATCCGCGCCACGCCCAGACCAGCAAGGGCCCCCATCCCGCTGGTCTGAATATCGGGTGCGGATGGCGATTTCATGACGTTTCTCGGCATGGATGCCCGGATCGACAGTCCCCCCGCGCGTCACAGCGGATCCCGGATATTGCGCGGCCCTTGCCGGATACGGCTTGCGGAAACTGCCCGGAATTTACCCGCCATAGCACGCCTCGATCCGCAGCAGTTCCTGCTTGCGCCACAGCCCGCCGCCATAGCCCGTCAGCGACCCGTCCGCGCCGATGACGCGGTGGCAGAGAATCAGCACCGCGATCTGATTCGCCCCGTTCGCGCGGGCCACGGCGCGCGTGGCCGTCGGGCGCCCGATACGGCTGGCGATATCACCATAGCTGCACACCCGACCGGCCGGGATATCCAGCAACGCCTGCCAGACCTGCCGCTGAAAGGGCGTGCCATGCATCGCCAGCGGCACGGTGAAATCGGCGCTTTTCCCGGTGAAATAATCCGATAACGCGCGCTCCAGCAGGTCGGTCACCGCGGTCCGGCCAATGCCGATCCGGCCCCGCACCATGGCGGACAGACGGCGCATTTCCGTCCGAAGCGCCCGCCGCCCGGCGAATTCCAGCAGATGCAGCCTGTCGTGATCCGTCACCGCAACCATGCCGCCAAGCGGGCCGGACAAAAAGCCCGCGACCAGTTCAGCCTGCCCGCCCGGTTCGATCGGCGGATGGCCAAAATGCGCGGCAAAGCCCGCCTGAAAATCCTGCGCGCTGTCGGGCCAGATCTGCAAGGGCGGCTCGGCCAACAGCGAGGGCTGATAGGTGTTCGCGTTTTGATCCATATCGCCAGCTTAGGGCAATATGCGGGCCTGTCACGCCGGATCTTGCGCCGGATATGTGGAAAGCCAGTCCAGCATCTGCACTGCTGCGGTTTCCGGCGCAACCTCGCCGCGCGAAACGGCATCGCCCGCCGCGCGCATCCGGCGCTGAACCTCCGGCGCCTCCAGCCGCGCCAGCAGCCCGGCGCGCAACTCCGCCAGAAAGGCCCCGCGCGCCTGTTCGGCACGGCGCCCGTCGAAATGCCCCTGCTCGCGCCGCCATTCGGCCAGATATTCCATGTTCTCCCAGGCTTTTTCCAGACCGTCGCCGACATAGGCCGAAACCGGCAGGGCTTTGGGGAAGCCCTCGGGGTCGTTCGGGCGCTTGCGCATCAGCCGCAGCGCGCCGGAATAATCGGCCACCGTGCGCCGGGCGGTGGACAGCAATTCGCCATCCGCCTTGTTCACCAGAATGATGTCGGCGATTTCCATGATGCCGCGCTTGACGCCCTGCAATTCGTCGCCGCCCGCCGGGGCCAGCAGCAGGATGAACAGGTCGGACATATCGGCAACCAGCGTTTCCGACTGGCCGACGCCCACGGTTTCAATCAGGATGACGTCGAAACCGGCGGCCTCGCACAGCCGGATCGCCTCGCGCGTGCGGCGGGCGACGCCGCCCAGTTGCGCCTGCGAGGGCGAGGGGCGGATAAAGGCATTGGGGTCGCGCGACAGCGTTTCCATCCGGGTCTTGTCGCCCAGAATCGACCCGCCCGAGCGGGTCGAGGACGGATCGACCGCCAGCACCGCGACCTTCAGGCCGCGCCCGGTCAGCAGCTTGCCGAACGCCTCGATAAAGGTGGATTTGCCGACGCCCGGCGTGCCCGACAGACCGATGCGCAGCGCCTGACGCGGCGGCAGTTCGCCCAGCAGACGCACGGCGCGGTCACGGTGATCGGCGCGGCTGCTTTCGATCAGCGTGATCGCGCGGGACAACGCCCGGCGGTTGCCTGCGACCAGCGGCTCGGTCAATTCGTCCAGGTAACCCGTCATGTCGTCACGTCCCGCATCCTCAACCCGTTCATGCGTGGATATTGACCGCACACGAACATGTAAACCATCCACCAGTTGTCGCAGACGAACGGCGGGCGTATCCCAAGGCGCAAGGTCTGTGAAAGGCACATCATGTTTTCCCCCCTGCGCATCGCATTCACCCTGGCGGCGGCCCTGATTCTGGTGATGGACATGCTGCCCCTGATCCGGGGGCAATCGGCGCAGGCCGCGACCAGCCAGCAGGCCGTGGAAAAGGGCGTCAAGCTGCTGATGGTGGAACGTCAGGGCTGCATCCATTGCGCCGCCTTTCGCCGGGACATCGCGCCGGGTTACGGCGCCTCGGCGCAGGGGCGGCAGGCGCCGCTGGTCGCCATCGACATCGACGGCCCCTGGCCTGACGGGCTGGCGCTTGGCACCGCGCCCTATCTGACGCCGACCTTCATCCTGCTGCGCGACGGGGTCGAGGTGTCGCGCATTCTGGGCTATCCGGGGGCCGACCGCTTTTACCCGATGCTGTCGCGGATCATGCAGGAAACGGGTGTCGCCGCGAAATAGCGGCGGTTCATGATTTCTCAACCCGTTTCGGGCTACGGCTTTTCTCCGGGGCGCCCTTGCGCTAAGGCAATCGGCACCCACGGCGAAAGGCCGGGGCCGACAGGAACGTCAGGAAAGAGGACAGACGCCATGCATGACATCCGCGCCATCCGCGAAAACCCCGCCGCGTTCGACGCCCTGCTGGGGCGTCGCGGGCTGGAACCTGTGTCGTCGGCCATCCTGTCGCTGGACAGCGCCCGCCGCGCGAAAATCGCCGCGGCCGAAGAATTGCAGGCCGAACAGAACAAGGCCAGCAAGGAAGCCGGCACCGCCAAGGGGCGCGGCGACGATGCCGAATTCGAACGCCTGCGCGCGCTGGTCGCGGCGAAAAAGGATCAGGCCGCGACCCTGCAGGCCGATGCGGGCGCGCTGGACGTGCAGTTGCGCGACATGCTGATGGGCATTCCGAACCTGCCGCTGGAAACCGTGCCCGTCGGCAAGGACGAAGACGACAATGTCGAAATCCGCCGTTGGGGCACGCCGCGCGAACTGGATTTTGCGCCGCGCGAACATTTCGACATCGCGGGCGTCAAGCCCGGCATGGATTTTGAAACCGCCGCGAAACTGTCGGGCGCGCGTTTCGTGCTGCTGCGCGGCGGCGTGGCGCGCATCCACCGCGCGCTGGCGCAGTTCATGCTGGATCTGCACATCACCGAACACGGGCTGACCGAAACCTGGGCCCCGGTTCTGGTCCTGTCGGACATGATGGAAGGCACCGGCCAACTGCCGAAGTTCGGCGAAGACAGCTATCAGACCCGCGAAGGCTGGTGGCTGATCCCGACCTCGGAAGTGACGCTGACCAATACCGTTCACGGCGATCTGGTCGATCACGCCACCCTGCCCCGCCGCATGACCGCGCATAGCCAGTGTTTCCGGTCAGAGGCGGGCAGCGCGGGCCGCGACACCGCCGGGATGCTGCGCCAGCACCAGTTCGAAAAGGTCGAGATGGTGTCGATCACCGATGCCGAAACGGGCGTGGCGGAACATGCCCGCATGACGCGCTGCGCCGAAACCGTGCTGGAACGCCTTGGCCTGCCCTATCGCACCATGGCGCTATGCACCGGCGACATGGGTTTTGGCGCGCGCATCACCCATGATCTGGAAGTCTGGCTGCCCGGCCAGAACAAATACCGCGAAATTTCCAGCGTCAGCTATTGCGGCGATTTTCAGGCGCGGCGGATGAATGCCCGCTACCGCCCCGCAGGCGGTGGCAAGCCGGAGTTCGTCCATACGCTGAACGGCTCAGGCCTGGCGGTCGGGCGGGCACTGATCGCCGTGCTGGAAAACGGCCAGCAGGCGGACGGTTCCGTCCAACTGCCCGAGGCGCTGCACCCCTATCTGGGCGGCAAGACCCGGTTATCCGCCGAAGGTGACCTGATCTGAGCCCGTGGCGGAACAGGACCGCCGGACCCATCGTCCGGCCCCGCGTTCAGACCGGCCCGGATCCCCGACCTGCACATCCCCGGCCCGCACATCCCCGCCGGGCCGGGACATCGCGGACAACAAATCGTCATCGCAGGACAGGCGGGAAACTTCGCGCCGGGCCTTGCGTTGGCAAGGTATGCGCCGTCTTGCGATCACCCTGCTTGCCCTGTGCACCGGCCTGTTCGTCGGCAGCGGCCTGATCTTCACACGGATCTCGGGTCCCGCTTCGTCGGGTATCGCCGGCACGCGGCTGGACGGGTTGGGCGCGGCGCAGCCCTATCGTGAATTGCTCACCGAACGCGTCACGACCATCCCCGGCGGGGTCGGCATGCTGTTCGTCGATCCCCAGGGGCCGGTGCTGATCCTGCTGCTGACCTGCGTCTGGCTGGCTGCCTTTGGCTATCTGCTGCGCGTCTCGGGCCTGCTGAACCGGCTGCTGGACGGGCGCAAAAACCGCCGCCGCTGGTCGCATGTCCTGGACCGTATCGCGATCGGCGAGTCCCCCGCCCTGATGACCGGCCTGATCGCCGGCGCGATCTGGCCCTGGGTGCCCCCGGACAAGGCGATCCTGCGTTTCGTGGTCGCGGCATTTCTGTTTGCCGGGATGATGGGCGCCGCCGGATTGCGCCTGCGCCGGTTGCGCCAGCCGCGCGGACGCGACCTGTCGGCCAGCACCTCGCTTGGCATGATGGCGGGATGGGCGACGCTGGTCCTGTGCATGAGCTTTGGCGCGCTGCTGGATGCGGAACTGGGCATGTCGCAGACCATGTCGACGCTGATCGCCCTGCTGATCTGCGCCGTGCTGACGGTCTGGTTCCAGTTGCAGATCGGCGCGCCCTTTGCCTATAGCCTGACGGTGAACTGGGGGCTTTTGGGCATCGCCATCGCCATGATGTCGGGCAATGTCACCATCGCGACGGCCACCGCCATCGCCATGACGGTGGTGGGCGTCGCGCTGGTCAGGGTCACGACCTAGCTGCCTTTGGGCTTC
Source organism: Paracoccus sp. DMF-8 (assembly GCF_029309835.1). Taxonomy (GTDB): domain Bacteria; phylum Pseudomonadota; class Alphaproteobacteria; order Rhodobacterales; family Rhodobacteraceae; genus Paracoccus. Next base: position 119,950 of record NZ_JARJHL010000016.1, on the reverse strand, counting down.
TGGCGGTTCTTGTGTTTCGACAGGGCGCCCGACTGGTTGATCTTGTCGGCCTTGTGCCGATAGGGGTTTTTCGTCCCCTGATCGCGGAAGGTCAGCCGGATCGGCGTGCCGGGCATGTCAAAGTCCTGCCGCAAACCATTGACAAGATAGCGCGCATAGCTGTCGGGCAGCTTGTCGGTATGGGTCGCCATGACGACGAAGGCAGGCGGCCGGGTCTTGACCTGCGTCATGTAGCGCAGGCGGATGCGGCGGCCGCCCGGCGCGGGCGGCGGATGCGCCTCGGTCATCGCGCCCAGCCACTGGTTCAGACGCGCGGTGGTGATGCGGCGGTTCCAGACCTCATGGGCTTTCAGGATGGCGTGATGCAGCCGGTCCAGCCCCTTGCCGGTCTTGGCCGAAACCGTGACCAGAGGCGCGCCTTTCAACTGTGGCAACAGGCGTTCGAACGCCTCGCGCAATTCCTTGAGCTTGGCGGGCTTGTCCTCTTCCAGATCCCATTTGTTCGCGGCAACGACCACGGCGCGGCCTTCGGTTTCGGCGAAATCGGCGATGCGCAGATCCTGCTGTTCAAAGGGGATATCCACGTCCAGCAGCACCACGACGACCTCGGCAAAGCGCACGGCGCGCAACCCGTCGGCCACCGACAGCTTTTCAACCTTGTCCGTCACCCGCGCCTTCTTGCGCATCCCGGCGGTATCGAAAACCCGGATCGGGGTGCCCATGAAATTCGTGGCGACGCTGATCGAATCGCGGGTGATCCCGGCCTCGGGGCCGGTCAGCAGGCGGTCTTCGCCCAGAATCTTGTTGATCAGGGTCGATTTCCCGGCATTCGGGCGACCGATGACCGCGATTTGCAGGGGCTTTTCGGCGGTCGGTTCCCAATCGGGGACCTCATCCGCATCCTCGTCGATATCGACATCGGTTTCAGGCTGCTGCTGAACATTCGCGGCCTCGAATTCCTCGGCCAGCGGCAGCAGGGCGCGATACAGATCGTCCATCCCCTCGCCATGTTCGGCAGAGATGCGCAGCGGTTCGCCCAGCCCAAGCGAATAGGCCTCCATCGCGCCGGCCTCGCCCGCGCGGCCTTCGGCCTTGTTGGCGGCAAGGATGACGTGCCGGGCGCGGCGGCGCAGGATTTCCGCGAAATATTCATCGGCGGCGGTCAGGCCGACGCGGGCGTCGATGACGAACAGGCAGATATCGGCCTCGTCAACGGCGCGTTCGGTCAGGCGCCGCATCCGGCCCTGCAGGCTGTCGTCATCGGCCATTTCCAGACCGGCGGAATCGACCACGATGAAACGCAGATCACCCAGCTTGCCCTGCCCTTCGCGCAGGTCGCGGGTCACGCCGGGCTGGTCGTCGACCAGCGCGAGACGCTTGCCGACAAGGCGGTTGAACAGCGTCGATTTACCGACATTGGGGCGGCCGACAATGGCAAGGGTAAAGCTCATCGGTAGGCCACAAGCTGACCGTCGCGGGTCACCACATACAGCGTCTGCCCGGCAACGGCGGGCGCGGCGGCGGCACCGCCCGGAATGGCGCCCTGCCCGACCAGATTGCCCGAGGCCGGATCATAGACCCGCAGCACCCCGTCGCTGGATGCGACATACAGCCGGTTGCCCGCCAGCACCGGGCCGAAATGGGCGTGGACGCGGTCCTGTTTCTTGACCCGGGCGTCGGTGTATTCGGGCAGGCTGACGGTCCAGACCGTCGCGCCATTCGCCGCATCCATCCGCACAAGCTGGGCCTGATCGTTGATCGCGAAAACCGCATTCCCCGCCGGGACGACCGGGTTCGCCGCGCCCTGGCGGGCATCCCATTCCTGAAGGCCCGTGGCCATGTCGAAGGCCGCCGTCCGCCCCGAGGTCGTGCCGGCATAGACGCGGCTGCCGACGATCACCGGATCGCCGCCCATGTCGCGCAACAGTCCGACCGCGCGGCCGATGCGAGAACCGCCGACCTGCGCCGACCACAGTTGTTCGCCCGTCCGCCGGTCCGCCGCCAGCAACTGCCCCGAGGCATAGGGAAAGACCACCGTATTGCCCGATACGGCAGGCGACACGGCGCCCATCACCCCGGCCACGGCGGGGGTGCCGCCGACCTGCCATTCGACCTTGCCGTCAGAGGCCCGGATCGCCCAGCCCGTCGCATTGCGGCCCATCACATAGACGCTGCCGCCATCCACCACCGGCGCCCCCGAGATCGTCGCATTGACCCGTTGCCGCCACAGCACGGCGCCCGAACGCGCATCCAGCGCGACCAGCTCGCCATATCCCGTCGTCACATAGACGCGCCCGCCCTCATAGGCGACGCCCCCGCCGGACACGCTGTCGCCGACCTCGCCGCCCGGACGCAGATCGCGGACCCATGCGGTCGCGCCGCCGGTCGTCGTCGCGGCGACCTGCGCGCGGCTGTCCAGCGTATAGACCAGACCGCCCCCGACAACGGGATCGGCGGTGATGCGGTGACGCAGCCCGCTGCCCTGACCGATATTGCTGGCCCAGATCGTCGAGGTGCCGCCGCCGATCGCGACATTGCCGCCGTAATGCTGGGCGTTTCCGCCGCGCTGCGGCCATTCAGCATTGCCGCGCACCTCCGGCAGGGACAGCGCGGATGTGGTCGGCCCTTCGCTGCCGACGACCGTCGGACCATCGGGCGACAGGATCGCGCGCGGGTCAAGCCGTTCGCCGGGCAGCCTTTTTTCCCGGTCTCCGCACCCTGCAAGGGCAACGGTTCCCGCCAGCAGAGCGATCAGGGGCAACCTCAACATCACTGTCTCCTTCTTGATGGTCGCGTTTCCGGACCTCAGTTGGCCGCTGCGGCAGGCGCGCCTGCGGCCACGGCTTCGGGTTCGGGCTCGGCACCCATCACAATCATCATTTCGGCAAGCCTGCGGCGCAAGGGCTCTGACAACCCGTCCTTTTGCTGGATCTGGCGGATCAGCATGATGGCGTCGTCGTCGCGGCCCGCGCCGATCAGGGCCACGGCCTTTTGTTCCAGCGCCAGCAGTTCGAACGGCGCGCCGGGACGCGACAATTCGGTCAGCAGCCCGTCGCGGTCGGCGGGGTTCATGTCGGTCCCGCCCGCGATCACCGCCTTGAGCATGGCCAGATCATGCATCAGCGCATCGCCCGACTGGACGTTGCGGGCCAGCGCGCGCAGATCCTCGGCGGCGGCGGCGCCCTGCCCCTGTTCGGCCAGCGCGCCCGCCGTCAACAGCCCCGCGACCAGCTGGCGGTTCCTGTCGTCGCCCGCATCGACCGCGGCCAGCGCCGCCGCGCGATCGGGCGCGGCATCCGCCGCCAGCACCGCATCGCCAAAGGCCTGCGCCTGACGGTTGTTTTCGATCCGGGTATATTCGTAATAGGCGCTGCCCCCGACGATCCCCAGGATCAGCAGCACGACGATCCAGCCATAACGCTTCATCACGCGGAAAAGCCGGTCGCGGCGCAGGTCGGCGGTCACTTCGTCGATGAAGCTGTCACTCTGGTTGGTCATGTCGTCCCCGTCTGTTCCTGTCCGCACTTCTATACGCGCAAAGGGTTCCTTGCCAATGGCGGACAGGTTTCGGACCATGGGGCAAGGTGCCGGAAATCGCGCAAAATTCATCGCCGGCGCCGCAAACGGGGCAAAAAGCGGCCGCGACAGACGCAAGGGACCTGCCAGAGCGGCTCTGGCAGGTCCCCGTATCCGCGTGACGCGACGGTGATCGGGTTACAGGCGCGAGGCCACGTTTTCCCAGTTCACCAGATTGTCCAGGAAGTTTTCCAGATATTTCGGACGGGCATTGCGGAAGTCGATGTAATAGCTGTGTTCCCACACATCGCAGCCCAGCAGGGCGGTCTGGCCGAAGCACAGCGGGTTCACGCCGTTTTCAGTCTTGGTCACTTCCAGCCCGCCATCGGCGTTCTTGACCAGCCAGGCCCAGCCCGAACCGAACTGACCGACGCCCGCATCCGCGAATTTTTTCTTGAAATCCGCGACCGAACCGAAGGATTCGACCAGCGCCTTTTCCAGATCGCCCGGAATGGCGCCCGGATTCGGACCCATCATTTCCCAGAACTGGGCGTGGTTCCAGTGCTGGCTGGCGTTGTTGAAAATGCCGTTCTGGGCAACCGCGCCCGACTGATAGGTGCCGGTGACGATGTCTTCCAGCGACTTGCCTTCCCATTCGGTGCCGGCAATCAGCTCGTTCAGTTTGACGACATAGGCATTGTGGTGCTTGTCGTGGTGGAATTCCAGCGTTTCCTTGGACATGCCGGCGCCCGCAAGCGCGTCATGGGCATAGGGAAGGTCGGGAAGGGTAAAGGCCATTTCGGTCACCTTTCGATTGAATTTCGGGGTATTAGTGGCACATGACGGGGCCGGGTGAAAGCCCCGGTGAAAGCCCCCGGGCTTAGCATCCAACGCAGCGGAGCCGGTCGGGTTCCCTATCCGCGCCGTTGCGGCGGCTGCCCGCAGATGCCGTTTCCGGTGATCGTGTTGTCATAGCCCTGCGCCTTGACGGACAGGATCGCGCGGCTGTCGGATTTGATCACCGCCAGCCGGAAATCCAGCCGTTCCGTCCATTGGCCGACCGCGTTGCGCACCCCGGCCAGCGCCCAGCCATAATGGCGTTCGCGCGCCGAATCGGCGGTGACCTCGGCCTTGATCGGGCGGCCGACCAGCGCCTGCAGGATCGGGTCGAAGACCTCGATCCGGCCGGTCGCCTGACGGGTGACGATGACCACCTCGGGCACCCAACCCGTGCCGTCGGCATCCTGAAAGGCGCAGATCATCACCACCGGCGACGGCCCGGCCGGCGGCTGCGGCAAGGCGCGCGGCGTTTCGGCAGGGGTTGTTTCGTCAGCGGCGGTTTCGTCAGGCCGCGTTTCATCATGCCGGGACGAGGCGGGCCGGCTTGTGCCGTCTGGCGCACAGGCGGCCAGAACGGCGGCCAGAACGACGATCTGTCCAGCCGCGATCAGGGTCCTGGTAAAAAGGCTGCGCCCTGCGCCCATGCGACTGTCATCCCGGAAAAGGTTACGGCAATATCACATGCATAGCGACAACCCGCCACCTCGACCAGCGTCGAGATGGCGGGGCGCGCAGATTGTCGCGCCGCCCGCCCTAGCGGGGGGCAAGCGTGGTGCCGGGACGGGCAGCCCCCTGCAAAAGCCCGCGCATGTAATCGGCCACCGAACGGAAGCCCACGACCCGGTAGCCGCCGCCGACCGGCCAGATCGCGCAGGACACCTGCGCCAGCCGCGTCCGGCGCACGCCGTCCCCGGCCAGCCGGGCAAAATCGACGGGGGCCAGTTTCGCCAGCGCCTCACCCGCGCCATTGCCGATCACGTCAAATCCGGCGCGCATGTCCGACACGTCCAGAACCAGCGCATGTTCGCCCGTCAGCGCGTCGTTCAGCGCTGCCACCGCCTCGGCCACATCGGCGCGGGGCAGGATCAGCAGCAGTTCGTCGGGCGACATCCAGCCCAGCCAGCGGTCGCCCGCCGCGCTGAACCGGGTCTGCGCGGGAATGGCCAGCCCCGCCGCCTCGGCGATGGCATCGCCCGCGCGGTCCAGATCGGCGCGGATCTGGATCATGCCGGGGGTGGCGATTTCGGTGATGGTTGCAAGTGCCTCAGCCATTGGCCCGCGTTCCTTCCTTGTCGTAGAACACCGGATCACAGATCCGCGCCTTGACGGGTTCCCCGCCGGGGTTGGTGAATTCCAGAATATCGCCCATCCGGTCCGGCCCGTTCAGGACCAGCGCCATGGCGATCGGTTTGTTCAGCGTCGGCGAGAAATAGGTCGAGGTGACCCGCCCCTGCGTGTTGCGCTGATGGTTGCCGTTCCGGCCCGAGGCGACCGCATAGGCCCCGTCCGGGATGACGCGCCCGTCCAGGCTTTCCAGTCCGACCAGCTTCCAGCGGTTCGGGTCGGTCATGTGGCTGCGTTCCTGGGCGCGCTTACCGATGTAATCGGCCTTTTTCTTGGAAATCGCCCAGTTCAGCCCCAGATCCTGCGGGATCACCGTGCCATCGGTTTCGTCGCCGATCATGATGAAACCCTTTTCGGCGCGCATGACGTGCATCGCCTCGGTGCCGTAGGGGGTGACGTCCAGATCGCGGCCCAGATCATGCAGCTTTTCCCAAAGCTCCAGCCCCCGGTTCGCGGGCACCGCCACCTCAAAGGACAATTCACCCGAGAAACTGATGCGATAGACCCGCGCCGGGATTCCGGCCAACTCACCTTCAGCCCAACCCATGAAGGGCAGCGCCTCGGGCGACAGATCCATGCCGCCAAGACGTTCCAGCAGCGTGCGGGCCTGCGGGCCGACAACCGCGACCTGCGCCCATTGTTCGGTGACATTGGCGGTATAGACCTTCCAGTCCCACCATTCGCATTGCAGCCAATCCTCGAAATGGCCGTGGATGCGGTCGGCGCCGCCCGTGGTCGTATGGACCAGCCATGTGTCGTCCGACAAGCGCGCGGCGACGCCGTCATCGGTCAGGAAACCGTTTTCGCTGCAGATCAGCCCATAGCGGCATTTGCCGACCGGCAGGGTGGACATCATGTTGGTATACATCATGTCCAGGAACTTGCCCGCATCCGGCCCCTTGACGATGATCTTGCCCAGTGTCGAGGCGTCCAGCGTCCCGACCGAGGCCCGCACCGCGCGGATTTCACGCGCCACCGCCGCCGCATGGCTTTCGCCGCCCTTGGGATAGCAATAGGCGCGGCGCCAATGGCCGACGGGTTCCCAATGCGCGCCGTGGCGTTCGTTCCAGTCGTGCATCGGCGTCTTGCGCAGCGGCTGAAAGATCTCTCCGCGCGCCTCGCCCGCGATGGTGCCAAGGGTCAGGGGCGTATAGGGCGGGCGGAAGGTCGTCGTGCCGGTCGCGGGGATCGCCTGCGACAGCGCCTTGGACAGGACCGCCAGACCGTTGATATTGCTGACCTTGCCCTGATCCGTCGCCATGCCAAGCGTGGTATAGCGTTTGGTATGTTCGACGCTTTCGTAACCTTCCTGCGCGGCCAGTTCGACATCGGAAACCTTGACGTCGTTCTGGAAATCCAGCCACATCTTGAACCGCGCCTTGCGGGTCGCATGTTCCGGCATCACCCAGACCGGCAGCAAGGACCGTTCCTGAACCGCGCCGGTCAGCGCCGCAACCCGCAGGTCGCCCGCCGCCGCACCCGTGGCCGAGGCCATGCCCTTGCCATCCGCGCCAAGCGGCGGGCGGGCGGGATCGGGGGCAAAGAACACGGAATCCGCGTTCCAGTTCAGCTTGCCGCCGCAATGCGACCACAGATGCACGACCGGCGACCAGCCGCCCGACATCGCGACGGCGTCAGCCTCGACGGTTTCGCGGACGTCGCCGGAACCGGTCTGATCGCAGATCTTGACGGCTTCGACGCCGCGATAGCCCTTGACGCCCGCGATGCCCGATCCGGTCAGGACGCGCACGCCGCGCGCCCGCACCGCCTGCGGCAGATCGCCATCCGCCGTGCTGCGCGCGTCGATCACCACCGGCACCTCCAGCCCCGCATCCAGCGCGGCCAGCGCGGTGCGATAGGCGTCGTCATTATTCGTCACCACGACGATGCGGCGGCCCGGCGCCACCGCGTAATCGCCGATGAAATCGCGCACCGCCGAGGCCAGCATCACGCCCGGCACGTCGTTCCCGGCGAATGCCAGCGGGCGCTCCAGCGCGCCGGTCGCGGTGATGACATGACCCGCGCGGATGCGCCACAGGCGCTGGCGCGGGATGCCCTGATTGGGGTCGTGATCGGCCAGCGCCTCGCGCGCCAGCAGATAGCCGTGATCGTAAAGCCCGGTCGCCATGGTGTTGCGCCGCAGGGTGACATTCGGCAGCGCCCGCAACTCGGCCAGCAGCGCATCGACACGCCCCTGCCCGTCGGCATGGTCGGTCGGCGTGCGCCCGCCCCAATGCGGGTTCTGTTCCAGCACCAGCACCTGCTTGCCCTCGGCCGCCGCATCGCGCGCCGCCGCCAGACCGGCGATGCCGCCACCGACGACCACGACATCGGCAAAGCCATAGGCCTGTTCGTATTTGTCGGGATCCGCCTCGGTCGGGGCCTTGCCCAGACCTGCGGACCGGCGGATCACCGGTTCAAACAGGTGTTTCCACGCACCGCGCGGCTGCATGAAGGTCTTGTAATAGAAACCAGCCGGGAAAAAGCGCCACAGCCAGTTGTTGACCGCACCGATATCGGCGTTCAGGCTGGGCCAGCAGTTCTGGCTGGACGTCACCATGCCCGCGACAACGGGCGTCGTGGTTGCGCGCTGGTTCGGTTCGAACCGGCCACCCCGGCCCAGCCCCAACAGGGCGTTCGGCTCCTCGGCCCCCGAAGCGATCGGGCCGCGCGGGCGGTGGTATTTGAAGCTGCGGCCCATCATCAGCTGGCCATTCGCCAGCAGCGCCGAGGCCAGCGTATCGCCCTCCAGACCGCGCATCTGGCGGCCGTCAAAGCGGAAGGGCACCTGATAGGCGCGGTCGATCAGACGGCCGCCGGTTGCCAGACGAAAGGAATGGTTGTCGCTCATCAGTGGGCGCCTTTTTCAGCGGTTTCGGCTTGGGTGGCAGGGGCGGTTTCGGTCCAGTCGGGTTGCCAGTCGGGGCGCGCGGCCTGCACAAGCGCGACGATGTCCGGGGTCGGATGCGGGGTCTGGGCGGCATAGGTGCCAAAGACCTGCAGATTGGCGGTGTCGCGCGCCGCCAGGAACCATTTGCCGCAGCCATAGGCATGGCGCCAGCGTTCGAAATGGACGCCCTTGGGGTTCTTGCGCGCGAACAGATAGGCTTCGAAATCGTCATCGGTCGAGCCGGGGCCGAAGCGTTTCAGATGCGCTTCGCCGCCGGGCTGCAGCTCGGTTTCTTCGGCGGTGACGCCGCAATAGGGGCAGGTCAGGGTCAGCATCCGGTCACTCCTTCGGGGGCGGGCTGCGTCGGGCGGCCTGCCTGTGGTTGCGGTCGCCCAAGCGGGCAGATGTTCGAATGGGAATGGCGCGACGACCGCGCGAACCCTTGGTCGCGCGGGGGAAGGGCACGCCGCTCCCCGGTCGTCAGCGAAAAGGAAAAGATGACGGCCTCGGACCGGGGCGTCTACGGGCAACCGCCCGGTATCGCGCCCGACAACAGGGGCGCGGGATGCCGTGATGCCCAACCGTAGGGTGGGGTTCCACCCCACCACATGCCCCCCGACCAGACGGTCGCAGGACGCCGTGACCGGGGGCAGCGACGGCCCCCGGCTGGAATTCAGCCGCGCATTGCTGCGCGAAACGCCCGCATCAGTTCGTGGTGCCGGCCGGGGTTTCAGCGTCAGCCGGAGCGGTCTCGACCGGATCGGTCGTAATGGGGATCCGGGTTTCAACCGGCGCAGGCTCGGTCGATGACGGCCGGATCGACCGGGGCCGCCGGGTCGGCTGCAGGCGCAGGGGTTTCCGTGGTCGTGGTCGTTTCGGTGACGGACTCGGAAGAGCTGCCACCGAAGACATACCAGCCGATGGCGACAACGACGATGACAATGACACCGATGATAAGGCCGGTGTTGGATTTTTGCGGTTCGGCCATGAAAGAAACTCCTTGATGAGATGGCTTCGGGGAATGAATGACCTAACCCCGTAAAATGTTCCACCAACAAGAAATTTCTGTTCGATCCGGGCAGAATCCTGCCAGTCGCCAGCCGGGGCAAGGGCACGAAAGCCCCCGTTTCCCCGGTCTTGCGAGGTTTTGGCAATGCCCGGCGCGAACATCAGTGGGCCACCCCTGCGGCCACGCTTTCGTCGATGAAACGCCCCTCGCGGAAGCGGTTCAGGCCGAATTCGGCGGCCAGCGCGCCCGGACGGCCATTGGCCACCAGCTCCGCCATGGCCCAGCCCGATCCGAGGATCGCCTTGAACCCGCCGGTGCCCCAGCCACAGTTGACAAAGACGTTTCCGACCGGCGTGGTCGACAGGATCGGCGAACGGTCGCCGGTCATGTCCACGATCCCGCCCCATTGGCGCAGCATTTTCAGCCGCGACAACATCGGGAAGGTTTCCACCAGGGCGCGGACGGTTTCCTCGACATGGTGCCAGGATCCGCGCTGCGTATAGTTGTTGAAGCCGTCGGTGCCGCCGCCGATGACCATCTCGCCCTTGTCCGATTGCGACAGATAGCCGTGGACGGTGTTGGCCATGATGACGATGTCGCAGCAGGGCTTGATCGGTTCGCTGACCAGCGCCTGCAGCGCGATGGATTCGATCGGCAGGCGGAAGCCCGCCATTTCCGCCAGATGCGAGGAATGCCCGGCGACGACCATCGCCAGCTTTTCGCATTCGATCCGGCCCTTGGCGGTGTTCACGGCGCGGACCGCACCGTTTTCGGTTTCGACGCCCGTCACTTCGCAGTTCTGGATGATATGCATGCCCATGTCCGAACAGGCGCGGGCATAGCCCCATGCGACCGCATCGTGGCGCGCGGTGCCGCCACGGGCCTGATACAGCCCTCCCAGAACCGGATAGCGCGGCCCGTCGATATTGATGATCGGCACCAGTTCCTTGATGCGCTTGGGATCGACCCATTCGGTTTCGACGTTCTGCAGGTGGTTGGCATGTGCCGTGCGCTTGTAGCCCCGGATCTCGTGTTCGGTCTGGGCCAGCATCAGCAACCCGCGCGGGCTGAACATGATGTTGTAGTTCAGATCCTGCGACAGGTTTTCATACAGTTTCAGCGCCTTGTCATAGATCGCCGCCGAAGGGTCCTGCAGATAGTTCGACCGGATGATCGTGGTGTTGCGCCCGGTGTTGCCGCCGCCCAGCCAACCCTTTTCGATGATCGCGATATCGGTGATGCCAAAGTTGCGGCCCAGGTAATAGGCCGTCGCAAGACCATGCCCCCCGGCGCCGACGATCACGACCTTGTATTTCTTTTTCGGTTCCGGGCTGGCCCAGGCACGGCGCCAGCCGGCATGCAGGTTCATCGCCTCTTTGGCGATGGCAAAGACCGAATACCGGCCAGAGGGTTTGGTGGACTTCGTGGCGGACATGAAAGGGCCTTTCGCGACTCGGACCGCTATAAGGTAGCGGCAGGGCGAAATCGGGCAACCCGCCTTGCGACGCGCAACCTGTGAAATTGCGTCACGATTGCGCGCAGATATCCCGCGCCGGGCGGCGGCGGATATGCCGCATGCGTGGCGGCTTTTGAAACGGGTGGAAAACCGCTATCTACGGGGCTGCCACCCAAGGGGAGAAGGGATGTTCTGGATCATCTGCGCCGCAATGCTGGCGGTCGTCGTCCTGTCGATACTCGCGCCGTTTCTGCGCCAGCAGACCGAACCGGCCGAGCCGACAGCGGCCTATGACCTGCGCGTCTATCGCGACCAGCTGCGCGAGGTCGACCGCGATCTGGATCGCGGCGTGATCGAGCCTACGGATGCCGAACGGCTGCGCGTCGAAATCGGCCGCAAGGTGCTGGAGGCCGACCGCGCCCTGCAAAAGGCCCAGGCAGCCAGCCGGGGGCCGGGGCTGGTGGTGCCGGGCATCGCGCTGGCCGCCGTGGTGGGGATCAGCGCCGCGATGTATTACCGGATCGGCGCCCCCGGCATGCCCGATGCCCCGATCAACGCCCGCATCGCCGCGGCCGAGGCCCGCCATGCCGAACGGCCCTCGCAATCCGAGGCAGAGGCCGCCAACACCGCCCCCGGCCCCCGCGCCGAGGTCAGCGCGGACGACATGGCGCTGATCGAACGGCTGCGCGAGGCCGTGGCCCGGAACCCGAATGACATTCAGGGCCAGCGCTTTTTGCTGCGCTACGAATCGGCGCTTGGCAATCTGGTCGCCGCGCGGCAGGCGGCGCAGCAGGTCGTGACCCTGCTGGGGGCCGATGCCACCGCGCAGGATCATGCCGCCACCGCCGCCATCATGATCGAGGCCGCAGGCGGCACCATCACCCCCGAGGCAGAGGCCGAAATCTACAACGCGCTGGAAAAGGACCGCATGAACAGCGAGGCGCGCTATATGGCGGGCCTGCAGCAGATTCAGGCAGGCCGCCCCGACCGCGCCTTTCCGGTCTGGGCGGTGCTGCTGGCCGAAGGTCCGGAAAACGCCCCATGGATCGCGCCGATCCGCGCCATCATCAACGATCTGGCATGGTTCGCGGGCGAACCCAGCTACGAGGCCCCGGCCCCCAGACCGCTGCCCGGCCCCGATGCCGACGCGGTCGCCGCCGCCGAGGACATGACCCCCGAAGAACGCCAGCAGATGATTTCCGGCATGGTCGAACAACTGGAAACCCGGCTGGCCACGCAGGGCGGCACGCCCGAGGAATGGGGGCGGCTGATCTTTTCGCTGACCACCATCGGACGCAGCGACCACGCCCGAAACATCTGGTCCGAGGCGCAGGCCCGCTTTGCCCAGACCCCCGAGGCATTGCAGATCGTCAATGACGCCGCCGACCGCGCGGGGCTGGCCCCATGATCCTTGAAGCGCCTCAGGATTTCGCCGCCGCCCTGCCCCGCACCGGGGCCATCGCCGGGCTGGATCTGGGCACCAAGACCATCGGCGTCGCGGTCAGCGACGGGCTGCGTCAGGTCGCATCCCCGCTGAAGGTGATCCGGCGCGTGAAATTCACGCAGGATGCGCAGGAACTGCTGGCCGTGGTCAGGGACCGGCAACTGGCCGGTCTGGTGCTGGGCCTGCCGCGCAACATGGACGGGACCGAAGGCCCGCGCGCCCAATCGACCCGCGCCTTTGCCCGCAATCTGGAAAAGCTGACCGATCTGCCCATCGGTTTCTGGGACGAACGCCTGTCCACCGTCGCCGCCGAACGCGCCCTGCTGGAAGGCGACACCTCGCGCAAACGCCGGGCCGAGGTCATCGATCAGGTCGCGGCGGGCTATATCCTGCAAGGCATGCTGGACCGGCTGCGGTTCATCGGATGAGCGCGATCGAAACCCCCTGCATCAGGATCTGCCGGATCGAGCCGACATCCGGCCTGTGCATCGGCTGCTGGCGCTCCATCGACGAAATCATGGGCTGGATCCGCATGACCGACGACCAGCGCCGGGCGGTGATGGCGGATCTGCCCGGCCGCAAATGGCAGGGGGTGACGCGACCCGGCTGATCGGTGCGGCGGCAGATGTGATAGCGGACCGCCGTTTTTGATGCGGGACGTGCTGCGCAAGGACGTTTCCCCAACACCGTCCTGAACCGCGCGCAATCGCAGGGCGCTGGCCGCATTGTGACACGGCGCGTCATCGCGCGACGCATCGCATTCCAACTGGCGCGATCAACCGGCCGCGCGCCTAAAGGGCCAGATGCAGAAAGGCCGGGCTGTCACGCCCGGCCGAAGCTGATGGTCCTGACTGTCGCCTAGTCCAGCGTGACATTCCACAGGAAGGTTTCGCCCGAGGAATCCTTGACCCCGTCGTTATCCGTCACCAGCCAGACCTTGCCGGTGCTGTCCATCGCCATGCCTTCGACCTTGTCGACGACATAGCCGTTCCACTGTTTCAGGTCGGGGATCAGGTCGCGTACGACCTCTTTGGTGACCAGCGGCAGGTCACGATCCAGACCGACCGGCTGCATGTCGGACAGGGCAACGCGGGTGATCTGCTTCAGGCTCGCGGCCTGACCGATCAGGTTGTCGCGTTCGATCAGATAGGCGTGATCGCCCCGGATCGCGATTTCCGACAGGCCGACCCAGCCCTCGCCGCTGTCCAGCGGATAGCGCACACCGGCCCAGTTGCCGGTTGCGGGATCAAGCTGCAACAGCTTGGTCTGGCCCTTGGGATCGTCGCCCCATTCGCGCTGAACCGCGACCCAGAGCTTGCCGTCATGCGGGGCGATGCCTTCCATCCCGAAGCGCGTCTGATGGGCCAGCAGGCCCTCGGGCAGGGCGAATTCCTGCGTGATCGCGCCCTTGGCGTCGACATGCAGAACGGCATGGGGCACCTCTTTTTCGGGATCGCCCTCGCTTGCCAGCCAGAAACCGCCCTGACCGTCGGCCGCGATCCCTTCCAGATCCAGCTTTTCGGCGGGGCGACCGTCGCGGGTGACGGCGATGCGGTCGGTAATGCGCGCCGGCGCGGCGCTGGCATCGATGCGGAAGATCGAGGGTTGCGTGTCAAAGAAACTGTCGCTGACCGCATACAGCGTGGTGTCGCTGGCCGGATCGACGGTCAGGCCCGACAGCGCGCCCTAACCGATCAGCCCGTCGCTGATCAGCGTCGGATAGGCGGGCGCACCCTCGGCCCGTTCATAGATCATGACATGGGCGCGGGCGGCGCCGTCTTCGCCCAGATCGGTTTCATTGGCGGTCGCGAACAGGTCGCGGCCGGGGATCGGGGTCAGCCCTTCGGGACCCACGCCCGAGGGCAGCAGTTGCACCAGACGCGGCGCAGCCGGATCGGCAACATCATAGACGCCGACGACGCTGCCGCGTTCCGACCCCACGAACAGCAGTTTCTGATCGCCATAGGTGGCGAAAGCGATGCCTTCGGGTTCGACGCCTTTCTTGTCCGGAACGGCCCTCGGGGTAATGGCCGATCGCGACCAGCGCATGTTCGAATGCCGCACCGGATTCGTAAACGACCGAGCCATCGCGGTTCCAGATCGTGAACCCGCGAGAGCCGCCTTTCCAGTCGCCTTCGTTGGCCGTGGCGAAATGGTCATCGTCGATCCATGCCACGCCATCGGGTTCGCGCGCCACGCCGCTCAGCGCATCGGTGAATGCCAGCTTGCCATCCTTGGCCGTGTCGATGTCGGTCAGATCGACGGCGCCCGCGCTGAAATGGCTGGCGACCGCGCCATCCGCGCCGATCACGACGATGTGGTTGTTTTCCTGCAGCGTGACGACCAGATCGCCCCTGCTGTTGAAGGCGACATATTCCGGCTCGGGGTCTTCGGCGCCGATGTCGGCCAGACCGGTCAGGTCGATGTTCTGCTTGCCCGCGCAGTCGATTTCGCCGTCCGTGACGGGCAGACGCACGACAAAGCCCGCGGGCATCTGCGGCAGGCCACCGTCGTTCAGATCCTCGTCGCGTTCGTTTTCGATGGCGATGGCCAACATGGTGCCGTCCTGCGACATAGCGACGGAATCGGGCTGACCGCCCAGATCGCAGCTTGCCGTGATCTGTTTCGTATCCAGATCGACGGTGCGCAGGGCGCCCGAGGGATCGGCATAGCTTTCCGAGGTATTGACCCCGACAAAGGCGCGGCGCCCGGCGACCACGGCGGTCGTCGGCTCGCCATCCATCGCGATATTGCCAAGCGGTTTCGGCGCGCGCGGATCGGTGATGTCGATCAGGCCGATGCCGCCCAGAGGGCTGTCGGAATAGATCAGGGTCATGCCATCGGGCGTCACGGTCATGATCTCGGCCGAGGTGACGCGGGCGCGGTTTTCGCCCTCGGCCATGTTGTCGGTGGTGGCAAAGGTCGCAATGCGGTTGAAAACGGGTTCGGCACCGGCAGGCATGGCGGCAGCCAGCGCAAGCGCCGAGCAAAGCAGAAGGCGTAGGGTCATCATCATCCTCGGAAAGACGGGTTTCCGCGCCTGCTTGGCGACAGGCCGTGACAAGCTGATGCCGATTGCGTGACGTTTTTGCGAAACTATCGGTTCAGCCAGCCGGTTGCGATCACGCGCGCCCAATCCCCCTGTCCGGCCCTGCAGGCCAGCCGCGCCATGCGCCGCGCGTCATAGGGCACGGCGCGCAGGTCGCTGGCCCAACCCTGCGGGGTGCGGGTCATGATCGCATAGCGCGCGGCGGGCGATCCCGTTTCGATCCGGTGGGGGTGCGGGATATCGTGGCGAAAGCCGGGACAGCCGACGCTGCCGGGGTTCACCACGACGCGCCCGCCGGGCAGATCGACGCGGCGCGCGACATGGCTGTGGGCGCATAGAAACAGGCCGGCCGGGCTGTCGCCGATCTGCGCGGCGATGACATCCCGCGCGGCCAGCGTCACCGCGCCCGAGGGGGCCACCGTTTCCAGCCAATAGGTGTTGTCGCTGGCAGGCGTGCCGTGGCACAGAAAGACATCGCCCAGCAACAGCGCCGCAGGCAGGTCGCGCAGCCAGTCCAGCGCGCGGGCATCCAGCGCCTGATGGGTCAGCCGGTCGGACAGGCCCATGTCTTCGGGCGCCAGCGTCACCAGAACGCGGTCGTGATTGCCCTGGATCGCGACCTGATCCAGCCCGGCCAGCAGATCGGCGGTTTCAAGGGCGGCCAGCGGTCCGCTGAAATGATCGCCAAGGTTCACCACCGCCTGCACGCCCTGCCCGCGCAGATCGGCAATCACCGCCGCCAGCGCATCGGCATTGCCATGGATATCGGCGATGACCGCAAAGCGTTCGGTATCGCAATCCATCTAGCGGCGGATCACCACGCGCACCTCGCGGATGGTGCGGCTGAGGCTTGCGCGGGTTTCGGGCGGCTCATGGGCGACCGCATCCAGAATGGCGCGCATGTCGCCGCGCAGCCCGTGCAACTGATCCAGCAGCGACATGATCAGGCCAAGCGCCTCGTCGTCCAGACTGTAGCCATCGGCCAGATCGACGATCAGGGCCAGCCGGGCGATGTCGATGTCGCGAAAGACCGGGCCGTGGTCGGATTGCACGGGCTGGATGACGCCCACGCGGATGTAACGGTCCAACTGCTCGGGCGTCAGATCGGGCACCGCGGCCAGGGCCTCATGCGCGGAAAAGCGATGCTCGGTCATCAATTCCTCCCATGCGGGTCATAGGCGTGGTCCTTGCGCCAGTTTTCGAAAAAGGCGGCGAGTTCGTCGTCGATGCGGTCGGGCATGACAATCTTCAGCACGACCACCTGATCGCCGTGCTTGCCGTCTGCGCCCTTGATGCCGCGCCCTTTCAGCCGCATCTTGCGCCCGGAACTGGCGCCGCGCGGAATGGTCATCATCACCGCGCCGCTGATCGTCGGCACCTCGACCTTGCCGCCCAGAACGGCCTCGTCGATGGTGATGGGCAGGGTCACCTCGACATTATCGCCGTCACGGGTCCAGTCGGGGTCGTCGGCCACGATCAGCGTCAGCAGGGCATCGCCCGCGCCGCCTTCGCCCATGCCGGGGCCGCCCTTGCCGCGCAGGCGGATGACCTGACCGTCACGGGCGCCTTCGGGGATCTTGACCTCCAGCGCGCTGCCGTCGGGCATGGTGATCCGGGTCGAGCCGCCGCGCGCCGCCGTCATGAAGTCGATTTCCAGCGTGAAACGCTGATCGTTGCCGCGCATGTCGAAACTGCGCGCCCCGCCGCGCCCACCCCCGAAACCAGAGCCGCCAAAGCCCGCACCGCCAAAACCCGCGCCGCCGCGCTGGCCGAACAGGTCGGAAAACACATCGTTCAGATCGTCGAAATTGCCGTATTGCTGGCGATAGGGGCTGTCACCCGCCTCGGCATATTCGCGATAGTAATGGCGCTGCGGCGTTTCCTGACCCGAAGCGTCGATTTCGCCCCGGTCGAAGCGCGCGCGCTGTTCGGCATCCTTCAGCAGATCATAGGCAGACGAGGCCGCCTTGAACCGCTCGGCCGCCTTGGGATCGGGGTTCAGGTCGGGATGATCGGTCTTGGCGATGCGGCGATAGGCCTTTTTGATATCGTCCTGGCTGGCGGATTTCGTCAGCCCCAATGCCGCATATGGATCATCTGCCATCGCCCGCTCCCCCCTTTGTGATCCCGCTGTGATCCCGGTTTCGCATTCATCTGGTCAACACCTTGCCGCGCCTTGGGTTTCGCGCGCCCGGCGTGAAAATACCACAGCGGCAAACTGGCGTCCCCCTTTCGGCGCGATATAGTCAGCACAGACCGGCATTGAAAGGCACGAAGGAAAAGATGCAGACCGATCTGGCAACCATTCTGGCCCGCATCGCCCCATGGGCAGGCGACGGGACGCGCCGCGTGATCGCCGTCGCCGGCCCGCCCGGCGCGGGAAAATCGACGCTGGCCGAGGCGCTGGTCGCCGCCCTGACCGACACCGGCACGACTGCCGCCCTGCTGCCGATGGACGGGTTTCATCTGGACAACCGCCTGCTGGACGAACGCGGGCAGCGCGGCATCAAGGGCGCGCCCCAGACCTTTGACGCCGCCGGTTTCGCTGCGACCGTCGCCCGGCTGAAAACCGGGGCAGAGGTCATTCATCCGGTCTTTGACCGCGCCCGCGACCTCGCGATTGCCGGAGCGGGCCGCATCGCGCCGTCCGATCAGCTGGTCGTGGTCGAAGGCAACTATCTGCTGCTGGACCAGCCGGTCTGGCGCGACCTTGCGCCGCTCTGGGATCTGACGGTGATGATCGCCCCGCCGGTTCAGGAACTGGAGCGGCGCCTGCGCGCGCGCTGGCGCGATCTCGGCTGCGATGCGGCGGGCGTTCAGGCGCATCTGGACAATGACATGGCCAATGTCCGGCTGGTCCTGTCGCAATCGCGCCCGCCAGATCTTATGCTTTCGGACCTTACGCTTTCGGATCTTACGCTTTCGGATCTTACGCTTTCGGATCGGGCGCTTTCGGATCGGGCGCTTTCGGGCGAAACGCCTTGATCCGCGCGGGGTCGGTTTCGATCCGCGCCGCACCGATCAGGTCCAGACAATAGGGCACCGCCGCGAAAACCGCATTCAGGCAGGTCGCGATGGCCGAAGGCTTGCCGGGGATGGTGATCATCAGGCAGGCCCCGAGAATCTCCGCCGTCTGGCGCGACAGGATCGCGGTCGGAACCTCTGCCAGACTGGCGCGGCGCATTTCCTCGCCGAAACCGGGCAGTTCCTTTTCGATGACATCGGCCATGCCTTCGGGGGTTTCATCACGGGGCGCGGGGCCGGTGCCGCCGGTGATCAGGATCAGGTCGGCGCGTTCAGTGTCAAAGCCGCCATCCGCCATTTCCCGCAGCGCCGCCGCGACATGGGCGCGGCCATCCGGAATGATCCGGCGCGAGATCCGCATGGGCGAGGTGACGACCTCACGCAACCATGCCTCGGCCCCCGGTCCGCCCTTGTCCTCATATTCGCCACGACTGGCGCGGTCAGAGACGGTCAGGATGGCGATATGGGCGGATCGGGTCATGGCACGGCCTTTCAACGGGTGGCCAGATTGTCAAAGCGGGCGCGAAAAGGAAAGTGGGTGCGAAAGGCCGCCCGCCGACAAGGACAGAAAACAGCGCGGGGCGGGCGGAACGGGATATGGCACGGGCCGCCCGCCTTGCGTCGCCCCCCTTCGCCCGTCAGCCCGGTCGCCGGTCAGGCCAGCCCCTCGACCTCGATGGTCAGATGCGACAGGTCGGGGATATGGGCAAGCCGCGCACGGTAGGCGGCGGGGGCCTGCGGCGTCGCGGAACGGATCGAGACGATGGCCCCGTGATGGCCGGGGCCAAGCTGCCAGACATGCAGATCGGTGATCCGGTCGGTTCCGGTTTCAATCGCGCGGCGGATTTCACCGGGCAGATCCTCGCCTTCGGGCAGATAGTCCAGCAGAACCCGGCCGGTGTCGCGGATCAGCCCCCAGGACCAGCGCGCAATCACCAGACCGCCGACGATGCCGATCACCGGGTCCAGCCGGGTCCAGCCATACAGGCTGCCAAGGATCAGCGCCGCAATCGCCAGAACAGAGGTCAGCGCATCGGCAAGAACATGCAGATAAGCGGCGCGCAGATTGTTGTCGGCGGCGTGGTCGTGCCCGTGATCGTGGTCATGGTCGTCACGCAGCAGCCATGCACAGAGCAGGTTGACCGACAGGCCGATCACCGCCACCGCAATCGCCTGGGCAAAGTCGATCTGAACCGGGCGATACAGCCGCAGCAGGCTTTCCCGGGCAATCAGCAGCGCAACCAGCGCCAGCACCACCGCGCTGGCGAAACCCGCCAGATCGCCCAGCTTGCCCGTGCCAAAGGTAAAGCGGCGGTTGCGGGCATTGCGCCGGGCATAGCGATAGGCCAGCGCCGCAATCAGCATCGCCCCCGCATGTGTCGACATATGCCAGCCATCGGCGACCAGCGCCATGGAACCATAGATGGTGCCCGCGACGATTTCGACGACCATCATCGCGGCGGTGATCGCGATCACCAGCCATGTCCGGCGTTCGTTGCGGGCGTGATTGTCGCCCAGATAGACATGATCATGCGGCGCATCGAAACGGGACAGGTCGCCTTTCATTTCAGATAGACCCTGATGACGTCGATCAATTCACCCGCAGCCTGCGCGCGGGCGGCGTCCGGATCGCGGTCCGGGTTGGACACATGTTCGCGGATGTGATCCTCGATCAGTTCCGCCGTCAGCCCGCTGACAGCCCCCCGGATCGAGGCGGTCAGGTTCAGG
Organism: Paracoccus sp. DMF-8; assembly: GCF_029309835.1. GTDB lineage: Bacteria > Pseudomonadota > Alphaproteobacteria > Rhodobacterales > Rhodobacteraceae > Paracoccus. The sequence continues at coordinate 99,650 of NZ_JARJHL010000016.1, read as the reverse complement.
ACCTCGCCACAGGGGGCCTCGGCTTCCAGCGCGCGCTCGACCGCCTCGATCTGCCCTTTCAGGCGGCGCACCCGGGCCAGCAGCCTGGCTTTGTGTTTCTGCGTGTGACTCATAAGATAGGAGGGTATCCTATTTTTGATCGCCGGACAAGCCACAAGCCGCTTCGGCGGCACCACCGCCGTCAACAGCGGGATCGCGATGCCGATGACGTCGGATCCGGTGCTTTCGACGGCAGGCGGTGCGTCGTCGGGCAGGTCGCGGACATATGCGGGGCGCGCGCCCTCATCAGCGTCTTCAGCAGATATCCGGGCACGACAGGCTGGTTTCCTTCGCGGATCGTGACCGGCCTTGTTCCGCAAATGGGGCCGGGGTCATGGCGCGGCGGGATGGTCGCTGCCACCCCGGCGCGGGGTGTTGCAATCCGGAAAATCCACCCAGCCCCCGCCCACCAGAAGCGGACCCATGCGCATTACACATGCCAGCATTCCCGGCACAGGCAGATTGACAAAGCAGGACGGATAAGCGACGGAGCGTCAAGACGGTTAGTAAAACTGTCAGGAATTGTGCAGATCGAAGGACACCCCGTGAAAAGCGAAACCCTGTCCAATGCGCGGGACCTGCCCGGGGCGCCTGCCGGTCAAGATATATTGCCCGATTTCATCATCTCGGGGCCACATCATGAACTCTGTGTCAGCGGGGTCGGCGCGGAGCTGACGCCCGGTCCCCTCGATACGCTTGCGCAGCGGGCGGGGGCGTTCTTTGCAAGGAACCAGAGCGCAGATCAAAACGGCCCGCGCCTGCTGGCCGGGGCGATTCCCTTTGATCGCATGGCCCCGGATTATCTGTTCCAACCCCTTGCGCAGCATGCGCCACCGCCTGCCGCCACCGCCCGGACGCAGGCCGCAACGCCCCGGCAGATCATCGCGGAACCTTCCACCGCCGCCTATCGCGCCGCCGTGGCGCAGGCCGTGGCCTGGATTTCGGCGGGGGCGCTGGACAAGATCGTTCTGTCGCGCAGCCTGCGCATCCTTGCCGACCGGCCCCATGATTGCGCGGCCCTGCTGTCCAACCTGCGCCGCGATCCCGACGCGACCGCCTTTGCCCTGTCCCTGCCCCCGAACCCGTCCCGGACAAATGCCATGCCCCGCCGCCTGATCGGGGCGACGCCGGAACTGCTGATCCAGCGCCGGGGCCGTGATATCCTGTCCCATCCGCTGGCAGGATCCGCGCCACGCCGGGCCGATGCGGCGGCGGACCGGGACAGCGGCAGGGCGCTGCTGACATCGGACAAGGACCGGCGCGAACATGCGATGGCCGCCGAAATGGTGCTGGATACATTGGCCCCGTGGTGCGACCGGCTGGCGGCCCCCGACGGGGTGACGCTGAGTTCGACCGCGCAACTGTGGCATCTGGGCACGCGGATCGTGGGGCGGTTGCGCGACCCCGAAACCTGCTGTGCGACCCTGCTGGCCGCGCTGCATCCGACACCGGCCATCTGCGGCACCCCGCGCGACGCGGCCAAAGCCGCCCTGCCCGGGCTGGAAGGTTTCGACCGCGGTTTTTACTCTGGCGCGGTCGGCTGGCTGGAGCCATCGGGCGATGGCTGCTGGTATATCGCATTGCGCTGCGCCGAGGTTGCGGGCGATGAGGCGCGGCTTTACGCCGGTGCGGGCATCGTCGCAGGTTCGGACCCCGCGCAGGAAGAGGCCGAAACCTCGACGAAATTCCTGGCCATGCTTGCCGCCTTCGGACTGGACGAAGACGGTGCGCCGCTGCACATCGCCCGCTGATTGCAAGAAAGGATCCCGCCATGGCCGGACTGCCCCGGATCGCGCCCTATCCCCTGCCCACCGATGCCGAATTGCCCCGCGCCCGTGCCGGTTGGCAGATCGAAACCCATCGCGCCGCGCTGCTGATCCATGACATGCAGCACTATTTCCTGCGCCGCTTTCCGGAACAGGAAAGCCCGCTTGCCCCTGTCATCGCCAATATCGCGCGGCTGGCCGAACATGCGCGGGCAGTGGGGATCCCGGTCTTCTATACCGCGCAACGGGGCAATCAGGACCGCCGCGACCGTGGACTTCAGGCCGATCTGTGGGGTCCGGGCATGACCGCCAGCCCCGAGGATCAGGACATCATTCCGGGACTGACCCCCGAGCCGGGCGATTTCGTGCTGGTCAAGCATCGCTATTCCGCCTTTCAGCGGTCGAACCTTGCCGATCTGATGCGGGCGCGGCAACGCGATCAACTGATCATCACCGGGGTTTACGCCCATATCGGCTGCATGCTGACGGCGGGCGAGGCGTTCCAACTGGACATCCAGCCCTTTCTTGCCGCCGATGCCCTGGCCGATTTCAGCCGTCAGGATCACGATCTGGCGCTGGACTGGGTGGCTGGCAGTTGCGGCGTTCCACTGACGACCAGAACATTGATCGCGGCGCTTTCCGCATCCTGACAGGGTGAACATCATGCAACTGACGGGTTTCGACAATGAGATCGCATTCGTGACCGGTGCCGGCGGCGGTATCGGGCAAGAGGTGGTGGCGGCGCTGATCGCAGCCGGGGCGCGGGTGATCGCCACCGATCTGACCCGGCCCGACCTGCCCCCCGCCGCCGGGCTGACGACCCATGCGCTGGATGTCACCGACCCCGCTGCGACCGAGGCACTGGTGGCCCGCATCGAGGATGAATTCGGCCCGATCAGCTTTGGCGTGTCGGTCGCGGGCGCGCTGGCGACCGGGCTGGTCACCGACACGACGGATGCCGATTGGCGGCGCGTCTTTGCGGTCAATGCCGACGGGGTATTTCACTCCGACCCGCGCATTGGCGCGGCGGATGCAGCCACGGCGGCGCGGGGCGATGGTGGCGGTGACCTCGAATGCGGCGGGCGTGCCGCGTCACGGGATGGCGGCCTATGCGGCCTCCAAGGCGGCGGCGACGATCTATATGCGCTCTCTGGGGCTGGAGCTGGCGCCGCATGGCATCCGCTGCAATATCGTCGCCCCCGGATCGACCCGGACAGGGATGCAGACCGGCATGTGGCGCGATCCGTCGGGCGAGGCGGCGGTGATCGCGGGCTTTCCCGAACAGTTCAAGCCGGGCATCCCACTGGGCAAGATCGCCGAACCCCGGGATATCGCCCATGCGATCCTGTTCCTGCTGTCGGATCAGGCGGGTCGTGTGACCATGGCCGACCTTTACGTCGATGGCGGCGCGACCCAGCAGGTGTAACCCCCGTCAGCTTGCGGGGGTCTCGCGGTCGATCAGCACCATCAGATGCCCCCGGGAACAATATTCGACCCGCGCCTCGACCCCGTAAACCTCGGACAGCATGGCGGGGGTCAGCACCTCGTCCGGGCGCCCGGCGCTGTGCAGGCGGCCGTTGTGCAGGACCACGATCCGGTCGGCCCAACGCGCGGCCAGCGCCAGATCATGCAGCACCGCCAGCACGATCCGCCCCTCGGCGGCCAGCCGGCGGACATCGCCCAGAAGCCGCACCTGCCGGGCAAGGTCCAGCGCGCTGGTCGGTTCATCCAGCAACAGCAGCCGCGGATCGCGCACCACCGCCTGCGCCAGCCCGACCATCTGGCGCTGCCCGCCCGACAGCCGTTGCAGCGGCTCCAGCGCCAGGGCGTCGATCCCAGCCGGTCAAGCGTCGCCATGGCCACGCGGTCGGCCTCATGCGCGGGCCCCGCACCGCCCGCCCGCAGCGCCGCGATCACGCTTTCCAGCACGCTCAGCCCCGCGCCTGTGGGCAGGGTCTGCGGCATGAACCCCAGCAATTCGGACCGGCGCGAGGCTGCCATATGCGCCAGATCCTCGCCCTCCAGCCCGATCCGGCCGCCATAATGCAGAAATTGCGCCACCGCCCGCAAAAGCGTGGATTTTCCCGCCGCATTCGGCCCGGCCAGAACCGTCACCTCGCCCGGGTGCAGCACCGGCAGGGTCAGCCCTTCCAGCACCTTCCGCGATCCATAGCCCACGGATACGCTGTCGATCACCAGCCCCGTCACCGCACGGCCCGCCCGCGCAGGATCAGCCAGAAAAACACCGGCAAGCCGATCATCGAGGTAACCAGCCCGATCGGCAGCAGCACGCCCGAGACCAGCACCTTGGACAGCGTCGAGGCCAGCGACATCAGCACCGCCCCCGTCAGCAGGCTGGCGGGCAGGAAATAGCGGTGATCCTCGCCGACCAGCAGCCGGGCGATATGCGGCCCGGCAAGCCCGACAAAACCGACCACGCCGACCATCGACACCGCCGCCGCCGCCAGCAGGCTGACCCGCAGCAACGTCCATCGCCGCAGCGCGGTCACGTTGACGCCAAAGCCGCGCGCCTGTTCCTCGCCCATGCGCAGCGCGGTCAGCCGCCAGGCCGCGCGCATCGAAAAGGGCACGGTCGCCACCAGCACCGCCAGCAGCAGCATCGCCCCGGCATTGGTGGCGGCCGTCAGGCTGCCCATCGTCCAGAACACCAGCTGTTGCAAGGCGTCGGCGGATGCCACGAATTGCAGCAGCGACAGGAACGCCCCCGCGGCAAAGTTCAGCGCGATGCCGAACAGGATCAGCACCTCGGGCCCGCCGCCGCGCATCCGCCCCAGCATCTGCAACAGCGCCAGCGCGCCCAGGGCAAACAGGAACGCATTGGCCGAGACCGCCCATGTCGAAGGCAGGCCGGGCAGGCTGAGCCCCAGGATGATGGCCACCGCCGCCCCCAGTGCCGCGGCCGCCGAAACGCCCAGGGTGAAGGGTTCGGCCAGCGGGTTTTCCAGCACGGTCTGCATCTCGGCCCCCGATAGCGCCAGCGCCGCACCGACCAGCAGCGCGACCAGCGCCATGGGCAGGCGCACATCGCGCACGATCACCTCGGTGCTGCGGGCGACCTCTCCGATCCCGGTCAGGGCGCGCAGGGTGTCGCCAAGCGGCAGCCCCGCCGGTCCGGTGGTCAGGTCAAGCAGCAGCGCCAGCGCCGCCAGAACAACCAGCAGGGCCAGCAAGAGCGCGCGGCGACGATTGCGGCGGCGATAGGTGGCAAGCTGGATATCGGATTGCGACAGGGATTGCGACACGGGCTGCGACATGGATCAGGGGGACACCCACCAGGTTCCCGGCACGGATACGGGTGAAAAACGCTCTTCGATTTCGGCCAGTGTCTGTTCGGGGTCAAGGTCGCCGAACAGATCGGGATGGAATGTCCGGGCCAGATATTCGATCAAGGCGATATGCAGCGGCGTATCGTTGAACATATGCCAGACGCCCGCCACCCGCCCCTGTTCGACCGCGCGCAGCGATGAAAACCCCGGCGCGGCGATCAGCCGGGCAAAGCCGGCCTCGGCCTCGGCCCGGTCGACGCCGCTGCCCAGAACCAGCCCGCCGCGTGCCGCCATATGGGTGCCGCCCGTCGCGATATAGAAATCGGGATCGGCCCCGATCAGGAATTCAAGGCTGACATTGCCCAACACCCCCGGCACCGCATCGGCGCCGATATTGCGGCCCCCGGCGGTGGCGATGAAATCGCTGAATACCCCGCCGCCCACGGTCGAGCAGCAATTCACCGGCGCGGCATGGACGTGAAAGAACACGCTTGGCCTTTCGATCCCCGGATCGGCCAGACGCTCGCGGATCCGGTTCAGGCGCGTTTCGTAGAATTCGGCGAATTCCCCGGCGCGGGTTTCGGCCCCGGTCAGTTGCCCCAGAATCTTCAGGCTGGGGATCGAGTTTTCCTGAGGATGCGAAAAGAAATCGACATAGACGACGGGAATGCCTGCGGCCTCGATCTGTTCGCGGGCGCGGTCATTCGCCGTGTCGCCGACATCCATCAGCGACAGGACGACCAGATCGGGGTTCAGGGAAATCACGCTTTCGATCGAGATATTGCGATTGCCCGCCCCGACCGGAACGATCCTGTCAATCGCCGGGAAAGCCTGCCGATAGGCGGCAAGGGTCGGGTCGTCCAGCGCCTTGTCCAGACGCCAGCCGACGACGCGCGACACCGGATCGTCATGCAGCAGGCCCAGAACCGCCATATGCCGCCCCTCGCCCAGAACGATCCGCTGCGCGGGCGCCTCCAGCCGGACCTCGCGGCCGATGATGTCGCTGACCGTGATCGCCGCCATGACCGGACCAGCGAACAGCAACAGGACAACCGTCAGAAGGGATCGCATGAATGTCATCGGCAGGCTCCGGGAAAGGCAGGGGCAGAGGGCCGCCCCCGCGAATGATGATTTCGTGCCTGTTCGGCGGCGACGGCCTATTCAGCAGCGACGGGGGTGATCCGCCAGATGCGGTCGCCCTCGGCATCGTCTTCGCCGCGCGATTTGTTCACCGCAAAGACATTGCCCTTGCCATCGGCATTCAGATGATTGGGCAGGCTGCCGCCGTCCAGATTCGCGACGATTTCGCCCGAAGTGTTGACCACGGTCACGGTGCCCGCGCCACGGTTCGAGACATAGGCCAGACGCCCCTGCGGCTCGAACGTGACGTTCAGCGCACCGGCGCCGGTTTCGATGTCATGCAGGATCTCTCCGCTTTCCTCGCTGACGATCAGCAGGTTGTCCGTCGCCTGCGAGGCCACGAAGATCAGCCCATCGACCGGATCATAGGCCACGCCGGACGCCGATTTCGCACCGGGGATCGGGATGATCCGCGCCTCGCCCGACGCCAGATCGACGACCGCAGCCTCGGGCGAGGACAGCGAAACCGTCACCAGCTTGCCGCTTTCCTCGTCCAGCGCAAGGCTCATGACCGAAAACTCGCCCCCGCGTTGGGCCGAGCGGATCACGATCGGCTCAAGCTGTTCCAGCGTGGCGGTGTCGAAGACCTCGATATTGCCGGTCCCGGTGGCGCTGGCATAGGCGCGGCCAAGGGTTTCATTCACGATCACGTCGCGGGCATGGGACACCGCGCCGGGATCATATTGCCGCACCAGCGACAGATCGTCCTGTTTATAGACCGCGACCGTGTTCTGCCGGGTGTTGGTCACCCAGACATTGCCATTGGCCTCATCGACATCGACACCGTAAACCGCGAAAACGCCCGGGCGGTCATCGCCATCGGCGGGCGCGGGCTGACGGCCGGGGGCTGCGGGCGCTTCCACGGGCGTGGCCTCGGCCTGAACCTCAAGGGTTTCCGGATCCAGCCTGAGCAATTCGCTGTCCCGCACCGGCGGACGTCCGACAGCCGATGTGACATAAAGCGCATCCGCCCCCGCGCTATAGGCGACCTGATACAGGCCACGGGTGACGGGTCCGCTTTGCGCGGTGAACAGATCATCCCCCGAAACCGGCAGATCGGGCGAGACCTTCAGTTCGGCCACCGTCGCCGCCGCCGGGTTTTCACCGATGACGACAATCGGCTGAAGCCCGGTCAGGGCCTCGCCGTCCACGGTCAGTTCGTGGCTGAAACCGCCTTCGGCATCGACGGTGATCGGACCATCGGGGTTCAGGACGGTCGTGCCGCGCATCAGGGTGATCGCCTGCCCCGGCACAAGGCCGGTGCCCGTGATCACCGCCGTATCGCCCGCATGAACCGGGGCGCCGCGTTCGGCCCCGCCAGCGCTGACCGAACCGATGAAACCGTCCGATGTCGCGGTAAACAGCGTATCGGCAAGGGCCGCCACCCCGGCAAGGCACAGCGCCAATGCGGATGTTCCCAGAATGTTGCGAAACCGGCGATGTATTCTTTCTGCCATGTCATGTCCCCATAAACCAGCGATTGTTGGCTCGGCCCATGGAACGACCTAGCTTCGACTCTCCGCAGGCGTATATTCTTGACCGGAATTGTCAACCGGCGTCCATCTGATCGCGGGCCATGCAGGAGAAATGATGTCGCAGCTTGGAAAAGTCGGGCCGGAACATGCTCGGGCCCCGGCCACCCTTCGGATATTCAACGACAATCCGGCGACGCATCGCCTGTCGCGCAAATCTGTCGCGGCCGGGCCGGGGCATCTGCTGTTCATCGCGGTGCCGCGCTCGGCCCCGCCGCCGGCGGCTGGCCGGTGCTTTACCTGCTGGACGGGAATGCGGCATTCGACTTTCTGACCCCCGAGCATCTGGCGCTGGTGCCGGGGCTGGTGCTGGTCGGCGTGGGCTATGACACCGACCGGCAATTCGCGCGCGAACAGCGGACACTGGATTTCACCGCACCCGACGGGCCGGGCGACGGCATCCGCCCCGATCCGGTCCATCCCGGCCGCATGGCCGGAGGCGCCGCGCGGTTTCTGGACCGGCTGACCGGCCCGCTGCGCCGCGCCGCCGAGGAAAGCCTGCCCATCGACCCGGCCCGTCGCGCGCTTTGGGGTCATTCCTTTGGCGGGCTGTTCACGATTTACGCCATGCTGAGCCAGCCCGGCAGTTTCGCGCGTTTCGCCGCGATCAGCCCCTCGATCTGGTGGGACGAGGGGCTGATCCGCCGCGTCGCGGCCCAAACCGCGCCGATGGACAGCCCGCCGCCCGTGCTGTTCGCGCTTGGCGATAATGAAAAGCGGTCAGGCAGCGACGGGCCGCCGCCCGATGGCCCCGCCCCGGCGACCATGGCCTTCATCGACGATCTGCGCCGCCACCCCGGGCTTGATCCGCAGGTCCATGTCCTGCCCGGCCTGATCCATATCCAGACGATTGCCGGATCGCTGCCGCTTGCCCTGCCCTTTGCCGCCGGTGGCGACTAGCGCATCCGGGCCAGCAGCATCGGGGCGATCAGCGCCGAAGCGGGTTCCGAGACCATCCCGGCATGCAGAAAGGGAACCTCCAGCGCCTCGACCCTTGCGGCATGGGGCGCCCACATCGCGGCGGTCAGATCCCGGTCGCGATGGTCCAGCCCGGCGCGGATATGGGTCAGCGCCCCGTCATAGCGGCAATGATAATGGTCGCGGACATAATGGTTGGTCGTCGTCACCGTCCGCACCACCCCGTCCAGCACCGTCCCGGGCAGCGCGCCAAGGGCCGAATCGCCCTGTTTCAGAAAGGCCCCGACTTTTGCACGGGTATCCAGATCGCGATGCGCCTCGGGGTCGTGCCCGGCAATGGCCAGCAGCGCACGCAGCGCCGCCACCGGATCGGGTTCCGGCTCGGACCGCCAGGCCTCGGCCGGATAGCTGTCGAGCAGGGCGACCAGCCCGATCTCGCGCCCGGCCCGGCGCAATTCCTCGGCCACGGCCTGCGCAAGGATGCCGCCCACCGACCAGCCGGCCAGATGCAGCCTGCCGGTCGGCACCTGCCAGGCCACCCGTGCCGCGTAATCCCAGGCCAGCGCCGCAAGGCTGTCGGGCATCGGCGCCATGGGATCCAGCCCCGGATGCTGCATCCCCCAGACCTGACGCGAGGGCGCAATCGCCCGCGCCAGCCCGCGATAACACCAGCTCAGCCCACCGGCGGGATGGATCAGGAACAGGGGCGCCGCCGCCCGGTCGCCATCGGCCAGCAACAGCATCGGCGCCGTGCCATCCGAATGCGGCGCGCCCGCGTCCAGCAGTTGCGCCAGCGCCGCGATCACCGGATGTTCAAAGACCGCCCCCAGCCCGGGATCCCCGCCGGTTTCCTCGGCAATGCGCAGGATCAGCCGCACGGCGGACAGGGAATCGCCGCCAAGGGCAAAGAAATCCGCTTCGACCGGTGGCGGGGCGCCAAGATGCAGCACCTCGGCATAAAGCCGGGCCAGCATCCTTTCGCTGTCGGTTTCCGCGGCCCGGCCCTGCGCCGCAAATTCGGGCGCGGGCAGGGCCTTGCGATCCAGCTTGCCGTTGGAGGTGACCGGCAAGGCATCCAGCACCACCTCGGCGGCGGGCAGCATATAGGCCGGCAGCGTCCCGGACAGCCGGGGCGCAAGCTGCCCCGGTGCATAACCGTCGGCAGGGACGAGATAGGCGACCAGCTTCTTGTCGCCCCCCTGCCCCTCATGGGCGATGACCACGGCCTCGCGGGCAAGCCCCGTGGCCATGATCGCGGCCTCGATCTCGCCCAGTTCGATGCGCAGGCCGCGAATCTTGACCTGATGGTCGGACCGGCCCAGATAGACCACCGCCCCGTCGGGCCGCAGCCGGGCCAGATCGCCCGCCGCATAAAGCCGTTCGCCCTTGCGACGGGGGTCGAGGATGAACCGTTCCGCCGTCAGGTCGGGACGGCCCAGATAGCCGCGCGCAAGCTGCACCCCGCCCAGATAAAGATGCCCGGGCAGGCCGGGGGGCACGGGCCGCATCCGGTCGTCCAGCACCTCAAGCCGGGTGTTCCAGACCGGAAAGCCGATCGGCACGGGGTTGGAATCATCCGCAGCGCCGGCAGGCCAATAGCTGACATCCACGGCGGCCTCGGTCGGGCCGTAAAGGTTATGCAGTTCCGCCGTGATCCGGTTGTGGAAGCGGTCCCGGTGATCGGCGGTCAGTTCCTCGCCCGAACAGAACACCCGGGCCAGCACCAGCCCATCGGACGCGGGCGCGGCCAGAAATGCCGACAGCATCGAGGGCACGAAATGCACCGTGGTGATCGCATGGCGGCGAATGGTTTCGGCCAGCGCGAAAGGGTCGCGATGCGCGCCGGGCTCTGCTACGACCAGCTCGGCCCCGGTCAGCATCGGCAGAAAGAATTCCCACACCGAGACATCAAAGGTCGCCGGGGTCTTTTGCAGGATACGATCCTGCGGGCCGATGCCGTAATGGTCGCGCATCCACAGCAGGCGGTTGACGATGGCGCGATGTTCGACGACGACCCCCTTGGGATCGCCGGTCGAACCCGAGGTATAGATCACATAGGCCATGTTCCCGGGCGCGGGTGGCGTTTCCGGCACCTCGCCCCGGTCGGGCCAGTCGGGAACCTGCAACAGCGGCGCATCCGCAGCAAACAGCCCGGCCAGATCGGACGAAGTCAGCACCGCGACCGGCCCCGCCATGGACAGGATACGCGCCAGCCGCTCGGGCGGGTGTTCGGGGTCCAGCGGCAGATAGGCCGCGCCTGCCCGCAGGATCGCCAGCAGTGCGACGGGCAGTTCCAGCGACCGCTCCAGCGCGACGGCAACAATGGTTTCCGGCCCCGCCCCCAGTTCCGACAGCCGCGCCGCCAATGCCGCGCTGCGCCGGTCAAGCTCGGCAAAGCTGATCGTCCGATCCCCGAAGGTCAGGGCCGGCGCCTCGGGGCGGGCGGCAAGCTGCGTCTCGATCAGCGCGGTCAGGGTGGTGTCGGGAACGGGATGACCGGTTGCCGACCACCGCGCGATCATCGCCCGTTCCCCGGGGCTGGCGGTCGGCACCTCGGCCAGCCGGTCACAGGCCAGCGCCGCGCCCAGAAAGGCGATCAGCCGCGCCGAATGTCCCGCCACGTCAGAGATATCGTAAAGGTCGGGATTGGCATCGACCTCGAATATCATCCCGGCTTTCGGATCGCCGCGAAAGGTAAAGGTCAGATCATCGACCGCCCCCGCGCCAAGAATATGCAGCCCGACCTGCAACCCCGCGAAAACCGGCGGATGGTCGAAGGGCTGGACATTGACCAGCGGCCCGTAAAGCCGCCGCGCGCCGCCGACAAGGCCGAGATCGCGGCGCAACTGTTCGCTGCGATACAGCCCATGGCTGCGGCAAGCGCGCATGTCGCGGGCCAGCACCGTCAGCCAGTCGGCCAGCGGCGCATCCTCATCCGTGCGGACCCGCTGCGGCAGGACATTCATCGCCATGCAGGGCAGCCGCGCGATGGGCCTGCCCATCCGTGCCATGAAGGGCATGCCGATCACCGCCTCGCCACCGCTCCAACGCGACAGATAGGCGCCGGTCAGCCCGGTCAGCACATCGGGCCAGCCCAGCCGGTTCAACGCCGCGTAATCCGCCAGCGCGTCCAGCAATTCCTGCGGCATCTGCCTGCTTTCGCGCAGGAAGGTATGCCCGCTGACCGCCTTGCCGGGCGCGGGGCCGGTGACCTCGGGCAGGTCCGCCATCGCATCGCGCCACCAACCCCCGTCCGCCACGCGCCGCGCCGATTCGCGCCATGCCGCATCGTCGTCAAAGGCCCGGGCCAGCGGCGGGAAAGGCCGGGGCGCCTCACCTTGCCCCAAAAGCGCCGAATAATGTTCGCCGATGCGGTTGGTGACCAGCACCATGCCATAGCCGTCGATCGCCAGATGATGAATGCGTTCGTAAAGCAGGTGATGTTCAGGCCCCAGCCGGTAAAGCGTGAAACGCGCAGCCGGTTCATGCGCAAGGTCGATGGCCCGGTCGCTGTCCGCCCGCATCAGGGCCCGTGCCTCGGCCGGGTCACGGCCGCTCAGATCGACCAGATCCAGCCCGACCGTGCCCGGTTCCAACCACTGCACCGGCCCGTCCGGCCCGGCGCGAAAACGCAGGCGCAGCGCCTCGGCCTCATCGGCGGTGCGGGCAACCGCCGCCTGCAATGCCGCCAGATCAAGCGGGCCGCGCAGGTCCAGATACTGCCCCGTATTCAGGATCGGATTGCCCGGATCAAGCGCCTGAAAGAACCACAGCCCTTCCTGCGCCTCGGTCAAGGGCCAGACCGTGGCGGATAACCCGTCCTGATATGTCATTTCAGCCGCCCGCCTGAATTTTCTCGACCTCGCGCCACCATTCGGCAAGCGTCGAATATTCCGCGAAAATGCCGAAATCGGCGCGAAGCCCGGCCTCTTCCCAGGCCATGGTCAGGTCCATCAGCCGCAGGGAATCCAGCCCCAGATCGGCAAGATTGTCATGGTCGCCGATTTCCGACGGGTCAAGGTTGATGATCCGGGCGATATCGGCGCGCATGCCGTCCAGCGTCAGTGCCATCAGGCGTTTCCTTCTTTCAAAAACCGGGCGCGCAATTCGGCGCGCAGGACATTGCGGCTGACCTTGCCGACAGCGGTGGTCGCGAAGCCCTCCACGAAAACGATCTGATCGGGCACCTTGAACACGGCCACGCCGCGCCCCCGCACAAAGCGTTTGAGATCCGCGGCCCCCGGCGCCTCGCCTTCGGCGGCGATGACAAAGGCGCAGCTTCTTTCGCCCAGATAGGGATCGGGGATCGAGACCACGGCCGCGTCATGGACCTGCGGATGGGCCAGCAGGTGATCCTCGATATCTTCGGCGGAAACCTTTTCACCCGCGCGGTTGATGTGATCCCCGGCGCGGCCCTGAACCGACAGATAGCCGCCGGGCAGGCGCTTGACGATATCGCCCGTCCGGTAAAACCCGTCATCGGTAAAGCTGCGCGCATTGGCGGCGGGTTCGTTGTGATAGGCGCGGATCGTATAGGGTCCGCGCGTCAGAAGATGTCCCGCTTCGCCGTCAGGCACGGGATTGCCGTCGTCATCCAGCACCAGCACCTCGTCATCGGGGCTGAGCGGCCGGCCCTGGGTGTTCACGATGGTCTCATCGGGGTCGTCAAGCCGGGTATAGTTCACCAGCCCCTCGGCCATGCCGAAGACCTGCTGCAAGGTGCAGCCCAGTGTCGGGCGCACCCGGGCAGCGGCTTCGGGAATGAACTTGGCCCCGCCGACCTGCAACACCCTCAGGCTGGACAGATCATGTTTCGTGCGGGGCGCGGCCTGCATCCACCGCAGCGCCATGGGCGGCACGACGCCGGTGATGGTGACCCGTTCCTTTTCGATCAGGGCAAAGGCGGTTTCGGGGCGCGGATTGGGGCACATCACCACCTGCCCCCCGGCAGACAGCACACCGAACACGCCCGGCGAGCTCATCGGGAAATTATGCGCAACCGGCAGCGCCGTCAGATAGACCGTGTCGGGCGTGATGCCGCTGACCTCCGCACTGGCGCGGAAACTGTAGATATAATCGTCATGGGTGCGCGGGATCAGCTTGGACAGCCCCGTTGACCCGCCCGAGATCTGCAAAAACGCGACGGAGGAGGGATCGACATCGGGCAGTTCCACCCCATCCGCCCGGCGCCAACCGTCGAAACCCACATCGGCGCCGGCATCGCCGATCACGATCAGATGCTCCAGTTCGGGAACCTCGGCCTGCACATCCTTGGCCAGCGGGCGGTAATCGAACCCTTCGTGCCGGTCCATGATGACCAGCGCCCTTGCCCCCGAACGGCGGACAAAATGCGTCAGTTCGGTCTGGCGATGCGCCGGCAGCGCATAGACCGGCACGAGGCCCGCCAGAAACAGCCCGAACACCGCCGGAAAGAAATCCGCGACATTGGGAATCTGGACCACCACCCGGTCGCCCGGCGCAAGCCCCAACGACAGATAACCCTGCGCCGCAGCCTGCGCCCGCGTCAGCAGTTCGGCATAGCTCCAGCGCCGTTCGCCATCGACCACCGCGATCCGTTCGCCATGTTCCGCCGCCAGTTGCCGCAGCAGATCGCCAAAGCTGATCCCGGCCCAATAGCCCCGCTCACGATAACGCGCCGCGAATTCCGGGGGCCAGATCTGCGTCGGAGCGGTCTGAACCGATGTCGTCATTTCAGGGATCATGCCTTTCTCGTCGGGGGTGATGGTAATCACCGACAACTGGCAATAGGACTGTCAAGTAAAACAGTCAACTTTCATCGGACCTGCCCCTGCACGCGGCTTTGTAGCGCAAATGTCTGGCGGGACTCATCTTGTGAATCCAGCGCGGTTTTCTGACGATCCGGCTAAGGTCCGTGGACATTCACTTTGCGGCGATGATGGTTGCCACGAGGTGCCAGTTGGCGGTGTAACTGCAGGCGATCTTTTCGCAGCGCGTGGCGATGGCCCGGAACTCCTTGATCTTCGCAAAGAAGTTCTCGATCAGATGTCGCCACTTATAGGCATGCCGGTCGTAATCACGCTTGATCTTGCGGTTCGCTTTCGGCGGAATGACCGCGCCTGCGCCGCGCATGTCCAGCTCGGCAAGCAGCCAGTCGGCATCGAAGGCCACCTCCTCGAGCAACGGTGCGACGCCCTTCAGATCGTGAGCCTGCCCCGGCAGAAGAATAAGGTCGAACAGGTTCCCGAGGGCATCGACCAGCGCCACGATCCTGGTGGTCAGTCCGCCGCGCGAGCCCCCCCTTGCGCCGCTCGCCTTCTGGTGAGCACTGGACGATCCTTTCGGCGCGGCGCTCGAACCGGTGGCGCGCTCGCGCCTCAAACGTCGATCAGCGCGTATTCGAAATCCGGCTCGCCGCGGATCTCTCTGAAAAGGCGATCAAAAACGCCACCCTTGGCCCATCTTCGGAAGCGCCGGAACACGCTGTTCCACTTGCCGAACTCCGGTGGCAGATCCCGCCAGGGCAGACCGGTGCGCACGCGCCAGAGAACAGCTTCCAGGAACAGGCGATTGGCCTTGCCCGTCACGCCGCTATCGCCCTTCTTGCCCGGAAGGTGGGGTTCAAGGCGCGACCAAAAAACCCCATCCGTCACCACAAACCGCTGCTCGTCCATTCAGAACTCCCTTTGGCAATCCTGAAACAGAAATCAGGCAGGATGGGAAACCTGAATGTCCACGGGCCTTACGGTCAGGACCCATAAATTCACTTGAGCGCAGGCTAACGTCATGATTCTACCTTCCCGACATGGAGAGGGATGATGGACGAGCTTTTCTGGTTGACCGATGCGCAGATGGAACGTCTGCGACCGTTCTTTCCGAAATCACGAGGCAGGCCGCGCGTTGACGACCGGCGCGTGCTGAGCGGTATAATCTTCATTCAACGCAATGGGTTGATGTGGAAGCACACGCCTGCCACCTATGGTCCCGCGAAGACGCTCTACAACCGCTGGAAGCGCTGGAGCCAGATGGGGGTGTTTGCCACCATCATGACCGAACTGGCCGGGCAGGCGCAGGAAACCGACACGGTGATGATCGACGCGACACATCTGAAAACGCACCGGACGGCATCGAGCCTGGGCTCCAAAAGGGGGACGCGGACGGCTGATCGGGCGCACGAAAGGCGGACTGAACTCGAAGCTGCATGTCCTGGCCGATGCCAAGGGTCGCCCGATCCGGATGTTTCTGTCGGCGGGGCAGACCTCGGATTACATCAGGGCGCGGGCGCTGCTCTCGCAGATCCCGCAGGCGGCCTCGCTGCTGGCGGACCGGGGCTACGACGCCGACTGGTTTCGCAATGCGCTGATCGACATGGGGATTTCACCCTGTATCCCATCCCGAAAAGCCCGGAAGGTTTCGATCCCACACGACGCCGACCTCTACCGTCAACGCCACAGGATCGAGAACATGTTCGCCAGACTGAAGGACTGGCGTCGGATTGCAACCCGCTACGATCGCTGCCCGATCCTGTTTCTCTCAGCCTGCGCCTTGGCAGCCACCGTCATCTATTGGTTGTGAGGCCTGACTGTAGGGCAGATCGCACAAGAGCTGACCCAGCTGAAGAATGCTGTGCTGGCATTCGCGGATCGGTTCCGTGGCCGATCCAACGTCGATCAGCGCTGGCTCGCCATCGGTGTCACCGATGTCGAGAAGGGCATGATGGGCATCGGTCATGCCGTCACGAAGGCTCCGCTGGAGGAGCTGAAGAAACTCAACGACCGGCTGGAGGACTGACAGCATGCAGGACGATCAGACCCATGGCTCGCGGGCGACGAACTGCGCCAGTTCATCGAGCGGTATGAACAGCTTGAGATCGAGAAGAAGGACATCGCCGAGGCCCAGAAAGAGGTCATGGCCGAGGCCAAGGGGCGCGGCTACGACACCGCTGTCATGAAAAAGGTGATCGCGCTGCGAAAGCGCGATCGCGACGACATCGCCGAAGAAGAGGCGGTCCTCGACATGTATCTCTCGGCTCTGGAGATGGCGTGATCATGGCCGGGCCCCGCCGTTTCTGGATGGTCAAGGGGCGCGGCCCCGCCAGCCACATGCGCGAAAGCCGCGCCTCGGCCGAAGCAGAGGCAGAGCGTCTGGCCAAGCTGAACCCGGGCGAGCCGTTCTTCGTCCTCGTCACCGTCACTGCCCTTGTTCGCCGCGATGTCGAGCGGTTCACCTTCGACAAGGCAGACGAAGGTGCTGAATATCCGGAGATCCCGTTCTGATGCCCACCGACCTCGTCATCTATGGCCGCGTGAACTGCCAGCAATGCCATACCACCCGGCGCAAGGCCGAGGCTCTCGGCCTCGCCCATCGCTATGTCGATCTGGACCAGGACCCTGAAGCCGCCCATCGCCTTCAGGTGGAGGGTCATCGCACCCTTCCGGTGGTCGAGGCCGGTGACCTCGTATGGGCATGATCCTGGCCGGACAAGCTGCAGGGGCTTTTGCCATGACCCCTCATTTCCGCGCGATCGACGTATCGGGCCAGCCCGCGCTCGAACCGGCGGATCAGGCCGCGCCCGTGCTCGACTGGATCCCGATCCGGCAGTTGGTGGTCGACGATCGCTATCAGCGCCCGCTGACCCGTGCCGGCTGGCAGACCATTCGGCGGATCGCGGAAAACTTCCGCTGGTCGCGGTTTTCGCCCGTCCTGGTCGCGCCGATGCCGGGCGCGCTCTGGGCCATCATCGACGGCCAGCACCGCACCCATGCCGCCGCGATCTGCGGCCATGACAAGGTGCCCTGCATGTCGGTCCATATGGACACGGCCGAACAGGCACAGGCCTTTGCCGACGTCAACGGCACCGTGACCCGGATCACCGTTCATCATGTCTTCAAGGCGGCGCTCGCGGCGGGCGAAAACTGGGCCGACGGGACGAACTGGATCACCGCGCAGGCGGATCGTTTTGCCATCGTCAATGGACCGGGCCCGAACGCGGCGCGCACGGTGCCCTTTTACGTCCAGGGCGGCACCGTCTATATGGACAAGGCGGTCGTTAAACACGGCGATATCGGGACGCTGCAACTGGAAGACGGCGCGGCCACGATGACGTGGAGCGCCGAGTCGCAGGCCCTGTCGATCATCGCGACCTATCCGATGCGGCTGCTGATCATGGCCAACTGCCGGATCATGGGCACGAGCAGCACCCATACGACGGTCTATCGGATGCGGCGCAACGGGGCCGCGATCAAGTCCATCGCCTTTTCGGTCTCGCAATACACAAACTCCTTTTCGACCTCCCACATGTTCAATGTGAGTGCTGGCACCCATAATTTCTCCTTCGATTACACCCGCGAAGGGTCCGGCACGGCCACACAGGTCGAGAATCCATCCATCGCAATTTTCGGGGGGTATCGCTGATGATGATCGACTTCACGGTTTTCGACGAATCCGGGCGGCATGTGAAATCCATGACGATGCCCGATCTTGAAAACGCCGAACTCAACACGGATCCGGCTCACTATCTGGTCGAGGGTCAATATGACGAGGACAGCTGGTTCGACGGCACCGAGGTCCTGCCGCGCCCGACGATTCCCACGCCCGTCGTCACCGGCAGGGAGATTCATTTCGCGAGCTTCCCGCCCGGCCTGACGGTCACGGCCTGGGACCAGTATACGGTCGGCGAGCATATGACTTCGGTGCCTGCGACGACCGGGGCGGTGCCGGTGACCAGCAGCATCTGGTTTTCCGAGCCGTCGCGCTACCTGATCGAGTTCGAGGCGGATTTCCCATGGATTCCGCTGACGCTGGAGCTTGACCTTGGCGCGGACGAGACACCGGACTGGGAGCAGCCCTGGGTGGTGATCCTCGACAACAAGCCCGGCCGCGCCGCGTTTTTGCAGAGTGTGCGCGAGGCGACCAGCATCGACCGGCTGACTTTCCTGCGCCGCGTCGTTGCCGAAAACTGGCTACAGCCCGCCGATGCCGAGGTGCTGGCCGCAGGAGGCATCCCCGAAATCGTCGAGAACGCGCTGGTCTCAATCGACCCCGATCAGGTTTTTGACGCCCGCCTGCAATGGTCCGCATCCTATATCGTTGGCAGGATGGACCCGCTGGTCGTCGCGGTCATGGACTATTTTCAGGTAGGCCACCACGATCTGGACCGGATTTTCGGTGTCACACCCTATGAGGTGACGCCATGACCGCCCGGATCAAACGCGGCGCCACATTCCGCGCGCAAGTCGAACTGGATGAGGCCGAATGGGCGGCGCTCTGGCCCTGGGACGCGGTCACGGCCGAGATGCGCCAGCAGGGCGCGCGTCATGATCTGCAGGTCTCCGCGGATCCTGACAGCCGGATCATCGCGCTCCGCGCCGACACGACGGGATGGGCCATCGGCGCGGCCAGTTTCGATGTCAGGATCCAGCGCGGCGGCGACGTGATCGCGATTCCGGCCACGACCAATATCCGCCTGCAGATCTTCGAGGGGGCCAGCACATGAGGATCGTGATTTTCGGGGCGGATGAATCCGTCACCGTCCACAATGCGCCTGTCCTGCTGCCCGGCGGGGTGTCGCCGGAAACTCTGGCCCGGATCGCCGATCTGGAAACCGCGCTGGCAGCGGCGCTGGCGCGGATCGAGGCGCTGGAGGGGGGCGAGACACCGCAGCCGGGCGTGGCGCCGTCGCTGGTCGCGCCCGGCGCGATCAGCCCGGTGACCGGCCCGTTCGGGACCGTCTTTGACCTGACGGCCCCGGTTTTTGCTGGCACGCCCACCCCGACCGTGACCCGCAGCGCCACATTGGACGGCCAGCCCGTTGATGCGATCGTCGGAGACAGCTACGTCGGGACCGGTCCGGGCGAACTGGTGGTGACCTGGACGGCGACAAACGGTCACGGGTCACCGGCGACCAGCACGGCCAGCGCGACGATCACGGCTGCGCTCGCTGCACCGGTCGTCACGAATGATCCTGCGATCGGCCCTGCGCCGGTGTCCGGCGGGATATCCACGCTGCATATCGGCGCCGCGACCGGCAATCCGCCCCCGACCGCCACATGGGTGGCACAGATCGACGGCTGGCCGGATCAGACCGGCACAGGGGGCGGGCTGATCGTCTGGCCCGAGGTCAGCGCCGACACGGCCTGGACGGTCACGGTCACCTGGGCCAACGGCGTCGGTGATCCTGCGGCGGTGACGCTGACCGGCACCATCATCGCAGACACACCCGAGCCGCCCGCCGAATGGACCCTGATCGGCGGTCCCGGCGCGCTCACCATCACAGACATGCCCGCCGTCCCGGCCCTGATCATCACGGGCGGGACGGGCGGAATCACAATCGAGGACTGACATGGCCAACCGTATCATCGTCACCGATGTTGACATGACCGACGACAACATCCTGTTCGTCACCCGCCGCGCCCTGCCGCAGACCATTGCAGGTTTGGTAGCGGGCACATGGTATACTCTCAACACTGCCATGTCGGGGCCGATCACGGTCGCGGCTGCACCCCCACCGCCGGGCCAGCTGCGCACCCCCCTGACCAGCGCCAGCAACCACGTTCATAGCGGCCACAGTCTGACGGATGACTATGCCGCGTGGCATCGGAACATGCGCGAATTGCTGGTCAGCATCGGGGTCACCGCGCCCTATGAGACCATGAAGAACTCGCTCATGCCGGGATCGTCCATAATGGCGCGGTGGGAGCACGAATTCGATGTTGCCAGCATCAACACCGACGCGCGGCGCAACATCGTCGAGTTTGATACCCTGATGATCACCGAAAGCCTGCCTGTGCCTCGCTTCGCCCACCCTGATGAGGATGTCGATCACCAGCGCAGAACCCTTGATTACCTGTGCCGTTTCGTCGCCAACACCATCGTGAACGGCGGCGGAAACGATGTGATCCTGTGGTCGATCTGGCCGGACATACACGGTCCCGGCGCATCGGCTACCCAACCAGCTTCCCCGCTGTGGTCGGAGTTTGCATTCCGCACCGGCCTGCCGGAACACGGTCGTATTTTCAAATATATGGCGGATTACACCACATGGAAAATGAAGCAGCTTTATCCTAGCTTGCCAGATAACTGGCGGGCCTGGGTGTTCCCCGGCCATCTGTTCATGCAGCATCTGTATGACGACATTATCGCCGGTGTTGCTCCGGGTTACACGGTCGTGGAAGATATTTTCAGTGACGACATCCATGCAGCCGACCCGACCAGCTACGGACTGACCTGTCTGGTCACGACCCTGCTGTATGGCTTCGACCTTGAGGCGCTGGACGCTGTCAACCCCGGCTCTGTGTTCATCCCCGAATATGCGACCCGCGCGCAGGCAGAATATTTCTGGGCGCTGGCCAACCGGATCGCTGCCGAATACGAGCCAGCCGGTCGCGGCGGAACAGTTGGTGGCGAGGCTGCGCTATGCGGTATCGGCAACCAACACCGAGAGCACAACGGTGGTCAGGTCCAACCCGGTCGGCCCTGCGGTCGACGAAACCGAGGCCGTCCTGCCAGCAGACCACGTCCTGTACAAGGCGGCCACCATCCATGAAGGCCCGGTGATGTTGGGGACCCCGCCGACTGTTGTCGATGGGGTGATGCGGTTCGGGCGCTACCCGACCGTTGAAGATATCCCGCGCATGTCGCTGACATCGACAGAACTCTATGTCGCCATGGCTGTCAGGACAACGAGCCTGGGCACCATTGACCTTGTGTCCGCCAATAACCGCCTGCACGATCCCTGGAACTGGCCGCGCATGGTGGCATCTGGCAGCCCTCACAGGGGCGGAGGTTTCGAAGCCTTGTATGGTCAGGATGGCTTTGACCCTGTGATCAGCCGTTCCGCAGAGGGCAGTTTTATTCAGGGCGCGTGGTTCGTGGCCGAGTTCTGCTTTAGCGCAGCAGGCACAACCGTCCGCGTCATCCACGGCACGACCGACTACGGCGATGTCGCCACGCCCCTGCCGGAAGGGGCGGTGTTGGCAGAGACCACTACGCTGTTCATCTCGCCGCTGAGCGCGGGTGGAGATCCGGTCGAAACCGACATTGCCGCACTGGTCGTCCATGACCGCATCCCGACGCCAGCAGAGCGCGCCAGTATCAGAGCCGTGATGGCCGAGAGCGTGCCGGGGTGATGGTGAGGGGTGCCACGGATCGCGGCGGCGGTGGCACAACCTATAGCTATGCGTTCAGCGCATACCGTTGCGCAAAACCACCTTTCCGGGGCAGATTCGGGCCAAACCGCCCCGGATTTCGTCTAAGCCTTTGATTTTATGTAACATGCAGATGGCGCTCAACGTCCGTACAAAATTTGCATGTTAACGATAACAGTGCAGGTGGCGGATTCAGGCTCCGTACGTGTGGAAAACCCCGTAAAAACAGGCTTTAACGCGGGTTCCGGGAGGGTTGATGCAGGTCTCTTCAAGAGGCGCTCTGCGGGGTATCTCAAACCGTTTCCGTTCTGACATGCAAATGAGCCCGTCAACGCGCCACCGGTCACCATATCAGCTAAGCGCCCGTTTTTTCGACATTTCCCGGATATTATCAGCTGTTCCCAGATAAACCGGCTTGGTCCCTTTTAGACCCATGTTTCTGTCGCGTTACACGTTTCGTCATGTCCGTTCTGTCATGACCCATGTCACCGCGCTTACGTTCCAAGCAGGATCACACGACCCTTTTCCGACCGGCGAAGGCCAACCGCGACGGCTTTGGCCAGTTCAAAGCGATAGCCGCCATCTCTGGCCTGATCTATCGCGCGTTTCCTGTCATCCCTGTCCCGAATGGCCAGATTTGTTGACCAGGAGCTTGCCCAGATGGCCCAATATGGCGAAAATACCTGCTTGCGGACCGCTTTGGGCAGGCGCATCGGCCAGACCGCGACGGCGATCTCTTGACCAGAGGGCATGCGGACGACCGCCCGCGTGTCAAGCGGCTCGTCGCGTCCCATATACCAGGATCTGCGGTCGATATGGATATCCACCGCCACGATGCGCCCCTGTTCCAGATCGCCCACCGGATCGGTCAGCGCCCCCCAGACCCAGGGCAGGACATGCATCAGCACCACGATCCCCGCGAAAACGGCGGCCTCCCAGGGCAGGTTTCCCATGGCTGCGGCCATGACGCAGCCAACGAACAGGGCTGTCACGAAAAGAAACTGTTTTCCCGGCCAGATCATGGCAAATCAATCGTCTCTGCTGGCGATGCCCGCGACCGGGGCGCCGCCGTTTCCCGCCGGCCTGTGGAACCGCCGCCGCGCCGGCCCGACATTGCCCGGTCAGGATCGCGGCGGCAAGCGCGAACGGCCAGATCAGGACAGGTCGCCTCAGGGCTGGCCACATCGGGACGGGCCACCGTCGCAAACAAGCGGGCTGACCCGGATCGTCATAACCGCTTGAGCCTGCGCGGCGCTTTCTGGCAAATAGTCGCATGACACAACGCCGGTCACGCATGATCCTCCGATCGCTCAGGTTGCGCTTTCTGGCGTCTCTGGGGATTGGCGCGGCCATTCTGACAAGCTGGTGGCTGCGGGTCGAGGACGCGCGCGCACCGAAAGAACTGCCGCAGATCGGTCTTGGACAGGCCGTCGCGGCGGGGCGGACCAGCCTGATCCCGGAACGGCTGATGGTGCAGGATGGCCAACTGATCCTAGAGGCGACGGTGGAAACCATGACCGGCGCGACCGTCGGCACGCCTTTCGGCGCACCCGCCCGACTGCCCGACCTGCTGCTGGAAAACGGCCCCCTGCCCGCCGCCGAGGTCATCTTGCTGCGCGACGGCGAGCCGCTGCGGCAACTGCATCCCCGGATGCCCGAACAGGTGCGGCTGATCTGGCCGCCCGACAGCCTGCCGCCCGATCATCTGCCGCCGGAAATGACCACGATCCGTTTCAGCCGGCAGATCTTCAAGCTGCGCGACAATCTGTATGGTCAGGCAAGCTGGCTGGGGCACGAGCCGTCCGGCGAATTGCGCATCACCCCCGAGGTCCTGCCATGAAAGGGCTGGCCCCCGCCTGCATCGCGCTGGCCGGTGCCGGTCTTCTGGCAGCGTTTCATGCCACGAATCCCGGCTATAACGAAACATTCCGGCCTTTCGTCACCGATGTTCCCGCCGATCAGCCGGGCGAAACGCGGCTGTTCGGCGGGCAGGTCGCGGGCTGGCGCACGGCGGACCGGATCGGCTTTTCCCGGTTCGGGCGGGACCGGCTGCTGGAAACGCAGGGGGTTTTCCTGCTGGTCGATCTGCGGCTGCATGCCAATATCCAGTCCACGACCCTGCGCGCCGTCTGGCAGGGTGCAAGCGGCAGGGAATATGCCGCGACCGCGCGGGCCGAAAACCTGCCCGGCGCGGTGGAATCGGTGGCGCTGCAACCCGGCCTGACCATGTCGGCGCTGGCGGTGTTCGAACTGCCGGCCGATGAGATCGCGGGCGGCGCGCTGGTCCTGACCTCACCGCTGAATCCGCCGCTGGAGGGGGGTTTGCGCCTTCAGCCGCCAGCCGCCCTGCCGGAACACCGGGCCGAAGAAGGTTTCGGTCCATGAAACATCTGGGCTGGATCCTTGCGGCGCTTGTCTTTTTCGGCCTTGCCTCGCCTGGTGGTCGCATGGCCCGCCCTGCGTGACTTGCGCACCCATGTCCCGACCCGGATCACGCAGGCCGAAACCCCGGACGGAACCCTGCACGGGCTGCATTTCCGGATCGAGGCCGCAAGATTCACGGTGCTGCCGCAATTGCCCGACAGGGCCGTCGCCCTTGTCCGGCTGGATGTCGCGGGCGATCCGCAGGACATGGCGCAATGGCTGAACTGCACGGTCAGCATCACGGATGACAAGGGGCGGCGCTGGCTGCCGCTTTACAGTCAACTGGGGCTGGAGATCGCGGCCTTTCTTGGCGATGGGCAACGGGCCGGGCCGAATTGCCGGCAGGTGATTGCCGGCAGCGGGCAAGGCACCGCCGACGAAGCCTTTCTGCTGCCGCTTGAGGTGCTGGACGGATTGCGGCTGGAAATCCGGGATCAGGCGGGCCTGCCCGATGCGCTGTCCCTGCCGCTCAGGCTGGTGATGCGTCCGGCGCCCTGACCGTCGCCCTGACCGGCGCGGCGCGCGCGGCAAGCTGCAAGCCCGCCGACAGGATGCAGAACTGCAAGGGCCCGACCAGAATCCCCCCCGGCATGCCGCCGGGCATGCCGAACAGCAGGTTCAGCGGCACCCCGATCACCTGCCAGGATGCGAAATCCCGCGGGCCGATCAGATGGGCCAGCCCGATCCATGCCCAGTTGCCCGCCCAGTCCACCAGCCGCCACAGGACGATGACCGACACCGTCAGCGTGACCCCGGCCGAGGCCGCAAGCATCACGCCATTCGCGACCGCATTCCAGCGTTTCACCACCCCGGCCCAGAAATGGCCGATGAAATCGCGCAGGCCCTTGGGCAGGGCGCCCCAACGTTCCAGCGCGGTTCCGGCCAGTCTCCGGGTCGGCTCGGCGATCCGCGTCAGGTCGTGGCCGTGGACGATGGCGCCCATGTTGAACCAGATCACCGGCAGCAAGGCATACCAGAAAAGCCCGCTCAGAAACGGCCACAAGCGGAAGGGCGGCGGCCAGTCGACCGGATAGGGGACGGTCGAAACAGCCGCACCGGCAGCGGGCACGATCCGGTCGATCATCTCGCCCGGCGACGGCAACAGGGCAAGCCAGTCAGCGAACTGCCCTTTCCAGCCGGACAGCACATAAAGGCCAAGCAGCGCCCAGCTTGCCTCGCAGGCGACGACGACCAGCGCCCACCCTGCCGGGCCACCCCCGGCCTGCCGGGCCTTGGAAAAGCGTCGGATCAGCCAGATCAGGGCAACCGCCAGCACGACCCAACCGGATTGCCCGATGTCCAGCGCAGCAGGCGAGGCCTCGGGCTGCGTCAGGTCCATGCGCCGCATCTGCGTCCCCCAGAACAGTTGGGAATAATCGCGCAGCGTTTCCGACAGCAGGCCCCAGCCCGCGTAATAGCCGTAAAACGGGATCAGCACCGCCAGCAGCGCCCCCGCCAATAGCGGGACACCCCGTGGCGGTGCAGGATCGTCGATCCGGACCCCGTCATCCGCCGGGCGCCGCAGTCCGGCCGTGCGCCCTTGCAAGATGACAAAGGCCGAAACGAAAAGCAGCAGTTGCAACAGGATGACCGGCGCGATGGCGAACAGGCCCAGCAGGCGGCTGTGCATGCCGATCTCGACCGCGAGACGCAGCAACACCTCATGCAGCAGCGCCACGCCCGCCCAGATCGCGGTCAGCCGCGCGCCATATCGGGCAAACAGCGAAAGGCTGAAACGGATATGCTGTCCGATCATCCGGGTCATGGCCGCCTGTATCTTACCACGCAGAATACGACCGCGCTGCCATCAGCTATAATGGACCCGGCGCATGGCCGTCCATCCGCCACAGGAACCGGCACCGGCACGGGCGGCGCGGTGCCTGTGGCCAAAAAATTGCGTTCTGCGGATATTTGGCTTAAACAACGCGTAATCGCGATCCCGAGACCCTGCCCGGGGCGTCTCGCACCCTATCGGCCGAATGGCCAACGTGCTTTGCGCATCATGCGCGGGATCAGAAATTCACGCGATGTCGGCTCCTGTCGGCGTGCATTTCCGGGATCAAAGGCGGAGCCTTATGCAACCGAAACTTTCGGTCCAGAACCTTTACAAAATATTTGGCGACAATGCCGATGCCGCGCTGGAAATGGTGCGGCGCGGCGAAAGCAAGTCAGCGATCCTGTCCCGGACCGGTGCCACGGTCGGCGTGCAGGATGCCGGTTTCGACATTCACGAAGGCGAGATTTTCGTGGTCATGGGCCTGTCCGGCTCCGGCAAGTCCACCCTTGTGCGGATGCTGAACGGGCTGATCACGCCCACCTCGGGACAGGTCATGATTGACGGCGAAGATATCGCCCGCGCCGACACCGCCACGTTGCGCCGCATCCGCCGGGAAAAGATCGCCATGGTCTTTCAGCATTTCGCGCTGTTTCCGCATTGGACGATTGCCGAAAACGTGGCCTATGGGCTGAAGGTGCGCGGCATGACGGCCGGGGCACGACGGGCACGGGCGCTTGAGGTACTGGCGCAGGTCGGGCTGGAGCCCTGGGCCGACAGCCTGCCCGCGGACCTGTCGGGCGGCATGCAGCAGCGGGTCGGGCTGGCGCGCGGACTGGCCGCCGATCCCGACATCCTGCTGATGGACGAACCCTTCGGGGCGCTTGACCCGCTGATCCGCCGCGACATGCAGACCGAACTGCTGGCGCTGCAAAAGACGCTGAAGAAAACCATCGTCTTCATCACCCATGACCTGAACGAGGCCCTGTTGCTGGGCAACCGCATCGCCATCATGAAGGACGGGCGCATCGTCCAGACCGGTTCCGCGCAGACCATCGTCACCGCACCGGCCGACGATTATGTCGCGGCCTTTGTCGCCGATATCGACCGGGGCCGGGTCTTTACCGCCGGGGACGTCGCCAGCGAGCCGACCACGATTCAGTTGCGCAGCACATCGGTCCGCGAGGCGCTGCGGATGATGGAACAAAGCGGCGACCGCGCGCTGTATGTCCTTGACGGCGAAAGGGTGGCGGGTGTCGTCACCTATCGCGATCTGGCGGCCTCGGAGCTGGACGGGGCCACGCCCGACACGACCATCGGCAAGTCGATGATTACCGATTTCCCGACAGCCAATGACGACACGCAGTTGCATGAACTGTATGGCCCCGCCGGCGGCGGCCCGCCGATCGCCGTCACCGACGGCGCCGACCGGCTGCTTGCCGTGGTCGAGCCGCATGACGTGCTGACCCACCTTGCCGGCGATGCGGGCGAGGCCGCAGCCGATGATATCGCACAGGAGACCGCCGATGCTCAGCCCCGCTGATCTTGCGACGCTGCCGTTCGACGATTGGATCAATGCCTTTGTGCGCGGCTGGCTGGTGCCGAATTTCCGGCCCTGGTTCCGCGCGGCGCAGGTGCCGATCAGCGCCGTGCTGTTCTGGCTGGACAGTTTCTTTCGCATGGTGCCGATGCTGGTGACGACGGCGGCCTTTGCCGCGATGGCCTGGAAATTCGCCGGGCGCGGAATGGCCATTTTTACGGTGCTGGGCTTTGCCTTCATCGACATGATCGGGCTGTGGAACGAGACGATGACCAGCCTGGCGATGGTCGTGACATCGGTGCTGTTCTGCGCGGTGATCGGCATTCCCGCCGGGATCCTTGCGGCGGGTTCCGACCGGTTTTGGCGGATCATGCGGCCGGTGCTGGACATCATGCAGACGATCCCCTCTTTCGTCTATCTGGTGCCGATCGTGATGCTGTTCGGCGTCGGCACGGCGCCGGGGATCATCGCGACCATCGTCTTTGCCCTGCCGCCGATGGTGCGGCTGACCAATCTGGGCATCCGCAATGTCCGCTCCGACCTGATCGAGGCGGCCGAGGCGTTCGGTTCCACCCGCTGGCAGATGCTGCGCGACCTGCAACTGCCTTTGGCGATGCGCACGATCATGGCGGGGCTGAACCAGACGCTGATGCTGGCGCTGTCGATGGTGGTGATCGCCGCATTGATCGGCGGCGGCGGGCTGGGCCTTGTCGTCAACACCGGGCTGGGCCGTCTGGATGTCGGCGGCGCGACCGCGGGCGGCGTGGGCATGGTCATTCTGGCCATCGTGCTTGACCGGATCACCCGAGGGGACTTGCCGAAGGCTGGGCTCTGGCACGGCATCGCTCGGCAGGACGCTGGCCGGTTTCTTTCGGTTGCGGGGGCTGTCCCCGGGCCGAGAAGCCAGAAGGCGGGATGAACCCGCCTGTTTCGCATGGCGGGCCGATCCGGCCCGTCCATCTGAAATCACATTGAAAAGGAGACCCGGATGAAACCCCGTCTCACGCACTCTCTGGCCGCTGTCGGCGCGCTGGCATGTCTGACCGCTGCGCCGGTCGTGGCCGAGACCCTGCCCGGTGAGGGCACCACGATCATCATGGCCCGGCCGACATGGGACACCGGTTGGTTCCACACCGAGATCTATCGCCAGATGCTGGCCGAACTCGGCTATACCATGGCCGAACCCATGACACTGGACAATCCCGCGTTCTATCAGGCGGTTGCCTTTGGCGATGTGACCATGTGGGTCGATGGCTGGTTTCCGATGCACGGATCCTATGCCCCGGCCTTTGAATCCGGCGCCGAGGTCGTCGGCATGGTCGCAAAGGCCGGCGCCATGGATGGCTATCTTGTCGACAAGGCCACGGCCGAGCGGCTGGACATTACCAATCTGGACGATTTCAAACGTCCGGAGGTACAAGAGGCGTTCGACCGCAATGGCGATGGCCTGGCCGATCTGGTGGCCTGTCCCGCAGGCTGGATGTGCGAGACCAGCATCGATTTCCACATGGACGCCTATGACCTGCGCGGCCATGTCAACACGATCAACGCCAATTACGCGGCATCCATGGCCGATGCCGTCGCCGCCTATCAGGCGGGCGAGCCCATCTTTTTCTATACATGGGTGCCGAACTGGACGGTCGACACGCTGGTCCCCGGCGAGGATGTCGTCTGGATCGAGGTGCCGGAAGTCGCGCTGCCTGGCGACCTGATGGACCTTGCCGATTCGGCCACGCAGGAGGGTATCGTGGGCTGCGTCAACGATCCGTGCCAGGTCGGCTTTCCGGTCAGCGACATCGTTCCCGTCGTGAATTCGGAATTCATCGCCGCAAACCCGGCCGTTCGCGCATTGCTGGAAACCGCGACGATTCCGATGCCCGACATCATCGCGCAAAACGCGGCGATGAATGCCGGAGACGATGATGTCACCGCGCAGGCGACGGCCTGGATTGCGGACAACCGGGCGCTGGTCGACGACTGGCTTGCACAGGCCCGCGCGGCCGCGCAGTAACGGATAGCGACATCCTGCGGGGCGCGCACGCGCGCGCGCCCCGCACGTCCCGACGATACCGGGCGCCCGGCCTGCGGGGCTGACCGGGCGGGACATGTCTGATCCGGCATCCGCCGGGGCGGTGCGGCGGCGGGCGTCATCGTCTGGACAACGCATCTTCAGCCCGTGATGCGCAATCGCACCCGCAAACGGCCCCGAACCATCCCGAGGCCGGATCATCCCGGAAAGGCGGCGCACAAGACCGTCAACCCGGTCAGGACGAACCCGGCCATTGCAGGCATCAGCGCCGGACGCAAAGGCGTGAACGCCCTTGCCAAGCCCGGTCCGAGGGTTCAAGAAAAGCCACATGCCGCCGGACGACCGCATCCGGCCTGCCATTTCCAGGATTTTCTCCCAGGATTATTTCCATGTCTGCCTCTCCATTGCACCGGGATATTTCCCGGCCCGAGTTCATTGCCTTGATCGCGGGGCTGATGGCGCTGAATGCTCTGGCCATCGACATCATGCTTCCGGCCCTGCCCTATATGGGCGCGGCGCTTGGGGTCGCGAATGAGAACGACCGCCATTATGTGCTGACCGCCTATCTGTTGGGTTTCGGCATTGCCCAATTGGCCTTTGGCCCCCTTTCGGACCGGTTCGGCAGGCGCGCACCGCTTTTCGTGGGGCTGGTGGTCTATGCCATTGCCGCCCTTGCCGCCGCGTTCTCGCCCAATTTCGCCACGCTGCTGGCCCTGCGCTTCGTTCAGGGGATCGGCGCCGCCGGAACCCGTGTCATCGCCGTTTCGGTGGTCCGCGACCGTTTCAGCGGACGCGCCATGGCCGAAGTCATGTCGCTGGTCTTCATGGTTTTCATGATCATCCCGGTGGTTGCCCCGTCCGTCGGGCAGGTCATTTTGCTGACCGGCCCCTGGGAATATATTTTCCTGTTCATGGCGGTGGTGGGCGCGGGAATCTCGACCTGGGCCTTTCTGCGCCTGCCCGAGACGCTTGCCCCCGAACACCGCCGCCCGCTGCGGGCCGAGGTAATCCTGGACGGTTTCCGTATCGTGCTGAGCAACCGCAGCGCCGTCATGTATAGTCTTGCCGGCACCTTCATCCTGGCGGCCCTGTTCGGGTTCATCAACACGTCTCAGCAGATCTATGTCGATCTTTACGGGCTGGGCGCGCTCTTTCCGCTGGCCTTCGCCTTTCAGGCATCCCTGATGGCGATTTCGTCCTATACCAATTCCCGCATGGTGCGCCGCCTTGGCATGAGACGGCTCAGCCACGCCGCCATGCTGGTTTTCATCGCGGTCAGCGGGTTGTGGCTTGTGCTTGCGCTGGTTCTGCCCTTGCCGCTTTGGCTGTTCATGGCATTGCTCTGCGTCATCATGTTCATGTTCGGCTGGTCTGCCTCGAACATGAATTCACTTTCGCTCGAACCTCTGGGCGCGGTGGCGGGCACGGCCTCTTCGGTTTTCGGCTTTGTCCAGACGGTGGGCGGCGCGGTGCTTGGCACGCTGGTCGGCGGCTTTTTCAACGGCACGACCGTCCCGATTGCGGCAGGATATGTCATCTTCGGGCTGCTGGCGCTTGGCTGCATCCTCATCGCCGAAAACGGCAGGCTGTTCGGCGTCGGCGAGGAATATCGCACCCACACCCCGTAACGGAACGAAACATATCGTCGGGGCAGACGGGATCAGGGCGAATGGAAATCGTCAAGGCGCGGGGATTTCCCCTCGCGCCATTGCTTTTTCAACACGGTCTACAATGTGAAAACATAGTTCGAGACCGCCGCCACGGCCACGCCCGCGGCAAGCACCAGATAGGGCAGATAACCCGCCTTGCGCTGGCTCAGATCGCTCGCGGAGACGCCCAGATCTTCCAGCATCCGGTCGGGGAACTTGCCCTTGTCGGTGACATAGTGACGGTAGGCAAAGACCGGAATGATCAGCGCGGCGGCAATGATGCCCGACATCAGCGTGCCCGATCCCCAGACATTCGCCCCGGCGCCCAGCAACACCATATTGACGAAGCTCAGGAAAACCCCTGCCGCCATCAGCGGCGTCGGGCACCGCCACGGCCGTTTCACATGGGCGTTGTCGATGCGGTGGATCCAGCCGGAATTGAGGTTCAGGAAGTTGAAGATGAGATAGCAGCAGTTCGAAACCGCCAGCACGAACAGGTAATCCGACATCATCAGAAGGATCAGGTTGAAGCCCAGATCCGTCCACATCGCGCTGGTCGGGGCGCCGTGATGATTCACCCGGCCAAGGTATTTCGGCAGCCAGCCATCGACGGAACCCTGATAAAGGGTGCGCGACGAGCCGGCCATCGAGGTCATGATCGCCAGCATCGTCGCCAGGATCAGCATGACGACCATCAGTTTCGTGACGAAGGGACCACCCCCCACCATTTCCCCCATGACGCCCGCCACGGCGGTTCCGTCCACGATGCCGGGTTGCAAAATGCCCTCGACACCCAGATAGCCTTGGAAAGCCAGCGGAACCAGCGTGAAGATCACGACGCAAAGCAGGCCGGACCAGAGAATGGCGCGAACCGTATCATGTTCCGGGCGGCGGAACTCGGACGTGTAGCAGATCGAGGTTTCAAAGGCATAGGTCGACCAGGCGGCGATGAACAGGCCCCCCAGGAACAGCGTGATCCCCTCGCGGTCCCAGATCCCGTCGATCACGTTGCCCGCGTCGTCAAAGGCAATCGGCACCAGCGGCATCAGGTTGTCGGTTTCGACCTTGCCGGAAAGCAGCGGCACGATGCCGACGACCAGCAGCGGCACGATGACCGCAATGCCGAAGATGGTCTGGATCCGCGCTGTCGACAGGATGCCGCGATGCTGGATTGCGAAAACCACCAGCAGGATCGCGACGCCGAAGAAGAAGGTGGCATTGATCCGCAGCGAGATGCCTTCCTTCAGGAAGCCCAGATCCAGCAGGGTGATCTGCCAGCTCAGCAGGGCCAGATCGGCCGCCGCGAAGGTGGTCAGGATATATCCTGCCGCCAGGCCCGCCCCGATGGCCAGGACCGGCGTCCAGGCCAGCCAGTTGCACCAGACCGAAAGCGGTGCGATCAGCTTGGAATAGCGCACCCAGGCCGAGGCGCCATAGACAGAGGCGCCGCCGCTTTTCGACGGGAAAAGCCCGGCGATCTCGGCATAGGTATGGGCCTGGATAAAGCCGAAAAAGACCGAGATGATCCAGATGGTCCAGGAAGGCGTGCCGACAGTGGCGGCAATGCCTCCGATCGAAAACAGCACGAGCGCCGGCACCCCGGCCGCCACCCAGAATGCCGCGGGCCATCCGATGACCCGGTGCAACCCGCCCTCGGCGGCAACTCCCTCAGAGTTATTCACTTCATTCCCTCCTCTGTTGGCTCTTGCGCGACACGACCCTCTCCCAACGGGCTCTTTCCCAAGCGGCGCCTGATGAGCGCCCCTCTCTCGTCGCAATTCATGCGTCGGCTGCATGTGGCCGCGCACCTCGATGCAAACCCTTGATCGATTCGCATAGAGTTATATTCCTGTAGGGAAACTAATTATTGTCTAGAGAAATCTTTGGTAACGTCGTCCCCAGTCTCGGGCCTTGCCCCCAGGACATGACGGTTGCGGGCGCCTGCGATGGCCAGAAAAAGGCCCCTGGTAAGCGGTGATACGTGGTTTGAGCGTTGATCGTTTTTGCGGCATGTATTTTTCAATGGGTTATCTGTTGCTTCCCACCGAGACGTGACCCTGCCGATTTTGTGCTACTGTTTCCGCGCAAGTGCTTCCGATATGCTTCCGGAGCGTATGGGGCAAAATGCGGAAAGTTCCCCGAATGATCATTAACAATTTGTAATTTAATATAATTATTGGATCCGACGGCAGGCATTAGACACTGTTTCGCAATGTCGAGGGGACCTGATATCCCCTGCCCTGCTCCCGCTGCCTGATCCGCCTAGCGCCCGGTCCTTCAGCATCCCCCGGACCGGCTTCGCGTGATCCAGTCGGCCCTACCGCAGGTGACGGCATGGATAAGAACCTCCCGCACGCCATCGTCAACCTTGAACACAACCACGCCCTTGCGCCCCGCCGGGATGGCGCGAAGCGCAGGCCCGTGGCGGCGTCTTTTCCAGTTGGCGCAGCAGACGCGGAGCTGCGTTTCGGTGGGCGCTCAGGCCAAGGTTTTGACCTGCCCGCTCTCGTTGCCGGTTTCAACGATGTCGCGCGATGGTCATTGAACCGATGCGGTGGATGTCGCGGCCGCCTATGCCGCGCGCGAGAGGCTGCCCATCCGGTTCTTCCTCAGCGCCGGGCTGTTCGAGACCGGGCGCGCGGGCACCGCCGGCATCCTGGAAACCTCGCGGCAACTGCGCGACGTGCTGCGGCTTGAGGGATATGAGGTCGCATGGCGGGAAT
Source organism: Paracoccus sp. DMF-8 (assembly GCF_029309835.1). Taxonomy (GTDB): domain Bacteria; phylum Pseudomonadota; class Alphaproteobacteria; order Rhodobacterales; family Rhodobacteraceae; genus Paracoccus. Next base: position 65,705 of record NZ_JARJHL010000016.1, on the reverse strand, counting down.
ATGCCGGCGGCCACGATTACCTGATCTGGCGCGGGGCGCTGGCGGATGGGCTGGTCGCCCTGTTCGGCAAGGCTGAGTGAGCGTGCCGCTGGTCGGCATGGCTGCATCCGCTTCGACCTGCCGGGACAGGTCACGGCGCAGGTCACCGAGCCCGGCCACGACAGCCCGACCCCGCAGGGCGCGGGCGGGCTGTCCAGCGGTCCACAGCCGCTTGTTGCCCTGTCGCCGGTTCCGTTGCTGGACCTCTGCGGGGGCTATCAGAAAATCATGCCGATATTTTCAATATGCTGGCGTTGCGTCGGACAGGCTGCACACGGCCCGCAGCGCCTCGTCCTGCCGGCCTGATGGGGACCAGTCGCTGCGCGGCAGGCGGATCAGCCCCTTTTCGCAGTCGAAATCCTGCGGGATGACGAGCGTCGCCCCGCGCCGCTCGATCAGCATGATCTGGGCATGGCGGGTGCCATCCGCATTGGCGCGGATCGTCGCCGGGTCCATCGCGGCAAAGCGGATCTCGACCGGGGCCAGATAGGTCCAGGGCGCCCATGGCTGGCTGTCACGACCGACGACCAGAACCTGCGTCTCATCGGGTAGCCGGTCCAGCGCGCGGCCGAACCAGGCATAGTCGTTCCAGACCGAATAGCTGACCATCGCCAACCCGATGCCTGCGGGCAGCACCCATGTCGGCACGATCCGGCCCAGCTTGCGCAGGGCATGCATCGCGGCATACAGCACCGCCGCCGCCCCGATACCGACCGCGATGACGCCCAAAAGCTCGACCCCGATACCTGTCATTTTCTACCCCGGAATTCGTTTGTCATAGCCGACCCCGGATTGCATGGTCCGCACCACGACGAAAGCATCTCGCAGATGGCTGCGTTCAAAAGCGGGCAATCCTGCGGGGTCAAGCAGGTTGTCGGGCGGCAGGCCACGCTGGATCTGTTCGGCCTGATTGTCCAGCCGCGTGGTCTGGATCAGGTCATATGCGGCGATCAGTTCGCGCCCGCCCCGTTCCGACAGCACGCCCCGGTCGGTGGCCACGATCAGGCGTTCGCGCGTGTTGACGGCGGCCAGACCGCCTTGCAGCGCGCAGACCCGCGCCAGTTCGATCACCGGGGCGACGCCGTTCAGCTTCATGTCGATCTTGCGGCGATGTTTCCCCGACCGGATCGTCGCCAGACCACCGACCAGCCCCAGTGGCGGGCGGTGCGTCAGCGCGTTCGCCGCCATATGCGCGACAAAGATCGAGTTGCGCGAGGCCATCGCCAGGGTTTCCGCCTGCAGTCCCTGCAGCAGGGTCGCATCGCCACCGATGGCGCGCAGGTCGAACATGACCGAGGCCAGCAGGCGCGCCTCTGGTCCCGGATTGGCGATCCAGTCGCGGAAATAGCCGCGCCAGACGCTGACCGGCTGGCACCAGCGCGGATTGGTCGCCATCATGTCGCCGGGGCAATAGACATAGCCGCAGGCGTTCAGCCCATCGCTGACAAACCGCGCCAGCCCTGCGAACCATGGGTGATCGGCCGGGCATTCGTCGCCCAGCAACAGGCAGTTGTCCTGATCGGACAGCCCGGTCTGTTCCTGCCGCCCCTGACTGCCACAGGCCGCCCACAGGAAGGGGCCGGGCGCGGGGCCAAGCTGGTCCTGCGCCAGCGCGATCAGGCGTCGCGTCACCGCATCGCCGATATCGGTGATCATCCGCGTCACGCCCTGATGGTGGTGATGCGCCCGCATCAGTTGCAGCAGCAGTTCCGGGATGCGCGCGGTTGCCCCGGCCAGTGCCTGAACGGTCCGGGCACCGGCGATGTCATGGATCAGCGCCGCCGATGACATCGCCAGAACCCGTGTCAGGTCGGTCTGGCTGACCATGCCGACAAAGCGCCCGCCCGACACCACCGGCAGATGGCCGATGCGGCGCTCCAGCATGATATGCAACACATCATAGCCAAGCTGATCGGGGGACAGCGTAATGGGATCGGGGGTCATGACCTGCCCGACCGGCGTATGCGCGTCGCGCCCCTCGGCCACGATACGGCCCGAGATGTCGCGGATCGTCATCAGCCCGGTCAGGCGCCCGTCCTGCACGATGCCGATGCTGCTGGCACCCGCGTCCCGCATCATCTGCGCCGCCGTGATCGCCGGCGTATCGGGAGAGCAGGACAGCGGTGCATGGTGGACCAGTTCGCCCACCCGCAGCATGGCCAGATCATTGCTGCGGCCGGGTGACATGCGGCCATGCACAAAGAAACGGGCGACGACCGGATAGGTGTCGATCAGCCGCAGCAGATTGTCGCGCGGCAGCATCAGGACGGAAGAATCCTCGATCGCGGTGGCGGTGGTGACGGCTGTGCCGTCGCCCAGCAAGCCGCGCTCGCCCAAGGAATCGCGGGCGCTTAGTTCGGATACGGAATCGCCATTGGCATCCGCCACGCGGATACGGCCGCTTTCGATCAGGTAAAGGCCGGGCAGCCTGTCACCGACCTGATAGATCATACTGCCTGCGGTGGCGGGCCTGCGCTCGAATGATGCGGCGATCCGCGTCCGTTCGTCCTGCGGCAAGGCATCATAGGGATGGATCAGGGAAATGAAATCCTTGATGGCGCTTGTCGTCACCATATGCCTCCCTGTCCGGAAATGGCCGCGCCCTGAACGGGCACGGCCTGTTGCATGTCAGTGACTGTGGGCCGCACCGGCGCCGCGCGGGACGCGGATCGATTCGACCAGTTCCTGCACCTCTGCCGGGGGCTCTGCGGTCGCGCTGGACACCGCATAGGCAACGGCAAAGTTGATCAGCGCACCAACGGTCCCGAACGAGGCCGGCGAGATGCCGAACAGCCAGGCATCAGCCGTATCGGGCAGCATGTTGGTGCCCGCGACAAAGAACCAGCCCTTGTAGGCAAAGATATACAGGATCGTCGACACCATGCCGGCAATCATGCCCCAGATCGCGCCCGGCGCGTTGATGCGCTTGCTGAAGATGCCCATCATCAGAACCGGGAAGATCGAACTGGCCGCCAGACCAAAGGCCAGCGCCACGGTCTGCGCCGCGAATCCGGGCGGGTTCAGGCCCAGGATGGTCGCGACCAGAATCGACACCGCCATGGAAATCCGCGCGGCCAGCAACTCGTTCTTTTCGCTGATCGCGGGATTGATCGCGCCCTTGATCAGGTCATGCGACACCGCGCTGGAAATCGCCAGCAGCAGCCCCGCCGCCGTCGACAGCGCCGCCGCCAGACCGCCCGCCGCCACGATGGCAATCACCCAACCGGGCAGGTTGGCGATTTCGGGGTTGGCCAGAACCATGATGTCATTGTTGACGGTGGTCAGCTCGTTGCCGACAAGGCCCTGTTCCTCTATGATCGCGGCAACCGGGGCGTCTGCCGCGCCTGCCTCGTTGTAATACTGGATCAGGCCGTCGCCGTTCTTGTCTTCCCATGCCAGCAGGCCGGTGGCTTGCCAGTTGCGCATCCAGGTCAGGTCCGGGTCGTTGTTGATCGCATCGACCGACACCGCAGGCATGCTGAAGGTATCGCCGGTTTCGGCGCCCGGCCACATGGTCGTGGTCAGGTTGAAACGCGACATCGAACCAACAGCAGGCGCGACCGTATACAGCAGCGCGATGAACACCAGCGCCCAACCCGCCGACTTGCGCGCATCCGCGACCTTGGGCACGGTAAAGAACCGGATGATGACATGCGGCAGGCCCGCGGTGCCGATCATCAGCGCCAGCGTGAACAGGACCATGTCCAGCGTCGAATTGTGGTGCCCGGTATAGGACCGGAAGCCCAGATCCGTCACCACCTGATCCAGCTTCGCCAGGAACTTGGCGCCCGACGCATCATGCGTGCCGAACAGTCCCGTCTGCGGCAGGACATGGCCGGTCAGCTGCATCGCGATGAACGCCGCCGGAATGGTATAGGCGATGATCAGGACGATATATTGCGCCACCTGCGCATAGGTGATGCCCTTCATCCCGCCCAGAACGGCGTAGCAGAACACCAGCGCCGCGCCGATCCACAATCCGGTCGAACTGGAAACCTCGAGATAGCGCGAAAAGGTCACGCCGACGCCGGTCATCTGGCCGATCACATAGGTGATCGAGATAATCAGCAGGCAGATCACGCCGATGATGCGCGCGGTCTGCGAATAGAACCGATCCCCGATGAATTGCGGCACGGTGAACTTGCCGAATTTTCGCAGATAGGGCGCCAGCAGCAGGGCCAGCAGCACATAGCCGCCCGTCCAGCCCATCAGATAGGTCGAGTTGTCATAGCCGGTAAAGGCGATCAGGCCGGCCATCGAAATGAAAGACGCCGCCGACATCCAGTCGGCGGCGGTTGCCATGCCGTTCATGACGGGGCCGACGCCCCGGTTGGCGGCATAAAATTCTGCGGTCGACCCTGCGCGGGCCCAGATTGCGATGCCGATATACAGCGCGAATGACGCGCCGATCACGATCAGGTTAAGGGCAAATTGGCTCATGCGTTCATTCCCCTCACTCGTCCACGCCGTATTCGCGATCCAGCTTGTTCATGCGCCAGCTGTAAACGAAGATCAGAATGATGAAGACCAGGATCGAACCCTGCTGCGCGAACCAGAAACCAAGGTCCGAACCGCCGACGGCAATCGACGCGACCAGCGGCCGCAGGATGATGCCGAACCCGTAGGACACCAGCGCCCAGATGGCCAGTGATATCCAGATGATCCTGAGATTGGCTTTCCAATAGGCGTTCGATGACGATTTGTCACTCATCTGTCAGTCTCCTCCCTCGTGTTGGTCCTGTTGTGGTCTTGCCGGAAGATCTGTGTCCCTGCCCATAAGGGCATGTCGCCCCAAGGGGCGGCTATCCGGTCACGCACCAGCGGCTTCCTGTTTCGGCCAGTTTGTCGCGTGATTTTCGCACATCGGGCACGCTATCAGCCTTTCGACCGCCGATCCCCGACGCTGCACATGGGTGATCACATCTTGACCATGTTGAATCATTCTTTTTGAATTCAACCCACAAGTGTGATGTTCCCGTTCCCCTTCTGCATCATCCACTCCTTGGCCGGGTGGTCCGAACCTGTAGACGATGCCCTCCTGTCGAGGGTAACCGCGAAAAAGTGTTTCGCACAAGCCTGTTTATGTCTTGCCTTAACGGCATGAACGTAACGGATATTCAGCAACCCGTGCAGGCGCGATTTCAGCGCGAAGCTGATCGCGGACGGGCAAGGGGCACCCAAGACCCGTGTCTTGCGCAAGGCCTCGTCACCGGCGCACGCAATGACACCGAGCCAGACCTTGCCGGCGGTGGAGCGAGCCTTGGGGGTCAGGCTGAATAACCCCATGTTTCGTGAACGTCCTGCACATGCGTCAGGTCGGGGCCGTTCGGCCTGAAGCCGATGAATGTGGGGCGGTCCCGCCTCTGCGACCGGATCAGGAAGATCGGACCTGATTGCGCCCGGTCGGACAGGCCCCTGTTGTCGCGCCAGAAAACCGCGTCCTGCAAAGCGTCCGCTGCCAGTTCACGAAACGGCGCGCAATGGCGCGACCTGTTCTTGGCCTGCGGTCGCGGGTCATTCCATCGGCACGAGTTCGGGATCAAGCATGAGTTCGATCAGGACGGGCCCCTTTCTGGCGGCAACGACACGAACTGCTGCCGCAATGCCGTCGGCCCCGTAAACACGGGTTGCGCCCGCACCCATTGACCGGGCGATCGCCGTAAAATCCGGTGGAGCAATCATTGAATTTTCCGGGCTCATGGCCCGGCGGGTGAACTGAACATGCTCGGCACCATAGCTGCCGTCATTGCAGATGATCGCGACCAGATTCAGATTCTGCCGGATTGCCGTGTGTAGCTCGCTGAGACCACTCAGAAGGAAGCCTCCATCCCCCGCGATCAGCACCGTGGTGCGATCACCTGCCGCATGGGCCGCACCGATGGCTTCGGACAGGCCAAGGCCGATGGATGCGAAATGCGAGGTATAGACGAAATCCCCGGCCGCCGAGACGGGAAAGGCTTTCCATGCCGAGGTCACGAAGCGGCCCAGATCAGTAACAACGACGCGGTCTTTTGGCAATGCCCTCTCCAGCGCGCGAAGCGCCGGGAAGAAATCCACCGTGCCGTCGCGTCCCGCCCGGAAAGCTGCAGGCATGGCAAGCTGGCTGGCCTCTTGCTGCAGACGATTTTGCAGATCGGCGTCGGCATGACCTGATGCCGGGATCTCTGCCTCGTCCAGAACCTCGACCATGCGTTGCGCCGTCAGTGCCGGATCGCCCAACAGCAACATACCCGCATCGGTCCGGCGACAGTTTTCCTGCATGTCGCCCAGAACCTGCACCACGCGGCGGCCTTGCAGATAGCTGCCGGATGCAGTCGTGTGGCGGCTGAAGCTGGCGCCAAAGCCGATGATGCAATCCGATTGCAAAATCGTATCGACCGCAACCGGGGTGCTGAGCGTGCCGAAAATTCCCAGATTGAACGCTTCGCCGTAAAACAGCCCGGCCGCCTTGAGGGTCGTTGCGACCGGGGCCTGCAACCTGCGCGCCAGATCAGGGATCGCCGCTTTGGACCGTGGATCGGTGGCGCCGCGGCCCGCAACGATCAGCGGGCGCCGGGCGGATGCGATCATGCCCATCGCCTCGTCGAAATCATCGCCCTCGGTCACGGCAGACGCGCATCGGGGCGGCATGCAGCACGACAGGCGGGATCGCCGGCGCCTTTTCCCATTGCAGATCAACGCGCATGTTCAAGATGACCGGGCGCCGTTCCATCGCGGCCTGTCGAAACGCGCGGGCCAGATCCTGCGTCGCGGTTGCAGGACTGCGCATTTCGACAAAGCCCGCGCCAGCGGCTTTTACCAATTCGCGCTGATCGACCTTTTGCAGGTGTTCCAGATCGCCGGGGGGCGTGTCGCCGCACAGAACCACCACCGGAATGCAGCCCTTGACGCCCTCGACCAATGCGGTGATGACATTGGTCAGCGCGGGTCCGTGGGTGATCGTCGCGACCCCCGTTCGCCCGCTTGCCTGCGCAAAGCCGATCGCGGCAAGCACCGCCGATGCCTCATGCGTGCAGGGAACATATTGACCGCGACCCGCGCGGATAAAAGCGTCCACCATGAACAGGTTGGCATCCCCTATCAGGCCGAACAGGTGGCTGACGCCATGCGCCGCCAGACTGTCGGCCAGCAGTTCGTGAACGGTCTTTTCTGCGGGGGTGTTCATCTTGGCTCCTTCAGGTCAAGGATCGGGCGGCGGGCCCGCTGGCAGAGGATCGGGCAGGACGCGACCCGGATTCAGGATCCAGTGCGGATCGACGGCGGCCTTTAGCCGGGCCATCGCGGCCAGTTCGGCGTCGGGGCGACACAGTGGCAGATAGGCGACCTTGTCCAAGCCAACGCCATGTTCGGCGGTGATGACGCCACCATGCCGCGCCAGCAGCTTGAACAGCCGCACCAGCACCTGCGTGTCGGGTTTTCCGGGCAGGATATAGTGCAGATTGCCGTCACCCATATGACCAAAGACAAATGGCGCGGTCTGGTCCACCAAAAGCATGGCCGCATCGGACAAAAAGGACGGGATTGCGGGAATCGGCAAGGACAGGTCAAGACTGGTGATCGCAGGCAGGTCCAGCAGATGGTGGCTGCAGCCTTCGCGCAACGCCCAAAGACGCTTGCAATCCGCCTCTGACGCCGACAGCACGGCATCGCGCAACAGCCCCGTTTCAAGCGCACCCGCAAGGACGGACTCCAGCCTTGCGCCATCCGCATCGGGATCTGGGCCGGCGACCTCTATCAGGACCGCCGCACCGCAATGCGCCTGAAACGGGTAGCGCAGATTCTGACTGGTGCAGGCCGCTGTCATCAACGGCTCGACGATCAATTCGCAGGCGGTTAACAGCGCCCCCAGCCCGGTGCGCAGCAGGGGCAACAGCGTCAGGGCGGCATCTGCGCTGTCCAGCGCGCAGATCGCAACCCGCCGCCCCCGGGGCGCGGGGTGCAGGCGCAGGGCCAGACGTGTGATAACGCCCAACGTGCCCTCGGTCCCGATCAGGAACTGGCCAAGATCATAGCCGCTGTTGTCCTTGGCCAGACCGTCCAAGCGGCAGATGATGGTGCCATCGGCCAGAACGCCCTCTAGTCCCAGAACCTGCTGGCGAAAGGTGCCATAGCGCAGCGCCAGCGGCCCGCCTGCATTCGTGGCCGCCATGCCGCCCAGTGTCGCGCTGCCGCGCGCACCCAGATCCGCCGCCAGAAACAGGCCCTGCGCTGCTGCGGCCTGTCGCGCGGATTCCAGCGCGACACCGGCGCCCACGATCATGACGCCCGCGACCGGGTCGATTTCCGGCGCTTGCGTCAGACGTTCCAGCGACAGGACGATTTCCTGCGGGCGGACGCGCGCGCCGCCCGAAAGCCCGGTGCGCCCGCCCTGAACGACGCAAGGATGCCGGGTCCGCTGAAGCGTGCTCAGGATCTGCGCGCAGTCCTGGGCCGAGCGGGGCGCCAGCACGGCAAGCGGCGGGGCGCCCGGTATGCCGCTGGCGTCGTCGCGATACCTTGGCGCCACGGGCGTTGTTGCAGAAGTCAGGGTGTTAGCGCCGGTGCCCCTTTCCCCGTTTGTTTCATGCCACGCGTTCGATCTCGGCGGAGCCGAGGGCATTGGATCGGTTCATCAGAGCGACGCGGATATGGATCTCGGCGGTCTGGCGGTCCGGGTCTCTGGATGCGATGCGTTCACCGAATGCCTTGAGACACCGCATCCTGGCTTCGATCCTGCTTCGGGCGTGATACCCGACCAGCGCCTCCATATGGTCCTGCCCAGGCGTTGGGTTGCCCGGAGGATCTCGTTGCGGACAGCGGCGGCAGGGCAGTCCTGCCGCCATCGTCGTCCGTTCTTGCGTATGGGTATGGCCATGCGCGGGCATTGGCAGTTGCGCGAGGTGACCATCTGCCTGCGCCATCGACATCCGCTGGTTCCTCTCTGGGAAGAGCATGATCCGGTGAAGCGGCTGGATATCCAGTTCCAACTTGGCAGGATTTCCGATCGTATTCTCGACGGCGCGCTCAGACAGCCGGAACTGGCACCCTCGGCCTATGATGTCTGGCTGGATCACAGGCTGGAAACCGGTGAGGACCCGACCTGGCTTTCCCGGCACACGCTCTATGCCGCCACGGCCTTTTGCCGCCTGCTGGGCATAGAACTTCTGCGCCCGCGGAACATCGGCTATCGGCAGGCGGAAGTGGATCTTCGCGCCGCCCAGGCAGCGGGCTTTGAATATGCGCGGCAGGGCGAGGCCGCGATCCGTCAGGCGCTGGACGAACTGGCGGTGACGGCCAGCCGGGCGGCGGTGGAAGCACCGTCAGCCTTCGGATGGCTCTTCGTCAAACTGAGCCATGATTACCGTGATCTGCCCGAGTTCGACATCTTTCGGGATATCCTGCGCGAGGTCATCCTCTCGGTCTGGCCGGTCGCTCCCGGTGAATTTCTGCTAGGCCGCGAGGTGTCTGAGCGGCGCCTGCACTCGGTCAGAACCGCCTCTCTGGAAACCGGTGTCGGGGAGGTGGCGCTGGACCAATTCCTGACCGAGGCGGGCGCTTTCGCTCCGGGCGATGACCGACCGCGCCGCCGCAGGACCTTTCCTGCCAACATCTACGCGCCATTGCTGGCCGAGGTCGCGTCGCTGGTCACCGCCATCGGTCTCGCACAGGCCATGGGCGCGACCAAGGGTGAGGTCGAGGCGCTGATCCGCGGAGGGGTTCTGAAAGCCCGGACACAAAGCACGTCGATCAAGCTGAAATGGCGGATCCAGGATGGTCTCGCCCTGAACGCCGAGTTGCAGGCGCTGTCGGTGCCGATTCCTCCAGATGGGCAGGGGTGGGAACGCCTTGCAGGCGGCGAGCGCCCGGGCGCACATGCCGGTCGGCGACATCATCTCGGCCATCCGTGCGGGCGATTTGCAGATCGGTCGGGTCGCGACGGACGAGGGCTATCACGGGTTCTCGGTCCAGAAGTCATCGGTGGATCGATGGCGGAAAGCCCGTGCTGATCACGCGATGCGCGCGGTTGACGCCTTGCCCGGCGTCATCTCAGCAGCGGAATTCGCGCGTTCCATCGGTTTGCGGGACAAGCGGCGGTTTCAGGCGTTGATCGAGGCCCGCCATGCGGAAGCGCTGGAGACGCTGCACCCCGTCACCCGGCGGACACAGCTTCGGATGACGGAAGCGCATATCGCCTCATTCCATGAAAAATTCCTGACCCTGACCACCATGCAGACTGAAACCGGCCTTCACCGGAACACGATTCTTTCGCTGCTGAAGGCATCCGACATCCGGGCATTCGCCCCCGATGGCCTTAATTTCGGCCAGATCTATCTGCGCCAGGAGGTGATGCCGGTCCTCCTGACAGCGTCTGTCAGGGAGAAGCGGTGAAATGGCCTTCGCAGGCCTGAAATCCAGAAATTAGCCAACTCACATAAAAATATCAATATAAATCAACACGATATTCTGATCTATTTGTCGCGCCGAGATTGGCGCTTGACAGGGGTGTGGACGAAAAACCCCGGAATCGTGCACTCTTATGCCTCGTTAGCAGAATCGCAGGATTTTCTGGTGACCCCGACAGGACTTGAACCTGTAACCTGCCCCTTAGGAGGGGGCTGCTCTATCCAGTTGAGCCACGGGGCCGCCGTTGTCCTTTTGCATCGTCGCCGGGTGATTGGCAAGCTTGCCGCGCCACCCCCGGTCAGGTAACGATAATGATTATTTGAGGATCGGTCACGACATGTCCCCAAAACGCGCGCATCGCCCCCTGACTCTTCGCGACGTTTCCGAAGCGGCGGGCGTGTCCGAGATGACGGTCAGCCGGGTGCTGCGCAATCGCGGGGATGTTTCGGCGGCGACGCGGGAAAAGGTGCTGACGGCGGCGCGGACGCTTGGCTATGTGCCGAACCAGATCGCGGGCGGGCTGGCCAGCCAGCGCGTCAATCTGGTCGCGGTCATCATCCCATCCCTGTCGAACATGGTTTTCCCCGAGGTGCTGGGCGGGATTTCCGCCGAACTGGACGACACCAGCCTGCAACCCGTGGTGGGGGTCACGAACTACTCGCCCTCGCGCGAGGATCAGGTGCTGTATGACATGCTGTCCTGGCGGCCCTCGGGCGTCATTCTGGCCGGGCTGGAACACAGCAAGGCCGGGCGGGCGATGCTGGACGCCGCCGCTATCCCGGTGATCGAGATCATGGATATCGACGGCGAACCGATCGACACCGCCGTCGGCATCTCGCACCGCCGGGCGGGGGCTGACATCGCCGACGAAATCCTGGCCGCCGGCTATCGCCGCATCGGCTTTATCGGCACCCATATGCCCGAGGATCACCGCGCCCGCAAACGTCTGGCCGGGCTGGAAGAACGTCTGGCCGAACAGGGCGTGCAACTGGCCGCGCGCGAATATTATCAGGGCGGGTCGTCGCTGGCCAAGGGCCGCGAACTGACCCAACGCATATTGGCACGCCAGCCAGATCTGGATTTCCTGTATTATTCCAACGACATGATCGGCGCGGGCGGGTTGTTGTGGTGCATGGAACAGGGCATGGACATCCCCAACCAGATCGGCCTTGCCGGGTTCAACGCGGTCGAGCTGCTGGACGGGCTGCCGATGCGTCTGGCCACGACCGACGCGCGCCGCATCGACATTGGCCGCCGCGCCGCCCGCATCGTCGCGGGGAAGGAAGAGGCGCCCGAGGATGGCATCGTCGCCCTGACGCCCACCTTCATCCCCGGCGACACGATCCGCCGCCGGTAGGTCGATGGACGCCGCCAAACCCCGCGTATCCTTCCTGATCGTCGGCACCCAGAAGGGTGGCACGACCGCATTGCATGCCATGTTGCAAGCCGTGCCCGACCTGTATCTGCCCCCGGACAAGGAACTGCATTTCTTTGACAAGGACGCCGACCGCAGCGACCCGGCGCTGGCCCGCCCGGATCGCGATGACATGGCCTGCCTGAACGCGCTTTACCGCGACGATATCACCGATACCGCCGCGCTGATCGGGCGTGACCTGTCGCATTGGCTGGGAACAGCCTAAGCAAGTTTCGGCATGAACACCCCGCCGGGCGACAGGGTAAAGACCTCGCAGCCGTCGGCGGTCACGCCCACCGCATGTTCGAACTGGGCCGACAGCGATTTGTCGCGGGTCACGGCGGTCCATTCATCGGCGAGGATCTTGGTTTCCGGGCGGCCAAGGTTGATCATCGGCTCGATGGTAAAGAACATGCCCTCTTCGATGACCGGCCCCTTGCCCGAGCGGCCATAGTGCAACACGTTCGGCGGCGCGTGAAAGACGCGGCCGATGCCATGGCCGCAGAAATCGCGGACGACGGACATGCGCTGGCTTTCGGCATAGCTCTGGATCGCCTGGCCGATATCGCCAAAGGTGGCGCCGGGGCGCACCGCCTCGATGCCGCGCATCAGGCTGTCATGGGTGACTTCGATCAGCCGCTCTGCCTTGCGGTTGGTCTTGCCCGCGACATACATCCGGCTGGAATCGCCGAACCAGCCGTCATGGATCACCGTCACGTCGATGTTCAGGATATCGCCGTCGCGCAGCACCTTTTCGCCGGGAATGCCGTGGCAGACGACATGGTTCACGCTGATGCAACTGGCGTGCTGATAGCCGCGATAGCCGATGGTCGCGCTGACCGAATTCAGTTCGACCACGCGGCGCGTGATGAAGGCGTCGATTTCGCCCGTGGTCACGCCCGGCGCGATCATCGCGCCCACCTCGTCCAGGATGCGCGCGGTGATCTGGCCCGCCGTGTGCATCCCCGCGAAATCCTCGGGGTTGTGGATCCGGATACCTTCCTTGGTGACGCGCCCGTCGTTCATCTTGCCCTCGTCTTCTGCTGTTACACAGATAGTCCCCATTGCGGACTTGTTCCAGCCCCACGCGCGGACCTATACCTTGGCATCAGGCAGCCATCAGATCGAGGCCAAGCGCAATGCAATCGGACAACCCCACCGCAGCCATTCTGGTCATCGGCGACGAAATCCTGTCGGGCCGCACCCGCGAAGGCAACGCGCATTACCTGTCGCAGGTGCTGAACAGCATCGGCATCGACCTGCGCGAGATCCGCACCGTGGGCGATGACGAAGACCAGATCGTCGGCGCGATCCGGGCGCTGGACAAATCGCTTGGCGGGGCCTTTGACATGCTGTTCACCAGCGGCGGCATCGGCCCGACCCATGACGACATCACCGCCGACGCGGTCGCCCGCGCCTTCGACACCGGCATCGACATCAACCCGCAGGCCCGCGCCATTCTGGAACGCCGTTGGGGCGAGCGCGGGGTCGAGATCACGGAAAACCGCCTGCGCATGGCCCGCATCCCCTTTGGCGCGGCGCTGGTTGAAAACGCGGTCTCGTCCGCCCCCGGTTTCCACATCGGCAACACCTATGTCATGGCCGGCGTCCCCGAAGTCTTTCGCGCCATGGTCGAGGCGATCGTGCCGGAACTGCCCACCGGCCGCCCCTCGGTCAGCGAGGCGCTGGAGGTGCTGCGCCCGGAATCCGACGTGGCCGATGGCCTGCGCGAGGTCGCGGGCGAATTCCCCGATCTGTCGCTTGGCTCCTACCCGTTCCAGCGCGGGCAGCGCTATGGCACGAACCTTGTGATCCGGGGGCTGGACGGTCAGCGCGTGACCGATGCCATGACCCGTCTGCGCGAAAGGCTGGCCCTGTGATCCGCGATCCCGAACTGTCCCGCGCCTTTGAAGAAAGCTGGCCTGCCGCCGAATACCGCGATGCCGGGGGTTTCCGCGTCGGGCGGGGTCTGGGCGGCGGCGGGCGCGTCGGTTCTGCCCGCGCGCTGGAGCGCTGGACGCCGCAGGGCATCCACGACGCCATCGCCATTCACCGCGACTGGAACCAGCCCGTGCTGTTTCGCGCCATGCAGGACGATACCCCCCTGAAGGATGCGCTGGCGGGCGCGGGCCTGTCGCCCGGCAAACCCACCGCCGTCATGGTGGCCCCGACCGCCCTGCTGGCCGAGGTCGAACAGCCCTATCTGTCCGCGATCCCGTCATGGCCGCCGCTGGCGGTGCAGCGCGAAATCTGGGAAGGCGGCAGCATCGCCCCCGCCCGGCAGGCGGCGATGGACCGCGTGACCCTGCCCAAGATGTCGATTCTGGGGCGCAGCAAGGACTGGCCGGTGGCCGCCGCCTTTCTGGCATGGGCCGATGATGTCGCCATGATCCACGCAATCGAGGTCGCCCCGAACGCCCGCCGTCAGGGCATGGGCGAATGGGTCGTGCGCGGCGCGGCAAAGGTCGCGCGCGATGCCGGTGCCAGCCGTCTGGCGCTGGCCGTGACGGTCGCGAACGCCCCCGCAATCGCGCTGTATCGCAAGCTGGGTTTTGCCACGGTCGGCATCTACGACTATTGGGAATAGCACGCCCGTGGCGACCATGGGCCGCCGCCGTGTGTTGTCGTATCGCGCCCGGACATGCCCGAAAATCAGCGCGGCGTCGATCCGACCGGCAGCGGATCACCCCGGCACGCCATGATGGCCAGCACATGCCGGACCCGCCAATTCGTGCCCGTCCCAGTTTGTGCCCGTCACTGTGCCCCGGTCACTTTGGCCCCGGTCACACTGGCCCCGTCACTCTGCCGCCTCGGCCCCATCGCCCGATGATCGCCTCTCGGCAGCCATGCGGCGGAATTCGCGTTTCAGCAATTCGATCTCTGCTTTCAGCAGCGAGATTTCGGCCTGGATATCTTCGTCCAGAACCGCCCCGGCCAACAGGTTCACGACGGCCAGCCGATCCGCGCCCGGCCCCGGCGGCTCCAGTCCCGCACCGCCGTCCTCGACCAGAATAAAGCTCTGGACACCGTCCGAAATCCGATCCGACGGGATCGAAACGGCAACCCGCCAGTGGCCCGGACCGTCTTCGGTCACGCGGGCCTCAGTCACGGTTTCGCCCAGATGGGTCAGGATGACCCGCCCCGGCCGGGCGTCGCGGTGCAAAACACCCTGCCAGATGCCGCCCTTCAATCCGATCTGTTCAAATCTGTCTGCCATCTTGGGCATCCTTTCCGGCGGAGCGCCTGATTTTTCCTAGAAATCCGCGCGCAAATGACGCGAGACGAACAGCTCGCGGATGGCCAGCGCGTTCATATAGGGAGCTTCGAATATCAGGTCGATCCAGATCTTTTCCAGCCGCTTTTCGTTGATTTCGGTATAGGCCAGATCGAATTCGATGACATGCTGATGCTGTGCGCCGGGCGTCAGGTCGCCGATCTGGTGCAGCACCTGATCGGTGTTCGGCCCATTGGCGACGTTCAGCCGCGCATAGACATTCATCGGCCGTTCCAGCGCCAGCCCGGTTTCCAGCCGCAGGATATGTTCGCGCGTCAGCCCGTCCAGCGCCCGGTCCGGCAGGTCGATCGAGACCGACAGATAGCTGCCCGCAAAGCCGAACACCTCAAGGCGCAGGCCAAAGGGCGACAGGTCGGTGGCGCGCAGGTTTTCGATCTGTTCCAGAATCAGCGCGCGTTCGGGGCAGTCATGCCAGACCGCCGCCTGTTCGCCCAGCCTTTCGCCGTTTTCCGGCGCCGCGATCCCCGTCGGCCGGATGGTCGAGGTCATGAAGATCGGCCGCCACCGCCAATCCGTCCCGACCGGCAGATGCAGCGCATCCAGGCTTTCGCGGGCCAGATCGCGGCGATGGTCTGTCCGCATCAGGAACAGGTCCAGCTTGCGGCGCAGGGCCAGCGCCTCGTCGCGCAGGGCGCGCTGGCGCGAAAGCCCGAATTCCAGTTTCGACCGGGCCAGATCCGCCCAGCCCCGATAGGCCCGTTCTCTTGTGACCCTGTCCAACCACTTGCGTGGGCGCATTGCCATGACTGCAATCCGATCGTTACTGATCCATGTAAACGTGGGTTTCGGCCGCGGCACCCGGATGGGTGACCGCCCCGTAACGCGCCTTGCCGACAAGCTGGGCGTATTTCCACAAGGCGCCCGACGCATAATCGGTCCGGCGCGCACCATTCCATTCCGCCCTGCGGCGTTCAAATTCCTCATCCGAAATATCGACCGAGATTTCACCCCGGATCGCGTCAATCGTAATCATGTCGCCGTTCCGCAGCAAGGCGATGGGACCGCCATGCGCGGCCTCGGGCCCGACATGGCCGACGCAGAACCCGCGCGTCGCGCCCGAAAACCGGCCATCGGTGATCAGCGCGACCTTTTTGCCCATGCCCTGCCCCGAAAGCGCCGCCGTGGTGGACAGCATTTCGCGCATGCCGGGGCCGCCCGCCGGACCTTCGTTGCGGATGACAAAGACATCGCCTTCGCTGTAGGCGCGGTTCTGGACGGCCTCGAACGCCTCTTCCTCGCATTCGAAAACCAGCGCGGGGCCGGTAAAGACCTGGCTTTCCGCGCTCATGCCCGCGACCTTGACGATGGCCCCGTCGGGGGCAAGGTTGCCCTTCAGCCCGACGACGCCGCCGGTTGCGGTGATCGGCGTGGCGACGGGGTGGATGACGCGGCCGTCCGCCTCGCGGGTGATCAGGTCCAGTTCCTCGCCCATGCTGCGGCCGGATGCGGTGAGGCAATCCTCGTGGATCAGCCCCGCCTTGCGCAATTCGCGCATGACGACGGGGACGCCGCCCACCTCGAACAGGTCCTTGGCGACGTAATCGCCACCGGGGCGCAGGTTCACGAAATAGGGGGTGTCCTTGAAGATGTCGCAGACGTCGAACAGGTCGAAATCAATCCCGGCCTCATGTGCGATCGCGGGCAGATGCAGCCCGGCATTGGTCGAGCCGCCGGTGCAGGCGACGACCCGCGCGGCGTTTTCCAGCGCCTTGCGGGTCACCACGTCGCGGGCGCGGATGTTTTTCTCGATCAGGGTCATCACCGCCTCGCCCGAGGCAAGGCCGTATTGGTCGCGCGATTCGTAAGGCGCGGGGGCGCCGGACGAATTCATCAGCGCCAGACCGATGGCTTCCGACACGCAGGCCATGGTATTCGCGGTATATTGCCCGCCGCAAGCCCCGGCGGATGGGCAGGCGACACGTTCCAGAATTTCCAGTTCGGCGTCCGACATATTGCCGGCCGCGTGCTGGCCCACGGCCTCGAACACGTCCTGCACGACGACGTCCTTGCCGTTCAGCTTGCCCGGCAGGATCGAGCCGCCATAGATGAACACGCTTGGCACGTTCAGCCGCACCATCGCCATCATCATCCCCGGCAGCGACTTGTCGCAACCGGCCAGCCCGACCAGCGCGTCATAGCAATGGCCGCGCATGGTCAGTTCGACCGTGTCGGCAATCGCGTCCCGGCTGGCCAGCGACGACCGCATGCCTTCGTGACCCATGGCGATGCCGTCGGTGACGGTGATCGTGGTGAATTCGCGCGGGCAGCCGCCGCCCTTTTTCACGCCCTGCTTGACCGATTGCGCCTGACGGTTCAGCGCGATGTTGCAGGGCGCGGCCTCGTTCCAGCAGGTGGCGACGCCGACCCAGGGGCTGTGGATTTCGTCTTCGGAAATGCCCATCGCATAGAAATAGCTGCGATGCGGGGCACGCGCCGGGCCTTCGGTCACATGCCGCGACGGCAGGCGGGATTTGTCGAAACGCTGGTTCGTGGTCATCGAACGTCCTTTGGCTGGGCTATTCGGGCTAAGGAAAAGCGATAGGCCCCCCGCCCCCGCAGTGCAAGACCGCCCGTCCGCAGCCCGCCCGTCACAGCCCGACCGTCCCCCGGCTGGCACGACAGCGCCTAGCAGACCGCGTTCAGCCGCGCCGCGCAGATCAGGTCGTTCATCGTGACGCCGCCCGCCGAATGGGTCGAATAGCGCACGCGGGCATAGCCCCAGCCATAGGCGATGTCGGGGTGATGATTGGCCATTTCCCCGATCCCGCCCGCCAGAGCCGCAATCGCCTGCGCCCGGACAAAGCTTTTCGTGGCAAAGGCGCGCTCGATCGCGCGGCCATCATCGACGAGCGCCCAACCTTCGAGGTCTTTCAGGATCAGCGCGGTTTCGTCAGCGGGCAAAAGCGGCGCGCCATCGACAATGCGGGCATCGGCTATCGACATGGTATCCCCCTATAAAAGCGGGCTGGCCAGAGCCAGCAGGTTGTTGCGCAATCTGCGCCAGACCGACCAGTCACGGATTTCCTGGATCGTCAGGGGCCGCGCCCGGCGGATATAGCTGTCCTGACGCTGCAGGATCTGCGCGGTCAGGGCGTTGTCCAGAATCAGCATGTTCATCTCGTAATTGATCTCGAAGCTGCGGCGATCCATGTTGGCGCTGCCGACCATGGAAAAGGCATTGTCGACGGTGATCGTCTTGGAATGCAGCAGCCCCGCGCGGAACAGATACAATTCGACCCCGGCCGACAGCAGGCTGTAATAGAAACCCTCGCTGCTGGCGGCAACGACCAGCAGATCGTTGCGCTCGGGCAGGATCATGCGGACCCGGACGCCGCGCCGCGCGGCCGAACGGATTGCGACGTCCAGCGCCGCATCCGGGACGTAATAGGGCGTGGTGATGGTGACGGATTCGCGCGCCGCATACAGCATCGTCGCCATGCAGTCGGACAGCGTGCCATGGCGGCGGTCGGGGCCGGTGCCCGCGACCTGCGCGATGATGCCGGGTTCGTCGGCCGGGACGGTCTGTTCCAGCATCTCGCCCAGATCCTCGCCGGTATAGCTCATCCAGTCCTGCAAAAAGACCGCCTGCATCTGCCGCACGACCGGGCCGTTGATGCGCAGCAGGATATCGACCCAGGGGGCAAAGCGCGGCTTGGCGGCAAAGGCCATGTCCGAACAGTTGCGGCTGCCGGTAAAGCCCGTGTCATTGTCCACGACCAGAATCTTGCGGTGGTTGCGCAGGTCCATGCGCTGAAACAGCGCCCCGATGATCGGCAACCCCAGGGGCAAGGCGATCACACATTCGATCCCCGCGGCCTTCATATTGGCCCATGTCACGCTGCGCGAAAACGCGCGCGAGCCGATGGCGTCCACCATCACCCGGACGGCAACGCCCCGGCTGGCCGCGCGAATCGTCGCATCGGCGACCTTGCGGCCCGACACATCGTCCAGCCAGATATAGAACAGGATGTGGACATGATCCTGTGCGGCGTCGATGGCCGCGACCATCTGGTCCATCGCCGTGTCGTCTTCGGGCAAAAGCTCGATCCGGTTGCCGCGCACGGCATGAAAGCCGCCCGTCGCCTCGACCGCCGCGACCAGCGGGCCGGCAACGCCGCCAAAGCGCGCGACGGTCTGGTCGCTGGCACGCCACAGGCTTGACAGGCGGTCGCGGACATCGGCCATGCGCTGCACTTCGGCGCCGCGCATGCGGATCTCTCCGAACAGGACATAGGCCAGGATGCCGACCAGCGGGATCAGCTGGATGATCAAGATCCACGACAGCCGCACGGAAGGTTCCAGTCGCGGCCGCAACAGCACGCGAATCGCAACCGCCAGCGTGACCCCGTAATGCAGGAAAATAAGCGTTTCGGTCCACATGCGAACCATTTAGGCGCGGCCAACGCGGAATTGCAATTCCGCGCGTCTCGGCCTATTTCATGCTGCGGCAGCAGCGAAAGGCTAGGGATGAACTGGATCACCAATTATGTGCGCCCGCGCATCAATTCGCTTTTCTCGCGGCGCGAGGTGCCCGAGAATCTGTGGACGAAATGTCCGGAATGCGGGACGATGCTGTTTCACCGCGAACTGGCCGACAATCTGAACGTCTGCACCAGTTGCGACCACCATCTGGCGATCTCGCCCCGCGACCGTTTCAAGGCGCTGTTCGACGGCGGAATCTTCAACGAAGTCAAGGTGCCAGAACCGGTGGCCGACCCCCTCAGCTTCCGCGACCAGAAGAAATATCCCGACCGGATGAAGGCCGCGCAGAAATCGACCGGCGAAAAGGAAGCAATGCTGGTCGCCGAGGGCGAAATCGGCCGCACCCCGATCGTCGCCGTGGCGCAGAATTTCGCCTTCATGGGCGGGTCGATGGGCATGTATGTCGGCAATGCGATCATCGCCGCCGCCGAGGCCGCGGTGCGCCTTGGCCGTCCGCTGGTGCTGTTTTCCGCCGCAGGTGGCGCGCGCATGCAGGAAGGCATCCTGTCGCTGATGCAGATGCCGCGCTCGACCGTCGCGGTCGAAATGCTGAAAGAGGCGGGCCTGCCCTATATCGTCGTCCTGACCCACCCGACCACCGGCGGCGTCACCGCATCCTATGCGATGCTGGGCGATATCCAGATTTCCGAACCGAATGCGCTGATCTGTTTCGCCGGGCCGCGCGTCATCGAACAGACCATCCGCGAGAAATTGCCCGAAGGCTTCCAGCGCGCCGAATACCTGCTGGAACACGGGATGCTGGACCGGGTCACCCACCGCAAGCAGTTGCGCGAAGAACTGATCACCATCCTGCGCATGACCCTGCGCGAACCGGCTGCCGTGGTCGCCGACCTGCCCGCACCCGGCCAGATCGAAACCGGCCAGATCGAAACCACACAGCCCGAAGCCGAGCCCGCTGCGGCCCGGGCCGAATAAGCAGACAGGAAACGCCAAGATGACCGGATCGGACGCCATCCTGTCGCGGCTGATGTCGCTGCACCCCAAGGTCATCGACCTGTCGCTGGACCGGATGCACCGGATCCTCGCCGCGCTTGGCCATCCCGAACGCCACATTCCCCCGGTGATCCATGTCGCGGGGACGAACGGCAAGGGCTCGACCGTGGCGATGATCCGCGCCGGGCTGGAATCGGCGGGGCTGAAGGTCCATGTCTATACCTCACCGCATCTGGCATGGTTTCACGAACGCATCCGGCTGGCGGGCGATCTGATTTCCGAAGACATGCTGGCCGCCACGCTGGAAGAATGCGAAACCGCGAATGCGGGCCAGCCGATCACATTCTTCGAAATCACCACGGCGGCGGCCTTTCTGGCCTTTTCGCGGGTCGAGGCCGATTTCACCCTGCTGGAGGTCGGTCTGGGCGGGCGGCTGGATGCCACGAATGTCACCGATGATCCGCGCCTGACCGTGCTGACGCCGATTTCCGTCGATCACACGCAATATCTGGGCGAGACGATTGAGGCGATTGCGGGCGAAAAGGCGGGCATCCTGAAACGCGGCGCCCCCTGCATCCTCGCCCCGCAACCGCCCGAGGTGCGCGAGGTTGTGCAAGACCGCGCCGACGCCCTGCGCGCCCCCCTGCGCATCGCAAATCAGGACTGGCAGTCGCGCCGCGAAGGCGATGCGCTGATCTATCAGGACGATCACGGGCTGATGGACCTGCCCCTGCCCGTCCTGCCCGGCCCCCATCAGATCGAAAACGCCGGCACCGCCATCGCCGCCCTGCGCGAGCTGGGCTTTGGCCGGATCGAGGCCCGCGCCGCCGTGACAGAGGCCGAATGGCCCGCCCGGATGCAGCGCCTGACGCATGGCCCGCTGGTCGATGCGGCTGCGGGGTGCGAATTGTGGCTGGACGGCGGGCACAACCCGGCGGGCGGTCAGGCCGTCGCCGCAACGCTGGCGATGCTGGCCCCGCGCCCCGTGCATCTGGTCTGCGGCATGCTGAACACCAAGGATGTGCTGGGCTATATGCAGCCGCTTTCGCGCGCGGCGGACAGCCTGATCGCCGTCGCCATCCCCGGCGAACCGAACACCCTGCCCGCCCCCGAAACCGCCGCCTATGCGGCCGAGGCAGGCCTGCCCGCCTCGACCGCCGATGACGTCATGGCCGCCGTCACCCGCATCGCCGACGAACACCCCGGCGCACGCATCCTGATCTGCGGCTCGCTGTATCTGGCCGGCCGCGTGTTGCGCGACAACGGCTAGACCACCACGATCCGCCCGGGCATGACATCGCCACCGCCGATCTGCTGTAACCTGCGAGAAGCGGGGCCGTGATGTTCGTTTGAGTCCATAGCCGTCATTGCGGCCCAATGGCATTCATTCACCCTCGGACCGCAGTGATCGTTTACTTGATTCTGAGGTTGTCGAAGTCCTGCCGCAGCGGTGCGGTGTCGTAGAT
The DNA here is from genome assembly GCF_029309835.1 of Paracoccus sp. DMF-8. GTDB lineage: Bacteria > Pseudomonadota > Alphaproteobacteria > Rhodobacterales > Rhodobacteraceae > Paracoccus. The sequence goes on along the minus strand of NZ_JARJHL010000016.1, from coordinate 43,672 downwards.
GATCGTCAGTTTCTCGAACCGATCTCGCGCGCTGTTCAGTTCGAACACATCAACACATTCGAACGACACCTGCTTTCCGTCAGCCAAGGTCCACAGATAGCGGAAGTGCAGGGCAACCGATTTCGATGTTTCGGACGTGTCGAACACATTCAGCAAGGAGGTTTCCGACCTGTTCGTGTCATTGAAAAGTTCGGCATAGAAATCAAAGGCGGTTCGCACCCCATAGAGCGGGGATACAACTTCCGCGTCTTCGCTGAAAAGGGCACGAACATCCTCGAGATTTCCCTCGTTCAGGGCTTTCAGATAGTCGATGCAAAGCTGTCTGGTGGTCATTTCAAGCTCCGTTGAAAGAGCCGCGACCGGGGTGTCTGAAGAAGCAAACCGCCCAATCACGGCGGTTTGGATCAGCAACGTCATCCACCGCTTTAGGGGCGGGGATAATAGGTGCCTTGAGCAAGCTGGATCCGCTGATTGATCATGGCAGCGTCGGTATCAGTGGTGTCGTGAAAAATCAAGTCGTGTTCGGTCGAATGGCGGCTTAGTCCCGCAAAGCAGACATCCGGATCACTGCGTCATCCGAGCTATCAGCCGTTGTCCTGCGCTGTCCGGTTCCCCCAATCGGCATCGCGCATTTCGTGCAACCGGCTGGCGGTGCGTTCGAATTCGAATGCGCCCTCGCCTTCCTGATACAGGCGTTCGGGTTCGTCGACGGAGCTGGCGAACAGTTTGACCTGCGCCTCATACAGCGCATCGACCAGCGTGACGAAGCGCTTTGCCTCATTATAGTTCGTCATGCTCAGGCGCGGGATGGCGTCGATGAAGATCACGTCCAGCGCCTTGGCTATGGCCAGGTAATCGGCGGGGCCAAGCGGTTTGCTGCACAGGTCCCAGAAACTCGCCCGCCCGACGCGCCCGACGTGCTGCGGGATTTCGACCTTGCGGCCCATCACCTCGATCAGCAGGGGCGTCGCGGGGCGACCGCCGGTCAGGTCCGACCAGATCAGGTCCATCGACTGGCGCGCCGCCGTGTCGGCGGGCGAAAACCAGACCTTGCCGCCTTCGGCGCGGTTCTGGCGGTGATCCTGATCGGACACCAGTTCGACCACCTCCATCCGCTCGCGCAGCAGACCGATGAAGGGCAGGAAAAGCTGGCGGTTCAGCCCGTTCTTATACAGGTCCTCGGGCACCCGGTTCGATGTCGTGACGACCATCACGCCCCGGTCGAACAGCACCTGAAACAGCCGCCCCACGATCATCGCATCGGCAATGTCGGTGATCTGCATTTCGTCGAAACAGAACAGCCGGGTCTGGGCCGCGATCTCATCGGCGACGGGGACGACGGCATCGGCGACACCGGCCTTGCGCATCCGTTCAAGCCCGGCCTGAACCTCTTGCATGAACTCGTGGAAATGCACGCGCCGCTTGGCCTTGATCGGCGCGGCGTCCATGATCAGGTCCATCAGCATCGACTTGCCACGCCCGACGCCCCCCCACAGATACAGCCCCTTGGGCCCTGCGGCGGGCGTTTCGGATTTGCGCGACAGCCGCGACAGCCAGCCGCGCGACGGCGCCGCGGGCGCCGGGACCGGCAGGCGCGCGATCACCCCGTCCATGGCGGGCAGGACCGCCCTTTGGGCCGGGTCCGGTTGCAGCACGCCCTGGGCGACGCGCGCGTTGTAAAGCTCTGATACCGTAGCTCATGTGCCAACCCTGCCACCTGTCGCGCCGCGCCGCAGGGGTCGGTTGCGCGGTTCATACGCTGTGGCTAGGGTTGGGCGCAGGGGGACCGCCGATGCAGGATCAGTTCACCGCCATGCGGGCCGCCAGCCGGGCCGGACCTGCCGTGCCGCACAAGCTGCGCGACGAACGCCTGCAGGCGCTGCACGGGCTGGTGATGGACAACCGCCAGGTCTTTGGTCAGGCGATATCGCAGGATTTCGGCCAGCGCCCGCAGGCCGAAACCGATCTGGCCGAAGTCACCCCCATTCTGGAGGAACTGCGCGAAGCCCGCCGCCACATGCGCCGCTGGATGGCGCGCAGGCGCGTGCCCGTCGGGCGCTGGTTTCATCCGGCGCGGGCATGGGTGCAGCCGCAGCCGCTTGGGCTGATCGGCATTGTCGCGCCCTGGAACTACCCGCTGCAACTGGCCGTCGCGCCGCTGATCTGCGCCTTTGCGGCGGGCAATCGCGCGATGGTCAAGCTGTCCGAACACACCCCGGCCTTTTCCGCCGCCTTTGCCCATGCCGTGCGGCGTGATTTCGACCCCGATGTGCTGTCGGTCGTCACCGGGGATGCCGGGGTCGCGTCCGAATTCTGCGCCCTGCCCTTTGACCATCTGCTGTTCACCGGCTCGACCTCAGTCGGGCGCAAGGTGATGGCGGCGGCGGCGCCGAACCTGACCCCGGTCACGCTGGAGCTGGGCGGCAAATCTCCCGTGCTGATCGCCCCCGATGCGCGTTTCGACCATGCCGTGGCGCGGATCATGGCGGGCAAGATGCTGAATGCGGGCCAGACCTGCACCGCGCCCGATTACGTCCTGCTGCCGCGCGGCCGCGAACAGGATTTCATCGCCGCCGCGCGCAGATGGGTGGCGCGGCACTATCCGAAACTGGCCGCCAACCCCGATTACACCCGCATCATCAACGCCGCGCAATTCGCGCGCCTGACCGATGCGCTGGATCAGGCGAAACAGGGCGGCGCGCTGCTGCACCCGCTGACGGATGCCGAACCCGATCCGGGCCGGCGCCTGATGCCGCCCATCGTCACCACCCTGACCACCGGCCCCCTGTCCGAGGATGAAATCTTTGGCCCGATCCTGCCGCTGGTCCCCTATGACACCCTGCGCGAGGCGGTCGCCGATATCATCGCCCGCCCGCGCCCGCTGGCCTTCTACCCCTTTACCGAAAGCGCCGAGACGCGGGACCTGTTGCTGTCGCAGGTCGTCGCCGGGGGCGTGTCGGTCAATGACACGCTGTTCCACGTCGTCCAGACCGGCCTGCCCTTTGGCGGGGTCGGCGCCAGCGGCATGGGGGTCTATCACGGCCGGGCGGGCTTTGACCGGATGTCGCATCTGATGCCGGTCTTTGCGCAGTCGCGGCTGAACGGCGCGGGGCTGATCGCCCCGCCCTATGGCGCGCGGTTTCGCAATGTGCTGCGCTGGATGATGCGCTAGCCGATCGAGACGTTGCGGGTTTCGACCTGGATCATCAGCGTCGCCACCGCCGCCAGAACCAGCAGCGCCGCGAACATGCCGATGGCCACGCCAAAACCCTGCGCAAAGACATAGGCCAGCATCGACGGCGCCAGCAGCCCGCCGACGCGGGCCATGGCGCTGGCCGTGCCCATGCCGGTGCCGCGCAGCCCGGTCGGGTAAAGCTCGGGCGTAAAGGCATATAGCGCGCCCCATGTCCCCAGCAGGGCAAAGCTCATCAGCAGCAGCGATGCCGCGATCAGCGCGGTGCTGCCCGCGATGGTGAACAGGAAACAGCCGATCGCGCTGAGGATCAGGAAAATCTGCAAGGTCGGCAACCGGCCCCATTTTTCGACGCCGTAAGCCGCCAGCGCATAGCCGGGGATCTGCGCCAGCGCCATCAGGACAAGGAAACCATAGCCCCGGACGAAACCGAAACCGCTGGCGAAAAGCTCGGACGGGACCCAGACAAAGATGCCGTAATAGGACAGCGACACCAGAAACCACACCGCCAGAATGGCCAGCGTGCGGCGCAGCAGGGTCGGGCCAAAGATGCCTTCCTGTTCGGTGTTGATCGGGGTCGGGACGATGCGGACGCCTTCGGGCAGGGGATCAGCGCCATTGACCTGCAAGACGCGGTCGATGACGCGCCGCGCCTCGGCGTCGCGGCCCGAACGCAGCAGATACATGGGCGATCCGGGCACGAACAGCCGCAGCCCCATGCCGATGATCGCGGGGACGGTGGCAACGAAAAAGATCCAGCGCCATGCCTCGACCCCTTCGCGACCGGCGACGGCCCATGCGGTGACGGCGACGATGATCGTGCCGATGGCCCAGAAACCTTCCAGCCAGACCAGCCAGCTGCCCCGGTTCCGGGGCGGCAGGAATTCGGCCATCATCGCGTAATCGACGGGCAGGGTGCCGCCCACCGCCGCGCCGGTCAGGAAACGCAGCACCAACAAAGCGGTGAAACCGGGCGCAAAGACCGACAGCAGGCCAAACAGCGCCTCGGCCGCGACGGTCAGCAGCAACACGTTGCGCCGCCCGATCCGGTCCGCGATCCGGCCAAAGACGGTGGCGCCGACGAACATCCCCAGAAAGAACAGCGTGCCGGTCATCAGCGCCTGAGGCACCGTCAGCCCGAAACTGGCCGCGATCGAGGGCGCGGCGATGCCGATGGCAATGACCTGCATCGCATCGGCGGTCCAGACCAGCCCGAAGACCCCCAGAAGCCGGGCCTGATAGCGCCCCGCACCCCCGCGCGCCAGCGCATCGTCGATCATCATGTCCATGCCCGGCTTCTCCTGTTCGGTGGCGCCTGTTCGATGTGCGACGCAACAACGATTGCCGCAGCGCGTCAAGCCCCGCGGCGATTGACTTGCCCGAGCGCCGGGCGATATGTTTTCGCGAACACAACCAACCTTGCCAACAGGATATCGCGATATGAGCGCCAGCCTGCGCCCGCATGAGCGCGCCGTCACCGCCCCCGACCGACAGGATGCCGCGCTGTGGTTCATCGGACAGATCCACACGCCATGGGCCGACCGCTCGGACTGCCCGCGCAAGGGCGATCCCGTGAACGGCCCGCTGTGCCGCATCGCGCTGGACCCGCTGTGGTCCGAGGCGCTTTTGGGCGTCGAGGACAAGGATCACCTGCAAATCCTGTATTGGTTGCACCAGTCGCGCCGCGATGTCGTGCAGCAGAACCCGAATTTCGGCGACCGCGCCATCGGCACCTTTGCCCTGCGTTCGCCCCTGCGGCCAAACCCCATCGCCTCGTCCACCGTCAGGCTGGAACGGATCGCGGGAACCGACCTGTTCGTGCGCGGGCTGGATTGCGTCACCGGCACGCCGCTGGTCGATATCAAGCCGGTGTTCTGCTGCGACGAATCCAGCGAAAGGCGGCACGGCTGATGCGTATCTTGGGGATTTTCGCGACCGCCCTGCTGATCGCGCTGGCGCCGCTTGGGCCTGCCGATGCGCGGATGGTGCAGGATGCGACCGGCCGCCAGATCGAACTGCCGGATGACAGCAGCCGCATCTATTCCGCAGGCCCGCCCGCCGATGTGCTGCTGTATGTACTGAAACCGCATGCCATGCTGGGCTGGGTCCGCGCCATCCCCGATACGGGCCGCCCGCTGATCCTGCCCCAGACCTGGGACCTGCCCGCGCTTGGCCGCCTGACCGGCAAGGGCGATACGCTGAACCTGGAAGGTCTGCTGGCTGCGAACCCGCAGATGATTCTGGATTACGGCAATATCAACGCGACCTATATCGACCTTGCCCGCCGCGTGCAGGACCAGACCGGCCTGCCCTATCTGCTGCTGGACGGCGCCTTCGACCGCATCCCCGAAACGCTGCGCACATTGGGCGCGGCGCTTGGCACGCCCGAACGGGGTGACGCGCTGGCGATACGCGCGACCGAGATGATCGCGGAAACCGAGGCGCTTGTCGCCGCCATCCCCGCCGATCAGCGCCCCCGCGTCTATCTGGCGCGCGGGCCAGAGGGGCTGGAAAGCGCCGCCAAAGGCTCGATCCATTCCGAAATCATCGAACGCGCGGGCGGCATCAACGTGGCCGAAGGCGACGCGGACAGCCTGATCACGGTTTCGCCCGAACAGTTGCATCTCTGGGCGCCCGAGATCATCATCACCGTCGATGCCGATTTCGCACGGAACGCGCCGGACATGCCCGAACTGGCGGGGATTCCCGCCATCGACAACCGCCGCATCCATCTGGCCCCGCAGGAACCGTTCGGTTTTATCGACGCGCCGCCCTCGGTCAACCGGCTGTTGGGGCTGCGCTGGCTGGCCGCGAAATTCCACCCCGGACAGGCGGGCGCCGGGCTGGACCGCGATATCCGCGATTTCTACGCGCAATTCTATCAGGTCGATCTGGACGACGCGCAGTTGAAGGCCCTGATGGGTGAGTAGGATCGGCTGGACCCTGCCCCTTGGCGTGGTCCTGATCGCGGCCCTGCTGTCGGGGATCATGCTTGGCCCCTACCCGCTGTCGCCCGGTCAGGTGCTGGCGCAGCTTGCCGGGCGCGGCGTGCCGGGGACAGAGACGACGGTTTTCTGGCATATCCGCCTGCCCCGCGTGCTGGCCGCCGCCTGCATCGGCGCGGCGCTGGCCGCAGCCGGTGCGGCCTATCAGACCGCGTTCCGCAACCCGCTGGTCTCGCCCGATATTCTGGGCGTATCCTCGGGCGCGGGTCTGGGCGCGGTGCTGGGCATCTATCTGGGCCTGCCGGTGCTGGCGATCCAGATGCTGGGCTTTGCGACCGGGCTGGCCACGGTCTTTGTGGTCGTCACGCTGGCGCTGGCGATCCGGGGCTCGGCGCTGGTCATGGTGCTGTGCGGCATCGCGGTCGGCGCGCTGGCGGGCGCCGGGATTTCGCTGGTCAAGCTGCTGGCCGATCCCGATGACCAACTGCCCGCCATCACCTTCTGGCTGATGGGCAGTCTGGCGGGGATGAAACGCGGCGATCTGGCTGCGGGCGCACCCGCGATCCTTCTGGGCCTGCTGCCGCTGGTGCTGCTGCGCTGGCGGATCGGGTTGCTGGCGCTTGGCGATGACGAGGCGCGCAGCCTGGGCGTCAATGCCGGTCGCCTGCGTGCGGTGGTCGTCGCGGGCGCAACGCTGATGACGGCCGCCGCCGTGTCGATGGCGGGGATCGTCGGTTGGGTCGGGCTGATGGTGCCCCATATGATGCGCCTGCTGACCGGCCCGCGCTTTGACCGGCTGCTGCCCGCATCCGCGCTAGGGGTGCGGTCTTTCTGGTGCTGGTCGATTGCGCGGCGCGGATGATGGCACGACAGGAAATCCCGCTTGGCATCCTGACCGCCGTTCTGGGCGCGCCGGTCTTTTTGCTGCTGCTGGCGCGCGGCGGGCCGGGGTGGCGGCAATGACGGCGCTGATCGGGGCCAGCGGTCTGGCCACCGGACATGGCCGCAGCCCCTTGCTGTCCGGCGTCGATCTGGCCCTGCATCCGGGGCAGGTGCTGGGCCTGCTTGGCCCGAACGGGGTCGGCAAGACGACGCTGTTTCGCTGTCTTCTGGGTCTGCTGCCCGTGCTGCGGGGGCAACTGACCCTGCAGGGCCGCGACATCGCGCGGCTGGACCGCAGGCAGATCGCGCTGGCCATCGCCTATGTCCCGCAGGCGCAAAGCCTGCCCTTTGCCTTCAGCGCCCGCGACATCGTGCTGATGGGCCGCAGCGCGGCGCTTGGCCCCTTTTCAGCGCCGGGGCCGGATGATCTGCGACGGGCCGACGCCGCGCTGGACCGGCTTGGCATCCTGCATCTGGCCGCGCGCGACATGACGCGCCTGTCGGGCGGGCAGCAACAGATGGTGCTGATCGCCCGCGCCCTTGCCCAGCAGGCCCCCGCGCTGGTGATGGATGAGCCGACAGCCAGCCTTGACCTTGCCAACCGCGCCCGGATCGAGACCCTGATCGCCGAACTGGCCCGCGACGGCATCGGCATCATCCTGTCGACCCATGACCCCGATCAGGCGGCAAGGCTGGCCGATCAGGTGATCTTGCTGGGCGCGGGCGGTGTCGTGGCCCAGGGCCCGATGCGGCAGGTGCTGACCGCGTCGCATCTGTCCGGGCTGTATGGAACGCCCATCCGGCGCGAGGAGCTTTCCGACGGCGGCCTGCATTTCCGCGCGGATCACCAGACTGGGGATCACCCGGCAGCGGGCTGAAACCGCACCCAAACCACGCCGCAGACAAAAAAATCCCCGCTCTTTCGGGCGGGGCGGGAGGAGGTGCGAGGGACGATCAGGCCCCTCGCTGGACCACAACAGGTAACCATTTAACATTTTCTTATACCTATCAAAGTATAGGGTCTGCGGTAAGTTGTCGTCATTGCCTACGACTTTAGTCGTAGCATGCTGATGCGGTCCTTTTCACCCCTCAAAAGGTGATGCGGTTGTTCAGGAAAAAGCTGCGGCCCTGTTCGGGAAAACCTTCGACCAGCGCATAATCCTTGTCGAAAACATTGCGCAAGCCAAAGACGACATTGGCATTTTCCGTGATCTGCCAATCCACGTCCAGGTTCACCAGACCGAAGCCCGGCATCCGCGTATAGGCAACCTCGGTCGGGTCCGAGGGCTGGATCGCGCTGTCCGACCAGCGCGAGCTGGCCAGTTCGATCGACGGCGCGATGCGCAGATCGTCCTGCACCTGCCAATCCAGCCGCAGATAGGCCGAATGGCGCGGGATATCGGTCGAACGCAGGCCCGCGCGGACCGGATCCTCGATCTTGCGATGCAGATAGGTATAGTTCGCGACCAGCGTGAGCGCGGGGCTGATGTCATATTGCGCGGCCAGTTCCAGACCGCTGATCCGCCCCTCACCCACGTTCTGCGACTGGCTCAGATCGGTGCCGACCGTGACCGACTGGATCATGTCCTTGACGCGGCTGTGGAAAATCGCGGCCTCGATACCCACCGGGCCCAGATCGCCGCCATAGCCCAGTTCGACCGTCAGCGCGCGTTCCGAATTCCAGATCCGGATTCGGAACCGCCGTGCCGAAGCGTGTCGAATAGCGGTTGAACATCGTCGGGAACCGCGTGCGCGACGACAGGCTGGCGTGGAAATCGCCCATGTCGGTCGCATAAAGCGCCGCCAACTGCCAGTTCACCGCATGCGAACTGCCGGTGGGCCAGCCCGGATCCTCATCCGTGCGGCTGGCCTTGACCACCTTGGCGTGATCATAGCTGAGACCCGCGATCACCGTCAGCGCATCATTCGCGCGCCAGGTGTTTTCCAGCGCCAGCGACCATGTCCGCTCTTCGCTTTTCTCGACCGGATCGGGGATGTCGTTGATGCCCGGCTGCGACAGTTGCTTGTCGTCATGGCGGTCGACGCGATAGTGCAGCGCGCCGCGCAGGGTGTTGTTCGCCGTGATGTCGCTGCCTGCCTCGACGCTCAGGCCCCATGCGGCATCGTCATAGGTGCTGCGAAAGGCCCGGCGCTGTTCCTGCGTGGTATGGGTATGGTCGTCATAGGCCAGCAACACGTTGTCGAAGGTGTTGTAATAGGCCCGCGTCTTGACATAGGAACCGGCCCCGATCGCGGTATGCGAATAGAACGCCACGCTTTCGATATCCCATTCCGGCCATGTCCAGTCGCGCTGATAGGACTGGCCGTCGGGCAGCGGCTCGGGCGTCAGGCCACGGATCGGCTGGTCGGTGTTGTAGGGCGCGTTCTTGGCGCCGGTCTGGCGGGTATAGCTGAGGACATATTCGTCGGTCGCATTGGGCGTATAGCCCAGCTTGAGGTTCAGGCGCGTATCCTTGGTGTCGGAATAATCGCGCAACCCGCTGCCCTGCCCCGGAGTCGGCGTATAATCCTTGGACAGATAGAACCCATCGCTGTCGCGCCACATATAGCTGGCCTGCGCATAGAACTGGTCCTGTTTCGTGCCGAATGACAGATAGCTGCTTTTCGCGGTGATATCGCCGCGATTGCCGGCCTCGATGCCGACGCGCGCCTCGCCCTCAAAGGGTTTGACGGGTTTGCGCGTGACAAGGTTGATCGCCCCGCCCATCGCCCCCGGCCCGTTCAGGACCGAGACATAGCCCTTTTGCACCTGCACCTCGGCCAGATCGGGGGTCAGGAAGCGGCCAAAGTCCAGCCGGTTGTCGGCGGGCAGGTAAACCCGGATGCCGTTGATCGACAGCGGCACCTGAATACGGTCAAAACCGCGGACATAGATCAGGCGTTCGTTCCGGCTGCCGCCCGTGTTGCCGACCGTGACGCCGGGCTGGATGCGCATGGCATCATCCAGCGTCTGGCGGTTGGTTTTCAGGATTTCTTCAGAATCCACGGTGGTCGTGGTGCCCGCGCCAGCGGATTCGTCGGCGCTGCGGCTGATGGTGATGGTGCCCAGAACAAAGACGTTGCCTGCGCGTGCATCCTCTGTCTGGATCTCTTGCGCCATGGCCCAGCCGGTCATCAGGCCGGGCATGACAAAGCCCTCCAGAACGAGCCTTTGGATAAGTGACATATTGCTTCCTGTCCCTGATTTTGCCCGCCAAGGGGATCATTGGCGAGAATCGTTGTATATCATCAAGCACATCGTATCACGGAGCAATATGGCTTTTGGGACCAGCAAGGCACGCCAAAGCCGCATTGAGTTTCAAGAAAACGCGCAATATGGCGCCATCGCCTTTGCGCCTTTCATCAGATGCGGCGGGGCGGGATGCGGCGGGGCGGGATGCGGCGGGGCGGCAATGGCGGCAGGCGCGAAACCGGAAAGGGCAAAAGCCGTCCCAAAGGACGGCTTTTTCGCTGAAATACCAGTCGGTTGACTGGTGCCGGTGAAGGGACTCGAACCCCCGACCCCATCATTACGAATGACGTGCTCTACCAGCTGAGCTACACCGGCATTATCCCGTCGACCGGGCTGGTGCCGCGCCGGATATCAGGTTCCGGCGCGGTGGGAAAGGGGCATTCTGCCATTTTCTGGCAAAAGCTCAATCATCGCCGATCGGTTCGACATCGGGGCGGACCGGAACGACATCGCTGTCGCGCACCATGCGGCTGTCCGGACGGGCGGCGCTGGCCTTTGGCTCTGCCGGTTTCGGCGTGGCAGGGTTAGGGACGGACGGTGCTTCGCCCGGTGTGTCGGCGGTGGTGCCGATCCCGGTTTCCGTCACGGGATCGGACCCCGCACGAAGCGGTTCCGGCCGCAACTGTTCCGGGTCGGGGTCGGTCAAGGTCATCACCGGCTCTGGTTCTTCGGGGGTGGTCTCTGCCTGTCGGGGCCGGACGCTGACGTAATCGGATTCGCGCGGGACCATGCCGGGCGCGACATTCGCGACATGCCCGACCGACGGAGGCACCTCTGCCGCGACCGCAGGCGCCGGATCGGCGGCAGGCGCGGCCGGGATCGCGGTCGGGGTCTGCAGCGGTCCGGACACCGCCGCCCCGCCCTTGCCGACCAGCAGGGGCAGCATTTCGGCGCTGCTGCCGGCGGGGGCATAGGCGGTGCTGCGGCTGCCTTCGGGTTCGCGCCAGGTCAGCGTGTCAAAGCCGCCGCAACTGTCGCAGACCGGGGACCAGTCGGCCATGATGTTGTGGCATTGGTCGCAGACCCATTGCGGGCCACGGCTGGCCGTCATCGCCCGTGTCAGCCAGGCGCGCACGATGGCATCGTCCGAGCCTTCGCCGCGTTCGATGGCGGCCATGATCGACAGGGTCCGCGTCGTCGGATGCTTTTCCGCCAGATCGCCAAGCGCGCGGCGGGCACCGGGAAAATCCTCGGCGGCCAGCAACAGCTCGGCGCGCAGCAGGCGGGTCTCTTCGTGATCGGGATTCTTGCGCATCAGCGCGTCAAAGCGCGACAGCCGCGCGGCGGGCGTTTCATCCGGCACGATTTCGGCATAGGCCGCCGCGACCGAGGGATGCGGGCGCACCGACCAGGTCTTTTCCAGAATGCGGCTGGCATTGCGGAAATCCTTTTGCGCGATATAGCTGCGCGCGGCCAGAACGGCGGCGGGAATCAGGTCGGGGCTGGCCTTGGCGGCGGAAATCGCGGCCTCGCGGGCGCTGATCGAATTGCCCTGCGCCAGCACGTCCGACGCCTCTTGCAGCGCCAGAACCGCATCGCGGCGCATCACCACATCCTGCGGCAACTGGCCCTGTCTGCGCTTGTCCTTCAGCACCGCGCGGGCGCCCTTCCAGTCGCCCGCCTGCGTCTGCAACTGCAACAGCGTGTCCTGCAACTCGCGGTGTTTGGGCTTCAGCGCATAGGCCTTTTCCGCCAGTTTCAGCGCGGTCGCCGTATCGCCATCGGCCAGTTTCTGGCGCATCAACCCGCGAATGCCGACAAAGCGGGTGCGTTCGTCCGACAGCAGGCGGCGATAGATGTCCAGCGCCCTGGTCCTGTCGCCCGAAACCTCTGCCGCCTGCGCGGCCAGGACATCGGTGACATGGGGTTTATCCAGATATTTCGCGGCCTTGGCGGCCTTGTCCTGGGCCAGACGCCCCTCGCCCGAGGCGACGGCCAGCATGCCTTCGGCCAGCGCGTCATAGCCCTTGCGTTGGCGGGCACGGTGAAAATAGCGGTTGATCGCGGTTTCATCGCCGGTGACGAAACGCAGAACCGCGATGGTCAGGCCGATCAGCCGCATGACGACCCAGCCCAGCACCACGACCAGCACGACCGCGACGAAAAGCTGAACGGGGCCAAGCGTGTATTCGACGCCATCATAGACCAGACGCAGCCCCTGTCCGTTTTCGGACAGGTAGACGGCGCCCAAGGCGATGGCCAGAACGACCGCGAAGAAAATCAGGATCTTGAGCAGCGACAGCAGCATATCGGCAACCTCACTTCACGCTGGCGGACAGATCGCCAAGCGCGGCGCGGGCGGCGACCCAACGCTGCGCCTCGGCGGTCCAGCCCGACATGGCATCCTGCCCGGCGGCGGGCAGGGTCGCGATATCATCCAGCGCCGCCTGAATATTGCCGCGACGCACCGCATCCGCCGCGCGCGACAGCACGGCATCCGGGTCCTCGCCCTCGCGCGGTTCGACCGAACGGGCGCCGGTCTGGACGCGCAGGAAGTTCCCGATGGCGCCCATCGCCCCCTCGCCCTGCGATTCCGCCTTGAGCGCGGCATTCAGCCCCGCGCGGGATGCGGCGTCGAAATCGGCCTGCAACTGCACGAGCGAGGGCACATCCGCCGTCAGCCCTTCGGGCAGGGTGATGCCGCCCGCCGTCAGATCGGCGATGCCGCCCTCCAGGCTGCCGCCGGTTTCCAGCGCGGCCTGCAGCCCTGCGACGGCTGCCGAAACCGGGCGCGGCGACCGATCTGGGCGGTCTGTTCCTGCACGGCGGCGGCCTCGGACCGGGCGCTGGCAATGCGCTGTTCAGCCTCGGCCGCGGCGGCGGCGATGCTGTCCTGCATCTGCGCGGCCTGCTGCTGCAACTGTTCAAGCTGCGCGGCGGCCTGAGGGTCGGCGGTCGGGCGCGCGGCCAGATCGGCAAGCTGCCGGTCCTGCGCATCGACGCGGGATTTCAGCTGAGCCAGCGCCGATTGCAGCGCCAGCACGGCGCGCTGATCGGCATCTGCCAGACCTGCGGTCGAGGCGCCCTGCCCCGGCGTTTCAGCGGGAGTCGGGGTGGGGGTCGCGGCGGGCGCGTTCAGGGCGGAAAGGGCGGCATCCAGCCCTTCGATCCGTTGGTCCTGCGCCTGCAACTGCGATTCGATGGCCGAGAGATCGACGGTCGGCGCCTCGGCAGGGGCGGCAGGGATCGCACCGGCCAGCGCCTCGCGGGCGGCAGCGTCACCGGCTTCGCGGGCGGCAGCGGTCGCATCCTCGATCAGCGCGGCGCGGCCGGCTGCGATCTCGCTGCGGGCGGCCTCGGTCCCGGCGGTGCGGGCGGCGTCGATCTGGGCCTGCGGGTCGATTGCGGGGGCGCTGACGGGGCGCCAGCCCTCGGGCAGTTGGGGAATCGCCCACCATGTCGCGGCGGCCCCCAGCCCGGCGGCAACCACGCCGCCCAGCAGAACCGGCATGAATCCGGCCTTGCGGACCTCGACCACGCGGGTTTCGGATGTCGTGGCAGGGGCTACGGCAGTTTCGGGTTTCACGGGTTCAGTTTTCACGGGCGCGGCCTTGAACGGTTCAGGCTTGTCCGGTTCGGGCGTGTCGGTGGCGGCAGGCGGGACCGGGGTCGTCGCATCCTTGCGGGCGGCGGCATCGCGCGGCTTGCCCTGCGGCGTCCCGACCAGCGCGGGATCAATCGCGGGTTTCGGCGCGGGCTCGGCCTTGGCACCGGGGGCATCTGACGGCTTTGGCACATTCGGCACGACCGGCGTGGTCGAGGCGGCCTTTTGCGGCGCGGCGGTTTCGGTGATACCCGCGCTGGCGGAATCTTCTGGCTTGGTCACGGCGGTCCCCCGTAGTTCTGTCCGCATATCTGTCGGCTCGGCGGCGGGAATCCGTCCGCACACCGCGTTACTCTAGACGGCAGATATCATGGCCTCAAGTCGCGGAAAGGATGATTGTTCCCATGCAACAGCCCCGTGACAGCCGACTCGATCCCCGGCGCGTCGGGGTTTCGGCCTGCGACAGCCGGGCCGGACGTGGACCCTGCGCATTTTCCCAGGCCCTGCCCGCCGCCGCGCTGATCGGCACCAGCCACAGGGGCGCGCGCGCATGCCGCGCCCCATCGGCCACGATCGCCGCGCTGCGGGGCGAAAAAAGCGGCACGATCACCGGCTGATCGCCCGCCAGCGCCGCCAGCGCCGCATCATTCAGCGCCCGCGCCTGCTGGTCATAGACCGCCACGCCGGGCAAGGGCAGTTCGCGCGCGCGGTGAACGCCATGCAGATGCAGCCAGCCGGGGCCCAGATCCTGCACCAGCGGCATCAGCCGTTCGGCATCGCCGGGGCCGGCGGTCGCGCGAAACCCCGCCGCCCCGGCCACGGCGGCGGTGCGCGGCCCGACGCAGATCGCAGGCCGCCCCGCCCCCGGACCGGCAAGGCGCACCGCGTTTCCGAGGTAAAGACCAGCCCCTTGCCGCCGCCACCCGCGCCGCGTCATGGGCCACCGGCACGATCCGCAGCACGGGCGAAATCACCACCGGCAACCCCAGATGCGCGATCTGGGCGGCAAAGCGTTCGGCGGCAGGTTCGGGGCGCGTCAACAAGAGCAGCGGCATGGTCTTCCTTTGACCGCGGTGATAGGTCCATCCTGCGTAGGCGACAGGCGTCGCGGGAACAAGAGGCAGCCATGACCCTGAGATTCCTTGGCATCGAAAGCAGCTGCGACGACACCGCCGCCGCCGTGGTCACGGGCGATGGCCGCGTGCTGGCATCCGTCGTCGCGGGCCAGACCGCGCTGCATGCCGATTTCGGCGGCGTCGTCCCCGAAATCGCCGCCCGCGCCCATGCCGAAAAGCTGGATATCTGTGTCGAGGATGCCCTGTCGCAAGCGGGCCTGACGCTGGCCGATCTGGACGGCATCGCGGTCACCGCCGGGCCGGGGCTGATCGGCGGGGTTCTTGCCGGGGTGATGCTGGCCAAGGGGCTGGTCGCGGGCACCGGCCTGCCGCTGGTCGGCGTCAACCATTTGGCCGGTCACGCCCTGACACCGCGCCTGACCGATGGCGTGGCCTTTCCCTATCTGATGCTGCTGGTGTCGGGCGGGCATTGCCAGTTCCTGCGCGTCGATGGCCCGGATGATTTCACCCGCCTTGGCGGCACCATCGACGATGCACCGGGCGAGGCCTTTGACAAGGTCGCAAAGCTGTTGGGCCTGCCCCGGCCCGGCGGCCCGCAGGTCGAAACCGCCGCCCGGCAGGGCGATCCGAAACGCTTTTCCCTGCCCCGGCCGCTGCTGGACCGGCCGGGATGCGACATGTCCTTTTCCGGGCTGAAAACCGCTGTCCTGCGGCTGCGCGACGAACTGGTGGCGGCGCAGGGCGGGCTGCATGAACAGGACCGCAACGACATCTGTGCGGCGTTTCAACGCGCCGTGGCCGATGTGCTGGCCGAAAAATCCCGCCGCGCGCTGGCCCTGTCGCCGGTCGAGACCTTTGCCGTCGCGGGCGGCGTCGCCGCGAATGGCGAATTGCGCGCGGCGCTGGAACGCACGACGGACGCGGCGGGCGCGCGCTTTGTCGCGCCGCCGCTGGCGCTGTGCACCGACAATGGCGCGATGATCGCATGGGCCGGGATCGAGGCCTTTCGCGCCGGTCAGCGCGACGGCATTGATCTGGCGGCACGGCCGCGCTGGCCCCTGGATCAGAAATCCGCGCCGATGCTGGGCGCGGGCAAACAGGGGCCAAGGCATGAGCGTCGCGGTTCTGGGCGCGGGTGCCTCTGGCACGGCGCTGGCGGTATCGCTGGCGGCGAACGGGCCGGTCACGCTATGGGGGCGCGACACAAGCTGGTCGGTGGATCGTGAAAACCCGCGCCTGCCGGGCGTAACCCTGCCCGACAATCTGCATGTCACCGACCGTCTTGACGATATTCAGGCGCAAACCCTGCTGCTGGCCCTGCCCGCGCAAAAGCTGGGCGGTTTTCTGGCCGAACATGGCCCGGACCTGAACCGCCCCGGCCGCCGTTTCGTCAGCTGCGCCAAGGGGATCGACTCTGGCCACGCTGACCGGGCCATCGACGCTGATTGCAGAGACGTTTCCGGGGCGCCCGGTCGCGGTGCTGACCGGCCCGTCCTTTGCCGCCGATATCGCGCGCGGCCTGCCGACGGCGCTGACGCTGGCCTGTGCCGACGGGGCTGCGGCGACATCCCTGCAACATGAACTCTCTACCCCGAACCTGCGGCTTTACCGGACCAGCGATGTCACCGGCGCCGAACTGGGCGGGGCGCTGAAAAACGTCATCGCCATCGCGGCGGGCGCGGCCATTGGCGCGGGCTATGGCGACAGCGCCCGCGCCGCCGTGGTGACGCGCGGCTTTGCCGAAATGACCCGGCTGGCGGTTGCGATGGAGGCCCTGCCCGAAACGCTTGGCGGGCTGTCGGGGCTGGGCGATCTGGTGCTGACCTGCACATCCGAACAGTCGCGCAATTTCCGCTATGGCACATCCATCGGCAGCGGCACCGGCACTGACGCCGCGACCACCGTCGAAGGCGCCGCCACCGCCCGCGCCGTCACCGCGCTGGCCCCCCGCCTTGGGCTGGAGATGCCGATCTCGGCCATCGTCTCGGGGCTTGCCCGGGGGCATGTCGGCATGGGACAAGCCCTTGAAACCCTGCTCAACCGTCCGCTGAAGGAAGAATGATGCCTCTTTTCGCCCTGATCTGCCGCGACACACCCGGCCAGTTGCAAACCCGTCTGGACACGCGCGACGCTCATCTGGCTTTTCTGAAGGCCGCCGACCACCTGCGCATGGCCGGCCCCCTGATCGAGGAAGGCGAGATGCGCGGCTCGCTGCTGATCGTCGAAATGGACGATCTGGCCGCCGCACAGGACTGGGCCGCGGCCGACCCCTACAAGGCGGCGGGGCTGTTTGACTCTGTCGAGGTGATCGAATGGAAAAAGGTGATTGGCTGATGCGTTACTGGCTGTTCAAATCCGAACCCGATGTCTTCAGCTTTGACGATCTGGTGGCCAAGGGCGACGCGGGCGAGGAATGGGACGGCGTGCGCAACTATCAGGCGCGCAACAACATGCGTGCCATGCAGATCGGCGACCGGGGCTTTTTCTACCATTCCAACATCGGCAAGGAAATCGTCGGCGTGGTCGAGGTGATCGCGCTGGCCCATCCCGACAGCAAAGCCGCCGATCCGAAATGGGAATGCGTCGATATCAAGGCGATTGCCCCGGTCAACCGCCCCGTGACGCTGGATCAGGCCAAGGCCGAACCGCGCCTGGCCGATATGGTGCTGACCAACAATTCGCGCCTGTCGGTGCAGCCGGTCAGCGAAGCGGAATGGCAGGTCGTTCTTGACATGGCGCAAGGCACCGCCTGACGGGATAGGATCAACATCCTGTCGCGGCGCGGGCGCCATTGATGGACCGGACTGCAACCTTCGCAGGGCTTTGCTTGCCTTGCGCCGCCACCATACCTAAACCCTGCGACAGCCTTTTCAGAAAGATGCCATGGCCCGCCAGCCCAAGATCCTCGCAGACCGTCCGACCACCAAACGCATCGGCGCGCTAAGCGCGCTGTTTCCGTTTTTGCGCCCTTATGCGGCGCTGCTGACATTGGCATTGCTGGCGCTGGTGATTACTGCCTCGATCAGCCTTGTCCTTCCGGTCGCGGTGCGTCGCGTCGTCGACGGTTTCGACAGCGGATCGGCGCTGCTGGACGAATATTTCTCGGCCGCGCTGATCATCGTGGCGCTTTTGGCCTTTGGCACGGGGGCGCGCTATTACCTGATCACCCGGCTTGGCGAACGGGTGGTGTCGGATATCCGCAAGGCGGTGTTCGACCGCGTGATCACGCTGAGCCCCGCCTTTTACGAACGGGTGATGACCGGCGAAATCATCAGCCGCATCACCACCGACACGACGCTGATCCAGTCGGTGATCGGCTCGTCGATCTCGGTCGCGCTGCGCAATGTGATGATCCTGATCGGCGGCATGGCGATGCTGATCCTGACCTCGGCCAAGCTGAGCGGGCTGGTGTTGCTGCTGGTTCCCATCGTCGCCGTGCCGATTGCGGTCATGGGGCGACGGTTGCGCGTGCTGTCGCGCGAAAATCAGGACTGGATCGCGGCATCGTCGGGGATGGCCTCGGAAAACCTGCTGTCGGTGCAGACGGTGCAGGCCTTCACGCATGAGGACCTGACCCGCAGGCAGTTTTCCGACGTGACCGAAAACGCCTACGATTCCGCGCTGCGCCGGGTCACGACGCGGTCGGTGATGACGGTGATCGTGGTTTTCCTGATCTTTGCCGGGGTGCTGGGCGTCCTGTGGATCGGCGCGCGCGATGTCTATGCGGGCACGCTGACGGTCGGTGCATTGGTGCAATTCGTGATCTATTCGGTGATGGTGGCGGGTTCGGTCGGCGCCCTGTCCGATATCTGGGGCGAGTTGCAACGCGCCGCAGGCGCGACCGAACGCATGGCCGAACTGCTTTCGGCCCAGGACAATTTGTCCGACCCCGCGCAGCCCAAGGTGCTGCCGCAGCCGGTGCGGGGGCAGATCGACTTTGAAAACGTCGGTTTTCACTATCCCTCGCGGCCCAATACCTCGGCGCTGCATGAGGTTTCGCTTTCGATCAGGCCGGGGGAAACCGTGGCGCTGGTCGGCCCTTCGGGTGCGGGCAAGACCACCATCGTGCAGTTGATCCAGCGGTTCTGGGACCCGGAAACGGGTGCGGTGAAAATCGACGGCATCGACCTGCGCCAGATGTCGCGCGGCGCATTCCGGCAGTCGATTGCGCTGGTCCCGCAAGAACCGGTGATCTTTGCCGCGACGGCCCGTGACAACATCCGCTTTGGCCGCCCCGATGCCAGCGATGCCGATGTCGAGGCCGCCGCCCGCGCCGCCCATGCCCATGATTTCCTGACCGCCCTGCCCGAAGGCTACGACAGCTTCGTCGGCGAACGCGGCGTGATGCTGTCGGGCGGTCAAAAACAACGCCTGGCCATCGCCCGCGCAATTCTGCGCAACGCCCCGATCCTGTTGCTGGACGAGGCGACCAGCGCGCTGGACACCGAATCCGAACGGCTGGTGCAAGAGGCCGTCGACCATCTGGCGCAAAGCCGCACCACGATCATCGTCGCGCACCGCCTGTCCACGGTGCGCAAGGCCGACCGGATCGTGGTCATGGATCAGGGCCAGATCGTTGCACAGGGTCGGCACGACGATCTGGTGGCACAGGGCGGGCTGTATGCGCGGCTGGCCCGGCTGCAGTTCAGCGACACATCGGCATAACGCCGGGGCATATCCCAGGGACAGGCTGCGTCCCGCTTGCCGGCCCGTCCCGCCAGCCTGTGTCCCGCCAGCCTGTCCCGCCGGGATGCCCGGCATCCTGCCGCGTCAGGCCGGCCGGCTCCCATCCCGCCGCATATGGGATCCGACACGGGTCATACGGGCACCGCCTTGTCTGCACCCCGCACCCCGCCTTTGCCTGCGCTATCGCCGGATGGGCGAAAAGCTCAGCGCGGCGCGGCGTATACAGCGGCCCAGTAAACCGTGCGCCCGTCCGCGGCGACGGCACGGCCGATGCCGAATTCCTCGACCTGAGGCAGCAGGATATTCGACAGATGCGAGCGCGAATTCACCCAGGCACGCTGGATCTGTTCGGCGCTGTCGAAGCCCTTGCCAATGTTTTCCGCAACGATGGTCTGGCGATACCCCTGCGCCCGGACACGGTGCGAGGGCTTGCGCAACCGGCTGCCCTGATGGGTCATTTGATTGCGTTGCGCCATATCGCAGGCGTGGCGCGCCGCCGCCGCCGCCAGCTTGTCATTCGGACGCATATCCCCCAATCCGCGCGAGGCGCGGATGGCATTCGCTGTGGCCGCGCCATTGGCATTGTCCCGCCTTGTGGTCGCAAAGCACTGAACGGTGCCGGTGACAATCGGGCGGTTCGCCGTCGAGGCCGCGCCGCCAAAGGACTGCGCCTGAACGACACCGACGGCCAGACCGCCCGCGATCAGCCCCAAAACACCAATCAGGACGCCCAGAAAAAACGACTTTGCCTTGAACATTACAGACGCTCTCCGTTGTCACGACCCGATCCGGCATGTGGGGTCGTTCCGGTATAACAACCCGGAGTTGAAAATACTGTTAACGGCAGGTCAGCAGAACGCAGTCCCTATGAAAATAATCGTTAAAATTTGAACATCCGCGTTTTAACTGCGCGGCGCATTGCGGCAAAGCAGAGTCTTTCGCCCCTGCAAGGGATTGCCAACCGCGCAGCCGGAACCGGCAAAAACCAGCCGGTTGCCTTTTTATTGCGCGCATTCATCGAAAATTCACTTTTGGCACACAGAATAGATCTGTTCCGACCGTCCGCCGCGCCCCCGGAACTGACCTCCCGATGCCCGTCGGTCTTACGCTGCGTTGCCCGCGCGGCGCAGGCTGCGGCCAGACTTGCCCAAAAGGTCGCTTTTGGCACATGCTGTTTGGGCAAGATCAGGGCTCGCGACCACAACGCCGGGCCCGCAACGGGAGGCGAGGAGAGGAATGGTTCAATTTAGCGGCGTCGCAACGCGGGACGCGGTCGAACGGGAATTGCCCTATGAACAGCGGGAACTGCCCCGGACAATTTATTCCTTCGTGACCGATGTCCGGGACCGCTTTCCGGATCGCCCCGCCATTTCCTTTCAGCTTTTCTCGGGCGCCGATGCGCCGGCACGCACCCTGACGTGGAATGACGTGCATGAGCGCGTGACCGAAGCCGCCAACCTGTTTCGCAGCCTGGGCATCGGCCCCACGGATACGGTGGCTTATCTGCTGCCCAACAGCGCCGAAACCCCGATCATCCTGCTGGGTGCGGCGACGGCGGGCATCGTCAACCCGATCAACCCGCTGCTGGACGCCGAACAGATCAGCGGCATCCTGCGCGAGACGAATGCCAAGGTGCTGGTCACGCTAAAGTCCTTTCCGAAATCCGATGTCGCGCAAAAGGCGGCGGCGGCGGCGGCCCTTGCCCCGAATGTGCAGACCATCGTCGAACTTGATCTGCGCAGCTATCTGACCGGGATCAAGCGCCTGCTGATCCCGCTGGTCCGGCCCAAGAATCCGGTCAGTCACAAGGCCCGCGTCATTGATTTCGAGGCCGCGGCCAGCGCCCAGCCCCATGACCGCCTGACCTTCGACGACCCGCTGCAGGACCGTGTCGCCGCCTATTTCCACACCGGCGGCACGACCGGCACGCCCAAGGTGGCGCAGCACAAATATTCGGGCATGATCTATAACGGCTGGCTTGGGCACACGCTGCTGTTCAGCGAAAAGGACGTGCTGATGTGCCCGCTGCCGATGTTCCACGTCTTTGCCGCCTATCCGATCCTGATGTCCTGCATCGCCTCGGGCGCGCAGATGATCATGCCGACCCCCGCCGGCTATCGCGGCGAGGGTGTTTTCGACAATTTCTGGAAACTGATCGAACGCTGGCAGGTGTCCTTCCTGATCACCGTTCCGACCGCGCTGGCCGCGCTGATGCAGCGGCCTGTCGATGGTGATGTTTCATCGCTGCGGACCGCGATTTCCGGCTCTGCCCCCCTGCCGATCGAGCTGTATAACCGCTTTCATCAGGCCACCGGGGTCGAGGTCGCCGAAGGCTATGGCCTGACCGAAGCGACCTGTCTGGTCAGTTGCAACCCGGTCGATGGCAAGAAGAAAGTCGGCTCGGTCGGGATTCCGCTGCCCTATACCCATGTCCGCATCCTGCGCGAAAACCCGGCGGGCGGCTTTGACGAATGCGCGACCGATGAGGTGGGCGAAATCTGCATCGCCAGCCCCGGCGTCTTTGAAGGCTCGACCTATACCGAAACCGACAAGAACCGCGATCTGTTCGCCGAAGGCCGGTTCCTGCGCACCGGCGATCTGGGACGGCTGGATCCGGACGGCTATCTGTGGATCACCGGCCGCGCCAAGGATCTGATCATCCGCGGCGGCCACAACATCGACCCCGCCGTGATCGAGGAAGCGATGCTGTCCCATCCCGCCGTGGCCTTTGCCGGGGCGATCGGCCAGCCCGATTCCTTTGCGGGCGAACTGCCCTGCGTCTATCTGGAGCTGATGCAGGGCGCCAATGTCACGCCTGATGAGCTGGAAGCCCACGCCCGCACCCATATCCACGAACGCGCGGCCATTCCGAAACATATCGAAATCCTGCCCGAACTGCCCAAGACCGCCGTGGGCAAGATCTTCAAACCCGATCTGCGCAAGATGGCGATCAAACGTGTCTATGATGCCGCATTGGCGGAAACCGGCGCATATGTGACCACCGTGGTCGAGGATAAAAAGCGCGGTCTGGTCGCCAGGCTGGGCAGGGCCGACACAACCGATCCCGATGCCGTGACCGCAAGGCTGGGCCAGTTCACCCGGCCGTGGGAATGGGGCTGAGAACTTTACTTTCGGGGTGGATAATGCTGTCTAGGGGCCATGAATCGCCGCGCCACCGGGCCGGTGACCACCGCGAATGGGCACAGGATCATGACAGACCAAGAGGCCGAGGAAACGGTCGACATCGGCGATGACGACGCTTCCGAACAGGCTGCCGAACGGGTGGCCGAGCCTGCCCCCGAATGGCTGATCGACTTTCGCAGGTCGGGTTTTCCCAAGGGTTTCTACCGTTCGGGCGATGGCTATGGGATCGTCTTTGCGGAACGCAGCGCCGATACGCTGGTCGTCAGTTTCGACAACCTGTCATCGGCCCGCGACGATGCGATCGACCGCACGCCCTGGGGCTATGGTTTCGTCGCCAAGAACGGCTGGTCGCAACTGGGGGTGATGACCTTTGCGCCCGACTGGTTCCGCAACGGCGAATTGCTGGATTATCTGCAGAATCTGGCGGATTCGAGATTCCTCAAGCGGTTCAGGACCGTGGTGATGACCGGAACCTCGATGGGGGGCTATGCGGCCTGCGCCTTTGCCTCATTGGCGCCATGCTGCACGGTCATCGCCTTTTCGCCGCAATCGACGCTGAAAAAGGAACTGGTGCCGTGGGAAAAACGCTTTTCGTCCGGGCGGCGCGCGGATTGGAGCGGGCCTTTCGCCGATGGCGCACAGGAATCGCTGGCGGCGGGGAAGGTTCTGCTGCTGTATGATCCGCATTTCGCCGAAGACGTCGCCCATGCCGACCGCTTTACCGGCGATAATGTCGTCCGTCTGAAAGCGCGCTATTCGGGCCATAAATCGGCGCTGTTCCTGCGTCGGGCCGGGCTGTTGTCGACCATCGTGCGCGAAACGGTCGAAGGCAGGATGTCCGAACAGCGTTTCTACGAAATCTATCGCGCAGGCCGGGCGCTGCCCTGGTATGTAAACGCCGTCGCCGGGCGGTTGGCGGAAACGAACCGCCACCGCCTGCTGCCGCGAATGTCGCGGGCAGTGAGCAAGCTGGGCTTTGAACAGATCTCGCGTTCCGTCGTCGCCCGCGCGGTCGAGGCGGGCGTGATGGAGGCGCCACCGCCCCCGCAGCGGCAAGCCCCCGGCCCAATCAACCGGCCCAATCAACCGGCCAGCCCCGCCCGCCCCGCGCAAGCGCAGCCTTCCGGCGGCGCCCGACCGCACAGGTCCAGCCCGTCGAAGCCGCCCCCGCCCAGCCGGAGCCCGAGGAAACGGTCGATCTGTATCTGAGCGATCCCGACCTGCCGCCGCTGGAAAACGTCGATCCGGCGCCCTGGCAGGTGACACGGGCCCAGTCCGTGGGAACGCAAACGGCGGACGCGAATGCGGCGGATCTGCCGAAACCCGTCTGGCATATCCCCAGACGGATGCGCAAAGCGGATCAGAACAGCAACCGACCCATGAAAAAGGCCCGCAATCGCGGGCCTTTCGTCATTCCGGCCGGATCAGGCGACCCTGGCCATATCCTGCACATGGCTTTTGATGAAATCCGCCAGCACGAAATAGCCCTTGCGGGTGTAATGGTCGCTGTCCACGAATTCCTCGCGCGGGACAAGCTGGTCGACGTCGATGAAATGCGTGTTCGGATGGCTGTCGCAAAAACTCCGGCACATCGCGTTATAGGCCACGCGCTTGTCGGCCGTCCGCTCTGCCTGCGGGCCGAAAGTGGCCGAGCAGCCCAGAATGAACAGGCTCGCTTCGGGGCGCATCAGACTGCGGGCGCGTTCGAAACATTGGCGGATCATGCCCAGATGCGCCTCATCCTCCAGCCGCAGATGATGCAGGGTGCGCAGCATCCGCATCGCGATTTCGGGATTGCGCACCAGCGTGCCCAGCCGTTTCGGCGGCAGCGTCGCCAGATAGCGATCCGGGTCGCCCTGCGCCTCGAAGGTGAACAGGTTATGGGTGATAAAGGCGAACAGCAGCGACAGGATCGTGACATCCGCGCGGCCCAGGCTTTCGTCCAGCCCCAGCATGTCGTCCAGACTGTGGCCGACGATGTTTTTCAGCACCCAGTTGTTGGCCAGCGACTTGTCGCGCGGATTCAGGAAAAAGCCCGCATCGTCATAGCGCACGATCAGCCCGTTATCGTCAGGCTTGTTGACATATTCATCGCGCTGCGAGCCGCAGTAGAACGACACCTGTTGCAGGTCGCAGCCGCCGACCAGACACAGGCGCCGGTCGCTGATGCTGGACTGTTCGGCGTCGAAATCATCGACCAGCGCAATCCAGTCGACCTTGGCCGGGTCGTCCAGACTGCTGGATACCGGCCCCACCACCTTGAATTCGGGGCGGTCCAGATGCTGCCAGACCCATTGCTCGATCCCCATGTTCAGGGTGCGGCAGGAAAAGGCGAAATGATGGACATTGGTGCCGTTGAAACGCTTGTGGACGCAAAAGAACCCGACGATCCCGTAATCGCCGTAACGGTCCTGCACCTGCACCAGACCGGCATGCACGCCCGGCACGCGCAGGATGCGGGCCAGTTCGGCCTTTTCTTCGGGCGTGTTGACGCGATGCTTGGTGAAATTCAACTGGTTGGTGCGGTTGATCAGTTCATGCACGCGGTCCATCTGATCGTCGAAATCGGTGATGACGCGGACCTTGATGCCCGACTGACGCAGGAAATCCTCGTTCGAGAGGTTGCCTTCCGTCTGGTCGCTTTCCTTGGTTTCCAGCACCCGATACTGCTGCAGACGGCTGTGGCCCTTGTCCGCCTTGCCCTTGAGCTGCGGCAGATCCAGCAACCCGGTCAGATCGGCCTGCGTCCCGTCTGTCGATCCCGCCGCATCAACGCAGGCGATGCCGGGCGAAAAGAATTTCACCTCTTGCAGGTTCATGTGGTTGTCGTCCAGAAACAGCGCGTTTTCGTCACGCAGCTGCATCCGGGTCAGGATCGACTGCACCGCCTGCCCCTTGGGCGACCAGTCGATATGGGGAAAGACAAAGCGGTCCCAGATGCCCAGTTCGACCAGTCTGGCCCTGGCGGTTTCAAAATCATTCTTGGAACAGATCGAACACATGATGCCCCGGTCGACCAGTTCGCGCACCATGTCGATATGCGCCTGAACGGGCGTGATCCCGCCTTCGGACAGGGTGCCGTTCCAGAACGTCTCGTCCAGGTCCCAGATCACGACCTTGATGTCGCGGGTCACATCCTGGAATCTTGCATCGCTCATGTCATCTCCACAAACTTCACCCCAGACCGTCCGGTCGGGGATTCAAAACGCTCTTAACTCTGAACTTGAGGACCGCAAAGTTTACCCTTGGGTCTTGGATGGCCATTTACGCTTCAGGCCCCATGGCATAACGCCGCACCATATCCGAATCATGCTCGGGTCTCAGAAAACCGACCTCAACCGGAAGTAGCGGGCCATGTGCCGTCAGGTCAAGGCGGGCAGCGAACCCCTTGAAGTTTTTTCTAATTCTGACGTTTTTGCAACCATGCCATTGCAAATCGAGGCAGGGGCAAGGGCTGATCCGACGGCACCAAGGCGGTCAAGAGGGAAAGCCCCGCCCAAACTGGTGCGGGGCTGATCCGATTTCCGGCAATCAGCGGGTGAATTTCTTGTATTTCACACGCTTGGGTTCGACCGCATCCGGGCCAAGGCGGCGGATCTTGTCGGCCTCATAGGCTTCGAAGTTGCCTTCGAACCATTCGACATGCGCATCGCCTTCGAAGGCCAGAATATGGGTGCACAGCCGGTCAAGGAAGAAACGGTCGTGCGAGATGATGACCGCGCAGCCCGCGAAATCTTCCAGCGCGGCCTCCAGCGCCTGCAGGGTTTCCACGTCCAGATCGTTGGTCGGTTCGTCCAGCAGCAGGACGTTTCCGCCTTCTTTCAGCAGCTTGGCCATATGGACGCGGTTGCGTTCACCGCCCGACAGCAGGCCGACTTTCTTCTGCTGATCCCCGCCCTTGAAGTTGAAGGACGAACAATAGGCGCGGCTGTTGACCTGCGCATCGCCCAGTTCGATCAGTTCCGCCCCGCCCGAGATTTCTTCCCAGACCGTCGCATTCGGGTTCAGCGCATCGCGCGACTGATCGACAAAGGACAGCTTGACCGTGTCGCCATAGGTGATTTCCCCGGCATCGGGTTTTTCATGGCCGGTCAGCATCTTGAACAGCGTCGATTTACCGGCGCCGTTCGGACCGATCACGCCGACGATGCCGCCGGGCGGCAGGGCGAAATCCAGATTTTCGATCAACAGCTTGTCGCCCATCGCCTTTTTCAGCCCCTCGACCTCGATCACCTTGTCGCCAAGGCGCGGGCCGTTCGGGATGATGATCTGGGCGCGGGTCAGCTTTTCGCGTTCGGATTCGCCAGCCAGTTCGTTATAGGCGTTGATCCGGGCCTTTTGCTTGGCCTGACGGGCCTTGGCACCGGCGCGGATCCATTCCAGTTCGCGTTCCAGCGTTTTCTGCTTGGCCTTGTCCTCGCGGCCTTCCTGTTCCAGCCGCTTGGCCTTTTGTTCCAGCCAGGACGAATAATTGCCCTCGTAGGGGATGCCCCGGCCGCGATCCAGTTCCGAGATCCAGCTGGTGATGTCGTCCAGGAAATAGCGGTCGTGGGTCACGGTCAGGATCGTGCCCGGATATTCGATCAGGTGCTTTTGCAGCCAGGCGATGGTTTCCGCGTCAAGGTGGTTGGTCGGCTCGTCCAGCAGCAGCATGTCGGGCTGTTCCAGCAGCAGCTTGCACAGTGCGACGCGGCGACGTTCGCCGCCCGACAGGCTTTCGACATCCGCATCGTCGGGCGGGCAGCGCAGGGCCTCCATCGCGACGTCGATCTGGCTGTCCAGATCCCACAGGTTCTCGGCGTCGATCTGGTCTTGCAGCGCGGCCATTTCCTCGGCGGTTTCGTCCGAGTAATTCATCGCCAGTTCGTTGTAGCGGTCCAGCTTGGCCTGCTTGGCCTTGACGCCCTCCATGACGTTGCCGCGCACGTTCAGCGCCGGGTCAAGCTGGGGTTCCTGCGGCAGGTAACCCACGGTCGCGCCCTTGGCGGCCCAGGCCTCGCCGGTGAAATCCTTGTCGATGCCGGCCATGATGCGCAGCAGCGACGATTTACCCGCGCCGTTGACGCCGACGACGCCGATCTTGACGCCGGGCAGAAAGTTCAGCCGGATGTTTTCAAAAACCTTCTTGCCGCCCGCATAGGCCTTGGACACGCCGTCCATGTGATAGACGAACTGGTAAGAGGCCATGATCGTTTTCCCTTTCGCTGCATCTGGCCCGCCTTTTAGGACAGGAACGCGCAAAGGGAAAGCGGACAAGAGGTGCAGACAGACCCGGATCGTTTAGCGGATCTGTTCGGTGAATTCCTTGGGAAAGGCGCTTTCCAGATAGGCGAATTGCGGCTCCAGCCGGGCGCGCAATGCAGCCCGCGCCTCATCCGGGACCGACAGCCCCCTGACCGAGGCAAAGACCTTGTTGCCCAGATTGCGATAGTCATGGGGCCGGATCGACAGGAATTTTTCGACCTGACGCATGACGCCCAAGGGATCGCGGGCAATCGCGCCAAAGGGCAGGATCAGCAACTGGTCATCGCCGAAATACTGTTTCCAGCGCGGCACATAGGTCGCGTAATCGCCCCGGTCATACAGCACCGGATCCTGAATTTCCTGCATCCAGTCATCGACCGTGGCGGGTTTGCGGCCTGCCCGCGTGATATTCATCTTCATCTGCGAAATCGCCCGGTCGACGGGGTGGCGCAGGATATAGATAAATTTGGAATTGCTCAGGAATTTCGACACGAATTCAACGCCCTGTTCGGGAAGGGTCGAATATTCGGGGGTGATATCCATGGGCAGCGTCCCGGCAGGGGCGGGCGCGAACATCATTTTATACCAGTGGTTGGTGAACATCGGCTCGCGCGTGACGCGGGCCAGATAGCGTTTCAGATGGGCGGGCATTTCCTCGCCCCGCGCGTCGAAACGTTTCTGGATGTTCAGCTTGCCGCGCCGGAAATGCCAGGGCAGCCATTTCATATGTTCGGGGACATAGCGCGCGTTGAAAAACTGCGCCTCCTTGAAGGGCGGGGTCCAGATGCGGGGATGCTGGGACAGGATCTGGCTGAGCCATGTCGTCCCGGCCTTTTGCGCGCCGATTCCCACCACCGCAGGCTTGCGCGGCCTGCCGTCATCGTCCCAATCGGTCTGTTCTGCCATGCTCATCACGCGGTCAATCGGCTGTGCGGTTGTATCCGTGTCTAAGCCACCCGTCCTTGATCGGAAAGGCTATTTCCGCCGATTGCACCACGTCACCCGCCGCACCGAATGGACAGGCGCGGAAACAGCGCCTAACCTGCCCCCGTGACCAAGAATGGAGAGCGGGCAATGTCGGGTCAGACACGGCAGAGACAATCTCAACCTTCGCAGGCGGGCAGCGGCGACACCTATCGCCGCCACCAGATCCTGCCCCCCGCGGCCTGCACCATCCATATCGAAAAGATCGACAACATCGGCCGCCACATGCGCGCGATGGAAGACACCCACCGCGAATTGATGGCGATTCAGGACCGGCTGAATTTCGCGAACAAGGCCTATACATTCGCGCGGCTGGTCAAGGATACCAGCGTCGCCTTTCTGGATCTGGCGGGCGCGATCGTCGGCGGTCAGGCGAGCGTGGTCAGCGGGCTGGGCAATGCCGCGATCGACACGGCAGGCTCGATTTCCGAGGTCGCGCATGGTCAGGGCGATGCGACGACCATCGCGCTGCGCACGGCAAACAGCGTCGTGTCGAACCTGCCCGCCAGGGGCGCGGGCGGGCAGTTCGGGGTGATGACCGGCCAGCAGGTTCTGGGCATGGCCAATACCGTGAACGAGATGAAAACCGCCCCGAACATCCAGACCGCCCAGCAAAAGGCCGCGCAGGGCGGGGTCAATCTGCTGGCCGATTCGATCAAGGGGGTCGCGGATATGGCCTCGACCGCCGAGGGCAACACCTATAGCAAGGTCGGCCGCGCGGCGGCGCTGGTCAAGGCGGTCTATGCCTATGACCGCGCGCTGAACGAAACGCTGGAGCAGCGGTTGCAGACCGAATACGATATCGCCTCGGCCCGGCAGGTCTATATCCACAACAACCGCATGGTCATGCAGCGCCTGCGCCGCGACCTGACCGAGGCGATGGATCTGCTGAAATCCTGCCAAAGTGGCGGCTGACTAAAGCCGCCCCCACAGATCGTATTCCCCGGCCTCGTCCACCGTCACGGTGACGATATCGCCGGGGGTCAGGCCCTCGAACCCTTCGTCAATGAACAGGTTGCCGTCGATTTCCGGGGCATCGGCCTTGGTCCGGCAGGTCGCGCCGTCCTGATCCACGCTGTCCACGATCACGTCGATGCGTTGGCCGACCTTGGCGGCCAGCTTCGCTTCGGAAATGGCCTGCGCCTTTTCCATGAAGCGGTCCCAACGGTCCTGTTTGATCTCGGCCGGGACATGGTCGGGCAGCAGGTTCGCCCGCGCGCCCTTGACGTTTTCATATTGGAAACAGCCGACGCGATCCAGTTGCGCCTCGTCCAGCCAATCCAGCAGGGTCTGGAATTCGGCCTCGGTTTCGCCGGGATAGCCGACGATGAATGTCGAACGCAGGGTGATATCCGGGCAGGCCGCGCGCCATGCCGCGATTTCATCCAGCGTTTTCGCCGCCGCCGCAGGGCGCGCCATGCGTTTCAGCACATCCGGGTGGGCGTGCTGGAACGGGATATCCAGATAGGGCAGCACAAGGCCATCTGCCATCAGCGGGATCAGGTCGCGCACATGCGGATAGGGATAGACGTAATGCAGCCGCACCCAGGCCCCCAACCCGCCCAGATCGCGGGCAAGGTCGGTGATATGCGCGCGGTGACCGCGTTCGGTTTCATATCTGCGATCCAGCCCATAGGCGCTGGTGTCCTGCGAAATCACCAGCAGCTCGCGCACGCCCGCCTGAACCAGCTTTTCGGCCTCGCGCATGACAGCATGGGCGGGGCGGCTGGCCAGCTTGCCGCGCATGTCGGGGATGATGCAGAACTTGCAGGCGTGATTGCAGCCTTCGGAAATCTTGAGATAGCTGTAGTGGCGCGGCGTCAGCTTGACCCCGCTGGCGGGCAGCAGGTCGATGAAGGGGTCGGGGCTGGGTGGCACGGCGCGATGCACGGCGTCCAGCACCTGCTCGTATTGCTGCGGGCCGGTGACGGCCAGAACCGACGGGTGAACGCCGGTGATATATTCGGGCTCTGCCCCCAGACAGCCGGTCACGATGACCTTGCCATTCTCGGCCAGCGCCTCGCCGATCGCCTCAAGGCTTTCGGCCTTGGCGCTGTCCAGAAAACCGCAGGTATTGACGATGACCGCCCCCGCCCCGCGATAATCGGGACTGATCGAATAGCCCTCGGCCCGCAGACGCGTCAGGATGCGTTCGCTGTCGACCAGCGCCTTGGGGCAGCCAAGGCTGACCATGCCGATGGTGGGCTGGCCCTCGCGCCGCTCATCGGGGATGGCGGCACGGGCGAGGTCGGGGCGGAGATCTGGCGGATTGGCTTGCATCCTCGCGCATATAGCGCAGGGCGTTCGGATGACAAGCGGGCAGATAAGACGCCCGCATCTTCGTGGCTTTTCAACATCGCGCGAAAGCGGCAAGGTTCGGGCATGAGAAACATGTTCATCCGCCCCCTGATGTTTGCCGCCCTGGCCGCGATGGCAGCCTGCGTGCAAACCGTGTCGCCCACCGGTCCATCCGGCGGCGGCGGCAACATGCCCGCGCCAAGCCGCGAGCCGATCATCGTCGGCGATCGCGGCGGCAATGTCATGGCCGCGATCCAGCGCCGCAACGAACTGGCGCGCTCGGGGCGGCCGGTCGAGGTGCGGGGTTACTGCGGTTCGGCCTGCACGCTGTATATCACCCTGCCCAATGCCTGCCTTGGCCCGCGCGCCACGGTCGGGTTCCATGCGCCGCGCATCCCCGGCACGACCATCATCCCGCAGGGCGTCGATAACATCATGGGGTCCTATTACCGGAATGGCATCAAGCGCCGTTGGGACGCGGAATGGAAACATTCGCTGGAGATCCAGAAGATCACCGCCCGCGAATATGTCCGACTGGACCCGCAAACCCGGCTGTGCGCCAACTGACCGACAAGATAAGGAACGACCGATGAAACGCCTTGCCCTTCTGGCCACCCTGTCGATGTCCGCGCCCGCATTCGCCGGGGCCGGCGTTACCCTGCCGCTGACGGGTGGCGACGCCACGATCCAGTCGTCGCGCTATTCCTGCGACGGCGGACCGGCTTTCGATGTGCAATACATCAATGTCGGCCCGAACAGCCTGGCGGTACTGACGCTGGACGGGCAGGATATCGTCTTTGTCAACGTCATCTCGGGATCGGGCGCGCGCTATGCGGCGGGCGCGATGGAAGTGGTGGACGAAAGGCGAAACCGCCACCTTCACCGATGCGATGAAGGATGACGGCAAGGCGCAGGACTGCGTTCCGGCGCAATAAGCCTGGTGGGTGCACGGGCGAGGTTACTCGCGCAGGCGCCAACCCGTCGCAAAGATCTGGCGGATCAGGAACAGGCAGATCACCAGCATCACCGAAACCGCCAGCAGCGACACCTTGACCGGGACATCCGCGATATCGAAAAACGACCAGCGGAAACCGGAAATCAGGTAAAGCACCGGGTTCAGCTTGGCCACGGCTTCCCAGAACGGGGGCAGCATGGATGCCGAATAAAAGGCGCCGCCCAGAAAGACCAGCGGCGTGATGACCATCAGCGGCACGATCTGCAACTGTTCGAAATTCCTGGCCCACAGCCCGATGATGAAACCCAGCAGGGAAAAGCTGATCGCCGTCATGATCAGGAAAGCCGCCATCCAGAACGGATGCGCGATATGGACGCCGACAAAGAAAAAGCTGGTCAGCAGGATCACCACGGCAATCAGCATCGCCTTGCTGGCGGCGGCGCCGACAAAGCCCATCGTGACCTCGATCCAGCCGGTGGGGGCGACCAGGAATTCATAGACCGTGCCCGAGAATTTCGGGAAAAAGATCCCGAAACTGGCATTCGACACCGACTGTTGCAGCACCGTCAGCATCATCAGCCCCGGCACGATGAAAGCGCCATAGGCGACGCCTTCGACCGACTGGATGCGCCCGCCGATGGCCGCGCCAAAGACCACGAAATACAGCACCGTGGACAGCACCGGCGATGCCAGAGACTGCCATGTCGTGCGAAAGAAGCGCGACATTTCGTGGTGATAGATCGTCCTGACCGCCTGCCAGTTCATGCCGTTTCCTCTACCAGCGAAATGAACACTTCCTCCAGCGAGGATTGCTTGGTCGCCAGATCGCGCACCGGAATGCCAAGCGCCACGATTTCGCCCAGAAGCCGCGCGATGCCGGTGCGTTCGGCGCGGGTGTCATAGTCAAAGCCCAGCTCCATCCCGTCGGGGGACAGCGCCACGCCCAATTCCTGCAATTCCGGGGTCAGCGCGGGCAAGGGCGTCGAAAGCTGGACGGTCAGGCGCTTGCGGCCGAATTCGCCCATCAACTTTTCCGTCGGCTCGACCAGCAACAGGCGGCCCTTGCGGATGACGCCGATGCGGTCGGCCATTTCCTCGGCCTCTTCCAGATAATGGGTGGTCAGGATGATGGTCACGCCCTGATTGCGCAGATCGCGCACCACATCCCACATCTCGCGGCGCAGGGCGACGTCGACGCCAGCCGTCGGTTCATCCAGGAACAGCACGCGCGGACGATGCGCCAGCGCCTTGGCAATCATCACGCGCCGCTTCATCCCGCCCGACAATTCGCGGGTGCGGGCATCGCGCTTGTCCCACAGGGCCAGGCTGCGCAGCACCTGTTCCAGATAGGCATCGTCCGGCGGCATGCCATACAGACCGCGGGTAAAGCGCACGCAGTCGATGACCTTTTCGAACGGCTCAAGCGAGATTTCCTGCGGCACCAACCCGATCAGCTTGCGCGCCGCGCGCCAGTCGGTGCGGATGTCATGGCCGCCGACCAGAACGCGCCCGCCGGTCATGCGCACCTGTCCGCAGATGGTGGAAATCAGCGTCGTCTTGCCCGCGCCATTCGGTCCCAGCAGGGCCAGAATCTCGCCATCGCGGATGTCCAGCGAAATGTCGTCCAGCGCGCGGGTGCCGCTGTCATATTGCTTGGTCACATGTTCGATTTCGATGATCGGCGGCATCGTGCATCCCTGATCCGGCGCGGAATTGCCCGGCAGGGTTTGCCCGGCGCAGCGTTAGGTAGGCACGGCAAGGGCGCTTGTCCGCCGGGGCGGCGGAATAATCGGCAATGACGGCGGTCAGTTGCCCGTGCGGCCCACCGCGTTGATCTCGCCTGCCTCGGCCATCAGCCGGTCGCTGCTGGTTTCGATGGCCATCGGCAGCCGGCGCATCACCGCCAGATGCGACAGGCCCGAGGGCATCACCGGCAGGAATTCCACAATCGCCGTGCCGGACCGGATCGGAATGCCGCGCCGCGTCCAGAACAGCCCGCAGTTGACGCCCACCGGCACGATATCCAGCCCGGTCTGGGCATAGATGACGCCGACGCCGTGCTTGTATTTGACCTTGTCGCCGGGGCGCGTGCGCGTCCCTTCGGGATAGATGATCAACTGCCCCAGCCCTTCGGGGCGTTCCTGTGCGCGCGCGACCTCGTCGGTGATCTGCTGCAAGGCCTCGGAGCCGCGGGCGCGGTCGATCGGGATGCAGCCGACCTTGCGGGCGTAAAAGCCCATGATCGGCACGGCCAGCAATTCGCGCTTCATGATAAAGGCGCATTGCGGCACGGCATGGGCGATGGCCAGAATATCCAGAAAACTGTGATGCTTGGCAGCGATGATGCAATCGCCCGTGGGGGGCGTACCGCGCACCTCGACCCGCAGGCCCAGAATGACGCGGGCGGCCAGCAGAAGCTGGCCGGTCCAGGCGATGCCCAGCCGGTGCGCGGCCATCGGGCGCATGACCACGACGGGCAGCCAGCAGATGCGCACATGACCAGCGTGACGCCCGCAATCCACAGGTAAAAGACGACCGTCCGCAGCCCCGCCAGCACCCCGGCAGGCCCCGGCCGATAGCGCGGATCGGTCGGCGCGGGCATCAGCGCACTTCCCGCAGCATCTTCAGCGCCGCCCAACGGGTCGCGAAAAAGCCGATCCCGGCCGCGACCACGCGGATCAGCAGCGCCAGAAGCCAGCTCCACCCGACAAAGCCAAGCCCGGTCAGAAAGCCGCCCGCCTCATTCATGCCGGGCAGCGCCAGCACGGCCAGCAGCCCCAGCAGCGTCCCCGCCCCCGACCCCAGCGCCGCGCGCCGGGTAAAACGGCGCACGAAGGCCGTGGCGATGGTGATGTCGCGCGCCCCGATCAGCCGCAGCACGCGGATCACCTGCCCGTTCGCGGCCAGCGCCGCCTTGGCGGCCAGCGTGATCATCGCGCCAGACGTCGCCGCGATCAGCAGCAACGAAAAGAGGCCCAGAATCCGCAACCGGCTGGCCGCGCTGACCAGCGGCTTGCGCCATGCGGTATGGTCGTCCAGCACGGCATCCGGCGCCTCAGCCTGTAAACGCAGACGCAGCGCCTCGGCATCGAAATCGCTGGTGCTGCCGGTGATCTCGACCAGTTGTGGCACCGGCAGGGCATCGACGGGCACATCGGGGCCGAACCACGGCTCAAGCAGCTTTTCGACCTCGTCATCGCCAAGGACCGACGCCTCGCCCGTGCCCGGCGTGCTTTTCAGCGCCTCCAGCACGGCATTCAGTTGCGTTTCCATCTGATCGGCAGGCGCGGAAATGCGGATCGTCACGGTCTGGGCCAGCGATTCCGACCAGCGTTCGGCCAGACGGCCCGTCGCCAGCGACAGGGCCAGCGCGAAAACCGCCAGAAACGCCATCGCACCCGCCGCAAACAGCGTCAGTTGCGCGGTAAAGCCGGTGGGCGGCACGACGCGGTCGGCCACGCCGGATCTGGGCCGCGTCAACCCGCGCCACAGCGCCGCGAAATCCAGCGACTTCAGATCGAATTTCCCAGGCTTTCTCACAGATCGGCCCCCGCAAGCTGCAATTTCCGCCCCGCGATCCGCAGCACCCGCGCCGAAACGATGGTCTTGGTGGCGCGGATCAGGTTCAGGTCATGGGTCGCGATCAGCACCGTCTTGCCCGAGCGGTTCAGTTCGACCAGCAACTGCATCAGCCGCATCGACATGTCCCAGTCCAGATTGCCCGTCGGCTCATCCGCCAGAATGACGTCGGGCGACAGGATCACCGCGCGGGCCAGCGCGGCGCGCTGACGTTCGCCCCCGACAGTTCGGGCGGCAGCGACCTCGCCTGCTGGGTCATCTGGACCCAGATCAGCAATTCGCGCAATTCCTTCATGTCCACCGCCTCGCCCGAGACGGTCAGCGGCAGCGCGATGTTTTCGGCAACCGGCAGGTGATCCAGAAATTGCGGATCCTGATGGACGACGCCGACCCGGCGACGCAGCGCCGCGATCCCGTCGCGGCTCAGCGCCCGCACATCCTGATCGAAAGCCACCATCTGCCCGCCAGCGGGCAGCAGATCGGCATAGCACAGCCGCAGAAACGTGGTCTTGCCCGCACCCGAGGGCCCGGTCAGGAAATGAAACGACCCCGGCTGAAGGCTCAGAGTCATATCGGACAAAAGCGGCTCGCCCTCAAGATAGCCGAAGGACACGCCCTGCATTTCGATCACGTCAATCTCCTTATGGCCCTGCTTCTTGGCGACGGGGTCCGGGCTTGATAAAACAGTCCCGCGGCGAATGCGAGGGTCCGCACAAATCTGCGATGCCCGTCCAGCGATGCCAGTCACGGGCGCATAGCGCAAATGAAAGACGACGACATGCGACTGATCTGCCCCAACTGCGCCGCGCAATATGAAATCGACGCGGCGGTTTTGCCGGAAAAGGGCCGTGATGTCGAATGTTCACGTTGCGGCCAGATCTGGTTCCAGCCCCGCCCGCAACCCGAAGAAGACGCGAATTTCGACGCCGGGGCGCGCCCTGCGCTGAACCGCTCGCTCAGCGATCCGGTCCTGTCCGTCCTGCGCGAAGAGGCCGCCCGCGAATTGCGCGCCCGCGAGGAAGACCGCGCCCGCGCCCGCATCGAAAAGGCCCGGTTCGAGGCCGAGTCCTTTTCGCGCACACCCGTGCCGCCAGCGCCGGTGCCGCCAGACCCCGTGGCACCGGATGCCGCGCGACCCGAACCGCTCCCCGCCGATGACCGGCCCCGGCCAAAGGCCGCCCCCGCCGAAAGCCACGCGACAGAAACCGCGCTGATCGAAGCCGCATTGATCGACTGGCCCGCGACCACGATCACCGATGAGCGTTTTCACGACGCCCCCTTCCCCCCCGCAGAGACGCGCACCGTGGATGAATGGGCCGTCGCGACGCCCGACCTCGACACGCCCGAGGATCGGCCCGCAAGCGCACCGGCCCGTGCAGACCGGCGCGGTGACCAGTCTGGCGACAAACTGCTTTTGCCACCGGACACCCCGGCCGAGGACGAGCCCGTCGCAACCATCCTGTTCGATGAAGCCGTCACCGAGGCCGGTCCTGCCCTGACCAGCCCTGCCCCATCCGGCGATGCGCAACCCGGTGATGAACGGCAGGACCGGGCCAAGGCATTTTCCGGCCTGCCCGATCATGCCGACAGCAAAGCCGCGCCTGCGGTCACCGAAGACCCGCAGCCCAATGCCCCCCTGCTGCCCGTCTCTGTCGACAGCGCGTCCGAAGATGCCGGGTCTGCGACGCGCAGCGGCTATGCCCGCGGCTTTGGCCTGTCGATCGGGCTGGCCGCCGCGCTGGCGGGTTTTTACCTGATCGCGCCCAGCCTCAGCGGCCCCGGCGCGCTTGGCGGATTTGCGGCGGAATATCGCGGCACGGCCGATCAGGGCCGGATCTGGCTGGGTCACAAGCTGGGTTTTCTGACCGGCGGCGACTAGCCCCCGATCAGAAGCGGTCGATCAGCCGTCCCAGATAGTCGCGCTCATCCGTCGATCTGTCGCGTTCGCCAAGCCGGCGGCGGATTTCATCGACCAGATCGCGCGCCCGGCGCATCGGATCGGGGCCATCGGCCAGCCGGTCGCCCTGACCGAACAGATTGCCCTGCCCGTCCAGCGCCCGGCCAAGCGGATCGGTCGAGGGTTGGCGCGAATAGGGCGTGGCCAGCCCGCGCTGGCCGCGCGGATCGCCGGGGCGTCCCCGGGGGTTGTCGCCGTTCTGGTCCTGATTGCCGCGCTCGCCCGGCTGCCCCTGTTCACCCTGCTGTTCGGCCATCATGTCGCCCAGGGCGCGCATCCCTTCGCGCATCGACTGGATCGCCTGCGCCTGCCGTTCCATCGCGCCGGCGATATCGCCGTCACGCAATGCCTGTTCGGCCTGTTCCATCGCGCGCCCCGCATCATCCAGCTGACGCGCCGCCCGGTCGCCCTGATCCGAGCCCTGCCCCGGCAAAAGCCCGCGCTGACGCCCCAGTTCTTCGCGCAGATCGCGCTGACGCTCTGCCAGAGAGCGGTCATCGGACTGCCCGCCGGAGGACGGATCGCCCTGCGATCCGCCCCGGCCCGCGCCACCCGAGGGGCCGCCCGATTGCCCCTGTTCGCCCTGCTGCTGGCCCTGCGATTGTTGGCCCTGCTGGTTGAACGGGTCGGAAAACTGTTCCTGCAATTCGCGCATCGCATCATCGGACAGTTGCTGCTGTTCGCGCAGCGTATCGGCCAGCCGGTCCATCTGGCGCGGCCTGCCCATGCCGCCCTCTCCCGGAGTGTCGCTGAAGCGCAGGTTTTCCATCATGCGGTTGAACTGTTCCAGCAGTTCCTGCGCCTCGGCCATGCGGCCCTCGTTCATCAGGCGCTGGATTTCGTCCATCATCTGCTGGATCTGGTCCCCGGTGATGCGCTGGCGCTGATCCCGGGGCGAGCGGTCGAAGCGCTCGGCCGGGTCCTCGCCCTGTTCGGCGAGCATGTCGGTATAGGCGTCCGTCGCCTCGCGCAGCTCATCCATCAGGCGCTGGATTTCATCGGGGCTGGCGCCGTTCCGGATCGCCTCGGACAGGCGTTCCTGTGCCTGCTGCATACGTTCCAGCGCATCGGCCAGACCGCCGTCTTCCAGCGCGACGGCCGCCTCCCACAACAGCACGGCAAGGGCGTCGCGGGTCTTGTCATCCAGCGGACCCGATTCCAGCGTGCCGATCGCGCCCTGCAGGCCCGACAGCAGGGGTTCATCAACGAAACCATCGGGTTGCCAGACGATCGTGCGCAGCAATTCGGCGCTGCGCGGGCCGTTGTCCCGCGACCACAGCAGATCACGGCGCAATTCGATCAGCGCGGCGCCAAGCGGGTCGAAAAAGCGGCGGCCCGGCAAAACCATCGGCATCGGCGCGGATTGGCCCTTTTGCGCGATGCCGTCCTCGACCTCCAGCCGGATGGTGACGGGCAGATTGGCCCAAGGGTGCTGGGCCAGATCGGCGACCAGCTGGCCCTGAATTTCGCTGCGCTGCCCGGTCGCGGGCAAGGGCAGGCGCAGGGTCAGATCATCGCGCGGTTCGGGCGCGGGGGTCAGGCCATAGCGGCGATCAACCGCCGCCAGATCCAGCGAGATCACGGCCTCGCCCGCGGCGATGCCATTGTCGTCGCTGGCCGTGAACTGCTGGATCAGCCGCCCGTCGGCGCGGCGCACCGGGGCCGCGCCGGGCTGAACCACGGGGGCCGCGTCGGGCTGAACCGTGATCGGAAAACTGCGCCCGGCGATCTGGACCACGCCGTCGCGTTCGGCGGTGAATTCGGGCGCCATCGGGTCCGCGCCCTCGACTTCCGGGCCGATATTCTGTTGCAGATCAGCCCCTTCGCCATACAGGCGAAAGCTGACGGTGGTGCCCTTGGGGATGGTCAAGGCCTCGCCTTCGGGCAGGGAATTCAGATAGATCGTCGGACGGCGGGTATAGGCGGGCGGCTCGGCCCAGCCCTCCCATCCGGGGCCGGTGGCGATGGTCGGCGTATTCTGCGGCGCGGGCCGAAAGGTCGAGGCCAGCGCGGAAAGCCCCTGCCCGACCTTGCCCGAGGGTGCGAAAACCAGCGCCATCGCCAGCGCCGTCACCCCGACCAGCCGCAGGGCATAGGGGTCGCGGCGGGGCAGATCGGCATTCGGGGCCACGGCATTCGCCAGCGCCGCCTGCTGCATCATCCGGCGCTGATGGGCCTGCCACAGCGCGGTCGCGCCGGGATCGTCCTGCCCCAGAACCATGCTGTCGCGCAGCGCGGACAGCGGTTTTCCGGGCAGCGTCGCATCGACGCGATGCAGCGCGGCCAGATGGCTGGGGCGGCGAAAGCGACGGATGCCCAGCAGGCCGGTCGCGGCCAGCGCCAGCACGGCCAGCACCAGCCATGCGAAAGCCCAAGCGCGCGGCATCGGCTCGACCAGACCAAAGGCCAGACAGGCCCACAGCAGCCCCAGCACCGCGACCAGCGGCCAGAATGCGCGCGCGGCCTGTTCCCACCACATGCCCGCGCGGGTCAGCGCCGCGGCCAGCGCGACCCGGGGGTGCGCTTCGGGGTCCGATAGCTGCCGATCCGATACCTGCTGATTCTGGGGGCGCATGTCCATGCCCGGCGTTTCCCGTCCCTGCCTGTCCGAACCCGTCGCGCCCGGCTGTTCACCTGCCCGGACTATTCCACGCCCGCCCCGTTGCGGCAAGCGCGGGCCGGGAGGATCGGCCCTAGTCCTGCATCCAATGCGGGATGGTATCGCGGGCGATGATCTCTTCGATAGTCGGGCGGGCACGGATGACGGCGAATTGATCGCCCGAGACCAGCACTTCGGGCACAAGCGGGCGGGTGTTGTATTCAGACGCCATGACCGCGCCATAAGCCCCCGCCGACCGGAAAGCGACCAGATCACCCGCCGACAGGGCACTGAGCTGCATGCCCTTTTCAAAGGTGTCGCCGGTTTCGCAGACCGGACCCACGACGTCAAAGGGCTGGACCGCGTCGCCCGGCGCGGGTTCGATGACCGGCACGATATCGTGATGGGCGCCATACATGGCGGGGCGCATCAGATCGTTCATCGCCGCGTCCGAGATCAGGAAATCGCGGCCTCACCTCTTTCAGATAGATGACCGAGGACAGCAGGATACCGGCATTGCCCGGAAATGTGCGGCCCGGTTCGATCTCGATCTCGCAGCCCAGATCGCCCGACTTCGTCGCGGATGACCTGCCCGTATTCGAGGGGCAAGGGGCGGTGCGTTGTTGTCGCGGCGATAGGGGATGCCCAGGCCGCCGCCCGATGTCCAGACGGCGAATGTCATGGCCATCGGCGCGCAGGGCGCGTGGCCAGTTCGGCCATCTTGCGATAGGCTTGGCGGAAGGGTTCCAGATCGGTCAGCTGGCTGCCGATATGCATGTCGATG
The DNA here is from genome assembly GCF_029309835.1 of Paracoccus sp. DMF-8. Taxonomy (GTDB): domain Bacteria; phylum Pseudomonadota; class Alphaproteobacteria; order Rhodobacterales; family Rhodobacteraceae; genus Paracoccus. Next base: position 2,549 of record NZ_JARJHL010000016.1, on the reverse strand, counting down.
CCGATGACCTCGATCCCCGGCAGCTCGGCGCGCGCGGCATAGACCTCGCGCGGCGGGCTGATTGGGATGCCGAACTTGTTCTCCGATTTGCCGGTGGCGATCTTGTCATGGGTCGTTGCATCGACATCGGGATTGACCCGCACGGCAATCGGCGCGGTCACGCCAAGCGCGGTCGCGACGGCGGAAATCTGTTCCAGTTCGGGTTCGGATTCGACGTTGAACTGGCGGATGCCGCCTTCCAGCACCTGCCGGATTTCCGATTCGGTCTTGCCGACGCCGGAAAAGACGATGCGCTCGCCCGGCACGCCTGCCACCCGTGCCCGCGCATATTCACCGCCGGACACCACATCCATCCCCGCGCCCAGATCCCCCAGCAGACGCAGCACCGCGACGTTGGAGTTCGACTTGACCGCGAAACAGACCAGATGGTCGGTCCAGTCCAGCGCCTGCCGGAACAGGTTGAAATGCCGCGTCAGGGTCGCCGTCGAATAGACATAGACGGGCGTGCCCACCGCTTCGGCGATGCGGGTCAGGGGACATCCTCGGCGCAGAGAACGCCGTTCTGGTAGTTGAAATGGTCCATCAGGCGATCCTGCGAGAGCGGAAGAACAGATACAGCGGCAGCGCGCAGCCGATGCCCAGCACCATCGCCGGAATCGTCAAAAGCGCCGCCCAGTTGCGCCGTATCGAGGTTTCGATCAGGCACCACAAGCCCAGACAGGCCAGCGCCACCCATTCCGATGGTCGCACCTGCACCTGATCGCCCCAGATCGTCAGCGCCACACCCAAAAGCGCCAGCCCCAGCCAGACCAGCCGCAGCACCGTCAGGTCAGATGGAGGAGACGACACCGATCCGCGCCTCGCCACTGATGCTGACGCCCGGTTCGGGCGCAGCGGCCCCGGGCGCGACCGGAGGACCATCGACCCCGCAAGCCGCCAGCGCCAGAACCGCGATCACCGCCAGATATCTCATGCCCCCGTCCCCGTTGTCGTGGCCCCCAGTTTTTCCTGCCACCGCGCGACCTGCGCCCGCACCTGATCGGGCGCCGTGCCGCATCAGCTTTGCCGCGAGGGCCACGCAGATTCATGCACCCCCAACACGTCATACACGTCAGAGGTTATCGAAGCGTGAACGGATTGCATCTGTTCCAGCGTCAGTTCCGGCAGATCGACGCCCTGTTTTTCGGCCATCGCGACCAGCGCGCCGGTGGCGTGATGGGCATCGCGGAACGGCAGGCCCGGCCTTGCGCACCAGCCAGTCGGCCGAGGTCCGTCGCGGTGGAAAAGCCCGAGCCCGCCGCCGCCTCCAGCCGGTCGCGGTTGGCGGTCAGGTCGGCCAGCATCCCGGTCATCGCGGCCAGCGCCAGCATCAGGTTGTCGGCCGCGTCAAAGACCTGTTCCTTGTCCTCTTGCATGTCCTTGGAATAGGCCAAGGGCAGGCCCTTCATCACCACGAACAGCGCGACCGCCGCCCCAAGGATGCGGCCGATCTTGGCCCGGATCAGCTCGGCCGCGTCGGGGTTCTTCTTTTGCGGCATGATCGACGAGCCGGTGGAGAACCGGTCCGACATGGTCACGAACCGGAACTGCGCCGAGGACCAGATCACCAGCTCCTCGGCCAGTCGCGACAGGTGAACGGCGCAGATCGCCGCCGCCGACAGGAACTCCAGCGCGAAATCCCGGTCGCTGACGGCATCGAGGCTGTTGGCCATCGGCCGGTCAAAGCCCAGCGCCTGCGCCGTCGCCTGCCGGTCGATGGGAAAGCCGGTGCCGGCCAGCGCCGCCGCGCCGAGGGCGATTCGTTCATCCGCTTGCGGGCGTCGCGGAACCGCGACAGGTCGCGGCCGAACATCTCGACATAGGCCATCATGTGATGGCCCCAAGTCACCGGCTGCGCGGTTTGCAGATGGGTAAAGCCCGGCATGACCCAATCGGCGCCCCTGTTCGGCCTGCGACAAAGCCGCGCGGATCAGCGCGTCCAGCCCCTGGATCGCGGTGTCGCACTGGTCGCGCACCCACAGCCGGAAATCCGTCGCCACCTGGTCATTGCGGCTTCGCGCCGTGTGCAGGCGACCCGCCGGCTCGCCGATGATCTCTTTCAGCCGCGATTCCACGTTCATGTGGATGTCTTCCAGCGCGGTGCGGAACGGAAAACCGCCGGCCTCGATCTCTGACAAGACGGTGAGCAGCCCTTCCCCGATGGCCTCGGCATCGCTAGTGCTGATGATGCCCTGCGCCGCAAGCATCGCCGCATGGGCGCGGCTGCCCCGGATGTCCTGGGCATAAAGCCGCTGGTCGAAGCCGATCGAGGCATTGATCGCCTCCATGATCGCGTCCGGCCCGGCGGCAAATCGTCCGCCCCACATCTGGTTCGCGCGGCTGTCGGACTGCTCGGTCATATCTTGCCCTTCGGAGGTCACATGCTTCGTTCCATCCTGCTTTATACGGCGCTGGTCATGGGTGCAAACGCCGCCACCGCGGGCGAGATCGACTTTCAGGCTGCCCATGCCGGCAATCTGGCCAAGCTGACCGAAGGCAGCGGACAGGTC
>NZ_JARJHL010000015.1 GCF_029309835.1 Paracoccus sp. DMF-8 | reverse complement strand
TACTTCGTTCAGTTACGTATTACTAAGGTTAAAGAACGACTTCCATACTCGTGTGACAGCACCTCCTCGTCGGCGATCTATTACAACGGGATTTTCGACATTCCGAACACCGACGGCCATCTGCGCACCTATATGACGGCGCAGGTCCATATCGTCATCGGCAGCGCCGATGATGCGCTGCTGATCCCGGTCACCGCCCTTGGCGACCGCCAGCCCGATGGCAGCTATACGGTCCGGGTCCGCCGGGGCGGCGATCGAGACGCGCAATATCCGCATCGGTCTGGACGACAAGGTCGTGGCCGAGGTGCTGGACGGGCTGTCCGAAGGCGATCAGGTCGTCACCGGCGAGGCCTCCGGCGCGATGGCCGCCGCCCTGGGTGGCGGGCGTCGTCCGCGCGAGCCGTTCGGGTTCTAGGGGGCGCGCGGCATGGACAAGGCTCCCTTGGTCGAACTCAGCGGGATCCGGCGCGAGTACCCTTCGGGGGCGGGTCGGTGACGGTGCTGCATGGCGTCGACCTGACCATCCGGCGCGGCGAATTCGTGGCCATTGTCGGGGCCTCGGGGTCGGGGAAATCGACGCTGATGAACATCATCGGCCTGCTGGACCGCCCGACCGCCGGCAGCTACCGGGTCGAGGGCGGAAACCGCCCGGCTTGGTCCCGACGCGCTGGCCGCGCTGCGCCGCGAACGCTTTGGCTTCATCTTCCAGCGCTACTACCTGCTGCCGGAACTCAGCGCGCTGTCCAATGTCGAGATCCCGGCGATCTATGCCTCGGAAACGCCCGCCTCGCGGCGCGGGCGCGCGGGGGCGCTGCTGGCGCGGCTTGGCATGGCAGAGCGCACGGCCAACCGCCCCGGCCAGTTGTCGGGCGGGCAGCAACAGCGGGTGTCCATCGCGCGGGCGCTGATGAACGATGCCAGCGTCGTGCTGGCCGAGCCGAACCGACCGGCGCGCTGGACAGCAAGCGGCCAGCAGGTGCTGGAAATCCTGGACGAAATCCATGCCGAGGGCGGACGGTCGTGATCGTCACCCACGATGCATGTACGCCGCCGAACGCGCCGAACGCATCATTTGGAAATCAGCTGGACGGCCGCATCCTGTCCGGACCGCCAGACCCGCCCGACCGGCGCCGCGCCCGCCACGGTCGCCAACCGGCGGCAGGGGCGCAACCTGATCGGCGGCGCACGCCTTCGCCTGACCGAGGTGCGCTGCGCATGGCGCTGATTTCCATGTGGGCGCACAAGCTGCGCAGCTTTCACCGACCATGCTGGGGATCATTATCGGCATCGCCTCGGTCGTGCCGGTGGTCGCGCTTGGGCAGGGCTCGCAACAGCAGGTGTTGCGGAATATCTCCAGCCTCGGCACGAATACGCTGGAGATTTATCCGGGCCGCGATTTCGGTGACATGCGGTCGGGGCGGATCACCACGCTGGTCGTCGATGATGCCGATGCGCTTGGCCGCCAGCCCTTTGTCGCCGCCGTGACGCCATCGGTGTCGACCAGCGCGACGGCGCGCCACGGATCGAGACGCGGTCAACGCCCAGATCAGCGGCGTCGGAGAGGGCTATTTCCAACACCACCGGCGCCACGATCACCACGGGCCGGGCCTTCGACGCGCAGGCGGTGCGCAGCAGATGCGGCGCAAGAGGTGGTGATCGACGAAAACACCAGAACCAGCCTGTTCCCGAATGCCACCGACGATCCCATCGGTCAGGTGATCCTCGCCAATAACGTGCTGCTGCGCATCGTCGGCGTCGCATCGGTCCCGCAGCGCGGTCCGGGGAGCGGGGGAACCTGTCGCTTTACGTGCCCTATACGACGGTGCAGGCGCGGTTTCTGGCCTCGACCAGCCTCAGCAGCATCACGGTCCGGGTGAGCGACGATGTGGACACGGCCATCGCCCAGCAATCGGTGACGCGCTTTCTGACGCAGCGCCACGGCACGCAGGATTTCTTTATCATCAACACCGATGAAATCCGCCAGACCATCACCTCGACCACGCAGACCATGACCCTGCTGATCGCGGCGATCGCGGTGATTTCGCTGATGGTCGGCGGGATCGGCGTGATGAACATCATGCTGGTGTCCGTGTCCGAACGTGTCGCCGAAATCGGCGTGCGCATGGCGGTCGGTGCGCGGCAATCCGACATCATGCAGCAATTCCTGATCGAGGCGGTGCTGGTGTGCACGATCGGCGGCGTGCTGGGCGACGGTGCCGCGGCGCTTGGCTTCGGCTTGTTCTTCGACAGGCTGGGGGGCAGTTTCCGGCTGGTCTATTCGACGGATTCGATCATCGCGGCGATTGCCAGCTCGACCATGATCGGCGTGATCTTTGGCTTTCTGCCCGCCCGGTCGGCGTCAAGCGCTGGACCCGGTGGTGGCGCTGTCCAAGGGCCGACCTGCGGCGCCATCACGGCGCCATCACGGTGCCGACAGGTAATCCGCCGAAACATAGCCTGAAACGCCGGGCTTCGCCGCCAGCGAGACCCGGCACCACGATTTGCCGTTGTTCGTCATGCAGTTGTGGCGCGTCAGCCGGGTTCCGTCAGGCAGGCCGACAATGATGTTGTAGTTCAGGCCGGAGCCTTCGCGCAACTTCAGCAGATCGTCCGGCCCGGCCCCCTTGACCACGACACCGGCACCCGCCGCACATCCGGCGACGATCAAAAGGGCGAAAAGAGCGGTAAAATGATGACGCATGACCTGACCTGAATCCGTTTCGTCTTTCTTACGACACCGCCACGGGAAATGACAGCGCCCAAGACCCTAGGTTAGCGGCAGGAGGCCGGATTGATCCCGACCCCGCGCAGCCCCCATTCGGTCATCTGCGCGACAAGCTGCTGGCTGGCGGCATCAAAGGCGGGGATCCTCGGTCCGGGTCGAGGGCGATTCGGCCGAGGCCGCGAACTGCCCCGCGTGACCACGCTGGCATCCATTTCGCGCACCATCTGGGCATCGACGGCCAGCCGGACGATGGCACCCTTGCCCGCGACCTCGGCGTTGAAATCGCGGATCTCGCTGATGACGGCATAATCGCCCGCCGTGCCCAGAGGCGCGCGGCCGACATGGGTAAAGGCATTGGTGCGGCCCAGACTGTCCACCAGCAGCCGCTGCAGCGTCACCGGCACCGTATCGCCCCAGACCGCATCCGGCAGATATTGCGTCTGCAGGGCGGACGGCCGGATCATGATGCGTTCGCTGTCCAGCGTGCCGCGCGTCTTGGGCAGCTCTATCACCAGTTCCGCCACGCGCGAACGCCCGCAATCCGCCCCGCCCGCCGGGGGCGTGCGCAGTTCAAAGACATCGCGGTCGGGTTCGCCCTGCAACATCTTCAGCGCGGCGCAACCGGGCAGGAACAGGGTCGCGGCCAGCAGGGCGGCGGGGGCAATGCGGGAAGCAATACGGGGGGCAATGCGCAGGTTTGACAGGTGCATGTGATACCTCAACGGCGGAATTCAGGGGCGCGCGGCCCGGTAAAGACCTGCGACGGATTGCGGCGCAGGGCGGTGACAAGCTGGTTGACGTTATCGACCAGCCCGCGCAGGTCCGACGACAGGCGCGTGAATTGCGGCAGGGCGTCGCGGGCGAAAGCCTGCACCGGCGCGCGCGCGCCGTCCACCATCTGCCGCAGCGCGGTAAAGGCCGCATCGGCGCTGTCGGCGGCATCGCGCAGCCGCCCGGTGATGTCCGGCAGATCGCCCGAGACGCTGGAAATCGCCTCGTTCAGCGTGCCAAGCGTCACCCGCAGATCCGCAATCACCGGTCCCAGATCGGTGTTCATGATGCGGTCGGCGCTCTTCGAATGCGCCCGGGCTGATGCCAGCGTGACCTTGCCCACCTCCAGCGCGGAATCCAGATTGTCGAATGTCGTATCGGCCCGGTCGACAAGCCGGGCCAGATCGGTCTGCAATGTGCCCGCGACCCCGTCCAGCTTTTGCGTCAGCCCGGCCAGATCGCCCGCGACATAGCTGCGCACCTCGTCCAGCGCGGCGCTGGCCGATTGCAGGGTGGTGTCGGCGGTCGTTGCGGTTTCCGTGAACTTTTTCAACGCCGTATCGGCCGTATCGCTTAAACCTTCGACCTTGCCGCCAAAGGCCGCGATGCCGTCCGCGGCGGTGCCGATGGCATCGGTCGCGGCGGAAATATCGGCCATCGCCTTGTCCAGATTGCCGCTGGAGCGTTCGACATTGTCGAGGATGTTATGCACGCGGGTCTGGTTTTCATCGCCCAGCAATTCGGTCAGCTGCTGCGCCACGGTGTTCAGCCGCGCGATCATTTCCGGCCCTTCGTCGCTGAGCGTCTGCAAGGCCGAGCGGCTGGCCGGGATCACCGGCACCGGATCGGGCGACGACTCGCGCAGCAGCGGGGCGCTGCGGCTGCCCGGCATGATCGCGATATTCGCCACCCCCGTTACCCCCTGCACCGACAGCGAGGCGCTGGAATCGCTGCGCACCGGCGTATCCTCGGCCACCTCGACCCGGACGCGGACCGGGGCCGCGCCCTGCGGGGCAAGCTGCATGTCGATGACCTTGCCGACGCTGAGGCCCGCGAACTGGACCTGCGACGACACGCTCAGACCCGTGACCTCGGTGAAATAGATGTCGTAATAGGCGAACTGCCGGTCCACCTGCAATTTCGCGAACCACATCAGAAAGCCCAGAATGCCCGAGAATCCGGCAATGGCAAAACCTCCGATCAGGGCGTAATTCGCTTTTGTTTCCATGACCCTACCCCTTGTCCCGGTCGGCGTTTTCCAGCGCGGCACGGGCGCGCGGCCCGTGGAAATATTCATGCACCCAAGGGTGATCGACGTTCAGCATCTCGGCCATGGTGCCGGTGACCAGCACCTGTTTTTCGGCCAGCACCGCGATGCGGTCGCAACAGACATGCAGCGTATCCAGATCATGCGTGACCAGAAAGACCGACAGGTTCATCGTGTCGCGCAGGCTGACGATCAGCCGGTCGAAGGCAGCGGCGCCGATCGGATCCAGCCCCGCCGTCGGTTCGTCCAGAAAGACGATTTCCGGGTCCAGTGCCAGCGCCCGCGCCAGCCCCGCGCGCTTGCGCATCCCCCCCGACAGATCGGCGGGCACCTTGGCATTGGCGTTCCACGGCAGCCCCGCCATGGACACCTTGAGTTCGGCCAGCGCGGCGCGGTCCCGATCCGACAGGCCGGGGACGGCCTGCAACGGAACCTCGACATTTTCGCGCACGGTCAGGGCGGAAAACAGCGCGCCGTCCTGAAACATCACGCCCCAACGCAATTCGATCGCCCGGCGCTCGGCGGGCGACAGCGCGCGGATATCCTTGCCAAAGACCCGCACGGTCCCGGCGGCGGGCCGGATCAGCCCGACGATTTCGCGCAGCAGCACCGATTTTCCGGTGCCCGATCCGCCGACCACGCCCAGAATCTCGCCCCGCCGCAGGTCCAGATCCAGCCCGTCATGGACGACATGGTCGCCGGGTTGCGTGCGCAACCCGCGCACCTCGATCAGGTTTTTCGGGGTGACGGATTTTCGGGCGCGGCGGTCATATCCCCGACCTCGGCGAAAAAGATCGAAAACAGCGCATCGGCGATAATCACGGCACAAGATCGCATTCACCACGGCCGAGGATGTTTTTCGCGCCAAGCGATTCCGCATCCTTGCCGACCTTCATCCCCGGCCTGACAGCCGACGACGCCGATGATGACGGCAAAGACCGGCGCCTTGACCAGCCCGATGATGACATGGTTGACGCTGATATCCGACAGCCGCGTCAGGAACATCGAGGGCGAAATGCCCAGTTCGATCCATGACATGATCGCCTCCGCCAAGCAAGCCGGCCAGGTCGGCGACCAGCCCCAGGATCGGCAGCATCAGCACCAGCGCCAGGATACGCGGCAGCACCAGCACCATGTCGGGATCAAGGCCAAGCGTGCGCATGGCGTCGATTTCCTCGCGCATTTCATCGACCCGATGGATGCGGTCAGCGCCGATGCCGTGCGCCCCGCGACCACGATGGCGGCCAGCAGGATGCCCAGTTCGCGCAGGACGGCGATGGCGATCAGGTCGACGACAAAGACCTCGGCCCCGAATTGCTGCAACTGGCTGGCGCCCTGAAAGGCCAGCACGACCCCGATCGGGAATGACATGACAAAGACGATGGGCACCGCCCTCAGCCCGGTTTCCTGACAGTGCCAGACCAGCGAGGTCAGGCGGAATTGCGACGGATGGCGCAAGCCCCGCGCCAGCGCCGCCAGAAAGCGGCCCAGATACTCCGCAAGCTCGCGGAAATAGCCCAGACCCGACATCACGCGCCGGCCCAGCCCTTCCAGAAGGCAGCGCCAGCCGGGTTGCGGTTCGGGCACCGGGTCCGGCACCGGCAGGGCGCGGGCGACCGATTCCAGCAATTCGCCATGCAGGGGCGACAACCCGTCCAGCGTGGCGCCGCCGTCCCGCGCGCGGATCAGCCAATGCGCCCCGGCGGTGTCCAGCCGCGTCAGCCCCGACAACTCGATCCGGGGGCGGGCTCTGCCGGGGCGGTGTCCAGCGTCCAGACCACCAGATCGCCGCTGAGCCGCAGCAGACCGTCGCCGGTTTCGGCGCGCAGGTCAGGCTGTGGCATCGCATCCATGGTCATGCTCCGTGTCCCTGTGGCCGCCGCGCGGGCTGGTTGCCCCCGATGCATCCCCCGGAAAGGCTGCCATGTCAAATGGATGCGCGCCGCGTCACCGGCCCAAGGCCCCACCGCCTGTGCGAGGATTCGCCGAAGGCCCGGCGATTGGCCCCGCACCGCGCGAAAGTCTTGAAACCGTCACCATTCCCGCCCAACCTGTCCGCATTTCAGCATCAGGAGATTTCATGCCACGTTTCTACCGTTGGGTGCCCCGCGAATTCGCCGATGCCGCGATTGCCGCCGGGCTGGTGTCGCATAACGGTGCGGCGACATGGATTTTCCGCATGGAGGGCAGGAACGGCTATCGCCCGAACAAGCGCATTTCCGATGGCGCGCTGCTGATCGCCTATGATCTGGACGATATCGCCACGCGCAACGTCACCACCATCCAGACCATTGATTTCGAGGATGAGGGCTTTGGCGGCGAAGCCGCCCATCCCGACCAGATCATCACCAAGAAAAACGAACCCGGCGCCTATGGCATCGGCCGCCATCGCCAGATGCGGACAAATTCCCACGCCACCGCATCCTATGCCACCAAGGCCGAGGTCGCCCGCGCGCTGGATATCGACCCGCGTTCCGTGGACGACCGGAAATTCCGCCCCGGCCATAGCTGGCCGACCTGACGCGCCGCCCGACCTGCTGCCCGCTCCAGATGTGCCGGGTCAGGCCGCCATCGACGCGCAGGCTCTGGCCGGTGATATAGCTGCTGTCATCGCTCAGCAGGAAGGCCGCGGCCCTGGCCTGTTCATCGACCCGGCCGATGCGTTTCAGCGCCGCCAGATCGCCGAACCTTCCGACATCCAGACTGTCGGTAAAGCCGGGCAGCAGGCAGTTCATGCGGATATTGTCGGGGCCGTAGCGGTCCGAATACGAGCATGGCAAAGGATGATACCGCCGTGCGATAGACGCCCGAGGTCGGAAACATCAGCGACGGTTCGAACGCGGCATAGGATGTGACGTTGACGATCGAACCGCCGCCCTGCGCCTGCATGACCGGCGTCACCAGACGGGCCATGCGCACGACCGACAGGACGACCATCTCATTGCCGCGGATCCAGTCTTCGTCGGTTATATCCAGCAGGTCGCCCTTGGGCGGGCCGCCGGTGTGGTTCAGCACGGCGTCGATGCGGCCATGGGTGGCCATCGCCAGATCGGTGATGGCGCGCAGGTCCTCCGCGCTTTGGCTGACGCCGCGCCGCGCAGCGCCGCCCAGTTCGGCGGCCAGTTTCTCGCAGCTGTCCGAGGGCGACATCAGCACCAGATCATAGCCCCGCGCCGCCATTTCCCGCGCAATCGCGGCCCCCATGCCGCGACCGCCGCCGGTCACGATGCAGGTCTTGCCGATTTTCGTCATGGTCCATGCCCTTCCCCGTATCCCTTCCGGCTCAGGGTGAATGCGGCGCGCGGCAAAGGCAATGCCCTGCCCCCATCCCTGCCGGATGTCTTGCCGCGCGCGCGTTGCGGGTCCGGTTACAGTGCCGCCTTGATCTTTTCGGCGGCCTCGGGCGTGACCCGGGGTTCCCACATCTCGGGGTTTTCCTGCGGGAAGTATTTCGCCCCGTCTTCGCCCGTGGCCTGATTGTCCGACATCCAGGCCATCAGCTTGTTGACCGTGTCGTTGGTCCAGGTCCGCTTGGTCATATAGTCGATGACCTGCGGATCGGCGGCTTCCGAAAACGGTTTGGAGACCAGCGTAAACACATTGTCGCGCGGGAAGGCGTTGGGTTTCGGGTCCTGGCAATCCGCGACCGAGGTGCAGCGTTTCCATTCGTCCATATCGGTTTCCATGCCCATGTCGACGCGGACCATGTCGTATTTCCCCAGCAGGGAGGTCGGCGCCCAGTAAAAGCCCAGCCATGGCGCCTGCTGTTCATAGGCCTTGGCCATCGAGCCATCCAGCGCGGCGGCAGAGCCGGTGCTGACGACGGTAAAGCCCTTGCCCTCGACGTCGAACGCATTGGCCAGCTGGTTCGTCACGATGGTGCCGCCCCAGCCTTCGGGACCGTTATAGATCGCGCCTTTCGAGGAATCCTCGGGGGCGGGGAACAGTTCGGGATGGGCCAGAACGCCGTCGATGGTGGCCAGTTCGGGATTGGCATCGACCATGTATTTCGGCACGAACCAGCCCTGTTGCCCGCCATCCGACAGCGACCGGCTCAACTGCACGATGCGCCCGTCCGCCATGCCGGATGCAAAGACGTCGGGGACCAGGTCGACCCATGCCTCGGGGACGATTTCGGGCTGGCCCTTTTCCACCAGTGACGTGATCGCGGGCACCGTGTCGCTGACCAAGATTTCCGCGTTGCAGCCATAGCCGTTGTTCAGGATGAACTGATCCATCGCGGCCAGAACCTCGGCGCTTTGCCAGCTCATGCTGGCGATGGTCAGGTTGCCGCATTCGGCCCATGCGGCGCCCGAAAGCCCCATCACCGAAACGAAGGCGGCTGTCGAAAGATGGCGTTTCTTCATGTCTTGCTTCCCTGTCGCGGCGGTTATGACGGCCCTGCCCGTGCGCCGCGAAGGCACGGACGGCCCCCAAGGATCAGGCCCGACCGTCTTGTGCCGGCCCGTCCCCGTATCCTGCTGGCCCGTTTTCTGCCGGACCGTCTTGCCCAAGCGCGCGCGCCTTGTCGGCGGCGGCATCCAGCGCGGCGCGGATCGCCGCCGAAAAACCGCTGGCTTCGGCGGTGGCGATGCCCGCCGCTGTGGTGCCCTGATAATCGACATAGGCCGCGACCATCTCGGGCGCCTTGTCGATGCGCCCGGCCAGCATGGCGGCGCCATCGACCACGGCGGCCTCGACCGCCTTGAAGGCGACATGATCGGGCACGCCGTAGCCGCGCATGTATTCGGTCATCGCCACCGCCATCAGCGCCGGATAGGCCGACCCCGACCCCGGCAGCGCGGTCATCAGGTCGATCTGCTTTTCCCCGGTCAGCTCGTCCGATGTGCCGATGGCCGACAGCACGCGGGTGACGGTCTGCTTGTCGGCATCGGTGACGCCCGGCCCGGCAAACCACGGCGAATAGGAATTGCCGGTTTCGGCCGCCGCATTCGGCATCGCCCGCACGACCCGCGCGCCCGAACGCCCGATCCGGTCCAGCGGCACCCCCGCCATGAAGGAAATGACCAGCCTGCCCGGCGCCGACAGCGCCAGCGCGGGCCAGTCCTGCGGGCGCACCGACACCACGATGACATCCGAACGCGCGACCAGATCGGCCACGTCGCGCGCCCAGATCACGCCGCGATGGCCGAAATAATCATCGCGCGGCCCGGACCGGTTCAGCACCGCCAGATCGGCGGGCGCGACCACGCCTTGCGACAGCAGCCGCGATCCCAAGGCGGAACCCAGCCAACCCGTTGCCCCGATGATGCCGATCTTCATGGCGTTTCCCCTTCGATATAGCCGTGGCGGGCGTGGAACCGGGCCAGTTCGCGCGGTTCGGGCGTGCAATCGCCATAGATTTCAACGTAATTCGAATCCGGCTCATCCGCAGGGACAAGGGTTCGTCCACCTGCATCGAGATATAGCCGATCTGCACCAGATAGATGGTGCGGGCGCGGACATCGGCATCCTGCCGTTCGCAGCCCCAATGCGCCAGCAGCGCGCCAAGCGTTTCCAGCCGCAGCGCATCCGCCTGCTGGACCTGCGCCATGATCCCCGCATCCTGCAGGGCCCAACTGCGCAGCGCGAATTCCAGCCGCAGATCGAAACCGCCGGCGGGAAGAAAACAGCCGATGACATTCAGCAGCGCCTCGGCCCGCGATTCGGCATAGGCGCGCGCGGCCTGCATCAGCGGCTCGGTCGTCGTGTCGTGCCAGCGCCGGGCCAGCGCGGCCAGCAATTCCTCGCGGTCCTGAAAACCAGTAAAAGCTGGTCCGCGACAGTTTCAGGCGGTTGGCCAGCGGCATGATCTTGACCGCATCGACGCCGCCGTCGATCAGCGCCTCATAGGCCGCTTCCAGCCAGCCATCGGGCGAGCCGCGCCACCCGGATTCGATGATTGCCTGTTCCGCCATGGGGCAAGGCTAGCCCGATGCCGCGCCGCCCTGCAAGCAGAATGTGCAAATGTGTCCGCGCGGGAAACAGTCATGAACTTTTAATTGACACATATGAACATTTCCGCCAGCCTTTGCGCCAGCACCCGTGGAAAGGCAGCCGAGATGTCGAACGATCCCCTATTGCAGCCCTATCAGCTGAAGCACCTGACGCTTCGCAACCGGATCATGATCACCAGCCACGAACCGGCCTATCCCGAGGACGGCATGCCCAAGGACCGTTACCGCGCCTATCACGTCGAACGCGCCAGGGCGGGCGTCGCGCTGACGATGACGGCGGGGTCCGCCTCGATCTCGCGCGACAGCCCGCCGGTCTTCAACAACATCCTTGCGTGGAAGGACGAGGTCGTCGGCTGGATGAAAAAGCTGGTCGATGAATGCCACGATCACGGCGCGGCGGTGATGATCCAGCTGACCCATCTGGGCCGCCGCACCCGTTGGGACAAGGCCGACTGGCTGCCGGTCGTCGCCCCCAGCCATGAACGCGAAGCCGCGCATCGCGCCTTTCCCAAGCGGATCGAGGATTGGGACATCGCCCGCATCATCACCGATTTCGCCGATGCCGCCGAACGCATGAAGGCCGCGGGCGTCGACGGGATCGAGCTGGAGGCCTACGGCCATCTGCTGGAACAGTTCTGGTCGCCGCTGACCAATGATCTGGATGCACCCTATGGCGGCAGTCTGGAAAACCGCCTGCGCTTCACGATGGATGTGCTGCGCGCGATCAAGGACCGCTGCGGGCCGGATTTCATCCTTGGCCTGCGCATGCAGGGCGATCAGATGCGGCCCGGCGGCATGACGGCAGACGAAGGGATGGCGGTCTCGCATATGTTGAAAGACAGCGGGCTGGTCGATTTCCTGAACGTGGTGCGCGGCCATATCGACACCGATGCCGGGCTGACCGATGTGATCCCGGTGCAGGGGATGCGCAACGCCCGCATCTGGAATTCGCGGGCGCGATCCGCAAGGCCACGAATTTCCCGACCTTCCATGCCGCGAAAATCCCCGATGTGCCGACCGCGCGCCACGCCATCGCCTCGGGCCTGCTGGATATGGTGGGGATGACGCGGGCGCATATGGCCGACCCCCATCTGGTCCGCAAGGTGATCGAGGGGCGCGAGGACGACATCCGCCCCTGCGTCGGCGCGAACTATTGCCTCGACCGGATCATCCAGGGCGGCATGGCCTTTTGCCTGCACAATGCCGCCACCGGGCGCGAGGAAACCATGCCGCATACGATCCCGGCGGCGCCCGCGCAAAAGCGCATCACCATCGTCGGCGCAGGCCCGGCGGGGATGGAGGCCGCGCGCGTCGCCGCCGAACGCGGCCATGCCGTGACCGTGTTCGAGGCCGCCGACCAGCCCGGCGGCCAGATCCGCCTGACCGCGCTGACCGAACGCCGCCGCGAGATGATTTCCATCATCGCATGGCGTCAGGCGATGTGTGACAAGCACGGCGTCACCTTTCATTTCAACACCTTCGCCGATGAATCTGATGTGCTTTCGACCAACCCGGACGAGGTCGTCATCGCCACCGGCGGCCTGCCCCATACTCAGGTGCTGACGGATGGCAATGATCTGGTCTGTTCGGCATGGGATATCCTGTCGGGCGATGTGAAACCGGGCCAGAACGTGTTGATCTTTGATGATGCGGGCGATCATGCCGCGCTGCAGGCCGCCGATCTGATCGCGAAAACCGGGGCCCGCGTGGAAATCGTCACCCCCGACCGCGCCTTTTCGCCCGAGGTGATGGCGATGAATCTGGTCCCCTACATGCGCAGCCTGCAAAAGCTGGACACGACATTTACCGTGACATGGCGGCTGCAATCGGTGGCGCGCGACGGCAACCGGCTGCGCGCCACGCTTGGCAGCGATTACGGTGACATGACCCGCGACAGGCTGGTCGATCAGGTCGTCGTCAACCACGGCACGCGGCCGCTGGATGATCTGTATTTCGACCTCAAACCCCTTTCCTCGAATCTGGGAGAGGTGGATTATGACGCCCTGACCACCGGCGGATTGCAGGATCTGCGCAAGAACCCGGATGGCAGGTTCCGCCTGTTCCGCATCGGTGATGCGGTGGCCGCGCGCAATACCCATGCGGCGATCTATGACGCGCTGCGGCTGGTCAAGGATCTGTAACCACGCGACCCAAAGGGGGCCACGATGCGCAGCACGAAAATCATCCATGTCGTCACCTGCCATGCCGAGGGCGAGGTCGGCGATGTCATTGTCGGCGGCGTCGCCCCGCCCCCCGGCGCGACCATCTGGGACCAGTCGCGCTGGATCGCGCAGGATGAAACCCTGCGCAACTTCGTGCTGAACGAACCGCGCGGCGGGGTCTTTCGCCATGTCAACCTGCTGGTCCCGCCCAAGGATCCGCGCGCGCAAATGGGCTGGATCATCATGGAGCCCGCCGATACGCCCCCCATGTCGGGGCCAAATTCGATCTGCGTGGCGACGGTGTTGCTGGACAGCGGCATCATCCCGATGGTCGAACCCGTGACCCATATGGTGCTGGAACCGCCCGGCGGGCTGATCGAGGTTCAGGCCGAATGCAAGGATGGCAAGGCGCAGCGAGTTTCCGTGCGCAATGTCGCCAGCTTCGCCGACCGGCTGGATGCGGAAATCGAGGTGCTGGGCCTCGGCCGCCTGCGCGTCGATACCGCCTATGGCGGAGACAGTCTCGTGATTGTCGAGGCCGCGCAGGTCGGTATCGACATCCGCCCCGAAAACGCCCGCGCGCTGTCTGAGGCGGGCATGCGCATCACCCGCGCCGCCAATGAACAGCTTGGTTTCCGCCACCCGGAAACCGACTGGAACCATATTTCATTCTGCCAGTTCACCGATCCCGTCATCCGCGAAAACGGCGTGCTGACCGGCAGGAATGCCGTGGCGATCCGTCCGGGCAAGATCGACCGTTCGCCCACCGGCACGGGCTGTTCGGCGCGGATGGCCGTTCTGCATGCGCGGGGCCAGATGCGGGTCGGCGACAGCTTTCTGGGCCGCTCGATCATCAACACGGAATTCCGCTGCCACATCGACAGCGAAACAGAGATCGGCGGCCGCCTCGCCATCCGCCCGGTGATTTCGGGCCGGGCATGGATCACGGGCACCAGCCAGCTGATGCTGGACCCCGGCGACCCCTTTCCATCCGGCTATCGCCTGTCCGACACCCGGCCCGAGGGGATCTAGCCCCGGCAGGATTTGGACACCGTTTCGCAAGGCCGAGGGGACCCGATATCCCCTGCCCCGCTCGCGCTGCCCGATCCGCATCGGGCGGGAAAACGCGCCGCTGCCGGAGGCTGACGTTCGTCTTCGGCTGCCTCAGCTCCTGAGCAGACAAGGCGGTCTTGTGGCGCCATATACTGCCGCGATGGCCATGCTCTGCAGGGACGCTTGACTGGGCGCATCGCGGCCCCTTCGACCGCATGATCAGCGCAACGGCCATCGAGATGGCCTCCGCCCGCTCGGTCTCAAAGGATGCAGCCTGCTGGTGGGCTCGATGAGACCACGGAGCCGGAAGGAAAGAGTCTGGTGAAGCGCCAGCGAAATACTATCAAAGGATAATTTCTCACCAGCACCATTGGCTCCGCCGGTCGCCGCCTCACTTTTGGGACGGCCTTTGGCATCGAACGGATCCGGCCGGCCGACGAACTGGTCGCACAAGGGATTGCAGTAGAGGCCGACGATGGTAGGGACCGGCGGTCGCTCCCGGCCTTTCCCGATACACGGCGACAGATCAGGGTGCAGGGAGGCCCGCTGCGCGAGCGGGCCTCCGCCATTTCCCTTGCCCTTTTGTGTTGATTTCCACCCAGAACTGACCCGGGTTTTCCATCGAAAATTGACCCAGCTTGAGATTATGCCGGGGTCATGATCGAGGTCCTCCGGCGCGGTCAGGCCCCGGCGCGGGACATGGTCAGGGCCAGATCCTCGATCATGTCCTCTTGTCCGCCGACCATACCGCGCCGCCCCATTTCCAGCAGAAGATCGCGGGCAGGAACGCCGTAACGCTTCTCGGCCCGGCTCGGCGAAGAGGAGGAAGGACGAATAGACCCCTGCGTAGCCAAGGATCAGCGAACTGCGGTCGACGCGGATCCGGGCGCTCCATCATCGGGACGACCAGGTCCTCGGCCGCGTCCATGCACTTGGAACAGATCGGCCACTGGTTTCCACCCCCATACCGGGTTGAACACCCCGACCAGCTGTTCCGTGGCGGCGTTGCCCGCTCCGGCGCCCAGACCCGCCAGCGCACCATCGATCCGGTTCGCCCCGGCCTCCAACTGCCGCGACCGAATTGGCGGTTGCCATGCCCAGGTTGTCGGTGCCCGTGGAAGCCCAGCCCGGCCTGCCGCGGCGCAGCGCGGCACGCATGGCCTCGATCCGGGCGGTGACGTCATCGGGCAGCAGATAGCCGGCGGGATCGGTGCAAATAGACCGTGCCCGCGCCATAGCCTTCCATCAGCAGGGCCTGTTCGACCAGCTTTGCCGGGCTGGCGCAGATGCGCCATCATCAGAAAGCCCACCGTATCCAGCCCGGACTCGGCGGCATAGGCGATGTGCTGTTCGGCGCAATCGGCCTCGGTGCACCGCGGCGGCGACGCACTTGCCCGAAATGCCGCAATCCATGGCCTCTTTCAGCGTGTCCACCGTGCCGATCCCCGGCAGCAGCAGGGCCGAGATCCGCGCCTGTTTCATCTGCGGCACCACCGCGCGCAGATAATCCACGCCGCCATGCGCCGCGAAACCGTGATGCAGGCGAGATCGCCCAGCCCGTCGCCGCGGGATCACTTCGATCCACGGGATCCCGGCCCCACGGGCGGCGCGCGCCACGGCGACCATCTGTTCCAGCGACATCTGATGGCGCAGCGGATGCATCCCGTCGCGCAGGCTCATCTCATGCAGGGTGATCTTGCGGGCTTCGATATTCGTCATGTCCGTCATTCCTTCAGCCACGTTCCGGCAGCACGAAGTTGCCCTTTTCCGCCTCTTCGGCGAACAGTTCGGCGGTGCGCAACGCGGCCGCCGTCATGATGTCCAGGTTGCCAGCATATTTCGGCAGGAAATCCCCCAGCCCCTCGACCTCAAGGAAGATCGAGACGCGATTGCCGTCAAAGACCGGTCCGTTCACCAGCCTGTAGCCGGGCACATAGGTCCGCACATCGTCCAGCATCGCGTGAACGCTTTCGGTGATCTTCGCCTCGTCGGGGCTGTCCTCGGTCAGCACACATGCACCGTGTCGCGCATCAGCAGCGGCGGCTCGGCCGGGTTGACGATGATGATCGCCTTACCCTTCTTCGCGCCGCCGACCGCCTCGATGGCGCGGGCGGTGGTGCGGGTGAATTCATCGATGTTCTTGCGCGTGCCCGGCCCGACCGAACGCGACGAGACCGAGGCCACGATCTCGCCATAGGCGACGGGCTGCACCCGGCTGACGGCGGCAGCCATCGGGATCGTCGCCTGACCGCCGCAGGTAACCATGTTCACGTTCATCCGCAATTCGCGGGCATGCCGGGCCAGGTTCACCGGCGGGACGCAGAACAGGCCGATGGCGGCCGGCGTCGAGATCCACCATCACCACGCCCAGTTCGTTCAGCTTGCGTGAGTTTTCGGCATGGACATAGGCCGAGGTCGCGTCGAAGGCGATGCGGATATCGTCGGACAGGATATGCGCAAGCACCCCGTCCACGCCGGTCGCACAAGTCTTGATGCCCATCGCCCTCGGCGCGCCTTCAGCCCTCGGATTCGGGGTCGATGCCGACCATCCAGACCGGATCGATCCAGTTCGACCGCTGCATCTTCATCAGCAGGTCCGTGCCGATATTGCCGGGGCCGATGATGACGGCCCGAAGTTTCTTGCTCATGGAAAAATCCTTCGGTTTACATGCCGAACAAGGCCGGCAGCCCCAGCGACAGCGCCGGGATATAGGTGATCAGCAGCAGCAGGACGAGCATCACCCCAAGCGGGCCAAGCGCGCCTCTGACCACCGTTTCCAGCGGATTGCCGGAAATGCGCGATGCAACGAACAGGTTCACGCCGACCGGCGGCGTCACCATGCCAAGGGCAAGGTTGACGATCATCACGATGCCGAAATGTTCGGCATTGATGCCAAGCGCAGTCGCCAGCGGCAAAGGATCGGCGTCAGGATGATGATCGCGGCGATCGTCTCCATGAAGGTGCCCACGATCAGCAGGATCAGGTTGATGGCCAGCAGCAGCAACCAGGCCTGATCTATGGTCGCGGTGATGACATTGGACAGCGCCATCGGCACACCCTCGATGGCCAATGCGCGGCCAAAGATCGTCGCGGTGCCAACGATCAGCATGATCGTGGCGGAGGTGAGGGCCGACCCCGCCAGCAGCCGGTAAAGCGAGCCGGGGGTGATCTCGCGATAGATAGACAGCTGCACCGACGACAAAGCCATAGATCACACCCACAGCCGCCGCCTCGGTCGGGGTGAAGACGCCGCCATAGATGCCGCCCAGAATGATGAACGGAACCAGCAGCGCCCATTTCGCCTCGTTCAGGATGCGCAGCTTCTGGCGGCCGGTCAGGCGCTCGGCCGAGGGCTGGACACCCTGGCGGCGGGCGTCAAACCACGCATAAAGGATCAACGCCAGACCGATCAGCAGGCCCGGCACCACGCCTGCCATGAACATCTTCGAAACCGAGACATTGGCCGAGGTGGCATAGATGACCATGGGTATCGAGGGCGGGATGATGACGCCAAGCGACCCGGCGCTGGCCACCAGGCCAGAGGCGCGGCCGGGGGCATAGCCATCGCGCGCCATCGCCGGCAGCAGGATCAGGCCCACCGCCGCCACCGTCGCCGGACCGGAACCCGAGATGGCGGCAAAGAACATGCAGGTCACCACGGCGATGATCGCCAGCCCGCCGGTATAGCGGCCAAAGAACATCCGCCCCACAGCGACAAGCCGCGCGGACAGGCCCCCCTGCCCCATCAGGTCGCCGGCAAGGATGAAGAAGGGCACGGCCATCAGCGGAAAGCTGTCGATCGAGGTCACCAGCCCCTGCGGGACATAGGATCCCGACACCTTGCCCGAGACCAGCAGCGCCACGGTGGACGCGATGCCAAGCGAGATCGCGATGGGCACCGACAGCAGCAACAGTAGCGCCAGCAGGCCGAACAGCAACAGCGAGATCATGCTGCACCCTCCGGTTTCGCCGCGCGCAAATCGATCACGATACGTTGGATCAGCCGCAACACGACAAGGCCAAACCCGGTCAGCGGCGCCAGATAGACCAGCCCCATCGGAATCCCCAGCGAGGCCGATTTCTGGCCAAAACGGAAGGTTTTTTCCACCATGAACCAGCCCTGATACATGACATATCCCGCAAAGGCCGCGAAGATCAGATGGGTCAGCACGCGCAGCGCCGCCCGCCCCGCAGGGGCAGCAGGTCCGACACCATGGCTACCCGGATATGAGCGTCCATGCGCACCGCATAGGCGATGCCCAGATAGTGGCCCAGATGAACAGATAGCGCGCCAGTTCCTCCGGACCAGGACAGCGAGGCCCCCATGACATAGCGCATGAAGATCTGCAATCCGATCAGCAGAGACATGACCGCCATCAGCGCGACGATCAAAGCCTCTTCAAAGTGTTCATCCACAAGTTTGAACATCCCATGCTCCCGGCTGGCCGGTCGCGGGGCGCGTGTCCGGCGTCGGGGAAATGAAAGGCCCCGGCAGTCGTTGCCGGGGCCGGGTCGTCGGTTATTTTCCGGTCGCGGCCAACAGCCGGTTCACCAGATCCGCACCGGCCTTTTCGCGCACCAGATCGGCGATCGGCGCGACCTTGGCCGCGAAAGTCTCTTTCTGGGCCGGAGTCAGGTCGATGAAGGTCACCGTGGTCATCGCGGCTTCGGCCTGGTCGTCGGCCTCGGCGGCCAGCTTGCGCTGATAGGCGGTCGCATCGATCACCGCCTGATCGAAGATCGCGCGATCCTCGGGCGACAGCGTGTTCAGCTTTTCGGGGCTGGCCAGCAGGGGCCAGGGCGAATAGATGTGGTTGGTCTTGATGATGAAGTTCTGCACCTCGTTGAACTTCATGTCGTAAAACAGGTTGATCGGACCTTCCTGCGCGTCGAAGGTGCCCTGCTGCAGGGCGGTGAACAACTCGTTGAAGGCCAGCGGCGCCGGGTTCGCGCCGACCGCGCGCCAGGCGGCGATATGGACCTCGTTCTCCATCGTGCGCATCTTGGTCCCGGCCAGGTCTCCGGGCGAATGCACTTCCTTGTTGGCGGTGGTCAACTGCCGGAAACCGTTTCCCAATAGCCAAGGCCGACGATCCCCGAAGAACTCTCCAGCGTGGCCGAGGATTTCCAGTGCCGATCTCGCCGTCCAGAACCTCATAGGCCTGAGCGCGGTCGTTGAACAGGAAGGGAATGTCAAAGGCATAGAAGGTCGGCGCGAAGGCCGCCACCGGCGCTGAGGACACGAAGGTCAGGTCGATATTGCCGAACTGGATATTCTCGACCGTCCTCGCGCTCTCCACCCAGTTGCGAGGACGGGAAAATCTCCAGCCCGATACGGCCATCGGTCTTTTCGCGCAGATCCTTGTCCAGAAATTCCAGCGCCAGATGGCCGGTCGATGAGGGGGCCGAGGCATGGGCGGCCCGGAACAGGATCTCCGGCTCGGCCATGGCCGGGGCAGCGGAAAGGCCGGTCAACGCGGCGGCCGAAACGGCGAAAGATGCGATGGAACCGCGCAAGACGCGCAACGACGGAGAAATAGACATGCTCAACCTCCCATGGCGCTGCGGCGGATCGCTGCCCTACCCCAGACCCGATGTAACCAAGAGGCAGGCGGTCCCCGGCACCTCCGGCCGCACCCTCTCTGGCGGCGATTTATGCCGTTCCGGGCTGAGATGTCAAATATTACAATCCATTTGCACAATGTGAGAAATAATGCCATCCAGACAACACATCATCTGGTGGGGAAACACGATGTCACAGACATATTCGGGGGGATTGGTCGAAAAGCTGGCGCAAGCTATCGGGCCGGAACAGGTGCTGACCGGCCCCGACCTGCCCGAATCGGCCTGCCACGACTGGAGCGCCGAGGCTCCCGGCACGCCGCTGGCCCTGGTGACACCGCAGGATACGGCGGGCGTTTCGGCGGTGCTGCGGCTGTGCCACGCGGCCGGCCTGCCGGTCGTTCCGCAGGGCAGGCGCACCGGGCTTGCGGGCAGGGCGGTGGCCTCGGACGGAGCGGTCCTTCTGTCGCTGGCCGCCATGAACCGGATCGAAGAGATCGACATCACCTCGGGGCTCATGGTGGTGCGGGCAGGCTGCGTTCTGCAAACCCTGCAAGAAGCCGCCGCCCGGCAAGGCTGCAGCTTTCAGCTTGACCTGGGCGCCCGCGGCAGCGCGCAGATCGGCGGGAATATCGCCACCAATGCCGGCGGAAACCGGGTGATCCGCTATGGCATGGCGCGCGATCTGGTGCTGGGGTTGGAGGTGGTCCAGGCCGACGGCACCGTCCTGCCGATGATGAACCGCATGCCCAAGAACAATGCCGCGCTGGATCTGGCGCATCTGTTCATCGGCTCGGAGGGCACGCTTGGGGTGATCACGCGGGCGGTGCTGCGGCTGCATCCCGGCGTGGCGGGGGCGAATGCCGCGCTGGTCGCGCTGCGCGGGTTCGACCAGGCGGCACTGCTGCTGGCTCATGCGCAAAAGGCGCTATCGGGCCGCGTCACCGCGTTCGAACTAATGTGGAACGACTATTATCGAGCCGTCCTGGCTGCCACCGGCCGCCGCGCGCCGCTGCTCCCGGATCATCCGCTTTATGCCCTGATCGAGATGCAGGGCGCCGATCCCGACGGCGACCGCGACGGCTCTGACACCATGCTGGAGGCCGCCTTCGAGGCCGGCATGATCGAGGATGCCGCCCTTGCTCGCTCGCAACGCGAGGTCGAGGATTTCTGGTCCCTGCGCGACGGCGTGGCCGAAATCCTGTCGCAATGGGCCACCACGATCAATTTCGACGTTTCGGTGCCGCTGGCCCGGATCGGCGATTGCGTGGACCGGATCCGCGCCGCCCTGACCGCCGCCTTCCCCGATCTGCGCTTCATCTTCTTCGGCCATGCCGGGGACAGCAATATCCATCTGGTCGCCGGCCCGATCGAGCCGGTGGACCCGAGCCGGCCACGGCATCGAATCCATCGTCTATGGCATTATCCGCGATTTCGGCGGCTCGGTTTCGGCCGAACACGGGATCGGCCTGCATAAAAGACCGTGGCTGTCCTACAGCCGCAGCCCGGCCGAGATGGCCCTGCTGCGCCGGATGCGCGAGATGCTGGACCCTAGGGGCATCCTGAACCCCGGCAAGGTCTTCTGAACGTCCTCAGCCCTGCCTTTTCCGGGCGGGGCCATAGCCCAGATCGGCCGAGATCCGGTCGGCCACCGAGACCACCAGATCGACAAGCCCGCTCATGCGCGTCTGGCCCATATGTTCGATGGTCGAGGATACCGAGATCGCGGCGACGATCCGTCCGGTGGTATCGCGCAGCGGTGCCGCCACGCAGCGGATCGAGGCTTCGTCCTCGCCCAGGTCGAAGGTGAACCCCCTCTGGCGATAGTCCCGCATCCGCTGCAGCCATTCCTCCTGCGGGACGGGATGGGTCATCAGGCTGTGATCGCTGCGGTAAAGGTCGTTCAGGCGGTCATCGCTGTAATCCAGGATCAATGCCTTGCCAACACCGGTGGAAATCACCGGCTTGCGCCCGCCGATCCGAGACGAGATTTCGACCGCCCGGCTGCCGGCCAGTTTGTCCAGATAACTGACCTCGCCATCTTCCAGCCGCGCGAGATGCACCGTGTCGCGCGTTAGCCGGGACAGTTCTTCCAGAAAGGGGCGGGCCCGCTGGACCAGGTCAAGCCGCGAGTGGGCCGCAAAGTTCAGTTCGATCAGGCGCGGTCCCAGGCCGACATTGCGGCTGGCCAGCAGCTTCAGATAGCGCTGTTCGACCAGAACCGAGACGATCCGGTGAACCGTCGAATAGCTCAGCCCGGTCGCGGCCGCGATATCGGCAATGGTTGCCGGCTGATCGGCCACGGCGTCGATGATCGCCAGCCCCCGGACCGAGGGTCTGGCTGCGCTGGCGGCCGGTCGCAGCCTGATCGGAGTTGGCGGGCGTGGAATGAAGGAACGGCATGGTGATGCGGACTCGTTTTTGTAACCGTAGGTGAGGCTGAGGGACTTTCCAGGGCCGGTTCGAAAAAGCCACCGACATTTCAGCCGCCTGCAGGCGCAAAGGTTCTGGCGGCACTGACAAATTTTCCACGGGCCGGGCGCGGGGTCATATTCGGGATATGTTTCTGTCGCCCCAGACCGTCCGGCTGAAGGGGCATCGTTTTCTGCGCAGCGTGATTGGCTGCGCGGTCTGGTTGTCTTACTGCTTCTCGCCCAGCCTGCGCGATGTCGGGGATGTTCTGGCCGAGCGCAGGATCCGGGTCTGGTGCCTGCAGATCACGTTCGCGTGGACCACATTCGGTTGCGAGTCACCCTAAACTTATTGCTCCGTGTATCTGACTTTGCCCATGCGGTTTTCAGATACGGTCAGGCGATCAAAGCGCCCGGCGAATATTATCGCCAGCTGATTGCGGGCGCCAACCCACTCTCCGGACAGCACCTCCGCCCTTCTCGAAGTTGCGGTGGCGGAGATCAGCTTGGTTGCGGCCTCCTCGGCGGATGGGACCTTGTAGATCGGGCGCAGGTCGGCAGCTACGGCCTTGCGGTCCTTCCAACTGCAGAAGTTCGGCGAATGCCGGATCAGGTGCATCGACGCGACTGATCAAGTCGGGCGAGACCTTCAGGCCATGGAGATCGAGCAGTGCGCTGGCAGAGTTTGCCGAGAAGGTGGAACAACAGCGCACCGCCCGAGGCGCTGAAAGGCAGGTATCCCAGCTCGTCGAGGATCACCAATTCGGTCTCCACCAGCGCCTCTGCGATCTTTCCGGCCTTTGCCTGCGCCTTTTCCTGTTCCAGCGGATTCACCAGTTCGACGGTCGAAAAGAGGCGCACGCATTTGCGGTGATGCTCGATGGCCTGAACGTCGAGGGCGGTCGCGACATGGCTTTTCCCCGTTCCGGGCGCGCCGATCAGGATCACATTCCCGGCCGCGTCCATGAACTCGGGTCGATGCGGTTGGCGCACGAGGGCTTTGTTGATCTCGCTGGCGGCGAAGTCGAGCCGGACAGGTCCTTGCAGGCCGGGAAGCGCGGCCTTCATGTGACAGGGGATCGAGCGTAGCCCGCGTTCAGCCATCTCGGCCTTGAGCAGTTGCGACAAGCCGAAGGCGCGGAAATGACTGTTGGACCGAAGCACCGGCCATCCCCGGCGGATGGCGCAACCGGTCAGATGATGGAACCTGTAGCACCCCGACCGCCGCAGGATTTCACGGCAAAGTCTCTGAAACCCTGCGGCCAGCAAGGTGTTTACGGTCACACGTTGCCCATGATGGCGCTGGTGTGTCACATTCATGTCATGAACGGCGTCGGGGAAACCCACCGCCGGAAATAAGAAAGGACGTGCCATGACAGCGATCATCGACTTTCTGAACACAATTTTCTGGGGATATATTCTGATCTACGGCCTGTTGGCTGTCGGGATATACTTTACCATCCGCCTGCGATTTCAGCAGATCCTGCATTTCGGCGAAATGGTCCGCTCGATCTCGGCAGCGCCCGAGACCGACCGGCAGGGGATCTCGCCCTTCCAGGCGCTGTGCACCAGCCTGGCGTCACGCGTGGGCACCGGAAATATCGCCGGGGTCGCGGTCGCACTGGTGCTTGGCGGGCCGGGGGCGATCTTCTGGATGTGGATGGTGGCGCTGGTCGGCATGGCCACGGCCTATGCGGAATCGACGCTGGCGCAGCTCTACAAGGTCCGCGATACCAGCGACGCCGATGCCGTCTATCGCGGCGGCCCGGCCTTCTATATCGCGCGGGGACTGGGCCTGCCCTGGCTGGGCGGGATCTTCTCGGTCTGCCTGATCCTGTCCTTCGGGCTGGTCTTCAACGCGGTGCAGGCCAATTCCATCGCCGATGCGATGGTCGGGGCCTTCGGCATCCCCAAGCTGGTCACGGGCCCGGGGCTGGCCGCGCTGACCGCCATCGTCATCTTCGGCGGCATCCGGCAGATCGCCGTGGTGGCGGAAAAGGTCGTCCCCTTCATGGCCGGGGTCTATCTGCTGGTCGCGCTGATCGTGGTGGCCATGAACCTTGGCCATGTGCCCGCCATGCTGTGGCAGATCATCGCCAATGCCTTCGGCCTGGTCGAGGCGGCGGGCGGCATCACCGGCGGCGTCATGGCCGCGATGCTGAACGGGGTAAAGCGCGGGTTGTTCTCGAACGAGGCCGGGATGGGCTCGGCCCCGAACATCGCCGCTGCCGCGACGCCCAACCCGCACCACCCGTCCAGCCAGGGGTTCGTGCAGGCTTTCGGCGTCTTTATCGACACGATCCTGATCTGCACCTGCACAGCGCTGATGATCCTGCTGTCGGGCGTCTATGTTCCGGGCGGGGAACTGACCGGCACGCAACTGACGCAATCGGCGCTGGCCGATCATATCGGCGGGATCGGGCCGTGGTTCGTGGCGGTGGCGATCTTCTTCTTTGCCTTTACCTCGATCATCGGCAACTATGCCTATTCCGAGATGGCCCTGGCCTTTCTGGGGATCGGGAACCGGACTGGCTTGACGGTATTGCGCGTGCTGGTGCTGGTCATGGTGATCTGGGGCGCGCTTCAGGCGGTGGCGACGGTGTTCAATCTTGCCGATGCCTCGATGGGGCTGATGGCGACGATCAACCTGATCGCCATCATGGCGCTGTCGGGCACGGTTGTGGCGCTGACCCGCGACTATTTCGCACAGCGCAAGACCGGAGAGGTGCCCCATTTCAGCCTGAGGGACCATCCCGGCATAGCGAAGGGCGTCGATCCCCGCATCTGGGACTGACGCAGGGTCGTTTTTGCCGGGAGGACGAGCGGCGCCGGATTGTCGCCGCTCGCCTTTCATGTCAGCCCGGTTCCCACCGCTTTGCCAGCAGCAGGCCCGCCCGCAGCACCAAGGCGAAAGGCAATCCGGTTGAAACCGCCATTGCCTGACCATGAGGACCGGGCCGTGGATGCCGAAGGCGACAGGCGTGCTGCCCTTGATATTGTCCGGTTCGATCTGGCAATCGGTCTCGATGATCTGGGGCGGGTGCTGGCGCCGGCCAATGATCAAGCACCCGCATCATGTGCCCGATATCCGATCAGGATGCAGTTTTCAGGACATGACGGTTGTCGATGCCTGTAGCTCGGGGCTAACCTGCCCCAGAACACCAAAGCACAGGGATATGCTCATGAAGCTCAGGTCATTGTTCGCCGCACTTGCCGTGGCCGCATCGTTCGGTCAGGTCGTGGCGGCACAGGAAATGTCGTTCTTCCGCATCGGCACCGGCGGAACGGCGGGCACCTGTTACCCGATCGGCGGGCTGATCGCGAATTCGATCTCGAATCCGCCCGGCTCGCGGGCTTGCGAGGACGGTGGTTCTTGCGGGGTGCCGGGGCTGGTCTCGACGGCGGTGGCTTCGAACGGGTCGGTCGGCAACGTGAATGCCATCAATGGCGGCGCGATGGAGGCAGGATTCAGTCAGTCGGACGTCGCCTATTGGGCGCAGACCGGCACCGGCCTGTGGGAAGGCCAGCCCGCAGTCGAAAAGCTGCGCCTGATCGCCAACCTCTACCCGGAAAGCATCCATCTGGTGGCGCGCAAGGATGCCGGAATCGCCTCGGTCGCGGACCTGAAGGGCAAGCGGGTCTCGCTGGATGAGCCGGGTTCCGGCACGCTGGTCGATGCCAAGATCATCCTTGAGGCTTTCGGCCTGTCCGAATCCGACATCCGGCCCGAATATCTGAAACCCGATCAGGCCGCGGACCGGATGCGTGACGGGGCGATGGACGCCTTTTTCTTCGTCGGCGGTTATCCGGCGGGGGCTATCGCCGAACTGGCCAGCCAGCATGACGTGACGCTGGTGCCCATTGCGGGCGCCGAGGCCGACAAGCTGCGCGAGGCCTATACGTTCTTCGCCACCGATACCGTTCCCGCCGGAACCTATGACGGGCAGGATGCCGATGTCGCCACGCTGTCGGTTGGCGCCCAGCTTGTGACCAGCGCCGACCAGTCCGATGAACTGATCTACGGCATCGTCAAGGCGCTTTACAACGAGAACACGCAAAAGCTGTTCGCCGCGGGCCACGCCAAGGGCAAGATGATCACGCTGGAAAATGCCACGCAGGGCGCGGGCATCCCCTTCCATCCGGGTGCTGAACGTTTCTACAAGGAAGCCGGCGCGCTGGAATAGGCGCGACCCCGTCCATCAAGGGCGCGGTCCGACCGGTCCGCGCCCGCACCAGCGACCAGAAACGCAGGATGACCGCATGACCGACGCCCCCCGCCAGCTTTCCGACGCCGACCTGCGCGCGCTGGAGGAAGAATACGACCCCGAGGCACGTTTCCGGACGGTCATCCGTCCCGTCGCCATCCTGTCGGGGATCATCCTGTTCCTGCTGTCGGTTTATCACTTCTATACCGCCGGCTTCGGCATACCGCGCGCCACCACCCATCGCGGGCTGCATATGGGCGTGTCGCTGTTCATCATCTTCCTCAGCTTCTCGGCGCTGGCGCGCAACCGCCACAAGACCGACGGCTTCGCCATCCTGGGCGTGCCGGTGACCGACTGGGTTCTGGCCATCGGCGGCGCGGTCAGCGCCTTCTATGTGCCGTGGATCTATGCGCAGTTGCAGTTCCGCGTCGGCAACCCGCTGGCCATCGACATTGTCATGGGCACGGTTCTGCTGCTGGTCCTGATGGAGGCGGTGCGCCGTTCGATGGGCTGGCCGCTGCCGGTCATCGCGGCGCTGTTCATCGCCTATGCGTATTTCGGCAAGTCGATGCCGGGGATCCTGGTCCATCCCGGCGCGGACTGGGCCACCATCGTCAGCCATCTTTACCTGACTTCGCAGGGGATCTACGGCACCGCGCTTGGGGTCATCGCCACCTATGTATTCCATTTCGTGCTGTTCGGCGTGATGGCGCAAAAGATCGGTCTGGGGCAGTTGTTCATCGACCTGGCAACCGCGCTGGCTGGCCGTTTCGCGGGCGGACCGGCCAAGGTCTCGGTCATCTCCTCGGCCATGCTCGGCACGATCTCGGGCTCGTCCATCGCCAATACCGTGACCACCGGCGCGCTGACGATTCCGGCCATGATCAAGATCGGCTTCAAGCGCCATTTCGCGGCGGCGGTCGAGGCGGCCTCCTCGACCGGCGGGCAGATCACACCGCCGGTCATGGGTGCGGTGGCCTTTCTGATGGTCGAATATCTGGGCATCCCGCTGCGCACCATCCTGATCGCCGCCATCGTGCCGGCCTTCATGCATTTCTTCGGCGTGCTGGTTCAGGTCCATCTGGAGGCCGCGCGCCTCGGCATCCGCGGCCTGCGGCAGGAAGAACTGCCCAAGGCGTGGAAAGTCCTGCGCGAAGGCTGGCTGTCGGTATTTCCGCTGGTGCTGCTGGTGTGGATGCTGATGTCGGGCCGCACGCCGTTCCTGTCGGCCTTCTGGGCCATTGCCGCCTGCATGGTCGTCTATCTGATCCAGCGGATCACGGCGGCGGGTGCCGTGCAGGGCGTCCGCGAAACCGCCATCGGCATCTATGAAGGCTTCGTGGCCGGCGCCCGTCAATCGCTGGCGGTGACGGCGGCGGCGGCGCTGGTCGGCGTGGTGATCGGCATCGTCACCCTGACCGGCGTGGGTTTCAAGATCGCCTTCATGGTCACCTCGGTCGCGGCGAACTGGGCCACGTCGCTTCATGGCGTGCTGGCGGTCCTGCCGTTCGAACTGTTCAGCATCCAGACGCTGACGCTGCTGTTCACGCTGCTGATGACCGCCGTGGTCTGCGTGCTGATGGGCTGCGGCGTGCCGACGACGGCGAATTACATCATCATGGTCGCCGTCGCTGCCCCGGTCCTGGGCATGATGAATGTCGAGCCGCTGGTCGCGCATTTCTTCGTTTTCTATTTCGGCGTGCTGGCCGATGTGACGCCGCCGGTCGCGCTGGCGGCTTATGCGGGGGCCGGGATCGCGGGGGCCAATGGCTTCAAGGCCGGGAACACGGCGTTTCGGCTTTCGATGGGCAAGGCGCTGGTGCCGTTCGTCTTCGTCTTCTCGCCGTCGCTGCTGTTGGTGACGCAGGCCTTCACGCTGCCCGATTTCGTGCTGGCCTTCGCGGGCGCGGTTCTGGGCATCGTGGCGCTGTCGGCGGCGATCACCAACTGGCTGTTGGGGCCGCTGCTGACGGTCGAACGGCTGCTGTTGCCCATCGCGGCGCTGCTGATGATCGCGCCGGAAATCGTCTCGACCCTGATCGGCGCGGCGATCCTTGGCGTCGTTCTCTTGCGGCAATATCTGTCGGGGCAATCGGGACAACGGCCGCAAACAGCCGTGTAACAGCAAAAGCGACAGCGGAACGGTGGCAACACGACCCTGCGGATCCATCCGAAGACGGCCGACACCTATCACGACCGCATCCGCGCGATGATCGCCGGACTGACCGAACCCGATCAGGAAAGCGATGCCCGCGAGGCGATCCGGGGCCTGATCGAGAAGATCGTGGCGACACCGGTGCCGATCAGGGGCAAGCGGATGGCACTCGATCTGGTGCGTCACGGCGATCTGGCCGGGATCCTGGCCCTGATCCTGAATGCGGACCAGGCATCCGGAATGTAAAAAACCTCCTGCGAACAGGAGGTTATGAAAAGTGCGGAATTTCTCGTTGCGGGGGCATGCATTGGACACTGTTTCACAATGTCGAGGGCGCTCAATCTCTCTTCTGCACATCCATGCCAAGCAAGCTGTCGTGACGGCATTGATAAACCACCATTTATGCCCGCTCAAAACCCCTGATAGAGAAAGTCAAGCGCGCGGGTCACCGTTTCGGATTGGCGAACCATTGATCCTGCCGGTCGGCGAAGCAAGCCGGTGGGCACTGCAGAGAGAAACTGTGTCACCATGACATGGGGGATCTCATGGATGTCAAACACGGGGTTGAGGATTGTTGCCGGCCTTGGCGCATGGTCGAGCGGCATCAAGGGCACAACGACCCGCGTGTTCAGATCCGAAAGCAGATCGCTTTGCACATCCAGAAGATAGCCACCCCGGTCCGGATTCCGATACAGATCAAACCGCGCCATCAAGAAAGGACGACAGGCAGCCGAGAGGCGGGCCTTTTTCATCGACCCAGGCATTCGAAGCGGCCAAGGCGGCCGCATTCTCCTGCCGCCACCGCTCGGCACGCGCTTCATGCACAGCCTGACGCAGCCCTGCTTCGGCGGCGCGCGACAGGCTGATGCCGAGCGCGCGGGCATCGCTCAGCAGCGATTGATCAAGTGTCAGGTTTACCGCCCGGCGACCGGATTGCGCCATGATCATCCCCCATATCTCCGGGAAATATATGCGCATGAATACTGCGGGGCAAGCATGCGCAGTACTCCAGTGCGACAGGGGAACGGCATGCAAGATTGGGCTTATGGCGCTGATTGTGTGTAGAGCCGGGATCCACATGAACAAACGGTCTCCCGGTCGATCCCCGCCGCTCACGTTCCCGAATCGTCGACCAAGCCCTCGAACCGATGGCGGGCACGGCCTTCATCCTACGATGATCGCATAGCCGCCGGTGAAGCCGCATTCCTCGCGGAACCGGTCAAACACCCGCTTGGCCCTATGCCGCTGCTTGTGCGGCATCAACCGGTCCGCCGCCAGCCAGCCCTCGACAATCGGAATGAACGGATCTGCGTCTTCGGTCGCCGCACCTCAGCCATCCGGCCGGCATCGGAGCCTCCCGGCAGGGGCGGCCGCTCCCACGGTCTGCGCCGGACCTGGAAACCGAGACCGAAACCGTCCGCGTTCCGGGGAAACCGGGCAGCGGATAGCTTGACGCAGCGGCACCCAACACTGGAACCGCAGTTGCGCTATGGGCGAGGATCGCTAAGAATAACCGAAGGAGACATGCCGGCCGTGAGAGCGGGCTGTCAAAGGGAGAGACACATGGCCAGACTGACCCGGCGCGCATTCCGCGCCGCGGCTTTGCAGCCGCAATCGCAGCCGCGCCTTTTTCGGTGCAGGCACGGGAATTCATCAACGTCCTGACCGGCGGCACCTCGGGCGTGTATTATCCGATGGGTGCGGCGCTGTCGGATATCTGACGGCGAAGAGTATCGAGGGTCGCGCACGCAGGTGCAGGCGACGAAGGCCTCGGTCGAGAACCTGAACCTGCTGCAACAGGCCAAGGGCGAGATCGGCTTTGCCCTTGGCGATCCCGTCGAGATGGCCGTGGCGGGCGATCCCGAGGCGGGCTTTACCCGCGCCTGCTGGACAAGCTGCGCGCCATCGCCGCGATCTATCCGAACTATATCCAGATCGTCGCCTCGAAAGAGTCGGGTATCAAGACGCTTGAGGATCTGAAGGGCAAGCGGCTGTCGGTCGGCGCCGCCGGTCGGGCACCGAGCTGAACGCGCGCGCCATCCTCGACCGGCCGCCGGCATGTCCTATGACGACCTGGGCAAAGGTCGAATATCTGCCCTTTGCTGAAATCGGTCGAGCTGATCAAGAACCGCCAGCTCGACGCCACGCTGCAATCGGCCGGCCTGGGCGTCGCCTCGCTGAAGGATCTGGCGACCTCGCTCCCGATCGACGGTCGTGGCGGTGCCCGAGCCGATGTCGCGGCCAAGGCCGGGCGCGGCCTATCATCCCCGCGCCGATCCCGGCCGGCACCTATGACGGGCCAGGAGGCCGATGTGCCGAGCGGTCTCGGTCATCAATATCCTCGTCACGCATGACGGGGTCTCGGACGAGACCGCCTATCAGATGACCAAGCTGCTGTTACGACAATCTCGACACGCTGAAGGCCGCACATTCGGCGGCCAATGACATCGACCTCGCGAAGGCCGCCGCGAGCCTGCCGCTGCCCCTGCATCCGGGCGCCGAGCGTTATTACCGCGAGGCCGGAATCCTTCAGTGATGATCCGTCGCTGACATTCCACCGTCCCGGCGCTCCCCGCGCCGGGCCTTCTTTCGCTGGAGGTCGCGATGTCCCAATCCACAATGCCCGAACATCCCGATCCCAAGGGACAGGTCGATCTGGGTCTGCATGACCCTTTGGCGGACAGCTTTCCGCATAGCCTGCAAGGCCGTCTGCTGTTCTGGATCGCGGTGGCATTCTCGCTGTTCCAGATCGCCACGGCGGCGCATCTGGTCGATTTCGCCAGTCAGGTCGTGCGCGCGGTCCATGTCGCCTTTCTGCTTGTGCTGACATTTCCGCTGCTGGCACCTGGCTTCCGCAAGCGCGGCCCGGCCATCGTGGCGCTTGCATGGGCGTCTCGCCGCCGGCGGCATCGCGGTCGCCGCCTATCAGTCATGGGAATATACCGAGCTTTTGCTGCGCGCCGGCGCCCTGAACCGGATGGATCTGGCGATGGGCGTCATCAGCATCGCCACGGTGTTTCTGGCCGCATGGTGGCTGATGGGGGCGGCGCTGCCGATCATCTCCGGGCTGTTTCTGGCCTATTGCTTCTTCGGCGCAGCATCTGCCGGGGATGCTGCAGACCCGCGGCTATGATTTCGGTCAGGTGATCGAGCATATGGCCTACGGGACCGAGGGCATTTACGGCATCCCGATCTATGTCAGCTCGACCTATATCTTCCTCTTCATCCTGTTCGGCGCCTTTCTTGAAAAGGCCGGAATGATCAAGCTGTTCACCGATGTCTCGTTGGGTCTGGTCGGGCATCTTCTGGGCGGGCCGGCCAAGGTGGCGGTCATCAGTTCGGCGATGATGGGGACGATTTCCGGCTCGGGCGTGGCCAATGTCGTCACCACCGGCCAGTTCACCATCCCGCTGATGAAGCGTTTCGGCTATCGCCCGGCCTTCGCGGGGGGCGTCGAGGCGACGGCCTCGATGGGCGGGCAACTCATGCCGCCGGTGATGGGGGCGGTCGCCTTCATCATGGCCGAGACTTTGGGCATCGCCTATGTCGAGGTGGTCAAGGCGGCGCTGATCCCGGCGATCCTCTATTTCGGCGCGGCCTTCTGGATGGCCCATCTGGAGGCGGGCCGAAAGGGTCTGGTCGGGATGCGCCGCGACCAGTTGCCCAGTGCGCGAGGCGGCGATCCGGGTCGAGCTGGTATCTGTTGCTGCCCCTGGCCGCGCTGGTCTGGCTGCTGTTTTCCGGCTATACGCCGCTTTATGCGGGCACGGTGGGGCTGGCGCTGACGGTGGTGCTGATCCTTGCCAGGTCGATCGATCCTGCGCCTGCCCGGACGGGTGATCCGCATGATCCTGTGGATCGGGCTCGGGCTGGTGATGGCGGGGCTGTTCAGCCTTGGCCTCAGGGGTCCGCGATCGGCTGGACCGGCTTTATCGTGCTGGGGCTGCTGGCGATCAACGCCGTCAGCCAGTGGCGGCGCGCGCAACCCTGTGGTAGCGTGGTCGAAAGCTCTCGCCGAAGGCGCTAAGACCGCGCTGCCGGTGGGCGTCGCCTGCGCGCTTGTCGGCATCGTCATCGGCACCATGACGCTGACCGGGCTGGCCACCACCTTCGGCCAGTTTCATCGTCTCAGATCGGCGCGGGCAGCCTGTTCCTGTCGCTGCTGCTGACCACGGTGACCTGCATCGTCCTGGGGATGGGGATTCCGACGATCCCGAATTACATCATCACCAGTTCGATCGCCGGGGCGGCGCTGCTGGAACTGGGCGTGCCGCTGATCATCAGCCATATGTTCGTCTTCTATTTCGGCATCCTCGCCGATCTGACGCCGCCGGTGGCGCTTGCCTGTTTCGCCGCCGCACCGATCGCCAAGGAAAGCGGCCTCAAGATCAGCATGGAGGCGATCAAGATCGCCGCCGCCGGCTTTGTCGTGCCGTTCATGGCGGTCTATACGCCGGCGCTGATGTTGCAGGATGGCGGTCCATTGGCCTCGGCCATCGGCTATTGGCCGGCGGTAGCCTATATCGTCGTCAAGGCCGTCGTCGCCATCGGCCTTTGGGGGGTCGCGGTGATCGGCTGGCTGGGTCACGGCCTGAAACTGTATGAGCGGGCCCTGGCCGTCGCCGCCGCCTTCACCCTGGCCGCGGCGGGCGCGCTCAGCGATACGATCGGCGCGGTTCTGGTGGTGGCGTTCGTCGCGATCTGGTTCATCCGCCGCCCGCGCGTCACGGCACGAGCGGCTGCCTCATGGCGGGGGCGGTCGCGCTCGCCGTCAGCCACGGCTTTACGCTGAGCTGGACCCATTCGGTCGAGCGCATCGAATGGGTCGAAAACTGGCAGGTCAGGGACGGCCGCCTGCACCTGACGCAAGCGGCCATTCGCGGCTCGGGCGCGGGGATGGAGCCGGGCGAAGGCGCGGTGCTGAAAGACGGCTGGTGGATCTGGTCGCCGGATGTCTCGGTCCCGGCGCTGTCTCTGGCGGCATCGGGGGCGACCGGGGACGGCTGGCGGCTTTGCACCGATCAGGGCTGCCGGACTCCGGCGCCAAGGCGGGCCGAGCCGCTCATCCTCGCGCCCTGCCCCGAGGGGACGATACCAAAGTGATGCGGCGACGCCCCGACAACCTGTCGCGGGGCTGGGGATCCGGTTCCTCGCCCCGATGCGTCAACCTTGCGGCGCGGCGCTCGGCCTGCACATCGGGGTCCAGTCCTGAGGTCAGCTGATCCTCCCCCCGTGAAGTGGTCCACCGTTATGTTTAGGAAACGGAGGATCGAAAACGGCAAACAAGCGACTGACCTGCCCCCGCAAAATCCCTCACCATGAAGTAGAGTCTGTCCAACTATGTAGGAGCAGACGAATGCGTAAGAGCCGTTTCACCGATGCGCAAATCATCGGGATAATCAAAGAGCAGGAAGCCGGGATGCCGACAGCGGAGGTGGCCGTCGGCACGGCCTGAGCCCGGCGACCTTTTACAAGCTGAAGTCCAGGTATGGAGGTTTCGGAGGCTGCGCGGCTGAAGGCGCTGGAAGATGAGAATGCCAGGCCGAAGCGGCGGCTGGCAGACACGATGCTCGGCTGTTGCGGCGGACTAGC
This sequence comes from Paracoccus sp. DMF-8, assembly GCF_029309835.1. Classification (GTDB taxonomy): domain Bacteria; phylum Pseudomonadota; class Alphaproteobacteria; order Rhodobacterales; family Rhodobacteraceae; genus Paracoccus. The sequence goes on along the minus strand of NZ_JARJHL010000015.1, from coordinate 39,492 downwards.
TTCCGGACGAAAATTTTTCTGTCAGGACCCATGCACGTGGCTCGATCCTGACAGGCAGCCCTCGCCATCACCCCGACACGCTTTCGGCCATGACGACCCTAATGCTGGCGCTCCTGACATCTACCAATCGATCCACGCCCTGACGGCGGCATCGTACTCGGTATCGAGCGTTGCGGCGCGGGCGACGACCAATCGGGTCACTGCGCCGCGCAGCCTGTCCCGTCTGGAAGACGGCGGGTTGGACCAGTGCGTGGATACTCAAATGTGCGGTTTAGACACGATTACAGCACTTCAGAAATAAATTTCTGATTATAATTCAGTATACTGTATAGAATAATCGCAATCCGCAGGGTCAATTCTGACGTCCTTGACATCTGTAAGAAAGATCTTGCGCTTAACCGCAGATATCGCGGTTTCAATGCCGTGACGGGTTTACGATGGGCATCGGAAAACTGGTCGCGCAGGTCGCGACATCAACCGGGGTCACGACATCGTCCACAAGCGATTCGCCTGTCCGGCCTATAGGGGCGCGGGCCTCTGGGTAGATCCAACTGAAAAATCGCGTCAAGGTCATGACATGATCGGTATGCAAGCCGTCGGCCAACGGGACCTTGCCGCACGCGGCTGATATTTGCATAAACTGGTCCCACTCGTGACGGAGGTCTTGATGACGCGGACTGCCCCTGACGACGACCCCTGGCTTGACGTGGCCGCGCAAACGGGCGCCGGGTCGGGCGTTCTCGCGCAGGCCGGGGCACGGATTGCGGTGATCGAATATGTGCTTCCTCTTGATGCGCAGACCGGTGTGCCGCGCAAGAAAACGGTGCCCGATCAGCTGCGTGATGCCCTGTTCGGCCAGCCCTTGCCGACTGTGGCAGAGATCGGGTCGGCCGGCGGGGTCGCCTCTGATGTGCCCCCGATGGGCACCTACGCTATTCTGGACGCTGCCCGGGTCACGAACCTGCCGGAGGTTCTGGAGAGCAGTCGGCTGGAACATCGGTGCCTGTTCTCAGGAAAAGCTTACGAGGATCTGAAACATGCAGCCCCTTGGATCGTGCGCCTTGAAGAGGGAAATACCTTTGCCCGCCGTCTGTTCACCCGCGGGCAGGCTTGCTGGCACCTGTGGGACAGTCAGCCGGGCATCTATATCCGGTCGCGGGCGTCACTGGATGACCTCTGGCGTCACTTCCGGAAATTCACCCGCATACAGGATGAGGCCGGGAACTGGTTTTATTTCAGGTTCTGGGAGCCACGCCGCTTGCGCGCGGTCGTCAATAACATGGATGCTGCGGACTCAGAGAGATTTCTGGCCGGTATCTCGGGTCTTGTCGCAATCGACCCGCGCGGCAAAGCCGAGCTGGTGACGAACGACGCTGCCGTTTGACCGGCCGACGGCAAACGCGTCCCTTGAAGGAATATCCGATGCGTCTTTCCAGCGGTTTTCTTGCGGCTTTGGCAGACAGCCAGGCCGATGATTTCGACAATGAGATCGCGGATATCCTGGTCAGAAACCATGCGCGCGCGTCGGACTGGCGTCGTGAGGAATGTCTTGCATGGGTCAGGCGCAAACGGGGCTGGCTGGAACGTCACGGTATTGTCGCACAACAGCACATTCTGGACCATCTTGAGATAATGATTGTAAACGGCGATGGTGTCATCGACGATCCGGACTATCGCGCCATCATGATGCGACCGTTCCTGTCGCGTGAAGAAAAGGCGCTCGCGCTGCGCCGCCGTTTCCTGACCGGACGTGATGAACGAGGGCAAAGTGAACGAGTTTAGCAACAACGCGTGCTGCGGGCGATGCCGTTGCTGGCTGTGATTGCAGCTGCGAGCGGGGTTGGGCGGCCATTCAGGATGAGGTCAATCAGGCGCTTCGCAGCGATGACCCGGTCGAACGCAACCGCAAAATAACAGCCGCTTACGATCAGCTTGCAAGGGACGAGCCGCGCAATATCTGGGTCAGACTGGCAAGCTATGTGTCGGTGCAGGGTGGCTGCGCCATGAAAAGAACTCAGGCGCTGGATGCGCAGACAATCGGGCGTGTCGTTGTCAATCCATCCGACGCGATGGATGCTTTGCAGGATGCCAATCGCACCATTTTTTCAAGCATCTATCCCGCAGCGCGTTTCGCGCAGAAATGCGGCGCAGACGCGCTGAAGCGATGCGTCGCGAGCGGTCAGGTCAAGGTCCCGCAAGAGCTGCTTGACGCGCTGACCGAGCTTGAAAACGGCAATCTCAGAAGAGCATCTGACATGATTGCCGAATATGAACAGATGACCGTGGTCCGTGCGGCCTATGAACGCCACGCCGACACGTTCAGCGACTTGATGCGCGCAGAGGCGCTCATGCCGGGCGATCAGACAAGTATCCCGATCGCGAAATACTGCACGCGGGAAAATCTGGTGCCGATCGACGGCCTGGACATCCGCGACCCGGCAGACCGGGTCAAATATTACAATCGCCTGATCGAACGTATGTTGCAACAAAAGGCTCCAAACGCGGGCGGAGGGTCTTTCGGCGGCGGTGGGGCGTCAGGTGAATGGTAAACGCAAGATCCCTGATGATTGTCATGGGCCTGGTTGTCTTTGCCGGGACGACAACAATGGTTATGACGCAGGAGAATGAAATGAAACATCGCGACGGTCGGCTCGTATCCGTGTCATTGCTTCAGCCAGTCGCAGATCTGCTGGCGCAGCCGCCGATGGCCTATTATCAGACGGATCTGCGCGGCCCGGATGGTGGGGATACGGCGTCGTTGTATCTGACGGAAATGGCTTCTGGGGGAAATCTGAAACCCACGATGACCGGCGGTCCCATCGTCTTTCAATATGCGGCGAGGAACTGCACCATCGAGCTGCCCTCTGGTCGCCAGATGCTGGCGGCGGTCGAGGGTCCGGTCGTCGCCCGCGCCTCGATGGTCCTGCCGATGGAGCCGATGACCTGGGACGAGATGCAAACCGAAGTCAGCACAATCGTCAGGATGTTTGATGATGCGGGTTGGGTGCGATCCGGTCGGCCAGTGCAATCACCGCTTCGGCCAGAGGATTTCTCTGACGACAGCGGTCCGAAATCCGCGACCGTCGGCGCGTGGCGGGAATGCGAGGCTGGTCCCGCACGCGCTGTTGTCACGGTTCAGCACTACAATTCGCTGACAGGCAGCAGTTTCACCCCGCCCGCAGTTCTCAGTGAAAAGCTTCCGGAAAACGCACCGGACCTGTTTCTGATCTATGTGACATTTTCTCCTGCCACGCAGGAAATCTCTGACAGTCTCAGTGAACTGGTCACGGCCAGACGCGCAAGCGAAGGTCTGGATCCGGCCTATCAGAAACTGCCGGCAAGCGTCTGGCTGGACGACCCGGACTGGAGACCCCGTGGATGGAGCGGCGGCTTCTGACTCTCGCGCCAGCCATTCCAGGTCGCAAGCCTTGGACGAGCCTGTCGCAACCGGTAAGCTGCGCTGAAGCAGTTCCCGGGGCTGACGCGACAAAAAGTTGTGTTTGGTCTCGGTCGCACGGCGATCTGACGGCTGACAGCCGCGCAGGCCCTCGCAGGGGCGCATTCGACAACGATCTTCGCCATATATGCGCCCAGCTTCGTCGTCGGCCGGCTGACTTCACGTCTTGCCCCGCCTCTATCGGCGAAGCCGCTGATCCGGGGCAGCCAGGTCGACAGGGCCGGGACGAAGGTCAGGATCAGCAGGGCCGCCATCGCCGCGAGGAAGAAGGGCGGCAGTTCGCGGATCAGCGCCGAGGTCGTGTGCCGTGGCCGAGGCCACGACAAAGATCAGGCTGCCGACCGGCGGCGTCATCAGGCCAAAGGTCAGGTTGACGATGACGATGATCGCGAAATGATCCGCCGCGATTCCAGCGCCATGGGCGATGGGCGCAAGGATCGGGACCAGGATCATCACCCCCGGCAGCGGGTCCATGAACATGCCAAAGACCAGCAGCAGCAGGTTCACCATCAGCAAAAAGGCGATGGGCGACAGGTTCATGGCGATCACCGTGTCGGCCATGGCCTGCGGCACGCCCTCGATGATCAGCACCCAGTGCAAAGGCGCGGGCGGCGGCCAGGATCATCAGCACCGCAACCGACATGATCGCCGACCGCAGGAACGCCCCCCACAGATCCGCCCAGCTGAAGCCGCGATAGACGAAGGCCGACACCACGATGGCATAGAACACCGCGATGACCGAGGCCTCGGTCGGGGTGAACATCCCGGCGCGGATGCCGCCGACGATCAGCACGATCAGCAGCAGCGCGGGCAGCGCCGCGCCGGTGTTGACCAGCATCTGCCGCAATGGCGGGCGGGGCTCCAGACTGCGGTAATCGCGCTTGCGGCTGATCCACCAGTTCACCACCGCGACCAGCCCCGAAATCAGCAGCCCCGGCAGCAACCCGGCCATGAACAGCGACCCGACCGAGACATTGCGGTCCTGCAGCGCATAGATGATCATGGTGATCGACGGCGGGATGATCGGATCGACCACCGCGACCGAAATGGTCAGCGCCCCGGCATAGCCCTTGGAATAGCCCGACCGCTCCATCATCCGGGCCATCATCGCGCCCGGACCGGCGGCCGAGGCCAGCGCCGAGCCGGAAATCCCGGCAAACAGCGTCCCGGTCAGGATATTGGCATAGCCCAGCCCCCCGCGCAGATGGCCCACGAATTGCGAGGCAAAGCGCAAGAGCATGCGCGAAATCGCCCCGGTGGACATGATTTCCGCCGCAAGGATGAAGAAAGGCACGGCCAGCAGCGGAAAGCTGTCAAGGCCGGTGAACATTTCCTTGACGACCACGACCATGGGATAGCGCCCGCTGATCGCCACGGCGGCAAAGGCCGACATCGCCAGCGAAAAGGCGACCGGAACCCCCATCACCATCAGGATCAGGAAGGCGGCAATCAGGATCTCAACCAACGGCGGCCTCGTCGGAATGTTCAAGCCCCGCGCGCAGATAGCGCGGCGCGATCAGCGCCAGATGCACGATCAGCAGGGAAAACCCCACCGGCATCGCGGCATAGACCCATTTCATCGGCACCCGCAGGGCGGCGGATTTCTGCACCGACATCCGGCCCATGTAATCCAGCCCGACCCAGACCATGAAACCGAAAAAACTGAACAGCAACAACAGGATGATACCGCGCAGGATGCGCTGGCCCCGCGTCGGCAGGGCCTCTTGCGCATTGGTGATCGCGGCATGCGCGCCTTCGCGCAGCGCCAGCCCCGCGCCAAGGAAGGTCACCCAGATCATCGAATAGCGCGCCACCTCATCGGCCCAGGTCAGCGAATTGCCGGTCAGGTAGCGACCGGCGACATTCCAGCCCAGGATCAGGGCCATCGCCATCAGCGCCAGCACCAGCACGGCACCGTTAAGGGCAAGAAAGGCGCGTTCGATCCGCTGCATGGCTGTTTATTCGACCGCCTGGATGCGGTCCATCAGCTCCTTGCCGAACTGGGCCTCATAGGATTTGTAAGGCTCGGCCAGCGCGTCGCGGAACGCCGCCTTCTGCTCGGGCGAAAGCTCGTTCACCGCCATGCCCTTTTCCTGCATCTCGGCCACGCCAGAGGCATCGACCTCATCGACATAAGCGCGCATGGCGACCACCGCATCGGCGGCGGCCTTGTGGAAAGCGGCCTGCTGCGTTTCGTCCAGCCCACCCCACAGCGAGGGCGACACCAGAATGATGGTCGAGGAATAGACGTGACCGTCCAGCGTCAGGTTTTTCTGCACCTCGTTCAGCTTGGCCGAGACGATCACCGACAGCGGGTTTTCCTGTCCGTCGATGGCGCCCTGTTCCAGCGCGCCGATCACCTCGGGCCAGGCCATTGGCGTGGGTGCGGCGCCAAGCGCGCGAAATGCCTCGATATGGATCGGGTTTTCCATGGTGCGGATCTTCAGCCCGGCCATGTCCGCCGGGGTTTCGACCGGGCCGCGGTTCGAGGTGATATGGCGGAAACCCTGTTCGCCCCAAGCCAGCGCATGCAGGCCCGCATCGTCGAATTTCGCCAGCATTTCCTGACCGATTTCGCCGTCCAGCACCTTGCGCGCGTGGTCCTTGTCGCGCAGCAGGAAGGGGATGCCCAGAACGCCCACCTCGGGCACGAAATTCGTCAGCGTCCCGTCCGAGGCGATGGTCATCTCGACCGTGCCCAGTTGCAGCCCTTCCAGCACCTCGCGCTCGCCGCCCAGACCGGAGGACGGGAAATGCCGGAATGTGAAACCGTCGCCAAGGCTGTCCTTCAGCGAGGCCTCGAACGCCTTGGCACCGGCGCCGTAATGGCTGTCTTCGGCCAGCGCATAGCCGATCTTGATTTCCTGCGCGGCGGCAGGCAGGGCGAATACGGCACCAAGCAGCGATGCGGCCAGAATATGTTTCATTGCGGGCTTCCTCCCATGATCGGGACGCGGTCTAGCGCGATAACGTGATTTGACGCAATCCCAAAGCCGCGCGGCGGGGGTTGTGCGCAAGATCTCTTCGCGCGCGCTCCGGCCGGATGCCGGATGCCGGAAACCGGATACCGGAAACGGCGGCCCCTGATGGCCGGTTGCGGTTGACGATCAAAACCTGTAACGGCAATTTGCAGAATGCCAGGTGATCATTGGCCCCTGACCATTGGCCACGTTAGCCCCAGCACCCGCTGATTTTTCGCCAGAACCTGACGAGGGCCACAGATGCGCATTCCGATTCTGACCACATTCGCCCTGATTCCTCGCGTCCTGATGCTCTGCGCCGCACCGGCTCTGGCGCATTACCCGTTCTGCACCTGCGAGGCGGATGGCGACGAAATCACCTGCACCGGCGGTTTTTCGGACGGGTCCAGCGCGCAGGGGGTGACGCTGGACGTGATTTCCTATGACGAGGAAGTCCTTGTCCCCGGCAAGTTCGGCGAAGAAAGCCGTGTCAGCTTTCCCGCGCCCGAGGGCGAATTCTACATCCTTTTCGACGCCGGACCCGGTCACGTCCTCGAAGTCGATTATCCCGATATCGAGGGCTTCAGCCGATGACCCAGGTCATCGTCCGGCCTGCCGGACCGGGGCGCGAAAGCGTCGCGGTGCTGGGGCTGTGCCTTGCCATCCTGCTGCTGTCCGCCGGGATCATCAGCCTGCACCGCAGCGCGCCCGAGGAGACGGCGACCGCGCAGGGGCAGGTTGATGCGCGTTCGGACCTGACGCCCGGCGAACAGGGCATTCTGGCCGATCTGCGCATCGCCGCCGAAGATATCGCCTATCTGGCAGAAAGCGGCACCGGAAACGACACGGCCCCTACCCCCGCCGATCTGGCCGCCGAAGGTCTGCCGCCCTTTGCCAGCGGCCCGGAAAACCGCGACGCGCGGCGGGCATGACTGGACGCTGACGCAAACCGGCGGGCTGCTGGCCTATCTGGGCCGCAGCGCCGATCCGTCCCGCGCGGGCGACATGCTGCTGCTGGTCGATCCGACCGGGGCGCGGCCCGCGACCGTCTGGCTTGGCCGGGGCGGCGACCTGCCCGCCAATCTGCCGGATGACCTGACCAGTTCCGGCTGGCACGAAATCGTCACCAGCTATGACGCCAGCGTCACGCGCCACAGCAAGGACCACCCATGATTTCCCGCCGCGCCCTGCTTGCCGCCCCCGCGATCCTGCTGGCCAGCCGCGCCCTGTCCGCCGCGCCGTTGTCTGCCGAACCCTGCGGGTCGGCGTGACGCTGCACCCCTATCATTCCTGGCTGGCCAATATCCTTGGCCCCGCGGGTCAGGCCGTGCCCCTGATCCCCGAGGGCTTCAACCCCCATGCCTATGAACCCCGCGCCGAAGACATCCGCCGCCTGGACGCTTTGGATGTCGTCGTCCTGAACGGCATCGGCCATGACGATTTCGCCGAGCGGATGATACAGGCCTCGTCCCGCCCCGACCTGCCGGTGATCGAGGCGAACCGCGACGTGCCCCTGCTGGCCGCGACGGGCGGCGCCTCCAGCCGCATGGGCAACAACCGCATGGTCGGCGGCAAGATCGTGAATTCGCACACCTTCCTGTCGACCACGGGCGCGATCCGGCAGATCCAGACCATCGCCCGCGACCTGGGTGCGTTGCAGCCCGAAAACGCCACGCTTTACCGCGACAACGCCCGCGCCTATGCCCAACGTCTGCGCCGGATGCGGGCCGAGGCGATGGCCGGGCTGGCCGAAATCCCTGATGCCTCATTCCGCATTGCCACGATTCACGGCGCCTATGATTACCTGCTGCGCGAATTCGGGCTGGAGGTCACCGCCGTCGTCGAACCCGCCCACGGGATCGAGCCCAGCCCCGCGCAACTGACCAAGACCATCGAACAGATCCGCGAGCTGGATGTGCGGGTGATCTTTTCGGAACTGAATTTCCCCTCGCCCTATGTCGAGACGATCGAGCGCGAAACCGGCATCCGGCTTTATCCGCTGTCGCACATCATCTACGGCCCCTACGCCCCCGAGAAATTCGAGGTCGAGATGGCCCAGAACTATGCCACCGTCCTGCGCGCCATCCGGGAACAGACGTGATGAACATGGCCCCTGCTTCCGAACAGATGCGGCCCCAGAGCGCGGCGGTACGGCTTGGCGGTCCTGCCGTGCAGTTCGATGGCGTCGCGCTGACCATCGGCGGGTCCTCGATCCTGCAGGGGATCGACCTGCGCATCGAACCCGGCGCGCTGCAGGCGATTGTCGGGCCGAACGGCGGCGGGAAATCGTCGCTGCTGCGCTGCCTGATGGGACAGGCGGCCCATCGCGGCCAGATCGCGCTGGACTGGCCCGGCACGCCTGGCCGCATCGGTTTTGTCCCGCAAGTCGTTGAATTCGACCGTGCCTTGCCGATGACCGTGCGCGATTTCCTCGGCGGTGCTGACGACCAATCGCCCCGCCTTCTTGCGTGCGGGCACGACGCTGTCGGCCCGCATCGACGCGATGCTGGACCGGGTCGGGCTGACCGGCAAGGCGGGGCGCCGCATGGGCGCGCTGTCGGGTGGCGAACGCCAGCGCGTGCTGCTGGCGCAGGCTCTGATCGACGACAAGGGCCGCGAACCCGACCTGCTGGTCCTCGACGAGCCGATGGCCGCGCTGGACGCGGCCGGGGCGGCGATATTCGAGCGCATCATCTCTGACCTGCACCAGCGCGGCGCGACGGTGATCTGGGTCGAGCATGACCTTGCCGCCGTGCGGCGCATCGCCGGCCGCGTCACCGCCATCGACGGCGGCATCCTGTTTCAGGGCGCGCCGGAACAGGAACTGACCCCCGAACGCATCCTGTCGCTGTTTTCCCATCGGCGCGGCCAGGCCGCCCCCGACCAGACTACCCCCCGTGACCAGACCCCCAAGGGCACAACCGCATGAGCTGGGACGCATTCCGTCAACTGGTCCAATCCTGGGCCGAGGCAGGCTGGCTGCCCGCCTCTCTGGCCTGGGGCTTTGCCGTCAATGCCCTGGTCGCCGGGCTGATCATCGGCCCGGTTCTGGGCGCGCTTGGCACGCTTGTCGTGATCAAGCGCCATGCCTTTTTTTCCGAAGCCGTGGGCCATGCCGCACTGACCGGCGTCGCCATCGGCATCCTGCTGGGCGAGCCCTATACCGGCCCCTACGGGTCGCTGTTCGGCTATTGCCTGATCTTCGGCATCGCCTTGAATTACCTGCGCAATCGCAACCGGCCTGTCGGCGGATACGCTGATCGGGGTGTTTCTGTCGATGTCGCTGGCCATGGGCGCCAGCATCCCGCTGATCCTGGCGGGCAAGGTGAATGTCCACATCCTTGAAAACGTGCTGTTCGGGTCGATCCTGACCGTTTCGGGCCGCGATATCGCGGTGCTGGCCGCCGTCTCGCTGCCGCTGCTGGTGGTCTTTGCGCTGTATTTCAACCGGCTGATCGCGGGCAGCTTCAACCCGATGCTGGCACAGGCGCGCGGCGTCAATGCCAAGGCGCTGGATTACCTGTTCGTCATCATGGTCACCGTGGTCACGGTCGCGGGGGTCAAGATCATCGGCGCGGTTCTGGTCGGCGCGCTGCTGGTCATCCCGGCCGCCGCCGCCCGCATCCTCGCCCGGTCGCTGCGCAGCTTTGTTGCGCTGTCGGTGGGGATCGCCGGTTTTTCGACCATCGCGGGGATCATGGTGCCGATGCAATATGACCTGCCCGTGCCCTCTGGCGCGGCGATCATTCTGGTCGCGGGCAGCATATTCCTGATCTGCACGGCGCTGCGCGCGCTGCATCCCGCCCTGAAAGGAGATGCGGCATGACCCCGCCCCTTCTCGCCTGCGCCCCGCCCCGTCGCGCCGTTCGCTGCTGACCGCCGCGCTCGCATCCCCTGCCCTGCTGACGGCCAGCCCCGCCCGTGCCGATCACGGCGGCACCCATGTCCTGACCGCCCATCCCGCCGCCTTCGCGCTGGCCAGCGCGCTGGCCCAAGGCACCGGCATCACCATCCGCACCGTCCAGCCCGCGAAACTGCCGGCCTCGCGGCTGGCCAGCTATCTGGGCGGGCGCGGCGCGGCGGAACTGGCCGATGCGACGACCGATGCCGATGCGGTGCTGACCTTCCGCAGCTTCTGGCCGCAGGATCCGCTGTTCGCGCATGCCCGCCGCTCGCGCATCCGCATCGTCGAAATCGACGCGGGCCGCCCGCTGGACGAGGAACTGCCCGGCATAGCGCTGTATGAACCGGCCAGCGATCCGGCGATCTACCGGGCGCTGGATCTGGACCCGATGGTCGCCAGCGGGGTCGAACAGGCGCCGTGGCTGTCGCCCGCCACGCTGACCCAGATGCTGGCGATCACGGCGGCGGATTTCGCGCGGCTGGATATCCCCTCGACCGGGCGCATCGCCGCCAATCGCGAATCGCTGTCGGCGCGGCTGCGCGATATCCGCAGCCGCGCCGATCTGGCGCTGGCACAGGCCAGTGACCTGTCCTGCGTCACGCTGGACCCCGCCGCCAGCTATCTGGCCGCCGATCTGGGGCTGGACCTGCTGGGCGAAATCATCGCGGCCCCCCGCGAATGGACGCCCGACCGCATCCGGCGCCTGCTGGCCTGGCTGTCGGATCACGACACGCGGGTCGTCCTGCATGGCGGCGCCCTGGACGATGTCCAAAGCGCGCTGCAATCCGCCGGCATCGGGCTGGTCGAACTGGTCGAAATTCCGGCCGATGCGACAGACCCGACACCCATTCTTGCCGAAAACCTCGACCGGCTGGCCCGCGTCTTTACCCCGGATTCCGCAAAATGAATGCCCCGAATTCGTCCGAGGCCCCGGCTTCGGACATCCCCCTGCCCCGGCGCGACCGCGCTGCGGGCCGTTCCCGCCGTGGCCGCCTGATCGGCGCCGCCGCCCTGCTGATCGTCCTTGCCTGTGGCGGGGCATGGGCGATGCTGCGCAACCCCGTATCGGTGCGCCATGAAACCGCGCCCGTGGTCCGGCGCGATCTGGAAATCGCCATTTCCGCCACCGGAAAGCTGCAACCCCGCGCCTATGTCGATGTCGGCGCGCAGGTCTCGGGCCAGTTGGAAAGGCTGCATGTCCGTGTCGGCGATCTGGTCGAGCCGGGCCAGCTGCTGGCCGAAATCGACGCCAAGGTGCAGGCCGCCCAGGTCGAGGGGATCGAGGCCGATCTGGCCCGGCTGCAGGCCGCGCAGGCCGAATATCACGCGGGCCGCGTCTTTGCCGAACGTCAGGTCACGCGGCTGTCGCGCCTTGCCGCCGCCAATGCCGCCACCGGCGTCACGCTGGAGGAGGCCGAGCGTGACCGCGATGTCATGGCCGCCCGGATCGAGGCGACCAATGCCGAAATCCGCCGCACCGAGGCCAGCCTGCGCGCCGAGAAACTGGCGCTGGAACATGCCCGCATCCCGCCCCCATGCCCGGCATCGTCGTCGCCATCGAGGCGCGCGAGGGCCAGACGCTCAACGCCAATTACGACACGCCGCTGATCCTGCGCATCGCCGATCTGTCGTCGATGATCGTGCGCAGCGACGTGTCAGAGGCGGATGTGACCCGGCTGCGGCCCGGCATGGATGTCTGGTTCACCACGCTTGGCGATCCCGATCGCAAATGGCAGGCCAGCCTGCAGCAGGTGCTGCCCGTGCCCCCCATCGCCAAGGATGGCGATGAGACCGCGAAACGCGACGCCGTCACCTATACCGCGCTGTTTCAGGTCGCCAATCCGGGCGGAGAGCTGTTTGCGGGCATGACCGCGCAGGTCTTTTTCGTGTCGCAAAGCGCCCCCGGCGTGCTGGCGATCCCGCTGTCCGCGCTGGACGAACGGGGTCAGGTGCGGGTGATGGACGGCGCGGGCCAGATCAGCCGCCGCGAGATCGGCATCGGTCTGCGCACCCGGTTCGAGGCCGAGGTCACCTCGGGCCTGTCCGAAGGCGAAAAGGTCGTCACCGCCGAAATCCGCGACGGCGCGGCGCCGCTGTTGCAGGTCGCCCCATGAGTAGCCCCATGAGCCGCCCCGTAAGCGGGCCGGTGACGGGCGACACCCCGGCGCCGCCGCTGATCCATGTCACCGACCTGCACCGCTGGCTTGGCCGGGGGGCGGGGCGGGTCCATGCGCTGCGCGGGGTCGACCTGACCATCCGCGCCGGGGAATTCGTGGCCATCGTCGGGGCCTCGGGGTCGGGGAAATCGACGCTGATGAACATCCTCGGGCTGCTGGACCGGCCGGATGGCGGCGAATACCGCATCGCGGGCACCGATACCGCGACGATGACGCGCGAGGAACTGGCCGGGCAGCGGCGCGAGCTGTTCGGTTTCGTCTTTCAGCAATACCACCTGATCGCGTCGCTGGATGCGGTGGGCAATGTCGAACTGCCCGCGATCCATGCCGGGGCGCCCCGCCCCTACCGCCGGTCGCGGGCGGCGGGGCTGTTGCGCCGGCTTGGCCTTGGCCACCGTTTGCAGGCCCATCCCGGCGAAATGTCGGGCGGCCAGCAGCAGCGCGTCTCGATTGCGCGGGCGCTGATGAACGGCGGGTCCGTCATTCTGGCCGACGAGCCCACCGGCGCGCTGGACAGCCACAGCGGGCAGGAGGTCATGGCGCTGTTGCAGGACCTGTCGCACGAGGGCCATACCGTCATCCTGATCACCCATGATCAGGGCGTGGCCGACCGCGCCGACCGCGTCATCCGGATCGAGGACGGCCGCATCACCCATGACAGCGGCCCTGCCCCTCGCACCCATGACAACCCGCGCGGCGGCCAGCCGGGGCGGGGGCCGTCGCTGCTGGCCTCGCTTGGCAATGCGGCGCGTTCGGCGCTGGCGGCGCTTGGCGCCAGCCCGGTCAGGACCGCGCTGACCCTGTCGGGGATCGTGATCGGCGTCGCCTCGGTCGTGGCGATGATGGCGATCGGGGCGGGGGCCCGCGCCGATTACATCAGGACCGCATCCGCCATCGGCACGAACTGGCTGGCCATCGGGCGCACCGGCGACAGCAACGCGACCAGCATGCCCCTGACCGTCGGCGATACCGAGGCGCTGCGCGGCGTACCCAATGTCTCGGGCGCAATGTCGGCATGGTGGGAACAGGCCACCCTGCGCCGCGAGGGCGTGGAATACACCTCGAACGTGCTGGCGACCGACCGCGATTTCCGCATCGTCCACGAATGGGACACGGTGCGCGGCTCGTTCTTTTCGGAACAGGACCAGATTTCCGGGGCGCCGGTGCTGGTGCTGGGCACGACCGTCGCGGAAAAGCTGTTTCCCGACAAACCCGACCCTTCGGGCGAATTCGTGCTGGTCAACGGCACGTCCTTTCTGGTGTCGAGGGGTGCTTTGAGATCCAAGGGCATGGCCGAAGATGGCGACGACCGCGATGCACTGGTCGTCATGCCCCTGACCACGGCTGAAACGCGGGTCTACGGCATGGGGATGCTGTCGCTGATCATCGTGTCGCTGGACGACATGGCCCGGCTGGCTGAAACCACGCAAGCGGTGCGCGACGTGATGATTTCCCGCCACGGCCGCGAGGATTTCTGGCTGCATGACGCCGCCAGCGCCTTTCAGCGCGCCGAAGAAAAACAGGCCGCGCAAAACCTGTTGCTGGGCGCCATCGCAATGATTTCGATGCTGGTCGGCGGCATCGGCGTGATGAACATCATGCTGATCACCGTGCGCGAACGCACCCGCGAAATCGGCATCCGTCTGGCCACCGGGGCAAGGGTGCGCGACATCCTGATCCAGTTCCTGACCGAGGCCGTCGCCCTGTCCGCCATCGGCGGCATCGCCGGGCTGGTGCTGGCCGTGGCGATCGGCGCCATCGCGGCCTATGGCTTTGGCATGACGGTGATCTTTTCGGTCAAGCTGTCGCTGGTCGCGCTGGCGGGCGCGGCGCTGATGGGGGTCGGATCTGGCCTGATGCCCGCGTTGCGCGCCGCCCGTATGGACCCGGTCGCGGCGCTGACCGACCGCTAGCGGCGGGCAGTTGCGCATAGGGGCCACACGAATGATTTGGGGGCGCAATGCGCCCCCATTTTTCAGTCTGCCTTAGCGTGATGCACGCTTTTCGATCCAGCTTGCCGTGACGGGCGAGGCCTGCGCGACTGGCACGCCGGCCATATGCACCTCTCCGTCCCAGTCCTCGACCGTGATCCACAGATCGTCGCGTTCGGTCAGCCGGGCGGGCAGGATGACATCGGCGAATTTCCGGGCCGGCGGCCCCGAAAAGATCGTGCCCGCCGCCCGCAGCGAACGCGGCTTGCCGAAACGGGCATAGACGGCGCGGATCTGGTCGTCGCAGCCCTCGCACAGCGCAAGGGTAAAGGCTTTGTGAACACCCGCGACACCGGAATCCAGCGGCGGCGTCACGTCGAATTCGGCCAGCCGCAACAGATAGGGGCCGACCTCGACCATGCCCGCGTCGCGCGCGCCCAGCCCCGCCTGACCGGAAAACAGCCGCTGCTGCTGGTAATAGGCGGGAAAGGCCAGCGCCGGGATCAGAACCGTCGCCGCAGTCAGGTGAAAACGCCAGTCCCCCACCAGCGGCCAAGACGGGTGCGGCCCGCGCCGCGCGTGACACCGGCGCTCATTCCGCGGGCTCCATGACGGGGTTGGGGGTCGGGCGGATGAATTCGCGGGTGGACCGCACGGTGCGCCTGGTCCAGATCAGCATGCCCGACAGGACCATCATCGACAACAGCACGCCGAATATGAAATAGACGATCTTCAGCCCCAGCCCCATGAAATCGCCGGTATGCAGCGGCCGCATGGATTCCGTGACCAGCTCCGCCGCGCTTTTGTCGCCAAGGCTGCGGCTGGTGATGACGCTGTAATCATAGGGGCTCAGCGCCACATTGCCCCAGATCAGCGGAAAGCCCGCGGCATTGCCCCAGGCATGGACCGGGTCAAAGGCGTGGGACGGCATCCCGATGCTGCGCACGCGGATGCCGGGCTGTTCGGTTTCGACGCGGGCCAGCACCTCGTCCAGCCGCACCGGGGGCAGGTCCGACTGGCGCGACACCTGCGGCACGTCATCCCGTCCCAGCACCTGAGGCGCCCCGGCCGTCGACAGCGTGACCCCCACGTCCGACAGCACAGCCTGGATCAGGAACCAGATCGAAGTCACGGAAATAATGGCAATAAACGGGATCGACCAGATCCCGGCAAGGCGATGGAAATCCCCCCAGAAGATGCGCGCGCCCTTGCCGAAGCGCAGGCGCGGATTCAGATAGGCGCGCCAGAATTTCTTGTAGACCAGAATACCGGTGATCAGCGATCCCATCATCGGAATGCCGACGAAGGACACCGCATACCAGCCCCAAGAATAGCCGCTGGTCCAGGGCAGGAACATCCAGCCATGCAGCGCCCGCAAAAAGGTGCTGAGCGTGACGGTCGCCGCCTCGCCCTGGATATGGCCGTCATAGGGGTTGACGTAATAGGTGCTTTCGACGCCCTGCGGATCGGTGACCGATACGGTCGGGGCGAAATGGCTTTCGGCGGGCCAGAACAGGCCGGTGACCTGCGCGCCGGGCCGCTGGTCCTGCACGGCGGCGACAAGCTGGCCCGCGCCGATGCGTTCGCCGGTGACGCCTTCGGGACGCAGCGCGCGGACATCGGAATTGATCGCCCAGATGATTTCATGGCTGACCGTCGCCAGCGTGCCGGTCACGCAGACCAGAAAGACAAAGGCCCAGATCGGCAGCGCCAGCCAGCCATGCAGCAGCAGCCACAGGCGTGCCAATCCGCCTTTTTCCTTTTTGCGCGGCATGGCCGGTTTGGTCGTGGTGGTCATCGCAGCCCTTGTTGCAGCCCTTTTTGCCGGGCACGGATTCGTGCGCAGTTTACGCCGAATCAATCCTGACAGGAAGAATCAGATTCCATGATCGGCACCGAATGCCAAGACGGCCCTTGGCATCATGCGGCCAAACCGGGGCAGAACCGGAGCGGTGCGATTCCCGTCTTCAACCCCTGCCATCGCAACGGCACCGGCCTGATGCGCGGCCCCTGTCAGGGTGCGTGGGATCTGGGGCGCGCGAAGTCTGGGTCGCGCGGGATGCGACCGCGATCCGCGCAACTGTCGCAAATCCGCTATCCGCGCGGGGCCGGGCGATGGAATGCCCCGCCCCTGCGCCTTCACCCGTCAGCGCAGCGTTTCAACCGGCGAGGCGCGATAGATCCGCCATGCGGGCAGGATCGCCAGCGCGAGGCCGACCGCGATCGGCGTGCCGCCCGCCGCGAATTCGCGCGCGCCAAGGGTTGCGGTCATGGCGACCCCGCTCCAATCCGCGACGATGCGGGTCAGCGCGGCGGAACCCGCCCAGCCAAGAACCAGCCCGATGCCCGCCCCCGCCACGATCATCGCGCCGACATACAGCCAGACCGTCAGCAGCACGAAACCCGCCGGCGCCCCAAGCGCGCGCAGCACGGCAAAGCGGCGGCGTTGCAGGTCCAGCACGGCCAGCAGCCCGGCCAGGATCGCCGCGACGACCAGCACCTGCGCGGCCGAGGTCAGCGCCGACATGATCCGGACCGCCCCGCCCATCAGCTGATACAGATCGACCAGCGTTTCCGCCGGGAAAAAGGCGGTGGATTCGGCGGTGCGATAGCGCCCGCGCAGGCCATAGGCGGCGGGGATGCTGGCGGGGTGCATGACGATGGCGGGCAGGCCGGGCATCAGGGCGGCATCCCGGGGCGCGCCGATCCGGTCATCGCCCGGCGCATGGCCCGTGCCCATCGCATGGGCGTTCCAGATATATTCCACCGGGACGATGACGGCGCGATCCCATGGCGTGCCGGTCGGCTTCATCCGGCCGGTGATGGTCACGGGTTCATGCCCGTGCAGATCGTGATCGTGATCGTCTTCACCGTGATGGGCGTCATCATGGGCATGCCCATCCCCATCCCCATCTTCGTGGTCGTGGTCGTGGTCGTGGTCGTGGTCGTGGTCGTCCGAACCGCTCTCATAGGCGTCGGCGTCAAGCCCGCCGGTCAGATCGTCGGCATGGCCATGCCTGATTTCCAGCACCTGCCCCAGTTCCGCCTGAACCAAGGACCCGACAATCGCCTGATTGATCGCGGCAAAGGGCACGCCCTCGGCCAGCCCGTCGCTGAGATGCAGGGCGAAATCGGCGGTGGTGCCGACGACGGGCAGATCGCCGTGGCTGTCGCCAAAGGCGACGGGGGCCGCGAATTCCGCATCGGGGTCGGACAGGATCTGCGCGGCAAGGGGACCGGGCAGCAGCTCGACCGCGGTGGGGCGCAGAAGGACAGTGGAAAACAGCAGGTCGGTCTGGCTGCCGGGGGCGGCGACGATCAGGTCGAACCGATCCGCCGCCCGGGCCGAGCCCTGCCGCAGCGCGCGTTCCTGCACGCTGATCGAAATCCCAAGCGCCACGGCCAGCGCGATCAAGAGCGTGAACAGGATCGAGGTAAAGGGATCGCGCGCAAGGCTGGCGCGCACCAGAGGCAGCGGGTTCATCGGATGGTCACCTTCTGGCCGCGTTCCAGTTCCAGCCGCAGATCGGCGCGGGCGATCAGCGCCGGGTCGTGGCTGGCAATGATGATGCTGTGGCCTTCGTCGCGGGCCAGCGCGGACAGGGTGGCGATGACCTCGGCCCCCGATGCGGCGTCAAGGCTGGCGGTGGGCTCGTCGGCAAAGATCACGGCGGGCGACAGCAGCAGCGCGCGGGCCAGCGCGACGCGCTGCTGTTCGCCGCGCGACAGCAGGCTGGCGCGGCGCCGGTCGGGGACGCCGAAACGGCGCAGCAGGGACCCGGCGCGGTCGCGCAGCCGGGCGGCGGAAAAGCTGGTAAACCACGCGGGCACCAGAACATTGTCGACGGGCGAAAGTTCCGGCACCAGCTGGAAATCCTGAAAGACAAAGCTGGCATTCTCGCGCCGCCAGCGGTCGCGCGCGGATCCCGACAGCCGGGCGATATCGCAGCCCTGCCAGTCGATCCGCCCCGCCGTCGGCACCAACAGCCCCGACAGCAGATACAGCAGCGTGGTTTTGCCCGACCCCGAAGGCCCGGTCAGCACCACCATCCGGCCCGGCGCGATGTCCAGCGCGGGCAGCGTCAGCAGGGCTCATAGGGCGCAGGTCATGGCGCAGATCCTGCAGCCGCAGCATGTGTCCGGGGGGCATCACAGCCGCTCGTAGCTGGTGCCGCGCAGGCGGACAAAGCTGACGAAACCGGTTTCCGGATCGGTTTCAAAGCCGGTCTCGAACGTGCCGGATGCGCGGATCAGATCGGTATAGCGGACGGGTTCGACGGGCCGGTCGGTCAGGGCCAGCACGATGTCGTCGGGCCATTGCGCCTCTGTCTCGCAAAAGGGGCAGACGGACATGGGCAGCTTGGTCAGCACGAAAAAGCTGATTTCCGGCTTCAGCGGCGGGGCCATGTAGCCGACCATCTCGACCCGCTGGCCGGTCAGCGACTGCGCGCGTTCGGTCAGGTCGCGGCCACGTTTGTACAGGTCGCGGAATTTCAACTGCTCCGGCGCGGCATGGGCCAGTCGGGGCAGGAACGGCAGGGCGGCGGCGGCGGTCAGGAACTGGCGGCGAAGCATGAAACGGGCCTTTCGGAAAATGCGTGAACTGCCGGGACGGGCCCGGCAGTTCGATGTCGTGACCGGCGGCTTACTGGCCTGCGGCGGTGATGCGCTCGGACATGCCGGTCGCGTGATCCATGACATGATAGATCAGGTTCTGTTCGACGACGCCGTGGAACAGATGCGCCCAGGGGCCTTGCGCCATGATGACGACATCGTCACCGGCATGGGTTTCGCTTTCACCAAGCGGGACCAGCGCCTGCTGCAGGAAATCGACGTCGGTGGTGTCGACACCGGTCAGATCGGCGCGCGGTTCGTCCAGACGGGCGCCGGGGCCGTTCATGTAGCCAAGCGTGGTATAGGGCTTGCCGTCGTCGCCCGTGCCCGCGATGCCCAGGATCGGGTTCCCGCGCACCGGATAGCCCGCGATCGAAAAGACGTGGCTGTGGTCGGCGGTCAGGATGAACAGGGTTTCTTCCAGATTGACCTTTTCCGACACGGCCTTGATCGCTTCGTTGACGGCGATCATGTCGGTCAGCGCGCGCGCGGCATTGCCCGCGTGATGGGCGTGGTCGACGCGGCCGCCTTCGACCATCAGAACAAAGCCGTTTTCGTTTTTCGCCAGCAGATCAACGGCCTTGACCGCCATTTCCGCCAGCGAGGGTTCGCCCCCGGCATCCTTTTCGCGGTCGACGCTGTATTGCATATGGCTGCGGTTGAACAGGCCGAAGGCGCGGTTGACATTGGCCGGGTCGATGGCGTCGAAACCTTCCTGGTTCCGGACATAGACGCCGTCACTGTGTTTCGCGGTCCATTCGGCGACCAGATCGCGACCGTCGGTGCGCGCGCCGGTGGCGGTTTCATCCTCGGGGTCTTGCTGGTCGGCCAGCATGAAGTAGCCGCGACCGCCGCCAAAGATCACCTCGAACTCGTCACCGGCGGGCCAGTCGATCAGCTGGGCGGCGATATCCTTGCAGCCGCCGGCCTTGGCGTCCTCGGGCAGGTCCTTGTCGGCTTCCCAGTCACGGCCCGCGACCTTGGCATAGGTCGCGGCGGGGGTCGCATGGGTGATGCGCGCGGTCGACACGATGCCGGTCGCCAGACCAGCCGCCTTCGGCGCGTTCAAAGATCGTCGTGACCTCGGCGCCCTGCTGGCTGGCGCAATCGCCGACCTTGATCGCCTGCGTGACGCCGATGGTGCCATTGACCGGTTTCACGCCCGACACCATCGCCGTGGCGGTCGGCGCGCTGTCGGCGACCTGCGCGTCATGGGTGTAGGTTTTCGACATCGCGGTATAGGGCAGCAGGTCTTCGTAAACCATGACATTCGATCTCACTCGTCGACGCCGCGCTGCTGGCCTTCCAGATGCGGGCGGCGGTCATGGTCGGGACCGACATGCCATCGACGACGAACAGGACGACGTTCTTGGCGCGGCCGGTATTCGGCTCGGTCGCCAGTTTCTTTTGCAGTTCGGCCCGCGCCGCGGTGAAATAGCTGTCCTGCGCCTGCTGGACGTCCTGCGCCATCGCGGTGGTGCCCAGTGCGATAGCTGAAGCGCCAAGCGCCAGCGAGCGGATGATAGTGGTCATGATGCCCCTCTGATCGGGTCGGTTAACGATGCCCTGCCTTTAGGGCCGCGATATGACACCAGCATGTCAGCATGGCTGATTTCCGGCGGGCCGAAGACATGTCGCAAGGCGCCGACACGCGCCGGATGTCGCGGGGTGCCGAGATCAGCCGGTTTCGGTCGTGACCGATTTTCAGCGGTGACTGGCTCCGCGCGATCTGCGTTCCGGCCCGGCGATACGGCAACCGCGCCATCACGACGCAGCGGAACAACGCTCCCGCGATTCTGGCCCCCTGCGGCCCCGCACCCTGCCGCCGACCACCCGCAGTTGTCGGGCCGCATCGCCGTGATTGCACATGCGCGCAGGCGATCAACCCAGGGCGCATACGGACGGGTGATCCGCGCCGAACCGGCAAAACTGGCGGGAAACTGCCGAAAACGATCACCGCTTGCGCTTGGTTATTATTCCTACGTACAAACCGGGCCATATTCGCAAGAATTCTGACGCTGACCCCTGACCGAGGTCGATTGACGAGGTCGATTGATATGAACATGCCTTTCAAGCAGGACGCCCGGCTTGGCCGTCTGAGCACCGTTCTTGGCCCTGACGTTCTTGTGCTGCTGCGCTTTTACGGCAGCGACTATATGAACGCCCTGTTCGAATATGATGTCGAGGCGCTGTCGGCGTCCCCATCCGTGGATTTCGACCAGATTCTGGGCACCCATGCGACGGTGATCGTGGACAGCCGCCACGGGCCGCGCCATTTCGACGGGATCGTGACGCGCGGGCGTTACGCGGGTGCGGGGGAAAACGGCTATCGCTTCAACCTGACGCTGAAACCGTGGTTCTGGCTGGCGGATCAGCGGTTCAACCAGAAGATTTTCCACAACAAACCCGTGGACCAGATCATCCGCGAGGTTCTGGCCCCCTATGCGGGGCGCGGGCAATCCGGCGCTGGATCTGCAACTGACCGGCGATTACCCGGAACTGGAATATACGGTGCAATATCGCGAAAGCGATTTCGCCTTTGCCTGCCGGATGATGGAGCGGTTCGGGATCTCGTATCACTTCGTGCACAGCGAAGGGAATCACACGATGGTCCTGACCGACAGCGACACCAACCACAAGGAGGTTGCGGGCGGCAGCCGCGCCTTCAAGCCCGCCGACGGCCACCACCAGCCCGACGAGGAACATTTCTGGGACCTGGAACCCGAGCGCAACATCAAGACCGGCGCGGTCCGGCTGATCGACTACAATTTCAAGACCCCGCGCGCCGACATGATGGCCGAACGGGTGGGTCAGGCGGCCCATGCCTTCGGCCAGTTGGAAAGCTATGAATATCCCGGCGTCTATCTGGACCGCGAGGAAGGCCGCAAGGTCGCCCGCATCCGCAACGACCAGTTTCAGGGCGGCGACCGACGCAACCGGGCGGTGGGCGATTGCGTCTCGCTCAGCGCGGGGATGATCGTGAATGTCGTGGCCAATGGCGTCGAAAACCTGGGCGATCCGCGCCAGCTATGTCTGGCCGCGCATCATACGTTCGTCTTCGAGGCCTAGTGGGTCGGGCACGACGGTCAGCGACGGCTATTCCTATAGCGGCAGTTTCGTGATGATGCCCGCATCCGCCCCGCTGGCGCCGCCGCGCCGGACGCCGACCTCGATCGTGCAGGGGCCGCAGACCGCGATGGTGGTGGGCGACGGCGAAATCGACTGCGACGAATATGGCCGGGTTCTGGTGCGTTTCCACTGGGATCTGGAAGGCGCGATTTCCATGCGCTGCCGGGTCAGCCAGCAATGGGCGGGCGCGGGTCTGGGTCAGGTCGTCATCCCGAGGATCGGGATGGAGGTGATCGTCGATTTCATCGACGGCGACCCCGACAAGCCGCTGATCACCGGCTGCGTCGTCAATGCCTCCAACGCCAATATCTACGGCCTGCCCGCGAACAAGACGCGGTCGGGTTTCGAGACCAAATCCCATAACGGCGGCGGCTTCAACGAGCTGATGTTCGAAGACGAGCTGGGGAGCGAGGAAATCTTTCTGCACGCCCAGAAAGACATGAACCGCGTGATCGAGGATAATGAAACGACCCGGGTGAACAACGGCGACCGCTCGATCACGGTGGCGACCGGCGATGAAAGCAAGGCCGTCGAATCGGGCAACCTGACCGAAACCGTGGCGCTGGCGCGTTCGGTGACGGCGAACACGATCAATGAAACCGCCGTCGCGGGTCAGGCGGGGCCGGGGCACATCACCTATCAGGCCGATGACAACATCCAGATGAGCGCCAAGCAAAAGATCACCCAACTGGCGACCAACAACATCGAACAGGAAACCAAGGCCTCTGCCAGCATGGTGGCCAAGGACAATATCACCAACAGCGCGGGCAAGGTGATTTCGGTTTCCGCCGGCGAACGGATCACGCTGGCCGTCGGCGCACCTGATGCGGCCGCCGATTCGGTCATCGAAATGACCACCTCCCAGATCATCCTGAAATGCGGCGGCACCCAGATCACCCTGACCAAGGACGTTCTGGATCAGGTGGCGGGGATGATCCATCTCAACAGGAATGCGGCTGGCTGAACATGTTCTATTTCAACGAAGGCTCCCTTGATCTGCCCGACAGCTGGCAGGATCAGTCGGTCAATCTGGTGTCCAGCAACGGCCCGATGGAACCGGGCCTGACCATCACCATCACCCGCGACACCATCCCCTGGGGCATGGGCTTTTCCGAATATGTCATTGACCAGATCGAACAGATTCAGGGCACGCTGGACGATTTCGCGCTGTCGGGCCGCAAGCCGGTCGTGATCGGCCGTGCCGCCGGGTTCGAACTGGAATGCACATGGAAGGCGAAACAGGGCCGCATCCACCAGATCATCACCATCGTCCAGATCGCCGAAAACCGGGCCATGGTGCTGACCGCATCGCAGCCCGGCAACATGTCGCCCACCCAGGCCTCCGAGGTGCGCCGCATCGTCTCGACCCTGAACCTTCAGCAACGACGGAGCTGACCGCATGAGCGGCCTGACGACGGCAGCGACCAGTGGCGCGGATTTCTCGCATGATCAGGCCGGAAATACCGGCAGCACGGAACTGACGACGCCGGATTTCACGGGCCGTTCGGATTTCGAACAGGGCTATGACGCCACGCTGGATTTCGTCGAAAGCGATCTGGTGCAGAACACCATGCTGGTCGGCGGCGTCGCGCTGCCTGCGGCCTTTGCCGGGGGCAGCGCGCTGGCGGGCAGGGCGACGCTCGCGGCGGCCGGATCGGCGGCAGGGGCGGCGCTGCTGCCTGCGGCGGGGCTGGCGGCGGCGGGTTTCGCCGCCGGTTGGGTCGGCGAGAAATTCGGCAGCGCGATGGGCCATGTCGTGATGGGCGGCATCTTCGGCATGGATCAGATGGGCGATGCGGAAATGCCCGCGACCGTCGGCCATCCGGTTGCCCATACCAGCGGTTGGGGTTTGCTGGGCGCGGTCGCGCTTGGTGCGCTGATCGCGGTCGTGGGGATCGCCACGCTTGGCACCGGCGCATTGGCCATCGCCGTGGTGGCCGGGCTGGCGCTTGGCGCGACGGCGGGCTTTGCCTCGGCCGCGGGGCAATACGGCACCAACAAGGGCGAGATCGCCCAGGGCTCGCCCGACGTCTATTTCAAGAACAAGCCCGTCGCCCGCGTTACCGACAAGGTTCTGTGCAAGAACCACGGCGGGCCGCAATTCGTCGCACAGGGCGCGGAAACCGTCTTTGCCAACGGTCTGCCCATCGCCCGCGTCGGCCACAAGACGACCTGCGACGGCACGATCAATGACGGGGTCGCCTCGATCGCGATCACGCTGGATACCAGCGCGATGCAGATGGACATCGATTCGGGCTGGATCGACCGCGCCTTTCGCACGGGGATGATCACGGCCGATCTGCTGCCCTTTCCGAAAGGCAACAAGGGCCCCGATGCCGATGGGCCGACGCCCCGGCCCGATGCCGATGGCCCGTCCCCGACCCACAACCGCCCTGACGGCGGCGACACCGCCGCCCGTCCCGATCCGGTCGGCGACCGCACCAATCACGCGGGCGATGGCGACGGCGGGTCCACGCCCGGCAACCGTCCCGATGGCGACGGGCCAGATCCCGCCCGCACGCCGGATGCCGACACGCCCAACCAGAACCGGACGCCGGACCAGTCGTCGAACCATGACAACACGCCGAACCCGGACCGCACGACCGATGGCGACCCGGTCGATGTCGCCTCGGGGCTGGTGGCCGAAACCCGCACCGATATCGCGATTCCGGGCACGATCCCGCTGGTCCTGACCCGCAGCTACCGCCCCGGATGCGAGGGGATTCAGGGCCGCCACTGGGCGGGCACATGGGCGCAGCATCTGAAATTCGACGGCGAAACAATCACCTATCAGGACGAAGACGGCGTCCTGATCGATTTCCACGCCCCGCGCGACGATATCCGCGCCAAGAACATCCGCTTTCCCCATCTGATCCTGGAAGGCAACCGCGAGGGCGAGGTCTTTGTCTATGACCGCCGCCGCCAGATGTTCGCGATCTTTGGCCACCGGCGCGGCGACCGGCTGCTGCTGACGCGCATTCAGGACCGCAACGGCAACCGCATCCGTCTGGTCTATGACGAAAACGGCCTGCATGAGGTGCGCCATTCCGACGGCTTCAGCCTGTCCGTGGAAAGCCGCGACATGGTCATCCGCCGCGCCGTGCTGAACGCGCCGGACAGCACCGATTGCGGTTTCGTCTGGACCTATGACAGCCGCAACATCCTGACCGAGGCGATCTCGTCCCAGGACCGGCACGCTGCGCTACGGCTATGACGCGCAGGAACGGCTGACCAGTTGGGGCGACACCAACCAGACCCGCGCGCATTACGAATATGGCGCGCATGGCCGGGTCACGCGCAACTGGTCGGATTCGGGCCATCTGAATACCGCATTCGATTACGATCTGGCGGCGAAACGCACGGTCGTGACCGATGCGCTTGGCCATGTCACGATCTATGACTGGAACGATCAGGGTCTGGTCTGGCGCCGCATCGACCCCGCAGGGGGCGAGTGGCTGACCGAATGGGGCCGCAATCTGAACGTGCTCTCCCGGACCGACCCCCTGGGCCATGTCACGACATTCGACTATGATGCCTGGGGCGATCTGGTCGCCGTAACCGATCCTCAGGGCAATCGCGAAAGCTGGAGCTATTATCTTTCCGGCCGCATCCGGTCCCATACCGATGTCACGGGCGCGACCCATGTCTTTCGCTATGACGACAGGGGCAGCCTTGCCTCGGTCGAACAGCCGGATGGCAATTTCACCCGCTATCGCCGCGCCGGAAACGGTCAGGTGCTGCGCGTCGATTACCCCGGCAACCGGCAGGAGCGTTATTATTACGACCTGCTGAACCGCCCCCGGATGCTGCGCACCGTCGCCGGTTTCGAACAGCAGATGCAATTCGACGGCGAAGGCCGCCTGATCCGCATGACCGACGAAATCAGGGCGGAAACGCGGTGGGACTATACCCGCGACGCCCTGAACCCGCGCGGCAACATGCGCGCCGTCCGGCTGGCCGATGGCAGCACCACCACCGCCGAATATGACAGCGAAGGGCTGATGATCGCCGCGACCAACGGCCTTGGCGCAACGCGGCGCTATCACTTTGGCGCCTTTGACCTGTTCACCGGCATGACCGATGAACAGGGCCATGAGCTGCGCTTTGAACATGACGCGCTGACCCGCCTGACCGCCGTCATCAACCAGAAGGGCGAACGCTACGAGCTGACCTATGACCCCTGCGGCCGCATCGTGGCTGAACGGGATTATTCCGGTCTGGTCACCACCTATGACTACGATATTGCCGGGCGGCTGATCCGCAGCCAGGCCCCCGACGGCACCCTGCGCGACTACAGCCGCGACGCACTTGGCCAGTTGACCGAGGTGCGCTATCGCCGTGGCGCGGAACTGTCGCGCACCCGCTTTGCCTATGATGCCGCCGGTCGGATCATCCGCGCCGAAAGCGCCGAAAGCCTGGTCGAATACGCCTATGACATCATGGGCCGCGTCATCAGCGAAAAGCAGAACGGCCGCGAGATCCGTTCCGAATATGCCGCCGATGGCGTCGGCCGCGTGGCCCGGACCGGCGATGTCCTGCCGCTTGCCGCCAGCTACAACGCCGCGGGCCAGTTGGCGGAGTTGCGCATCGGCGACCACGCTCCGCTGCGCTTTGCCTATGACCCGCGCGGGCTGGAAACCATGCGCGAGCTCGGATGCCGGTTTCGCGCTGACCCAGGGCTATAACAATGTCGGCCTGCTGGTCGAACAGATCGCGGGCCCCCTGTCGGCCCTGCCCGAGGAGGTCCGCTTTTGCGCCCTGACCGGCGATCACCGCAACGAACATATCACCCGCGCGGGCGCGCTGGCCCATCGCACCTATCTGTGGGACCGCGCCCATCGCGCGATTGCGGTCAACGACCGGATCACCGGCGAAAAGCGTTTCGATTACGACCAGCGCGGGCAAGTGGTCGGCGTCCAAAGGCTCGACCGCCGGGGCGGAAACCCGGTGCTCAGCCGCTTCGGCTATGACCCGAACCAGAACCTGACCGAAATCGCCACCGGCATGGCGCGAAAGGTCGTGCAGGACGCCGGCCGCGTCCGCCAGCGCGGACAAGGTCCATTACCGCTACGACAACGCCGGTCGCGTCATCGAAAAACGCGTCGAGGAACCCGGCTTCCGCCCGCGCGTCTGGCGCATGGGCTGGAACGCCCGGGGCCAGCTTGCCCGCCTGGAAACGCCCGAAGGCGAGGTCTGGCGCTATGTCTATGATGCGGTCGGGCGACGGATCCAAAGCCTTCGTATCGTCAGCGGCGATGCCGGGAACAAATCCCCGGATGACGGCCATACCGTCCCGGACGGCAAGGCATATCAATGGGAGGGCCGCCGGATCGTGGCCGAATCGGTGATCGCCGCCGACGGCACCGCGAACTGGGATATGGCAACCTCATGGGTGTATGAGACAGGCTCGCATGCCCCGCTGGCACAAAATGCCTCGGGCGAGTTGAATTATGTCGTCAACGATCATATCGGCACGCCGCGGGAACTGGTAACCCAGGATGGTGCCGCCGTTATCTGGCGTCAGGATCTGGACCTGTGGGGCGATGACCAGAAGGCCGCGACCCGCAAATACGCCGCCAACACCGACAGCGCCCCCGGATCATGCCCGATCCGCTTTCAGGGTCAATGGTATGATGCGGAAAGCGGACTACATTACAACAACCACCGCTATTACGATCCGGATGCGGCACAATACCTGTCAAGCGACCCGCTGAGACTGCTGGGGGGGGTGCGCCCGCAGGCCTATGTCGCCAATCCCAACGGCTATATCGACCCTCTGGGACTATCGGCCTGCGCCTATGTCGATGACAATGGCACGCTGAATTTACGCAACAAATTCGCGGATCCAAATGACCCCGCTTATGATCCGGCAAAGGCAGATGAATTCGACGCCTTCGTGCAGCTATGGAATGAACAGGCACAGGCTTCTCCGAATGGCTTTACCCGGCAGAGGATGACGCCACAATTGACGAGGGATGCGAACCGATTCCGGTCGCGGGCACGGCGGTGGTTGGACGAACGCGGTATGACCGATCTTGCGCCGGGGCATTTGCCCGATACCGCATGGGGTGGGCTG
This sequence comes from Paracoccus sp. DMF-8, assembly GCF_029309835.1. Taxonomy (GTDB): domain Bacteria; phylum Pseudomonadota; class Alphaproteobacteria; order Rhodobacterales; family Rhodobacteraceae; genus Paracoccus. Next base: position 11,244 of record NZ_JARJHL010000015.1, on the reverse strand, counting down.
GCGGATCCCGGCGATGCCGGGTGCCGCTTGATCGTGATGTCAACAGCTATATCGGCGGCTTGACGCAGGGCGTCGATCCGGGAACCAGTTATACCGGCGTAACGTGGTTTTGATGTCTGGAAAGGAAAGCTGATATGAGCATTACGGACCTGCTGGCAGAAATCCAAACGCTGAATGCCCTGTATTGCGACGCAGAATCGCAAAGCGCAAAGCCGGGCAAGTCCGCCGGACCGGTCGAGCGGCTGCTATGTGCCGACGGCTCGACCTGGATCGAAGCGCCCGAAGATATTCAAGAGTTCTATCAATTCGGTTCACCCTCGAGCCTGTGCAGCGTCGAACAGGTCTGGCTATCCGCCGCCGAAATGCCCGATCTTTTGAAAAACCCCAATATATCGGAACTGCTGTGCAGCGACTTTGACAAGGGCCTTCTGCTGTTCGAACCAGCGAAAAAGAACAATTCTGTGCTTTTCGCCTATGATTATCTGCCGTCTATTTTTCAAAGAGCCTACTTTGTATTCCCTGAACCCCGCAGCTATTTTGTTCTGGATGCGGGGTCAGAAATCGTTCGTTATGAAAATATCGAAGCCTATCTGACATTTTGGCGTGATGTCGTCGCGGATTAGGGCGATCATCCCTCTATCCTGCCGATGTATGTGAGAGCCATGGCAGAAGTTGATTCCGGCACCGTAATAACCGTTCCCATATCTGGAATGATTTTTTCCCTGCAAGGTCATTGGGCTGTCGGACAGATTCAGGGATGTCATGGGTATGGTCGTCTTACCCGGTGTCTTTGAAAGCGCTGAGGATGTGCAGGTCAATGACGGGCATATCAGAGGTTGACGGTCATGGGACAGTCCGCGACCGCCATTTATTGCGACAAGAAAAACGTCATGAAGAGAAAGATGATGAATGGCGTTCCGATCCACAGCTCAGACTGGATCGGCTCACAGACGCCCGGCGGGACGCGCACGGGAACGGCCCGCGCGCAGGCCTATTGGGACAATATTCTAAGGGGCGCAGGATTTTGAGCGATCAACTACAACACATTCTTGAACCCGTCGGTTTTTTTGCCAGCGCGCGGCTCCTGTCGGGGGAGGGACGGTGTTTGTTGCCCGCAGATGTCGAGGTTACAAGTGATCTTGATCGCGCAATGGTTTTGGAAAATTCGCAGGATCTGCCTGAAGGATACGGTGTCTGGGCGGATGCGATCGAAGGGGGGGTATATGACTTCTACGCAACTGAAGAGGGCCAGCAGGGGCGCGCGATCATTGAGCCCGAAGCAGATGCGGTTTGGACCAGCCGGGGCGAGTTTCAGCGCGCGCTGAACAAGAAAAAGATTCGCAAGACGATCACGCCTTTCGAGGAATTCTGGGCTACGGTCGCCTACTCAATTCTTGAGAATCTACAATATGTTTCGCTTGGACGCTTCGTCAAAGGCGAGAGCGGAGAGCCCTTTCTGGAACGGCTGTTTCAGATCTATATTTGCGGCCTTTACCCTTGTGGTCTTCACGATGACGGACGGATCGTCGCGCTGGACCCTGCTTCACTGGCCGGTTTCGAAAAGCTGCCAGAGGGCGTTTTATCGCGCTGATCGCAAAGTGCTGGCCTTTTCCGATCTGCAAAAATGTGTTGAAGGATGATGACAACCGGCCAAATCCAATCCGGCGCCGTGATCGCTATCCCGGCCGCAAGCCGGATATTTGCCTGCAAGGTGATCTGGCTCTCGAACAGATCCAGGGATGTCATGGGCATGGTCGTCTTGCCGGGTGTCTTTGACAGCGTTGCGGATGTGCGGATCAATGACGGGCCATATCAGCGGTTTACGGTCATGGGGCAATCCGCGACCGTCATTTATTGCGACAAGAAAAACGTCACGAAAGAAAGATCTGGCCGGTGATCGGACAGCTTGCCGTCACCGATGCGGATCTTGATCTGCTGGTCCAACAGGTCGGCGCAAGCCTTTATCAAGGCGACCAGTTGTTGCGCAACATAGGGCCCGAGGAACAGGGGAAATATCCGAGATTCCTTGTTGCCGGCAATGCCGCGGTCGAGGGTTTCCTGCAGCAACTATTGGTGCCTTAGCCCGCGCTTTCCCCGGATTAAGCCGCCCCGGATCCTGAATCATCATCATATGCGGCCTGACAGGCCCGGGACCGCGCTGATCAGCGGCAGGACGCGGGCCGCCGCCACCGCGTCCGACACCGCCAGCTCGACCATCATCCCGCGCTTGCCGCCATTCAGAACGACCTGTTCAAACGCCCGGATACTGTCGTCGAAAACCACCGGCACGGCGCGTTTCTGGCCAAAGGGGCTGATGCCGCCAGTGTGGTAGCCGGTCAGGCGCTCGGCCCCGTCGGGGGGCATCATCTGCGCGGATTTGCCGCCAAAGGCCGCCGCCGCGCGCTTCATCGACAGCGTCCGGTCCGAGGGGATGACGGCGCAGCCCGGCTTGCCGTCGATGTCGACCATCAGCGTCTTGAACACCCGCGCGGGATCGGCACCAATCGCCTGCGCGGCCTGCAGGCCGATGGCGCCCGTTCCCGCCGCATAATCATATTCGATCACGCGAAAGGCGATTTTCGCCTGCGTCAGCGCCCGCGTTGCCGGTGTCTGAGTGCTCATCCGCGCCCCCTGACCCCCTTTGCTCCCGCACGCCCTTAGCCAAACCGGGCGATCAAAGGCAAGCGTCAGGCGGTTTGCAGGGCGGGGGCGCTGTCGGGGATGTTGATGACGCGGCGGCGCTTGGCGCCGGGATCGGCGGGCAGGCCGCGACGGATATGGATAACCGGCGGGCGCGCGCCAAAGCGGGCGGCAAGCTGCGTCAGCCCGGCGCGCAGGCCGGATTCGGCCGCGCCGATGGCGTCGGTGTCCAGCCAGATCGTCAGCGCGCCATCCGCCTGGAATCGCGCGATAGTCGCGCACCGGCACGCTGAGAACGGCAATCGCCTGGCGGATCGCATCGGACGGGATCATCCGCCGCGCCCCATTCGATGCGGCCCACCACAGGATATCATCGGCCCGCCCCTCGATCCGTTTCAGGCGCTGGCTGGCGCAGCCGCAGGGGCAAGGCTCGGGGTCGGGGATCAGCACGTCATCCAGCCGATAGCGCAGGATCGGCAGGGTCTCGCGGGTGAAATCGGTGATGATCGGGCAAGAGGCGCCGGTCGCCGCGTCGATCACATCGCGGTCGAAATGGACGAATGCTTCGTTCAGATGCAGGTTTCCGGCGCGGCAGGTCTGGCCAAGCACCCCTTCGGTGCATTGATAGACCTGATCGGGGGCGCGGCCAAAGGCGCGGGCGATCAGGGCGGCGTCTTCGGGCGACAGCACTTCGGCCACGGAAATCACGCGCTGCGGGCGCAGGGTCAGGACGCGGGCCAGATGCGCCTCGGCCAGTTTGCACAGGATCTGGGCGGGTGCGATCAGCACGGTCGGATCCTGATTGGCAGAGAGCGGGCAGGTGATCTTCCAGCGGCTGCAGCAGGTCGTAAAATTCAAACCGCATCAACGGGTTGCCAAGGCTTTCATACAGCGCATTGTTGGCGCGCAGGAAAAAACCGATGCGCTGGCGCGACAGCAGCGGGCCGGGCCAGAACCGCCCCAGCATGGTGGCAGCCCAAGCGCGCGCTCGCGCCTGTTGGTCAGAAACAGCCCGCGCTGGCCCGATGTGCCGGTCGAAAGCCCCACGGCCAGCTCGCCCAGCAGGGGGTGAAATCGCGGCTTTCCTCGGCCTGCAGAGCGACGGCAAGGGCGGTGTCGCGGGGCAGGTTGCGGGTATTGATTTCGCTGAAATGGTGCATCAGCCGCGCCTTGTTCATCAACGGCCATTCCCCGACGGGACGGTCGGCATATGCGGCGTAAAAGGGCGATTGCGGCATGATCTGGCGGCGCAGGCGGTCCAGCCCCGCGCCTGATGGGCGGCGACCGCGTCGCGGGTGGGGAAGCCTCGGCCATAGCGGGCCTGCCAGAAAGCGGAAAGGGGCGTCACGGCATCACCTTGATGAAAGGGTTTCGAAAGCGGCGGCCAGTGCTGCCGGATCGCGCCCAGGATCGCCGCGATGCGGGAAAGCCAGGGCCCCCTGTGCAGGGGCCCCGTCCAGAACTGCCCCAACGGAAGGGAACGGGTGAACATCGAACCGGGAAACAGTGGAATGGGAAACAGGGAACTGGGAAAGGACAGGGGCAGCAGGTGCGGCAGACGGCCATCCGGCCTGCTGCCGCATATTCCCGACCGGGCCGGAACCGGCCGTTTGGGAATGCGGGGGCTGTGACAGCGTCGCCGGTTCCACGGCGCGGGCCGGGTCGCGGGCGGGAAAGGCTTCGTCGCAATGGGACGGCCACAGCGTGATATCGGGGCGATCCGCCATCAGGCGGCGCAGGCGGGCGAAGGTCTGCAGATAGGCCGCGCGATCCCCCGGGCGATTCAGGGTCAGATCGGGCGGCGGGGCGTCGTCGCGCAGGGCGGCGCGGCTCCATGCGGCATCTGCGATCAGGAATTGCGGCCCTGCGGGCGTGTCGGGCAGGTAAAGACCGAACTGCCCCGCGCCATGTCCGGGCAGCGGCACGGCCAGCAGCTGGCCATCGTTCAGCAGGTCATGGACCGGGCCGAAACCCGCGAAACCGGGGGGTGGGGCGACCTGCGGGCAATCCTCGACAAAGCGCGGGGACAGGGCGCGCAGGCGGCGGCGCAGGGGCTCAGGCACCCCGGCCTTCAGCGTCGCCAGCCGCTCGCCCCGCTCCAGCGCCGCGAATGCCGCGCGCGATGTCAGGACCGGGACGTCGGGGATGTCGAACAGGCCCGCGACGTGATCGGCATGCAGATGCGACAGGATGACCAGCGCGGGCCGGGCGCCCATGTGGCGCAACTGTTCGGGCAGGCGTTCGCCCATGCACAGCGTCGCGGGCGTCGTCCAGCGATACAGCCGTTCCGGCAGGCGGGCCGTCGCGCGCCAGAAGGCGCTGCCATAGCCCGTATCGAACAGCACATCACCCTGCCAGTGGCGGATCAGGCCGGCGCCCGCCGGGAATGTCGCGATGCGCCAGCGCCCGCCGCGCCGGGTGAGGGATTCGGGGCCGCGGCAATGGCCGATGCGCAGGGGATGCAACTCAGGCATAGTCGCGGATCCCCTGCGCCAGCTCGACCCGTGGAAGGAACCCCAAACCTTCCGCGCGGCCGAGATGTCCAGCGTCAGGCTGCGGCCCAGAGAGGCGACCGCCTGACGCGTCCAGAATGGGTTCGATATCGGGGCGAAACACGCCGGTGCGCCGTTTCCAGCATCGCCGCCAGCGCCATCGCCACGCCCATAGGGCAGCACGCGGCGGCGAGCACTGCGCGTCATAGATCGCGCAGGCGGCATCCAGCAATTCGGTGAACGGATAGGCCCGCCCCGAGGTGATGTTGAAGGCCCGGCCCCCGCCGCATCCGCGCGCTCGGCCGCCAGCAGCATGGCATGGGCCGCATCGCTGACATGGGTGACGTCGATCAGGCTGCGCCCGCCGCCGATCAGCGGCACGGTGCCGCGCCGGATCGCGGTTTCCAGCCAGGGCAGCAGCGCGCGGTCCCCCGCGCCATAGATCGCACGGGGCCGCAGCGCGGCGGTGCGCAGCCCATGCCCGTCGGCTGCCAGCACCAGCCGCCTCGGCTGCGTGTTTGGTGCGCGTAATCGCTGGCGAAGCGGAGTGGGCAGGGCCGCGTCCTCGGTCAGGTTCAGCCGGTCACTGCCATCCACGTAAATGCTGCGGGGACGAGGCAAGATGAACCGCCGCACCCCCGATCTGCGCGCGGCGATCAGCAGGCGACGGGTGGCGGTGACGTTGATCGCCTGAAAATCCTCGGGCCGGCCCCATGCCGATGACAGGGCAGCGCAATGGTGGATCGTCTCGACCCCGGCCAGATGCGGGGTCAGCGGCGCGGGATCGCACAGGTCCAGCGGCAGGAACTGCGCCCCGGCATGGGCCAAGCGCGGCCCCGGCCCGCAGGTCGCGGCCCTGCGCGATGACGCTGTCGCCACGATCCAGCAAGGCGCGGACCAGCGCGCCGCCAAGGCATCCGGTTGCCCCTGTGACCAGAACCCGGCCCATCAGTAACGCACCACCATGCCGCCGATCGACACCCCGGCGGATGTGCCAAGCAGCAAGACCAGATCGCCACGCTGGATCCGGCCTTCCTCGACCGCGGTATGCAGCGCCGTCGGGATGGATGCGGCGATCTGGTTGCCATAGCGCGAAGGTCTTGATGACGCGCTGCACCGGCAGGCCAAGCCGCGCAAGCCCATGTTCCAGCGCCAGCCCGCTGGCCTGATGGGGCACGATACAGGCCAGATCCGACAGGCTGGCCCCGGCATCGCCAAGCAGGCGTTTCAGAAAGCGCGGCAGATGGCGGGCGGCGGCGCGAAAGGCCGCCTGCCCGTCCATGCGGAAATAGGATGCGCGGATCGCGGCCTCGGGGTCCACGGCCGCCGTGATCCGGGTGCCGCCACCTTCCAGCACGCAGGCATCGCGCGCCGCGCCATAGGTTTCGAACCGCGCGGCCAGCGGGCCGTCGCCATCGGCGCCCAGCACCACCGCCGCCGCGCCATCGCCAAAGATCGCCGCCGTATCGGGTTCCGCCCAATCCAGCCCGACCGAGGCGATATCGGCCGCGAAGACCAGCACATGCCGCGCCTGCCCGCAGCGGATCTTCATCGCGGCCAGATCCAGCGCCTGAACAAAGCTCAGGCAGGTCGCATTCACGTCATAGGCGGGAATGCCCGTGTCCCCCAGACCAAGCCGCGCCTGCACCAGCGTCGCGGTTGACGGGATCGCCTGTTCCATCACGCCGCAGCCGCCAAGGATCAGATCGAGGTCGCGGGCGTCCAGCCCGGCATTGTCCAGCGCCATGCGCGCGGCCTGAGCCGCCATCATGGAACTGGTCTCGCCATCGCCTGCGACATGACGCGCCGCCAGACCATAGCGGTTTTCGGTGGTCCCGCGCGGCCAGCCAAGCCGCCCGTCGATTTCATCCGACCCAACCCTTTGAACAGGCAGGTATTTCCCTGTCCCCAGAATTCGCATCCCGGCTGGCCGATTCGTCGTCATGGCCTTGGAAAGCATCGGGTTCACCATTATTGAACACTGTTCAACAAAATTTGCCTTGCCTTTCCGTTTCCGTCAAGCGAATTTTTGAACATTGTTCAGAAAGGATCGACATGGCCCGCCCCCAACGCCTGCCCCGCGAGGAATTGCGACAGGCCATCCTTGACGCCGCACAGGATATCCTGCGCGACGAGGGCGTCGATGCGCTGACCGCGCGCGCCATTGCCAAGCGCGTCGGCTATACGGCGGCGTCGATCTACAACGTCTTTGAATCCATGTCGGACCTGCTGATCGAGGTGAACCGCCGCACCCTGACCGACCTGCGGCTGATCTTTGTCGACCTGCCCGAAAGCGCCCCGCCCGATGTCCGGCTCAAGGAACTTTTGCGCCGCTATATCGCCTTCATGCAGCGCAATCCGGCGCTGTGGGCGGCGCTGTTCGGCGGCACGCGCAAGCGCGAAAGCTTTCCCGACTGGTATACGGCCTCTGTCCGGTTCCTGCTGGGCCAGTTGCGCGACATGCTGCGCGAAGTGACCGGGGAAACCGACGACGCGCGGGCCTGGGCGCAGGCCGAACAGCTTTATCTGGCGGTCCATGGCGCGATCTCGCTGGATCTGGGGCGGCGGCTGGATCTGGTGACGCCGCAACCCCTGAACCATGTGACCGAGGCGATTCTGGACATGATGCTGGCCCGGTTCCGCACCTGATGCGCGCCAATTCCCTTCACGGCGGTTTCGTTCTGGGATCGGCCCGCTGCGGATCGACGCTGCTGTCGGATATCCTGCGCCTGCACCCCGCCATCCTCAGCCTGTCAGAGGTGTTTTCGACCGCAGGCCCGAACGCCTTTCCACAAGGCCGGATCGGCGCAGGGCGGTTCTGGCACGGGCTGGCACGGCCGACGCGCTTTGCATCGGCCATCGCCAACCCGGACCGGGCGCCGCGCGAATTCCTGTATGGGCGCGCGGGGCCGGCGCAGTTTGACCCGTGGTTCTGCCCGCCGATCCTGCAAATCGCCCTGCCCCATCTGTCCGACGATCCCGACGCGCTGTTTCACTGGCTGCAATCGCGCGCGCTGGCCGCGCCGCGTCAGGATGCGGGGGCGCATTATCGCGACCTGTTTTCGGCGCTGGCCCGGCAGCAGGGCCGCAGGGTCTGGGTCGAAAGATCGGGCGGCTCGATCATCGCGACCCGCACGCTGCTGCGCCTGTTTCCCGGCGCGCGCCACCTGCTGCTGACCCGCAACGGGCCGGATACGGTGCTGTCGATGGCCGATTACCCCGCGACCCGCATCGCCGTCTGGATGTGGAAACGCCTGCGCCCGCTTGGCATCGACCTGATGGCACCCGGCAGCCATTACGGGCGGGGGCGGATCTGGCGGGCGCTGCAGGCTTCGGGCCGGATCTTTCCGGTCACGCGGATTCTGGACACGCGCCCGGATCCGGCCGATGTCGGCGCCTTCTGGTCGGCGATGATGCAGCGCGGCACGCAGGCGATGGCGGCGATTCCGCCCGGCGATCTGGCCCATCTGTCCTATGAATCGCTGGTCGCGGACCCCCGCCGCCAGTTGCGGGCCGTGGGCAGGTTTCTGGCGGGAGAGGCGCCGGACGACTGGCTGGACCGGGCCGCCGCGCTGCCGCAAAAGCGCCCGTCCCGACTGGACGATTTGTCGCAGCCCGACCGCCAGCGGCTACGGGAATCCTGCGCCATGGGCGAAGCAGCGATTGCCGCCTTTCTGGCCCGGCGCTTTGGCGCGAAACCAGATCAACGCACTGAATTATAATACGAATATCAAATCACGGCAGAACCGGGCAACGGCAGGGCAAATTACCCGCGGAATTATCAATAGCCAAAACCTATCGAAATCTGCCGCCCGATCTATTTCACCCCAAGCCGCGCAACCGCTATGCTGCAACGCAGAGGATACGGGCGATTCCCCGCCCCGACCGTTTCAAGCAGACAGGTGTTCACATGGCCCTTATCAACACCCGGATCAAACCCTTTACCGCCACCGCCTTCAAGCAGGGCAAGTTCATCAATGTCTCGGACGCCGATATCGCGGGCAAATGGGCGGTGTTCTTTCTATCCGGCCGACTTCACCTTTGTCTGCCCGACCGAACTGGGCGACGTCGCCGACCATTACGACGAGTTGCAGAAACTGGGCGTCGAGGTGTTTTCGGTTTCGACCGACACCCATTTCACCCACAAGGCCTGGCATGACAGCTCGGACACCATCGGCAAGATTCAACATGCGATGATCGGCGACCCGGTGGGCATCATCACCCGCAACTTCGACGCGATGCGCGAAGAAGAAGGTCTGGCCGACCGCGCCACCTTTATCGTCGACCCGGACGGCATCATTCAGGCGATGGAAATCACCGCCGAAGGCATTGGCCGCGACGCCACCGATCTGGTCCGCAAGATCAAGGCCGCGCAATATGTCCGCGCCCATCCGGGCGAAGTCTGCCCCGCCAAATGGCAGGAAGGCGAACAGACGCTGGCCCCTCGGCTGGAGCTGGTCGGCAAGATCTGATCGCCGCACCGTGACGTCATCGTCCTGACTTCATGGGCCGCAGTTCACGATTTCCGGTTTCCGCTTGTCTGCGGCCCTGAACCCGTCCCGCGCCACCGGCGCGGGGCGTCCATCCGCCCCTTATTCGCCCGAGGATTTCCCATGCTTGACGCCAATCTCAAAACCCAGTTGCGTGCCTATCTGGAACGGCTGACGCGGCCGGTCGTGCCGATCGCCTCGACCAGCGCATCGGCGAAATCGGCCGAGATGGTGGGCTTGCTGCATGAAATCGCGGAACTGTCGGACAAGGTATCCGTCAGCCTTGACGGGCAGGACGACCGCCGCCCGTCATTTTCGCTGACCAGCCCCGGCCATGATATCTCGCTGAGCTTTGCGGGCCTGCCGATGGGGCATGAATTCACATCGCTGGTGCTGGCGCTGCTGCAGGTCGGCGGCCACCCGCCCAAGGCGGAACGCGAGATTCTGGACCAGATCGCCAACCTGCCCGGCGATTTCACCTTTGAAACCTATTTCTCGCAATCCTGCCAGAACTGCCCCGACGTGGTGCAGGCGCTGAACCTGATGGCGGTGCTGAACCCGCGCATCCGGCATGTCGCCATCGACGGTTCCGATTTCCAGCAAGAGGTCGAAAAGCGGCAGGTCATGGCCGTGCCGACGATCTATCTGAACGGCAAGGTGTTCGGTCAGGGCCGCATGGCGCTGGAAGAAATCCTGTCGAAGATCGACACCGGCGCCGCCGCGCGCGACGCCGAAAAGCTGGCGGCGCGGGAAACCTATGACGTGCTGGTCGTCGGCGGCGGGCCTGCCGGTGCAGCCGCCGCGATCTATGCCGCGCGCAAGGGCATCCGCACCGGCATCGTCGCCGAACGACTTGGCGGGCAGGTGCTGGACACCATGTCCATCGAAAACCTGATTTCCGTCCCCCATACCGAAGGGCCGAAACTGGCGCAGGCGCTGGAAAACCACATCCGCGAATATGACGTGGACATCATGACCCTGCAAACCGCCAAATCGCTGAGCCTGTCGGGCGATCTGGTGCAGATCGGGCTGGAAAGCGGCGCCACCCTGTCGGCGCGCAGCGTGATCCTGTCGACCGGGGCGCGCTGGCGGTCGATGGGGGTGCCCGGCGAACAGGAATACCGCAACAAGGGCGTGACCTATTGCCCGCATTGCGACGGCCCGCTGTTCAAGGGCAAATCGGTCGCGGTGATCGGCGGCGGCAATTCGGGGGTCGAGGCGGCGATTGATCTGGCCGGCATCGTCAGCCATGTCACGCTGATCGAATATGACAAGGTGCTGCGCGCCGATGACGTGTTGCAGCGCAAACTGCGCAGCCTGCCGAATGTCGCCGTCATCACCAATGCGCTGACCACCGAGGTCAAGGGCGACGGCGCCCGCGTCACCGGCCTTGCCTGGCGCGACCGTGCCGCCGATCAGGCGCATGATCTGGAGGTGCAGGGGATTTTCGTCCAGATCGGCCTGCTGCCCAATACCGACTGGCTGAAAGGCGTCGTCGATCTGACCGCGCGGGGCGAGATCGTCATGGACGGCCACGGCGCGATCCTCGGTCCCCGGCGTCTTAGGTGCTGTCACACGAGTATAGTCGTTCTTAACCTAGTACTACGTAACTGAACGGCGAC
>NZ_JARJHL010000014.1 GCF_029309835.1 Paracoccus sp. DMF-8 | reverse complement strand
GCTGGACGCGATCATTTCCTTTGCGCCGCTGTCGCGCGAGGTCATCGTTCAGGTCGTGGACAAGTTCATCCTGCAGTTGGAAGCGCAGCTTATGGACCGCGGCGTGCATATCGAACTGACGCCCGAAGCCGCGAACTGGCTGGCCGAAAAAGGTTATGACGACAAGATGGGCGCCCGCCCGCTTGGCCGCGTGATTCAGGAAAACATCAAGAAGCCTCTGGCCGAAGAGCTGCTGTTCGGACGCCTGACCAAGGGCGGGTTGGTGAAGGTCCGGCTGGAAGATGGCAAGATCGCCTTTGACATCACCGGCCCCGATGCGCCGAAACTGACGAAGAACAAACCTCCGCTGCTGATCGCGGATTAAGGCGGCAAGGTTTCGGAAAGCAAAAGGCGGCCCCGGTGGCCCAGCCCCTACGGTAAATGTTGACAAACCAATGAGCCGCCCCCATCTGGGCGGCTCATTTCTTTTGCTACACAGCAATTTCCAGGAGTCGGTCCGGGCAATCTTATCTCGAAGAAATCTTCGACACAGAAGCGCCGGCTTCCGGTTTTGGTTGCCGGGTTTTCCGTCAACTTCTGTCGAAACCCTCACTGCATCCGCTACGGGATACCGCCCAACCCACATGCCGCTGTCGGTCGATCTAGCGGTGATCCACATCATGGGCATGTGACTGGATCAGGATCGGACAGAACTTTCACCTGTCCGGTCTGCGGCTCGCACAACATCCTTAAATCCAACCGGGCCGTTGCGCAAGAACGATGCGGGTCAATCGCCGGCCGCGATGCGGCGATGCGTGTAATAATCCGGGCTGCCAGAACTCGGTATCAGCATGATCCTCATGCCCTCCGCCTACCGGGCCTTTGTCGCCCTTGTCGCTGGAGGTGAATTCCACCGCCCGGATGTCACCGGTGACAGGGGCCATCGCCAGATGGACCTTGCGATACTGGCGTCGGCGGCGGGTGCCATGCTTGCGCGCCAGCCATTCCCCGTCGCCGGGGAACCTGATCCCCGTGCTGTCCACCAGCAGGTTCAGCGGCCCCGGTGCACGGCGGCTCGATATCTGCACTTCGATGCTCCTCTGCCTGCGGCTCAGGGTCGAAAAATCCGGAACCGGCCAGTCGAGCCCGGCCATCGACAGGATGCTCGCCACCATCCCGGTTGTTTGCCGAAGCGGAAGCCCGAACAGGACCTTCACCATCAGGCAGAACTGGATCGCGGCATCGGAGAACACCGGCGGCCGACCATTACGACCAGCCCTGGGCGCCAGCCACACCATGTCCTTGTCCAGCCAGATCGGCAACGACCCCCGACGCCTCAAGGCATCCTTGCAGGATGTCCAGTTCGTCCTGCGGTAGCGGCTGCGCTCAGGATTACTCATCCCAGGGGCGTAGCCCACTGGATTCACGATGGGAACCCCTCAGAGAAGAGAGTTCTGCAACAACGCCGGTCGGGCGGGGCACACATCACCGAGGTATCTTTCCAGAAGGGCATGACCAACGACGAGCGCAGCACCATGGCCAGACTCGGCGGCGAGGCATTCCACGCCCTGAACCGGGAGCACCGCACATCCGTCGATCTAATCCAGGAGCGTCACCCGGAACTGAACCGCCGTCAGGCGCTGGTCGCGCATCTGCTCGATACCCGTTTCAGGGATGTCAGCGTTGAAGATCGGCGGCGAATGCTCGCCACGGTCGGAACCCAATGGCCCTTTCATACCAAAGCGGAGCCGAGGAAATCACTGCGCTTGAAAACGGATCTTGGCCACCTGGGGGTCGACGGGCTGGCCAGGCTGATCTGCGAGGCCTCGATCCATCCGGTTGACGCTTGGTTCAACTCGGCCCGGCGCCGTGTGACCGGCTTCGAGCGGGGACTGCCCACCGCATCGAACCAGCACAGAATCTGGCACGCCTACGGGTTCTACGATCCGGACATGGTTCCGAAGCTGGTGACGATTTTGCGGTTCTACCACAATTGGATGCTGCGAGGGCGGGATGGGGCAACGCCCGCGATGAGGATCGGCCTGGCTAAAGGCCTCATCTATCCGAGGGATTTGTTCTCGTTCCCCTGGGATCGGCGACTTGACGATAGCAAATGTGATATTATATATAATATCATTATCGTGATTGATACAAATATCATCGTGAGTGGGTTGAGGTCTCGGAGAGGGGCATCTTATCTCATTTTGGATAGCATGTTGAGTGGCGCCACTCGATTTGCTTTATCTCCCGCCTTGGTGCTGGAGTATGAGGATGTGTTGAAAAGGCCCGGAATACTCGGAGCGCCGCCTTCAATCTCTCATGTCCAAGTGGATGTGATCCTTGACGCGCTCTGCAAGATGGCTGTCGAGGTTTCTCCTTGGTTTCGGTTCAGACCATTTCTGAACGATCCGAAGGATGATCATGTTGTTGAATGTGCCATGGCCGCTAGCGCTCGGATAATCGTGTCAGGGGATAAGGTGTTCCGACACGAAGATGTATCGGCGTTTGGTTTGGTGTGGCTGACCGCGCCTGACTACGCATACGAGCTGAACCTGGAAAGGAGAATGAAATGAATGCATTTGCACTTCGCATGCCGGACCACCTTATGGAGCAGGCGCGAGAAGCTTCAGAGATGGACAAGGTGTCGATCAATCAGTTGCTTGTTTCCCTGATTGCCGAAGGACTTGGACACAGGAGAGCGCTCCTGGAAATGAAGAGCAGGGCAGCAAGGGGAAATCCTGCGGCAGCCTTGCAGATCCTGCACGATGTCGTTCCGGACGTTGAGCCGGATGAAGGAGATGAGCTGCGAGAGCATAGCGATCGCAGCCCTGATTTCGGAATGTAAATCCCAAGAGTAACAGGGCGACGCAACATGCGTCGCCCTGTTGTTCAGATCAACATTTACCATAGGGGCTGGCCCCGGTGGCCGCCTTTTTCATTTTGCCCCGTCCCGTCCCGACCGGAATCAGCCCTTTTTCCTGACCTGCCCTTCGCGGATCTTGGCGGCCAGATCGCGGGCCACGGCAAAGGCGCCCTTGATCTTGTCCGCGTCGTTTTTCCAGTCGCGGCGGACGAAAATCTTGTTGTCGGTGACCTTGGCCTGCCCGCGCTGGTCGTTCAGATATTCGACCAGACCGGCCGGATTCGGGAATTTGTCCATATGGAACTGAACGGTCGCGCCTTTCGGTCCCGCATCGAGTTTCGCGATATTGGCCTTTTTCGCCATGGCCTTGATGCGGATCACCAGCAGCAGCGTGTTCACCTCGCGCGGCAGCGGACCGAAACGGTCGATCAGCTCGGCCGCGAAACCTTCCAGCTCGACCTTGGTGGTCAGTTGCGACAGGCGACGATACAGGCCAAGCCGGACGTCCAGATCAGGGATATAGCTTTCCGGGATGGTCACCGGCACGCCAAGGTTCAGCACCGGCGCCCAGTCATCTTCGGGCGTGCCCTCGATCTCGCCCGATTTCAGCTTGGCAATCGTTTCTTCCAGCATCTGCTGGTAAAGTTCGAACCCGACCTCCTTGATATGGCCCGATTGTTCCTCGCCCAGCAGGTTCCCGGCCCCGCGCAGATCCAGATCCTGAGACGCAAGGTTGAAGCCCGCGCCCAGACTGTCGATGGCGCCCAGAAATTTCAGCCGCCGCATCGCCTGCGGCGTCAGCGGCACGCGCGGTTTCGTCGTCAGATAGCAATAGGCGCGCGTCCTGGACCGTCCCACCCTGCCCCGGATCTGGTAAAGCTGCGACAGGCCGAACATGTCGGACCGCCAGACCACCATCGTATTCGCCGTGGGAATATCCAGCCCGCTTTCGACAATGGTCGTGGCCAGCAGAACATCGGCCTGACCGTCGTAAAAGGCGTTCATCCGTTCATCCAGATCGCCCGCCGCAAGCTGCCCATGCGCCACCATATAGCTGACCTCCGGCACGTTTTCCGTCAGCCAATGTTCGATATCGGGCAGGTCGGACAGGCGCGGCACGACCAGAAAGCTTTGCCCGCCGCGATATTTTTCGCGCAGCAGGGCCTCGCGGATGGTCACGGTGTCGAATTCGCTGACATAGGTGCGGATCGACAGCCGGTCCACCGGGGGCGTGCCGATGATCGACAGGTCGCGCACGCCGGTCAGCGACAGTTGCAGGGTGCGCGGAATCGGCGTTGCGGTCAGGGTCAACACATGGATATCGCTGCGCAATTCCTTGAGCCGTTCCTTGTGGCCCACGCCGAAATGCTGTTCTTCGTCGACGATCAGCAGGCCCAGATGCTTGAAACGGACCTGCTTGGCCAGCACCGCATGGGTGCCGATGACGATATCGACCGTGCCCTCGGCCAGCCCCTTGCGGGTTTCCGTGGCATCGCGGGCGGATACGAAACGCGACAGCGGACGGACGTTCAGCGGCGTGCCCCGGAACCGCTCGGCAAAGTTCTTGAAATGTTGCCGCGCCAGCAGCGTCGTCGGCGCGATCACCGCAACCTGCATCCCCTGCGAGGCGGCGATATAGGCGGCCCGCATCGCGACCTCGGTCTTGCCGAAACCGACATCGCCGACGACCAGCCGGTCCATCGGCCGCCCCGCCGCCAGATCCGCCGCGACATCGACGATGGCCGCCGCCTGATCGTCGGTTTCGGTATAGGGAAAGCGCGCGGCAAAGCTTTCCATTTCGTGATGTTCGGGTTCAAGGATCGGCGCGGGACGCAGCAGGCGTTCGGCCGCGACGCGCATCAGCCGGTCGGCGATCTGCCTGATACGTTCCTTCAGCCGGGCCTTGCGCGCCTGCCATGCACCGCCGCCCAGCTTGTCCAGCAAGCCTTCTTCGTGGCCGTAACGGCTGAGGAGTTCGATGTTTTCGACCGGCAGATACAGCCGGTCGCCGCCCGCATATTCCAGCGCCACGCAATCATGCGGCACGCCAAGCGCATGCACGGTTTCCAGCCCGGTATAGCGTCCAATCCCGTGTTCGACATGGACGACCAGATCGCCGGGCGTCAGCGTCGTGGTGTCGCGCAGAAAGTTTTCGGCCCGGCGTTTCTTGCGCGCCCCGCGCACCAGCCTTTCACCCAGAACATCCTGTTCCGACACGACGGCCAGCGCCCCGGTCGCGCTGCCATCCGCGACAAAGCCCTCTTCCAGCGGCCAGACGGCCAGACCCAGGGCGCCCTTGCCCTGCGGCAGATCGTCGATGCTGCGGATCGGGACGGCGCCTTCGACCCCTTCGTCGGCGATCAGCCCGGCCAGACGGTCCCGCGCACCATCCGAGAAACTGGCCAGAACCACCCGGCCCGCGCCGCGCAACCCATGGATGTGGTCGGCCAGAGCCTTGAACAGATTGGTATTTTCCGATTGCCGTTCGGGCGCGAAATTGCGCCCCGGACGCCCGCCCGTATCCAGAATGCCGGGACCGGGCGGTTGCGGCAGCACGGCAAGGCGCAGCAGGCGAAAGCGCGACAGCCACAGATGCCATTCGGCCTCGTCCGGGAACAGGCTGCAGGGCGGGACCGGGCGATACAGGCTGTCGCCCGTCCCCTTGCGGCCAAGCGCCTCGACCCCGGCCTCGTGCTGTTCGGTGACGGTCTGCCAGCGCGCCTCGCGGACCTGTTCCAGATGGTCGTCGGTGACGATGCTGGCGCCGGGCAGATAGTCGAACAGGCTTTCCAGCCCGTCGTGGAACCACGGCAGCCAATGTTCCATCCCGGCCATCTTGCGCCCGGCGCTGACACTTTCATACAGCGGATCCTGCGCGCCACCGCCGCCGAATTCGGCGCGGTAATTCTGGCGGAAGCGGCTGATCGCGGTGTCTTCCAGAATGACCTCGGACATGGGGGCCAGTTCGACCCGGTCCAGCTTTTCGGTGGTGCGCTGCGTGTCGGCGTCAAAGCGGCGGGCGCCGTCCAGCACATCGCCGAACATGTCCAGCCGGATCGGCCCGCTTTCGCCGGGCGGATAGATGTCGATGATGCCGCCCCGGACGGCGTAATCGCCGGGTTCCGTCACGGTGGGCGACTGGACAAAGCCCATCCGCACCAGAAAGGCGCGCAGCGCGGTTTCGTCCATGCGGTCGCCGACCGCCGCTGAAAAACCCGCATCGCGCACGGCCGATCGCGGCGGCACCCGCTGCATCACCGCGTTCAGCGTGGTCAGCAGGATGAACGGCCCCTTGATCGCGCCATGGGCCAGCGCCGTCAGCACCGCCATCCGCGCCGCCATGATCCTGCCCGCAGGCGAAATCCGGTCGTAGGGCATCGTATCCCAAGCCGGGAAATCCAGCACCACCGCACGCGGCGCAAAAAATTCCAGCGCCGCGCGCATCGCGGCCATGCGGCGGTCGTCGCGGGCGATATGGATGACCGGCGCGCCGCGCGCCAGTTCACGGGCGATCAGGGCAGCGTCCAGGCCTTCGGAAGCGCCGGACAGGGTGAAATGTTCGGGCGGAGTGGTCGATGCGGCAGACATGGGGCTGACCTATTCGGATAGAAGGGGATGTCAAGTGCAACCGGGGCAGGCCGAAGCCGCGCATCTTTTCACAACCAGCGGCCCGACAGCGACAGCCAGAGCAGCAGCAGCATGAAGCCGGTCAGCAACAACAGCGGCGGCAAGTGGGTCAACACCGTGCGGTAGCGGGCCATCAGGCGGGCAGCGGCGGCGGCGGCCTCGTTCGGGGTGATGCGATGCGCCTGTGCCGCAGCCAAAATGACCTGCAGCCGGGACGCCAGCCACAAGCCGCCCAGCATCTTGAGAACCACGGGAAACAGCAGGATCACCAGCGCCTGCGCCATCTCCAGCCCATAGGCAAAGCCAAGCAAGATCAGCGTGCTGCAGACAAATGCGAAAAGACCAAGCAGCCACACCCCCTCGCGCGGGTCAAGCCGCCACCGTGGCAGGACCAGCGACAGCCAGTCCAGCAGCACCAGCGCCTCGGGCGTGTCGGGGCCTTGCGGGTCGCGGGGCACGCGGCGAATGACATCGGGCGGCACGCCCAGAACATTGCGCCCCACCATCGTCCAGACCGTTGCAAGCATGACCCAGAACCAGATGGTCGCAAAGGACCGGCTGTCCAGAATGCTCAGGATGTCTTTCAGTAAACCCACGCGGCCGCACTGCATTAAATCAGGTGAACGGCACCCTAACCGCAGGCGCCACAAAGAGGAACCGCGAAACGGCCTTTTCGGGCCGGGGTTGCTCCGGCGCAACCACGGGTGCAGATTGCGGCCGGGTGCCGGAATGATCCATCCCGGAACATGACCCATCCCGGACCGCCCCTTCGCCAAGGACATGCCATGACCGATCGCCCCATCATCGCCCCCTTTCCCGCCACGCGGATGCGCCGGTTGCGCCGCACCCCTGCCCTGCGGGCGCTGGTCGCGGAAAGCACGCTGTCGCCCGCGAACCTGATCTGGCCGGTCTTTGTCACCGAAGTCGCGGGGGCCGAGGGCGAAATCCCCTCGATGCCCGGCGTGGAACGGCTGACGCTGGACGGGGCGAAGCGCGCGGCGGAAACCGCGATGCGTCTGCGCATTCCGGCGATCTGCATCTTTCCCCATTCCGACCCCGACCTGAAAACCGAAGATTGCGAGCGGGCATGGGATCCCGAAAACATCGGCAACCGGGCGATCCGCGCCATCAAAGAGGTCGCGCCCGATCTGGCGGTAATGACCGATATCGCGCTGGATCCCTATAACATCAACGGCCATGACGGTTTCGTCCACGACGGCGTGATCGTGAACGACGAAACTGTCGGCGCGCTGGTCCGCATGGCGCTGGCTCAGGCCGAGGCGGGCGCCGATATCCTTGGCCCCTCGGACATGATGGACGGCCGCATCGGCGCGATCCGCGATGCGCTGGAGGATCACGGGTTTTCCGATGTCGCGATCCTGTCCTATGCCGCGAAATACGCCAGCGCCTTCTATGGGCCGTTCCGCGATGCGGTCGGTGCCTCGGGTCGGCTGGTCGGCGACAAGAAGACCTATCAGATCAACCCCGCGAACCGGGACGAGGCCCTGCGCTGCGTCGCGCGCGACCTGTCCGAAGGCGCCGACATGGTCATGGTCAAACCCGGCATGCCCTATCTGGACATGTGCCGCATGGTCCGCGACCGCTTTGCCGTTCCGACCTTTGCCTATCAGGTCAGCGGCGAATATGCGATGCTGGAAGGGGCGATCCGCAACGGCTGGCTGTCGCGCGATGTCGTGCTGGAAAGCCTGCTGGCCTTTCGCCGCGCGGGCTGCGACGGCGTGCTGACCTATTTCGCCCCTTGGGCGGCCGAAGTGCTGGCACAACAAGGGTAACTGCCCTATCATCCCGCATCAAAGGCGGGGAAACCGCCACTTCGGGACGAGGCGAAAATGAACGAAATCAATACCCTCTCTCGCAGGAGCCTGCTGACCGGCGGGCTTGCTGCGACGCTGGTGGCGGGGTGCTCGAACGCGGTCGGGCAGAATGCGGCGGCGCGTCTGGATGCGCGCGTCAACGCGACCAGGACCTATCTGCTGCAGACCTATCCCAATGTCGCGCCGATGATCCAGAACGCCAAAGGGGTGCTGTATATGCCCCTGATGACCGAAGCGGGCTTTGGCGTCGGCGGCGCCTATGGTCAGGGCGCGCTGCGCATCAATGACGCGACGGTCGATTACTATTCGGCGACACAGGCCAGCGTCGGCTTTCAGATCGGCGCGCAGCAATATGCCCATGTGCTGGTTTTCCAGACCGCGGAATCGCTGGCCAATTTCCGCCGCTATCCCGGTTGGGTGGCCGAGGCGGGCGCCTATTACGCCCTGCCCGCCGGCGGGGTCGCGATGGGGGCCGATACGATCAGTTCTCAGCAACCGGTGGTCGCGATGATCTTTGGCCAGTCCGGGCTGATGGCGGGCGCGACGATTGCGGGGACGAAATACAGCCGGATCATCCCCGCGTCCTTCTAGGGCGACGCGGGGCGAATGAAAAAGGCGCGGGCCAGTCCCCGCGCCTTTTCTTTTGTCTCAACCGCCGTGGATGATGCGGACGTAATTCGTCGTTTCGCGATAGGGCGGGATGCCGCCGTATTTCGCCACCGCCCCCGGCCCCGCGTTATAGGCCGCAAGCGCCAGCCGCCAACTGCCGAAGGTGTTATACATCTGCCGCAGATAACGCGCGCCGCCGTCCAGATTCTGGACCGGATCGCGCGGATCGACCCCCAGCTTGGCCGCCGTGCCCGGCATCAGCTGCGCCAGACCATGCGCCCCCTTGTGCGAGCGCGCATTCGGATTCCACCCCGATTCCTGCTGGACCAGACGCAGAAACAGATCTTCGGGGATGCCATGTTTGCGCGCGGCGGCACGGGCATGGGGCAGATACTGGCTGCGCATATTGCCGCGATATCGCGGGATCGCCCCCGAGGCGATTTCGGGCGCCGCCCTCGAGGTTGAAACCCCGTTCGGCCGCAGCCGCGCAGAGCGTTGGTATTGCCCCGACAGCCGCGAATCCATCAGCCGGGTCTGGCGCTCGAACTGGGCCTGCCGCGATTTCGACCCGCCGCCCGACAGCCGCAGCCCGTCCGCCCATGCTGGCAGCGCAACGGCAAGCGACAGGGCCGCCAAAACGCCCGCACGCGCGGTCGCCCGCCACATTCCGATCCGGTTCGGTTTCATGAAGACTGCCCTCTATACGTCGGTCTGCTTTTTGCGCCGAAATATAGCCATTTTCCGTGTGGCGCCACGATCACGTTTCAGGTGCAATTTTTACATCGGCAGTTTTTCGCCGATCCAGCGCCTCGCGGAACCCGCCCGGACCCGGCAGGTTGGGCTTGCGACCGGGTTGGACTTGCGACGGGCAAGCCTCCCGCGCTACACGGGACGCCAGAATTGGATCGGATGCAGAGGACCGACAGATGGCAGGCAGCGTGAACAAGGTAATTCTGGTCGGCAATCTGGGTCAGGACCCCGAGGTCCGCAATTTCCCCAGTGGCGGCAAGGTCGCGAACCTGCGCATCGCGAC
The DNA here is from genome assembly GCF_029309835.1 of Paracoccus sp. DMF-8. Lineage (GTDB taxonomy): Bacteria > Pseudomonadota > Alphaproteobacteria > Rhodobacterales > Rhodobacteraceae > Paracoccus. The sequence continues at coordinate 384,432 of NZ_JARJHL010000014.1, read as the reverse complement.
ATCGGAAAGCTGGAAGGACCGCAACAGCGGCGAACGCCGCGAGCGCACCGAATGGCATACCGTCGCGATCTATTCCGAACCGCTGGTGCGCGTCGCCGAACAATATCTGCGCAAGGGCAGCAAGGTCTATGTCGAAGGCCAGCTGGAAACGCGCAAATGGCAGGACCAGAACGGCAACGACCGCTACTCGACCGAGGTCGCCCTGCGCCCCTTCCGCAGCGAATTGCACATGCTCGACAGCCGTGGCGGCGGCGGTGGCGGCTCGATAGGCGGCGATTCACGCGGCGGCTATGACGACGGCGGCTACGGCGCCCCTGCAAGCAGCGCCCCCGCGCGGCAGCAACCGGATTTCGACGACGATATTCCGTTCTAGGTTCCATCCCTATTAATTTCAGATCCAGAAGATGATGATTGCGGCACGGGTCAGCGGGCGCTGATAGCGATCGTCGATCACCAGCTGCCGGATCGGGATCCAGTCGAGCACGGGCGCGGCCTGATCCGCCGGTTCAAGCGCGGGCTGGCCCGATACGTCGATCGCGCGGAAATGAGGGGTCATGGCAAAAGCTCCTGCAGCTTGCCCGGCCGGAAGCCCCGGAGGGGATGGGTCTGAAAGACAACCTTCTCCACCACCTAAATCATTGTTTTATAAGATGCGGATGATGGTTTTAATGGTCATCTGGTTCAGTCGCGACTGACAGCGAACCGGATGATCGGGGCTATTATAGCTTCATGGAGAGATCGACTGACCTGTCTGCAGCGGCGCGTCAAGGTGTCTTGACGGCCATCGTCCGTCCCGCGCGCTTTTGGTCTTCCTGAGCGGGGTGCCAAAATGTAGGCACGCCTCATCGCATTGACATGACGGCAATTTTTAAGGGCCGTGCTGGGGCCCGGCAAGATGAATTCGTCGTTCTCCCTCCTTATGGTCTTCCCTGGCCCGGTTCTTCATGCCGCGGCACAACGCGCAGATGCGGCTGCTCGAGGCGCCAGATCCATATTCTGCGGGCCCGCATCCCGGCGCAAAGGATAATCTTGTCGCCCGCCGAGAAAGCCGAGCTTCTGCGCATCGGGGAGGAGTGTGGGCACGATATCGACGGGATCATGGAGGTGGCTAGGCCCGCGACCTACAAGCGCTGGCTTGCCCAGATGCGCAACGGGCGCCCCTTCAAACCCGTGGGCAGGCCGCGCCTGACGCAGGAGCTGCGCGATGTCGTCATCCGCATCGGGTCGGAAAACCTCCTCTGGGGTTACAAGCGGATCGCCGGGGAGCTGAAAAAACTCGGGCTCTATGCCGGCGCCAATTCGGTCAAGCGCATTCTTGATGAGGCGGGCATCCACCCCAGCCCCGAGAAGCGGCGAAAGAAGCCGGCCCTGCCATGGACCACCTTCATCAGGGCGCATATAGAAAGCATGGTCGCCTGCAATTTCTTCACCAAGACCGTGCTGACCGCCCGTGGGCCGCTGACGGCCTATGTGCTGATCTTCATCCATCTCGGCAGCCGCCGCGTGTTCTGCAGCGCCCGACCTATGCCCCGGGCGCGGCATGGGTGACGCAGCAGGCCCGCAATACGCTGATGTGGTGCGCGGAACAAGGGATCACGCCGCGCTTCCTGATCCGCGACGCCGACACCAAGTTCAGCGCCAGCTTCGATGCCGTCTGGGCGTCGGAAGCTGCCCGGGTCATCCAGATCCCGCACCGGGCGCCGAACGCCAATGCCTTCGCGGAATCCTTCATCGGCACCATCAAGCGCGAATGCCTGGATTTCTTCGTCTGCTTCAGCCGGTCGCAGCTCGATTACATCCTGCGCACATGGGTGCGCCATTACAATGTCGAGCGTCCGCATCGAGGCCGGGACATCGGGAACAATGTGCTTCAGGTCGACTTTCGTCCTGCCCGTGACGGCCCAATCCGCTGCCGACGTCAGCTTGGCGGCATCATCACCTCCTACACCCGCGATACGGCGTGATTGGCGGCTGTCCACGCACTGATGGATGCCGCACCATCGGCCACGGCGCGCTGAGCCGGTCCGCCGCCAGGTCGTTGAAGATGGTCGCCGCCGCGGCGGCGAACTTGCGACAATCCTTGGCATACTTACGCCCCCGGACCCGCATCGGATCAAGGCCGCTCGCCGCGCCCATGAAGCCCGGTGGGCTGCGTTGGATTGGGGGCGCGGCGGTTTGACCGCCGGCCATATACTGAGGAGCGCCGAGGTAACGGCGGCGATGCCGAGGGAACGACCCTAGCTTCGATCGCCCCGCGAGCGGGCAGTCGTCCATGAAGCTAAACCCGTACAACCTGCAGCAATCATGTCCTAGGGTCTGGACTCATTGAGTTTCAAAGCCAGTAGATGACGAGGGCAGCAAGTGCGATTGCTGACAAGAATACCTTGGGGCAACGGTCGTACCGGGTCGCCACACGCCTCCAATCCTTGAGCCTGCCGAACATGATCTCGATCCGGTTGCGCCGTTTGTACCGGCGCTTGTCGTACTTGACGGTTTTCTTCCGCTGCTTCCGGCCTGGGATGCAGGCGCGTATCCCTTTGTCTTTCAACGCTTCTCTGAACCAGTCGGCGTCATAGCCGCGATCCCCGAGCAGCCAATCGACATCCGGCAGGCTGCTCAGCAATGCCCGCGCGCCGATGTAATCGCTGACCTGTCCGGCAGTGACGAACAGGTTGAGGGGGCGCCCTGGCTGTCGCAGATGGCGTGCAACTTGGTGTTCATGCCGCCCTTGGTGCGACCAATCAGGCGCCCACGCCCCCCTTTTTCACGCCCATGCTGGTCGCGGTGCGGTGGGCCTTCAGGTAAGTGGCGTCGATCATCACGGTCTTCTCTTCGCCGTGCCCGGCCGCCAGACCCGCCATCATTTGGGCAAAGATGCCCTTGTCGCTCCACCGCTTCCAACGGTTGTATAGTGTCTTGTGCGGGCCATAGGCTGCCGGGGCATCGCGCCACCGTAAGCCATTGCGATTGATGAAGATAATCCCGCTTAACACGCGTCGATCATCGACGCGAGGCTTGCCGTGGGACTTGGGGAAGAAAGGCTCAAGACGCGCCATCTGCGCGTCCGTCAACCAAAAAAGATCAGACATGGTCACCGCTCGCTTTTCGAACCGTGAATCACGCCGCCAGTCGGAAATCAATGGGTCCTGAGCCTAGGGCCAAACAATCATCTGTAGGGCACACTGTAAGGTGAAATGTAGGGTATGTATTTTGTCCAACAAGTCAGGCCTTCGAATTATCGACGTAGATCAACGACTTAAAGAATATACGGGAGAGATAATGGCGGACAGTGAGGGACCGCAATAATCACGGCAAATCATACGCTTGCGATGGAAAACCGGGAACGGACGGCGCAATAAACATCAATGGGTTGGCAGATCGCGTGGAAAACCACCCCACCCGAGACGCCGGGCCTGCGACCGCGCACATGACGCCGGGTGATGCGCCTGCGTTCCCCATCACCGCAGGAGAGAGAGTATGAAGAAAGCAATGAGCAAGTTTTTCGCGGACGGCGGTGGTGCGCAGCATTTCAGCCTGTCCTACTATTCGCCGGACGTAGATGCGCTCTGGACCATCGACATTGAGGCCGATGACAGCCTGCAAGTGATCTACCAGCGCAGGGATTTGCCGCAGACCTACGATCCCGAAACCAAGGGGCCGAAGGACAATCCAGACGAAAATTTCTGGCTTTACCTGTCCCCGCATGACGCCGCCGTGATCGGTGTGGCTCTTTGCGCATGGGCAGCGGCGCATGGAGAAAAGACATGACCGCCGACACCACGACCGCGCCGGAGCGGATTTGGGCCGACATGGACAACCTGACGTGGGTTGAAGAATGCCCCGATGAACGGATGAAGGATGATGAGGTCGCATACATACGCGCCGACCTCTGCCGCGCCCCCGTGGCGCAGGACGCTGAGCCGGTGGCGTGGATGAGTCGGGGCGGCAATTTTGTGTATGAGCCGCTGCGAGGTTTCACCCCCCTTTACGCCCACCCCGCCCCACAGCCGAGCGATGAAGCCGCCACCCTGCGCTACGATGCTCAAGACTTGCGAGCAAAAGGCGGTCACGGCCCTAAATGGGTTGAAATGGTGCAAAGGCTTTGGGATGTGAATGACACCCTGCGCGACCGTGCCGAAGCTGCCGAGGCCGCGCTTGCCGCCGCAGAGGCTCACGCGGACGTGCTAGCGGAGGCGGTTCGGCCATTCGCCCGACACGTTGATAAAGCAACCTGCGCCATAACCGTGATCTGGACAGATGGTGATTACAGGTCAACGTATAGCGGGACTTTGAAACCCGCCGACTTCTACGACGCATCGTTAGCCCTCGCCGCCCACCAGGCTAGGAGGGCGGCTGATGCTCCCGCGACAGAAGGGGAAGAATGATGCCATCAACGGTGAAGCTCCGTATTGAAACCACAGGCTCTGGCGACAGCCGACGCATCATGGACGGAGATACGGTGATCGGGATGGCGGAGAGATACACCAACGAGTTCTGGGCACCGCATGATCTTAATGGTCGGCGCCTTGGTTTGGCGGTCCACAAAACACCGGCGGGTGTCCGTAAGTGGTTCGAGGAGTCCCGCCCATGACCCACCCGCATTGCGACGACAAGCTGAAAGGGGAAGAATGATGCAGACCAAAAACGTCTGTCCAAATTGCGGGACGCATGATGGCGCGACCATCCGCCCAAACTGCTGCAATCATCCCGGGCGCGAGGTCAGTTTCCCGATGGACTTCCCGCCCGATCCTGTTGCGCCGCTACAAGCCGAAATCGCCCGCCTGACCCGCGAGCGTGACGAGGCGCTGGCGGAGGCAAAAGCCGCCCGTGCTGCGCAGATTGCGGCGGGCCATGTCTTTGCCGACACCAACCCCGAGGCCAAATGGATCGAGGACAGCGACAACGCATGTCCAGCCTGCGGTGGATCAGGGCACAAGGATGACGCCAAAGCCTATGAGGATCGGGCGATGGCTAAGGTGGTGATGATCTGCCGCGCTCTGGAAGATTCGATAAACAGCCCTAAAGGCGTTGTGCCGATCAGCGCCGAACCGTTCTATGACGGGTTTCAAGGCCGCATTCGCGTCCCCGCCGACGCCACCGCAGCCCTGAACCGCGTCCAGGCGGATGCGTATAGGGAGGCGGCGGACCTGTTCCCGGCTGGCAGTAGGGACGGAGACATGATCCGCTCTACCATCATCGCGCGGGCCGATGCGGTCGAGAGGGGCGTGTGATGGGATACGATGAGGACCTCTCAGGCATGGTCGAGCGCCTCGAGCGGTGACGGCATGACACAGATCGCACCCCCAAAGGTTCCCTGCGGATCGTGCCCCTATCGCCATGACGTGCCTTCGGGGATCTGGGCCCAGAAGAATATGCCAAGCTGCCCGCCTATGATCGCGAGACATGGCAGCAACCGCTTGGCCTGTTCATGTGCCACCAGAAGGACGGTTGCCTGTGCGGCGGCTGGCTGATGGCGCATGACCGCGACGAGTTGCTTGCGCTGCGCCTGCATGGGCGCGGGCTTGCCCCCGAGGTCTGGGATTACGCCCCGGATGTTCCTGTCTTCGCCAGCGGCGCAGAAGCGGCGGCGCATGGCCTGTCTGGCGTCGGAGATCCTTCACCGGCCGCGCAGCGGAAAATCGCAGGACTGATGCGTCAGCAAGCCCGGCGCGGCCGGATGGTCGAGGCGCTGAATGACGAAGGTCCAGACGACGAGATGGCCCGGATCGAAGAAGCACGGCGGGAAGCGGAGGACCCCTAGGCAGCTCTACCTATGACGAAACCGCCAACTATGCCCGTCGCGCGGGAGTTGCTAAACTGGCGGGGTAACGAGTGACGCTGATGATTGTGATGCTGAGCCAGCGGGCCGGGTCTTGTGCAGATCGGCCCGCTTTATTCGTCCGGCCTCTGCCAGCCCCCTTTCAGGACCAGCAGGACCACGATCGCCGCGATGATGCCGCCGACAGCCATGGTGATCACGTCACACCGCCCCGGCGCTTGGCGATGCGCGACCAAATAAAGGTCAGGACGCCAAGACTGCCACCAGCAGCCAGCCCGACGCCACCGCTGATGGCCTCTGCCAGCGCGGGGATGTTGAGGCAGGCGTTATCCGGCCCGGTCATTGTAATCGCGCCGGTCCATGCGGTCGCGCCTGCGACGGCGTAAAAGACGATGCGGATGATGAGTGCCAGCATGGGCTATCCTTTCAGGATCTTGCGGATTGCGGAAAGAAGGGATGCGAGGAAGCCGCCCCCGGTCGTGGTGGTGGCCGGTGCGGTGGTGGCCATGGCCAGCGCCGTTGCCCGCACATCCTCGACACGGCGGGACCAGCCTTTGCCGAAGGTCGGCCACGTCCCAAGCCCGCGCAGAAAGGCCATGCGGTAATCGCAGGCCCGGTTGATCGCGGTCTTGGCGTCGGAGGCTTTGGCAGCGGCCAGAGTGGCGGGGCCGACCTTGCCGTCAGCAGACGCGCCCACGGCCTGTTGCAGCCACTTGGCCCCCCTGCCCGGCCCGCTGTTGACCGCTGCGTCAAAGGCCACCAGATCCAGCCCGGCAGGCAGATCATCCCCCCGCACAGCGTCCCAGTAATCGCGCCGGTAGATCTGCGCGGCGCGGGCGCGGGTCATTCCCCGGATATCTTCGTTGGGATATGACCGCTTGCTGATTCCGTAATTGGTTTCCCCGCCGGGGTCCTGGGGGTGGTTGATGTATCCCCCTTCGTGGGCCAGCACTTTTGCAAGGCAGGCGTCAAAGTTGTCTTTCATGTCGATTTCCCATGAAAAAAGCCCGCGACAAGGCGGGCGGTTGTTAGGCGGGACTAGCGCGGAGGGTGTGTCCGGTCCGCCACCTCTTGCAACGTCTCCAACCGGGTCAGCCGCAGGTTCATTTTCTGGTTGGACGCTTTGACGTCCTTCACGTCGCCCTTCACCTCGCGCAGATCCTCGGCCAGATCGTCAAGGCTGTTCATCACGTCGCGGGCCGGGTCGGATTGCGGCTTGTTCTTCCAGAGGTTCCAGAGGATCCAGACCCCAAGGCCCGAAACCGGGCCGAAGGTGGCGACCAATTCTTTCAGGGTGTCACTTGTCATAGGTCGCGGCCTCGGTCAGCAGCCACAGATTGAGTGGCAGGAAAATGATCCCGGCATAGAGACCGATCACCGGATCCCCGCCTGAAAAAACGACTGACCAAGCGAGCGCGGCATATTGACAGCAGTTGATGCCTGCCCCGATCATCACCAGCCGGCAACGGACGGGCTTGGCCAGCCCCACAACCGTCATTGACGACGCCGACATATTCAGCAGCGCCCAGAATTTTGCCGGGACGGAATAGGCCATACCGCCCCAGACATCTTCTCGGAATGTCCCGGGATTCGACATGAGCACATAGAAAATGCAGCCCACCAGAAACGCGCCGATCTGCATCGCCATCAGCAGCGGGCGATACCTGTCCAAGTGATTACGGGCGAGCCACCCGATTGTGCGATCAGCCATTGCCCCTCCTGACATACCATCCGAACAGAGCGATGCTCAGGACGGCCAGCGCCGCCCATATTGATCCGATTGCGACGGACAGACCGCCGAGAACGACGGCGACGATATCCAGCACCGAGTCCCAGTAGAGCGCCCGGCGCGCACGGACGGCCTGCACGACCTCGAACGCGATGTAGACCGGGAGGAACCACCAGCCCATGAACATGACGCCCACGCCCCCGATAAAGGCGTGGGACAGCAGCACAGCGGCCCAGACATAGCCGTCTTGATGGGCTTCGGGGGTCAGTAGGTCGCGGATCATGGCGCCACCTCGAACGGCGTGCCGTCCAAACGCTGGACCTGATCGCCGTCGAACAGGACGTGGAACGACGGCAAGGACCGCCACAGCGTCTCACCCGGATAGAACCGGCTGGCCCGCGTTTCGGACGGGAACAGCGTGGTGCGATGTGCGGACTGGTTATAGGTCAGCGCGCCATCTGGCACCCCATAGGCCATCACGTCCTGCCGCTGCATGGCGAACCGGAACCATGATGCCGATGCGCTGGTCAGCGTGACGACGACCGTGTTGCCGTCCAGATCGGGGACCGCCGACACGATGCCGCCGTCTGCCTCAAAGCCGAAGTTGGGCGCGGTCGCTGCCCCGCCGTGCGCGTCGTAAAAATCCGCCCGGTTGACCAGCGTCTCGCCGGGCCGCAGGTCGAACGCCACCGTGACCGTTGCGCCGGACTTGGTGATGCTGGCCCATGGGGTCCATTTGCGGCCCGCGTCCCGCTCCTCGCGGCACCAGTCAATGACCTCGCCAATCATCACAGACACGTCAATGTCGGTGTGGATATTGTTGTCGTTGATCGTCCAGATACGCTGGCTGGTCGCAATCTCGCCGCCGCGATCCCGGACAGCATCATACTGCGCCATGGTCACGTCGTAGGGATCGGGCGCGGTGTTGCAGTCGCCGCCAGTCTGGCCCGCGATGATGCCGAGGATCTGCCCCCATGTTGTCTCGCACCAATCCTGCTGTTGATCCCAGACCAGATTGATATTGCCGAGCGCGACGGCATAGGATTCGCTTTTGCTCGATGTGCCGATGTAATGGATGATTTCCGGGCAGGTGACGGTCAAATCCTGATCCGCAGCCAGCCGCGCGACCTCGGACAGCATGTAATAGTAATTATCGCCCTGCAACTGGCCGATCAGCATCTTATCGAGATTCAGCCCGCCGACGCCCGCATCCATGACCAGCGCGCCCTGATCCGGGTCTGCGCCGATGGTCCGGTGCAGATAGCAGGACTGCGCCGCCAGCAGGATGCCGCCTCGACCGCCAAGCGCGGGGGCGATATCGGTGATACTGGTGGCGGGTATCGACGTGTTCAGCGGCTGGTCGCCCGGCCCCCAAGGCGCAACCGTAGCCCCGCCATCGGTGCGCAGGCCAGCAAGATAGGTCATCTGCCCGTCAAGCCCGTCGATCATCGCCGTCCCTGTCCCGCTCCGCGCTCCACCTTCCGATTGACGGTTGTGGAGAGACACGCGCAAAGCGGTTAGGGAAAAGGGGGCGTCACCGGGGCGCCGAGTTCTGACAGCGCCTGCTCGAAGGTGACGGCCTGCGAAGCCCCAAGGGTCTCGAACGTAAAATCTTTGATCGCACCATCAATGAAGTTGGTGGCAGCTTGGTCGCGGCCAAGGCGCAGGATGCTGGTTTCAAGCGCGCCAGAGGCACCAAGCGCCTTGGACGCAAAGGCCGTGCCGTTCCACGTCCGCACCGTCCCCGCAACCGGGTCCACCTCGACGCCGAACACGACAGGCGTTCCGATGGTGAGCGATGGCATTGCACCGCCATCGCTGTTGGTCGCAGTGCCGTAATTCCAGTTGGCCTGGAGGTTGCTTCCGTTGCGGCGGATCTGCATCACGTTACCGACCGACGTCCGAAGGTGGGCGAAAACCGGCCACGTCTGCGACCCGACCAAGCCGTCCCATGTGGCGATCCCGACCATGTAATAGCCGCTGGAAATGTCCACATCGTTCAGGATCAGGCCATTGGTCCCGTCGAACTCGATGCCACGCGGCGACGATTGCAGCGTGCCGCCGCCCGCCGTCTCTGCGAAGTTGGCGGCAAGGCGGCCTTGTGCGACCAACGGCAGGGTGAGGTCGGCGGCCGGGTCACTGGTGTCAGGGATATAGATCGCCGCGTCCGACAGGTCCACGCCGGGCGACGGGGCGTCCTCAACCTCGATCACGGCAGGCGTTGCAACCGTGCTGCCCGTGTCATTGGACCACGTCACCGCCAGAGTGAGAGTTCCAGCCGCCGTGGCCTCATAGGCCAGCGGATCGCCAATCGCTTGCGCGGTAACGTCAGTCGATCCAAGCATCAGCGTCCACGTCGGCGGTCCATCTGCGCCCGTCGCCGCGCCCAGGTTGATCGTCACGCTGTCCCCCACCGTCGCGCTGGACGGGGTGATGCTCGGCTGCTGCGTGATGACGGGGGCCGCGCCAGCCACCGGGACAAACGCATCCGAAGGCGCAGACAGCCGGTAACAGATGTAGGATGTGCCGTTAGACAGGCCGGAAAGCACCGTCGAATTGTGGATCACACCATTGGACAAATCATCGCCATCAGCGGCGGGGACGGTCAGAAATTTGGGCATTATGCCACCTCTGGGTCATCGGCCACATGAATGACCGGGGCGTCAGGAGAGGGTTCGGCGAAGGCGACGACATAAGCCACGGTGTCGCCCGGCACGATCAAAGGGGTTGGGGGTTCGTTCGGCGCAGACAGAATTTCCGCGCCGCCATTCTCGGGGTCGATGCGCCAGCCGGGTTCTGCGCGCCCGGACTGATGGAAAATCATCGGCGTCAGGCGCCGGGTCAGAAACGGCTGGATGAACATGGTCAGAACTTCCCGATTGCGAGTTTCGAGAACTCGCCGTCTTGCAGCTTGCGTTGCAGGTATTCTTTGAAGCCCGCGGTGCCGATCCGCTCGCCGCACTCGCGCGACCATTGCTCGGCAATCACCATCGGCACCGTGCCGACGTGGCGCAGGTCAGACCCCGCGCGCAGGTTTTCGCGAAGCCTTGCGGCGCGCTCCAGATCCGCCGTCACGTCCTGCGTGCGCAGAAATGTCGTTGTCTTTTCGTCCGTCAGAATCCGGTCCTGAATCATGTTCCGCGTGTCCATTTCCGATGATGATCAGCGCCTCGTCGTCGGGCGCGTCGATGACCTCGCCAAAGGCGCGAGGCGCGCCGTGGACCCAAGGCCCGGCGTCTGTGGTGATCTTGATGCGCATGGGGTTCCCCCAATGAAAAAGGGGCCGCCGAAGCAGCCCCTTTCGTTGCGATTGATGGCGATCAGAGCGAGCCGTCGATGTCGGCGATGACGCCCTGCGACTTCTGGCTTTCGACCATCAGCGTGTATTCCGCCGAGATCAGGCGGCTTTCGGCGTGGCCGGTTTTCGCCAGCGGCTCCTGCTTGACCGACTGCAGGAAATCGACCGAGATGAAATCCGGGTCCAGGACGAACACGTCGCGCGCGCGCTGGAAGCGGTTAGGCACGACCTGCAAGGTCCCGAAATCGCTCACATAAACGTCGATTGCCGTATACAGCGTTTCCTTGTCGGCCACGCCGTTCCGAACCATACCGTTGCCGGAAAGGGTCGAAATCTTCTGCTTCACCAGACCGCCGCACATGATGGTGGTCGGGGTGGCGCCGTTCTGCCACGCGGTCTGGATCACCGCTTTCAGCATGTTTTCCGTCAGCGCCCGCAGGGTGCCATCGGTCGCCGCAGCGTTGGGATAGCCCGCGCCGGAACCACCGCCCGAGGTCGTCGGGTTGGCCCCGGTCGCGCCCCGGTTGGTGTTGGTGATGAGGAACGCCGGAAGGCCCGCCGATGCCCGCGCCGTGCCAGCAGCGCCGGGGTTCGCGGCGGTGTTGGTCAGCAGCATGGATTCCACGTCGCGCTTGAACTCTTTCAGTTTCAGCGCGACCTGCTTGGCCATCTTGCCGGTGTCGCCCGCCGAATTGGAGGCGTTCGACGTGCTGGACACGATGACGTGCTTGTCGGACAGCTGGCAATAGTTGCCCTTGCGAACCGACAGGGTGGCCGCGTCAACGGGCGGGTTTGCCTCGCCTTCCAGAACGCGGTTGGTGGTATCGACGGCGGCAAGGTCAAGCTCATGCCACTCGTGATAGACCGCAGCGGACTTGCCTTTTCCGACCAGCGACTGGAACGGGCTGTCCGTGGGCGAAATCGAGGCGTAGGCCTCTTTCAGATCTTCGCGGATGACCGCGTTCGAGTAGGTCAGCGCGGTATTGGCGGTAACTGCCATGGGATTTTCCTTTTCAGGTCAGGAGATACTTGGCAACGTCGTCGACGCTGCCGGTTTTGTGCATCTGGGCGCGGGCCTTCTCGGCCTGCCCTTTGCGTCCAGTGGATTCGGCGGCTTTCGCCCCCGGCTTGACGATGGGGCGGGCCTTCTGGGCCTTTTCCTCGACCGTCTTTTTCGCCCCTTGCAGCGCACGCCATTGCATCGCGTCGTGCAGCACGCGGATCGCGCGGGCATCCATGACGCCACCAATTTCCTCGGCGCTGTAGCCATAGGCATCGCCAGCCGCGACCAGCTTTTTCCCGAGCGCGCCTGCCTTCTCGGCGTCGGCAAAATCGGGAATGTGGCGCGACAATTCGCGGGCCTGTTCGGCGGCATAGACCCGCATCGCGTGCTCATCAGCCTGCGACTGCTGGCCGATCGCCTGCTGGATCTGGGCTTGCTGCTGCCGGTATTCCTGCAACTTCACCTCGAACGCCTCCTTTTGGCGCAGATAGCCAAACGGGTCGGTGTTGATCAGTTCAGGGTCCGGCGGGGTGGGTGCCAGGGCCAGTTGGCCCGCCTGCATCCGCTGATAAAGGGCGGCAACCGCGTTGCGCCCCTCCTGGAGTTGCTGAAAAACCGCCTCGGCCTGTTTCTTGGCCTCTGCGGCTTCCTGCATCCCCTTCTGGATATACGCCTGTCCCGAATAGGAGCGTTTGAGGTCGTCGAGGGTCACCTCGCGTTCTTCACCGTCAACCTTGACGATGATGCGTTGTTCCTGCGGACCTTCGTCCTGTTCGTCGTCGTCATCCTCGTCGCCTTCATCGGCGGCGATTTCCTCAGGGGCTTCTTCAACCTCGAGGGCTTCTTCTTCCATCGCCTCGGGGGCGGGTTCCGGCGCTTCTGCCGGTTCCAAAATCAGGGAGGTGATATCGTCAGTCGTGTCCACGGTGCTGACCTTTCTTCTGCTCAAATGCCCAATCCGTTTCAGCGGATTTCAGGGCTGCCTCGATTTTCCCGACCGCCCGAATTATGGCGTGGGCTTCGTCGCGGGCCTCGGATGAGGATTCCGCGTTCAGGAACACGTCAACTTGACGGCTCCGAACCTCTTGAATGAACTCGGCAAATGCCGGATCTTCGCGCAGGGCCTTTGCCCGCGCGGCTTTAGCTTGAACTGGGCTGGCCATCAGAACCTCGGCTGCGCTTGCAGATCACGGATTTCCTGCGCATCAGCGGCGCGCGCCTTGTGCGCGAACTCGCCCGCGATCTTCGCCACGTCGATGATGGCTTTCTGTTCCAACTCGTCCCGTTTCAGATCGTCAGCCATGGCGGCCTTTTGCATATCGACCTGCGCCCGCACCATGTCGCCCTGCTGCTTCGCCTGCGCCGCGATCTGGGCCTTCTGGACCTCGGCTTGCGCCAGCATGGCGTTCGGGTCTTGCGGCTGGCCTTGGGCCTCCATGGCTGCCTGCTGCTGCTGTGCGATCTGCTGCTCGACTTGCGGGTTCATCGGCGCGTAATAGCGATCCGAATTGTGGATGCCCGCCGCCTGCTGCATGTCGGCCAACGTGTTGCGCAGGTTGGTCATGGATACCAGCGGACTGCCCATCTGCATCAGCATCAGCTGCTGTTGCAGGGTGAATTGCAGCGCCATCATGCGTTCCTCGGCCCGGTTGGTTCCCAAGCCGACGTTGATTTCCATGTCCATATCGACGCGCCATGACCGGGGGTCGATTGCGACAAAATTCCCGTCCAGCCGCATATGCTCGCCGGGCTGGACGTGCTGCGAGACGATTTGCAAGATCAGCCGGAAAAGCTGCTTCATGCCCCCTTCGGCAAGATTGCGGGCCATGACCTCGACCTGCCCGGCTGCCCCGCTGATCGTGGCGTTGACCGCCGCCGCCGTGGTGGCCTGCAAAGCGTCGGGGTTGAGGCCCAGAGACGCGCGGGAAACGCCGGTCTTGCCCTCAATTACCGTGTCGAAATAGGTCAGCGCGCCCATGGCGGAATCGCCCGTGAAGGGCACAACCAGAGGCGCGATCTTGTCCATGGGCGTGCCCTTGGTGCGGATCAGCGCCCCGATTTCATTGTTCAGCAGATCATCAACATTGACCTGCTGTTCATCGAACGACAGGCGCGGATTGTTCGACATGTGGACGTTGTCCAGAAGGCCGCGCAGCATGGACGTTGCCGCGTCCCGGTCCTCGATCAGCAGATCGACCAGCGACCGGCCAAAGAAGGCGTGCGGCTCCGGGTCCACCTCGAACACCGCAAACGGGACGTAATCCGCCAGATCGTAGCGCAGCAGCTTCTTCGCCGCCCCTGCAAGGATCAGGGCATACATGCGGGGAACGCCCGTCCCTTCGACGTCCATCCGCATATAGGCCTCGTAGACCGTCACCGGCTTCATGGCGGGGTCTGTGCCGCCTTCCTCGTCGTCCAGGGTATAGCCGCGGCGGTTGGTTTCCGCGTCCTCGTCGTCGTCATCGGTGCCCAGATCCGACACGTCGTCAAAGTCGAACCCCATCGCGACCAGATCGCCAACCCGCATTTCCGAGCGATGGCCGATGACATAGCGCATCCTCGATGCAGGTCGCGTTGCTATCGACAAAGAAATCTTCCGGCGGGATTGGCTTGATCGCCAACTTGCCCTTGCGATTGATCCGCGCCAGCTTGACGTCGTGCAGCGTGACCGGGACAAGCTGGCCCATCGGGTCGGTCAGCATGTCCTGCGTGGCGGTGTGCTCGATGATTTCCACCTCGGGGTCGGCCCCGATCATCGCGAAAACGTCGTCCGTCAGGCCCGAATATTCGTCAATCTCGATATCTTCGGACTCGTCCCACCACGCTTTCAGAAACCCGGTCTTTTTGACCAGCGCGTCGTGAAAGGCCGAGTTCAGCAGCTTATACCCACCGGCGCGCTGAAACGCATAGCGGGCGTAATTGGTCTGCTGTTCGGCTGCGGCCACATCCTCCGGCCCGGTCGGGATGTATTCGACCGGCTTTGATGTCGTCATAAACGCGCGCATCAGCGACGGCTTGACCTGCCGCACCGCGTCCCGGCACTTCGTCGCAATGACCTTGCTGCGGCCCTCGGTCGAGCGGATATCGGTCTGGCCGTCGAAATATCGCTGCGCCTTCTGGCGTTCGTCCTCGATATCCGAGCGGATGAAATCCAAGGCGGACTCGACGGCAGAGGCCGCGATCTTCTGGATTTCATCGTCCGACATGGGCTTGGGTTTGGTCATGGTAACTCCCACGAAAAAACCGCCCCGAAAGGCGGCTTGCGTGCTATTCAGAAAGTGATTCTTGCGGAGGTTGTGATGAAGCGTCTGATGTTGCCCATTTTCGGGCTGTTTCTTTTTGGTTGTGCTGCACCATCGACAAGCACAGTGACCGGCCCGAGCGGCGAAAATCTATTCACGTCGAAATGCAACAGATCGGCGGAAGGGTGTTTTTCCGAAGCCGCAAATCAGTGCAAAGGTCCGTATCAGGTTGTTGACAGCCACAGCAAAGCGGGCAGGACTGCTGCCGATCTGCTCCCCGGCCCGGTGACGTGGTATTACATGACCTATCAATGCGGCAGATCAGACGGGCGGATGCCGCAGTTCCCATTTAGGGGTCAGCAATACACGCCCGCGCCGGTAGTTGTTCAGCCCTACACCGCGCCCCGCATGACCACGACGAATTGCTCTCGCTTCGGACAATCGGTGAATTGCACGACGTTCTGATCCTTCCCGTGCCCCGCATCAGCGCCTATATTGCGGGGCATGAACGGCTCACAAATCTTCACCGCAGTCATCGCTGCAAACGCCATATGCGTGTTCTTTGCCTATGCGATGTTTCGATTGCGCAGAAATGAGCATGACGTAAAGGCAATGCTGATCGTCATATTCTGCGCTCTCGCCGTCGGCCTCACGGCTTGGTCATCTCGGTCGACAACACAGGCAGCATCCCAAGCAGACCCGTATTCGTCAGCCGTTCAGGACGCTGTCCAGCGATAGCCAAGGCTTGAGCCAGGACGCCATTGTTCAACCTGCCGCTGGCAATAGCCGCGCGGGCCATTTCTGCATTGCGCATGGTGACAGCCTCGGCCAGCTTGCGTTGCCCCGCTGCTGCCGCCATTCCCAAAAGCCCGCCGACAGGTCCGCCAGAGTAAATACCGCCGCCGATTGCACCCATCTGCGCCAACCCGCCCCCGGCAAGGTTGATAAGCTGGTCCAGCGTGCTGCCGTGCGTGACCTGACGAAGCGCCGCGCGTTCTGCGGCGGTAAATCTCGCTGCCAGCTTCTTGTTTTGCAGAATGTTCTTGAACTGGTTGCGAACGCCGCTGGCAGCGCCGGAAAGGTAGTTTTCGCTCCGCTCCATGGCGTCATCGACAAGCTGCGACTTGGACATGCGCGACCAAACTTCACGCGCTTTAGGGATCGCCGTCTTGAGAGCTTCGACGTCGCCGCCCACCACATCATCGGGGCCGAGGCGCTGAACAAAATCGTCCAGTTGCTGAATGACCGCCGTTCCCGCTGCTTTGTCGGTTTTGTTGGTCACATTGCCCGCTGCTGCCCCTGCCTGACGGCGCATCTGGTCGAGACTGCGAAACGGCAAGGCTGCGGTTGGCTCCTGCGCCATTTTCTGCCCTGCTTCGTCCATGATCTGCATGACGCGGCCTGTGTTGGGGGTCAGGCTGCCGGGGCCGGGCAGTTCGTCAAAGCCGGTGTTAGCGCGAAGGTAGTCCAGCAGCCCCCCGCGCATTTCATCGAACGCTTCCGGCTTGATCTGCACCCCTGCGTCGTCAATTTGGCGATACAGGCCGTTGCCGATGGCGCGCAGTTCCTCGGTGGATGGTGCATTTCGCGCAGCCTCTCGGACGGCTTTGCGGGCAGCGCGGCCTCTTGCCGCTGACCCAATCACCCCGCCGACAGCGGGGATTGCTGCGCCCGCTGCCAGCCCGATAAGCCCGTTGTTCCGTGCGTTTTCAACGCGCCCACCAATGCCGCCCTCGCCCTCGCCGAAACCATAGGCCGCGCCCATTGCACCACCGGCCGCCGCGCCGCGCCCGATCTTCGACCAGATATTCGCGCCCTGCCCCACGGCGCCCACGCCAACCGCCGCAGGAAGCATCGCGCCCGCGAACTCCGCGCCAAAGCTGGCAACAGGGTGATCCTCGCGAAACTGCCTTTCCTGACCGCGAACGGCTGCAAGCTGGTCGTCGTAGGTGGTGCCCCAATTGCCATAGGTGCCGGTGTTGGCATCATAGCCGGTCATTGCGTTCAGGCGGGCACTGATTTCATCACCGAAGCCGAAGAAAACGCCGTCGCCTGCGGCCTGCGCCATATTGTTGCCGTATCCCTGCCCCTGCGGCTCTGCCGGGGCCTGCTGGACCGGCTGCGAAGCGGGCGCCTGCTGCGGCGCGCCATAGACCTTCTGCATGGCGGTCGTGATGACAGCATCGTCTGTCCCTGCGGGGAATTCGTAGATAACGCCGTCCGGGCCTTCAATCTCGATCATTCAAAGCCCCCTGTCTGCGCGTTATATCGGCGGCGCTGCGGCGCGGCTTGCGTCGGTGGCGCTTCTGCCGGTTGTGCCTGCTGGGGTCCGCCGCCGTTGCGCGTCGCGCGCGCCATGCCTTGACGCACGATCTTTTCGTAATCTGCCAGCGCCTCCATGAAACCTTCCTCTGTCGAAGCGGTGTTCATGCGGGTAATTGCCTGCGTCGCTGCCGTGCCCTCATTGTTCGACAGCGCGCCGAGGCCCTTCATGGTCTGAACAGCCGTCAGGAACGCCCCGCCTTTGGCCTGTTCGACCTTCTGCTGGAAGTCAGATCCACCAGTGCCGGGGATAGCGTTGAAGATGGACGATTTCCCCGTGCCGCTCCGCCGGTTGGGGTCGTTGCGAATGCTTTCGATCAGATCCAGCGCGTTCTGGGCCGTCTGGTAATCGCCCTCTGCCGACGCTGCCGATGCGCCCGCCGCCGATCCGATAGCCTTCGCCTCAGCGGCCAGTCCAGCGCCGCGGGTGGCCATGAATT
Organism: Paracoccus sp. DMF-8; assembly: GCF_029309835.1. Taxonomy (GTDB): domain Bacteria; phylum Pseudomonadota; class Alphaproteobacteria; order Rhodobacterales; family Rhodobacteraceae; genus Paracoccus. The sequence continues at coordinate 366,619 of NZ_JARJHL010000014.1, read as the reverse complement.
GCTGATACTCCGGCGAACCTGCCGGAAAGCCAGCCGCTTCCGCCTGCATGTGCAGCGCCTGAAACGCAGCCGGGCCACCATCATCACCTGGCCGCCCACCGTTCAGAATGAACTGCTGATATTCCGGCGTCCCCGGCGTCAGCCCGGCCTGCTCCGCCCGCCAACGCAAGGCCTCGATTTCGGACGGCGTTTTCTGGTCCTGACCATTCGCCGCGTTGAACGCCTCACCGATCGGCAGCGCGCCCGAAGCCGCAGCTTCCGCCAGATCATCCCGGCCAATCGACCGCAGCCATTCAATCGTCTGGTTCTTCTCCTGCGCCTGCTGCTGGCCCTGCATCATCGTCTGCATGGCCGCGCCGCCTTCCATCAGCCCGGCTTCGATGGCCGCTGCCAGATCCTCGCGACCCTGCGCCCGCAGCCATTGCGCCGTCTGGTTGATCCGGCGCTCGTCCTTGCGGCCCTGCATCCGGTTTTGCACCATCGACGCCAGCCCGTGATCGGCCTCTGCCCCGCGCATGGTGTTCAGCCCCATGGCAATGGCGTCCCATGTGCTGCCGTCGCGCATGCCGTCCCTGAAACGCTGCCCGAAGGTGCGCTCGTCTTTGGGCTGGGCCATCATGCCAAGAATGCCGTTCATGGGCGTCTCCGGGGATTTGGTGGATGCGGCGACATTCAGAAGCCCGCCGCCCAGATAGTCGCGCTCTCGCCGCGCGCGGTGCTGTTCTGCCGGGCGCAGAAATGCGTTGACGATGGCCGCACCCGCCTCGCCCGGTGTGGTGGCCTGCTGGATGCGGTTCCATGCCGATTTCTCCGGCCCCTGCAATTCGGACATGAGAAAGTCCATCTGCATGTCGGGATCTGAAACCGCCGTGCCGCGCTGTCCTGCGAATGCCTCAAGCTGGCGACGGCGCAGGCCGGTCCATTGCAGCAGGCCGAAGCCGCCCCGCGATCCGGGAACCAGCGGCTTTGCCTCGTTGATGCCGGGGTTCAGGCCGCTTTCGTTCTGGGCGTTCATCAGGAATCCCTGCGCGATATGCTCGGGCAGGCCCCGCTGGATCAGCCCCCGCAGGAAATACGACGCATCCATCACGCCACCTGTTTACGCGCGCGGTCCATGAACGGGCGGATGATCCGCTTAGCCCATGCGTTGCGGTCCAGCCATTCAGCCGCAGCCGGGCCATGCTTGACATAGGCCGTGAACAGCCAGTCAGGCGCCCGCAGCAGCAGCCACTTGCGGAATTGCAGCCACTTGCCGTCCTCTGTGCCGTAGACACTCCGCGCGACCCAGCACAGCGCCCCAAGGATCGACGCGCCGCCTGACAAGATGCCGAGCAGGCCAGGGTTGCTGGATGTCGTGGTCGATTGAGGCACAGGCGATCCGCCGATTGCCGAGAGAATCCCCGCCAGACCCTGCGCGCCTGCGCCGGTGTATCCGCCGTATTGCTGGCGCCCCGCGTCAAGCAGCGACTGGATAAGCTGCTGCTGCTGCGTGCCCGCCGCGTTCAGGCTGCTGTTGATCTGCTGGCCCATGCCGAAACCGAGGTTCGACAGGTTGCCAAGCTGCGAACCGGCCTGCAACTGCGTGTTCATGCCCGCAAGCCGGTTGCTGGCGTTCGTCTGGTTCGTGGCAAGCTGGTTCGCCGCGTTCTGCGACCGCACGTTCAGCATGTTCCCGGCGTTGAACTGGTCCGCCTGCGCCTGCAAGTTCGCGTTCTGCGCCCGCGTGTTCAATGCGTTCCCGATGTTGAACTGCTGCGCCTGCATCCGGTTCGCGATATCGCTCTGTGCCGCCGCCTGCGCCTGCTGGTAATTCGACTGGTTCAGCCCCGCGACCGTGTTCGCGACGTTCTGCTGATATGCGTTCGCGGCCTGACCCATCGCAACGCCATGCCGCGATCCGCCAAAAGCGCCCGCCGCCGTTGCCTGCGCGTCCAGATCGTTCTGCTGCTGCTGGAACTGCTGACCCATCGTGTTCAGCGTCGAGTTGATGACGCCTTGCGTGTAGGGGTTCATGTAGGGCTGCAGGTTCGTGCCCGACAACTGCCCAGCCGATGCGTTCAGCCCTGCCCCGAACTGGATCTGCGGCGCGCTGACGTTCTGCCCCGCCCCCCATGCGATCTGCGGCGCGCCGAAGCCGAGGTTCTGCCCGGCCTGCCCGGCGACATTGCCCGTGGTGCGGATCGCCCGCGTCAGGGCGTTGGCGGACTGGTTGAATACGCTCATCGGTTGCTCCCCCGGCCAAAGAAGTTTCGGGCCAGCGACTCCCGGTCATATGCGGGCGTCGGCGATCCCGGTGCCGTCGGCTGCGTCGGTTGCGTCGGACGCGGGTTGACCACCGCCGACGTGGGCGCCGCGCCCGTCTGCGGGTTGATGAACAGCCCGGAATAAGCGTCATACTGGCCGGGGTTGCGGCGCTGCAATTCGGCAAGCGCCTGATCGTAGAGCGACCCCGACGAATAGCCGGTGATGCCGTTTTGCGTCATGGCCTGCGGCATCTGCACCTGCGCGCCCTGCATCCCGAACGCCGACGCCATGTCGTTCACGCCCTGAAACGCGGCCTCCTGCTGCGGGGTAAAGCCCGCCACGTCGATGCCGTAATAGGGCATATATCCGATGCTGGCCTGTTCCTGCGCGCGCCGGATCGCGTCCTGCGAGGCGTCCTGAATATATTGCGGGATTTTGACCGATGACGACTGCTTGCTGCTCATCACAATTCCTTTCTGACCGCCACCGAGGATTCGCGATAGCCGAGGCCGTGCAGCGCCCGGACCCAACCGCGCCTGCCGTAGATTTCCGTTCCGTCGCAACCCTGCGATCTGCCCCACGCTTCCATCGCCGGGGCCATTTTCTTGAGCGTGTCCATGTTCCCGCCTGCAAAAACGCAGGTCAGGATGGTGCGCCGGGGATAGACCGAGATTTCCGTGACCGCGCAGGCGTCATCTGCGGGCCAAAGCTGCATCCGGCCATCCGCGATGCGCTCCTGCACGTCCTCGAAAGCGTATGTGCCGCCGCAGTATTCCAGCGCCGCCTCGATCCACGGGCGGCATCGGTCAATCACGCCGCCACCGCGAAACGATTGCCGATGACCAGCCATCGCCCCTCAAGGTCGGACAGGCCTGCCCACCGGGCAGCGCCAATGCCAACGACACCATGCAGGCCCAAGAACCGCCAGTGACGCGGCCTGACAGGCGCGGGAAACGTGCCAAAGCGGATCGCCATGCCGTCATTCCCGCCCGCCGCCGTCGCGCCCGGCCCAGTCACGACCTCAGCCTGTTGAAATTCCATGTCGCGCTGGAAACGCCGGTTTAGCGCGCCCATGCTGCTGGATTGCTTGATGACCCGGATCATGCCGCCACCGCCGAAACCACGCCCGCATTGCTGACCGCCAGCCGCCATGCGCTGCCATCAGGTGACCGCAGGACTGCCTCCGCCACCTCGATCCACTGGCCGCCGACGCTGACCACGATCTTACCATCGTCAAACATCAGCGTGCCGTCGCGCGCCGCGCTGTCACGGCTGCGCAGGTGATTAAGCTGCGTCATCGCATCCCCCGCTGTCGAACATCGAGCCGCATCACGCCGACGCGCCAATCGTCCTCGTTCAGGCCCTCGACGCGCATCTTGAACTGCCGCCCCGTGAACCGGACGTTGGTCGGCTCGCCCATCTGGTAAGGCCCGTGGCTGGTCTGCGCCGCATTCGGATACAGCTTGGCCGAAAACGTGGCCTGCACCTGCCCTTGCGTCTTTTCGTCAGGGATCAGCATGGTTGCCGTCATCACCCCATCGCCCAGGGTGATCGGCCCGGTTTCAGCCCATGCCGTCATCCCGCCGTAATCATAGCCGCTTTCATGGTTGTGCAGCCCGCCATCGACGCCACACCAGACTGGCGACCGAAACGCGCCCGCGTCAAAGCCGCAGGTCCGGCCAAGCTGCCCGACATACCAGACCTGATCCGCATAGTTGAACACGACGTAGCTGTCGCACTCCATCGACCCTTCGGACGGGTAGAACCACCAGATTTCATTCCAGCGGGCGTTCGTAACCGCCGCGACTTTGGACGCCTGCCCCCGGTTGATGATGCCAAACACGAAGTCCGACACATCGCACGAAAGCTGTTGGACCGCGCCACCGGCGTAGGTAAAAAACCCGTTGTGCCCCATCCAGAACACGCCGGAATCAACCGCAGCAACGGCGTTGTTGGCGATCAGCCCGCAGGACGAACCCACCCGGTCGAACCGATAGACATAGGGCGGCGCGATATATGTCGCTGTGTGCGCGTCCTGATCTGTCAGAATAACCGCCTGCCCCTTGCCCCGGATGCCCGCCATGATGCGCCCCTGCGTCTGCAAGAGCATATCCCCGGCCTCGTTCGTCGCGTCCGCCGTCCAGACCGTGTTGTTTTCGCGGTCGCTCCAAGCCACCTTGCGCGGATCTTCATCGGCCCCAAGCGCGAACAGAAACCGCTCATCCGTGACCATTGCCGCCGTGCAAAGCGGGGAATTTGTCACCCTTGCAGCGAGACCGGACAGCGGCCATTCAAGGATGCGCTTGTCCGCCGTGCTGACCGCGATCAGGTTCTGGCCCCACGTGTCGAGTGACCATGTGTCAACCGGCAGGCTCGCCGTGCCCTCGTCGGCAGACACGCCGAACGGCCCCGCGCCATAGAAGCCGCTGCCGAAGCCGCCTGATGCCCCCTCATTCGCCCGGCCCGCTACCAGATTTGCCGGGTTGATTTCGACCAGGGCGCCAACCGGCTGCATCGCGTAAAGACGATCCCGCGTCCCGATAGCTGCGCGTTTTTGCCCGGTATTGTCGACCCACGAAATCGCCCCTCGGGCCGGGCCTGTCATCGTGACACCGCGCGGCACCCAACCGCCGACCGGGCGCAACACTCCATCCTTCCAGCGCACCAGATTGCCGTCGTGCCAGCGGCCCGAGGCTTGCAGATCGGTGCCGTTCCGGAACATTCCGGGCGGCAGATCAAGCGCGATCATGGGATATCGCTCACCTTGACGAAGATCGTGGCCGTGTTGGGTAGAACATAGCCGCGCGGAACCCATTGGCCCGTCATTTGGGATGCCCCTAGGCTGCGGATCACCTCGCCAGTGGCTGCAACCGACGCGGAGCGCAGATCGCTACCAGGAAAGACCGTGCCCGGCCCGCCCGAGTTTGGCCCTACGTTCAGCGCGAAAATGACCGATCCGATCTGATTGTGCTGCAAATTCGGGTTGTAGTCGTTCGTCAGCACGCGCGATCCGTTGACCAAAACGTCGCCATTCTCGGCAAGGACAATGGTCGAGCCGGGGCCGCGAAGGTTATGGATGACAAGATCGCCCGGCCCCGTGTTATACCGGATTTGGCCCTGCATTGAGCCGCCCACGGACTCGAAATAGACCGACGCATCGCCGCCCGCAGTTTCAGCGGCAACAGTCACGGCCTGCCTGATGGTTTGAGGGACGGTGAAACCGTTGTTTGCGCCCCGCAGCGCAACTTGGCTGTCCAGCAGGTCCATGTTGTCGTTGATCTTGCCGCCCCAGGTGTTTTCACTGGCGCCGACTTCGATCTTGGTCAGCCCGAGGTTCGGGGTTGTGGTATCAGGCATTGTGCATCACCAGTTTTCCGGGCCAGCGACCAGCACGGCCACCAGCGTTCAGGGCGGCCACAGCAGAGGCGTAGAGTTCCGCCCACACCGTCAGCCGCGAATCCTCTTGCAGATAGGGCGCAGAGGCGATCAGCGACCCATACAGATACGCATCGGGCGCGCGGTCCAGCATCCAGTTCGTGACGTTCATTTCCGTCAGCGGGGGATGGCGGCCCGGTAAGCCATGTCCACATCGTCGGTCGTGTCCGGGAAAAACTCCGCCTGACCGCCGACGACCGCCCAGAAACTGGCCTTGCCCGTCGCGCCGGGATAACTGTCGCGCTTGACCTGCAAATCGTCCTGCGTCGTCAGAACAACCGGACCGCCGCACCAGACGCGCGTTGCCGCGATGTAATCCGCAGGCAGGTCACGGACACCGCCGCCGGTCAGGGTGACGCGCTTTTCGCCTGCCCAATGGTCCACGTCACGGTCAAGCCGCGCCTCGGCCAGCCGGATGAACGTCGGGATCTGCGCCGTCAAGTCGTCGCGGTTCAGGAAATCCGCGATGGCCGTGGTGAGTTCGGGATAGTTCATGCAATGCTCCCCAACCCTCGCTTGAGGGGCTTGGACCAGTCGGATTTCGTCGTGTTGTTCAGGAACGCCAGACACATCAGCCCGAAAGCATCCGCCGCGTGGCTGGACCAGTCGTGTTCCGGCCCAAAGCCGATGTTGCGCTTGTCGTCGCGCTTCTCATGGTAATGCGCCAGCGCGTCGCGGCCTGCCTCGGTCCGCACGCGATCGAACCAGATCGAGCCGAAGCAGCGCCGCCCCGCCTCGACCCTCTGCATGGCTGCCCCTGCCCCTTGGTTCTTGACCACGATGGTTGAAAACCCGGCGTCGTTCAGTGCGCCCTGATATGTCGTGGCGTAGACCTTTTCAGCATTGCCGCCGTCATGGGGCAGGACGCAAACCGCCCGGCTGTAACCGCGATCCTTGAGCCAGTTGACGTGCGCAATCAGCGGCTGCCCGACCGCCTCGTAATAATCGACCACCTTGATCGTGGTCCCGACGAACTGCGCAACCCAGATCGCGGTAGCGTCAGACCGGGCGCCGGTGCCGCCGATATCCCAATAGGCCCGCGTTTCCATGAGAGGATCGGGCCGCAGGTCAGTGATGCGCTCATCACGCTCGGCATCGGCCAGCGCCAGCGCGTAATAAGCCCCCTCGAATGAGGTGGCGAAATCGCCCTCCCAGATGTGGGCGTATTGGTCCGGGCGCTTTTCCCGATCCTCCAACCGCTCACGGTCAAGCACCGAGGGGAACCACGGGTTGTCATACCACTGGACCGGGACGATCTTCGCATCCTCGGGCGGGTTTTCGCGAAACCGGCGATGCGTGGCGCTGTGCTTATGCTCCGGGTTCCATGTGACCCAGATTTCCGATCCTTCCTCGCGGACAGTCGGCACCAGCTTGCGCCATGCAATCTCACTGACCGCCTCGGCCTCATCCACCCAGCACAGCAGCAGCCGCGCCTTGGATTTCAGGCTGTCGATGTTGTGGCGCAGGCCCGCAAACACATAGCGGATGCGCCCGTCCTTGGATCGGATGAATTTCTCCCCGACCTCGTAATAATCCGCCAGCCACGGGACCGACCGGATCGCCGCCTTGACCTCTTCAAGCGACGATCTGTCCAGGCTGTTGAGATGCTCACGGGCGCAAAGGATCTGCCCCGCCTCGCCTGCCATTCCGCAGCGATAGCCATGGACCGCAGACATGAGGGCGAATGTCCTGGTCTTGCCTGATCCGCGGCCCCCGTAAGCCCCGCGGTATCGCGCCTCTCCCTGAAAGACCGGCACCAGCTTGGGCGGCAGTTCGATCCTAGCCGTCGTCACGGGCCGGGCCTGCCACCAGCTGGATGACGGTCGGCTTGAGCGATCCGTCCGGGTTGCTGACGTTCATGTCCAGCTTGTCACCGTAGACCTTCGGAGCCAGCTTGCCAGCCCGCCATTTGCGCGCGTCGATCTGCAGCTTTGCAACCGCCACCGTTTCAGGCTGCGCGTTCTCTGCGATCTGGCGGATTTCGTCGAACTCACGATGCGCCTGTGCTTCTCGCGCGCGGGCGTATCTCTGTGCAAAGCCATCATCGCTCGACAGATGCTTGTAGAACGTCACCTCCGAGGGAAGCCAGTCATCGCGTGTCGTGGCGCAGATCGTGGCGACGCTCTCCCCCCGCATGATGCGCGTCAGGATCTCGTCCTCAATCTCACGCGTCCATGCGAACGGCGGCCTGCCGGTGGGTTTCTTCTTGGTCATGGGGTTCTCTTGATTTCTGGCCGAGGCCGTCGAAATCGAAAACGCCCCGCTATGCGTGATGCACGGCGGGGCGGGTGGCAACGGTGGAGGGAGTCGAACCCCCGACACGCGGATTTGGAAGCCGCTGCTCTGACCACTGAGCTACACCGAACTGTTGAGCGTGACCCGTTATCGCAGCGTCCGGGCCGGTCCATTGCGGGGCTTGCGCAACCGCTCTGCGTGTGACCGCGCTCAGGAGGCATATCCGGCAGTCAAGCCGCTCACCCGTCTAACCGGGGGATATGCCACCAAAGAGCGGTTGATCGCGACCATTACCCGAAGGTGTGCTGCCGCATTACGTCGCTCGGCTTGGCATATTGTTTTGCTATGCTGGCGGTGTGGCCTCCCCGCCTATGACCACTTGCCGCGATCAGGAGGATCATCTGGCGCTCTAGGCGCTCGACCGGGGGGAGCGTTCCACCAACGCCCCGGTAGATGATCCGCCAAAGAGCGGAATCAGAAAAGCGCCAAGGTTACCCAAGGCGCAATTCTTGCGATTATGCTGAAAATCTAACCAAGATTGTCTCACTTGTCTAGCGCATTTTCTCAATATCTTTGATGCCTTCCCAGATATCGCGCATTGCCTCGTCTCTCGCCCTATACAGCGATGCTCGGGAAATGCCGGTGCGGCTGCGGATCACCCGGTATGATAGGCCGCAACCCATGCAATAAACCGCCTTGCGCAACATGCGGCGCTTCCCCTTGCTCTTGAGTGCGAACTGATGCCAGAGGAACAGGACATGCTCTGAACGCGTGATCTCGTCTGCGGACGGCCTGACCATCGCAACGCCCTGATCCGGCATTTCTTCGATCTCTCCACGCAGATAGTCCATCGCCTGCGCCCATGCGCTGCGCTCTGACGGCGCTTCCGGCAGGCTGGACTTGCTGGGGTATCCCAACCGGGGCGGTCCAGAATACGACCGGCTGACCCGGCACGCCTCACGGAACAGCTCCCACATGACATGCTCCGGCCCCAGCTTTTGGTCGGCCCGCGCATTTTCCACCGCCATGACCTCGCCCTTGCGCAATGCGCGCTGCCAGTCAAATGATGCTGTCATTGGTTCAGCCTCCGCAGTTGATCGGGGTCAAACCCGTGGATGACGTGATCCCCGTCCACGATGACAGGGGCGGAACGGGCGCCGATGCCTTCCAGATAGTCCAGATGATCGGCTGCGTTGCGTTCCTCGAATGCGATGCCATCAGCGGTCAGCAGCCGCTTGACCATGTTGCAGGGCGGGCAGTTCGGTTTCGTGTAGACGATGATGGTCATTCCAACTCCTCGTATTTTGCGCTGTGAGCGGCCTCTAAGCTCTGCCCGGTGTCTCGGTATCGTTTTTCCCGTCATCGCCCGTCCTGCACCCCTTCCACGGCCTCTCTGCGCATATCTAGGGCCACCTGCTGCTTGTCCCTGCGTCTCGCTGCCCGTTTGGCTTGGACATAGGCCGCGCGACGTGCCGCGATCTGGCGGCGCTTCTTGCGTCCGGGGTGATCGGGCCTCATGCGGCTGCCTCCATCTTCAGCCCGCCCCATTGCGCAGCCATAGCAGCGGCTATGCCGGGATACGTCCGACTGCGCTCTTTCCACCGATCCGGGCCGGGGGATGCGAGGTGGCAATCTGCCCGCGCATCTGACGCCTGCATGTCACTGGTCGGCGTCAGGGGCGGCAGGCCGCGCGTCCAGAAGCATGTCCGTTTTTTCGCCGGATCTCCAAACTGCCATGGCTGGACCGTGAAATCAGGGCCGCGACCGACGATTTCACGGGCGTATCGGTGCATCACAGGGTTTTCGACGGCGACCATTGGGGCGTTGGCGTTCAGGCACTCGAGGAAGAACGCGGCGCCCTCTCGCATATCCTCCCACAGGTCGCGTTCAGCGAGCCAGCGGACACCGCTGTTGCACAGCCGGGTGCAGGGCGGATGCGCGATGACCAGATCCCACGGCTGGCGCAGCATGTCGCGCACATCGCCCTGGTAATGCGGGCCGGGGGTTTCGGACGGCAGCAGATCGGCGCTGATAGCGTCGTGGCCGAGGGCAATGAATGCGTCGCGGACGCGGCCCGAATATTCGCAGGCTACCAGAACCCTCATGCCCCTGCCCTCGCCTCTGCGGCGCGGACGCCGTGCATGACCGTGGTGTGGTCGCGGTCCCAGAACCAGCCGATCACGGGATAGCTGAAACCCGCCTCGCGCTGACGGCGCATCGCCTCTTGCCGGGGCTGTGCGATGAACTGGCGACGTGACGGCGACGTGATTTCATCAAACGTCATGCCGTGTTCCGCTGCCGTTTCCTCGGCTATGCGGCGAAGGGTGGCGCGGCTCTTGAGGATGGTCATGCCTGCGCCTCCGTTGCCAATTCGCCACCACAGGCGGCATATCCGGCCAGATCAACCCAATTGTCGGCGTGCCCAGGGTTGCCCCATGCCCGGCAGGTTTTCAGGTCAGCCAGCAAAATGCAGACCTGCGCAGGGGTCAGGTTGACGCCGAGGCGCGCGCTCCAAACGCTGGCGATCATGCCAAATGTATCTTCGGGGCGACCGTGTGTTGCGCTTCGGTCTGTCGTGGTGATGCGTGCAGCCTCGGCGCAGATTTCAGATCGGTTCATGCCTGCACCCTCCCTGCCTCTGCGCGCATCATTGCAGCCATCAGCATATCGCGCATTGCGGCGCTGGCGTCTGGACGGGTCCAGCGATTGAATTGGCTGATGCTGATGCCAAGGTGCTTTGCAGCTGCAACCCGCGACGGGAACTCGCGACCGAAAATCACGGTGACCTTTGAAGCGTTCTGACATCCGGGGCGTGCCTTGCCGCGTCCGAGGCGGGACAGATCGCCATAGGTGTCGAGATGATAGGCCACGGTTCTGCGGCTGACACCATGGGCGCGGGCGGCTGCGCGGATCGAGGGGTGCACGGTGTTGGTAGCGTCGATGGTGCGGACGTAGAGCGGATGCGTCATGCGTTCACCTCTGCACGAATGACGTCGATCACGGATTTCACCGAGACGCGACGGCGCGGCGATCTGATCGGCGGCAGGCGCGGCGTCGTCTCGTGGCGCGGATCATGGCCGGTCTCGACCTCCCACGGGGCGCGGTGCAGGCTGATGCCACGCGGGGCAGCAACGGGCGTAGGGGGCGCGACCTCGGGCTTGGAAAGCAGGCCCTCACGGCGGGCGCGGCGCATCAGATCCTTGAGGGTCTGGACGCGGATATCCAGAGCGGCAGCGATAGCCTCGGTCGAGTGGCCAGCGGCCAAGGCTTGCTCGATCCATGCCAGACGGTCATGCGCGCGCTGGACGACGTGGGGGGCGCTGCCGCCGGGCATGTAGCCGGTGATGTGTGCGGGGGCGGTGAGGGTCATGCTGTCTCCTTCCTGCGCTGAAAGGCGCTGTCGTCGTGATATTGCGAATAGGTCATCATCTCGCCGTGGAAGGTCAGGCGCATCGCCCCGGTCTCGAAGCCGTAAAGCTGCGTTTCCCGAACCTTCCACGTCTGGACCTTGACCCAGGCTTTCCCGGCGTCTTCATCGGTTTCGCGATGGACCGAAAAGCCTAGCGCGGGCTTGTTGAAAAACGCGGCGCTGTCGGCAATGTCGTAGCCGGTCGGGCAACGCATCTGACCGCCGTCGGAAGGCATCTTCCGGGGGTGTGCGATCAGGCAAATATGCGTGTCAAACTGCTGCGCCCATTGCCGGATCTGTTGCAGGGCGAAGTTGATGTAGCTGGTCATCGACTCGCCCGGCTCGGGCAGGTGCTCAAGTTCGTTCCACGGGTCGATGATGATCAGTTTGCACTCATCGCGGACGGCCAGCGTATAGACCATTTCGCGAAGCCATTTCAGGTTGTGCCGTTCGTCACCGTCGAATGTCCTGTGGACGATGCGGAAATGCTCGTCGGCATAGGTCAGGAAATCCGCCCGGCGCTGACCTGACATTTGGTCGAACGGCAGCTTGCCATAGAGTCGCGCAAGCTGGTCGCGTGTCCGGTAAGGATGGGTTTCGAACCCCATGATGCCGACACGGATTTGCTCATGCTGCGCGATGTGATGCGCCATGAAGGTCGTGAAGGTCGATTTGCCCGAACCCGGGGTTCCAGTGCCAACGGACATGGTGCCGACCTCGAACGCAACCTTGCCATCGTAGGGCTGCATCCCCAAGCGCAGGACGCGCCGGGTTGGCATGGGCGGCAGATCGGAAATCGACGTAATGAATCCGCCCTCGGGGTCGATGCGCCGGGCCTCGGTCAGGCATCGGGCAATCTCACCTTCCCCGAAGTTGACCAGAACATCATTTGCATCCTTGCAGCCATCTGGCCACGTCACGAAACGCACGTCATGGCCGATCAGGATATTGGCGACGGTGCGGGGCAGGCTGGCCCCCACCTCATCCGCATCCCCTGCCACGATCACATAGGGCGCGGCCCGAAATGCGGCCTCTGCGTCGATCAGGACTTGCCGCTTGCCGCCTTCCTCGGTCCAGCCATCAGGCAGGCTTACCGCCCGGCTGTATCCCGCCTGAATGATCGACAGGGCATCAATTTCGCCCTCGGTGAGGACCACCGGGCCGGTGCCGCTGCGCAAGCAATCCTCGTTGAACAGGGACCGGGAAACACCCTGACTGGATCGCCATTCCTTGCGATCTGCCGCGCGGAATTTGCAAGCGTAGGTCTTGCCATCCCTACGATAGGGCAGCGCGGCAGCGCGACCGAGTTGCGGGTGATCGACCGCCTGAACGCCCATTGCCACCAAAAGCGCGGCGTCCAGCTTGCGGTCCTCGGTCAGGTAGCGGATCGGATCTGCGGTCGTCATACGATCCCCCACCCTTGAACGAGCAATGCCAGCAAAACCACACCAGACCATCCGGCTTGCGCGAAATGCTGAGACACGGATCGGTCTTTTTGCGCCGGGTGCTGCTGCACGCCGGGCAGATCGTTCGCGCCTCGTTGCCGTGCCACCTCGGGGTCGGTATCCCCGCCTCTCGAAGGATGTCCGCTTCCGTTCGCATCCGCTTGCCCCTTGATGATTTGCAGCGCCTGCCAGCGGGCAAGCCCCTGTTCCTGCGCCGCCGCCGTCTCTGCGTCGAAACGGCTCATTCCGCCGTCGAACTCGCAGATTGCCGCCCGCTCTACGAACTGATCCACGTCAAGCCTCGGCATAGGCGGGCGCCCTCCCGACAAAGCGCGGGTGACGCTCGGCCTCGTCGGCGCTGTAGTCGCTGGTGTTTTCCCAATGACCATCCCAGAACATCTGGACCTTGGTCGGGCTAAGCGTGCGGATGTCGCCCTTTTCCCACTTCGGAGCGGCCCTTTTTTGGAACCTGAAACACCCTTCGACAAACGCCACCGGGTCAATCGCCCCCTCACGCTGTGCACGCCCCAAGGCAGCAACAACCGCCTCGTCCCCGTGATCCCTGCGCCACTTCCCGAGAATGCCCCGTGACGCTCCTGACGACTTTCCAGACGCCATCAGCAGCTTCAGACCGCTGGAAAAAATCACCCCCGCAGCGTCAACCGGCTGCGCATCAGCGCCGCCCGACGAAGTCGGAATATTGTTTATTTGTTTATCTTGTTCTTTTGTTGGCCCTTCTTTGGCCCTTTCTTGGCCCTCTTTTGGCCCTTCTTTGGCCCCGACCTCTTGATATTTGTCGTAATTACAGAAGGTTATTATGGCCCTGCTCTTGGCCCCTTTTTGGCCCGGCCTTGTCCGAATGGCGCCCTCTGCTTTCAGCAGGTCCAAGAAACCCCGAAGCTGCTTTCTGGTCATGCCGGTGATTTCTTCCAGCATGGCTTGCGAGGCGCACAACTCCCCGCGCGCGACGGTGATGATTTCCCCGCCGATGTTCTGCCGCGTGTCAGCCCATGCGGCCTCGTCCAGCATGGCGATCCATGCGCCAAGCCGGTCAGGCCGTCCTTTGAAAATCGGGTGCTTGCGAATACCGTGTTTGACAGAAAACCAACCGCTCATGCCGCGCCCCTCTCTTTGTCAATTTCAGCCATGAAAACAGGCTGCGTCCGAAGATCCCCAAGAAGCGCCGACAAGAGGTCCGTTTTCGTGGGCGTGGTGGCGTCAAGCACCCGCTTGCAGACGGATCTTGCCTCCGACCACTCCGTGTCCGGGCAAGCCGATTGAGCGGCGATCAGAAGCATCAGGAGCCACGCCGCGTCCGCCTTCTCCGCTTGATTGTTCAGGTCGAAGCTATCCACCACGCACGAGGCGATTTCCTCGGCCTCGCTCGGCATGACACTGGCGAGTAAGGCTTGGGCCATAAGATCAGCAAAATGGTCCTGGTCGTTTGACAGCTTCGCCAATGCGTAAATGTTGCTTGGCTTGATCTTTTCGATGGCGCTGCGCAGGTAAAATTCTGTCTTCATTTCGGTGTCCAGCGGCGCGCTGAACTCTGCTGAAGACGAAAACCATTGCGCTAGAACGCTATCGTCAATATGATTGGTCATCGCCATTTTCCTTTTGTTGTTGGCGGTCATTGCCCGGAGCGTTGCTGCGCTGCCGGGCGTTTTCTTTGACGGCGGCAAGGGCAAGGTCGCCAATGCTGCGCCAGTTTTCACCGGGACCGGCTGGCCGATCCTCTGGCGGGATTTCAGTCAGGGCGTTCATTGCGCCTCCGATACGGTGATGATGACGGCGCCGCCCTTAACTACAGGGCCGCGTGACAGGGCCAGCGTCCACCGGCTGTCGTCGATGCCGGTCGCATCAGACAGGCCGTCCAGCAGGCTCTTGCAGCGTGCTACGGCATTGTCCAAATCGTAGCGGCGCGCGCTGGCGGGCTGGAATTCGATAGCGACGTGCATCCGGTCCCACGGCAGCGCGCGGACGCATGCGCCTTGGCACAGATAGCAGGCGTCCTTGCGCACCTTGGCGGCGATGCGAGCCTTGGCTGCCCAATGGACGCGGGCGTTGGGGGACAAGGCCGATGGGGGCCACGGCAGGGTGACGGATTTCATGCGACGACCCCCACATAGCGAAAGCCCGGCAGGTCGTCGCGGATCATCAGGCGCCCGGCCTTGAAACCCTCTGCCCAGACCTGCAACACGCGGTCGAACGGGACGCCGGATGCCTCGGCAATCTCTCCGAACATCATCTGATTGCGCTGCACCACGTTCCAGACGGCGCGCTTTTCCTCGGCGGTCGCGGGCTTCATTTGCGCCCCCGGATTTCTGCGCGCATCAGATCCAGCGTGACGCGGCGCAGGCGCTCGGTCAGGACGGTGTGATTGCGGCTGTGGGGCTGGCACAGGGCCAACCGGGCCATGATGCTGTCGCGGTCTGCGCGCAGGCGGTCGATCTTGGTCATTTCGCTCTCGCCTGCCGGATGATGGATTTCAGCACGCCGGTGCTGCGCAGTCGCTCGACCAGCGCGCGAACCTCAGCGACGGTGAAGCCGCCGCGAACGGCGATGTCCTCGACACCAAGGCCCGCCAGCAGGCCGCGCGCCGTCTCGATGTTGATGTGCGGGGGGCGTGTCATCGCTGCACCACCCGCGACCGCTTGACGTTTTGGTCAGGTTGATGCGTGGGGGATATCTCCCCACATGGCAAATCATGTGCCACGTCATCCTTGCTCATGTAGCCCCGGACTCTATCCGCGACCTTCATCGTGGGGCTGGATTCGCCGGTTTTCCACTTTTGCCACTGGCCCCACTGGGCGTTGATCGCGTCCCGAAGAAGCTTTTGGGGGGCGATCCCCGTGCGCTGGCAATAGGCTTCAATGTCTGAGATAAGCTGTTCCATGCCGCGCATTATGGGGTATTATTACCCCAATCAGCAAGAGCAATTTTACTCCATTCATCACACCAATCCAATGGGGTATATTTGCCCCATGGAAATGACGTTCAGAGAAGCACTTAGCCACGCCAGAACCGTCACTGGGCGGGGAAAATCTCTTCGCGAGATTGCGACAAGTGCGGGTGTTTCCTATGACATTCTCAAGAACATCAACCAAGGAAAGTCCGAGATGCCCAACGCCGAGTTCGCGGCCAAGGTCGCGGAGTTCTTTGGCGCGTCTCTTAAGGATTTTCTTGCTGGACGAGTGCGGAAACTGAGCGAAGAGGAAGCGGCTGAGATTGCCGAAGATGTTGCCAAGGTTTCGGACATCATGAGGAACCTTGAGAAGGCCCATCGCGATCAGGTTCGGGCTTTTTCTCTGGCACTTTTCCAGACCGAAGAAGCTGAGAAGCAAAAGAAATAACCTGCCGACGCGACTCGTTGCTAAGGCGCATGAAGACTTTCTCGATCCAATCACAATCCCTCATCCCGCCCCCGACTCATAAGAACAATCCAAGAACACCTTAGGCAAGAGTCCGCCGCCGTGTCTACTGACGGGAAAGATAGTTGACAGGGGCGATTTCGGTGTCGCGCGGGTAGCGTCTAGGGGCTGCGGTTGACCGCGATATAATGGCGGGCGAATCGAGGCGGATTGTTGGCTGAAAGGACAATGGGATGACCTACGATCCATCAATGGACGATGCGACTGCCCTGCGCAAATTCCTGCTGGAATTGCTGATCGAGGTTCCGGCCGAATTGCTGAACACGCCCGAGGGGCGGGCGCAAGCCATGGCAACCTATGAGGCGCAGGCCCAACGCGCCCATCCGGCGGTTGCGGCGGTGCTGAGAGAGGCTGCGGGCGTGGTGCGCCGGGGCGATGGATGAGTGGGCGGAGAGGGTCGAGGGGATGGGGAAGGGGTGAAGTCGCAACCTTGACCTGAGCGTTCAGGCTTGCGATATATAGGCTAATCGCGGCAGAATTTGGTGAAGCTATGACGGTTTCTGTGAACGCTGCTGCACAGTTCATTTGCCAAAGGTCCGGCTGGACTGTCACGCAGCTAAAACTTCAGAAAATACTCTACCTTGCCCACATGGTCCACTTGGGCCGAGGCAATGGTCCGCTAGTCCCTGGCGCATTCGAGGCTTGGGACTATGGCCCTGTTCACCCTCAGTTGTACCAGAAGGTGAAGGCGTTCGGATCAAAGCCGATACCCAACGTGTTCTGGTCCTCCGAGAACCTCGGGCCATCTGCCTTTGATGTGCTATCCGAGGCCTGCGACAACCTTCTTCACCTGACGCCCGGACAGCTAGTCCAGAATACACACTGGAACAACGGGGCTTGGGCCAAAAACTACACAAAAGGCATTCGCAATACGGTAATTCCAGAGGAAGATATTGTCAGAGAATACCAAGCCCGAGTGGCTCCCGCCGCAGCTTGACGGGGGTCGCGACGGCTTGGCTCCAACGGCTCTTGACCGAAGTGCAGCCCAGCTTGAAGCCGATCTTCAAAACGAGAGAGACGCGCGGAAAGAGGAGAGGTTCTACTGGATTCTCGCGCTTGTGATTGTGGGGAATGTGCCCCTACTCAACAGCATTGAATCGTCTTGGGCGCTGGTCCCGCTCTTCCTCTTGGAACTGGTTTTGCTGATCGGGATAGCTGACTGGCTAGGCGTGGACAGGGTTAAGGTCTTGCTTGAAAAAGTGTTCGCGAGGTACTCAAAAGACGAATAACCCAAGCCCCGCTCCGGCGGGGCTTCTTCATGCGCCGGGACTCGACTCCTGCGCGAATGGTGCGGCACAATCCCTCACCCGCCTATGAAACCCGCGACTCGGGCACGTCGGATGCGGTCAGGGGGTGGCTCCCCTATGTGGCCCCGCTCGGGCTGCTAAGGCAGAACGTAACGAAAGGGCCTCATAAGCCTCGTTCTGTCGCCGGGCTGTCGGTGAGCGCTCACCTAGGCCAGGCCGCCGCGTCGGGCGGGATATAAATACTGGGTATGGCTTCAACCATGCCCGACCGGTCGGGCAATGCTTTGGAAACTCCCAATGCACAACCGATTGAAGGTGGCTGAACGGCTGCTGGTCGCACTCGCTGCGATCATCACCATTCTGGCCGGGCTTATCGTCATAGCTGAAAAGCTGTTCTGAAAGCCAAGGGGAGGTTCACGCCTCCCCTTCCATACCCCGAATCACACCCCCAAATTCACGCCGTTCATCGAGTCCCGGCCCCCGCAGCATAGCACGGGGGAGGCGGGTGGGAAAGCTTAAGGGGTTATTTTACTCTTTCTTGTTGACATGGGGTAAGTTTACCCCTTACATTCATCCCATACCCGACGACGACCCCTGACCGCGAGATGCAACGAGGGTGAGGCTCGGGACAACAAAGGGATGAAACAGATGAAACTCACCAGCCTTACCATTGCACCGCAGAACTCATGGCAAGCCGTGGGTCCCAACAACAAGCTTCGCGCCGTTGTGAAACTGAGCAACGAGAACAGCACTGTCGAATGCGTCCTGTCGGACGATGCTACCCGTCGCATGATCGACCTCTGCGCCGAGGAAATCGCTGCCAACGCCGAGCGAAATGTTCGCGAATTCGTTGCGGCAGTGAATGCGATTGACGTCGGCAAGGCTGCGGCCTTGATCGGTGACGCCCAATGACCGCCATTCACCAGCAGCCCGCCGCTCTGTCGGCATGGGATCGACTGAACGAGGGTCAGGCGCTTGAGGTGTTCGGCATTTTCGCCAGCGCCCCGACCACGCCCGCAGCCCCTTGGTCCAGCCGGATTGATGGCATCGAGATCGACCCCGTTATCGCAGACATGATGATGAACGGGGGTGTGAAATGATCACCGCAGACGAACTGCTATCTTCTTTGGATAGGTCCGCCATGGCGGCGAGGATCCTAGAGAACGCAGAATTTCTAACCCGCAAACTGATCGCTGCTGCGGATGTGGTTCAGGCTGCGGAACGGCTCGCGGATTCGGCGCAACTGGAGTGGGGGAACGACTGGCCGGAAGGCGCTGACCCGATCAGCGCCCTGCGTGAAGCAATCACCGCATACCGCGAGGTCACCAAATGACACTCACCCTCGACACCGCCCGCGCCATCGTGCGCCAGCCCGGCCTGCACCTGTCCTCTGTCGTGGACGACGCCATTGACCGCATGATGCGCAGCCCCGACTGGACCGACCAGAACGAGGCCACGGCCCTGCAACGCGCGATCCGCCGCGAAGGCCGCCCGGTCAGCCACGAAGAAGCGCATGACTTCCGCAACGGCAATATGGATGCGCTGCACTGGCCGTCCGTGCTGGTGTGGGGCGCTATGGCTATCGGCGTGTTTGCCGCATGGGCCTACGCCCTGCCCCTCGCGATCCACGGCCTGCGCGCCGTCGCCCGCTTTGTCTGGGGGCTGTGATGACCACAGCCATGCGCATCGCCCTCTCGGACCTGCTGGTCCAGACCAACGCCGCCTTGGATATCGCCAAGGACGAGGGGGCCAGTCAGGACATCCGCGTCACGCTGAAAACCTACGCCCACAACCTCGCCCTGCTGCTGGAGGGGAAATGATGGACTACCACCGTGGAAGCCTGACCATCGACACCGACGACGTGCTGATTGACGGCGTGGACGCGGAATACGTGGTCGACGCTGTCTGGTCGCGCCGCAACTCCCGAAACCTGCGCTCGGTCGATCACGTCCACAGCGTGACCCTGATGTGGTGGGGAAAGTCCCGCTATTCCCGCGCCGTTGCGGTCAGCATTGCCGGGGAAACCGCCATCAAGGCCGAAGAACAGCGGGCCTACGAGGAATGGATCGCCACCGCCGTCATGGATGATGCCAACGCCTATGCGGATTACCGCATGGACATGGCCGCCGAATGAGACACCGCGCCGGGCGGCCCCCGGCATCCCCGGCGCTTGATGCGCGCAAGGAGACAAAAATGACCGACATGAACAAATCCGCCCTGATCGAAGCTGTCGCGGGCAAGACCGCGCTGACCAAGGCGCAGGCGCGCGAGGCGCTGGACGGCATCATCGCCGCCATCAACGCCACGACGCGCAACGGCGGCGCGGTGAAGCTTCCCGGCTTCGGGCTGTTCCGCGAGAAAACCCGCCCGGCCCGCACCGCCCGCAACCCGCAGACGGGCGAGGATGTGCAGGTGCCCGAGCGCCAGGCGCTGCACTTCCGCCCCGCGAAACTGAAATCCTGATACCGCGCGCCAATCCCTCGCGCGGGACGCCTGCCGGGCATCCTTCCTCCTGCCCGGCAGGCACCAATCACCGAAAGGATCGTGAAATGAAGCCGTATCACCGCCTTCACCTCGACGGCCACATCAGCGCCTTGGAGTCCTTGGCGTGGCAGTGGGACGAAGAACTGGCTGAGGCGCGCGCCGATCTGGCCGAGTGCCGCGCAAAGAGCCTGCCTGTCGGCACCGAATTCACCCGCCGCCGCGTCGTGCGGATCTACCTGAACACCCGCCGCGCCCGTGAATGGCGGTCGCCGCAGCTTGCAGAATACAGGATCGCAGCAGAATGACCGATTACATTTACCTCGACATCGAAACGCTGCCTGCGCAGGCCGATGCCACGATTGATTACCTGACCCGCTCGGCAAAAGCCCCGGCGAACATCAAAGACCCGTCGAAGATCGAGGCCGCAAAGGCAGAGGCGGCGACCAAGGCGGTAGCCTCCAGCAGCTTCGACGGCTGGCTTGGGTCCATCTGCTGCATCGGCTTCGCAGTCAACGACAACGACCCGATCACGTTGACCGCTGTGGAATGGTCCGAGGCGGATATCCTGCGCACGTTCTTCAGGCGGTTCAGCATCTACGACCGCCCCGTGATCGTCGGGCACCACGCAGCCGGGTTCGACGTGCCATTCCTGACCCGGCGCGCAATCGCGCTTGGTGTTGCCCTTCCGCCCGCCGTTGCATGGCCCCGTGACCCGAAACCGTGGAGCGACAAAATCGCTGACACAATGGTTATGGCCGCTGGCAGCCGCGACACGATCAGCCTGGACAAGCTGTGCTTTGCGCTCGGCATCCCCGGCAAGGCGGGCTTCGACGGCTCGATGGTGGCGGAAGCGTGGAAGCGCGGCGACCATCACATCATCGCGGAATACTGCGCCGACGATGTGCGCCGGGTTCGCGAAATTCACAAACGCTTTCTGAATGTGGGGTGGTGACATGACCGCGAAGAACATCCACCAGCGCCTCGCCGCCGTCATGGCGGAAGTGACCTATATCCGCAAAGAGAAAAAGACGGGCATGAACTACACAATCGTGTCGCACGACGCGGTGACCGCCAAAGTCCGGCCCGCCCTGCTGAAACACGGCATCGTCTATTACCCGGTGCGGTGCGATCACCACCACAACGGCAACCGGGCCGAATGCAGCCTGACCGTGCGCTTTGTGAACGTGGACGATCCGGCCGATTTTTTTGACGTTCCTACCTTCGGATACGGCATCGACGGGCAGGACAAAGGGCCGGGCAAAGCCATGTCCTATGCGGTCAAATATGCGCTTCTCAAGGCTCTCGGCTTGGAGACCGGCGACGACCCGGATCAGGACAGCGTGGATCACAGCCCGGTCGATGTTGCCGGAGGTGCTGCTGATGACGCCAAGGCGAAACTGATGGGGTGCACCAAAATCGACCAACTTGCCGCCGTTTGGAAAGCCCTGCCCCCCGAACTTCGCGGCATGCCCGAAATCGAAGCGGCCAAGGACACCCGCAAGGCTCAACTCACTGAAAGCAAGGAAGCCGCATGAAGAACATCACCATTGCAGGCCGCATCACGCGCGATGCGGTCACCCGCACCACACAGCAAGGCGATAAGGTCACCGGCTTCTCGGTCGCCGTGGACGATGGTTTCGGCCAAAACAAGCGCACGCTGTTCTTCGATTGCAGCCTCTGGGGCAAGCGCGGCGAAAGCCTGTCGCAATACCTGATGAAAGGCGCATCTGTCACCGTCGCGGGCGATCTGTCCACGCGCGAACACGAGGGCAAGACCTACCTGACGATCCGGGTTTCGGAAATCACCCTGCAAGGCGGAAAGTCTGGCGGCGGATCGCGCGACGACGACCAGCGCGGCAATCGCCAGCAGTCGAGCCAGAGCGGCGGCTATGCCGGGGGCACCACGGGCGGGGCGCCGGATTTCGACGACGACATTCCCTTTTAGGAGGCAGCCATGAGTTGGCCTGACGCCGCTGTCGCCATCGCCATCTTTGCCTTCGCGGCCTTTGCTATCACGAGGATACCATGACCATCCGCCACGAGAACGCCATTGTCGATGCGATCCACCAGACGCTGGTGGAGCACCCCAAATCCGACGACCAGACGATCATCACCGAGACGGCCGACCGGACGGGCTTTCCGCTGGCCAGCGTGCTTGCCGTGTTTGACGCCCGGTTTCGGATCGTGGACGCCGGACGATGGCCCGACACGCGATCACCATACATGCCGACAGCCGCGAGCCGCAGGACCGCGCCCGGCTTGCCCATTGGTGCGCCAATGTCCCGACGGGGTATCGCGTGGAGTTCAAGGAAGCCAAGCGCAGCCACGAGCAGAACGACCGCATGTGGGAACTGCTCGGCCGCGTCTCGAAGCGCATGACGATCAACGGCGCCAAGTTCCAGCCGGAACAGTGGAAAGCGATCTTCATGCAAGCAATGGGGCGTCAGGTGCAGGTTCTGCCCGCGCTTGACGGCTCGACGTGGTTCCCGACCGGGTTCCGTTCATCTGATCTGTCGGTTCGCGAAATGGCG
The DNA here is from genome assembly GCF_029309835.1 of Paracoccus sp. DMF-8. Classification (GTDB taxonomy): domain Bacteria; phylum Pseudomonadota; class Alphaproteobacteria; order Rhodobacterales; family Rhodobacteraceae; genus Paracoccus. Next base: position 344,158 of record NZ_JARJHL010000014.1, on the reverse strand, counting down.
GATTTGCAGACGTTTATCGAAGCACATTGCGCCGAACAGGGCGTGGATATCTGGGGGCAGGAATGAGGGTTTTGGTTTGCGGTGGCCGCGATTTTAACGACAAAGAAAAGGCATTCGCTGTGCTGAACCAGATCCGCCCGACGTTCATCATCGAGGGTGGCGCGAAAGGCGCCGACACGCTTGCTTGGTTGTGGCGCAAACGGAACCTGTCGTCCGATAACCACCTGACTATCGAGGCCCGATGGGACGTAGACGGCAAGGCTGCTGGTCCGATCCGCAATCAACGGATGATAGACGAGGGCAAGCCAGATCTGGTGGTGGCGTTCCCCGGCGGTAGGGGAACCGCAGATATGGTGCGGCGGGCCAAGCGCGCTGGCATTGAGGTCAGGATAATCAAATGACCATCCGCATCGGCGACCTATCCGGGCGTGGGCCGCTCGGGCTGAAACAGGACCGGCCCGCCACACGCAAGCGCAAGCCGGTCGGCCAGTGTGACGCGATCCGCCAGAGCGCGCGGGGCGAACCCTGCACCCTGCGCCTGATCGGCACCTGCAACGGCGATTGGACGACGACCGTGTTTTGCCACCTGCGCATGTTCGGAGCGGCTGGCATGGGCCAGAAGCCCGCCGACTACGCCGGGGTCTATGGTTGCAGCGCCTGCCACGACGCGCTGGACCGCCGCGATACATCGGGCCTGTGGGGCTTTGAGGATGTGCTGCGCGCGCTGATGGAGACGCACCGCAGACTGGCCGCAAAGGGCCTGCTGCACATGGGCAAGATCGAATGACGAACCCGCCGCCAGCTTTTCACTGTTTCGGGGCGGCGCAACTGGCCCCGGTGGTCAACCGGCCATCGGGGCGCTTTTGGAGGATGAGGAAATGGGTGCTGCAAGACCGACGCCAGCCGCAATTCGCCGCGCCATCGAAGCCATGAAAAGCGCCGGCCTGCCGGTCGAGGGCTGCCGCGTCATGCGTGATGGTAGTGTCTTGATCCTTGCCAATGCCGACAGCGGCGCAATAGCGTCCCCGAAAAGCGAGGTGGACGCATGGGACGAGGCAACGGGCCTGTGACGCTGATCGGCATTAAGGTCGTCGTTCGGCGGGGCAAGGAATACCGCTATTTCCGGGCCAAGGGGGCGCCTATGGTGCGCCTGCCGGATCTGCCGATGGATCACCCGGATTTTCTGCGCGCCTATGCTGATGCCCGCAAAGCCGTGCCGGAAAAGGCGCCAGTCACTGCCGGATCGTTTGCAGGGCTGGTCAGATCCGCGCTGTCATCGGCGAAGTTCAAGGAGGCGCAGCCCGCCACCCGCGCAATGTTCCGGCGCCATTGTGACGATCTGGTTGCGGAATTCGGAAAGCTGCCAGCGCGAGGCCTGCGCGCAAAGCACATCCGCGCCAACCTGCCAAAGGCAACGGCGCAAGGCCACCGACTGCGGACTTGGCGGTTCCTTTGTGCCTACGGGGTCACGTCCGGTCTTTTGGACCGCAATGAGGCGCTGGACGTGGCGATGCCCAAACTGAAAAAGACCGAAGGGCACCCGCCTTGGACCTTGTCTGAAATCGAGCGGTTTCGCGCCCGCTGGCCGATTGGCAGCGCAACGCGCGCGGCGATGGAGTTGCTGCGCTTCACTGGCGCGCGGATCAGCGATGCTGTTCGGATTGGTCCGGGCATGGTGGCACGGGATGGCGTTCTGACCTATCGCCAGGTCAAGACCGGCGGTCTGGCGCATATCCCCTGGACCTGCGCCCTGCCCGACTTCGCTGCTCACTTGGGGCATGACCGCGACTTGATGCACCAGTCCCTTGAGGCACTAAGCGGGCAAATGACCTACCTTGCTGCCAAAGGTCGGACCCGATCCGAAAAAGCGCTTGGAACAATGATTCGCGAGGCGGCAATAGCGGCGGGCTTTCAAAAGTCAGCCCATGGCTTGCGCAAAAGCCTTGCGACCGAATTGGCCGAGGGCGGCGCCACAGCGCACCAGATCGGCGCGTGGACAGGGCACGAAACCTTGCGCGAGGTCGATCACTACACCAAGTCGGCAGATCGGCGCCGCGCGGTCAAAGGAACGGAACAGAACCAGAACGTAGGAAAACATCCTGACACAGGTGGAAAACCTGAAATAAATTCTGCAAAATCATCACGTTAAAAGAGGAGTGGCGGACAGTGAGGGATTCGAACCCTCGAGACGGTTCCCCGCCTACACACTTTCCAGGCGTGCGCCTTCGACCACTCGGCCAACTGTCCTTGGCGGTTCGTCTAGCCTGCTATTGCGGGCAGTGCAAGCCGCCAAGGGGCTTCACAGTTTGGAAATCTTCTTTTGCAACTCGGTCAACTGGCGGCGGATTTCGTTCATGTCGTCGTCGCGCCCGCCCTTGCCGCGCGTCTTGTCGCCGTCGTCCTCGTCCTCCAGCTCGGGGCCGCTGCTGCCTGCGACATCCCAGCCCGAACGCATCGCCTTGAGAAACATTTCCTGCTGGCGCTTGAAGGCCTCGAAGCCCGGCATGCCCGCCATCGGGCTGGGAAAGGCCGAGAAGTTTTCGATCAGCTGGGACTGGCTGTCGCGCAGCATCTGAAAGCTGGTGGCCAGGAATTGCGGCACGATGGAATGGGATTGCGGCGTGTAGCTGCGCACCAGATCGGTCAGCACGTCCAGCGGCAAGACGGCTTCGCCGCGGCTTTCGTGTTCGGCGATGATCTGCAGCAGATATTGGCGCGTCAGGTCGTCGCCGGATTTCAGATCGACGATCTTGACCTGCCTGCCCGACCGGATGATGCCGGCGATATCCTCCAGCGTGACGTAATCGCTGGTTTCGGTGTTGTAGAGACGCCGGCTGGCATAGCGTTTGATCAACAGCGGCGCAGCATTTTCAGGCTCGGTCATTTCCCCCCCGGCGTTGCATATGCAGCATGATGGAAAAATGAACGCGGAATTGCAAAGAAAATCAATCATTGTCCGGGCATTCGGACAGCGCAGCCGCAGAACGCGGCCAGGGCCATGAAAAAAGGGGCGGTCGCCCGCCCCTTTTTCCAATCAGTGACCTGAAAGCGATCAGGCTTTCGCGGCGGTCGCGGTCGCGCTGGTGGCAGCGGCGGTAGCTTTCTTGACGGCGGCCTGGGTTTCGCGGGTCGCTTTTTCAGCAGCTTTCTGGGCGTCGGCAGCCAGATCCTTGCCAGCGGTCAGCATCAGGTCGACGGTGTCCATCTGAACTTTTTTCGCGATTTCGGCATAGGCGGCCATGTGTTCGGCAGCGGCTTCGGCAGCGGCCGAAGTGAAATCGCTGACGGCTTTGGCGTATTCGGCCGGCTCGTCTTTCGAGGCGGTCAGTTCGCCGAAGCGCGCGATGGTGTCTTTCGCCCACTGGGCCGAGATTTCGGTCGAACGCTCGGCGGCAGCCAGCGAGATCCGGGTCAGCTTTTCGCTGAGCGCGGATTGCGATTTGAACGCATCCTGGAAGGACGAGGTGTCAACCGGGAATTTCGCGAAGATTTCCTGGAAGGTCTTGGTGAAGTCGGGGGTCTTGGCCATGTCTGCTTCTCCGTCTGTGGCCGTTGCCTGGACATCTGCGTCGGGTCGGCCGTTGCGATTTGCTTCTGTGATCGGGATATAGATGCTGCACCGCAGCATTGCAAGCATTTTTCGCTGCATTGCAGAAAAAAGGCCCGGACATCGCCGGGCCCCGCCGTTTTTCTAGGGACGTTCGTGGACATATTCGCCGGGCGCGGGGCCAAAGCCCTCGCCCGGATCACGGGCGGGAACCATCGGACCGGAACGGCCCGCCAGCCATTCGCCCCACCTGCCCCACCAGCTTCCTTCGTGCTTTTCGGCGCCAGCCAGCCATGCCGCGCTATCGCCGTCGAAACCCGCATCCGAGGTGTAATGACCATATTTCTTCTTGCTGGGCGGGTTGATGATCCCGGCGATATGGCCCGATTCCGACAGGATGAAGCTGCGATCGCGCGAACCCATCTGGGCAATGCCGCGCCAGCTGTCCTTCCAGGGCGCGATATGGTCGGTTTCGCAGGCGATGGCGCAGACCGGCAGCGTCACATCCGACAGCCGCACCATCTGCCCCAGCACCGGGAAACCATCGCGCGCAAAGGCGTTCTGCTGGCACAGCCCGCGCAGATATTCCATCGCCATGCGGCCCGGCAGGTTGGTGCTGTCGCCGTTCCAGAACAGCAGGTCAAAGGCGGGAGGCGCCTCGCCCAGCATGTAGCTGCGGATCGCGGGCGCCCAGACCAGATCATTGGCGCGCAGGAAACTGAAGGTGCGCTGCATCAGGGTCGACGGCAGGATGCCATAATCCCGCACCTCGGTTTCGATGCCCGAGACGAAATCCTCCTGCAGAAAGGTGGTGAATTCGCCCTGATCGGAAAAATCGGTCAGCGTGGTGAAAAAGGTCGCGGAATTCACGCGATTGTCCCCGCGCTGCTTCATCAGCGCCAGCGTCAGCGACAGGGTCGTGCCCGCGATACAATAGCCGACGGCGTTCAGCCGATCCTCGCCGGTCAGGTCCTGAATGCGGTCCATGATTTCCAGATAGCTGCCGACATAATCATCCATGCCGGTCGCGGCATAGCTGACATCGGGGTTCTTCCAGGCCACCACGAACAGGGTAAAGCCCTGATCGACAATCCATTTGATCAGGCTGTTCTGGGGTTTCAGATCCAGAATGTAGAATTTGTTGATCCAGGGCGGAAAGATCACCACCGGGGTCTTGTGGACCTGTGCGGTGGTCGGGCGATACTGGATCAGCTCATACAGGGGTGCGCGGGCGACCACCGTGCCGGGGGTCGCGGCGATGTTTTCGCCGATCCGAAAGGCGTCGCGATCCGACAGCGACACGATCATTTCGCCGCCATGCATCTCGACATCGCGGACCAGATTGTCCAGGCCCCGGACCAGGCTTTCGCCCTCGGTCTCGATGGCTTTTTCCAGCGCGTCGGGATTGGTCGCCAGAAAATTCGTCGGCGCCATCATGTCGATGATCTGGCGCGTGAACCAGTCGATCCGGCGCCGTTCGGTCATGTCTTCGATATCCAGATCGCTGGCAGCGCGCTGCAGCGCATCGGCGTTGATCTGATATTGCCGCTTGATGAAGTTGAAGAACGGATGCGTCTGCCACAGCGGATTGGCAAAGCGCCGGTCGGCCGGGCCGTCGTCGGGCGGGGCGGTCAGATTGCCGCCGGCCAGCGCCGATTGCGCCTCGGCGAAATGGCGCAGAGTCTCGCCCCAATAGCTGACCTGCTGTTCCAGAATGCGCGAGGGCTGTTCGGCCAGAAGCTTCAACCAGGCCGAGGTCGCATTGACATAAAGATCCGGCCCCGGCCCTTCGACGCCGGGCGTGTGGCTGCGGCGCTGCGTCAGGGCGCGCATCAGCCTTTGGGTCAGGCTCTCGATCCGTTCGATATTCTGCAGCAGCTTTTCGGGCAGCTTGCTTTGCGCACCAAAGGCCGCATCCAGAAAGGCGCTGACAGAGGGGGGCGTTTCCGCCCCTGCGCCCGCTTCGGGCTGCGGCGTGGCAGGTTCGATGGTCGGCTGGCGTGCCGGTCCGGTCCGTTCGGCGGCCAGTTCGGCCGGGGTGGGCGCGGTCACCGTCTTGCCGCGCGGCGCGGGCTTTTTGCGGGTCGAGGTGCGGGTGTCGCTGCGGCTTGCCGTGCGGGCACGCACCGCCGAGACGCGCGGTTTTGTCGCAGGCTCTGCCGGTTTGGCGGGGCGCTTTTCAGCGGGAGAGACGGTCTTTTCAACAGCGGTGTCGACGGAATCGGCCGCCTTGGCCGCCGCGCGACCCGAGCGCGCCCGGTCTGCAGCTTTCGTCGCAGTTTTGGATTCGACTTTAGTCGTGCCCGCCGCAGATTGCTGCATCGCAGCATCACCGCCAGTCTTTTCGGCAGCCGCCGCATTTTTTCTGGTCACGCCCTTGGCCCGGGACGCCCGGACAGGCTTTTCCGCCGCCGCCGCGGTGGTCGGGGACGCAGAGGTTTCGGGGGCCTTGGCAGCCGGTTTCGCTGCCGTTTTCCGTGCGGAAGCGGCGGGTGACTTTGGCGCCTTATCAGAAGTTTGCGCGGGGGTTTTTACCTGCTTTCCAGCGGCGGATACCCTTTGTTTCACGGGTTTGGCCGTCGGCGCCGAATCGCCCCCCGGCGCCGCGCCCCCGGTGCTGCCTGCCCCGGAGGTACCTGTTGCTGCACTGCCGCGCCGCTCCGTGTTTCCGCGCGTCCCAGAGGCCCGTGGCGCCGAAGACCCGTTGTCTCCCTTGCTTGTCATCGTGTTAATATCCCCATAACAGTTACTCCATTATGCCTAGCGTCGACCGCAGGTAAAGCGGGACAAGGCCATACGGCGCGACTAGCCAGGAAAGTAAACGTCTCATGGTGTACAAAGGTCTGAAGCCCACGATCAGCGCAAAAGGCATCGTCAATTACGATGCGATGGAAACTATTCGCAACTCTTTCGAATGGTGGGGCGCAAGCGCCCGGGCCATGGCATCCTATCCTGCATTCGCCCTGATCCCCCATCCGATCTTCAAACTGATGTCCGCATGGGGCCGCGTCACCGAACGCAGCTTTGCCCGCATGGTCATCAAACCCGACTGGAACATCCCCGCCATCATCGGCGAAGACGGCCAGGATCACGTCATCTACGTCGAAAAGGAACTGGAACGTACCTTTGGCGACCTCATCCGCTTCCGCGTCGCCCGCCGCGACCCGATGCCGCGCAAGGTGCTGCTGGTCGCGCCGATGTCGGGCCATTATGCGACGCTTGCGCGGTCCACAGTTGCATCCCTACTGCCCGATTGCGACATCTATGTGACCGACTGGCACAATGCCCGTGACATTCCGGTCAGCGCGGGCAAATTCGACATCGAGGATTACACCAAGTATTTGGTCGACTTCATCCGCCATCTGGGGCCGGACACCAATGTCATGGCGATCTGCCAGCCCGCACCGCTGGCACTGGCCGCCGCCGCCATTCTGGCCGAAGAAGAACCCGATGCGCAGCCGCGTTCGCTGATCCTGATCGGCGGCCCGGTCGATCCCGACGCCGCCGCGACCGAGGTCACCGATTTCGGCAACCGCATCACCATGGGTCAGCTGGAACACATGATGATCCAGTCCGTCGGCTTCAAATATCGCGGCGCGGGCCGGATGGTCTATCCGGGGCTGGCGCAGCTTGCATCCTTTATCGCGATGAACGCCGAAACCCATGGCAAGGCTTTCATCGACAAGATCTTTGCCGAGGCGCGTGGCGAAGGCTCTGAAGACGACAAGCACAATAAATTCTATGACGAATATCTGGCCGTGCTGGACATGACCGCCGAATTCTACCTGTCCACGGTCGAGCGGATCTTCAAGGGGCTGGAAATCGCGCAGAACAGGTTCACCGTCGATGGCAAGCATGTCGATCTGGGCAAGATATCGAATGTCGCGGTGATGACGATCGAGGGCGCGAATGACGATATCTCTGCCCCCGGCCAATGCGTCGCGGCGCTGGATCTGTGCACCGGCGTTCCCGACAGCAAAAAGGTCCAGCATCTGGAACCCGGCGCCGGTCATTACGGTATCTTCGCGGGCAAATCCTGGCGCCTGAACATCCGCCCGCTGGTTCTGGACTTCATCGACGAACATTCCGCGCATCAGCCGTCGCGCCGCCGTCGCCGCAAGGGTCATCAGGAATCCTGCGTCCCCGCCAACTCGGGCAATGATTTCGCCGACGATCCGCGCATGGCCGTGTGATCGCAGCGCGGAAAACGGATGCGACGCCCGCCCCTTGCGGCGGGCGTCATGCGTTTCCGCCGCTCCCGGTCCGGCTCAATTCCTGTCACGGCCCCGGGCGTGCTCCAGCACCTCGCCCACCGTCAGCGCGATCAGCTCCAGACATTCCGGCGTCGAAAAGCGGTGATCTGCGCCCTTGACCAGCGTCAGGCGCAGATCGTCGCCCTGCGCATGGCCGAGCAGCCGCATCGCCCAATCGACCGGCACATCCTGATCCGCCGTGCCCTGCAGAAAGCGCACCGGGAAGGGCAGCGGCAGCGGCTGGTCCAGAACCAGATTGTCGCGCCCGTTCTCGATCAGGCGGCGGGTGATGACATAGGGTTCATCGCTGTATTCGCTTGGCAAATCGACCCGGCCGTCGCGCAGCAATGCCGCGCGCTGCGCGGCGTCGAAGCCGTCCCAATAGCCGATCTGGGTGAAATCCGGCGCGGCGGCAATCGTCACCAGACCGGCCACGCGTTCGGGCATTGCGCGGGCGCAAAGCAGCGAAATCCAGCCCCCCATGGACGAGCCGACCAGCACCTGCGGCCCCCGCGTCAGTGTGGTGATCGCGGCGCTGGCATCGGCAAACCAGTCGCCGATGCTGCCATCCAGAAAATCGCCGTCGCTTTCGCCGTGACCGGAATAGTCGAAACGCAGGAACGGCACCCCTGCCCGCGCCGCCCAATCCTGCAGCGCAATCGCCTTGGTGCCCTGCATGTCGGACCGGAACCCGCCCAGAAAGACGACGCCGGTGCCGCGCCCCTCCAACCGGTTATAGGCGATGCGGCGGCCCTGCGGCGTGTCGAGATATTCGGTCATCTGTCTGGCCTTCACGATCTGTTATCCATGCTCTCGATAGTCGGATTGACAGCGCCGGTCAAAGCGTCCATCTGGGTCGCATAACCCGCAACCGGGCGTTCCGTGGGCGCCAAACCGACGAGGAGCCGATATGGCCGACCAGATTTCCCTGTCTTTTCCCGATGGCAATTCGCGCGACTACCCGGCTGGCGTGACCGCGGGCGAAGTCGCGGCCTCGATCGCCGTCAGCCTGGCCAAGAACGCGATTTCCGCGACGCTGGACGGCCAGCACATCGACCTTGCCTGGCCGATCAACCGCTCCGGCGCGCTGCGCATCAACACGATGAAGGATGCCGAACCCGCGCTGGAACTGATCCGTCACGATCTGGCCCATATCATGGCCCGCGCCGTTCAGGAAATCTGGCCGGATGTGAAGGTCACCATCGGGCCGGTGCGCGACTACGGCTGGTTTTACGACTTTGACCGCGCCGAGCCCTTCACCCCCGAGGATCTGGGCCAGATCGAGGCGAAGATGAAACAGATCATCGCCGCCCGCGACCCGGTGCGCACGGAAATCTGGTCGCGCGATGCCGCCCTGTCCTATTACGAAAAGCGCGGCGAACCCTTCAAGGTCGAGCTGGTCGAACGCATCCCCGGCGATGAGCCGCTGCGCATGTATTGGCACGGCGACTGGCAGGATCTGTGTCGCGGCCCGCATCTGCAGAACACCGGCCAGGTGCCCGCCGATGCCTTCAAGCTGACGCATGTCGCCGGGGCCTATTGGCTGGGCAACAGCGACCGGCCGATGCTGCAGCGCATCTATGGCATCGCGTTCCGCAACCGCGATGAGCTGAAGGCCCATATGACCATGCTGGAAGAGGCCGCGAAACGCGACCACCGCAAGCTGGGCCGCGAAATGGACCTGTATCACATGCAGGAAGAGGCGCCGGGCCAGGTCTTCTGGCACCCGAACGGCTGGACGATCTATACCGTCCTGCAAGATTACATGCGCCGCCGCCAGCGCGCGGGCGGCTATGTCGAGGTGAACACCCCTCAGGTCGTCAGCCGCAAGCTGTGGGAACAGTCGGGGCATTGGGAAAACTATCAGGAAAACATGTTCATCGTCGAAGTGGACGAAGATCATGCCCGCGAAAAGACCGTCAACGCGCTGAAACCGATGAACTGCCCCTGCCATGTGCAGGTCTATAATCACGGGCTGAAAAGCTATCGCGACCTGCCGCTGCGCATGGCCGAATTCGGGTCGTGCAACCGCTATGAGCCCTCGGGCGCGCTGCATGGCATTATGCGGGTGCGCGGCTTTACCCAGGATGACGCGCATATCTTTTGCACGGAAGACCAGATCGAACCCGAAACCAAGCGGTTCATCGAATTCCTGTCGCGCATCTACAAGGATCTGGGCTTTGACGATTTCCGCATCAAGTTGTCGACGCGGCCCGAAAACCGCATCGGCAGCGACGAAAGCTGGGACATCGTCGAGGCGGCGCTTGGCAATGCCTGCAACCACGCGGGCTACGACTATGAACTCAGCCCCGGCGAAGGCGCCTTTTACGGCCCGAAACTGGAATTCGTGCTGCGCGACGCGATCGGCCGCGACTGGCAATGCGGCACGCTGCAGGTCGATCCCAACCTGCCCGAACGGCTGGATGCCAGCTATATCGGAGAAGACGGCGCCAAGCACCGCCCCTATATGCTGCACCGCGCCGTTCTGGGCAGTTTCGAGCGGTTCATCGGCATTCTGATCGAATCGAGCGCGGGCAAACTGCCCCTGTGGCTGACCCCGCGTCAGGTCGTCGTCGCATCCATCGTCTCGGACGCGGATGATTACGTCACGGAAGTCGTGGAAATGCTGCAAAAAGCTGGCATTCGCGCCGAGGCCGATATAAGAAACGAAAAAATCAACTACAAGGTGCGCGAGCATTCGCTTGCGAAAGTGCCCGTCATCATGGCTGTCGGGCTCAAGGAAGTCGCCGAGAGAACCGTCTCGGTCCGCAGGTTGGACCGTCAGGGAAGCGAATCACTTTCGCTTGCGGAAGCAATTGACGCATTGAAAGCCGAAGCGACACCGCCCGATCAGCGGTGAGCTGCCAGAAATTCAGGTTTCCTGCGCCGGGATATGAATTTTCCGGCGCATTCGACTTGTTTTTTTCGGCAGATTCCGCATTCTCGATTTCGTGAGCAATACTTTCTACCGCCTTACCCCTCATAGGGCAGCCGGCTGGATCAAGGAAAGGGCTGCACGGCCCGGGGGCAATCTCGCTTTCGGGAAATTCTGAGGAGAGACGGTAATGGCCACCGGCACCGTAAAATGGTTCAACGCCACCAAAGGCTATGGTTTCATCGCGCCCGATGATGGCGGCAAGGATGTGTTCGTGCACATCTCTGCGGTCGAGCGGGCAGGTCTGACCGGTCTGAACGACAACCAGAAGATCGCCTATGAACTGCAAGCCGGTCGCGACGGTCGTTCCTCGGCAAGCGATCTCAAGCTGCTTTGACCGAATTCCCCGCCGGAACGCGGGGTGCATGACGGAATAGGGCGGCCCGCCAGCGGGCCGTTTTTTGTTTGCGCGGCCTTGTCATCCGCAGAAAGCCACTTGATCCGGGGGCCGGAATGTCCAGCGAATTCAACCTTGCCGCCCATGTCCTGAACGCGGGCGCGGCGACACCTGAAAAGGCGGCGCTGGCCGTGATCGGTCCGGCCCGCGCCGAACGCTGGTCCTATGCGCGGCTGATTCAGGCGGTGCGCGGCACCGCGACCGGCCTGCTGAACGCGGGGCTGGCGCCGGGTGATCGGGTGCTGTTGCGCCTTGGCAACCGCCCCGCCTTTCCGGTCGCCTATCTGGGCGCCATCGCGGCGGGAATCGTGCCGGTGCCGACCTCGTCCCAGTTGACCCGGCCCGAGGTGACGCGCATCGCCCGCGACATCGCGCCCGCGCTGATCATCGCCGACGATGGCATCGCCCTGCCCGACCATCCCGCCCCGATCCTGACCGCCGCAGAGCTGGCGACCTTCGAAAACCTGCCCCCCGCCGACTGGCAGACGGGTGATCCGGAACGGCTGGCCTATATCGTCTATACCTCGGGGACATCGGGGCAGCCGCGCGCCGTCATGCACGCCCATCGCGCGATTCTGGCGCGGCGGATGATGTTTCAGGGCTGGTATGGGCTGGTGCCGCAGGACCGGCTGATGCATGCCGGGGCCTTCAACTGGACATTCACGCTCGGCACCGGGCTGATGGACCCGTGGACGCTTGGCGCGACCGCGCTGATCCCCGCCGAAGGGGTCGATCCGCAGCAGCTTCCGCTGCTGGCGAAACGTCACGGCGCCACGCTGCTGGCCGCCGCGCCGGGGGTGTTCCGCCGCATGCTGCGCGCCGATTGGGCACCGTGGGAGGGGCTGCGCCACGGGCTTGCGGCAGGCGAAAGGCTGGATCCGGCGCTGCGCGACGACTGGCGGGCGCGCACCGGCAGCGATCTGCACGAGGCGATGGGCATGTCGGAATGTTCGACCTTTGTGTCGGGCAGCCCCGCCCGCCCGTCGCCGCGCGGCAGCGCCGGTTTCGCGCAGCCCGGCCGTCAGGTCGCGCTGCTGGACCCGTCAGGCCAGCCGCTTGGCGAAACGGGTCAGCCCGGCCGTCTGGCGATCCACCGCACGGACCCCGGCCTGTTTCTGGGTTATCTGGACCAGCCAGAGGAAACCGCGGCGCGTTTTGCCGGCGACTGGTTCGTGACCGGCGACATGGGCATCCTGACCCCCGAGGGCGCGATTGCCATTCTGGGACGCGACGACGACATGATGAACGCCGGCGGCTATCGCGTTTCCCCGGCCGAGGTCGAGGATTGTCTGGCCCGCGTCCCCGGTGCGGGCGACGTCGCCGCGACCGAGATCCGCGTCGGCCCCGCGACGACGATCATCGCCGCCTTCTGGACCGGAACCGCCACGCCCGAGACGCTGCAGGCCGCCGCCGATGTGGGCCTTGCGCGTTACAAACAGCCGCGCAGCTATATTCCCGTGCCCGCCCTGCCCCGCACGCCGACCGGCAAGATCAACCGCCGCGCCCTGCGCGACAGCCATTCGACCGCATGAGCAACGGCTGGGACCAATCCGCCGCCGCATGGATCGCCGATCAGCAGGGTGGCGGCGATTTTTCGCGCCGCCATGTCATGGACGCGCCGATGCTGGCACGCATCCGCGCGCGGCAGGTCGGCACCGCGCTGGATCTGGGCTGTGGCGAGGGGCGGTTTTGCCGGATGATGCAGGACCTTGGCATCGCGACCACCGGCATCGACCCGACCGAGGCGCTGCTGACCGAGGCCCGCCGCCGCGATCCGCAGGGCCGCTACATCCGCGCCGGGGCCGAGGACCTGCCCTTTCCCGATGCCCATTTCGATCTGGTGGTCAGCTACCTGACCTTCATCGACATCCAAGGGATTGATGCCGCGATCACGCAATCCGCCCGCGTGCTGAAACCGGGCGGGATCTTTCTGATCGCGAACCTGACCAGCTTTGCCTCGGCCGGAGGCTGGACGGATGAGGAACCGCGCCGCTTCACCATGGACGACTATCTGCGCGAACGCGATTCGCGGGCCGAATGGCGCGGCATCCGTATCCGCAACTGGCACCGCCCGCTGTCGCGCTACATGCAGCTTTTGCTGGCGGCGGGGCTGAACCTGAAGCATTTCGACGAACCCGCGCCCCTGCCCGCCGATCATCCCCGCGCCGAACGCTATCGCCGCGCGCCCTGGCTGATGCTGATGGAATGGCAAAAGCCGCGCCTTTGACATGGCACGCCAAGGGGCTATCTGTAGCGCGACATCACCCGGAGAAGCCCATGACCACCGCCCCCGTTCGCCTTGACATCTTTGCCGACCCGGTCTGCCCCTGGTGCCTGATCGGCAAGGCCGAACTGGACCGCGCGCTGGAAAGCCGCCCCGGCCACCCCTTTCAGATCACCTGGCACCCCTATCGGCTGGACCCGTCGCTGCCACGCGAAGGCGTCGATCACGTCAGCTACATGAAGGGCAAGTTCGGCAGCGAAAAGGGCATCCTCGACGCGATGAAACCGGTGATGGAGGCGTCCGAGCAGCTTGGGCTGTGGATCAACCCCTCGCTGATCGAACGGGTGCCGAATACGATGGATGCGCATCGCCTGATGCATTGGGCCGGGCTGGAAGGCGTGCAGACCCCGGTCATGGCGGGGCTGATGCGGGCGCATTGGCGCGACGGGCTTTTCATCGGCGATGCCGATGTGCTGGCCGATATCGGCGCCGGGGCCGGGATGGACCGCCAGATGATCCTGCGCCTGCTGGCCACGGATGCCGACGAAAACCACGTTCTGGGCCGCGAGGTTCACGCCCGCCAGCGCGGCGTGACGGCGGTTCCGACCTTTATCATCGCCGATACCCACGCGGTTTCCGGCGCCCAAACGGCCAGCCTCTGGCAGAATGTCATCGACGAATTGACGCAGGGATGATCCTTGCGCATCTGCCCTCGGGCTATCTGTCGGGGCGGGATCGGCGGCGGGCGGCGGTGATGATCGGCAGCGTCGCGCCTGATCGGGACATGCCGTGGTTCTGGCTGGTCGATCAGGGACAGCCCCATCACCACCGTTTCTGGCCGCATATCCCCGCCATCTGGGCGCTGATCGCGCTGGCGGCCCTGCCGCTGACCCATTGGCTGGCGCATTCGTGGTTGCCTGCGGTCGCGGGTTTTCTGGCCGCGATCCTGATGCATCTGGTGCTGGACACATGGAACGGCGGCATCATGTGGCTGTTGCCCTGGTCGAACCATCTGCATGAGCTGTTCACCGTCCCCGCCACAAGGTCGCATTGGGTGCTGTCTTTCATGCTTCACCCCTCATTTCTGGCCGAAGTCGCGATCATCATGGCCGCGCTGTGGCTGATCTGGCGCGACCTGTCAGGCTGGAAAATACCCGCCTGATCGCTTATCTTGTGGCTCTGCGCTGCCAAGCCCCAAGGATATCGTGATGAGCCGATTTTCCGCCGCGATTGCCGAACAGATCTGGGACATGAAATACCGCCTGAAGGACGGCGACGGACAGCCCATCGACCAGACGGTCGAAGACAGCTGGCGCCGGGTGGCCCGCGATCTCGCCTCGGTCGAGGCCGACCCCGCCGCGTGGGAGGATCGCTTTTACGACGCGCTGGCGGATTTCAAATTCCTGCCCGCCGGCCGCATTCTGGCGGGCGCGGGCACGGGGCGCGATGTCACGCTGTTCAACTGCTTCGTCATGGGCACCATCCCCGACAGTATGGAGGGCATCTTTCAGGCGTTGAAAGAGGCCGCGCTGACCATGCAGCAGGGCGGCGGCATCGGCTATGATTTCAGCACCATCCGCCCCAGGGGCGCCGAGGTCCGGGGCGTTGCCGCCGATGCCTCGGGGCCCTTGTCCTTCATGGATGTCTGGGACGCGATGTGCCGCACGATCATGTCGGCGGGCAGCAGGCGCGGCGCGATGATGGC
Organism: Paracoccus sp. DMF-8; assembly: GCF_029309835.1. Lineage (GTDB taxonomy): Bacteria > Pseudomonadota > Alphaproteobacteria > Rhodobacterales > Rhodobacteraceae > Paracoccus. Next base: position 329,097 of record NZ_JARJHL010000014.1, on the reverse strand, counting down.
GACGATGCGCTGCGATCACCCCGACATTCAGGACTTCATCGCCGCCAAGCAGGACAGCGCGCGGCTGCGCATGTTCAACCTGTCGGTGCTGGTCACGGATGATTTCATGCAGGCGGTCAAGGCCGGCGCGCCCTGGGATCTGCGCTTTGACGGCCGGACCTATGCCACGCTGCCCGCCCGCGAGCTGTGGGACCGGATCATGCGCGCGACCTATGATTACGCCGAACCCGGCGTGATCTTTATCGACCGCATCAACCAGCTCAACAACCTGGCCTATGCCGAGACGATCGCGGCCACCAACCCCTGCGGCGAACAGCCCCTGCCCCCCTATGGCGCCTGCCTGCTGGGTTCGGTCAATCTGGCGCGGCTGGTGCAGGATGCGTTCACCCCGCAGGCGCGGCTGGACATGGCCGCGCTGGATGATCTGGTCCGCGTCGCGGTGCGGATGATGGACAATGTCGTCGATGCCTCGCGCTTTCCCTTGCCCCAGCAGGCCGCCGAGGCGCGGGCCAAGCGGCGGATCGGGCTGGGGGTGACGGGGCTTGCCGATGCGCTGCTCATGCTGGGGCTGCGCTATGGCGCGGCGGATGCCGCAGACCAGACCCGCGACTGGATGCGGGCGATTGCGCGCGCGGCCTATCTGGCCAGCGCCGATCTGGCGGCGGAAAAGGGCGCCTTTCCGCTGTTCGATGCCGACGCCTTTCTGAATTCCGGCTTCATGCGCCGCATGGACGATCAGGTGCGTCAGGCGGTGCGCGACAAGGGTATCCGCAACGCCCTGCTGACCTCGATCGCGCCGACCGGGACGATCAGCCTGTATGCGGGCAATGTTTCGTCCGGGATCGAGCCGGTCTTTGCCCATAGCTACACCCGCAAGGTCCTGCAAAAGGACGGCACGCAGCGCGAGGAAGAGGTCGTCGATGACGCGGTCCGGATCTGGCGCGATCTGAACCCCGACACCCCGCTGCCCGATCATTTCACCGATGCCCAATCCCTGCATCCGCTGGACCATGTCGCCATGCAGGCCGCGGCGCAGGAATGGGTGGACAGTTCGATTTCCAAGACGATCAACTGCCCCGCAGATATCCCGTTCGAGGATTTCAAGGATGTCTATCTGGCGGCATGGGACCAGGGCTGCAAGGGCTGCACGACCTATCGCCCGAACGCCGTCACGGGCAGCGTGCTGTCGGTGGGCGTCAGCGCCACCGGGGGCGGCGGCGGCTATCTGGCCGAACCGCTGGACCGCCCCACGGCATTGCAGGGCGCAACCTACAAGCTGAAATTCCCCGGCAGCGAACATGCCATCTACATCACCATCAACGATATCATCCAATCGGGCCAGCGCCGCCCCTTCGAGGTCTTTATCAATTCGAAAAACATGGAGCATTTCGCCTGGACCGTCGCCCTGACACGGATGATTTCGGCGGTGTTCCCGCGCGGCGGCGATGTCAGTTTCGTCGTCGAGGAGTTGAAGGCCGTTTTTGATCCGCGCGGCGGCGCCTGGATCGAGGGGCGCTATGTGCCCTCGATCCTCGCCGCCATCGGCGGGGTGATCGAACGCCACATGATCGCCATCGGCTTTATCGCGGGCGAAGGCATGGGGCTGAAATCCGACCCCAGAGCCGAAATCACGACGGGCGCAATCGGCCCCCTCTGCCCGAACTGCAGCCAACCGGGAATGCATATGGCCGAAGGGTGCATGACCTGCCTGAACTGCGGCTATTCGAAATGTAGCTAAGGCTTTGACCTGAATTGTGTGTAAGCGCGACGCCGATCCCCTCCTGCCATTTTTGAGTTGATGCCTTCATTCTCCACGCACATGTGCGGCGGAGGTTTTGGATTTGGAGAGAGACGGCAAAATGGGCGTCCAATTGGACGGCTCTATAGGCGTCGGGGTCTCGCGGCTTGAGGTGATCGGGGGGCCAAGCGGTCGTCGGCGGCGGACGAAGGCAGAGCGGGCGCGGATCGCGGCGGAGAGCATGATGCCCGGGGTGACGGTCGCAGATACTGCGCGCAAGCACGGCACGACCCGCTGGCAGATTTACGATTGGCGCAAGCAGATACGCAAAGGTAATTTGGTGGTGCCCGAAAGCGTGGCGGCCTTGCCGTTCTTCGCGGAACTGGTGGTTGATGACAGCGCGACTGAGGCTTCGGCGGCCGTCCCCGGGTCTGATCTCGAAATCGTGGTGGGCGACATCGTCATCCGCGCGGGTCCTGGTGTCGACGAGGGCCAACTGACCCGGGCAATCCGCGCGGCACGGGCAGCGGCGTCGTGATGTTCGGCCAGGGCGGCCCGGTGAAGGTCTTCGTGGCGACCCGGCCTGTCGACTTTCGCAAGGGGATCGACGGTCTGGCACTGGCGGTGCAGGAGATGTTCGGGATGGACCCGTTCTGCGGAGCCGCCTTTGTGTTCCGAGCGAAGCGGGCGGATCGGATCAAGCTCTTGATCTGGGATCAGACCGGGATGGTGCTGGTTCACAAGCGGCTCGAGGGCGGCAAGTTCGTCTGGCCACAGGTGCGCGACGGGGTCATGCGCATGTCCGGAGCGCAGTTTGCAGCGCTGTTTGAGGGCGTGGATTGGCGGCTGGTCCGACCCGAACGGGCGCGGCGCCCGCTGGCGGCGGGGTGACTGGCAGGCTGCGTCGAAACGCCTGTTTTTGCTGGCCTGCAAGGGCATCCTGTGATTCACTTCCCGCCATGGAAACAGCTGATCTTGCGCGCGAAAACGCCCTGCTGAAGGCCCGCCTCGCCGAGGTGGAGGCGACGCTGGCCGAGACGCAAGAGGCCAATCGGCGGCTGCAGGATATCCTGCACGCGGCGCAGCGCGAGAAATTCGGCAAGCGCTCCGAAAAGCTCTCGCCCGACCAGTTCAACCTGCCCCTGGAAGATGCCGAATTTGCTCAAGGTGTGCTCGAGGCAGCACAAGAAAAGGCCGAAGCGGCGATGCAGCGGGCGCGCGGGGAAACACCCCGCAAGCCCAAGCGCAACCGCGGGCATCTGCCGTCCCATCTGCCTCGGGTTGAGCGCGTGATCGAGCCTGCCAGCACGCTCTGTCCCTGCGGTTGCGGCGAGATGTCCAGGATCGGGGAAGACGTGTCCGAACGTCTCGACGTGATCCCCGCCCAGTTCCGGGTGCTGGTCACGCGGCGCCCGAAATACGCCTGCCGCCGTTGCTCGCAAGCTGTCGCGCAGGCCCATGCCCCCGAGCATGTCGTGCCCGGCGGGCTGCCCACGGAACTCTTCATCGCCTGGATTATCGTCTCGAAGTTCGGTCACCACCTGCCGTTTTATCGGCAGGCCGAGATCTTCAAGCGGCAAGGGATCGATCTGGACCGCGGCACACTCGGCAACTGGGTCGGGCGCGCCTGTTTCCACCTCATGCCGGTCATCAACCACATGCGCGCCCATCTGCGCAGTGCCGACCGCATCTTCGTGGATGAAACCCGCGCGCCGGTGCTGGAACCGGGCCTGAAACGCACCAAGAGCGGATTCTTCTGGGCCGTCGTATCCGATGATCGCGGCCATGGCGGGGCTGGCCCACCCATCGTGCTCTTCCACTATGCCCCTGGCCGGGGTAAGGCGCATCCGCTGAACTTCCTCGCCGGATACCACGGCCGCTTCCTGCAATGCGACGCCTACCAGTCCTACAACGCGATGACCGAGATCGCGCGCGACAATGGCCCGTGGCAACTGGTCTATTGCTGGACCCATGTCCGCCGCCGCTTCGTAAAGCGCTTCGAGAGCGATGGTTCACCCATTGCCGAGGAAATGCTGCGCCAGATCGCGCTGCTTTATCAGATCGAGAAGTCCGTGCGGAGCAAGGAGGCCGCTATGCGCCTTGCTGCCCGGCGTGAGCATTCGGCCCCGATCATCGCGGCGCTGAATCCCTGGCTGGAAGCCCAACTCTCGCGCATCCCGCAGAAATCCCAGCTTGCCGAAGACATCCGCTACTCCCTCGCGCACTGGCCCGGACTGATCCGCTTCCTCGAGCACGGCATGCTGGAACTCGACACCAACCCGGTCGAGAACCAGATCAGGCCGATTGCCCTGACAAGAAAAAATGCACTCTTCGCCGGGAATGAAGTCGGCGCCGAAAACTGGGCTATGCTCGCCTCGCTGGTCGCTACCTGCAAGATGTCCGACGTGAACCCGGTCGACTATCTCGCCGCCACACTGCGCGCCATCCTCGACGGTCACCCACAAAGCGGTATCGAAGACCTCATGCCATGGCGCTTCAACCAGCCGTCAAGCCTCGCAGCATAGGGCCGCAACGTCGCGCTTACAATTGTGTGCGGCCAAGCATAAAATGAGCCTTACCCGGACTGTTTGAGCCTTTTTGCAAGCATAAAGTGAGCCCTGGATTTTTCTTGGCTCGCTTTATCTTTATTTATCAGTGCGCTGATAAATTTGTCCCTTCAGGACCTGCGATAGCTTCGCGCTTGTCCGACTTGAGTGCGGTCCCATTGACGAGTTTTGGATGACTGCGCATCGTCAAGGCATCCGCTCCATGATCGGTTGCCGGTCACGATCCGTTTCTGTCCCGCTGCCAACCTTGGAACATCACCACTCGTCACTCTCCACACCAGAAAAGCTCCCGCTTTTCCGGACAGCCCAGATTTGTCTCTGAAAAGGAGCCCGTCTCCATTCCTCTCTCGCAGTCGGGTCACCCCCGGCCGATAGCCCCCGCATGCCCGGAGCAAACCCATGTCCACCATCCCCTTCATCGAGGCCCGCTTCTTCGACCCGGCCGAGGGCCGCATTGAACTCGAAGCCCGCTTGATGCGGCATCTGCACAAGCTGCATTGCAGGAGGATCCCGCCGGACCTTCCGGCCCCGCCCGGCGAGATCGACGCGCCAGGCAAGATCCCGGACGCGGATCTGATGGGGATCATCAGGTTCAGCGATGACGACGAGAGCCGCGTCAAGCGCCGGGTCAAGCGAATCCTGGAATGTCGCAAGGCAGCCTCCGGCCTCGAGCACCTGAAGCGCGATGACCGTGAGCGGCTTGAAGTTCTGAAAGACGGTGCCCGGCTGATCTCCATCCGGAATGAGCATCACGCCGACGAACTGGCCGCAGCCTTGCACGAGGACATGCCCTGGATGGCCCCGGCCACCGAACTGGTCTGGCACGCCATGCGCCGCTCGGCGCGCGAGGGCTGCCGGTCACCCCATTCTGGGCACGAGCAGCATTACCACCTCGCAACTGATCGCCATCAATCCCGAGGCCGGCTGGGCCCGGACGGCATCGCGCTGGTATCGGCTGGGCCGGCCCATCGACGCGCTCGTGGCGGAACTGGCGGAACTGGCGGAATCCCTCAATGGGATGAAGGCCCTTGCCGGTTCCATCAACTTCATCCTTCCCGGATTCACCAATATCGACGACCCGGAGCTGCTTCAGAACCTGCTGGCCACATATATCGCGCAGGTGCGCGAGATCGACGCCGCGGACCGGACCGCCTTCGGCGAGGAGGGCTGACATGCATTGGTTCACCGCCGATCCGCACTATTCGCACGGCAACATCATCCGCTTCTGCGCCCGCCCCTTCCCGGACGTGGCCGCGATGAATGCCCACCTGCTGGCCGAGTGCCGGGCACGGGTCAAGCCCAATGACGACCTTTGGATTCTGGGAGATTTCACCGCAGGAAGATCAACCGATGCGCAGCGGCGTGAGGTGCGGAGTATCTTCCATGCCCTGCCGGGCCGCAGGCACCTGATCCGGGGCAATCACGATGAAGACTGGGGCTGCGATCTGCCCTGGGACAGCGTGGCGGAAACGGCCGATATCGTCGTCAACAAGCGGCGCCTGTTTCTCTGCCACTATCCGATGATTACCTGGCCTGGCGCGCGGCATCAGGGGCTGCAGCTCTTCGGCGATGTCCATCAGAACTGGCGGGGCAGCCGCAACTCCGTGAACGTCGGCGTAGATGTCTGGAGCTTCAGACCGGTGACGCTGCCCGAAATCGAGCGCCGCGCGGTCGGCCTGCCCGTCAATCCTCTTTGGGACCGGGTCGAACCCGGCCGCGCCTAGCCCACCGCTTCTTGCGCGGGTTGCGGCCGGAGCCTCGATCCGGCGCTGGTCTCGGGCCATGCCGTGGTGCGCAACGGGCGGATCGTGGTGGCCGCGACCAACGAGACGATCGTCCTCATCGGGAAGGCGATGCGCAAATGGCTGCCGGAAGGCCGGCATGTCTGCCCGGAATGCATCGGCGGCTATCTCTCCGTCAGCGAGGTCACGCTGCCGGCCGGGTTTGCCCTCGACGAGACGCGGAACCGGGCCGTTCCTCAGGAGAAATAGAATACCAGTGAGAAACTCCTCCCACAATGCCAACGTCGAGGAGCGCCTCCTCGCGGGCATCGACCTGATCGACGCATCACAGGCCTGCGCGCTGCTGCGCATCGAAACGGATGACCCGGAAGATGCCATCCAGTCCATGGCCCGCGATGGCGTCATCATCACCCTGGTTCAAAACGGCAAGACCATGTTGCCGCTCTTCCAGTTCGATGTGGTAAATGGCCGTGTCTTTGATGTCGTTCGTCATATCCTGAATCTCAGACCGGCCCGCATCAGCAACCTGAGGCTGTGTTACTGGCTGACCCGCGCCCATGTAGATTTCGACTGCGCGCCTGCTGACCGGCTCGGGAGAGAGGACGCGGCAATCGTAGCCGCATTCCGGCGATATGTGGAGCCTGTCCGTCATGGGTAACCGTCGCAGACCAATCGGGGATGAGAGGCCTGACCGTCCGATGCGCCAGCTGATCGACCTCCCGGAAGACGGTGACGGGGCCAAGGCCGAGGCCGGACTGGAAATGATGCGTCGCCGCGCCCAAAGGGGCGATCCGGAAGCCGCCCTTCATATCATGAATCATGTCGCCCTTCCCCTCCGACCGGCGGACCCTTCGCAGGGCGTGGCTGGGCAAGGAGGTGGAGGAGATCCGCTCGAGGTTCTGAACGCGACGGTGGATTTCGAGATCTTCCGCCCGATCCTCGATCAAGCTGCCGGTGCCGGATTGCAGGACATCGTCGAGGAGGGGTTCGAGGCGCTGGTGAAGGAAAAGAGCCAGATCAAGATCTTTGTGTGCCCGGCTGACTGAAACCCGATGGATTGAGAACCCGCGCGACCCGGCCCGAATGCCGGGTCGCGCCCTGACCGGGACGCAATCCCCGCGAAGGAACTGCCCCGGTCCGGCCCCGCCGAGACAACCGCCGGGCGGGCAGGCCGGCGCGGCTTGACCCGGCGCTGAAAACAGGCAAAAGCGGCGTCAACGCTGGTTGACAAGCTTTGGCGGACGAATTTCGTGGAAACCTTTTCAGTTCACCCCTTCCTGTCGTTCAACCTTGCGGTTGTGCTGCTGATCCTCGGCAAGATCCTGACGCTCAATCTGGGGGTATTGCGCCGATATTCGATCCCCGAGCCGGTGGCGGGCGGCTTTCTGTGCATCGCGGTAACGGGGCTGCTGTGGGCGGTCTGCGATCTCAGGGTCAGTTTCGATGTCGGGGTCCGGGATTTTCTGCTGCTGGTGTTCTTTGCCGGAATCGGGCTGAAATCGGATATCCGCACGCTGCTGGCGGGGGGCAGGCCGCTGGTCATCCTGCTGATCCTTGCCGCAGTGTTCATCCTGCTGCAGAACTTCGTCGGGATGGGGCTTGCGGGCCTTTTCGGGATAGAGCCGAGGGCGGGGCTGATGGTCGGGTCGGTTTCGCTGACCGGGGGCGTGGGCACCACGCTGGCCTGGGCGCCGATCTTTGCCGAACGCCTGGGCATCGCCAATGCGATGGAGCTGGGGGTTGCGGCCAATACGGTCGGACTGATCGCGGCCTGCGTGATCGGCGGGCCGGTTGCCGCTTTCCTGATCCGGCGCAACGCGCTGAAGACCCCGGGGGGAGGCGAGCTTGATGTCGGGGCCTCGCACGAGGGTCGGGCGGTGCGGATCGATTATTTCTGCATCCTCTGGGCGATCCTGGTGCTGAACATCACGGTCATGCTGGGCCTGGGGCTGCATCATGCGATCACGGCGGCGGGCGTCACGCTGCCGGCTTTCGTCAGCTGCCTTGTGACCGGGATCGTGCTGCGCAACCTGCTGCCGCTGGCGCCGGGGCGAGCGGTGCGCCGGGTCTGGCCGGGCGTGGACGATGCGCTGGCGCTGGTTTCGGATCTGTCGCTGGGGCTTTTCCTGATCATGGCACTGATGGGCCTGCAGATCTGGGAACTGAACGGCGTCTTTCTCTTCATCGCGGCGGCGCTGGTCGTGCAGGTTCTGCTGGCGGTCCTGTTCACGCTGGTCGTGGTCTTCAACGCGATGGGCCGCGATTACGAGGCGGCGGTGATCTCGGCCGGGTTCGGCGGCATCGCCTTGGGATCAACCGCCACGGCCATCGCCAATATGACCGCGGTGGCACAACAGCAGGGCGCGGCGCACCGGGCGTTTGTCATCGTGCCGCTGGTCTGCGGCTTTTTCATCGATATCGTCAATGCGCTGATCATCTCGGCTTTTGTCGGCTGAGCACGCAAAGCAGAACGGAGAAGGAAAAGCTGAACGGCTCCGAAGCGCAGACACGGTTGCTTCCCCTGCTGGAAAAGGCCCGGTCGAACGGGGGCTGGTTCGTGCTTCTGGGCGCGGCGCTGCTGGTTCCGGGGCTGCTGATTGTCGGGCAGTCGGTGCTGTTCACCATGGCGGCGATGATGCTGATCGGGGTGGCGATGCTGAGGCAGGCCATGATAATGACTGTCAGGATCAGCAGCGGCGGCCACATGAAGCGCAGCCACGCCGTCGCGATCCGACTTGTGCAGCCGCAGGATCTGGACGCATCGGCCTTTGCCGCCGGCTCGATGGCGCCCAAGGTCAGGGCCACTTGCCTTCGCCTCCCGCGCGCCGGCCGGGTCTCGGCGATCGGACGGCTGGAGGACGCCCGCGCGATTCTGGAAGGGGGCAGACACCCTGACAGGCAATGCCCGCTGCCCCCTGCGACCGGCCGGCCGCCGCATCCGGTCTTGCTTTGCGGCCGACAGGGCTGATAACGGACCTTCATGCCCAGCAAAGCCCCCGCCGCCCGGACCCTGCCTGCCAAGACCCGCATCCTGCGGGCGGCGATGTTGCTGTTCGCGCGGACCCCGTTTTCCGAGACAAGCCTGCGCGACATTGCCGCCGAGGCGCAGGTCGATGTGGCCTATGTCCATCGCGCCTTCGGGTCCAAGGCCGAGATTTTTCGTCAGGCGCTGAAAGCCGCCTCGCCGCTGGACGACCTGTTCGCGCAACCGGCGGATCCCGATACCGTGCTGGAACGGCTGTGCGAACGCGCCTTCACCCGCGATCCCGATTGCGTCGAGGATGTGGAAATGCTGCATCTGGCCATGCAGTCCTGCTCTTGCAGCGAGGCGCGCAGCATATTGGAGGATCTGATCAGAACCGAAATCGCCCGGCCTCTGGCGGATGTGTTCGGTCACAAGGATACCGGTCGCGCGATGCTTGCCACAAGCTTTCTGAACGGTGTCATCACGATGCGCCTGCTGTTCGGCAGCGAAAGCATGCGAAACATGCCGAAAGACCAGATGAAGGCCCTGCTGGTTGCGGCATTGCGCGGCGTGATGTCGGGCTGAGCCGCGCCTGCCCCGGCGGCGCAGGCACCGGCATGGCCGGGCTTTGCATTGGTCATCTCTTGTTGACAACGCGCGATTTCGTGATGCAATGAAAGGGCGCGATCGCAAGCCAGTTTTGACCGGGACATCCAGAATGCCGAAATCGCCGACACAGAAATACATCCCGCTCGCGATACTGGCCGCTGCCGCGCTTGGCTATTTCGGCTGGTCGCAGTTGCAGCCTGCGGGACTGCCCCAAGGGATCGCCGGCGGCAATGGCCGTATCGAGGCGACCGAGATCGACGTGGCCGCCCTGACCGGCGGTCGAATCGCCCAGATTACCGCCGCCGAAGGGGATTTCGTCAGAACCGGCGATGTGCTGGTGCAGATGGATGTGGTGCAGTTGAACGCCCAGAAACGTGAGGCCGAGGCCCAGTTGCGCCGCGCGCAGATCGGGATTGAAACGGCACGCGCGCTGGTGACACAGGCCGAGGCGCAGGAGCGTGCGGCGATGGCTGCGGTGGATCAGGCCGTATCGGTGGCGGATGCGGCCACAAGGCGGCTTGCACGATCCGAACGGCTTGCCGGAACCAATACGGTTTCCCAGCAGGTTCTGGACGATGACCGCGCCAGCGAGCGTCAGTCGCGGGCCGGGGTCGCCTCGGCCGAGGCTTCGCATGCCGCCGCCCTGGCGGGTATCAGTTCGGCGCAGGCGCAGGTCGTCGATGCCGAAGCTGCTGTCGAGGCGGCGAAGGCGTCGATCGACGCGATCCAGTCCTCGATCGACGATGCGACGCTGATCGCGACGCGCGACGGGCGGGTGCAATATCTGGTCGCGCAAGAGGGTGAGGTCGTCGCCTCGGGTGGGCGGATCCTGAACCTTGTCGATCTGTCGGATGTCTATATGACGATCTTTCTGCCGACCGCGCAGGCCGGGCGGGTGCAGGTCGGATCCGAGGTGCGGCTGGTGATGGATGCCGTGCCGGATGCGGTCATTCCCGCCACCGTCGCTTATGTCGCGGATGTGGCGCAGTTCACGCCGAAAACGGTCGAGACCGCCGATGAGCGCGAAAAGCTGATGTTCCGCCTGCGCGCCCGGATCCAGCCGGAATTGCTGACGCGCTATATCGAATATGTCAAAACCGGCCTGCCCGGCATGGCCTATGTCAGGATTGATGCGGACGCGGAATGGCCCGCCTTCCTTGCCAATGTCGTGCAATGAGCGGCGCGGGGACGGCCGGGGACGCGGCTCCGCCGGTCGCCACGGTCGCGGACCTGACCCTGCGCTATGGCAAGACGACCGCGCTGGATGATGTGACGCTGGAGATTCCCGCAGGCCGCATGGTCGGGCTGATCGGGCCGGACGGAGTCGGCAAATCCAGCCTGCTGTCGCTGCTGGCTGGCGCGCGGGTCATTCAGGACGGTGCCGTGCAGGTTCTGGGCGGCGACATGCGCGACAAGGATCACCGCAACCTTGTCTGCCCGCGCATCGCCTATATGCCGCAGGGTCTGGGCAAGAACCTCTATCCCACCCTGTCGGTTCAGGAGAATCTGGATTTCTTCGGCAGCCTTTTCGGTCATGACAAGGCCGAACGGGACCGGCGCATCGCCGATCTGCTGGCCTCGACCGGCATGTCGCCCTTCCGCGACCGTCCGGCGGCGAAACTGTCGGGCGGGATGAAGCAGAAGCTGGGCCTGTGCTGCGCGCTGATCCACGACCCGGATTTCCTGATCCTTGACGAACCCACGACCGGCGTTGATCCGCTGTCACGCCGGCAGTTCTGGGATCTGATCGACCGCATCCGCAAGGATCGCCCGGGCATGAGCGTCATCACCGCCACCGCCTATATGGAAGAGGCCGCGCGTTTCGACTGGCTGGTGGCGATGAATGCGGGCAAGGTGCTGGCGACCGGCACCACCGCCGAATTGCTTGAACGCACCGGCGCGGCCGATCTGGACGCCGCCTTCATCGCGCTGCTGCCCGAGGCTGACCGGGGCGAGGATGTCACCGTGATGATCCCGCCCCGCACCGGCGGTGACGACGAGATCGCCATCGAGGCCGTGGGGCTGACCCAACGCTTTGGCGATTTCACCGCGGTGGACAATGTGACCTTCCGCATCCCCAAGGGCGAGATCTTCGGCTTTCTCGGCTCGAACGGCTGCGGCAAGACCACCACGATGAAGATGCTGACCGGCCTGCTGGAACCGACCGAGGGGACGGCCCGGCTGTTCGGGCATGAGGTCGATGCCCGCAACATGGCGGTGCGCCGCCGCGTCGGCTTCATGTCGCAGGCATTCTCGCTTTATCCCGAACTGACGGTGCGCCGGAATCTGGAACTGCACGCGCGGCTGTTCGCGATGGACCCTGACAAGATCCCGGCCCGCGTTCAGGAAATGCTTACCCACTTCGATCTGGCCGATGTGACCGACGCGCTGCCCGAGGCGCTGCCTCTGGGCATCCGGCAACGGCTGTCGCTGGCGGTGGCGCTGATCCACGGCCCCGAGATCCTGATCCTTGATGAACCCACCTCGGGGGTCGATCCGGTGGCGCGCAACGGTTTCTGGCAGATCCTGGCGGAATTGTCGCGCAAGGATGGCGTGACGATCTTCGTTTCGACCCATTTCATGAACGAAGCCGAATGGTGCGACCGCATCAGCCTGATGCATGCGGGCAAGGTGCTTATCAGCGACACGGCCGGGGCGATCACCAAATCAAAGGGCAGCGCCACGCTGGAGGATGCCTTTATCGCCTATCTGGAAGAGGCGATCGGCGAGGCTGCCCCTGACGCGCAACCCGCCCCGGAACCGGAACCGGATGCGGCGCCGGTCCCGGCCAAGGCCGCGCCGGCCAGCCACGCCGACCGCCCGGGCTTCAGCCTGCGCCGTCTGCTCAGCTATTCCCGCCTTGAAAGCCTGCAATTGCAGCGCGATCCGATCCGGCTGACCATGGCGCTGATCGGTTCGCTGCTGCTGATGGTGGTCATCGGCCTTGGCATCAACATGGATGTCGAGGATCTGACCTTCGCCGTTCTGGACCGCGACCAGACCACCACCAGCCGCGATTATGTGCAGGATATTGCCGGGTCGCGCTATTTCACCGAACAGGCACCGCTGACCGGCCATGACGACATCGACGCAAGGATGCGCGCCGGCAAGATCAGCCTTGCCATTGAGATCCCCTCGGGCTTTGCCGCCGATATCGCGCGCGGTCGCGACGTGCAGGTCGGCGCCTGGTTCGACGGCGCCAATCCGTCGCGCGCCAATACCGTTCAGGGCTATATTCAGGGGATGCATGGCGACTGGATCCAGCGTCAGGCGCGGCAGATCCATGGCGATGCGGCGCTTGCCGGCAATTTCGAACTGGTGACCCGCTATCGCTATAATCCCGATGTCAAAAGCACCGTCGCCATGGTGCCGGCGGTGATCCCGCTGCTGCTGTTGATGATCCCGGCGATTCTGACCACGCTGTCGGTCGCGCGCGAGAAAGAGCTTGGCTCGATCATCAATTTCTACGTCACCCCCGTCACCCGGCTGGAATTCCTGCTGGGCAAGCAACTGCCCTATATCGCGCTGGCGATGCTGAACTATTTCCTGATGATGGGCATGGCCGCCTTTTTCTTTGGCGTGCCGTTCACGGGCAGTTTCGCCGGGCTGTCGCTGGCGGCGCTGGTTTATGTGACGGCGACCACGGCGCTTGGCTTTCTGGTCTCGGTGTTCATCGCCAGCCAGGTGGCGGCGCTTTTCGCCACCGCGATGCTGACCATGATCCCGGCGGTTTCCTATTCCGGGCTGATCGACCCGGTGTCCTCGCTGTCCGGCTTTGGCCGGGTGATGGGCGAGATCTATCCGACATCGTGGTTCGTGACCGCCGTCCGGGGCGCCTTTTCCAAGGCCTTCGGTCTGGCCGAGATGATGCAGCCGATCATCGCCATGGGAATCGCGGTGCCGGTCATTATCGGCACAGCCGCCTTCTTCCTGAAGAAACAGGCGAGGTAGGGCGATGAACCTGAAAAGCGTCTGGCATCTTGGCATCAAGGAATTGCGCGGACTTTTGCGCGACCCGATCATGCTGGTGCTGATCGCCTATTCCTTCTCGCTGTCGATCTGGACTTCGGCCAATTCCTCGCCCGAGGCGCTCAGCAAGGCGGCGATCTCGATCGTGGACGAGGATCAGTCGCAACTGTCCTCGCGCATCATCTCGTCGTTCTATGCGCCGTATTTCGTGCCTCCGCAGATGATTACCACGACCGAGATGGACAGCCGGATGGACGCAGGCATGGATACATTCGCGCTGAACATCCCGCCGGATTTCGAACGCGACGTGCTGGCCGGCAAAACCCCCGCGATCCAGCTGAACATCGACGCGACCCGGATGAGCCAGGCTTTCACCGGTGGCGGCTATATCCAGCAGATCGTCACATCCGAAGTGTCGGAATATGTCGCGGGATACCGGGACGCCGCCGCCCTGCCGGTGGAACTGGCGCTGCGCGCGCGCTATAACCCGTCGCTCTCGCCAAGCTGGTTCGGGGCGATCACCAGCGTGATCCAGTCGATCACCATGCTGTCGCTGATCCTGACCGGCGCCGCGCTGATCCGCGAAAAGGAACATGGCACGGTCGAGCACCTGCTGGTCATGCCCGTCACCGCGCCCGAGATCATGCTGTCCAAGATCTGGTCGATGGGCGGGGTCGTTCTGCTGGGATCGGCCTTCGCCCTTGTGGTCGTGGTGCAGGGTTTGATGGCGGTGCCGGTGCAGGGTTCGGTGCTGCTTTTTCTGGCGGGGGCGTTCCTGATGATGTTCGCCATGACCGCGCTTGGCATCTTCATGGCGACCATCGCCGGCACCATGCCGCAATTCGCGCTGCTGATGATGCTGGTGCTGCTGCCGCTGCAAGTGCTGTCGGGCGCCATGACGCCGCGCGAATCCATGCCCGAGATCATCCAGACCATCATGCTGGCCGCCCCGAACACCCATTTCGTCATCCTGTCGCAATCCATCCTGTTCCGTGGCGCCGGGCTTGATGTGGTCTGGCCGCAATTCCTTGCGCTGGCAGTGATCGGGGTCGTGCTGTTCTGGCTGGCCCTTGCGCGGTTCAAGAAATTCCTGAAGTGATCATGCCCTTGCGGCGGATTCTGCTGGTTGTGGCTCTGGTGGCGGCGGGCTGCACCGCGCGTCCCGGCCCCGAGGTGCTGATCCCCGACGCCGCCCCTTTGCCCGCCGGGCGCGCAGCGTCAGGGTTCTGGCGGTGACGACCCGCGCGCCCGATGCCGATGCTCCCGATGCTTTCGGCGCCGCCCCTGCGGCCCGCCCGACCTGGCTGGAATATGATGTCTCGGTTCCTCCCGGCCACCAGCCCGGCAAGATCGAATGGCCCGATGGCGGCAGCGATCCCGCGCGGAATTTCACCGTCCGCAGCCGCACGGCCCTGAGCCGCGACGCCTTTGCCCACAAGGTTGCCGGCATGCGGGCGGGGCTTTACATCCATGGCTTCAACACCCGCTACCCCGAGGCGCTTTTCCGCACCGCCCAGCTTTCGGCCGATGCGCATATGGAGGGCAAACCGGTGCTTTTCACCTGGCCCTCGGCGGGACATGCGGCAGCCTATCTGGCGGATCGCGACGCGTCCGATTTCTCGCGGGCGGCGCTGGCGGACCTGCTGGAGATGCTGACAAGGGGGCGGCGCCTGTCCGACCCGGTGCCGGTTCTGGCCCATAGCTGGGCGCGCGGATGACGATGGAAACGCTGGTCCGGCTGCGTCTTGCCGGACGCGGCGATGTGCTGGACCGGATCGAACTTGTCCTTGCCGCGCCCGATATCGACATCGACCTGTTCGGAGCGCAGATGGTGACGCTCGGGATGATGAAACATCCGATCACGGTTCTGGTGTCCTCCGACGATCCCGCGCTCAAGGTCTCGTCCAGGCTTGCCTCGCGCCGGATGCGGCTGGGGCTTGCCGATGTGCATGATCCGGCAATCCAGAAATTTGCACTCAATACCGGTATCCGCATTGTCGATATCACCCAGATGGCAACCGATGACCCGGCCCATAGCCGCTATATCGGGATGATCTCGGGCGAGGCCGGTATCAGCCCGGGCAACAACCCCTTTGACGGGATGCGCAATGCCGGGGCCTTCGTCTTCAACCAGGTCGGCGGCGTCTTTCAGGGGATCGGCGGCGTGCTGGCAGAATGAGGCGGCAGCCGGGCCGGCTGTCAGGACAGATGTCCCGACGCGTGGCTCGCCGGAAGGTGCAGTATCCCGGCGAGACCGGTTCCGGGAACCGTTTCTGCGACATCTGTGAGAAGATTACCAAAAATCGATCCTCCGTTTCCTAATGAGCCTTACCCGGACTGTTTGAGCCGTTTTGCAAGCATAAAGTGAGCCTGGGATTTTCTTGGCTAACTTTATTATTATTTATCAATAAGATGCCGAGTTCGCCCCTTCAGGACCTGCGATAGCTTCGCGCTTGTCCGGATTGAGCGCGGTCCCATTGACGAGCTTTGGATGACTGCGCATCGTCAAGGCATCCGCTCCATGATCGGTTGCCGGTCACGGTCCGTTTCAGGTCATCACCGTCAATCTCCGCTTCAGTTCCGGCCCCAGATCTGTCGCGCGATGCCCGGCCTGCTGCACCTCTGCCGCCTGACGCAGCCAGCGCAGCCCTGATCCACGCCGCCAGAGGCGTAGAGTGTGATAGGATATCGCCCCCAGATCGACGCCCCTGCGCGGCCTTGTCCTGCATCGCACGGCCCAGCCCCTGCAAGAAGCGTTCCGGCCCCACCGGATGCAGCAATCTGGTCAGCGAGATGCCATAGCGGCGCAACACGCCAAGGCTGGATTTCACGCCAAAGCGTTGGGCAAAGCGCAGCAGCTTGCCTGCATCGGTCGGCCCCGGCACGCCGATCCGCACCAGATTGTCGAAACCGCAGGCGCGCAGATCGGCGATCCAGTCGATGACCGCCACCGGGTCCAGCCCGAATTGCGTCGTGATTTCAAAATCGACGCCGCTCTTGCTCAGAAAGGCGCGTTTCCATTCCAGCGCATCCCACAACATCTCATCCGTGGCCTTTGGATGGCCTTCGGGATGGCCCGCAATCCCGATCCGGGTGATGCCGTGACGCGCCAGAATTCCCGATTCCATCAGCCGCATCGCATTGTCATAAGGCCCCGCCGGCATCGCCGGATCGCCGCCGACGATGAAAAACCGCTGCGGTTTCCCGGCCGCCAGATAGGCCCTGATCAACCCGTCCGCCTCTGCCTGCGACGAAAGGCGGCGCGCCGAGATGATCGGCTCCGGCGCAAAGCCGCATTCGTGGATCACGCGGGCGGCGTTCAGGCGCTGTTCATGGGTTTCATTGCCCAGAAAGGCGATCTTGACCGGCGTTCCCGCCGGGATCAGATTGCGGGCACCCGATATCTGGGCAATATCCTTGCCCGTGATTTCCATGGAAAAAGACAAGCGCTTTCGCCCCATCAAGTCATGTCGGAAAGCGCGCGGTCAGGCCGCCAACTCTCCGGCCAGCGAATTCGGCGCGCTATAGGTGATGCGGACGCGGACCAGATCCCCGACCCTGGCCTGCGGCGCTTCGACGAAAACGGCATGCAGATAGTCGGATTTGCCCACCATCTGCCCCGGCAGGCGGCCCGGCTTTTCGAACAGCACAGCCATTTCACGCCCGACCATGCTTTCCTGCGCGGCCTTTTGCTGGCGCGTCAGCAGCGCCTGCAATTCCTGCAGACGGGCATCGGCCACGTCGCCGTCGACCTCGGGGCGTTCATAGGCGGGCGTGCCGGGACGCGGCGAGTATTTGAAGCTGAAGGCCGTGCCGAAGCCAACCTGTTCCACCAGCTTCAGCGTCGCGGCATGGTCCGCATCGGTTTCGCCGGGAAAGCCCACGATGAAATCGCTGGTCAGCATGATATCGGGCCGCGCGTCGCGGATGCGGTCGATCAGGCGCAGGTATTCATCGGCGGTGTGCTTGCGGTTCATCGCTTTCAGGATGCGGTCGCTGCCCGATTGCACCGGCAGATGCAGATAGGGCATCAGCTTGGGTTCATGGCGATGCGCCTCGATCAGGTCATCGGCCATGTCATTGGGGTGGCTGGTGGTATAGCGAATACGGTCCAGCCCGTCGATTTCGGCAATCGCGCGGATCAGCCGGCCAAAACCCCATTCGCCACCATCGCCCTGCCCGTGCCAGCCATTGACGTTCTGGCCCAGCAGGGTGATTTCGCGCACCCCGCGCGAGACCAGATCGCGCGCCTCGGACAGGATGCGGCTGACGGGGCGGCTGACCTCGGCCCCGCGGGTATAGGGCACGACGCAGAACGCGCAGAATTTGTCGCAGCCTTCCTGAACGGTCAGGAAAGCGGCGGGGGCGCGGCGGGTGGCTGCGGGTTTCGGCAGGTGTTCGAATTTGTCCTCGGCCGGGAATTCGGTATCGACGCCGCCGCCCTTCCTGACCATCGCGGGCAGGCGGTGATAGGCCTGCGGGCCAACGACCAGATCGACGATCGGCATGCGGCGCTGGATTTCCTCGCCCTCGGCACGGGCGACGCAGCCCGCGACGCCGATCTTCAGATCGGGGCGTTCGGCCTTGAGCGGCTTCAGGCGGCCAAGGTCGGAATACAGCTTTTCGGCGGCCTTTTCGCGGATATGGCAGGTGTTCAGCAGCACCATGTCCGCCTCGGCCTGATTTTCGGTCAGGACATAGCCTTCGGCGCCCATGGCCTCGGCCATGCGCTGGCTGTCATAGACATTCATCTGGCAGCCATAGGTCTTGATAAAGAGCTTCTTGGCTGCTGCCTGTTCGGTCATGTCGCGTCTTGCCCCGGAAAGTTCCGCCCGGATTACCCGATTGCGACGAAATTGGAAAGCGCCGCATGTCTGACCGCCTTGTGGCGCCAGCCCCCGGCCCTACCCTGCGGTGATGAGCAGCGACCTGACCAGCATTCCCAATATCGGCCCCGCGACCGCCAGGGCGCTGATCGCGGCGGGCATTTCCGATACGGGCAGGCTGCGTGAAATGGGGGCGGATGCCGCCTATGCCGCGCTGGTCAGCAACGGCGAAAAGCCCCATTTCATCGGCTATTACGTCCTGCACATGGCTTTGCAGGGGCGTCCCTGGAACGATTGCCGGGGCGCGGAAGAGGACGCGCTGCGCGCCCGTTTCGACGCCCTGATCGCCGCAACCCGCGCCGCGCCGCTGTCGGGGATCGAAGCCGCGCTGAACGAAATCGGCCTGCCGGCCCCGCGCTGAGCCTGCGGGCGATTTGCCCGCTGTCCCCGGCTTTTCACCAGGTTTTAGGATCTTCCGTGGCAGAGTGCCCGCAACGTGATCGCGCCCATTGAACCGGCAGAACCGCAAGGCTAGCCTGACAGCGACATTTACTGGTGGAGCATATGCCATGAACAAGCCGCAAAGTTGGGAAGCCCGCGCCGAGGAATATTCGCTGTATGGCTTTACCGACATGCCGTCCGTCCATGAACGCGGCACGGTCGTTCTGACCCATGGCGAAGGCCCCTATGTCGTCGACGTCCATGGCAAGCGCTATCTGGATGCCAATTCCGGCCTGTGGAACATGGTCGCCGGTTTCGACCACCCCGGCCTGACCAAGGCGGCGCAGGACCAATATGCGCGTTTCCCCGGCTATCACGCCTTTTTCGGCCGCATGTCCGACCAGACCGTGATGCTGTCGGAAAAGCTGGTGCAGGTGTCACCCTTTGATCGTGGCCGGGTGTTTTACACCAACTCGGGGTCCGAAGCGAATGACACCATGGTCAAGATCCTGTGGTTCCTGCATGGGGCCGAAGGCAACACCAAACGCCGCAAGATTCTGACCCGCTGGAACGCCTATCATGGCGTCACCGCCGTTTCGGCATCCATGACCGGCAAACCCTATAACGAGGTCTTTGGCCTGCCGCTCGACGGTTTCATCCACCTGACCTGTCCCCATTACTGGCGTTTCGGCGCCGAGGATGAAACCGAGGAGCAATTCGTCGCCCGTCTGGCGCAAGAGCTGGAGGATGTCATCGCCCGCGAAGGCGCCGACACCATCGCGGGCTTTTTTGCCGAACCCGTCATGGGCGCGGGCGGGGTCATTGTCCCGGCGAAAGGTTATTTTCAGGCGATCCAGCCGATCCTGAAAAAACACGGCATCCCGCTGATCTCGGACGAGGTGATCTGCGGTTTCGGCCGCACCGGCAACACCTGGGGCTGCGAGACCTTTGGCTTTACCCCCGACGCGATCATTTCGTCCAAGAACCTGACCGCCGGTTATTTCCCGATGGGCGCGGTGATCCTTGGGCCGGACCTGTCCGACCGCGTGCAGGCCGCCATCGAAAAGATCGAGGAATTCTCCCATGGCTTCACGGCCTCGGGTCACCCGGTCGGCTGCGCGGTCGCGCTGAAAGCCATCGACGTGGTGATGAACGAAGGTCTGGCCGAAAACGTCAAGCGGCTGGCCCCGCGTTTCGAAGAAGGGCTGAAACGTCTGGCCCAGCACCCGAACATCGGCGAATATCGTGGCGTCGGCTTCATGTGGGCGCTGGAGGCAGTCAAGGACAAGGCCACCAAGGAACCCTTCCCGCCGCATCTGTCGGTGTCCGAACGCATCGCCAATACCTGCACCGATCTGGGCCTGATCTGCCGTCCGCTTGGCCAGTCGATCGTGCTGTGCCCGGCCTTCACCATCACCGAAGACCATATGGACGAAATCTTCGACAAGCTGGAACAGGCGCTGAACAAGGTCTTTGCCGAGGTCGCCTGACCCCGGCCGGATCACCGGTTTCGGGCGGGTTCAGAACGGATCGAACCCGCCCAGAACCGCCCGCGCCATCTGGATACGTTCCGGGCGGATGCCTTGGGCCTGCGCGAAATCCATCACGCGCTGGTCGTTTTCCATCAGGAAATCAAGCACAAAGACCGCGAATTCGGGCCGTTTCGCCATCTCGCGGATGGCCTGGGGATCGGCACCCGCCTGGTCCAGCATGGCCTGAACCAGTTCAGGGTCGCCCGCGATATGGCCAAAGCCCGCATCCGCCAGATCCTGCGCTTCGTTTCGGGTCATCTCATTCATCCACTGTTCTAATTTTGTTCCCAAATCGGCGTAAATCTCGCGCGCTGGAAACGCTTTGTTAACCTTTGGGGCGCAAACTGCCGTCTCAGGTGCAGCGTGTAAAGCGGGGGCGGAATGTCCGGGCGGATACTGATCGTCGACGGTGTCGCGACAAATCGCATCCAGATGAAGGTGCGGCTGGCTTCGGCCTGCCATGAGGTCGTGGCCGTCGGCTCGGCCCAGCAGGCCATTCATCTGCTGCAAAAGGACCTGCCGGAAATCATCCTGCTGGGCATATCGCTGCCCGACATGTCGAATATCGACCTGTGCCGCCTGCTGCGCAGCCAGCCGGGTTGCCGCCGCATCCCCGTGCTGATGCAGGTCCCCGAGGCGCAGCGCCTTGCCGCGCTCAGCGCGGGGGCGACGGCGATTGTCGACGGGCCGGGCGACGATCTGACCTTGCTCGCGCGGATCCGGGGGCTGCTGCGCAGCGCGGGCCCCAATCCCGACGACACCCCCGAAATGGACAGCACCATGCGGGTTGGCACCATGCAGGAAACCGCCGCCACCTATCGCACGGCAGACGATCCGCAGATCGTTTTCGTCACGAATCAGAACCCTGCCAGTCTGGGGTGGCGGCAGGCCCTGCAGCGCGAACTGGACATGCCGGTTCTGATCTGCGACCCCGAACGCGCGCTGGTCGAGGCGCAATCGGGGCAGGTCGCCGATATCTACCTGATCGCCGCCGACATCCACCAGTCGGGCGACGGGCTGCGGCTTTTGTCCGAACTGCGCTCTCGCAGCCAGTCGCGGCATGCGGCCTTTGTCGTCGTCCTGCGCCCGGAACGGGAAGACATGACCGCCGTGGCGCTGGACCTTGGCGCGGGCGATGTGCTGTCCAGCACGCTGTCGACCCCGCGCATGGCGGCTGAAGCCGCGATCATCCTGCGCGCCCAGCTGGAACGCAAACAACTGGCCGACCGGCAGCGGCGCGAAACCCAACGCAATCTGATCTGGGCGATGGTCGATCCGCTGACCGGCATTCACAACCGCCGCTATGCCATGCCCCAGCTTGCCGAAATGACCGGCCAGATCGCCGGGGATCAGCGGTCCCTGGCCGTGATCGTGATGGATATCGACCATTTCAAACAGGTGAACGACCGCCACGGCCATGCCGCAGGCGATGCCACCCTGATCGAGGTCGCCGGCCGCCTGCGCGACTGCCTGCCGGACGGCGCGCTGCTGGCCCGCATCGGAGGAGAGGAGTTTCTGGCCGCCTTTCCCGTCCGCACCACCGCCGAACCGGTCGAGATGGCCGAACATCTGCGCCATACCATCGCAAGGCAGCCGATCCGCCTGCCCTCGCTGGCCGGGGGGGATTCGCTGCATGTGACGATATCATTGGGCGTCGCGACGATGTCGGCCCAGCAGGCGGCCCGAGGTGCCCTGACCGCCGAGGGGCTGATCGCCCGCGCCGATCACGCGCTGCTGTCGGCAAAGTCGCAGGGCCGCAACCGGACCGTCGTGGCGGGACCGGTTCTGGCCGCCTGACTTGCCGCCCTCATGTGCGATGGCCGGGCCGCGATCCCCCGGCGCGTTACTTGATCAGCGCCACGATCTCGCGAAAGGCCGGGTCTTCGGCGCTGCCCAGCCATTCGAAAACAACCATCTCGGTCGTGACGATATCGGCCCCCATGGCCCGCATGCGGTCGATCGCGGCCTGATGATTGGCCGGGGTGCGGGAACCGATGGCATCCGCGACAACCTGGACCTGATGCCCGCGCGATATCAGGCTGGCGACGGTTTGCAGCACGCAGACATGCGCCTCCCACCCCGCAACGATGAAACCGGGACGTCCCTGAACAGCGGCTGCGACAGCGGGATCGCCAAGCGCGTCAAAGCTCATCTTGGGCAGGACGCGTTCCAGATCACCCGGCTCGGGGGTCAGATCGGGGATGGTCGAACCAAGCCGCGCGGGGTTCTGTTCGGTGAAAAGCCGTGGCACCGCAAGCCGCCGGGCCGCAGCCAGAAGGCGCGCGGCATTGGCGGCCGTGGCCGGGCCGTTGTCGATGGCGGGCATCAGCCGGGCCTGAAAATCGACCAGCAGCAGTTCGCTGTCCTCGCGCGCGATGATCGGCATGGTTCCTCCTGTATTCCCCCGGGGCAGGATGCGCAGTCGCACGGTCTGGCGCAAGGGCCGATCCGCCAGCCGATGACCTGCGCGGCGCCCTTGGCACTTGACCCGACCGGTCAGGTCATCCAGACCCGGAAAGGAACGCCCCGCCCCACCGATCCGGCCAATCGGTCGCCGGGGCGCATGATTCGGGGCGAATGCCTAGCTCTGGCCCGGGACGGGGATGAACCGAACGCGCATAAACGATATCTCGCGCCGCGACCTGATGGCCGGGGCGGCCCTGCTGGGGCTGGTCGGCACGGTCCGCGCGCAGTACCCGCAGGTCGATGCCGAACTGGCACCAAACCCGCAGGAGCTTGCCCGCGTGATCGCGGCATTTCTGAACGGCGCGACCCCTGCGACCGAAGGCATCGCGCTGGAACTGCCGCCGATCGGCGACAACCCCGCGCAGGTCCCGCTGCGCGCCCATGTCACCCTGCCCCTGCAAAACGGGCTGTATTGTCCCGGAGATGATCATCCTGGCCGAAGTCGAACCCCCATCCGCTGGCCTGCCGGGCGCGCTTTACCCCGGCGATGGGGTTGGCCGATATCGGCACGCGGGTGCGGCTGACGCAAAGCCAGCATGTCTCGGCCTATGCGCGGCTCAGCGATGGGCGGGTGCTGCTGGCCCGGCGGGAAATCACCGTGACCGCCGGCGGTTGCGGGCTGTAAGGGTCAACCATGTCGCGCCCGCCCCGGATCTGGATCAGCAACCGCAGCCCCGCCCAGGGCGAGACCGTCCATGTCCGCACCATGATCACCCACCCGATGGATGCGGGCCTGCGCCGGGACGCGGACGGCCGCCCCCTGCCCCGCAATATCGTGAACCGCGTCCAATGCCTGCTGGACCGGACGCCGCTGTTCGAATGGTTCCTCGAAACCGCGATTTCCCAGAACCCCTATCTGGAGTTCAGGTTCCTGGCCGATGCCCCCGGCCCGCTGCGCCTGATCTGGACCGACGATCAGGGCCAGATCACCGAGATTGCGGAAGAATTCACACCGATCTGATCGCGCCAGCCATCTACGACGAAAGAATCACTTTGGCGCAAGGCGCGACAGGCCGTGCGATGCTGCGGCGCGGCAGGCCCGGCAGGCCGCCGGAACCTGTCGAACTGTCGTATTGACCCGGCGTTCTGACGCAATGACCCCCTGCCCCTCTTGACCTGCACCGGGCTTTGGTCTGCATCTGTTGTATAGACAATATAACGAAAGGGGAGGCATCATGCCTGTATTCTCGACCCGCTTCCTGGCCGCCTCGACACTGGCGATCATGGCCGCCGCACCGCTGCACGCAAAGACCTTCGTCTATTGCTCGGAGGGTTCTCCCGAAGGGTTCGACCCCGCGCCCTATACCTCGGGCACGACCTTCGACGCCTCGGGCCATGCGATCTACAACCGCCTTGCCCAGTTCAAGCCCGGCACGACCGAGGTTGAACCCGCGCTGGCCGAAAGCTGGGACGTGTCCGAAGACGGGCTGGAATACACCTTCCACCTGCGTCAGGGCGTCAAGTTCCATTCGAACGACAAATTCACGCCAAGCCGTGATTTCAACGCCGATGACGTGATCTTCACCTTTGAGCGCCAGGCCAATGCGGACAACCCCTTTCACGCCTATATCCCCGGCCTGACCTATGAATATTATTCGTCGATGGAAATGGACAAGCTGATCAAGTCCATTGAAAAGATTGACGATTACACGGTGAAATTCACCCTGAACCAGCCCGAGGCGCCCTTCCTTGCCAATATCGCCATGCCCTTCGTGTCGGTGCTGTCGCAGGAATATGCCGAAACGCTGCAGACCTCGGGTTCGCTGGAAGATCTGAACAACGCGCCCATCGGCACCGGCCCCTTCCGCTTCGTCGCCTATCAGAAGGATGCGGTGATCCGCTACCAGAAGAACGCCGATTACTGGGGCGAAGCTCCCAAGATCGACGATCTGGTCTTTGCCATCACCCCCGATGCCGCCGTGCGCCTGCAAAAGCTGAAAGCCGGCGAATGCCACCTGATGCCCTATCCGGCACCCGCCGATATCGAAGGGATCAAGGCCGATGCGAACCTGAAACTGGACGAACAGCCGGGGCTGAACGTCGGTTATCTGGCCTATAACACCACCGTCGCGCCCTTTGACAATCCGCAGGTCCGCCACGCGCTGAACATGGCGCTGGACAAGCAGGCGATGATCGACGCCGTCTATCAGGGTTCGGCCGTGGTCGCCAAGAACCCGATCCCGCCCACCATGTGGAGCTATAACGACGCCGTTCAGGACGACAATTACGACCCCGAAGCCGCAAAGAAGCTGCTCGAGGAAGCGGGCGTCACCGATCTGTCGATGGAAGTCTGGGCCATGCCGGTTCAGCGCCCCTATATGCCCAACGCTCGCCGCGCGGCGGAAATGATTCAGGCCGATTTCGCCAAGGTCGGCGTCAAGGTCGAAATCGTGTCCTATGAATGGGGCGAATATCTGAAGAAATCCATGGAGGAAGGCCGCAAGGGCGCCGTCATCCTGGGCTGGACCGGCGACAACGGCGACCCGGACAACTTCCTGTCGGTGCTGCTGTCCTGTGCAGCGGCAGCCGGTGGCGGTGCGAACCGCGCCTTTTGGTGCAATGAGGAATTCTCGGACATCCTCGCCCGCGCCAAGGCCGCTTCGGACCACGAAGAACGCGTGAAACTGTATGAAGAGGCACAACTGCTGTTCAAACAGGAAGCGCCCTGGGCCACGCTGGCACATTCGACCCAATATGTCCCGATGGCCAAGAACGTCACCGGTTTCGTGCAATCCCCGCTTGGCGATTACGCCTTTGACAACGTAGACTTGGCCGAATAAGGCCCGCAGCCGTTTCAACCATACCAGCCGTGCGGGGTCCCCGGGCCCCGCACGCGCGCTTTGGGCAGGGGTTCAATGCTCAGATTCATCCTTACAAAGATCCTGTATCTGATCCCGACTTTTCTGGGGATCACGCTGATCGCTTTCGCCTTCATCCGCGTCCTGCCGGGCGATCCGGTGCTGCTGATGGCGGGCGAAAGGGGCGTTTCGCCCGAACGCTATGCGGAAATTTCCGCCCAGCTTGGCTATGACAAGCCGATCTGGCAGCAATATCTGACCTATCTCGGCAATCTGCTGCAGGGCGATTTCGGCAATTCCATCGTCACGAAAAAGCCGGTGCTGACCGAATTCATGTCGCTGTTTCCCGCGACCATCGAACTGGGCGTCTGCGCCATCCTGATCGCGACGCTGATCGGCGTTCCGGTGGGCGTGATCGCCGCCATCAAGCGCGGATCGTGGTTCGACCAGATTTCCATGACCGGCGCGCTGGTCGGCTTTTCGATGCCGATCTTCTGGTGGGGCCTGCTGCTGATCATCTTCTTTTCCGGCTATCTGGGCTGGACGCCGGTGTCGGGGCGGATTTCGCTGATGTATTTCTTCCCGCCGGTGACCGGCTTCATGCTGATCGACAGCCTGCTGTCGGGCCGAAGCGGCGCCTTCAGATCCGCCGTCAGCCACCTGATCCTGCCCTCGGTCGTGCTGGCCACGATCCCGCTGGCCGTCATCGCCCGCCAGACCCGTTCGGCGATGCTGGAGGTGATGGGCGAGGATTACGTCCGCACCGCCCGCGCTAAGGGCCTGCCCCCCTCCCGCGTCATCGGCATCCACGCCCTGCGCAACGCCATGATCCCGGTCATCACCACCATCGGCCTGCAGATCGGCGTGCTGATGGCGGGTGCGATCCTGACGGAAACGATCTTTTCCTGGCCCGGCATCGGCAAATGGATGATCGATTCGATCAGCCGCCGCGACTATCCGGTCGTGCAATCGGGCCTGCTGCTGATCGCCGCCATCGTGATGATCGTGAACCTGATCGTCGACCTGACCTATGGTCTCATCAACCCGAGGATCCGGCACAAATGACCGATACCACCGCCAAGGTTTCCGACGCGGCCATCCGCCGCCGCATGATCGCCGAATTCTGGTTCTATTTCAGCCAGAACCGCGGCGCCGTCGCGGGCCTGGTCGTCTTTGTCCTGCTGGTCCTGATCGCCGTCCTGGCGCCGCATCATCGCGCCTCACGAGCCCGACCGAACAATACCGCGACGCCATTGCTGCTGCCGCCCGTACTGGCAGGAAGGCGGCCGCGCGGGCTATTGGCTGGGTACGGATGCGGTCGGCCGCGACATCCTGTCCCGGCTGATCTTCGGCGCGCAATATTCGCTGTTCATCGGCATCGTCGTCGTGGCCATCGCCCTGACCGGCGGGATCATCATCGGTCTCCTGGCCGGGTTTTTCGGCGGCTGGGTCGATGCGCTGATCATGCGGCTGATGGATATCGTGCTGGCCTTCCCCTCGCTGCTGCTGGCGCTGGTGCTGGTCGCCATTCTGGGGCCGGGGCTGACCAATGCGATGATCGCCATCGCCATCGTCTACCAGCCCCATTTCGCGCGCCTGACCCGCGCCGCCGTGATGTCGGAAAAAAGCCGCGAATATGTCACCGCCGCCCGCGTCGCGGGTGCATCCAACCTGCGGCTGATGTTCAAGACGATCCTGCCGAACTGCCTTGCGCCCCTGATCGTGCAGGCGACGCTGTCGTTTTCATCCGCCGTTCTGGACAGCGCGGCACTGGGCTTTCTGGGCATGGGCGCACAGCCCCCCGCCCCCGAATGGGGCACCATGCTGGCCGAGGCGCGCGAATTCATCCTGCGCGCATGGTGGGTCGTGACCTTCCCGGGCCTCGCGATTCTCGTGTCGGTGCTGGCGATCAACCTGATGGGCGACGGTCTGCGCGACGCGCTCGATCCCAAACTCAAGCGGAGCTGAGCCATGCCCCTGCTGAACATCCGCAACCTCACCGTCCGCTTCGCCACCTCGACCGGCAGCTTCACCGCAGTCGACGGCATCGACGTGACCGTCGACCGCGGCGAGGTGCTGGCCATCGTCGGCGAATCCGGCTCGGGCAAATCGGTGTCGATGCTGGCGATGATGGGGCTTTTGCCCGACGCCGCCACCGTCACCGCCGATCAAATGACCTTCGACGGCCAGGACATGCTGAAGATGACGCCGGCGCAGCGCCGCAAGCTGATCGGGCGCGACATCACCATGATCTTTCAGGAACCGATCGCATCCCTGAACCCCTCCTTTACGGCGGGTTACCAGATCGAGGAGGTGCTGCGCTACAATGCCGGCCTTGACCGCCGCCGCGCCCGCGCCCGCGCCATCGACCTGTTCCACGCGGTCGGCCTGCCCGACCCCGAACAGAAGCTGAAGGCCTACCCGCACCAGATGTCGGGCGGCCAATGCCAGCGCGTGATGATCGCCATGGCGATTGCCACCGAACCCCGGCTGCTGATCGCGGACGAACCGACGACCGCGCTGGACGTGACGGTGCAGAAACAGATCCTCGACCTGCTCATGGATATTCAGGAACGCGTCGGCATGGCGCTGATCCTGATCACCCATGACATGGGCGTGGTGGCCGAAACCGCCGACCGCGTGCAGGTGCAATACAAGGGCCGCAAGATGGAAGAAGCCGACGTGCTGACCCTGTTTGAATCGCCAAAGAACCCCTATACCCGCGCGCTCCTCTCCGCCCTTCCCGAAAACGCCACCGGCGACCGCCTGCCCACCGTGGCCGAATTCGTCGCCGGACTGGAACAAGCCGAGGTCCAGCCATGAACCCGTCCCGACCCGTCGTCGAAGGCCGCGATATCATCCGCGACTATCACACCCCCGGCTCGATGACCCGCCGCGCCACCACGATGCGCGCGGTCAAGGGCGTCAGCTTTTCGGTCGAACGCGGCAAGACGCTGGCCATCGTCGGTGAATCCGGCTCGGGCAAATCGACGCTGGCCCGGATCATCGCACTGATCGACCCCGCGTCGGGCGGCGAGCTGCTGTTCGAAGGCACGCCCATCGACATCAGCAAACAGCGCCCCGACCGCGCCATGCGCTCGCGCGTCCAGATGGTGTTCCAGAACCCCTACGGCAGCCTCAACCCGCGCCAGAAGGTCGGCGACGTGCTGATGGAACCGCTTCTCCTGAATACAAATACCCCCTCCGCGGAGCGGCGCGACCGTGCCGAAGCGATGCTGGTCAAGGTCGGGCTCGGCCCTGAACATTTCAACCGCTACCCGCATATGTTTTCCGGCGGCCAGCGCCAGCGCATCGCGATTGCCCGCGCGCTGATGCTGAACCCGGAACTGCTGGTGCTGGATGAACCGGTTTCGGCGCTGGACCTGTCGGTTCAGGCGCAGGTCCTGAACCTGCTCAATGACCTGCAGGACGAATTCAACCTGGCCTATGTCTTCATCAGCCACGACCTGTCCGTGGTGCGCTTTCTGGCCGATGACGTGCTGGTCATGCACAAGGGCGAGGCGGTCGAACAGGGCAGCCGCGATCAGGTCTTTTCCGCCCCCGGCCACCCCTATACCCGCGAACTTTTCGCCGCGACCCCGGTCACCGATGTCGAGGCGATCCGCCAGCGCGTGGCACGCCGTCAGGCCAGCCGCGCGGCGCTTCAGGACGGATAGGGCGGCGGCCCTTCCGGCGGGGCGATCCGGCGCGTTCCGGCAAAGGCCTCGGATCGCCCCGCCAAAGGGCATCCGCGCCCCGTCGGGGACTGGGCCAAGATCGGGGACTGGGCCAAGATGACGCTGGCCCGATGATGACGCAGGCCGTGCGCACCTAAACCGCGACGCGCAGCGCCAGCCGTTGCGACACGATTGCGCAGACGAACAGTTGCAGCAGGTGAAACAGCATCAGCGGCAGCACGATCATCGCGACATTCTGGCCGGCGAACAGGATGCCCGCCATCGGCAGCCCCGTCGCCAGCGACTTGGTCGAACCGCAGTAATACAGCGCAATCGTATCGGCCCGCATCATGCCACCAAGCCGCGCCATGACCAGCGACAGCCCCATGACCAGCGCCAGCAGAACCGCAATGGCCGCCATCAGCGCCGCCAGTTGCCCGGGCGCGACCGCCGACCAGATCCCGTTGACCACGCCTGCGCTGAAGGCGGCATAGACGATCAGCAGGATCGACCCCCGGTCGACGATGATCGTCGGCAGCTTGTGGCGGTTCAGGAAACCGCTCAGCAACGGGCGGCACAACTGCCCAAGCGCAAAGGGCAGCAGGATCTGCCGGGCGATTTTCCAGATCGCGCTGGCGTCGACATGGACGCCGCCCTGCGCCCCGACCTCTGCCGGGATCAGCAGCATGAACAGCACAGGCGCCAGCAGCACCCCCAGCACATTCGAGATCGAGGCCGCACAGACCGCCCCCGCGACATTGCCCCCCGAAACCGAGGTAAAGGCGATCGAGCTTTGCACGGTCGACGGCAGGCAGGCCAGATACAGCAGCCCCGCGACAAAGGCCGCCGGCAGCCAATGCCCGACCACCGGCTGCATGGCGATGGCCAGCAGCGGGAACATGACATAGGTGCAGGCCAGACAGCCCAGTTGCAGCTTCCAGTTCGTCAGCCCCGACAGGATCGTCGCCGTGGCCAGCTTGGCGCCATACAGAAAGAACAGCAGCGCGACGGCCCAATAGGTGACATGGCCCAGTATCCGTGCGAATTCGCCCCGCGCCGGGCAAAGACTGGCCAGCAGCACCGTCCCGACCAGCAGCATCATGTAACGGTCAAGACCGACGCGGCGCAGGGCGGCTTCGACGCGGGCAATGGGCATCTGCGGGATTTCCTTATCCTGTTCTTTCGTCTTTTACGGGTTCTGGCGGCCAAGCCAAGACCGACGCCGCCCGCCGGAACCGCAGGGCCGACATGCGGCTGGCAGCGCCCCGCGATCCATGCGATCAGGCGACAGGCAGAAAATCGACGGGTTGGTCATGACACATGCAAACCGCTGGCTGGTCCACGCCATCGTCTCCAGCGCCCTGTTCCTGATCGTGATCGACATGACGGTGCTGTATACGGCGCTGCCGACCCTGACCCGCGATCTGGCGGCGACCGCGTCGGAAAAGCTGTGGATCCTGAATGCCTATTCGCTGGTCGTGGCGGGGCTTTTGCCGGGGTTCGGCACGCTTGGCGACCGTTTCGGGCACCGGCGGATGTTCGTGATCGGGCTGGTGGTCTTTGGCATCGCGTCATCCATCGCGGCATTCGCGCCTTCGCCCGCCGTGCTGATTGCGGCGCGGGCGCTGCTAGCGGTGGGCGCGGCGGCGATGATGCCCGCGACGCTGTCGATCATCCGCCTGACATTCGAGGATGACGACGAACGCGCCTTTGCCATCGGCATCTGGGCCGCCGTCGCATCGGGCGGCGCGGCATTGGGGCCGGTCGTCGGCGGGTTGCTGCTGGAATATTTCTGGTGGGGCTCGGTCTTTCTGATCAACGTCCCGATTGTCATCATCGCCCTGATCGCCGCGCTGGTGCTGATCCCGGCGCGTGCCGGGCACAAGGGGACGCCCTGGGACATGTTCAGTTCCGCGCAGATCATGCTGGGTCTGGTCGCGCTGTCCTGGGCGCTGAAGGAATCGGCGACGCGCCAGCCCGACTGGGGACTGGTCGCGCTGGCAACCGTCATCGGCGGGGCGGCCTGCACCGCCTTTGTCCGCCGCCAGTTCCGCCTGCGCCATCCGCTGATCGACCTGTCGCTGTTCGGCAGTCGCGATTTTTCCGCAGGCGTGATCGGCGCGCTGATCGCCGCCATGGTCATCGTGGGCATGGAACTGGCGCTGAGCCAGCGGCTGCAACTGGTGCTGGGCCTGTCGCCGCTGCAGGCCGCGTGGTTCATCCTGCCGATCCCGCTTGGCGCCTTTGTCGGCGGGCCGCTGGCCGGACGCTACCTGCCACGGATCGGGGGGATGAAGATGCTGCTGACCGGATTCGTGCTGTCGTTGGCCGGGCTGATCCTGTTCCTGGCGCTGCTGCACGGCCCGAAACCCGTGCAGATCGTCGCGCTGGCCCTGCAGGGGCTGGGTCTGGGCGCGGCGATGACGGCAGCCTCCAGCACAATCATGCTCAGCGCGCCGCGCGAACGCGCGGGCATGGCCGCCGCCGTCGAAGAGGTGTCCTATGAGTTGGGCGGGGCGCTTGGCATTGCCGTTCTGGGCAGCCTGATGTCATTCGCCTATACGCTGAACATGCCCGACCTGCCGGGGATCGCGGCGCAGGCCCATGACGGTCTGGACGAGGCGCTGATGATCGCCGCCACCCTGCCCGAACGCGCGGCGCAAGACCTGTCGGACGCCGCACGCGGCGCCTCTGATCGGGCCTTTGTCTGGGTCACGCTGGCCGCCATTCTGATCACGGCGGCGCTGAGCGCCTATCTGGCGACCCGCGCAAGACGCTGAACCGGCCGGGCTTTCACGTCACGGGCGACCCGATGACAAAAGCCGGGCGGCAAGCATGGCCCCTGCCCCCAAGCCCCTAGCCCCCGGCCCATTCGTCGCACCCTGACGCAGCCCGCCTCAGGCGTCGTCGAATTTCGCGCATTCCTCGCACAGGGGCAGGCCTTCGCGCGCGGCCATCTGCAAGGTCGGCACCTGCGCGCCGCCGGATCCGCCCATGATGACATTGCCCTTCAGCCAGATCGTCCCGGCTTCCAGCGTGATGCCGGATGCGTCGATGGTGATCTTGCCGCCTGGCCCCTTCACCTGCATCTTTTCATAGGCCATCAGCGTATGGATACGGGTGTTGTTGGTGATCGTCTCGCCGACATCCAGCGTATAGCGGCCAAAGACCTCGCCTTCGAAATTCCGGCCGACCTCATAGAGGTGATCGGCAAAGACCGCCTGCTTGTGGATATTGCCGACGCGGTGGATATGGTCTCGGCCGTAGTTTTCCTGCTGGTTCTGGCCGACATCGTAATACATGTCGTTGCCGATCGTCTCGCGGTGGTCATTGCCGACGCTGATCACCTTGTCATGGCCGATCGCTTCGCTTTGGTCATTGCCGACGGTCTTGGAGCGGTCATGGCCGATGGAATGCGATTCGTCGTTTTCGATGATCGTATTGTGGTCCTTTTGCGCATGCATGAAGACCTCTTCCCGGCCCGCCTGATCCTCGAACCGGAATTCATTATAGCCAGAACCTTCATGCGTATCGGATTTGAAGGTGCTGACGGTCTTGTTCGCGGGCAGCGGATAGGGGACGTTGTTCTTGCCGTTGTAGACGCAGCCGGTGACCAGCGGCCTGTCGGGGTCGCCTTCCAGAAATTCGACGACGACCTCCATCCCGATGCGGGGGATGACCATGCCGCCCCAACCGGCGCCCGCCCAGTTCTGGCTGACCCGGCAGCGCATCGAATAGGCGCCCGCCAGATCCCAGTGAAAGCGCACCAGGATGCGGCCATATTCGTCGCAGTCGATTTCGCCGTCACCCACGACCATCGCGGTCTGTGGCCCCTGCACCACCGGCACATGGGTCCGCAAAGGCGGCGCCATCGGCGCGCTGACCGGCATCAGGGTCCATGCACCGGTAAAGGCGTAACCGTCGGTGACCGGCGTGCCCGACCCATAGGCCTCGGACACGAAATGGTAGCTGGCCGACAGGCACAGGAAGGCTTCGCCCAGACCGGGCACCGGATCGCCCGACAGCGTGACCTGCATCCCCGCGCCCAGACTGGTGCAATCGCCCGCCGCGCGGTGGCGGCGGTCGGCGCCGCGTTCCTGCAGGGTGCGCAGGCTGACGACGCCCTTGCCCTGTCCCCGGTCCAGATAATCGCCCGGATAGTCGAAACTTTCGATCTGGCCCTGCGCATAGGCGGCATCGCCGACGCGGTCCGCCTCCATCGAGGCCATGGGCGTCTTGAAGTTGTAATCCGTCAGCCGCATCGCGCCGGTGGTCAGGTTGCGTTCGGGCGCCCATTCCCAGAAATGTTCGCCCTCTGACTGGTGGTGCGCGTCATAGGCCTTGTAATCGCGCGACCCGATGCTGTCGTGGCTGGCGATGTCATCGGTCAGGACCAGCGTATGGCTGCCTTCCTGATGGCGGAAATGAAAGCTGATGCCGTGCCGTTCCATCTGGCGGCGCGCGAAATCCAGATCGGATTCGCGATATTGCACGGTATATTCCAGAACCGGGTAATCGCCGGTCAGTTGCATGTCCAGCGCCGGATCGCCAAGGCCCGCGTAATCCGACAGCAGGTCTTTCAGGATATCGGTGACGGTCTGGTTGTGGAAAATCCGCTGGTTGCGGCGGCGCCCGGCCAGCCAGAACCACGGCCGCAGGACCAGATCATAGCGGTGCCCGTTTTCGCCCACCCCCGACCAGCGCGCCTGCGTCACGATGCCGTCGAAATGGCGCGGCCCCTCGCGCCCCTCGATGGTGACGGTGGCATGGGTGCCGACCAGCGCGTCGAAATCCAGATCGTTGCACGCCGACAGCGCCTCGACCCGGTATTCGAACAGGTCATTCAGATGGTCGGTTCCGTCGAAACGCAGCAGGACAAGGACATCCTGGCCAAGAACCGTGGTCAGACGGCCAAGCCGATCTGCCTGACGAAGAGCAGCGTTCATCGAAAGACCACCTGTTTCAAACATGCAGAAATAACTGATTTTTACCGCAGGCAGCGCCGCGTGGCAAGTTGATGCGGACGGTATCGCAGTCATAACAGGCGATTTCCCCTGGCCGCGGGGCGGGCCGGGACAAACCGGTTGACGCGGGCGCGGGAATCGCCCCCACTGGCAGGCGGCCACCCCGCGCGCAAAGGACCCCGATCAGATGAGCTTTACCGCATTGGTCGTCCGCAAGAACGGCGACAACCTGTCCGAAAAGATCGAAGTGCTGCCAGACGACAACCTGCCGCAGGGCGATGTCACGGTCGCCGTCGAATATTCCACCGTGAACTACAAGGACGGGCTGTGCCTTGCGGGCATGGCGGGGCTGGTGCGCAACTATCCCCATGTGCCGGGGATCGACCTTGCGGGCCGGGTGGTTGCCTCGGACGATCCGCGCTACAGCCCCGGCGATGCGGTCGTGCTGACCGGCTGGCGCGTCGGAGAGTTGCATTGGGGCGGCTATGCCACCCGCGCGCGGGTCAGGGGCGATTGGCTGGTGCCCCTGCCCGCAGGCCTGTCCCCGCGTCAGGCCATGGCCATCGGCACGGCGGGGCTGACCGCGATGCTGGCGATCATGGCGCTGGAACATCAGGGGCTGGACCGCGACGGCGGGCCGGTGCTGGTCACCGGCGCCTCGGGCGGGGTTGGGTCGGTCGCCGTCGCGATTCTGGCCAATCTGGGCCATGAGGTCGCGGCCCTGACCGGGCGGCCCGACAATGCCGATTACCTGCGCCGTCTTGGCGCCAGCCGGATCGTCGACCGCGCCGATCTGGCCGAAGCCAACCCCCGCCCGCTTGAAGGCGAGACATGGGGCGGTTGCGTCGATACGGTCGGGGGGACGGTGCTGGTGCGGGCGCTGGCGCAGATGAAATACGGCGCTTCGGTCGCGGCGGTGGGGCTTGCGGGCGGGGCGGATCTGCATACGACCGTCATGCCCTTCATCCTGCGCGACGTGAACCTGCTGGGGATCGATTCAGTGATGCAGCCCTATGCGCGGCGCGCCGACGCATGGCAAAGGCTTGGCCGCGACCTGCCGATGGACCTGCTGGACGACACCATCACCGAAATCACGCTGGCCGAGGTGCCCGCCACCTGCCGCGCCATTCTGCAAGGTCAGGTCAAGGGCCGCACCGTCGTCGCCCTGCCCCGGGACTAGCCCCCGCCCACACCATGCGGCAGGCACGGACCACGACAAAGGTCGCTTGCCGCTGGCGTTTTCGTGATTAATCCTTGCCTGACGCCTGTGCTTTCGGCACAAGGGAAGCGACAGGGAAGTCCGCAAGGACATGGGAACCGGGTCCGAAACCCGACCGCCCCCGCGACTGTGAGTGGTGAGCGCCACGGAAACAGCCACTGGTGCATCCGCACTGGGAAGGCCCGCAAAGCGCAACGATCCACGAGTCAGGAGACCGATCCCCGTCACGCAACGAACCACCGTCGGGTGTGACGGTAAGGAGACGACATGAACAAGACCCTCTCGCCGGCGCTGTCCGGCGCCTCGACCGCATCGGGTTCCCTGACCGGGACGATCGTTCTGGCCGCGCTTGCGGGCGCGATCCTGATCTTTTTCACCGGCATGGCCCAACCCGAAGCCCTGCATGACGCGGCCCATGACGTGCGTCATGCGGCAGGTTACCCCTGCCACTGAGATGAACATGAAAGCTGTTGCCAGCGCGGTGATCGCTGGCGCTGTGGCAGGGCTGATTGCCGCCCTGCTTCAGCTTTGGCTTGTCCAGCCGGTGCTTTTGCATGCCGAGCTGTATGAATCGGGTGAATTGACCCATGTCGCGGATGCCTCGGGGCATCATCATGGTGACGAAGACGGCCATGACCACGCGCATGACGCCGCAGGTGATGCGGCGGTCACGCCCGCCGCCGATCACGCGGCCCCTGCCCATGGCGGTTTCCAGATCGACCCGCCGCGCGACGGGCTGTCGGTGCTGTTCTCGATCCTGCTTTATGCGGGCTATGGCCTGCTGATGCTGGCCGTGGTGCTGTTCACCATCTCGCGCGGGCGCGAATTCACGCTGCGCGACGGCATCCTGTGGGGTGTCGCGGGCTTTCTGGCGGTGCAGTTCATCCCGGCCATCGGTCTTGCCCCGGAACTGCCCGGCATGGCGGCGGCAGATCTGGGCGCGCGCCAGCTTTGGTGGACCGGCACGGTCGTCGCCAGCGCCGCCGCGCTGTGGCTGATCGCCTTCGGCCGCAACTGGGCGGCATGGGGCGCGGCGATTGTCCTGCTGCTGTTGCCCCAGATCATCGGCGCCCCGGCCCCGGCCGAATTCACCGGCCCGACCCCGCCGGAACTGGCCGCCGAATTCGGCGCCCGCGCGCTTGGCGTCGGTCTGGCCGGTTGGGTGACCCTGGGCCTGATGCTGTTCTGGCTGCTGTCCACAGACCGGCAGACCGACCGCCGCGACGCCTGATCCGGCATGGCGGGCACGGCAGGCCACCCGCCCGAAACGCTCGTCAAGGCTCTGGCCCTCGGCTGGAGCCTTGCCATTTTCGACGGCGCGACAACGCTGGTGCTGCAAGGCCCGCCACGCATCCGGGGCCGGGTCCTGCGCGGCGATGACTGGCTGCTGGCGCTGCCGCAAGGCATCGCCCTGATGGGTTTCCAGAGGATTTCGCGAAACCCGACCGCCTGCAATCACGGCATGGCCCTGTCGCTGCCCATGGGGACCTGCGCCCCGCGCCTGCTGTGGCGCAACCGCGGCTGCATTCCCGTCACCGGCAAGCCCGCGCCCAGACTGCCCGCGCTGCCGCCGGGCCATCGCGCCATCGGCCTGACCATGTCGCCCCGCGCCAGTGCCCTGGGCCATCCTTTCGCGCAAACCCTGCCGCAAGACTGGCAGGATCAGCGGCACGCTGCGGAACGCGCGATCCTTGGCGGGCAACCCTTGCCGCATGGGCTGCCGCGCGACCTGCTGCGCTGCGTGCTGCGCGATCTGGCCGCAAGCGCGCCGGGCAAGGGGCTGAGCGAACTGGCCCGCCTGCACGACCGCCCGCTTTACCGCGCGTTGACAGGGTAAGGCGGCAGCCCCGCCAGCGCCAGCAGATCATCCACGCGCAGGTGGCGTTCGATATGGTCGGCCAGTTCGTCCAGAACCGTATCGACGGTGGTTTCAAAGCGCATCGCCGATGCCCCGCCAAACCCGCGCAGATAGCTGTCACGAAAGCCGTCGTCGGAAAACAGCCCGTGCAGATAGGTGCCCTGCACCAGCCCATCCGCGGATATCGCGCCATCCGCCCGGCCCTCCACACGGGCAAAGGGGCGCGCGGCATCCGGCCCGTCGCTATGGCCCAGATGGATCTCATACCCCGTCAGGCGCGCACCCGAGGCCAGATGTTCGGCCCGCACCTGCCGCAGCACCTTGTCCCCGCCAAGCGTGGTTTCGATGTCCAGGTGACCCAGCCCCGGACTGCTGCCCGCAGGCCCCTCGATCCCATCGGGATCATGCACGGCGCGGCCCAGCATCTGATAGCCGCCGCAGATCCCCAGCACCCGGCCACCCCGGCGCAGATGCGCGGCAAGGTCGATATCCCAGCCCTGCGCGCGCAGAAAGGCCAGATCGGCGCGGGTCGATTTGCTGCCCGGCAGGATGACCAGCCCGGCATCGCCCGGAATCGCCTGACCGGGATGAACCGCGATCAGTTCGACGCCCGGCTCGGCCCCCAAAGGATCGAGATCGTCGAAATTCGCGACGCGGGAAAAGACCAGCCATGCGATTTTCAGCCCCTTGCCTTCGGTCTTGCGGGCAATGTCCTGCGCATCCTCGGCGGGCAACAGATGGGCGCGATCAAAGGCGGGCAGAATACCCGCGCCGCGCCAGCCGGTGCGGTTCTCGATATAGCCATATCCATCAGAAAACAGATCAGGATCGCCGCGAAATTTATTGATGATGAAAGATTTTATCAGGCTGTTGTCACCCGCCGACAGCACCGCCTGCGTGCCGACGATCTGCGCGATCACGCCGCCCCGGTCGATATCACCCAGCAAGACGACCGGAACGCTCGCCGCCTCGGCAAAGCCCATATTGGCGATGTCCGCGCCGCGCAGATTGACCTCGGCCGCGCTGCCCGCGCCTTCGACCACGACCAGATCATGCGCTGCTTCCAACCGGTGGTAACTGTCCAGCACCACGCCCAGCAGTTCGGGCTTTTTGCCCCAATATTCCCGCGCCTTGAAGGTGCCAAGCCGTTGCCCGCGCAGGATCACTTGCGCCCCCATGTCGGATCTGGGTTTCAGCAGCACCGGGTTCATATCGACATGCGGCGCCAACCCCGCCGCCCGCGCCTGCAGCGCCTGCGCGCGACCGATCTCGCCCCCGTCCGGCGTCACGGCGGCATTGTTCGACATATTCTGCGGCTTGAAGGGCGCGACACGGAAACCCCGCCGCCGAAAGGCACGGCACAGCCCCGCCACCACCAGCGATTTCCCGACATTCGAGCCGGTGCCCTGAAACATCAGCCCCGCCATATCA
Organism: Paracoccus sp. DMF-8; assembly: GCF_029309835.1. Lineage (GTDB taxonomy): Bacteria > Pseudomonadota > Alphaproteobacteria > Rhodobacterales > Rhodobacteraceae > Paracoccus. The sequence continues at coordinate 290,295 of NZ_JARJHL010000014.1, read as the reverse complement.
TCCCCGTCATATCGCGGTTTCCGGCATCAGAACTCGATACCCGGCTGCCCCTTGATCCCGGCGCGCCAGGGATGTTTCACCAGCGTCATTTCGGTCACCAGATCGGCCATTTCGATCAGTTCAGGCTTGGCATTGCGACCCGTCAGGATGACATGGGTCATTTCGGGCTTTTCGTCGCGCATAAAGGCGCAGACCTCGGCGATATCCAGATAGTCATAGCGCAGCGCGATATTGATTTCGTCCAGCAGGACCAGACGGTTGCGTTCGTCGCGGATCAGTTCTCTGGCCTTGTCCCAGCCTGCGCGCGCGGCGGCGATATCGCGGTCCTTGTCCTGCGTTTCCCAGGTAAAGCCCTCGCCCATGGTGAAGAACTGGCACAGGTCGGGGAAATGCTGCGTCAGCAGGCGACGCTCGCCCGTGTCGCGATTGCCCTTGATGAACTGGACGACGGCACAGGGCATCTGATGGGCGATTGCGCGCAACACCATCCCAAAGGCTGAGGACGACTTGCCCTTGCCCGGCCCGGTATGGACGACGATCAGGCCCTTTTCGCCCTGACGATCGGCGTTCATGCGGTCGCGCGCGGATTTTATTTTCTTCATCTTGTCAGCATGTTGCTGACTGTCATTGCGATTTTCCACGAACTCCCCTGCCGATTGGATCCCGACGCGGAGATTGGCTCCGCCCGCCCGTGTATTCAACCGCGAAATGGCGGTCCGGCTTGACTTCGCGCGCGGCTTGGCGGCACAAGGACGGCGGCAAAGGTTCCTGCGGCAACGCAGGCTAAGAGGGAATGCGCCACCAAGCGCAGCCGCCCCCGCGACCGTGACCGGAAAACGCCGCCGCACCGCCACTGGACCTGTTCCGGGAAGGCAGCGGGGGCAACGCAAGGCAACGCCTCGCGTGTTCCGCAAGCCGGGAGACCTGCCTTGCCCGAAGTGACCAAGACACGAACGGGGTGTTTCGTGGACGGACGGCAGCCCGCCTGCCTTTCGCCGCGACATCCCCCAGAACAGGACGCGCCATGGCGGTGACGCTGTATCTTTGCCAGACCTGCCGGATGGGCCAGCCCGTCCCCGATGACGGCGTCGTGCCCGGCGAACGGCTGCTGAGCGCGGTCATGGCGGGCGAGTTGCCCGGCGATATCCGGCTGGAACCCGTCGCCTGCCTGTCGGCCTGCGCGCGCGGCTGCGCCGTCGCGCTGTCGCGGCCCGGATCCTGGACCTATGTGCAGGGCGGCCTGACCCCCGATGACGCGGCCGAAGTCGTCACCATGGCCCGCCAATATGCCGAAACCGCCGATGGCGTCGTGCCCTGGCGCGAACGCTCCGCCCTGTTTCGCAAGAACACCATCGCCCGAATTCCCCCATTTCCGCCAAAGGATCCCCTATGAATGCGCTAGCCAAGACCCCCGTTACCGTCATCACGGGCTTTCTGGGCGCGGGTAAAACCACGCTGATCCGCCATCTGATCGCCAATGCCGGCGGGCGCAAGCTGGCGGTTCTGGTCAATGAATTCGGCACGGCGGGCGTGGACGGGGATATCCTGAAATCCTGTTCCAACGCCGATTGCCCGGAAACGAATATCCTTGAGCTGGCGAATGGCTGCATCTGCTGCACCGTCGCCGATGATTTCATCCCGGCGATGGAACAGTTGCTGGCCCTGTCTGACCCGCCCGATCACATCCTGATCGAAACCTCGGGGCTGGCGCTGCCGAAACCCTTGCTGAGGGCATTCGACTGGCCCGCCGTTCGGTCGCGGATCACGGTGGACGGCGTGATTGCGCTGGCCGATGCCGAGGCGCTGGCCGCAGGCGATTTCGACGAAGGCGAGGCTGCGGGCGAAGGCGCCGACCACGACAGCCCGCTGGCCGAGGTCTTCGAGGATCAGGTGAACTGCGCCGATATCATCCTGCTGACCAAATCCGACCTGGCCGATGCCGACACCCGCGCCGCCGCCCGCGCGAAACTGGCCGGCATCGCGCACCGCGAATTGCCGGTGATCGAGGTGTCCGAGGGCATCGTCGATCCGCGCGTCATTCTGGGCCTTGAGGCCGCGGCCGAGGGCGATCTGGCCGCCCGCCCCTCGCATCACGATGGCGCCGACGACCACGAACACGAGGATTTCGACAGCGTCGTGATCGAACTGCCCGAAGTCACCGACCCCGCCGACCTGACCGCCCGGATCGAACGTCTGGCCCGCGAACAGCACATCCTGCGCGTCAAGGGCCATGTCGCGGTGCAGGGCAAGCCGATGCGCCTGCTGGTGCAGGCCGTCGGCGCGCGGGTGCGCCAGCAATACGACCAGCCCTGGACCGGCGCGCGCGTCTCGCAGCTTGTCGTGATCGGCGAACATCACGACATCGACGAAGCCGCGATCCGTCAGGTCCTGCTGGGCTGATGCATATCCTCTTTCGCGAAAGCGGGGGGCTTGCGGAAAGCTCGGTGCCGCAGGATCTGGGGCAGACGCCCGCGGATCTGGTGGTGCTGTCCTTTTCCGACAGCGACCTTGCCGCTTTCGCGCGGGGGTGGCGGCAGGCGCCCGGCCTGCCCTCGTTGCGGCTGGCGCCGCTTGCGCGGCTGACCCATCCGGTTTCCGTCGATCAATATGGCGATGCGGTGCTGTCCCATGCCCGCGCCGTTCTGGTCCGCCTGATCGGCGGTGCGGCCTGGTGGCAGCAGGGCGTCATGCTGTTGCAGGATCTGGCACGCCGGCGCGGGATCCGGCTGGTCCTGCTGCCGGGTGACAGCGGGCAGGACCGGAAATTGCGCGATCTGTCCACCGTCGACGGCGCGTTGTGGGACCGGCTGAACCGGCTGTGCGCCGAGGGCAGCCATCAGGCGGCGCGCGTGGCCTTGCACCTGCTGTCGGGTCAGGATGCCCCGGACCCCGCCCCCCTGCCGCAGGTCGGCTGGCTGGATGGGGCGCCCCATGACATGGCGCACCGTGACAAGGCGCACCGTGACAAGGCGATCAGGGGCAACGGGATCGAGGGCAACCGGATCGGGGGCGGCTGGATCGCGATACCGCTATATCGGTCCTGGGTCATGGCGGGCGATACCGATCCGATCCACGCAATGATCGCGGCCTTTGCCCGGCGTGGGGTCGAGGCGCGGGGCATCTATCTGCCCTCGCTGAAATCGCCCGAGGCACAGGCCTTTCTGCACGATGCCTTTGCAGCCCGCCCGCCCCTGGCCATCGTCAACACCACCGCCTTTTCAACCGGAGAGACGGGCTGCGCCCTGCGCTCCGGCCCGCCGGTCTTTCAGGCCATCGTCTCGACCGCGCCGGCGCATCTGTGGCAGCAGGACGGGCGCGGGCTGTCGCCCGCCGATCTGGCCATGCATGTCGTTCTGCCCGAGGTCGACGGCCGCATTCCCGCACAGATCATTTCGGTCAAGCAAGAGGCGGCGACCGATCCCGCACTGGAATTCGCGCCCCTGCGTCACCACCCGCTGCCCGACCGGATCGAGGCATTGGCCGATCGCGTCCTTGGCTGGATCGCCTTGCAGGGCGCCGATCCGCGTCACGGCGCCCGGCCATCCGATCCGAAGACCGCCCCGGCAACGGCAACCATGCCGGACCCGGATTCCGGCTGCGTCAGCCCCGGCGCTGCCCAAGCTGCCCAAGCTGCCCAAGCTGCCCAAGCTGCCCAAGCTGCCCAAGCTGCCCAGACATGCGCCGCGACCACGGGCAAGGACAAGCCACCTGATGGCCGCACAGCGCAAAATGCGCTCGCCCTTGTTCTGTCCACCTATCCCGGCAAGGCCTGGCTGGACGCCCATGCCGTGGGCCTTGACGCCACGCAATCGGCGCTGGCGATGCTGCGCCATCTGGGCCAGACCCCGCCCCCTCTGGCCGGTGCCCTGCGCAGCCAGACGCTGGACTGGCCGCTGGCGGATTACCTTGCCGCGCTGAACGCCCTGCCCCAGCCCCTGCGGGACAGCCTGACCGCGACATGGGGCCAGCCGCAAAACGACCCGCAGATCACGGCCAGTCACGTTCAATTCCACGCCCTGCGCGTCGGGCCGCATCTGGTCGCCCTGCAGCCCGAACGTGGCCGCTTTGATGACCGCGAAACGGGTTACCACGACCTGTCCGCCCCGCCGCGCCATGCCTATGTCGCCTTTTACCTGTGGCTGCGCGCGCAAGACATCCGCGCCATCGTCCATATCGGCGCGCATGGCACGCTGGAATGGCTGCCCGGCAAGGCCGCCGCCCTGTCCGCCACCTGCTGGCCCGAGGCCCTGACCGGCGCCCTGCCGGTGATCTATCCTTTCATCGTCAACGACCCCGGAGAGGCCGCCCAGGCCCGCCGCCGCCTTGGTGCGGTGACCATCGGCCACCTGCCTCCTGCTCTCAGACAATCACAACTTCCCGAAAAATTCGTTAATCTGGAACAGATGCTGGACCGTTATTCCACCGCCGATGGCATAGACCCTGCCCGCCGCGACCGGCTGGCGGGGATGATCGGGGATGAGGCGCGGGCGCTTGGCCTGTTCGACACGCTTGGCCTGCACAGCAGCGGTGATCTGGACGCGCTGACCACGCTGGACCGTTTCGTCTGCGAACTGAAGGAAAGCCGCTACAGCGACGGGCTGCATGTCTGGGGCGACAGCCCCGGCGAATGGCAGGGCTTCGATGCGGCACTGTCGGGGCGTCATGTCACGCCCGGCCCTTCGGGCAGCCCGTGGCGCGGTGCGGGCGATGTGCTGCCCACGGGCCGCAACCTTTACGCCGTCGATCCCCGCGCCCTGCCCACGCCCGAGGCCGAGGACAAGGGCCGTCAGATGGCCGCCGAACTGATCCGCAGCTATCTGCAGGATCACGGCGATTACCCGGCCGAGGTGATGATCGACCTGTGGGGTTCGGCCACGATGCGCACGGGGGGCGAGGATCTGGCGATGGCCATGGCGCTGGCCGGTCTGCGGGCGCTGCGCGACCCCGGCACGGGCCGCGTCAACGGGGTCGAGGTCGTGCCGCTGGCGGAACTGGGTCGCCCGCGGATCGGTGTCAGCCTGAAGATCTCGGGCCTGTTCCGCGACAGTTTTCCGGTGCTGTTGCAACTGTTTACCCTTGGCTGCCAGATGCTTGCGCGACGCGAGGAAAGCGCCGCCGACAACCCCTATACCGATGCGGCGCGGATCTTTGGCCCGCGCGAAGGCATCTATGGAACCGGCATCGACATCGAGGCCACGCCCGATCAGGTCGGCGCGGCATGGCTGGCGAATGGCGCATTCACCCATGACGGCACACACCCGGCGCAACCCGATGCCCCGGCGCTGGAACGCGCGCTTGGCCGTCTGTCGGCCCATGTCCATACGCAGGACCTGCCCGAAACCGATCTGCTGATGTCCGAGGATTACGCCGCCCATATCGGCGGGATCGCGGCGGCGCTTGGGCGGCTTGGCCGCGATGCGCCGCTGTATCATCTGGACAATACGCGGGCCGAACAGGTGACCATGCGCGAACTCGAGGCGGAACTGGCGCGCATCACATGGACCCGCGCCGCCGCCCGCGACTGGATCCTGGGGATGATGCGCCACGGCGCGCGCGGCGCCGCCGAAATCGTGGCCGGCACCCGGCATCTGGCGTCGTTTTCGCGGCTGACGGGGCGGGTCACGCCGCAGCTTTTCGACGATATCGCCCGCGCGACCCTGCTGGACGATGAGGTGCTGGAGTTCCTGCGCGACCAGAACCCGGATGCCCTGCGCGCGCTGCTGGACACGCTGCGATCACTGCGCGAAGACGGGCTGTGGCCGACGCGGCACAATGCCATTGCGGCATTGCTGGACGCCGAAACCGGGGATGCCGATGCCGGGCTTTGAAATCAAGGGCTGGTGCCCCGCCCCAAGCCGCCCGATGCGCAGCGGCGATGGCTGGATCATGCGGCTGAAACCGCTTGGCGGGCGCATCAGCGCGGCGCAGGCACGGGGCATCGCCGCCATCTCGCGCCGCTACGGCAATGGCCGCATGGAGCTGACCAATCGCGGCTCGCTGCAATTGCGCGGCATTCGCGATGATGCGCTGACGGCGGCGCAGGACGATCTGGCGGCGCTGGATCTGGATCAGGCGGGTGCGCTGGCCGCCGTGCTGCTGGCCCCCGGCGGCGACGACGACGCCCTCGCCCGCGAATTGGCGCAGGTGCTGGCCGCCCATCCCGGCCTGCCCGCCAAATTCGGGCTGGCGATCGACACCGGCCCGCAGCGGCTGCTGAGCGATGCCATGGCCGACCTGCATGTGCAGGCGCATGGGAACGGGCTGGCCCTGCGCCTGTCGGGCCGCGCGCGGGGTATCGCCGTCACGCGCGACAACATCGCGAGCAGGCTGGACGACCTGCTGGCGCATTTCATAGCCCAGGGCACGCAAGGCGGCAGGGGCCGGATGCGTGACTGGGATGCACCGCTTGACGAAACCGCGCCACCGCCACCCCTGACCACCCCCACGCCCGGCCCCTTTGGCGGGCTGGTCCTGCACGGGCTGGCCTTTGGCGCGATCACGGCCGATCTGCTGGAAACCTGCGCGGAAACCGGCCCGCTGGTGCTGACGTCCTGGCGGATGATCGGGCTGACGGCGGCGCTGGATCACCCCGACCTGATCCTTGACCCCGCCGATCCCATGCTGCGCGCACATGCCTGCGTGGGGGCGCCGGACTGCGAACAGGGGCATGGCCCGGTGCGCGATCTTGCGCAGGCTCTTGCGCCGCGCCTTGGCATGGGCGAAAGCCTGCATGTCTCGGGCTGTGCGAAACATTGCGCCTGCCCGCTGCCCGCAACCCATAACCTGACCCGGACCCCATCGGGGCTGATCTACGAACACCCGGACGGCCCGCCCATTCCCATCCGATCCAAGGACCAGATGACCCATCAATACGAAACCGACGGTGCCGCGATCTACGCCCGCTCTTTCTCGATCATCCGCGCCGAAGCGGATCTGGCCCGCTTCACCCCCGAGGAAGAGCGTGTTGCCGTGCGCATGATCCATGCCGCGGGGCTGGTCGGGCTGGAACGCGACATCCGCATGACCCCGGATTTCGCCACGGCGGCGATTGCGGCCCTGCAGGCGGGCGCGCCGGTCCTGTGCGATGCGCGCATGGTGTCCGAAGGGATCACGCGCAAACGCCTGCCCGCCGCCAATCAGGTGATCTGCACCCTGAACGACGCGCAGGTGCCGATGCTGGCACAGGCGATGGCAAACACCCGTTCCGCCGCCGCGCTGGAACTGTGGCGCCCGAATCTGGCGGGTGCGGTCGTGGCCATCGGCAATGCCCCGACCGCGCTGTTTCACCTGCTGAACATGCTGGAGGATCCCGACTGTCCCCGCCCCGCCGCGATCATCGGCTGCCCGGTGGGTTTTGTCGGGGCCGCAGAATCGAAGGACGCGCTGATCGCCGCGCCGCCCGTGCCGTCGCTGGTGGTGCTGGGCAGGCTTGGCGGATCGGCGGTGACGGTTGCGGCCGTCAATGCGCTGGCCTCGGCACAGGAATAGCCATGCGCCCTGACGACAAACCCAGGGGCCGGATCATCTGCGCGGGGCTTGGCCCCGGCGCGCAGGATCTGATGAGCCTGCGCACCGCCCGCGCCATCGCAGCCGCGCGCCACATCGCCTATTTCCGCAAGAAGGGCCGCAAGGGCCGCGCCCGCGCCACGGTCGAAGGCATGCTGCCCGCAGGCGTCACCGAACATGCGATGGAATATCCCGTCACGACCGAGCTGCATTTCGGGTCCGATGGCTACCGGCAGGCGCTGGCGGCCTTTTACGACGATTGGGCGGAACGCCTGACCGACCTGACCCGGACGGATGATGTCGTTGTCCTGTGCGAGGGCGATCCGTTCTTTTACGGATCCTTCATGCACCTGCATCTGCGCCTGCAGGACCGCGCCGTGATCGAGGTCATCCCCGGCATCACCGGCATGTCCGGCTGCTGGACCGAAACCGGGCGCCCGATCACATGGGGCGACGATGTGCTGACGATCCTGCCCGGCACCCTGCCGCAGGACGAACTGGCCCGCCGTCTGTCTGACGCCGATGCGGCGGTGGTGATGAAGATCGGGCGCAACCTGCCCCGCATCCGTGCAGCCCTGGAAACCGCCGGGCGGCTGGATGACGCCTGGCTGTGTGTCGAGGGCACGATGGCCGGCCAGCGCATTGCACCGCTGGCGCAGGTCGATCTGGCCGATTGCCCCTATTTCGCGACCGTCATCCTGCATGGCAATGGCCGCCGCCCGCTGGCGGAGATCGAATGACCGGGCGGCTGACCATTCTGGGCCTTGGCCCCGGCGCCGCGGGCCTGATCGCGCCCGATGCGCAGGCGGCGGTCGATGGGGCGACCGATGTGCTGGGCTATGCGCCCTATGTCGCGCGCATCCCCGCCCGCCCCGGCCTGACCCTGCACCCGACCGACAACCGCGAGGAACTGGACCGCGCCCGCCATGCCATCGCGCTGGCGCAGGGGGGCGCGCAGGTCGCGGTGGTGTCCTCGGGCGATCCCGGCGTCTTTGCCATGGCCGCCGCCGTCTTCGAGGCGTTGGAGGATATTTCCCCCGCCGATCATCCCGATATCGCGGTCATCCCCGGCATCACCGCCATGCTGGCCGCCGCTGCCCGCTGCGGCGCGCCGCTTGGTCATGATTTCTGCGCAATCAACCTGTCGGACAATCTGAAATCCGCCGAAACCATCCGCCACCGCATCCGCCACGCCGCGCTTGGCGGCTTTGCCATGGGCTTTTACAACCCGCGATCCAAGGCCCGCCCCGATGGTTTCGCCCGCGCGCTGGAGGTGCTGCGCGAGACCTGCGAACCCGGCCGCATCGTGATATTCGCCCGCGCCGTGACCACGCCCGACGAATCCATCACCGTGACCACGCTGGCACATGCACGCGACGACATGGCGGACATGCGCACCGTGGTCCTGATCGGCAATCCCCAGACCCGGCGCGTCGGCAAATGGGTCTATACCCCGCGTTTCGCGTCCGAGGGCACATGACGCGCGATCCAGCCCATCGCCTGTTCGGGCGTTTCGGCAACCTCTCGCCGGGGGATGGCGGGGCGGTCGACCATCACGACCGGCAGGCGCAGCGCACGCGCCGCCGCGATCTTGGCATAGGCGCCGCTGCCGCCGGAATTCTTGCTGACGACGCAGGTGATGCGGTGATCGCGCAGCAGCGCCAGATCATCCTGCATCCGAAAGGGACCGCGCGCCACGACCCATTCCGCTCCGGGCAAGGGCGGGGTTTCGGGCGGATCGACCAGCCGCAGCAAAAGATGCTGGCTCAGCCCCTGAAAGGCGGCCAGCTCGCCCCGGCCGATGGCCAGAAAGACGCGGTCGCCGATCAGGGCGCGGGCTGCCGCCGCCATATCCGCGACACGGATCCAGTGATCGCCGGGCTGCGGCTGCCATGCCGCGCGTTCCAGCGCCAGCAGCGGCAGGCCCAGCACCTGCGCCGCCTGACAGGCATTGCGGCTGATCTGCGCGGCAAAGGGATGGGTCGCGTCGATGATCGCGGCAACCCGATGATCGCGGCACCAGCGCACCATCCCCCCGGCCCCGCCAAAGCCGCCGGTCCTGACCGGCAGAGGCTGAGCGCGCGGGCTGGCCACCGCGCCCGCATAGGAATAGACCGCATCCCGCCCCGCATCGGCCAGGGCAAGGGCCAGAGCGGCGGCCTCGGTCGTGCCGCCCAACAAAAGGATGCGTGACATGGATACCCCCATGAATTCCCGGTGGCTGACGATCATCGGCGTGCAGGAAAGCGGCCCCGCAGGCCTGACGGAACCCGCCCGCGCGGCGCTTCAGGCGGCCGATATCATCTTTGGCGGGCGGCGTCATCTGGCGCTGATCGGCGCGGGCACGCGGGGCCGCGAATGGCCGCGCCCCTTTTCGATCGCGCCGGTGCTGGAGGTGCGGGGGCAAGAGACCGTCGTCCTGGCCTCGGGCGATCCGTTCTGGCATGGCACGGGCACGGCGCTGGCCGCCGCCCTGCAGCCGGACGAATGGATCAGCCTGCCCGCGCCTTCGACCTTTTCGCTGGCGGCGAACCGGCTTGGCTGGCCGCTTGAACAGGCGACCTGCCGCGCCCTGCACGCCGCGCCGCTGGAAAGCATCGCCGACCATCTGCTGCCCGGTGCCCGGCTGGTCCTGCTGGTCCGCGACGGAACGGCGGTGCATGAGATCGCGCGCCAGTTGACCGACCGGATCACCGCCGAGCTGACGGTGCTGGAACGCGCTGGCGGGCCTCATGAACGGGTATCGCCCTATGCCGAGGGCGCCGAATATGCCGCGCCGGTCGCGCTGGCGGTGCAGATCCTTGATTCAGATGCGCTGTCGCTGGCGCCGGGTCGCGCCGCCGATGCCTTTGCCCATGACGGCCAGATCACCAAGCCGATGATCCGCGCGATGACGCTGGCGGCGCTCGCCCCGCGCGGGGGCGAGATGCTGTGGGATCTGGGCGCGGGGTCGGGATCGGTCGCGGTCGAGTGGTGCAGGCTTGGCGGCCATGCCATCGCCGTCGAAACGCGCGCCGACCGCTGCGCCAATATCGCCGACAACATTCACGGCTTTGGTCTGGCCGCGCGGATGCGCGTCGTCCAGGGCGACAACGCGGCGGTGCTGCCCGATCTGCCCGCCCCCGATGCGATCTTTGCCGGCGGCGGTTTCGATCAGCAACTGTTCATCGCGATCCGCCGCCACGCCCCCGATGCCCGGCTGGTCGTCAATGCCGTGACGCTGGAAACGCAGGCGCTGCTGACGCGGCTGTCGGCGGCCCATGGCGGCAGCCTGACCCGGATCGAACTGGCCCATGCCGCCCCCTTGGCACCCTGCGCGGCTGGCAGCCGACCTGGCCCGTCACGCAATGGAGCCTGCCATGATTGCCGCCGGAATTGCTGCGGGCATCGGCCTGCGCGCCTCGGCCACGATCGAGGATCTGCAGATCCTGCTGTATCTGTCCGACCGCCTGCCCGACCGCATCGCCATGCTGGCCGACAAGGCCGGACACCCGGCCTTGCAGGATATCCTGCGCCGCACCGGCCTGCCCCTGATAACCTATCCGCGCGACGCGATCCGGGGCGTGGCCACCCCCGGCCAGTCGGCCCGGCAAATGACCATTTTCGGCACGGGTTCCGTGTCCGAGGCCTGCGCGCTGCTGGCCGCGGGGCCGCAATCGCGCCTGCTGGGGCCGCGCATCTTCGCGCCTTCGGGGCGCGCCACCATCGCCTTTGCCATCGCCTCGACCATCAAGGGGGAAACGTGACCGTCCATTTCATCGGCGCCGGTCCCGGCGCGCCCGACCTGCTGACCCTGCGCGGGCGCGACCTGATCGCGGCCTCGCCCGTCTGTCTTTACGCGGGCTCGCTGATCCCCGAACAGGTGCTGTCGCATTGCCCGGCGGGCGCGCGGATCGTGAACACCGCGCCGATGTCGCTGGACCAGATCATCGCGGAAATCGCGGATGCCCATGCGGCGGGCCATGATATCGCGCGGCTGCATTCGGGCGACCTGTCGGTGTGGTCGGCGATGGGCGAACAGTTGCGCAGGCTGGATGCGCTTGGCATTCCCTATGACGTGACGCCCGGCGTGCCGTCATTCGCCGCAGCCGCAGCCGCGCTTGGGGCGGAACTGACGCTGCCGGGGCTGGCGCAATCGGTGGTGCTGACCCGCACATCCGGCCGGGCGACGGGGATGCCCGAAACCGAAACGCTCGAAGCCTTTGCCGCCAGCCGCGCGGTTCTGGCGATCCATCTGTCGATCCATGTCGCGGATCAGGTGCAGGCGCGGCTGCTGCCCCATTACGGCCCCGATTGCCCGCTCGCGGTGATCTGGCGCGCAAGCTGGCCCGACCAGCAGATCGAGCGTGGCGCGCTGCGCGACCTGACCGCCCTTGCCGCGCGCGGGGCCGAACGCACGGCGCTGATTCTGGTCGGCGAAACGCTGGCCCGCACGGGTGCCGATTTCGGCGAAAGCCGGTTGTATGCAGGCGATTACGACCGCCGTTTTCGCCCCGTCGGCGCCGCGCCGCGTTTCCCCGAGGGGCAGGAATGACCCGCCCCCTGACAAGCCAATCTGCGCGGCCGGGAACCATCGCCCTCACGCGCGAACACCACGGCCGGATGCCCGGATCGTTCCAACCGGCACCCGTGGCGCGCCCTCTGGCGATGGCGACCCGATGCCACAGACCGCACGAGGGCAACGCATGACGCAAATTGCAGGGAAACCGGGCCTGATGATCGCCGCGCCTGCCTCGGGGACGGGCAAGACGACGGTGATGCTGGGGCTTTTGCGGGCGCTGCGCGACCGGGGTCTGGCGGTGCAGCCGTTCAAATGCGGGCCGGATTACATCGACCCGGCCTTTCACCTTGCGGCCTCGGGGCGGCAGTCCTTCAATCTGGATGGTTGGGCGATGGGGCGCGGGCTGATCGGGCAACTGGCCGGGATCGCGGGCGATGCCGATCTGTCGATCGCCGAGGGCTCGATGGGGCTGTATGACGGGGTGCTGCGCAGTGGCGCCTTCAGCAACGGATCCAGCGCCAGTATCGCGCGGGAATTCGGCTGGCCGGTGGTGCTGGTCATCGACTGTTCGGGACAGGCGCAATCGGCGGCGGCGACGGGCTTGGGCTTTGCGCGGCTCGACCCGGATCTGCCCTTTGCCGGAGTGATCCTGAACCGCGTCGCATCCCCGCGCCATGAAAGCCTGCTGCGCGCCGCATTCGCGGATCTGGGCATGACGGTCTTTGGCTGCCTGCCCCGCCGTCACGATCTGGTGCTGGCCGAGCGTCACCTTGGGCTGGTGCAGGCGGTCGAACATCCCTCGCTGGAGCAGGCGGTGCAGGATTACGCCCGGATGCTGGCCGATCACGTCGATCTGGACGCCCTGCGCGCAGCGGCCGGGGCGCGGGCCGGGGTCCCGGCGCACGGCCGCATCACGCCCCCCGCCCAGCATATCGCGCTGACGCGGGACGAAGCCTTTTCCTTTACCTATCCCCATCTGCTGCAGGGCTGGCGCGACGCCGGGGCACAGATCAGCTTTTCTCGCCCCTCGCCGACGAAGCCCCGGCGCCGGACGCAGATATGGTCTGGCTGGCGGGCGGCTATCCCGAATTGCACGCGGCGCGCATCGCGGCCAACCGGGGCTTTCTGGACGGGCTGCGGCGCTTTGCCGAAACCCGCCCGGTGCATGGCGAATGCGGCGGCTATATGGTGCTGGGCCGCGCATTGACCGATGCGCAGGGCGCGACGCATGAGATGGCGGGTCTGCTGGGGCTGCGCACCTCATTCGCCAAGCGCAAGCTGAACCTTGGCTATCGCCGCGCCGCGCTGCTGACCCCGGTCGGGGCCTATGCGGCAGGCACCTGCCTGCGCGGGCATGAGTTCCACTATTCCTCGATCCTCGACCAGCCCGACGCGCCGCTGGCCGATGTCACCGACGCCAATGGCGAGACGGCGGCACAAAGCGGGTCGCGGCGCGGCCATATCACCGGCAGCTTTTTCCACATGATCGCCGAGGACGCATGACCACCCCCGACCTGACCCTTTCTCTGATCGGCATCGGCTGCGGCAATCCCGATCACCTGACCCTGCAGGCGATTGCCGAAATCAACCGCGCCGACCTGATCCTGATCCCCGACAAGGGCGCGGGTAAGGGCGAGCTGGCGCAACTGCGCGACACGATCCTGTCGCGGCACCTGCACGCCCGGGCAAAGGTCCGGCGCTTTGCCATGCCGGTGCGTCGGGACAGCGGCGATTACCTGTCGGCGGTCAGCGACTGGCACGACGCCATCGCCCGCGCGTGGCTGGAGGCGATTGCCGCCGAACCCGGCACGCGCCGCGTGGCCCTGCTGGTCTGGGGCGATCCCTCGCTTTACGATAGCACCCTGCGCATCGCCGAACGCCTCTCCGGGATCCGGCTGCGCGTGGTGCCGGGCATCACCTCGATCTCGGCGCTTTGCGCGGCGCATGGCATTGCGCTGAACGATCTGTCAGCCCCGGTCGCGATCCTGCCCGCCCGTCACCTGCGCGACCACGGCTGGCCGCAGGGCATCGCGACCATCGCGGTCATGCTGGACGACGGCAGCGCGCTGGCGGGTTGTCCGGGACCGGCGCGGATCCATTGGGGCGCCTATCTGGGCATGGCGCAGCAGGATCTGATCCGGGGCGACCTGGACGATCTGCGCGACACGATCCTGTCGCGCCGCGCTGCGCTGCGGCAGCAACACGGCTGGATCATGGATGCCTATCTGCTGACAAAGCCCCGCGACGGGATCGCGGGGCCAGACAGGATCGCGGAGCCAAAGGAATAAGATCAGCGTTTTCGGGCAGTTATTCGGCTTTTGCGCCTTGGTGCGCACCTTCCCGAACCAGCGCCCTGTTGATCATGCGGCGCACCATCGCCTCGATCACCTCGTTGAACTGCGTGCGCAGTTCGGGCTTGGGGGCGGCGACCTTCTTCAGGCCGAAGGTCACGCAGATCCGGCGCATTTCCAGATCGGTCCAATCGGGCGAGACATTGCGCCGCTCGCGGAATTCCTCGCGCATGCGCATCAGGATGCGTTTTTTGCCGTTCCAGTAGTCGTCGGCGGTCTGGCCCTGCCTGATGATCGGCCAGTTGCTCAGCGTTTCCGAAGACAGCAGCACATCGCCCTCAAGCGCGTTGACGCGGCTGACAAAAGCCCGCGTCGCATCGATGCGCTGTGGTTCGGCCGTGAAAAAGCCGTGCAGGGAGTTGTAATGGCTGACCTTGTTGCGGTCGTCGGCCTCGACCTCGGGGTAGGTCAGACCGGCCTTGAGCAACTATGGGCCAACGCCGCCTGAATCGTGGTCGTTCCGGTTTTCTGGGCGCCGATATGCAGGTAAAGCGTCATGTTCCGCAGAGTCAGATTAAGAAACATCCGACATGGAAACAGCCCTCGTGAGGGCTGATGGTGCGGTCGAAAAGACTCGAACTTTCACTCCGGTTAAGGAACAGCGACCTCAACGCTGCGCGTCTACCAATTCCGCCACGACCGCATCCGTGTCAGCCCGCGTTCTTTAGACGGTTGCGCTGCGCTTGAAAAGGGGCAAACGCAGCGCGTCATCAGAATTTCAGCGGGTTTCCCCGGTGTGTTTCAGCCCCCTATTCGGCAGCCACCGCAGGGGCCGGGATATAGTTCAGGACCGGCGCCAGCCAGCGTTCTGCCTGCGCCAGCGTCATGCCCTTGCGCGATGCGTAATCCAGCACCTGATCGTGTTCGACCTTGGCCACGCCAAAGTAATAGGCGTCGGGATGGCCGATATAGATGCCGCTGACGGATGAGCCCGGCCACATCGCCATGCTTTCGGTCAGTTCGACCCCCGTCGCCGCCGTCGCATCCAGCAGGTCGAACAGCGCGACCTTTTCGGTATGGTCGGGCTGGGCGGGATAGCCGGGCGCGGGGCGGATGCCCTGATAGGGTTCGCCGATCAGTTCGTCGGGGGTAAAGGTTTCCCCCGCCGCATAGCCCCAATAGTCGCGGCGGACCCGTTCATGCATCAGTTCGGCAAGCGCCTCGGCATAGCGGTCGGCAAGCGCCTGAACCATGATCGCGGAAAAATCGTCGTGCTGGGCCTTGAAGCGGTCGGCGATTCCGATTTCCTCGGGGCCTGCGGTGACGACAAAGCCGCCGACGTAATCGACCAGCCCCTCGGGCGCGACGAAATCGGACAGGGCGACATTCGGGCGGTTGTCGCGCTTGGTGACCTGCTGGCGCAGCGTGTGCAGGGTCGCCAGCGCCGCGCTGCGGCTGTCGTCCTTCCACAGGCGGATATCGTCGCCGACGCGATCTGCGGGCCAGAAGCCGATGACCGCGCGCGGGGTGAACCATTTTTCGTCAATGATCCGCTTCAGCATCGCCTGCGCATCGGCAAACAGCGCCCGCGCGGCCTCGCCCTGTTTCGGGTCGTCCAGAATGCGCGGATAGACGCCTTTCAGTTCCCATGTCTGGAAAAACGGCGTCCAGTCGATATAGCGGGCGATTTCGGCCAGATCGAAATCGTCGATAATGCGCGCGCCCAGGAATTGCGGGGTTTTCGCCTGCCAGCCCGTCCAGTCGATTTTCACGGCATTGTCGCGGGCCGTCGCCAGCGGCAGGCGGCGCTTGTCCGCCTCGGCCTTGGCGTGCTTGTTCGCCACGTCCTGATATTCGACGCGGATATCGTCGACATAGGCATTCTTGCGCCCCGACAGCAGGGTCGAAACCACCCCCACTGCGCGGCTGGCATCGGTGACATAGACGGCCTGCCCCTTGGCATAGCGCGGGTGGATTTTCACCGCCGTATGCACACGGCTGGTCGTCGCGCCGCCAATCAGCAGCGGGATGTCGAATCCCTCACGCTCCATTTCGGACGCGACATGGACCATTTCATCCAGCGAAGGCGTGATCAGCCCGGAAAGCCCGATGATATCGACATTCTCGGCCTTGGCGGTTTCCAGGATTTTCGTCGCCGGGACCATCACGCCAAGGTCGATGATTTCGTAATTGTTGCAGGCCAGAACGACGCCGACGATGTTCTTGCCGATGTCATGGACATCGCCCTTGACCGTCGCCATCAGAACCTTGCCCGCCGAATTCGACCCGCCCGTCGCGGCCTTTTCGGCCTCCATATAGGGCAGCAGATGGGCGACGGCCTGTTTCATCACGCGGGCCGATTTCACCACCTGCGGCAGAAACATCTTGCCCGAGCCGAACAGGTCGCCGACGACGTTCATCCCGGCCATCAGGGGGCCTTCGATGACATGCAGCGGGCGTTCGGCGTTCAGCCGCGCCTCTTCGGTGTCGTCGTCGATATATTCGGTGATGCCGTTGACCAGCGCATGTTCCAGACGCTTTTCGACCGGCCATTCACGCCATGTCAGATCCTTTTCGCGGGCCTTGGCACCGCCTTCGCCGCGATAACGCTCGGCCAGTTCCAGCATACGCTCGGTCGAATCGCCACGCCGGTTCAGGACGACATCTTCGCAGGCCTCGCGCAATTCGGGGTCGATCTGGTCATAGACGGCAAGCTGACCGGCATTGACGATACCCATGTCCATGCCCGCCTGAATGGCGTGATACAGGAACACGGCATGCATCGCCTCGCGCACGGGTTCGTTGCCGCGGAAGCTGAACGACAGGTTCGACACCCCGCCCGAGACATGGACATGCGGCAGTTGCTGGGTGATGCGCCGCGTCGCGCCGATGAAATCAAGGCCGTAGTTGTTATGTTCCTCGATCCCCGTCGCCACGGCGAAGATATTCGGGTCGAAAATGATATCCTCGGGCGGGAAGCCGACCTGATTGACCAGAATGTCATAGGCGCGGGCGCAGATTTCGACCTTGCGGTTTTCCGTATCGGCCTGCCCCACCTCGTCAAAGGCCATGACGACGACCGCCGCGCCGTAGCGGCGGCACAGGCGGGCGTGATGCAGGAATTGTTCCTCGCCCTCTTTCAGGCTGATCGAGTTCACGACGGGCTTGCCCTGCACGCATTTCAGGCCGACCTCGATCACCTCCCATTTCGACGAATCGATCATCACCGGAACGCGGGCAATATCGGGCTCGGATGCGATCAGGTTCAGATAGTCGATCATCACCTGTTTCGGATCGATCAGCCCTTCGTCCATGTTGATGTCGATGATCTGCGCGCCGTTTTCGACCTGATCGCGGGCGATATCCAGCGCGGTCGCGTAATCGCCCGCCGTGATCAGTTTGCGGAATTTCGCGGATCCCGTGACGTTGGTGCGCTCGCCGACGTTCATGAATGGGATGTCGTCGGTCTTGGTGAACGGCTCCAGCCCCGACAAGCGCAGGCGGGGTTCGATTTCGGGGATCGGACGCGGCGCGAATTCGGCCACGGCGGCGGCAATCGCGCGGATATGGTCGGGGGTCGAGCCGCAGCAGCCGCCGACGATATTGATCAGCCCTTCAGCCGCGAATTCGCGGATCTGGGCGGCCATCTGGTCGGGGGTTTCGTCATATTGGCCCATTTCATTGGGCAGGCCCGCGTTCGGATAGGCGCAGATCAGTGTATCCGACACGGCGGACAGTTCCGCCAGATGCGGACGCATCGCGGCGGCGCCAAGCGCGCAGTTCAGCCCGATGGACAGGGGCCGGGCGTGGCGCATGGAATACCAGAAGGCGGTCGGCGTCTGGCCGGTCAGGGTGCGGCCCGACAGGTCGGTGATCGTGCCGGAAATCATCACCGGCAGGCGGATGGATTTTTCCTCGAACACTTCCTCGCAGGCGAAGATCGCGGCCTTGGCGTTCAGCGTGTCGAAAATCGTCTCGATCAGGATGATATCGGCGCCGCCATCCATCAGCCCCCGGATCTGTTCGGCATAGGCGATGCGCAGATCGTCAAAGGTAACAGCACGATAGCCGGGGTTGTTCACGTCCGGGCTGATGGATGCGGTGCGGTTGGTCGGCCCAAGCGCGCCCGCGACGAACCGCTCGCGCCCGTCTTCGGCGGTGGCGCGGTCCATCGCCTTGCGGGCGATCCGGGCGCCGTGCAGGTTCAGGTCATAGACCGCTGATTGCATGCCATAATCGGCCTGCGCGATCGAGGTTGACGAAAAGGTGTTGGTTTCCACGATATCGGCGCCCGCCTTGGCATAGCGATAGTGGATTTCCTCGATCGCGGCGGGTTGGGTCAGGGTCAGCAGGTCGTTGTTGCCCTGTTGCGGATGGTTGGTGTCGCCGATGGGATGGCAGCCGCAACCGCAACCCGAACCGTGGCCGGCGAAATCCGCCTCCGACAGGCCAAGCTGCTGGATCTGCGTGCCCATCGCCCCGTCCAGAATCAGGATGCGCTCCGCCGCCGCCTTGCGCAGGCGGTCGAAAGCCGGGGACGGGACGGGATGGCTGGGCTGGGTCATGTGGTCGGTTCCGCGCATATATGGGTCTGGCCTTATAGCCTGCCCTGCCCATTTAGTGAAATTCATCATCTGCACAATGATCTTGCAGAAAACTCATAACATCACCCGCGCCCTTGCAGGGGCGGCGGCTCTGGGGCAAGGAGCCCGCATGCCAGATTGGATTGTCGAGCCAGGACTGACCGATTACGAGACCGCCGTCCGCCGGATGGAGGCGCGCGTCGCCGCGATTTCCGCAGGCACGGCGGATGAGCTGATCTGGCTGGTCGAACACCCGCCGCTGTATACCGCAGGCACCAGCGCACGGGACGAAGACCTGACCGATCCCGGCCGCTTTCCCGTCCATGCCGCAGGGCGCGGCGGGCAATATACCTATCACGGCCCCGGCCAGCGCGTCGTCTATGTCATGCTGGACCTGAACCGGCGCGGACGCGATGTGCGCCAATTCGTCGCGGCGCTGGAAAGCTGGGTGATCGACGCGCTTGCGGAATTCAATCTGAAAGGCGTCATCCGCCCCGGCCGTGTCGGCGTCTGGATCGAACGTCCCGACCTGCCCCCCCTGCCCGATGGGTCGATGCGCGAGGACAAGATCGCGGCCATCGGCGTCAAGCTGCGCAAATGGGTCAGCTTTCACGGGATTTCCATCAATGTCGAACCCGACCTGTCGCATTATGCCGGGATCGTGCCCTGTGGAATCGCGGGCCATGGCGTCACCAGTCTGGTCGATCTGGGCCTGCCGGTGACCTTGCCGGATCTGGATGTGGCGCTGCGCAAACGCTTTTCCGACAGCTTTCCCGGCTGAATCCGGCGCCCCGACCTCTGCCCCGACCGCTGCCACCTCCGCTCACGCGAATTTCAACCGATCTGCGATGAAAGTCGCGATGCAAAAACGTCCCTTGATTTGCTATGCCCGCCCATGGACAGGGAGAGGTCCACTGGTCGCACAGACCTGACCAGCGGAGTCCCGCTACCGGAGGAAAACGAGAAATGAAGACCAGCCCGATTGCCATTCTTGCGGCGCTGCTTGTTGCCGCGCCGTCGCTTGCCCAGGACGCAGCCAATGGGGAAAAAGAGTTCCGCAAATGCAAGGCCTGCCACATGATCCAGTCGCCGGACGGCACGGATGTGGTCAAGGGCGGCAAGACCGGACCGAACCTTTACGGCATCGTCGGCCGCGCGGCAGGCCACGAAGAAGGCTATAAATACTCGGACGCGCTGATCAAGCTGGGCGAAACCGGCGAAATCTGGAATGCCGCCGATCTGGAGGCCTATATCACCGACCCGAACACCTTCGTCGAGGAAAAGGTCGGCGATGCCAGCCTCAAGACCAAGATGACCTTCAAGATGAACCGCAACCAGGCGGATGTCGTGGCCTTCCTGGCCCAGCATTCGCCCGACGCGGGCGGCGAAGCCGCAGCAGAGGCCCCGGCGGAAGCCGCCGAAGCCCCGGCCGAATAAGCCGCCCCGGAAACCCGAGGCCGGGCCCCTGCGCAGCATCTCTGCACAGCATCGAATCGCAGGCAGGCCCGGCCAGATCGTCGCAGGAACGTTTGGGGGATGGCGGTGACCGCGACGGCGCAGGCCCACAGGCCCGGCACCGTCACGGTATTGTCGCCTGCCCGCCCTCAAAGGCATGGAATTCGCCCTTGGACAGCATCAATTCAGCCTTCCGGTGCATTGCCGCGCGCGTTATTGTGATCTAAACAGCACCCTGAGTCCGCCGACCCCTCCGAGGTCGGCCAGCCGAATGTCGAGGGAGATCGCGCATGGCAGACGCAGCCGTCCATGGCACGGATGACCACCACGATACCCGTGGGTTTTTCACCCGCTGGTTCATGTCAACTAACCACAAGGACATCGGGGTCCTTTATCTGTTCACGGCAGGCATCGTCGGCCTGATTTCCGTCTGTTTCACCGTCTATATGCGGATGGAACTGCAGCACCCCGGCGTCCAGTACATGTGCCTTGAAGGCGCGCGCTTCATCGCCGATGCGACACAGGAATGTACCCCGAACGGGCATCTGTGGAACGTGATGATCACCTATCACGGCGTCCTGATGATGTTCTTTGTCGTCATCCCCGCCCTGTTCGGCGGTTTTGGCAACTATTTCATGCCGCTGCAGATCGGCGCGCCGGACATGTCCTTTCCGCGCCTGAACAACCTGTCCTACTGGATGTATGTCTGCGGCGTCGCGCTTGGCCTGGCCTCGCTGTTTGCACCGGGTGGTGCGGATCAGGCGGGTTCGGGCGTGGGCTGGGTCCTGTATCCGCCGCTGTCCACCAACGAAGGCGGCTATTCGATGGATCTGGCGATCTTCGCCGTCCACGTTTCGGGTGCCTCGTCGATTCTGGGTGCGATCAACATCATCGCGACCTTCCTGAACATGCGCGCCCCCGGCATGACCCTGTTCAAGGTGCCGCTGTTCGCCTGGTCGGTGTTCATCACCGCATGGCTGATCCTGCTGTCGCTGCCGGTTCTGGCCGGTGCCATCACCATGCTGCTGATGGATCGCAACTTCGGCACCAACTTCTTCAACCCGGCCGGTGGCGGCGACCCGATCCTGTATCAGCACATCCTGTGGTTCTTCGGCCACCCGGAAGTGTATATCATCATCCTGCCCGGCTTTGGCATCATCAGCCATGTCATCTCGACCTTTGCCAAGAAACCGATCTTCGGCTACCTGCCGATGGTTCTGGCCATGGCCGCGATCGGTGTCCTGGGTTTCGTCGTCTGGGCGCACCACATGTATACCGTCGGCATGTCGCTGACCCAGCAAAGCTATTTCATGCTGGCCACGATGACGATCGCCGTGCCCACGGGCATCAAGGTCTTTTCGTGGATCGCAACGATGTGGGGCGGCTCGATCGAGTTCAAGACGCCGATGCTCTGGGCCTTCGGCTTCCTGTTCCTGTTCACCGTGGGCGGCGTCACCGGCGTCGTCCTGAGCCGTGCACCGCTGGACCGCGTCTATCACGATACCTACTATGTCGTCGCGCACTTCCACTATGTGATGTCGCTTGGCGCGGTGTTCGCGATCTTTGCCGGTGTCTATTACTGGATCGGCAAGATGTCGGGCCGTCAGTATCCGGAATGGGCGGGCAAGCTGCATTTCTGGATGATGTTCATCGGTTCGAACCTGATCTTCTTCCCGCAGCATTTCCTGGGCCGTCAGGGCATGCCGCGCCGCTATATCGACTATCCGGTCGAATATGCGTATTGGAACAATATCTCTTCGCTTGGGGCCTATCTCTCCTTCGCGTCCTTCCTGTTCTTTATCGGCATCGTGTTCTACACGCTGTTCGCCGGGCGCAAGGTTGGTGTTCCGAACTACTGGAACGAACATGCCGACACGCTGGAATGGACCCTGCCTTCGCCCCCGCCGGAGCATACGTTCGAACAGCTTCCGAAACGTGAGGACTGGGATCGCAGCCACGCGCATTGATCCACGAACCGACATGAAAAACGGCCCCGGATTTCCGGGGCCGTTTCCATTTTCGGGACGGGTCCGATAGGATGGGGCGAACATACAATCAGCCGCGATGCCCTATCACTGGTCCAGATCCGAAACCCCGACAGGCCCGCAGGTCGAACTGCATCTGTGGCCCTATCGGTCCCTGCCCCGTCGCGGCTTTGTCTGGGTCATCAGCCTGACGGCCGGGGCGCTGGCCCTGCCGCTGCTGGCGGTGCTGGGAAATCGCGTGCTGTGGGGGCTGCTGCCCTTTGCGCTGGCCGTGATCTGGGCCTTGTGGTTCGCGATCCAGCGCAGCTATGACAGCGCGGCGACGCATGAACATCTGATCCTGACCCGCGACAGCCTGACCGTCACCCGGCAGGATCCCGGCCACGAGGACCGGATCTGGCAGACCAACCCCTATTGGGCGCGCAGCAATCTGCGCGGCAGCGGTCCGGTCGAACATTACCTGACCCTGACCGACGGCAAACGCGAAATCGAACTGGGCGCCTTTCTGTCGCCAGAGGAACGTCAGGACCTGCGCCGCCAACTGGATCGCGAACTGGCCGCGATGCGTCAGACCGAATGAACCACCCATGAAAAAGCCCGCCGGATCACCGGCAGGCCCATATGCGTCAGGGATAAAGGCCCCTATTCCCCGGCCTTGTCGACATGTTCGGGCAGGCCGTCCAGACTGGTCGAGGCCAGATCTTCCAGTTCTGCCTCGCTCATCTGATCGAACATCTCTTTGGACGCGCCAATCAGATCGGCAGGTTTCGTCTCGCCGCGCTTGGCGGATAGCGCGGCACCTGCGGCACGTTGCTGGGCGCGGCTGACGGCTTTCATGACATCAACCTGTCCTTGATCATCGGGCCGACCGCGCCGAAATCCATCTGGCCCGCGAAACGGCCCCGCAATTCGCCCATCACCCGGCCCATGTCGCGGACCGAGGACGCGCCCAGTTCCTTGATGACCTTGTCGATGGCCGCGCGGACTTCATCCTCTGCCAGCTGACGCGGCAGGTAATCCTGGATGATCCCGATTTCCGCGGCCTCTTTTTCGGCCAGTTCCAGCCGCCCGCCCTCTTCATAGGCACGGGCCGATTCCTGACGCTGCTTGACCATCTTGGACAGAATCGCGATCAGGTCGCCATCGTTCAGGCCGGGATGTTCGGGCCGTTCGGAACGCGCGGCAATCTCGCGATCCTTGATCGCGGCACTGATCAGCCGCAGCGTCGACAGCCGCGCCGTGTCCTTGCTTTTCATCGCCTCTTTCGTATCCGCTTGGATGCGTTCGCGAAGTTCCATGGCTTCCTCTCTGACAGATCAGCGCGTCTGTGCCCGCACCGCCGCGATGCGTCAACCCGGACCCGGTCGCAAAGTTCCACATGCAACCCGTCACGCGGCAATCAGAGCCTTGACGCCCCCGCCCCCGACCCCTAGGTTCCGGCCGATTTACCCGGAGAGCGATGATGGCACAGAAACCGACCGCATGTCTTGCACTGGCTGACGGAAGCGTTTTCTATGGCCGGGGCTTCGGCGCCACCGGCGAAGTGGTCGCCGAGCTGGTCTTCAACACCGCGATGACCGGCTATCAGGAAATCATGACCGACCCGTCCTATGCAAGTCAGGTCGTGACCTTTACCTTCCCCCATATCGGCAACACCGGCGTCACGGCGCAGGATGACGAAGCCGCCGAGCCTGTCGCCCCCGGCATCGTGGTGAAATGGGACCCGACCGAGCCGTCGAACTGGCGTGCCAGCGCCGATCTGGTCGCGTGGATGGAAAAGCGCGGCCGCATCGGCATCGGCGGTATCGACACCCGCCGCCTGACCCGCGCGATCCGCCAGCAGGGCGCGCCGCATGTCGTTCTGGCGCATGACCCCTCGGGCAATTTCGACATCGCCGCACTGGTCGCCCGCGCCCGCGAATGGCAGGGTCTGGTCGGTCTGGACCTCGCCAAAGAGGTGACCTGCGCTCAAAGCTATAACTGGACCGAAGGCACCTGGGCATGGCCGGGCACATTCGTGACGCCGGAAACCAGCAGGCCGTTCCGCGTGGTTGCCGTCGATTATGGCGCGAAACGCAATATCCTGCGCTCGCTGGCCGCGACCGGGGCCGAGGTGACGGTCCTGCCCGCCACCGCCACCGCCGATGAGATTCTGGCCCGCGAACCCGAAGGCGTGTTTCTGTCGAACGGCCCCGGCGACCCGGCCGCGACCGGCGTCTATGCCGTGCCGATGATCCGCGAGCTCCTGGACCGCGACCTGCCGATCTTCGGGATTTGCCTTGGCCATCAGATGCTTGCGTTGGCGCTTGGCGCCAGGACGATCAAGATGAACCACGGTCATCACGGCGCGAACCACCCGGTCAAGGATGTCGAAAGCGGCAAGGTCGAAATCACCTCGATGAACCACGGTTTCGCGGTCGATGCCCAGACCCTGCCCGAAGGCGTGATCGAAACCCATGTCAGCCTGTTCGACGGCTCGAACTGCGGGCTGCGCATTGCCGACAAGCCGGTGTTTTCGGTCCAATACCACCCCGAAGCCAGCCCCGGCCCGCAAGACAGCGCCCATCTGTTCACGCGCTTTGCCGACGCGATGCGCGCGCGCCGCGCGTGACGCGACGACGCCAGGCCCCTGGTTTTTCAACACCGGCCCGGCATTAACGCGATTTTAACCCCGACCATGCCAGACAGGGCGAAAGTTCCAGATGGAAATCGCCCATGTCCGCCATCAGCGTTGCCCAGAAATCGACGGAACCCGCTCAGGTCCGGCTGCGGCTGGTCCCTCAGAATCGCGATGATTCGCGACCGGACCAGTCCGCCCCGCTGCCCGATCCGCACCCGGTCATCGACAGCCGTGACCAGCGCCCGCTTGGCCAGATCCTGATCGAAGACGATGCTGTCGAACAGCGCAACCTGCTGAAGGCGCTGGTCATGCGCAAGCGGCAGACCGTGCCGCTTGGGGAAATCCTGCTGGCCCATGGCTGGGTGACCGAAGACGCGCTGACCCGCGCCCTGACCCGGCAGTGGCGCACGACGCGGCTGGATCTGGCCCGCATGCCCCCCGATCCCCGCCTGATCGACAAGGCGGGCGCCGACTTCTGCCTGACTCATGGCATCGTGCCCTGGCGCCGGGTCGGTGGCGTGACATGGGTCGCGACCTCGCGCCCCGAGGAATTCGCCCGGTTACAGCCGCGCCTGCCCGCCGAATTCGGCCATATCCGCATGCTGCTATGTTCCGAAACCGACATGTCCGACGCGATTCTGGGCACGCGACGGACCGCGCTGATCCGCACCGCCGAAACCCGCGTGCCCGCCCGCGAAAGCTGCCGGACGCAAAGCAAGGGGCTGGCGACGCGGCTGGCCTTGCTGGGCATGGCGGCGATGGCTGTGGGGCTGGCGCTGGCCCCGCTCGCGGTCTTCAGCCTGCTGACCTTCTGGGCGGTGCTGACCCTGATCGCGACCATGGGGCTGAAGCTTGCGGCCTTTCTCAAGGTACTGCGCAGTGCCTCGGACCCGGTCCCGGATCATGCCGGTCGCGATATGGCCGCTGCCTTGCCGGTGATTTCGGTGATGGTGCCGCTGTTTGCCGGATCGGATATCGCGGACCGTCTGATCGGCCGTCTGTCACGGCTGACCTATCCGCGCGAATTGACCGATATCCTGCTGGTGGTCGAGGAAACCGACCGCATCACCTGCGAGGCGCTGGAAGATGCCGAGGCTTCCCCGCTGGATCCGCGTCGTCAAGGTGCCCGACGGCCCGATCAAGACCAAGCCGCGCGCCCTGAATTATGCGCTGAATTTCTGCCGTGGCCAGATCGTCGGGGTCTGGGACGCCGAAGACCGGCCCGAACCCGACCAGTTGCACAAGGTCGCCCGGCATTTCCACTTTGCCGCCCCCGATGTCGCCTGCGTGCAGGGGATTCTGGATTATTACAACCCGCGCACGAACTGGCTGGCCCGCTGTTTCACCATCGAATATGCGTCCAGGTTCCGCGCCAACCTGCTGGGCGTGGCGAGGCTTGGGCTGGTCGTGCCGCTTGGGGGCACCACCCTGTTCTTCCGCCGCCACGCGCTGGAAGCCGTGGGGTGCTGGGATGCGTGGAACGTGACCGAGGATGCCGATCTGGGCGTCCGCCTGGCCCGTCGCGGCTGGCGGACCGAGATGATCGACACCATCACCCACGAAGAGGCGAATTGCCGCGCCCTGCCCTGGATCCGGCAACGCTCGCGCTGGCTCAAGGGTTATGCGATGACCTGGGGCGTTCATATGCGCGATCCCGTGGCGCTGTGGCGCGATCTTGGCCCGCGCCGCTTTCTGGCCTTTCAGATCCAGTTTCTGGGCACCATCTCGCAATATCTGCTGGCCCCCGTGTTGTGGAGCTTCTGGCTGCTCAGCCTTGGCCTCTTCCACCCCCTGCGTGAACCCTTGGGCGGCATATGGGAGGGCGCGGCGGTTCCCGCCCTGTTCGGCCTGTTCGTCGCGTCAGAGATCCTGAACATCATCGTCGCGGGTTGGGCGGTGCGCGGGCCGGAACATCGCCACCTGCGCCTGTGGGTGCCCAGCCTGCATTTCTACTTTCCACTGGGCTGTCTGGCTGGATGGAAGGCGATCTATGAGGTGGTGACCCGTCCCTTTTACTGGGACAAGACCGCGCACGGCATCTATGACGCGACCAGCGAGGCCGAGGCTCAGCCCCCTGCCACGGTCCCGGCGCGCTATCAATATATCGCCGCAGATCAGGTCCAGCCCACGCAGCCCGGCCATGTCCAAGGGGACAAGAAACAGATCCCGGTTCTGGGGCATGTCGGCTAGGCAGACCGTGGCTTTATCCACCCCGAACGGTCAACCGCCCTCCGCCACGGCGCCCCTAGGGCTGCCCCGCAGGTTCGGCAACCTGGCCAAGCGCCTTCTCGATGATGGCGGCGGATTTTTCGACGGTATCATCAAAGGCTTTCGCAAGATCCGAAACACTGTCCGCACCGCTTTCGCGCAGCAGAAAGTCACGCCCGGCCTGTCCCAGATCGTCGAAATCCACCCGCTTTTCGCCCAGAAGGCGCCCAGTGCCGTGAATGTTCCACAGCAACCGATGGGCCGATGCAAGGTTGCGGGCATCTTCGGCGGAGATCAGCCCCGCGCGCTGTCCGGCGCGCAGCTGCGCCGCCGCGCCCCGCACCGGCGATGCCGCACGCAGGGCAAGGGATTGGGCGAAAAGCTCGATATCCTGCAGACGTCCGCGACCGGTCCCGGCATCCCATTTCCCGTCCGAGCCCTTGGCGGCAAAGATCCGGGCGCGCATCTCGGCCAGATCGGGCAGGACGCGTTCGTCCTGCCCACGCGCGCCCAGAACCTTGATCCGCAAGGCTTCGACATCACGGGCCAGATCGGCGCCGCCATCGCCGCAGCTTGCGACAATACGGGCGCGGGTCAGGGCCAGATGTTCCCGAGTCCAGGCCTCGGTCATCTGATAATCGCGAAACGACTGGACCGAGGTCGCAACCGGCCCCTGCCGCCCCGAGGGCCGCAGGCGCATATCGACCTCGAACAGCCGCCCCGCGGCCGTCGGCGCCGATACCGCCGTGATCATGGCCTGCGTCAGGCGTGCATAATAAGGACGCGCGGCCAGGGGCTTTTGCCCGTCAGAGCTTTCCTGTCCGGCACTGTCATAGATCACGATCAGGTCCAGATCCGAACCCGCATTCAAAAGCCGCGCCCCCAGCGAGCCCATGCCGATCAGCACGGCACCGCGACCGGGGGCTGCGCCATGTCGCCGCGCGAATTCACCTGCGACCAGCGGAAACAGCGCCCCCAGAACCGCATCGGCGATATCGGCGTATTGCTGACCGGCCTCATCCGCACCGATCAGCGCGCGCAGATGGTGGACGCCGGTGCGGAACTGCCATTCATGCGCCCAGCGCCGCGCCGTATCCAGCGCGCGTTCATATCCGCCATCGGCCGCCGCCATGACGGTATCCAACTGATGCTGCAGCATCTGGCGAAGGCCGTTCGGCCCCGGCCATTCGGCAAAGAAACTACCGCCCAGAACCGCATCCAGCACCTCGGGGTGGCGCGAGGAATAGCTGGCCAGACCGGGCGCGGTGCCGCAGATATCGACGATCAGATCGACCAGCTGGGGGTTCGCCTCGAACAGCGAAAAAAGCTGAACACCGGCAGGCAACCCGGCCAGAAAGGCGTCGAAATGGCTCAGGGCGTTCAGCGGATCGGCGGCGCGGGTCATGCGCGTCAGCAGATCCGATCCGATGCGCCCGAAAATCTGCTGGGCGCGTTGCGAGCGCAGCGCGGGATAATCCGGCCAGCGGGCGGCGATCGCCTCGGCCTCGGGTGGCAGATCGGGGCGCTGCTGACGCTCCGATGGCGCGAAAAAATCGCTGGTCAGGGTTTCGACACGTTCAAGCCGCGCCTGCAGGTCGCCTTGCCAGGCGGCGGTATCCGCAGCGCCCATCAGACGGGCAATCGTATCGATCCCCTCCGGATTTGCCGGAATGCTGTGCGTTTGCGCGTCATTCACCATCTGCACGCGATGTTCGACCTCGCGGTGCAGGCGATAATGTTGGGTCAGCTCGGTCGCGACCTCGGGCGGGATCCAGCCTTTTTCCGCAAGCCGGGCCAAACCTTCGACGGTGCCCCGGACACGCAGGTCGGGATCGCGCCTGCCCGCGATCAGCTGCCGGGTCTGGGTAAAGAATTCGATTTCGCGGATCCCGCCGGGGCCGAGCTTCATGTTATGGCCCGGCACGGTCAACCGCCCCTGCAGGCCCTTGTGTTCGCGGATACGCCTGCGCATGTCATGGGCATCCTCGATGGTGGCGAAATCCAGATGGCGGCGCCAGACAAAGGGGCGCAATTCATCCAGAAACCGCTGCCCCGCCGCCAGATCTCCGGCGCAAGGCCGTGCCTTGATATAGGCGCTGCGTTCCCGGGTGCGGCCCTCGGCTTCGTAATAGCCAAGCGCGGCGCTGGCCGAAATGCAGACCGGCGTGACCGAGGCATCGGGGCGCAGGCGCAGATCCGTGCGGAAAACATAGCCCTGGGCGGTGTTGTCCGACAGCGTCCCGACGGCCTTGCGGACCGCGCGGATCAGGGCAGCGCGGGCCTCGTGCTGGTCGGCGGGATCATAGGCGCTGTCATCGCAAAGGATGATCAGGTCGATGTCGGAACTGTAGTTCAGTTCGGCCGCGCCCATCTTGCCCATGGCCAGCGCAATGATCCCCCCCGCATCCGCCTGCGTGGGCGGCAGTTTGCCGCGCGCGATCTCGGTCCCGATATGGGCGCGCAGCGCCAGATCGGTCGCCCGGTCCGCCAGATCGGTCAGCGCCCCCGTCACTTGTTCGAGCGTCCAGACGCCACCCAGATCGGCCAGCGCGGTGATCAGCGCAACGCGGCCCTTGGCGCGACGCAGCGCCGGCGACAGGGCGTCGGGGGAAAGATCCGCGAAATCAGCCGTTTCGTCCCCGACGATCGCGGCCGGGAACAGGTCGGACCGCATCAGGGTCGCGGCCAGCCATTCGGCCTCGCGTTCGATCAGACCGGCCAGATAGGGGCTGCACCCCGCTGTCCCCCGGATCAGATCGGCCGCCGCACCCGGCGCCAGCCCAAGCGTATCCAGCGCGATCTGGCCACGCTGCGGATCAAGGGGAATCGGAAGGCGGGTGATATCGTCTGCAAGGCTCATGGCGCTACCCTAGTGCGGCATCTGGCGGTTTCAATCATCAAAGGCACCGCATTTCGCACCCCCGACACCGGTTTCCGCGCTTGGCCTGTCACGGATCTGTTGCTACGCTCTGCGCCAAGCCCACAGTTTATTCCGTTCCGCAGCCGGTCAAGACGCAATGAGCGATAATCTGCACCTGTCCCGTTGGCCCGAAGGCGACCTGTCAGCCCAGCGCGGCGCAGGTCTGCGGCGGCGTTGCGCGCGCATGCCGGAACGATCTGAAAGGGACCGGGCCTGATGCGGCACAACCTGCCCAATGCTCCGCAATTCTATGTGACCGCGCCGCAGCCCTGCCCCTATCTGCACGGCCGGGCAGAGCGCAAGCTGTTCACCGCGCTGGTCGGCGACAGCGCGGTCGAGCTGAACAACGTCCTGTCCCGTCAGGGCTTTCGGCGTTCGCAGAATGTCCTGTATCGGCCAAGCTGCGAAAGCTGTGTCGCCTGCATGTCCGCGCGGATCCGGGTCAGCGATTTCGCCCCCTCGCGCACGCAGCGCCGCATCTCGCGCCGGAATGAGGATGTCGAAAGGCTGGCGACATCCGCCTGGGCGACCGAGGAACAATATGAGCTGTTCCGCCGCTATCTGGACCGTCGCCACGCCGATGGCGGCATGGCCGATATGGATATCTTCGAATTCGCCGCCATGATCGAGGAAACGCCCGTCCGCACCCGTGTCATGGAATATCGCGACGCAGGCGACAACCTGCTGGCCGTCTGCCTGACCGATGTGCTGGATGACGGGCTGAGCCTTGTCTACAGCTTCTACGATCCGGATTCGGAAACGCGCAGCCTGGGCAGCCATATGATCCTGGACCATATCGCGCTGGCCCGTTCCGCCCGCCTGCCCTTTGTCTATCTGGGCTATTGGGTGCCCGGCAGCCGCAAGATGGATTACAAGGCCCGCTTCGGCGCGCTGGAAATCTACAAGGGCGGGGTCTGGCAGCCGATCGGCGATCCGGAATCGCATAATGCCGATATCCACCCCCTGTCGATCGACCCGATCATCGAACAGGTCGCGCGCATTTCCCTGCCCCCCGGCAAGAACTGACGCGGCAAGGGTTGATTGCGCAGGCATGGCAATTTTTGAAATATAGTTTCACAAAAATGCCGGTAAGGGTCATTTTTGTCGTCCGACCCCATTGACCCCGCCTGACAAGCCCCATAGCTTGCGGCGTCGCGGCATTTCCCGCTAAGTGCGGTAACGCGAAAAACATCTGCAAGTATAACGGAGATTGGGCATGTCCCGAACCATGACCGGTGCAAGAATGGTGATCGAAGCTCTGCGTGATCAGGGCGTCGACACAGTATTCGGCTATCCGGGTGGTGCGGTCCTGCCGATCTATGACGAACTGTTCCAGCAAAACGATATCCAGCATATTCTGGTCCGCCACGAACAGGGCGCCGTCCACATGGCCGAAGGTTATGCCCGTTCGACCGGCAAACCCGGCGTGGTGCTGGTGACCTCGGGGCCGGGCGCGACCAATGCGGTGACCGGGCTGACCGATGCGCTGATGGATTCGATCCCGCTGGTCGTGCTGTCGGGTCAGGTTCCGACCTTCCTGATCGGCACCGATGGCTTTCAAGAGGCCGACACCGTCGGCATCACGCGCCCCTGCACGAAACACAACTGGCTGGTCAAGGAAACCGACGAACTGGCCCGCACGATCCACCGCGCGTTTCACGTCGCGACCTCGGGTCGTCCGGGGCCGGTTCTGGTCGATATCCCCAAGGACGTGCAATTCGCGACCGGCGAATATGCCGGTCCGAAACAGCTTGACCTGACCTCGTATCAGCCGCCGCGCAAGGGCGATCTGGCCCAGATCACCCGCTTGGTCGAGGCGATGGAAAAGGCCGAGCGTCCGATTTTCTACACCGGCGGCGGCGTCATCAACTCTGGTCCCGCGGCCAGCCAGTTGCTGCGCGAACTGGTCGAGGCGACGGGATTTCCGATCACCTCGACGCTGATGGGGCTTGGCGCCTACCCGGCGACCGGCAAGGCCTGGTTGGGCATGCTGGGGATGCATGGGTTGTATGAGGCGAATATGGCGATGCATGACTGCGATCTGATGATCGCTATCGGCGCCCGTTTCGACGACCGCATCACCGGCCGCGTCGCCGATTTCAGCCCCGGTTCGGTCAAGGCGCAGATCGACATCGACGCCAGCTCGATCAACAAGGTCATCCGGATCGACATCCCGATTCTGGGCGATGTCGGCCATGTGCTGGAAGACATGCTCAAGGTCTGGAAATCGCGCGGCCGCAAGACGAACAGCGCCGCGGTTCAGGCCTGGTGGGCGCAGATCGAACAATGGAAGGCGGTCCAATGCCTGTCCTATCGCAATTCGGACAAGGTCATCAAACCGCAATACGCGCTTCAGCGCCTGCACGAACTGACCAAACACCGCAAACCCTATATCGCGACCGAGGTCGGCCAGCATCAGATGTGGGCCGCGCGGTATCTGCACTTCGATGATCCGAATCACTGGATGACCTCGGGCGGGCTGGGGACGATGGGCTATGGCCTGCCTGCCTCGATCGGGGCGCAGGTGGCCCATCCCGACGCGCTGGTCATCAACGTCGCGGGCGATGCCTCCTGGCTGATGAACATGCAGGAAATGGGCACGGCCGTGCAGTTCCGTGCGCCGGTCAAGCAATTCATCCTGAACAATGAACGGCTTGGTATGGTGCGCCAGTGGCAGCAACTGCTGCATGGCGAACGCTACAGCCAAAGCTGGTCGGACAGCCTGCCCGATTTCGTCAAGCTGGCCGAGGCCTTCGGCTGCAAGGGGCGCGTCGTATCCGACCCTGCGGAACTGGACGCGGCGATTCAGGAAATGCTGGATTACGACGGCCCCTTCATTCTGGATGTGCTGGTCGAAAAGCATGAAAACTGCTTCCCGATGATCCCCTCGGGCAAGCCGCATAACGAAATGTTGCTGGGCGAAGCCTCGACCGAGGGTGCGATCACCGGCGCGGGCGGCGCGCTCGTCTGAACCATGGCGGGGGCGTCAGCCCTCGCGTTTCGACCAATACAGCAAGGAACGGGGCCATCATGGCGGCACTGAAAATCCAAAAAGGCGCATCCAGCCATTCGGCTTATGACCTGCGCGACCCGAATGCCGAGATCATCGAAAGCCACACCCTCGCGGTTCTGGTCGATAACGAGGCCGGGGTTCTGGCCCGTGTCATCGGCCTGTTTTCCGGGCGCGGCTACAACATCGACAGCCTGACCGTGGCCGAGGTCGATCACACCGGCCACCGCTCGCGCATCAATATCGTGACGCGCGGCACGCCTGCGGTCATCGAACAGATCAAGGCGCAGCTTGGCCGGATCGTGCCGGTTCACGAAGTCCATGACCTGACCGTCGAAGGCCCGTCCGTCGAACGCGAACTGGGGCTTTTCAAGGTCAAGGGTCAGGGAGACAAGCGTGTCGAGGCGCTGCGGATCGCCGAAATCTTTCGCGCCAATGTCGTCGATTCGACGCTGGAAAGCTTTGTCTTTGAAATGACCGGCACATCCGAAAAACTGGACGCCTTTGCCGATCTGATGCGCCCGCTTGGCCTGACCGAGGTTGCGCGCACCGGTGTCGCCGCATTGGCGCGCGGGCATTAACACAACACCCGCAAATCACGAATTGACCGGCAACCCGGTCAATTTTCCGTCCCCAATCCGAACGGAAACCTAAAGACGGACCTGACCGGCACCCAGTGCCAGCAGCGTCGGAGCCCTGACGGCGTCTTCGGGCTTGGCCGGCAGCTCCTGCGAGGACACGATCCGCAAGGCAGGGCGCGCAGGTGCCGGGGTCGCACCCAGATCACGCAAAAGTTCGGGCAGTTCGGTAAACTTGCCTTCGGTCAGAATGCGGACGTTGAATGCGTGGCGCAGATCCTTGCGGACCTCGGTTTCCAATTCGACCATATCACCGGCTTCGGGCCAGCCATTGTCGCCGAGGATATTGTCGTTTCCCTGTAAATAAGCCAGTGCGCCCTGATCCTCGCACCAGATCACAGCCTTTAATTTCGCTGCACTGCTCCAAACAATCACGCCAATCATGGACGCTCCTTGAATCAATTTTGTTGGGCCCCAGGCCCCAATAGGCAACAACTTGCCGATGCAAGTTACCAGATGTCCACCTCGGTTAAAGAAGTTTTTTAACCTCGGGCGAATTTAAACTGACAAGATGGCGGAACGTCATCAGATCAAATGCCGCAAACGGCAAAAATCAAGCCATTCCAAAAAAGTATAAACAACCACAGGCTGACGAAGCCGCAAAAAAATCGCACGTTTCCTAGGGTCTGGACTCATTGAGTTTCAAAGCCAGTAGATGACGAGGGCAGCAAGTGCGATTGCTGACAAGAATACCTTGGGGCAACGGTCGTACCGGGTCGCCACACGCCTCCAATCCTTGAGCCTGCCGAACATGATCTCGATCCGGTTGCGCCGTTTGTACCGGCGCTTGTCGTACTTGACGGTTTTCTTCCGCTGCTTCCGGCCTGGGATGCAGGCGCGTATCCCTTTGTCTTTCAACGCTTCTCTGAACCAGTCGGCGTCATAGCCGCGATCCCCGAGCAGCCAATCGACATCCGGCAGGCTGCTCAGCAATGCCCGCGCGCCGATGTAATCGCTGACCTGTCCGGCAGTGACGAACAGGTTGAGGGGGCGCCCCTGGCTGTCGCAGATGGCGTGCAACTTGGTGTTCATGCCGCCCTTGGTGCGACCAATCAGGCGCCCACGCCCCCTTTTTCACGCCCATGCTGGTCGCGGTGCGGTGGGCCTTCAGGTAAGTGGCGTCGATCATCACGGTCTTCTCTTCGCCGTGCCCGGCCGCCAGACCCGCCATCATTTGGGCAAAGATGCCCTTGTCGCTCCACCGCTTCCAACGGTTGTATAGTGTCTTGTGCGGGCCATAGGCTGCCGGGGCATCGCGCCACCGTAAGCCATTGCGATTGATGAAGATAATCCCGCTTAACACGCGTCGATCATCGACGCGAGGCTTGCCGTGGGACTTGGGGAAGAAAGGCTCAAGACGCGCCATCTGCGCGTCCGTCAACAACAAAAGATCAGACATGGTCACCGCTCGCTTTTCGAACCGTGAATCACGCCGCCAGTCGGAAATCAATGGGTCCTGAGCCTAGCGGAATCGCCCAGCCCTGTAATCGCCGACCGCCCGGGTTACCTGCGCCATTCGTGCCGCCCTTGCCGGGTGGGTGCCTAAAATTCGATCACCCGGGTCCGGGATCCTGGCAAAAAACTGCGCGCCATTCTCGGGGTCCAGCCCGGCATTCAGCGTGATGATCGCGCCAAGATAGTCGGCCTCCAGCTCCCAGTCCTTGGAATAATAGCGCGCGCCGAACTGCGCGCCCAGTTCCTGCGCGCTCTGAATGGCGGAATCATTGCCGCCATAGGCGCTGGCCAGCCCGCCCAGAATCACCGCCCCGACCGTCGCAGCCGAGGATTTGCGGTTGATATGGCCCAGAATATGGTGGCTGGCCTCATGCCCGACGACAAAGGCCAGCTCGTCCGCATTGCGCGCCTCGGCGATCAGCGACAGGGTAAAGCCGATGATCGGACGGCCCGCGCTGTCGATGGTCTGAAAGGCGTTCGGCTCTTGCCCCGGACGATCATCGACGACGAACTGGAAATCGCAGTTGATCGGCTGCGTGCGACGCTGGACGCATTCGCGTTCGACGGCCGACTCCATCCGGCAGATCACGGCGGAAAAGGCGCGGGCGGATTCGTTCGGCCCGCCGGAAAAATCCGGCGCCGGCGTGATCGCGGTCTGCTGCGGCGCAGGCGCGATCCCGTCCTGCGGCAGGGGCATCTGGCTGACGGTTGCGCAACCGCCAAGTCCCAACGCCATCGCACATGCAAGGCCCATGCCGGTCGTCTTGCGCATCTTGCCGTCCCTCGTCGCGAACACCGGGACCATGTATCCTGTTGCCATACGACCCGCCAAGCCCGGAGAATGCACAAGCCGGACATTTCACGGGAATGTTGGCGAAAGCGGCACAACCGCACGAACAGGCAGGAAAAGGACAACGGATGTTCACCATCGAGCATGAATTCGACGCCACCGTCATCACCCTGATCGACGAGGCCGGTGACGGCCAGCGTCCGCTTTTAGAGGATATCACCATCCAGACCTTTGACGACCGGGTGGTCGTCGAACAGGCCGATGCCGATGGTCAGGCGGTGGCCAGAATCGTTTTCAGCATCGAACAACTGGACGAATTGCGCGCCGCGCTGGACCTGCCCGAAGGCAATTACCGGCTGGAACGCAGCTAGTCGATCCGAAACAGCTTGTCGCGCCCGGTTGCCCCGCGCAGCAGCACCAGCCGGGTTTTCGCGATGTCAAGCGCCTTTGCCAGATGTTTGACGACCTCGGCATTGGCCTTGCCGTTTTCGGGGACGGTGGTCACGCAGACGCGCACGACCTCACCGTCCAGGGTGACGGAATTGCGCGCGGCGCGGGGCGTGACGCGCACGGCAATCGTCCGGCCGGGTTGCACAAGATGGGACAGATCGGTCATCCTGACCTTGAACCCCGAGACACAGCCGAAATCAATAGACCGACATCATGCAACCCACCGCCTTTTTCCATGACGAGCGTTGCCTTTGGCACGGCGGCGGCGACTATGTCCTGACCGCGCCGGTGGGCGGGCTGGTCCAGCCCGGCGGCGGCCTGCCCGAAAGCCCGGAGACCAAGCGGCGGCTGGTCAATCTGCTGCATATCACCGGGCTGATGGACCGGCTGGCGCTGCAAACCGCCCCTGCGGCAACGCGGGAGGATCTGCTGCGCGTCCATCCCGCCAGCTATCTCGACGCCTTTCAGGCCATGTCCGATGCGGGCGGCGGAGAGCTGGGCCTGCGCACCCCCTTTCTGCGCGGCGGCTATGAGATCGCGGCGCTGTCGGCGGGTCTGGCCCGCGCGGCGCTGTTTGCCGTGTTGCAGGGCCGCGCCGGGGACGCCTATGCGCTGTCGCGTCCGCTCGGACACCACGCCCTGCCCGATTTCCCGAACGGGTTCTGCCTGCTGAACAATATCGCCATCGCGATCCGCGCCGCCCGCGCCGCCGGTCTGGCACGGCGTTTCGCGGTGGTGGATTGGGACGTTCACCACGGCAACGGGACCGAGACGATCTTTCTGGACGACCCCGATGTCCTGACCATCTCGATCCATCAGGACCGCAATTACCCGCTGGATACCGGCAGCGCCGATATTCGCGGCGTGGCGCAGACGAATGTGAACATCCCGCTTCCTGCGGGGGCGGGCCATGCGACCTATATGCAGGTGATGGAACGGATCGTCTCGCCCGCCCTGCGCCGCTTTGCGCCCGATATCATCGTGATCGCCTGCGGTTACGATGCCTCGGCCGTCGATCCGCTTGGGCGGATGGTGCTGGGGGCGGACAGCTTTGACGCGATGACGGCCAGCGTGATGCGCGATGCCGATGATCTGTGTCAGGGCCGTCTGGTCGCCGTCCACGAAGGCGGCTATTCTGAACTGCATGTGCCCTTTTGCGGCCATGCCGTGATATCGCGGCTGTCGGGGGCGGGCATTTCCGCGCCCGATCCGTTGCAAGCGGCCATTCTGGCCCGCCAGCCATCGCCCGCATGGAACAATCACCTGTCGGCCCATGTTTCCGAACTGGCCGGTTTCTTCGAGGTCTGAATGAAATACCTGAATGTCGATGCGCTGGCTTTCCTGCGCCAACGCCGCTCTCATCCGCCGAAGCTGCTGAAAGGCCCGGCACCCGACCGGCAAGAGCTGATGAACCTGCTGGAACTGGCCGCCCGCGTGCCCGACCACGGCAAGCTGGAGCCGTGGCGCTTCATCGTGCTGGAACGCGCGGCGCTGGACCGGCTGGCCCCGGTTCTGGGCGATCACGTCGCGGCCCGGGGCGGGGATGAGGCGGCGGTGACCAAGGCGCGCTCGGGTTTTGCATCGCCCCTGATCGTCGCGGTCGTTTCGGCCCCGGTGGACAGTCCCGAGGTGCCGGAATGGGAACAGTTCCTGTCGGCGGGCGCCGTCTGTCTGGAACTGGTCAATGCCGCGCTGGCGGCAGGTTACGGCGCCGCATGGCTGACCGGCCCGGCGGCGCAGGCGGATTTCGCGGGCGCGCATCTGGGCATCGGCCAGGGCGAAAAAGTCGTCGGCCTGATCCATATCGGCCAGCGCGGCGACACGCCCCCCGACCGCCCGCGCCCCGATATCGCCGCCCGGACGACCTTTCTGGAATGAGCCTGCGCGCCCTGATCTCGGCCTGGCAGGACCTGCTGCGCCCGCGCATCCTGGGCCTCGTGCTGACCGGGGTCGGGCTGACGCTCGTGCTGTTCGTGGCGCTGCAGGCGGTCATCTTCTGGGCGATCCGCTGGTTCGCGCCCGAAGCGATCACCCTGCCCTGGATCGGGCCGGTCAGCGTCAGCGGCTGGCTGTCATGGGGCTCGCTGGCGCTGTTTCCGGTGATGGGCTTTTTCCTGATGGCCCCGGTCGCGGCGGCCTTTTCCGGCCTGTTCGCCGAACGCGTCGCCACCCAGGTCGAGGCCATCCGTAACCCGCACCACCGCGGCCAGCCGCTGGATTTCTGGGACGGCGTGCTGGAATCGCTGGCCCTTCTGGGACTGATCCTGCTGGTCGGGATCGGGTCGCTGCTGCTGACGCCGGTGCTGGGGCCTTTGGCGCCGCTGCTGTTTTACAGCGCGAACGGCTGGTTGCTGGGGCGCGAGTTTTTCCAGATGTCCGCCCGCATGCACCTGGCCGAGGAACGCGCCACCGCGCTGCGCCGCGACCTGTCAATGCAGGTCACGGGCCTTGGCGTGCTGATCGCCTTTCTGCTGACGGTCCCGGTTCTGAATATCGTCGTTCCGGTGCTGGCGGCGGCAGGGTTCACCCACCTTTACCATCTCAGCCGAATATCGCGTTCAGATCGGCGCGGGTGATGATGCCGCCCAGAATGATCCAGGCGATGATCCCCCACAGAACGGTGGTGATCGCCGTGGCCCACCAGGATTTTTTCCTGATCTGGGGCTCATGCGGTGCGCCTGCGGGCGTGCCGGGCGTCACCTCGCCGACATCGGCCTGACTTTTCTGGCCGATCGGCAGCAGCACGAACAGCACCAGAAACCACAATACGGCGTATAGGACGATGCCTCCGGTCAGGTTCATCAGACTTGTTCCAGTTCGATCAGGCAGCCGTTGAAGTCGCCAGGGTGCAGGAACAAGACCGGCTTGCCATGGGCGCCGATCTTGGGCTCGCCTGTGCCCAGGACACGCGCGCCCTCGGCCTTCAGGCGGTCGCGGGCGGCGATGATGTCCTCGACCTCGAAACACATGTGATGGATCCCGCCCGAGGGGTTCTTTTCCAGAAAACCGTTGATCGGGCTGTTTTCGCCCAGCGGATACAGCAGTTCGATCTTGGTATTGGGCAGTTCGATAAAGACGACGGTCACGCCACGATCGGGCTCGTCCTGCGGCGCGCCGACCGTGGCGCCCAATGTGTTGCGATATTGCGCCGAGGCCGCGTTCAGGTCGGGAACGGCGATGGCGACATGGTTCAGGCGTCCGATCATGGTGCTTTCTCCGGGTTTTGTGCCCGATGTTCTAGGCCGCATTGCCGCGCAGGGAAAGGGAAACCGGGGCGTGGTTAACCTGATCTTGAGAAAATGCCCGCAATCTTGGTGAAACAGGCGATTCTTTTAAGAGGTATCAAGATGAATGGATATGGGAAGTCGCTTTCCGGGCCGATTGCCGCGCCTTGCGCCGCAGCCACGCTGCCCGACCGCCCGCTGACCGGCCTGACCGTTCTGGTGGTCGAAGATTCGCGCTTCGCGTCCGAAGCATTGCGGCTGCTGTGCCTGCGTTCCGGCGCGCGCATCCGCCGCGCCGATACGATCAAGGCCGCGATGCGGCATATGCAGACCTATCGGCCGGGCGTGCTGATCGTCGATATGGGCCTGCCCGACGGCAACGGCGCCGAACTCATCCAGGGTTTTGCCCGCATCACGCCGCGCGTTCCGGTGATTCTGGGCATTTCGGCCGAGCCCGACAATGAACAGATCGCCTTTGACGCAGGCGCCGACGACGCTCCTGTCCAA
Organism: Paracoccus sp. DMF-8; assembly: GCF_029309835.1. Taxonomy (GTDB): domain Bacteria; phylum Pseudomonadota; class Alphaproteobacteria; order Rhodobacterales; family Rhodobacteraceae; genus Paracoccus. The sequence goes on along the minus strand of NZ_JARJHL010000014.1, from coordinate 250,152 downwards.
ACCCATCGAAAGCCTTGCCGTCTTTCAACAGGCGATCCTGTCCGCCCTGCCCGAAGATGAGCGTCCGCGCGGGCTGCGCCTGCTCAGCGACGAAATCATCTGCCCCGACCGCGCCGCGCTGCGCGACGATCTGGCCCATGTCGCCGATGTGCTGGCAACGTCGCAGGACACCTCGACCATCGACTATATCGCGCGTTTTCTGGCGGGCATCGCCCGTTCCGTCCATGATCGCCAACTAGAGGACGCCGCCGTGTCGCTGTCGCGGACCGAAGGTCAGGCGATGGCCTCGGATCTGGCCCGGATCAGCGGTTTGGTTCAGGACCGCCTGCTGGCGGCGCAGAACAGCTGGGCGATGGCCGTGGTCAGGGACGACAGGCTGGTCCTTTGCCGCCCCTCGGCGTCGAAATTCGCGGGGTCCAGCCAACGCCGATGGGCCTCGCGCAGCCGCTGCCAATCCTGATCCGTGATCGCAAACCAGGCGGTGTCGCGATTGCGCGATTTATAGATCGCATGCTGGCGAAACGTGCCTTCGTAGACGAAGCCAAAGCGTCGCGCGGCGGTCATGGATGCCGCATTCAGCGCATCGCATTTCCATTCGACACGGCGATAGCCCTGTTCGAAGGCCCATGAAATCATCGCCGAAATCGCCTCGGTCGCGGCGGGGGTGCGTTGCAGCCGGGGGGCGATCATGATGAAGCCGATCTCGATCACGCCATGTTTCGGCTCGATCCTCAGATAGGACGCAAAGCCGCCGGCCCGGCCGGTCGCACGGTCGCGGATCGCGTAGAAGAAGGGATCCGTCCCATCCTGAACGCTGCCCAGCCATGCGTCGAAGGCCCGGGCATCGGCAAAGGGGCCGCTGCCCATATAGTCCCAGACCCAGTCGTGCCCCTGCAAGGCGGCGAACAGATCAGCGCCGTGACGCGCCGCCTCCAACCGCTCCAGCTGCATATGCTGCCCGGCAATCAGCGGCGGACCCGGCGGCGGCAGGGCCTGAAAATCGTCCAGCGCAAAACCGATCGGCCGATCCATCCGCCCCCCGTTCAGACCGCGCAGCAAAACCCGCGCCTGTCAGGCAAGGAAACCCGGATCCTCGCCAAGTTCAAGGCCGGGAAAGATCGACCGTTCCAGCGTGCTGCCCTGAACCCCGAACAGATCGCGCAGCGCCCAGGCGGAATAGGCCCGGATGTCGCGCGTCGGCAAAAGGTCGCGCCCGGCGTAAAGCTGGTTATCGGCCAGCCCCGGCCAATCGCCATAGGCGCGCTTGCCCTTGACCGCGCCCCCGGCCATCAGCAGGGCGCCCGCCGTGCCGTGATCCGTGCCGCCCGTGCCATTTTCGCGCACCGTGCGTCCGAATTCCGTCATCGCCAGCACCGTCGTTTTGGCCCAATTCGCGCCCAGCCCCTCTTTCAGGGCAAGGATCGAGGCCGCAAGGCGTTCCAGCGCCCGGCTCAGCACCTGCGCCTGCCGGGCGTGGCTGTCCCAGCCGGCCAGCGAAAACGACGCGATCCGGGTATCGGCGTTCAGCCGCGTCGCCGCGAACAGGCCAAGCGCGCGGGCATCGCCGGTCGGGCCCTTTTCGCGGCCCATGCCTTCGCCCGCCAGATCGCCCGCATCCATCGCCGCATCGCGAAACAGCGGGTCATCGTGGTAAATCTGATCCAGCAGCAGTTGCGCCTGCGCCGACAGCTTCAGATCGGCATCGGGCGACCAGCTTTTCACCCGCGCGCGGCCGCTCAGGATCTTCATCTCATCCGTGCCGACCGCATAGGCGGTTTCGGATGTTGCGCCCGGCATTTCCTGCAGCAGCCGGTTCAGCCAGCCGCCAATCCGGTGGCCTTCGCCGACATCGTCGCCGGTTCCCGCCTCCAGCAGGTCCTGACCATCGAAATGGCTGCGCTTGTCGCGGTAAGGGGTTGAAACGGCCTGGGCAAAGGCCAGTTCCCCGCCCTGCCACAGCGGCATCAGCGATTGCAGGCTGGGGTGCAGCGCATAGAAACCGTCCAGATCCGCCGCGCCGCCTTCGGGACCGACGGAAATCGTCTGGCGCAGCTTGCGCAGCATCGGATCGCCATAGGGCTGGAACACGTCGATCCCGTCCATCGCGCCGCGCAGGATGATCACCACCAGCCGGTTTTCACCGGGGCCGAGGCAAAAGTCATCGTCGTCAGCATGGGATGCGCCGCCGCCGAACAGCCGATCAGGGCGCTGCTTTTCAGGAACATGCGTCGGTTCAGCAAGGACATCGTGTCACCGCCTGTTGAAATCGTTCGAGGCCAGGATCAGCGCGACACCTTCGCGCTGGCTTTCCGCCTTGGGCACGGCCCAGGCCAGCGCATCGGATTGCGTCCCGCCAAGCGCCACATCCAGCAGGTTGCGCGGATCGGGCAGTTCAGGCAGCAGAAGACGCGGCACGGTCATCGCCCAGGTGATCCGCGCGGCCAGAGCGGGCGGGTTGATCCAGGCCTCGGCCTCTTCGGGCCAGCCGTTCGGACCCGAGGGCGTGCCCCATCGCTGCCCCATGCGCTGGATCGGATTGACCAGGAAGCGGTTCTGGTCGCGCTGCTCAAAACCCATGATCTGCTGCCCCGTCACGCCAAGCGCGCGCAAGGACGTTGCAATGTAATCAAATGGTTGACGTGCCTTTTGACGAAAGCTGTCGGCCAGCGCGGGATGGGTGACCAGCACGCGATAGACCTGCGGCAGATCGCCCCCGGTGTCGCGCCAGACCGCCGCCATCGCATCGACCACGCCCTGATCGGGGTCATCCGACAGGAAATGCGCGGCCAGCTTGCGCGCGAGATGTGCCGCCGTTTCGGGCCGCCGCGCAAGGTCGCGGAACACCGCGCGGATGTCGTCAAGGCTGGCCGGCCCGTCGCCGCCATAGCTTTTGCCCAGCACGGTTTCGGCGCCCGGCTCGGCCATGCCGGGGCGAAAGATCTCGAGGTTGCGGGCGTTATAGGCCAGGCCGGTCAGCAACTCGGCCAGTTCGCGCACATCCTGCTGCGAATAGCCCGCGCCGACGCCAAGGCTGTGCAGCTCCAGCGCCTCGCGGGCCAGGTTTTCGTTCAGGCCAAGCGGCCGGTCGGGCCGTCGCTGGCGAAAGGGCGAATTGGGGCCGATGCTGCCGTTCTGGTTCAGATAGATCAGCATCATCGGATGGGTATCGGCCGCGAAAAGCATGTCTTCGAAACGGCCGTTCAGATGCGGGCGGATCGCCTCATCGACAAAGGACAGCACCAGCGGTTGCTGCGCCGCGCCATTCCCCCGGACAGTGAAGTGATCGGCCCAGAATTGCACCAGCCTTTCGCCGAAACCCGAATGCGCATCGACGGCGCGGGCGGTGCGGCGTTGCAGGTCCAGCCAGTTCATGCGCCCGAGTTCACGCCCGAAATCGTCATAGGCCATCTTTTCGGCCTCGCCGCCCGCATCGCGGGCATCGCTCAGGTCCTTGCGTTTCTGCCAGGCGTCGCGGGCGTCCTGAAGCGTATAGGCGTCCGGTCCGGGCGCGGCATCCGCCACCCCTGCCAGCAATTCATCCGCCGTGGCAGGTGGTTTCATATGGGGCGAAAGCCCGTAGCCAAGCCGGATGGCGGCCAGTTCGGGAAAGCCGAATTCCACGTGTCACCTTATCACTGCCGGGACGCTTTGCCGTCCCGGAGAGGTTATCGCATGGAAGCGGATCGGTGTCAGATCACTCTTTTGGCAAGACCCGCAGCCGCAACTCGCGCAGCTGTTCGTTCAGCGGTTCCGAGGGCGCGCCCATCATCAGGTCTTCGGCGCGCTGGTTCATCGGGAACATGATGACCTCGCGGATGTTCTGCTCATCGGCCAGCAGCATGACGATACGGTCGATGCCCGCAGCACAACCGCCATGCGGCGGCGCGCCATAGCGGAAGGCCTTGACCATGCCGCCAAAGCGTTTTTCGACCTCGTCATGGCCATACCCCGCCAGTTCGAATGCCTTGAACATGATTTCAGGGCTATGGTTGCGTATCGCGCCGGAAATCAGTTCATAGCCGTTGCAGGCAAGGTCATACTGGTAACCCTTGATCGCCAGCGGATCGCCGTTCAGCGCCTCCAGCCCGCCCTGCGGCATGGAAAACGGGTTGTGGCTGAAGTCGATCTTGCCGTCGTCGCCGCGTTCATACATCGGGAAATCGACGATCCAGGCGAATTTGAACTGGTTTTCATCGGTCAGACCCAGTGCGCGGCCGATTTCGTTGCGGGCGCGACCGGCCACGGCTTCGAAGGTTTCGGGCTTGCCGCCCAGGAAAAAGGCGGCGTCGCCTTCGCCCAGACCCAGTTGCAGGCGGATCGCCTCGGTCTTTTCAGGGCCAAGCGCCTTGGCGATGGGACCGGCGGCCTCGGTCGAGCCATCCTCGGCCTTGCGCCAGAAGATATAGCCCATCCCCGGCAGCCCCTGCTGTTGGGCAAAGGCGTTCATGCGGTCGGCGAATTTGCGCGAGCCGCCGGTGGGGGCGGGAATGGCGCGGATCTCGGTCCCGTCCTGTTCCAAGAGTTTCGCGAAAATGCCAAAGCCGGAACCGCGGAAGTGGTCGCTGACCACCTGCATTTCGATCGGGTTGCGCAGGTCGGGCTTGTCGCTGCCGTATTTCAGCATCGCTTCCGCATAGGGGATCAGCGGCCATTCCGCATCGACGCGGCGGCCGCCCCCGAATTTCTCGAACAGCCCCTGAATGACCGGCTGGACGGCGTCAAAGACGTCCTGCTGTTCGACAAAGCTCATTTCCAGATCAAGCTGGTAGAAATCGGTGGGGCTGCGGTCGGCGCGCGGGTCTTCGTCGCGAAAACAGGGCGCGATCTGGAAATAGCGGTCGAAACCGGCGACCATGATCAGCTGCTTGAACTGCTGCGGCGCCTGCGGCAGGGCATAGAATTTGCCCGGATGCAGCCGCGAAGGCACCAGAAAGTCGCGCGCGCCTTCGGGCGAGGACGCCGTGATGATCGGCGTCTGGAATTCGGTGAAACCCTGATTCCACATCGCGTCCCGCAGCCATTTGATGACGCGCGAACGCAGCATGATGTTGTTGTGCAGGCTGTCGCGGCGCAGGTCGAGGAAACGATAGGCCAGCCGGGTTTCCTCGGGGTAGTCCTGATCGCCAAAGACCGGCAGGGGCAGGTCCTCCGCAGGGCCAAGGATTTCGGTGTCGGTGGCGTAAACCTCGATCTCGCCGGTGGGCAGCTTGGGGTTGATCAGGCTGGCGTCGCGCAGCTTGACCCGGCCGTCGATGCGGATGACGGTTTCGGCGCGCAGCCTTTCCAGCGCGGCAAAGGCGGGGCTGTCGCTGTCGGCGATGACCTGCGTGATGCCGTAATGGTCGCGCAGGTCGATGAACAGCACCCCGCCGTGGTCCCTGACGCGATGGACCCAGCCCGAAAGGCGGATGGTTTCACCGGCATTCTTGGCGGTCAGCTGGCCGCAGGTATGGCTGCGATAGGCGCTCATCATCATTCCCCTTGTGTCGCGTCCGCATGAACCGCGACAGTGCCGGGAAGTCAAGCGTGTCAGAAGGGCCGAACCACGTTGCCCGAGTAAAAATAGGCCCCCATGCCCATCGCGAACAGCATGTTTCCGGCAATGCCATGCAGCACCCAGGCCGAGGGAAAGCCCTGACGCAGATAGGCGCGGGCAAAGATCCAGCCGCCCACAAAGGTCATGACCGCCACCACCCATGACCAATACATCAGATGGGCGAATGAAAAGACCAGGGCATTGACCAGCAGGGCCGTGCGTTCATCGCGAAACAGGCTGCCATAGCGGTGAAAGAACAGCGGGCGAAAGATCAGTTCCTGCGGCAGCGCCGACAGCAGCGGATACAGCGTCCAGACCATCACCAGAAAGCGCAGCCTTTCGACGGTCAGGGGACGGATATAACCGGGGCGGGTCAGTTGCATGATGACCCATGCGATCACACCGACGGACAGGGCAAAGACCAGCACCTTCAGCCAGGGCACATTGCCCCAGCCCCGGATCAGGCTGCGCCAGTCGAAACCGCCGGTGAACCACAGCAGGATCAGCCCCGCGACCATCAACAGGCCAAGCGCCGGAAACAGCAGGCGACCGGGCATGAACAGCGCAATCAGCAGCGGCGCTGCAAGATACAGCGCCGCGAATTCGATGCTCAGGCGCCAGCGCCTTATTGCATCCGTCTGGTCAACCATTGCCGCCATTGCTGCGGGCTCCCGGCAAAGACGTTGAGATCGACGTTCCCCTGAACGCCCGGAACGATGCCCGTGCCGGTATATTGCCAGAACGTCCAGCGCTGGCCCGGATAGACATATTGCGGATGGCCCGCGACGCTGCGCAGCCAGAATTCCTCGGGCCAGGAACCCAGATTGTTGTCACGGTAGAAATCGACCGTGGTGTAGATGATCGGACGCTGGCCGTAATGGCGGTGCAGGATGTCCTTGAAGATCTTGGCCTCGCGCAGGACCTCGTGGCTGGGCGGGCGGCGCGGACAGGTTTTCGACGCGGTCCATTCCAGATCCAGCACCGGCGGCGGCGCGCCGCGTTCGCGCGGGACATTGGCGATGAACCATGCCGCTTGCTGCGCGCCCGAACGGCAGAAGTAGAAATAGTGATAGGCGCCACGCGGGATCTGCGCCTGCCCGGTTTCCGCCCAATAGCGGCGGAAATTCGGATCGGCATGGTCGCCGCCCTCGGTCGCCTTGATAAAGACAAAGCTGACGCCGGATGTGCGGACCGCGTTCCAGTTGATGCTGCCTTGCCAGCGCGAAATGTCGATACCATGGACCGGGTGATTATAGGGATGGCCGCCAACCCATTGATGTGGCGCGGAATCGCCAAACCTTGGGCCGGTCCCCTGCCCGGCCACCACCGCCGGCCCACGCGGCGCGGGCGCGCCGCCGCAGGCCGCCAGCGCGACCAGCATGACAGCCGCCACAATCTTGCTGAGATATCTCATTTTCGGTTTACCGCCCCAGTTGCCCCTTTGCGCCCTTGCCCGGCGCTTTGGTTTCTTATCGCAAAGGGCCGCGACAAAGTCACGACGCCGTGACTCACGAATGTGTCAGGCCAGGTGGCAAATTGCTGCGGTTTTCGCGGGTGCGCGGGGCTGGCGTGTCAGTCGGGGATCAGCTTGCCCGGATTCATGATGCCATTGGGGTCCAGCGCGGATTTGATCGCGGCCATGACCTCGATCGCGTCGCCATGCTGGTCGCGCATCAGCGGGCGCTTGCCCAGACCCACGCCATGTTCGCCGGTGATCGTGCCGCCGACGGCAATGGCGCGTTCGGCCATGCGGTGCGCGATCCGCTTGGCACTGGCGATTTCGGCGTCATTGCCCGATTCGACCAGCAGGGTGGCGTGGAAATTGCCGTCGCCGACATGGCCAAGGATCGGGCCCAGCATCCCTTCGGCGCGGATATCGTCGCGCGCCGCCGCAACCGCTGCCGCCAGTTCCGACATCGGCACGCAGATATCGGTCACGACCGCCGTCGCGCCCGGACGCAGCGACAGGCAGGCGGGATAGGCACCGTGCCGCATCTTCCACAGGCGGGTGCGATCCTCGGCCGTGGTCGCCCAGTCAAAGCCGTGGCCGCCGAAATCGCCCGCGATATCGCCGAACCGCGCCGCATCGGCCCGCACGCTTTCCGCCGAGCCGTGGAATTCGATCAGCAGATGCGGCTTTTCGGGCAGCTCCGCGCCCGCGTAATGGTTAAAGGCCCGCGCGGTATCATCGTCGATGAATTCGATCCGCGCCATCGGAATGCCCGACTGGATCGTGGCGGTGACACATTCGACCGCATCCTCCAGCGTATCAAAGGCGCAGACGGCGGCCGCCACGTCATCGGGCTGGCCGTGCAGGCGCAGGGTCAGTTCGGTGATGATCGCCAGCGTGCCCTCGGACCCGACCAGCAGCCCGGTCAGGTCATAACCCGCGCTGGATTTCGCGGCGCGCGTGCCGGTGCGGATGACGCGGCCATCGGCCAGCACGGCCTCCAGCGCCAGGACATTGTCGCGCATCGTGCCATAGCGCACCGCCGTCGTGCCGCTGGCCCGGGTCGAGGCCATGCCGCCCAGACTGGCATTCGCGCCGGGATCGACCGGAAAGAACAGGCCGGTGGCGCGCAGATCGGCGTTCAGCGCCTCGCGCGTGACGCCGGGCTGGACGACGGCCAGCATGTCTTCGGGGCGCAACTCGACCACGCGGTCCATGCGGGACAGGTCCAGCGTGATCCCGCCCTGCGGGGCCAGCGCCTGCGCCTCCAGCGAGGTGCCGGTGCCCCAGCCGATGACCGGGATGTCGTTCGAATTGCACAGCGACAGGATAAAGCTGACCTCGGCCGTGGTTTCGGGCCAGACCACCGCATCGGGGGGCGGGGCGCGATGAAAGCTTTCCGATTGCGCATGCAGGTTGCGTTCGGCCAGCGCCACCGAAAAGCGGTCGCCAAGACGCGCGGCAAGTTCGTCTGTCACATGTTCCGGTATCGTCATGGCACTCTCCCTGTATTCGGCCCCTGTATTCGGCCCCTGATGTCTGGCCCGGATATCTGGTGATGGCAGGGTTGCTACACCTTGCCACCCTGACGTCAACCCGCCTTGCCCTCGCGCGTGAACAGCCCGAACAGCGGCGTCACGATATGGGTCGCGACCGGGATCAGGATCAGCCCCCAGATCAGGCCAAAGATCCCATCGAACAGCGCCGTGACGAACCATTCGACCGCAGCGGCGGCCTGCGGCACGGCGGCGGCAGCCGCCCCGGCCGTGTGCTTGATCCATTCATAGGGCTGGTGCTGGCCCAGTTCGTGCAGCCCGTGGATGACGATATTGCCACCGACCCAGATCATCGCGGCGGTGCCGACGATGGTCAGCGTCTTCATGAAACCCGGCATGACCCGCACGATGCCGCGCCCGAGCGGCCCGGTCACCGGCCCGTCGCGCCGTGCCAGCCGCAGGCCGAAATCATCCGCCTTGACGATCAGCGCGACGAAACCATAGACCGCCGCCGTGATCAGGATGGCGACGACGATCAGGATCATCGCCTTCATCCAGATCGTGTCGGCGGCCGGGATCGCGGCCAGCGCAATCGTCATGATCTCGGCCGACAGGATGAAATCGGTCTTGACGGCCCCCTTCACCCGCGCCTCCTCCAGCGCGGCGCCGTCGCCTTCGGGATGGATATGGCTTTCGGCATGTTCCTGGGGATGCAGCGCGTGCCAGATCTTTTCCGCGCCTTCGAAACACAGATAGCTGCCGCCCAGCATCAGCAGGGGTGAAATCAGCCAGGGCGCAAAAGCCGACAGCAGCAGCGCCGCGGGCAGCAGGATGACCAGCTTGTTGAACAGCGAGCCCACGGCGATCTTCCAGACGATGGGCAACTCGCGTTCCGCCTTGAAGCCATGGACATATTTCGGCGTCACGGCGGCATCGTCGATGACCGCCCCCGCGGCCTTGGCGCTGACCTTGACGGCCTGTCCGGTCACGTCGTCGATGGATGCCGCCGCGACCTTGGAAATCGCCGCCACATCGTCCAGCAAGGCTAGAAGTCCACTCATCCCCGTTTCCTTTTCAAGGCACGGGGTTCGCCCCCGGTGCCGGTCTGTTCAGCAATACGATACCGAATTCCGGCCATCGTCACGCCCATGATCAACAGGATACAACCCGCCCGGGTTGCCGCCCACCCCGATTGCGGCGCATGACTCTGGCGGCGATCGGCCGGAAACTGCCGATCCGGAACCCCGCCGCCAATCCCGGCCTGACCCTGGGTCAATGCGCGATGTCTTGCGCAACACGGCAGAATGCGCGACAGAGAACAGCAACATTTCCGACGAAAGAGGCGGGCCATGGCCAATCTGGATCCGAACGCGAAACCGACCGAGGATATCGACCTGCGCGAGGTCTTTGGCCTTGACAGCGACATGAAGGTCAAGGGTTTCGCCGAACGAACCGATCGCGTTCCCGACCTTGACCCGACCTACAAGTTCGACCCCGACACGACGCTGGCGATTTTGGCGGGCTTTGCCTACAACCGCCGCGTCATGATCCAGGGCTATCACGGCACCGGCAAATCGACCCATATCGAACAGATCGCGGCGCGGCTGAACTGGCCCTGCGTGCGGGTGAACCTGGACAGCCACGTTTCCCGCATCGACCTGATCGGCAAGGATGCGATCAAGCTGGTCGACGGCAAGCAGGTCACCGTTTTCCACGAAGGCATCCTGCCCTGGGCGCTGCGCAACCCGACCGCCATCGTCTTTGACGAATATGACGCGGGCCGGGCGGATGTGATGTTCGTCATCCAGCGCGTGCTGGAGGCCGATGGCAAGCTGACCCTGCTGGACCAGAACGAGGTCATCACGCCGAACCCGTATTTCCGCCTGTTCGCGACGGCGAACACCGTAGGTCTGGGCGACACGACGGGCCTGTATCACGGCACGCAACAGATCAACCAGGGCCAGATGGACCGCTGGTCGCTGGTCAGCACGCTGAATTATCTGTCGCATGACGCCGAAACCAATATCGTTCTGGCGAAAAACCCGACCTACAACACCGAAAAGGGCCGCAAGCAGATCAGCCAGATGGTCGCGCTGGCCGACCTGACCCGCACCGCCTTCATGCAGGGCGACCTGTCCACGGTCATGTCGCCCCGGACGGTGATTTCATGGGCGCAGAACGCGCGGATTTTCGACAACGTGGGCTACGCCTTCCGCCTGACCTTCCTGAACAAATGCGACGAGCTGGAACGCCAGACCGTGGCCGAGTTCTATCAGCGCCTGTTCGACGAGGAACTGCCGGAAAGCGCGGCGGCAAAGGCGGGGTAAGATGTCGCACATCAACCCAACAGAACCACCCGATTGGTATCTAGAAGGTTTGATGCGGCGCTATCAGCACCTTGTCGATGAATTGGAATCCTTGACTGTCCGGGGGGCATTGCGTCGGACCCGTTGGGATGGCGCAGCTTTCGGGGCAGTCTTGCTGTATATGGCAATCGGAAACCTTTGGGCGGCCATGCTTGCGCCGCTTGTGGCATTTTACTTAGCTCAGGCGGATAAACGGCAGCGTGTGTTCATTGTCTGCTTGGAAATGATGCAGATCTCTGCCGAGTTCCCAAATGTCTGTGCGAACGTCGCTTGGCCAGAATCCCTAAAAGGATTCAATAAAATGGCGCTCAATCGGGTAGAAATCTCGCCAACTCGTGCGACAGGTCAAACATCATGAAAAAATCCGACAACCCCGCCGATCCGTTCAAGAAAGCCCTGACCGAGGCGACCCGCGCGCTGGCCGAGGAACGCGAGCTGAACGTGACCTTTACGGCCGACCCTTCGGGGGTGGCCGGGGATACGATGCGGCTGCCTCAGGTCAGTCGCCGGATGACGCGCGATGAAATCCTGCTGGCGCGGGGCACGGCGGATGCCTTGGCGATGCGCCTGCGCCACCACGACGCGCCCACCCATGCGAAATACGTCCCCGCTGGCCCGATGGCCCGCGAGTTGTATGAGGCGATGGAAACCGCGCGTTGCGAGGCGCTTGGCGCGCGCGACATGCCCGGCGCCCTGTCCAACATCGACGCGAAAATCAACGCCGATGCTGAGCGCAAGGGCTATGGCCAGATCAAATCCGCGACCGAGGCGCCGCTGGCCGCCGCCGCCGGTTACATCGTCCGCGAAATGGCCACCGGCCGCAACCTGCCCGCCGCCGCCCATCACGTCGCCGATCTGTGGCGCCCCTTCGTCGAGGAACAGGCGGGCGCCACGCTGGAAAACATCAATGACCTGATCGCCGATCAGGCGGCTTCTGCGCGGCACTCGCGGCAGGTGATTTCCGATCTGGGCTATGGCGACCAGCTTGGCGAAGACCCCGACCAGCCCGAAGACGACGCCGAGGACAGTGCCGAACAGGACGAAGAGGCAGGCGACAACCAGTCCCGCGACCAATCCCAAGAAGACGAGGCCGAAGCCAGCCCCGAACGCGCGCAGGAACAGCAGCAGGACGAGCGTCAGGCGCAGGTCAGTATGGACGACATGTCCGACGAGGAAATGGCCGATGAGGCAGAGGCGTCAGAGGCCGACACCCCCGACGACCTGCCCCCTCCGGTCAGCGATGCCAGCGCGGATTACAAGGTCTATACGCAGGAATTCGACGAAGAAACCCGCGCCGAGGATCTGGCCGACCCCGATGAGCTGGAACGGCTGCGCGCCTATCTGGACAAGCAGCTTGAACCCCTGCGCGGCGCCGTCAGCCGTCTGGCGAACAAGCTGCAGCGCCGTCTGCTGGCGCAACAGAACCGTTCACGGGAATTCGACAAGGAAGAAGGCGTCTTGGACGCGGGCCGTCTGGCGCGCGTGGTGGCGAACCTGACGACGCCCCTGTCCTTCAAGATCGAAAAGGACACGGAATTCCGCGACACGGTCGTGACCCTGCTGATCGACAATTCCGGGTCGATGCGGGGGCGCCCGATTTCCATCGCCGCGATCTGCGCCGATGTTCTGGCCCGCACGCTGGAACGCAGCCAGGTCAAGGTCGAGATCCTGGGCTTTACCACCCGCGCCTGGAAAGGCGGGCAAAGCCGCGAAAAATGGCTGGCGAACGGCCGCCCCGCCGCGCCCGGCCGTCTGAACGATCTGCGCCATATCATCTACAAAGGGGCCGATGCGCCCTGGCGCCGCGTGCGTCCGAACCTTGGCCTGATGATGAAGGAAGGTCTGCTCAAGGAAAACATCGACGGCGAGGCGCTGGAATGGGCGCATCGCCGCATGGTCAGGCGCCCCGAGGCGCGCAAGATCCTGATGGTGATTTCCGATGGCGCGCCGGTCGATGATTCGACGCTGTCGGTCAACCCGGCGAACTATCTGGAAAAGCATCTGCGCGACGTGATCGCCATGGTCGAAAAGCGCAAGCAGGTCGAACTGCTGGCCATCGGCATCGGCCATGACGTGACGCGCTATTACGAACGCGCGGTGACGATCACCGATGTCGATCAACTGGCCGGTGCGATGACCGAACAGCTTGCCGCGCTGTTTGACGCCGACCCGCGAAAACGCGCCCGCGCCCTTGGTGGCCGCCGGGCCGGTTGACGGCTGGACATGGGCGACCGGCGGGCAGATAGTCCCCGCCGGAGGTGCCCCATGGCCGCAGATACAGCATTTCAGGACTTCACCGTTCAGACCCGCCCGCAGGACGGCCTGCCCCGCTCGGCGGCGCTGCGCGCCCTGCTGCGCGACCGGGGTCTTGACGCCGTCATCGTGCCGCGCACCGATGCCCATCAGGGCGAATATGTCACCGACCGCGACGCGCGGCTGCGCTGGCTGACCGGCTTTTCCGGCAGCGCCGGTTTTGCCGTGGTGACACAGGACCGCGCGGGCGTCTTTGTCGATGGCCGTTACCGGGTGCAGGTGAAATCCGAAATCGCGCTGGACCATTTCACCCCCGTCGACTGGCCCGAAACCACGCTGGCGGCATGGCTGCGTCAGGCCCTGCCCTGGGGCGGGCGCGTGGCCTATGACCCCTGGCTGCACACGCGCCACGAAACCCTGCAACTGGAAAAGGCGCTGGAAGGGGCGAATATCGCGCTGGTCCCCGGCGACAATCTGGTCGACACGATCTGGACCGACCGCCCCGAGACCGCGCCCGGCCCCGTGCGCCTGCATGACGACGCGCTGGCCGGCCGCACCGCCGCCGAAAAGCGCGCGGCGCTGGCTGCCGAACTGACGGCTGCGGGACAGGCCGCGACGGTGCTGACGCTGGCCGATTCCATTGCGTGGCTGCTGAACATCCGCGGCGCCGACCTGCCCCGCAACCCGGTGGTGCAGGGCTTTGCCGTCGTCGATCATCACGGGCAGGTGCAGCTTTTCTCGGACCCCGGCAAATTCGGCCCCGAGGTGCGCGAGAAACTGAGCAACGAGGTCTCGATCATCCATGCCGAGGCCCTGCCCGCCGCGCTGACGACCATCGCGGGGCCGGTGCGGCTGGACCCGGAAACCGCGCCCGACCAGATCTTTCGCCTGATCGAGACCAGCGGGGCCACGATCATACAGGCCCGCGACCCGGTCATCCTGCCCAAGGCGATCAAGACCGAGGCCGAGATCCAGGGCATGCGCGACGCCCATCTGCGCGACGCGGTCGCCATGGTCGAAATGCTGGCATGGCTGGAGGACCAGCCCATCGGCAGCCTTGATGAAATCGCCGTGGTGCGCAAACTGGAAAGCCTGCGCCGGGCGCAGGGCGCGCATGACATCAGCTTCGACACGATCAGTTCGACCGGCCCGAATGCGGCGATCAACCATTACCATGTGAATGAACAGACCAACCTGCCGATCCGCGACGGCGATCTGCTGTTGCTGGATTCCGGCGGGCAATACCGCGACGGCACCACCGACATCACCCGCACCATCCCGATCGGCGCGGTCCCTGCCGGGCGCAGGACCTATTACACGCTGGTCCTGAAAGGCATGATCGACCTGTCCCGCCTGCGCTTTCCGCGCGGGCGCGCGGGCCGCGATCTGGACCCGGTGGCGCAGGCGCCCCTGTGGACGGCGGGGCTGGATTTCGACCACGGCACCGGCCACGGCGTCGGGGCGGCGCTGTGCGTTCACGAAGGCCCCGCGCGGATTTCCCGCATCTCGGAAATCCCGCTGGAGCCGGGGATGATCCTGTCCAACGAACCCGGCTATTACCGCGAGGGCGCATTCGGCATCCGCATCGAAAACCTGATCGTGGTGAGCAGGGCGGACAGCCCCGACGGGCGCGACATGCTGGGGTTCGAAACCCTGACGCTGGTTCCCATCGACACAAGGCTGATCGACACCGACCTGCTGTCGCGCGATGAAATCGACTGGCTGGACAGCTATCACGCCCGCGTCAGGGCCGAGGTCGGCCCGCTGCTGCCGGCCGGGCTGCGCGACTGGCTGGATCAGGCGACCCGGCCCCTGACCCGCCCCCTGTCCTGACATCAAAAAGCCCCGCCAAGGCGGGGCTTTTCAACTCCGGGGGCCGGTCTTGCCCTAGTGCAGATGGGCGCTGTCTTCGTCCGGGTGGCGGCGGCGCCGAGCCAGCGAATTGGCGAATGCCACACCGATGAACACCGCGCCCAGCAGGCCGGTGATGACTTCGGGGATGTGATACAGCGTCTGCACGAACATGATGATCGACAGGGTAAAGATCGACCAGAAGGCGCCATGTTCCAGATAGCGGAACTGCGCCAGCGTGCCGCGCTCGACCAGCATGACGGTCATCGAACGCACATACATCGCGCCGATGCCCAGACCGATGGCGATCAGGAACAGGTTCTGCGTCAGCGCGAATGCCCCGATCACGCCGTCGAAACTGAAGGATGCGTCCAGAACCTCCAGATACAGGAAGCCGCCCAGACCGGCCTTGGCCAGATCCCCGTCCGAGGATTTGCCGCCCCATTTGTCCAGCACATGGCCAAGCGCATCGACCAGCAGATAGGTCACGACACCCCAGATCGCGGCGATGATGAAGGTGTGTTCCTTGTCGGCGGGCAGGAAATGGATGACGATCAGCATGCAGATCAGGACAAAGCCGACCTCGGTGCCGCGCACGGAACCGACCTTGCGCAACCCTTCCTCTATGACGCGGATCCAGTCCACGTCCTTGCCCTGATCAAAGAAATAGCGCAGCGCGACCAGCATCAGGAACGACCCGCCAAAGGCCGCAATCGGCAGATGCGCGTCGGAAATGATATCCGAATAGCGTTCGGGCTGGGTCGCGGCCAGAACCACCGCATCCCAGGGCGACAGGCTGGCGGCGACCACGACGATCAGCAGCGGAAAGACGACCCGCATGCCGAACACGGCAATGACGATCCCCCAGGTCAGAAAGCGGTGCTGCCATTCGGGGGTCATCGTCTTCAGCTTTTGCGCATTGACGATGGAATTGTCGAAGCTGAGCGAGATTTCCAGCACCGCCAGCACGGCGGCGATCAGGAAAAAGGACATGACACCCGAAGCCGTGCCAGTGTATTCCCAGCCGATAAAGGCGGCAAGCGCCAGTCCGGCGGCCGTGACGATGAACGGCCATTTCATGTAGCTGAGCGTTGTGCGCATCATGTCCCTCTGGTGTTCGGCGATGGCGCGAGACATAGGATTGTCGCCCCATGCTCACAAGTGCGTAAACGCCGGGACCGGCCAGATTCCGCCCCAGTCAGAGGTCAGAATGCATTTTTTCCGCTATGCGATCTATCATCTGCCCGATGGCGCGCTTGGACGATGGGGGGCCGAATGGCTGGGTTGGGATGCCCGGCGCGGGCGCGCCCTGCCCCATCCCGACATCGCCGGGCTGGATCCGGCGACCCTGACCGCAACGCCCCGCCGCTATGGTTTTCACGCGACGATGAAAGCGCCCTTTCACCTGGCCGAAGGGGTCGGCCCCGATGATCTGGCCGACGCATTGCAGGTGCTGGCAGGCCGACATGCGCCCTTCGATATGGCGCTGCACCTGTCGCAGGACTGGGGCTTTCTGGCGCTGCGCCCCGCCGCGACGCCGCCAACGGCACTGGCCGCGCTGGAATCGGCGCTGGTGCGCGGGCTGGACCGTTTTCGCGCGCCGCTGACCGCCCGCGACATCGCCCGCCGCCGCCCCGAGGCCCTGCCGCCACAGGCGCGCGCGCATCTGGGGGATTGGGGCTATCCCTTTGTGCTGGACCTGTTTCACTACCACCTGACGCTGACCGGCGCCCTGCCCGCCGCCGATCTGACGCGTATCAGCGCGGCGCTGGCCCCGCAGTTGCCCGGATTGCTGGCCCGGCCGATGCCCGTCGCGGCAATGGCGCTGGCGGGCGAAGATCAGGACGGCTTCTTTCACCGGATCGCGGAATTCCCGCTTACAGCCAGTTCCGCCATCTGAACAGCAGATAGGTCACGACCGACGACAGCACCATGCAGGCCAGCACCGCCGGATAGCCCCATGCCGAGGTCAGTTCCGGCATCGACTGGAAATTCATCCCATAGGTGCTGGCGATCAGCGTCGGCGGCAGGAACAGCGCGGCGACGACCGACAGCGCCTTGGACGTGGTGTTCTGCTGCAGGTTGATCATGCCAAGCGTCGCATCGACCGACAGGCTGACGCGCGAAGACAGGAAATCCGAATGCACCTCCAGCGCATGGATATCGCGGTGGATCGCCTCGACCGTGCCGCGCAGGCGGGCGGCATTCGAATGTTTCGGGGTCAGCGACTGGTGATAGGCCAGCATCCGTTCCAGCGTCATCAGGCACAGGCGGACACGGCTGTTCTTTTCCGCGGCCTGTCCGATGCGGACCAGCAGGGCGCGCAGCTTGGCGGCGGTGCTTTCATCCGGTCCCAGCACCTCGGCCGAGGCCTGATCCAGAATCGCGCCCACGGTTTCCAGCATGTCGGCCAGTCGCCCGACGATTTCCTCGACCAGACCCAGAAAGATCCGTTCGGGGTCCGAGGCGCCGCAACTGCTGCGGTCGGCGCGGGCGGGAAAGGTCTCGAACGGGCGGGGGGAATGGTGGCGCACGGTGACCAGCCGGTTTTCGTCCAGAATAAAGGCGACGGGGCTGGTGTTCACGCGCCCCGCACCATCCGGCACCGGCAGGACGCCGGTCATATAGGCCATGCCGTTTTCGGTATAAAGGCGGTTGGAAACCTCGATCTCCTCCATATCGGCAAGGGTCGGCACATCCACCCCCAACCGGGCCAGCGCGGCGATGTCATCGGGCGAAGGCTGCAAGGCGTCGATCCAGGCGGCGGTCCGCAACCTCGCGCCTTCGGGCAAAAGGCTCAGCCCATGGTCCGAGGCCAGATAGGCGGTCAGCATCGCAAGGCTCCTGCGCCGGTGGTCAGCCGCAGCCTGCCCATGCCGCCCCTTTCCCGTCAAGCGGGTGGTGGGTGTGGCGCGTCTTTTGCCCGTAATGTCACGCTTGTTTCACAGATTGCGGCCAATATCCCTGAAAGAACCAAGGAAAGAGTCGGCCCGATGCGGCAGCTTCCCCCCCTGCGGCTGACCGGAGCCACGATCCTGCGCGACAACGAATTGCGCCAGCGCTCGGTTGCGATCGTGCGGGGGCGCATCAGCAAGGGGCCGCTGCCCGCCATCGACCTGTCGGGCTATCTGATCCTGCCCGGCATCATCGACCTGATGGCCGAAATCCCCTTTGCCCCCGGCCCCGAAGGGATTTCGCCTTCGGTCCGCATCAAGCTGGCGCAATCGCGCGCGGCGGCCTCGGGCGTCACCACCGCCTGGATGGTCGCGCCCTGGTCATGGGCGCGCGGCTTTGGCGATCCAGCCATCGCCTGCCTGCTGCTGTCGGCGCTGGCGCGCAACAATGGCGCGACCGACCTGCGCCCCGCCATGCGGATCGAGGTGTCGCGCATCGACAATCAGGCCGAATTGCTGGACACGATCCGCCGCTTTCAGCCCGGCATCGTCTATCTGGAAAACCGCAATGAGCGCCTGTTCGAACTGCTGAACCGCGACCCGGACGGCTTTGTCCGGCAGGCGCGGCTGTTCGGTCTGGGCGCGGATGCGCTGGCCGCCTCGATCCGGCAGGAACGCGAACGCCAGCGCGAAGTCCCGCGCCACCTGTGCCGCATCGCCGAAACGCTGGACGAGGTCGGCGCGATCTATGCCAGCCTTGACGACAGCGGCGGCGATGTGCGCGAAACCTATTCGATGCTGGGCGCCAGCATCGCCGCCTGCCCCGAGGTCTATTCCGCCGCCGCCGCCGCCCGCGCCATGGGCGGGCCGGTGCTGTTGCCCCTCAATGCCTCGCCTCTGGCCGAGGATGTGCTGCGCGCCGGGATCTGCGATGCGATGGTGTCGCGCGGGCTGCAACGCGCAATCGTGCCGCGCCTGATGTCGCTGGCCGGGCCGGGGTTGCGCGACCTGCCGAAACTGTGGCGCATCGTGTCGTCGCGCCCCGCCGATATCGCGGGGCTGGCCGATCGCGGCACGCTGGATTATGGCCGCCGCGCCGATCTGGTCGTCATCCGCCGCGACACATTGCAGATCGAGGCGACGATCTGTGCCGGCCGCCTGACCCATCTGACCGGCGAGGCGGCCAATCGTTTCCGCAAGGCGGGCGACGACCTGCCGACGATGGCCGTTGCCGCCGAATGATCCGCGCAACTGCGCGTGAGATGGCAACCCACGCCCGGCCCTGCGGGTTGACCCGTCAGGAGCGCGTCGACGGTTCAAACAGCAGTTGTGAACAATCGGTCGTCAGGGATGCGCCAAAGACGCATCCCTTTGTCATTTCGTGATCTTGCGGGGCTCAGGCGATTTCGTCAGGCGCCGCGCGGCCTTCGGAAACGGCGATCAGGTTGTCCAGCGCGCGCATGGCCATGGCGGTCCGCGCCTCTTCCGTGGCGGTGCCCAGATGGGGCAGCAGCGTCACATTGTCCAGCGCGGTCAGTTCGTCAGGGACCAGCGGCTCGCGTTCATAGACATCCAGCCCCGCGCCCGCGATGCGGTTGTCGCGCAGGGCGTCGATCAGCGCGGCTTCGTCGATGACATCGCCCCGCGCGATATTGATGATGAAACCCTGCGCGCCAAGCCGGTTCAGCTCCTCGGCCCCGATCAGGTGGCGGGTTCCGGCACCGCCCGGCACGGCGACCACGACGAAATCGCTTTGCCCCAGCATGTCATGCAGCGTGTCGATCTGTTCCGCCGGGAAATCCAGCGCGGAAACCGGCGAGCGGTTGAAGAACACCACCCGCATGTCGAAACCGAAATGACAGCGCCGCGCGATGGCCTTGCCGATGCGGCCCATGCCGATGATGCCGACGGTCTTGCCGCTGACATGGCTGCCCAACAGCTGCGTCGGCTGCCAGCCCCGCCATTCGCCCGCGCGCAGGATGCGTTCGCCCAGGCTGGCGCGGCGCGCGGTCATCAGGATCAGCGTCAGCGCAATGTCTGCGGTCGGGTCGGTCACCACATCCGGCGTGTTCGACACGGTGACGCCCGCCGCCCGGGCCGCCGCAACGTCGATGTGATTGTAGCCCGCCCCGAAATTGCCCAGCATCCGGCAGCGCAGCGGCGCGCCCTGAAAGGCCTCGGCCGTGAAACGGTCGCCAAGCGTCGGCATGATATAGTCATATTCGCGCAGCGCCGCCGCCGCCTGATCCGGGGTCAGGCCGGCGGTTTCATCGCGAAACTCCGCCTCGAACCGGCTGGAGATGGCGCGTTCGGCGCGTGGCGTCATCCGTCGTGTGACCAGCAGTTTCATCAAAACATCCTTCCGCCAAGGGGGACGGTGCGGTCGGGCGACAGCAGCACGACCTCGCCCTGTTCATCGGGAACGCCCAGCACCAGCACCTCGGACCGGACGGGGCCGATCTGGCGCGGGGGGAAATTCACCACCGCGACGACCTGCTGGCCGATCAGCGATTCCGAGTCATAGTGATGGGTGATCTGGGCCGAGGATTTGCGTTCGCCCAGTTCGGGGCCAAAGTCGATCCACAGGCGAAACGCCGGTTTGCGCGCCTCGGGGAACGGCTCGACGCGGGTGATGCGGCCGGTGCGGATATCGACGCGGGCGAAATCGTCATAGGTGATCTGTTCGCTGACGCTCATTTGCCCAACTCTCTGCCGCGCGCGGCGGCGGCGGCGACGGTGCGGTTCATCAGCGGGCCAAGGCCCGACTGATCGTCCATCAACTGTTTCAGCCCGGCCTCGGTCGTGCCTGCGGGCGATGTCACCTGACGGCGCAGAACCGAGGGGTGATCGTCGCGCGCCATCGCCAGCGCGCCCGCGCCCGCGACGGTCGCGCGTGCCAGATCCAGCGCCATGTCGCGCGGCAGGCCCTGCGCCTCGCCCGCGGCGGCCATCGCCTCGATCATGTAAAAGACATAGCCGGGACCGGAACCGGACAGCGCGGTCACGGCATCCATCTGATCCTCGGAGGTCAGGCGCACGACCGGACCGACCGCGCCCATCAGCATTGCCGCCAGATCGACCTGCGCGGGCCCCGCCTTGGCATTGCCGATGATCGCGGAAATCCCCTGACCGATGGCGGCGGGGGTGTTCGGCATCGCGCGGACCACCGGGGCATTCGGGAAAGCGGCTTCATAGGCGGCGATGGTGACGCCTGCGGCAACGGTCAGGACCAGCGTATCGCCCCGGTCATGGGCCTGCAGGGTCGGCAGCACATCGGCCATCATCTGCGGCTTGACCGCGATGACCAGAACCGCCGGATCGGTCGGCAGATCGCCATTCACACGAACGCCCGCTGCCGCCAGTTCGGCGCGGGGATTGGGGTCGATGACGCCGACCGACGCGGGCGCCAAACCGCCCTTCAGCCAGCCCTGCAACAAGGCCCAGCCCATCGCACCACAGCCGACCAGCACAAGGCCACGTTCGTTCAGCGCCGCCAGTTCCTGCCCCATCGCATCCCCCTTAAATGGCTCAGGCCCGTCCGTAGGCCTGGCCAAGCGCGATGTCCAGCGCCCGCGCAGGCACCGCGTCGCCCCAGCACACCATCTGGAACGAAGGATAGAACCTTTCGCTGCAATCAACCGCGCTGCGGATCATCTGGTCGATCTGTTCGGGCACGGCCATCGCCTCGCCCCCGAGGATCAGCCCGTAGCGCCAGACCATCAGCCGCTGTTCGGTCCAATAGGTGAAACCGCCGTTCCAGACCTCGTCGTTCACGAGGTTCAGGGTTTCATACAGAACCGGCAGCCGCGCGGACGGCGGGTCCATGTCGAAGGTGCAGATCAGCCGCAGCACCTCTTCGCGCGGGGCCCAGGCCAGCGTGATCGAATAGGCGCGCCATTGGCCCTCTATCGTCATGGAAATCTGGTCGTCGGTCAGACGGTCGAATTCCCATGCGTGATGCGTCGCCACGTTTTCGGCGACGTCGATCGGATGGATCTCGTCGCTGTGGATATACTGCTCGAGCGGTGCCATCTCGCCCCTCCTTGGCTTGGCCGGTTAACCCCGGCCTGTTCTTGCCTCAATGCCTTGCCTCAATATGTGGTCGCCTGAACTACCACCGGCGGTTTCCGCCTTTTTGTCACACAAGATATCGTGTTCCCAATACCCTGAGGTGTAAAGCGAATTTTCCGTGACGGCATCCGCTTATTCTTTTTCATCCACAACTTTCTTGTGTTGCAGCCTGGTTTTGCGCGCCGTTCTTGACGTAGGGCGGTCCGACGCTTCTAAAGGCGAAAACCGGAGGGGACAATGCGCGATCACGGCGGGGATATCGACCGGGCGAAAGCCCGCTTTGGCGGCGCGGACTGGATCGACCTGTCGACGGGCATCAACCGCGCGCCCTGGCCCGTCCCCGGATTCTCGCCGGATGCGCTGCAGGCGCTGCCGACGCAGGCCGCGGTGGACCGGCTGCGCCATGTCGCGGCGGGCTGGTTCGGCTGTGCGCCGCAGATGGTCCTGCCGCTGGCCGGGGCATCCGCCGCGATCCAGTTGTTGCCGCAGATCCTGCCGCGCCCCCATCAGCCGGGCCGCGCCGCCGTGCTGTCGCCGACCTATAACGAACATGCCGCCAGCCTGCGCGCGGCGGGCTGGCAGGTGACCGAGCCGGTGACGCTGCAAGCCCTGCATGGCGCCGATCTGGCCGTGGTCGTGAACCCCAACAACCCCGATGGCCGGACCCTGTGGCCGTCCGAGATCGCGGAGCTGGCCACCTATGTCGGCCATCTGGTCGTCGATGAAAGCTTTGCCGACCCCCGCCCGGAACTGTCGGTGGCCGATGCCCCGCCCGCGAATGTCACGGTGCTGCGGTCATTCGGGAAATACTGGGGGCTGGCCGGGCTGCGCCTTGGCTTTGCCGTCGCGCATGAAGGGATCATCCGCGCGCTGGCCGAACGCGCCGGTCCCTCGGCGGTCAGCGGGCCTGCGCTGGAAATTGGCGCCTTGGCCATGGCAGATCACGACTGGTCGCGCCACGCCAACACCTGGCTGGCCGAGGCCGCGCTGCATCTGGACCAGATCATGCTGGACGAAGGCTGCGAACTGGTCGGCGGCACCCATCTGTTCCGGTTGTATGACACGCGCGACGCGGCGGGTCTGCGCGACCGGCTGGCGCGGGGCGGGATCTGGGGACGGGTCTTTCCCTATAACCCGCGCTGGCTGCGCCTTGGCCTGCCCGGAAGCAGCGCCGAATTCGACCGGCTGAAATCGGCGCTGGCCTAAAGCACCCGGTTGACGTGGCCCATCTTGCGGCCGGGGCGGGCGTCGCCCTTGCCATACAGATGGATCTGGGTGCGCGGCTGCGCCAGCAGTTCGGGGAAGCGGTCGATATCGTCGCCGATCAGGTTCTGCATTTCGACATCGGCATAACGCTGACCATCGCCAAGCGGCAGCCCCGCAACCGCGCGGATATGCTGTTCAAACTGGTCGACCACGCAACCCGCCTGCGTCCAATGGCCGGAATTATGCACGCGCGGGGCGATTTCATTGACGACCAGCCCGGCGGGCGTCACGAACAGTTCGACCCCCATGACGCCGATGTAATCCAGCGCATTGACGATTTTCGCGGCCAGCAGCACCGCATCGGTCAGCAGCGCCCCGGACAGGCCGCAAGGCACGGTCGTCGTGCGCAGGATCCCCTGCTGGTGGACGTTCAGGCCCGGATCATAGGCCGCAACCTGACCATCCGCCCCCCGCGCCACGATCACGCTGATTTCGGCCGAAAAATCCACGAAACCCTCCAGCACGGAAGGCGCGCCGGTCCATTCGGCGCTGGCGGCATCGGTGATGCGCACCTGCCCCTTGCCGTCATAGCCCAGACGCCGGGTCTTGAGGATCGCGGGGGCGCCGATCCCGGCAATCGCGCCCGCCAGATCGGATTCGGTTTCGACATTGCGATAGGGCGCGGTGGTCAGGCCGATCCCGGTCAGGAAATCCTTTTCCGTCAACCTGTCCTGCGACACCGCCAGAGTGCGGCGGTTCGGGCGGATCGGGCGCAGGCTTTCGATCAGGTCAAGCGCATGGGTCGGGACGTTTTCGAATTCATAGGTCACGACATCGACGGATTCGGCGAATGCGCGCAGCGCGGCCTGATCCTCATAAGGGGCGTTGGTGACGCGATGGGCGACATCGCCAGCGGGGGCCGCGCCTGGTTCATAGATATGGCTGCGATAGCCAAGCCGGCTGGCCGCGACCGACAGCATCCGGCCCAGCTGGCCACCGCCCAGAATGCCGATCACGGCACCGGCTTTCAGGGGCGCGAGATTTTGGGGTTCATTCATCTTGCGGCTCCTCGGCGATGGATGCGGACAGGGCGTCGCGCCAGGCGTCAAGGCGCACGGCCAGCACGGGGTCGGTGATGGCCAGGATCGCCGCCGCCATCAGCCCGGCATTGGCAGCACCCGCCGCGCCGATGGCCATGGTCGCGACCGGAAAGCCCTTGGGCATCTGCAGGATGGAATAGAGCGAATCGACCCCGTTCAGCGCGCGGGTCTGGATCGGCACGCCGATCACCGGCACGCGGGTCTTGGACGCCATCATGCCGGGCAGATGCGCCGCCCCGCCCGCACCCGCGATGATCACCTTCAGCCCGCGGTCCACGGCGCTCTTGCCGTAATCCCACAGCCGGTCAGGGGTGCGATGGGCGCTGACGATTTTCTTTTCGTAAGCGATGCCCAGCTCGTCCAGAATGGCCGCCGCCTCGCGCATGGTCGACCAGTCGGACTGGCTGCCCATGATGATGCCCACGGGTTTTTCCATCGCTTTTCCCCCATTCGCGCCGCGTATTTCCGGCGGTTTCCACGGTAGATGCACGGGCCGGGGACCGGCCCCCGCGACTGAGATGCCGCATTAGCGCGCGCGGCAGACCGGCGCAATCACGCGATGATGTCGGGGGTCAGGTCGTCCTCGATCCGGGCGATGCGGTCTTTCAGCACGAGTTTCTGCTTTTTCAGGCGCTGCAGGGTCAGGGACGAGGTCAGGCTCTGCCCCGACAGGGCGGCGATCGCCTCGTCCATATCGCGATGCTCGCGGCGCAGGACCTCCAGCCTGGCGCGGGCGATTTCTTCGTGGGACATTTCGTGTTGCGAGGTCATCTGGCTGGCCTTGGCTGAACTTACGCCTTTATAGCGCCCTGTTTACGGCCTGTTAACACCCCTGCCCCATCTTGTGCAAAGCCAATTGCGTTCACATATTGGTCCTGTCGGTCCGCCATGATGGGGGCCGATGCGCAGTCGCTTATCAAGGGCTAGAGCAATGTCGAAAATCAGTCTGGCCGCCCATCCCTTCCTGCTGGGCTTCGATCAGCTGGAACGTCTGGCCGAACGTGCGGCCAAGGGCGCCGAGGGGTATCCCCCCTATAATATCGAACATGTGGGGGCGAACGGCTTTCGCATCACGCTGGCCGTCGCCGGTTTCGCCGAAACCGATCTGGCGATCACGCTGGAAGAGCGCCAGTTGGTGATTCGCGGCCGTCAGGCCGAAATCGACGAATCCCGCGTCTTTCTGCACCGGGGCATCGCCGCCCGCGCCTTTCAGCGCAGTTTCGTGCTGGCCGACGGGGTCGAGGTGCTGGCAGCCAGCATGGAAAACGGGTTGCTGAACATCGACCTGCACCGCTCTGCCCCCGACAGCATTGTCCAAACCATCCCGATCAGCCGCTCAGAAAGGGGATCGCAATGAATACCAAATATGATTTCGGCTCTGAACCCGCCGACAACACCGTCTATATCCGTCAGGTCCCGGTCGAAACCCTGCCGCAGGAACTGCGCGATCAGGTTTCCGGCAGCGACGGTCTTTATGCCGTCCACGGCGCCGATGGCGCGCGTCTGGCACTGGTGCAGGGGCGCGGCCTGGCCTTCATGCTGGCGCGCGAACATGAAATGACGCCGGTCAGCGTCCATTGATGCAGATGTCAGGCGGCCCGCGCAAGTTCGTGCGGGCTGCCAGATTCATCGCCGCGCTTGCTGTGCCGCCGGACAGGCCAGCACCATCACGCCCGAAACGGAATTGTCGTCCAAGGCGGTGGTGACAGGCATGGCGTCACCCCATCCACGCGCGGCGCAGCCAGTCGATATTGCCGATGCGCCGATACCATGTGTTGCCACCCCCGGAAAAGACTTCGGACATCTTGGGGTTTCCCGCGAACAGGACGATCCGCGCGCCCGCTGGCAGCGAGGGCGCGCGCAGATAGCTGGCCAGATGGCGCGGCACGCAGTCATTCTTGAAACTGACGCACAACCCGCGCGGCCAATAGGCCAGCAAGCCACGCTTTTCCAGTTCCGCGCTTAGAAATTGCTGTTCGTGTTCATAGGCTTGCGCGGCGGCAGCGGGATCGGCAAGGTAATTGTCCAGCACATGGCCATGCGCCCCGACCTGATAGCGGAACACCGAAGAATTGCCGACCATATGCAGAAACCGGTCGCGTTCCGGGTTGATGCGGCGCAGCGGTTTCGGGCGGAACAGATCGTCATCGCGGATGATCAGGAAATCGCCCGGCAGCTCGAAAAACGGCGCCAGATCGTCGACCACCACCAGATCCAGATCCAGAAACAGCGCGGTCCCCGACAGCCCGGCCAGATCATGGCGAAACAACGCCAGCTTGCGCCAGCGCGTGTCGTGATTGCCGGGCGGCAGGCCCAGTTCGGGCAAGGGCAGCGCCTCGATCCCGGCGTCCAGCCCGGCGGCATCATCGGTGAAACAGATGAAGCGATGCGGGCGGTGCAGGTGGCGGCGCACGCCAGCCGCCAGCCGGTTCACATCCTGCGCGTCATACAGCGTGCCCCATTTCATGCACAGGATCAGCACGGGATCTGTCATTGGCCCTACCTTCAAATTGTCGCGGCATCCGAAAAGGGGCCGCACCGGAAATGCCGGTGCGGCCCCTGTTGTTCCATCACATCATGCACAAGGCGCAGATTTCTTACTCCAGCCCGATCAGGCCCATCGATTCCAGCTTCAGCAGAACCTGATGGGCGACGTGATCGACATCGACGCCTTCGGTCTGGACGCGCAGTTCCGCATTTTCGGGCGCCTCATAGGGATCGGAAATTCCGGTGAATTCCTTGATTTTCCCTTCGCGGGCCAGCTTGTACAGGCCCTTGCGGTCGCGGCGTTCGCATTCCTCCAGCGTGGTCGCGACATGGACCTCGATAAAGGCGCCGCCGGCCTCGACCATTTCACGCACGGCACGGCGGGTCGAGGTATAGGGCGCGATGGGCGCACAGATCGCGATGCCGCCGTTCTTGGTGATTTCCGACGCGACATAGCCGATGCGCTTGATGTTGATATCGCGATGTTCCTTGGAAAAACCCAGTTCCGACGACAGATGCTTGCGCACGACATCGCCGTCCAGCAGCGTGACCGGACGCCCGCCCAGTTCCATCAGCTTGACCATCAGCGCATTGGCAACCGTCGATTTGCCCGACCCCGACAGGCCGGTAAAGAACACGGTAAAGCCCTGACGGTCACGCGGCGGAGAGGTGCGGCGCAACTGCCTGACCACCTCGGGAAAACTGAACCATTCCGGGATTTCCAGAC
Organism: Paracoccus sp. DMF-8; assembly: GCF_029309835.1. GTDB lineage: Bacteria > Pseudomonadota > Alphaproteobacteria > Rhodobacterales > Rhodobacteraceae > Paracoccus. Next base: position 222,715 of record NZ_JARJHL010000014.1, on the reverse strand, counting down.
CTTCGCGCAACCGGCGGCGCAGTTCCGTGCCCGAGATGTCCAGGATGGTCGCGCCCTCCTCGACCTCATCCAGCGGTTCGTATTGGGCGCGTTCCTGCACATAGACCATCTGTTTGAAATCGACCATTTCGATGCCGATTTCGTCCTGAAACTCGCGGAACAGTTCCTGCGCGGCATAGGGATCGTAGAAATTTTCCCCGTTGGAATTCTTGCCGGGGCCGGCGTGGTCGCGGCCGACGATCATATGGGTCAGGCCGTGGTTGCGGCGGATGATCCCGTGCCAGACCGCCTCGCGCGGGCCGGCCATGCGCATCGCCAGATTCAGCAACGACAGATGGGTGGTCGCGGCGGGGTATTTGTCCAGCACCGCCTCGTAGCAGCGGACGCGGGTAAAATGATCGACATCGCCCGGTTTGGTCATGCCGACGACCGGGTGGATCAGCAGGTTGGCCTGTGCCTCGCGCGCGGCGCGGAAGGTCAGTTCCTGATGCGCGCGGTGCAGCGGGTTGCGGGTCTGGAACGCGACGATGCGGCGCCAGCCCAGCTTGCGGAAATGGGCGCGGAGTTCGTTCGGCGTGTCGCGGCGGCCCCGGAAATCGTAATGGGTCGGCGCCTGCAACCCGGTGACCGGCCCGCCCAGATAGACCGGCCCGGCGACATTGTGCAGGTAGTTGACGGCCGGATGGGCCGGATCATCGGCGCCAAAGACCTTTTCAGCCTCGCGCCTTTTGTCCGGCACCCATTTGTCGGTGACCGACATGATCGCCAGAATGACGCCTTCGGGGTCGCGCAGGGCGATGTCGGTGCCGGGCTCGACCCCCTCGGCAAAAGTCGCGCCGACGTCCAGCGTGATCGGCATCGGCCACAGATCGCCCGTGGTCAGGTGCATCGTCTCGACGACCGCATTGTAATCCGTCTCGGTCAGGAACCCGCGCAGAGGGTAAAAACCGCGATTCATCAACAGTTCAAGGTCGCAGATCTGGCGCGCGGTCAGATCCCACGAGGGCATGTGACCGGCTTCGTCCTTGAGACGCTCGGCGGTTTCGGGGGAAACGTAAAGCTCCGGGATCGGGGCAAGGTTCGGTTCGGTCATGCAAATACACTCGCGGTCACTGAGGCGCGCGGGGGGCGGCGCGGGGGCAATCTCGACGCCGTGCCGGGGCGATCGCACAGCAGCTATGGCAGGGCCATTAGCGGTCAGGCGCGGGATGATCAACCAAGGCCTGCGCCCGCCCGCGGGATTCTGCCGGGGCTGACAGCTCGCCGCAGCGCAGCAAAAACCCCGGCGCGGCTCAAGGCCGGGCCGGGGTGAATTCAGGGGCATCTGTCCGGGCAGATCAGACGGTTTCGGCAGGTTCCATCGCCGCCGCCGGATCGGGCAGGCCCGCGTCCGAATGTTCGGCCAGCCAGCGTTCGGCATCCAGCGCCGCCATGCAGCCCATGCCCGCGCTGGTCACGGCCTGACGGTAAACGTGATCGGTCAGGTCGCCCGCCGCGAAGACGCCGGGGATCGAGGTGCGGGTGGTGCCCGGTTCGACCTTCACATAGCCGCCGTTGTGCAGTTCCAGCTGATCCTTGACCAGTTCGTTCGCGGGCGCATGGCCGATGGCAACGAAAACGCCCGCCACATCCAGTTCACGGATCGCGCCGGTTTTCACATGGCGCAGGACCAGCCGCTCGACGCTCAGGGGTTTGTCGCTGCCCTGAACCTCCTGCAGGTCGTGGTCCCAGATCACCTCGATCTTGGGGTGGCGCAACAGGCGGGCCTGCAGGATCTTTTCGGCGCGCAGGCTGTCGCGGCGATGGATCAGCGTCACCTTGTCGGCGAAATTGGTCAGATACAGCGCCTCTTCGACGGCGGTATTGCCGCCACCGATCACGGCGACGCGCTTGCCGCGATAGAAAAAGCCGTCGCAGGTCGCACAGGCCGAAACGCCGAAGCCCTTGAATTTTTCCTCGGTCGGCAGGCCAAGCCACCGCGCCTGCGCGCCGGTCGCCAGCACCACGGCATCGGCGGTCATGCGCGCGCCGCTGTCCAGTTCGGCGACGAAGGGGCGCACCGACAGGTCAAGCCGCGTCACGGTATCGGTGACGATCGTCGCGCCCATCGCGCGGGCATGGGCTTCCATGTTGACCATCAGGTCGGGGCCCTGCACCTCGGTCAGGCCGGGCCAGTTTTCGACATCGGTGGTGATGGTCAGCTGGCCGCCGGGCTGCATGCCCTGGATCAGCACGGGTTCCAGCATCGCGCGCGAGGCATAGACGGCGGCGGTATAGCCCGCCGGGCCAGAGCCGATGATCAGCAGGCGGGTATGGGTCGGATGGGTTTCTGAATTGCTTGCGGACATGGCAGCACCCCCTTGATGTGATCGTTTCGCGCTGGTCGGCGCCTTGCCTTTCACCTAAACACGCCGGACCCGGCTTGCAATGAGACAACGAACGCGACGGCGTTTCTGCCATGCGGCAGAAAGAATATTGCGCATTCCGGCCCGCCACGATAGTTTCCGGCAAGATTTTCAGCCCCGAAAGGGCGGTGAGGGACGAATGAGCGCAGCCAGACTTGACGATATCGACCGCAAGATACTGGCAGAGCTGCAGGCCGACGGGCGCATGACCAACGTCGAACTGGCCCGGCGCGTCGGCATTTCCGCCCCGCCCTGCCTGCGGCGCGTCCGCGCGCTGGAGGAATCGGGTTTCATCCGCGGCTATCACGCCGATGTCGATCCGCGCGAACTGGGGCTGGAGGTTCAGGTCTTTGCCATGGTCCGGCTGAAAAGCCAGTCCGAACGCGATCTGTCGGCATTCGAGGGTCAGGCGCGCAGTTGGCCGCTGGTCCGCGAATGCCACATGCTGAACGGCGAGATTGATTTCATCCTGAAATGCGTCTCGCCCGATCTGCCGACCTTTCAGCGGTTCCTGACGGAAAGCCTGACGGCGGCGGATAACGTGGCCTCGGTCAAGACCAGCCTGGTGATCCGCTGCGCCAAGGACGAACCGGCGATTCCCTTTGAAATCGTCGATGCCCGCGTGAACGAGGGCTAGGCGCCCCTTTCGGGACGCCCCTGCCCGTCAGGCCGGTGCCAGATGGAACGCCGGGTCATAGGCGGCATCGAAAAAGTCACGCTCCAGCCCGACGGCGCGCAGAAAGAACTCGCGCGCGATGGCCGCGTCACCCGGCCCGACACGATCCAGTTCCGCCCGCAGAAAGCCCACGAAATCGCGGAAATCCGGGTTGTCGTGCAGCGTGATCCATTCGGCATGGATGAAATTCCGCGGCAAGGGCCGTGGCGCGCGGGCGGCCCAGTCCAGATACAGCCCTTCGGCCACGTTCAGCACGGCCAGCACGGCGGGATAGGACAGCGAAACCGCCGCCTCGCGCATGATCGCCTTGAAACCGGCGGTCGCGGCGGTATCGGGCACCTGCTCGCGCGCGGCACGGTCCAGACCAAGCGCCTGAAAGCTGCGCTCGAAATAGGAGTTTTCCTCGCCCGCGACCATCCCGGCAAAGCGGCCAAAGCGCAGCCGCGCCGGGGCCGTATCGGCGCTGGCCATCGCCCCGCCCAGCAGCATCAGGAAGGCGTCCAGAAAGCGGCTGTCCTGCACCAGATAGGCGCCCATCACCGCGTCCGGCACGCTGCCGTCGCAGAGTTCGCGAATGAAACGATGCTGGACGGCATCCGACCATGTCGGCTCGGCCTCGGCACGCAGATTGTCGGTAAAGCTGTGGGTCATCCATGGCCCCTTTCAGGCAAGGGCGGGGCCGCGATGTCGTTCGTGTGCATTTCAGGCCCCGCGTGTGGGCCAGCGTCAGGCAGGTGTTCATGTCCCATCCCTTCGCCGGCATGATCCGGATCAGGTTCAAAGGGTCACCGCGCCGCCCCACAGGGCCATCGGTTTCTCAGCCCCTTGCCGGGGCTCCCCTTGGAAGTGAGGGGAAGATAGCCGGTCGTCAGGCGGCTGTCATCGCGGATAATGATAAAATTACAGAACGATGGCCGAAATCAGCCGCCCGTAATCCGCCGCGCCTTCATGGGTGGTGCGGCGATAGGAAAAGAAGCGGTCCGGGTCGGAATAGGTGCAATGGCGGTTCCAGAAGGCATTCACCCCCGCCTCGCGCAAGCGCATCAGCCCATAGCCCGGCAGGTCGAACATCGGCCGCCCGTTCGGACCGCCGGAAAAGAAACGGCCATAGGACGGGTCTTCGACCAGGAAATTTTCCATGAAATCATCGCCGACCTCATAGGCGCGCTGGCTGATGGTCGGGCCGATGACGGCGGTGATATGGCGCGCACCCAGATCCTGCATCGCGCCGACGGTCGCCTCGATCACGCCGTTCAGCGCGCCTTTCCACCCCGCATGAGCGGCACCGATCACGCCCGCCCGGGCATCGGCCAGCAGGATCGGCTGGCAATCGGCGGTCAGGACCGCAATCGCCTGACCGGGAATATTCGTCACGATGGCATCGGCGCGGCGCTCGGAAATCGCCGCCGGATCATCGCCCTGCGCCAGCACCACCACATCGGCCGAATGGACCTGATTGACGGTGAACAGCGCGTTGATGCCGACGCCCATCGCCTCGGCCACGCGGCTGCGGTTGATTTCCACGATCTCGCTTTGATCGCTTGATCCCCGCCCGCAGTTCAGCCCGGCGAACAGCCCGGAACTGGCGCCGCCCTTGCGTGTGAAAAAGCCGTGCCGCAGCGGCGACAGAAGGTCTTCGGTCAGGATTTCAAGCATCGTCTGCATGAGCTTCCAAAGTTGTGAAACCGGGAACGGCAGGCGCGCCGGGCGACCAGAGGGCAAGCACCTTGAACAACTGTCCCATTTCGCCCGCATCGGTCAAGCGATGAAGCGCAGGCCCCGCCTGTTTGTCGCCCGCCGCCTGCAATCTGCGCGCGCGTTCGACAATGCCAAGCGACAACAGCCACGCCCCCTGTTCCAGCAGGCGCGATGCCCGCGCCCCCGCCGCCATCGCCGCGCGGGCAAGGGGGGCGAAATCGACATGAGCGGTCAGATCGGCTTCGCCCGGATGGCCCAGCGGATCCTCGGGACGGTGGCGGCGCAGGGCCTGAAAGGTGTCGCCGGAACCGTCCCATCCGCCATAGTCGATGAATATGGCCGCCCCGCCCTGCCGCGCGATCAGCCCGGCGATGGTCGCCGCGATCGGGGCGGCTGCCGGGCAGCTCTCGCGGATCAGGCCCATAGGCGCCGCATCTCTGGCAGGTTCGGGCGCGGCAAGGCCCATGGTCAGGCGGCCCGCGTCATCCAGCGCAATGATGCGTTCGGCCCAGCCCTGCGGCATGCGTTGGAACTGGCGGATCGGCAGCGCGTCGAAAAATTCGTTGGCGACCAGAAACAGGGGCTGTTCGGGCAGATCGGCGACCGTATCCAGATGGCGGATGCCATGTCCAAGCCGGTCGCGCTGGACGCCGCGCAGATGGGCCGAGGCCTCGATCAGCGTGACCTGCGCCGCATCCGCCATGCCCGGAACGATGCGGATCGCGCGCAGGATATCGGCCATCAGCGTGCCGCGCCCCGGCCCGATTTCGGCCAGCGTAAAGGGCGCGGGCGCGCCCTGATCCAGCCATGCCTGCGCCAGCGCCAGCCCCACCATTTCCCCGAACATCTGGCTGATTTCCGGCGCGGTGGTGAAATCCCCCGCCGCGCCAAAGGGATCGCGGGTCGCGTAATAGCCATGCTGCGGGTGCAGCAGGCAGATCTGCATGTATTCGTCCAGCCGCATCGCGCCGCCTGCGCGGATGCGGGCGGCGATCAGGCGCTCAAGCGGTGTCATCACCCACCTTTGGCCGCGAAAGCGCATAGGCGACAAAGGCCAGCCCGACGACGATCATCGGCAAGGACAGTTGCTGGCCGCGCGTGATCCCCCAGACCGGACCGCCCATCACATGGCCAAGCGGATTGTCGGGGGTGATGAAACGCGCATCGGCCTGACGAAAGAATTCGACGATGAAACGGCTGATGCCATAGCCCGCAACGAACACCCCAAGCGCCAGACCGGGGCGGCGCAACCCGCCCGCGCGGACCAGAACCAGCAGGATCAGGCCCAGAAACAGCCCTTCCAGCCCCGCCTCATACAACTGGCTGGGGTGGCGGGCGCAAAGCCCCTCGACGCCGGGGCAGTTCTGCGCGGCCGCGCCCGGAAAGATCACGCCCCAGGGCAGTTCCGTCGGACGGCCCCACAGCTCGGCATTGATGAAATTCGCGATCCGGCCAAGGCCAAGACCCACCGGCGTCGCGACCGCCAGCGCATCGGCCAGCCGCAGGGGGGCAATCCCGTTGCGGCGGCAGAAAATCCACGCGGCGACGACGACCCCGACAAACCCGCCGTGAAAGGACATGCCGCCTTCGTCGATGCGCAGGATCTGCAGCGGATTGGCCAGGTAATAGGCGGGTTCGTAAAACAGCACGAAACCCAGCCTGCCGCCCAGAATCACGCCAAAGATCACCCAGGTCAGCAATTCCTCGGCCTTGCCGGGCGCCATCGGCGCCGTGCCACCCCACAGCCGGGACCGCCGCATCAGCGCCGCGATGATCCACCAGCCGATCAGCAGGCCGACCAGATAGGCCAGCGCATACCAGCGCAGCGAAAACGCCTGTCCGAACAGGTGAATCGTAAAAATCTCGGGTGAAATGTCGGGGAAAGGGATCATGCGCGCGTCTTTGTCCTGTTTCCGGTTCGGCAGGGACATTGAACCCGGCCACCCTTGGGGCCATATAGGAGCGGAGCAAAATCCGAAAGGCCGCCCATGTCTGCGCAGAACCGTATGTTCGATGATCTCTCGAAATTGATGACCAATGCGATGGGCGTGGCGCAAGGCGCGCGCAACGAGGCGGAAACCGCCTTCAACAGCATGATCGACCGCTGGCTGGCCGACCGCAACTTCGTCACCCGCGAGGAATTCGAGGCGGTGCGCGACATGGCCATCAAGGCCCGCACCGAAAACGCCGAACTGCGCAGCCGGATCGAGGCGCTGGAAGGCAAGAAAGCCGCGAAAAAACCCTAAGGGACCACGCGGTTCACCAGCAGGCCCGTCGTGTCATACAGCAGGATTTCCCCGGAACCGGTGACGACGACGATCCAGTTGCGGGCGAATGTGACGGCCTCGGCGGTGGCGCCTGCGGGCAATGCGATATTCGCGGGCAGTTCCGGCAGCGGCGCCTGACCCAGCCTGATCCACAGGATCGCCACGATGGCCACGATCCCCAGACCCATCACCACGGCAAGCGAGGTGACAAGCGCCCGCAGATAGCGCAGCATCGGCAGCGCCGCCTGCTCTGCCGCCGCGTCCTTTGTCCGATCTTCAGACCCGTTGCCTTCCATGCCCGACCTCATCATCACCCTGCCAGACGAAAGCCCGCCCGAGCGGCTTGATAAGGCGCTTGCCGCCGCCGCGCCAGAGCAAGCCTCGCTGTCGCGTTCCCGTCTGGCGCGGCTGATCGCCGATGGCGCGGTGCTGGGGCCGGACGGGCCGGTGACGGATATCCGCGCCGCGGTCAGTGGCGGGACATGGCGGATCATCATGGGCGAACCCGCCCTGATCGAGGCGCAGCCGCAGGCGATCCCGCTGGCCGTGGTCTACGAAGACGATGAGCTGATCGTCATCGACAAGCCTGCGGGCATGGTCGTCCACCCCGCCCCCGGCACGCCGGACGGCACGCTGGTCAACGCGCTGCTGGCCCATTGCGCGGGCAGCCTGTCGGGGATTGGCGGCGCCGCGCGGCCGGGCATCGTGCATCGCATCGACAAGGACACATCCGGGCTGCTGGTCGTCGCGAAAACCGACCGCGCCCATCACGGCCTTGCCAGGCAGTTCGAGGAACACAGCGCCAACCGCCGCTATCTGGCGCTGGCCCATGGCGTGATCGACCCCGCCGATCCGCGCCTGCGCGGCCTGCCGGGCATCGCGTTCGAGCCGGGCGGCGTCTTGCGCATCACCACGATGCTGGGCCGCCACCCGACCGACCGGCAGCGTCAGGCGGTCAGTTTCGACCGCGGCCGCCATGCCGTGACCCGGGCCCGGCTGGTCGAATCCTTCGGCGTGCCGCCCTCGGCCATGCTGGTCGAATGCCGGCTGGAAACCGGGCGGACCCATCAGATCCGCGTCCATATGGCCCATGCGGGGCTGGGGTTGATCGGCGATCCGACCTATGGCGGGTCGCGCAAACCCTCGGCCGTGGCGCTTGGCGCGGATGCGGCGGCGGCGATCAGCGCCTTTTCCCGGCAGGCGCTTCATGCGGCCCATCTGGGTTTTCTGCATCCGCTCAACGGAGCGTTACTGGAATTCGACAGCGCCTTGCCCGAAGATATGGAAAACCTTCTGCAACATCTGCGCCGCTGACCCCTTGGTCATGCGGCTTCACCGACGGAACCCCGGCGTCCGGCGCGCGTATGACTGGCTAACGATTTCCCGTCGGACCCGACGGGCAGCAGGAACAGATTGATGGCAAATTACACGAACCTTCCGGCCCCCAGCCCCGAACAGGGGCTTAACCGCTACCTGCAGGAAATCCGCAAATTCCCCCTGCTGGAACCGGAAGAGGAATACATGCTGGCCAAGCGCTGGCGTCGAGCATGGCGACCGCGACGCGGCGCACAAGCTCGTCACCTCGCACCTGCGCCTCGTCGCCAAGATCGCCATGGGCTATCGCGGCTACGGCCTGCCGATCGGCCGAGGTGATTTCCGAGGCGCAACGTCGGCCTGATGCAGGCGGTCAAGCGCTTCGAGCCCGACAAGCGGCTTCCGGCTCGCGACCTATGCGATGTGGTGGATCAAGCGCCTCGATCCAGGAATATATCCTGCGGTCCTGGTCGCTGGTGAAGATGGGCACCACCTCGGCCCAGAAAAAGCTGTTCTTCAACCTGCGCAAGGCCAAGGCGAAACTGGGCGCGCTGGAGGAAGGCGACCTGCGCCCCGAAAACGTCGCCCAGATCGCCCGGGACCTGAACGTCACCGAGCAGGAAGTCATCGACATGAATCGGCGCCTGTCGGGTTCGGATGCCTCGCTGAATGCCACCGTGGGTTCGGCGGATGGCGATTCGACCGCGCAATGGCAGGACTGGCTGGAAGACGAGACCGCCGATCAGGCCGGCGCCTTCGCCGAGGAAGACGAGCTTTCGACCCGCCGCGACATGCTGATCCAGGCGATGGACGTGCTGAACGACCGTGAAAAGGACGTGCTGATGGAACGTCGCCTGCGCGATGATCCGATGACGCTCGAAGATCTGTCGGCGCGCTACAACGTCTCTCGCGAACGCATTCGCCAGATCGAGGTCCGCGCCTTTGAAAAGCTGCAGGACCGCATGCGGGTTCTGGCGCGCGAAAAGGGCATGGCGATCGTCAGTAACTGATCGCGGCAACACGACATCAACGGCATGTTGATCCCTGCCGATCCGTCCGGCAGGGGTCGCGTCTGCATCAAGGGCTGAATGGGCGCGGTGCCGGTGACGAAAGGGGGCCGGTGACGAAAGGGGGCCGGTGACGAAAAATGGCGCGTCGTGGCGCAAGACGGCTGGTTGACCGGCGTTGCACAGCGCATATGGTCGGAAATGGTTAATCAGGAACTGTTCGCCCGGCAATGACGGCTTTGAATCAATATGATCGGCTGGAAGCCACCGGGGTCTGGCGCGAGATGCCAAAGGCCCGGCGACGCGATGTCATCGTCTCATTCGGGGATGCGACGCTGACCATTTCCGATCCGCGATCCGAGATTCCTCTCGCCCATTGGTCGCTGCCCGCCGTCACCCGGATCAACCCCGGCCAGATGCCCGCGCGCTATTCCCCCGGCGGCACCGATAGCGACGAAGAGCTGGAAATCGACGATGAACTGCTGATTTCAGCGATGGAAAAGGTGCATCGCGTCATCGAAGCGCGCCGCCCCCATCCGGGGCGTCTGCGTGGCGGCATGACGCTGATGGGTGCCTTCGTGATGTTTCTGCTTGCCTTTTTCTGGCTGCCCCCCGCCATGACCCGCCATGCCGTCCAGATTTCCCCGCCCGCCCAGCAAGAGGCCATCGGCCGGATCATCCTGCAGAAAATCGAACAGACGACCGGCCCGGCCTGCACCCGCCCTTCGGCCGATCCGGTTCTGACACGGATGGCCACGCGCCTGCTGGGGGCCGGGCACCGGATCGTCATCCTGCCCGCGACGCTGAATGGCGCGATCCGCCTGCCCGGACCGATCACCGTCATCGGCAATGATCTGATCGCGCAGCAGCAATCGCCCGAGGTTGCCGCCGGTCATATCCTCGCCGCCGAGGCCAGCGCCACCCGATCCGATCCGCTGCTGGCCGCGCTGCAATTCGTCGGGCCGCGCGCGGTCTTTCACCTGCTGACCTCGGGCGAGATGACGCCGCAGACGCTGGACGGCTACGGCGAAAGGCTGTTGACCCGCCCCGGTCCGAAACCGGATGACGAGGCGCTGCTGGCCCTGTTCATCAAGGCCGGCATTTCAAGCGAACCCTATGCGCGTTCCCTTGACCCGACCGGAGAGGCGACGCTCGGCCTGATCGAGGCCGACCCCTTCCGCACCGATCCGCCGGTCCCGGTGATGGACGACCGCAGCTGGATCACCTTGCAGCAGATCTGCGCCGAGTAACCCGTCAACGCGGCGAAGCGGGCAATCCGGCGCGACGCAGCCGGTCGAATGCGCGGACAATCGACTGGCGGCTGTCGAAAGGCCCGACCAGAATGACCTGCGTGCTGCCCTGCACGGGCGCGGGTGAGATCTGGCGCATGATCGGCATGTTCAGCCCCGACAGTCGGCGCAGGATGCCATCGACCTCTGGCCCGTTTTGATAGGTGCCGATCAGGATGAACCTTGTGCCCGCCGGAATGCCGGTGATCCACGGCCCCGTGGGCGGGGTCCTTGCCGCCTGCCCCCCGGCACCCGCTGAACGGGGCACAGCCGTTCCCGGCTTTGGCGCCGCCGCCGGGCTGCGCAGCTGCGAGCGGATGGTCGTGGAAACATCGGCATCCGTCGACGCCGGAGCCTTCGATGCCGCCGCCCCGCTTTTGGCAGCCCGCGCCACGGAACCTGCCCGAACCGGGACCCGGGCGGCAAGCGTTTCAGAGGCGGCGGCCACTGCCTCTGTCCCTGCCGGAACGGGCAGATTGGCGGGGCGCGCAAAGGCCAGTCGCGCCAGATCGTTGCGCGGAATGCTGTCGCAAAAACCCTGCGTCGGGTCGGCGCCGGGCATCATCCCGGTCCCGCCCGGCTTTTGCGTATCCAGCCCAAGCAACTGGCACAGCGCCCGATTCGGCTGCAACATGCCGTTCATCTGCGCCCTGACCTGCCCCTGCCCTTCGATCTCGGCCCGCAATTCGCGCAAGGGCGCGGTCAAGGACGGCTCTGGCCCCATATCGGGACGGGGCTGAAAGGCCGTGCGATCCCCGACCAGTTCCCCGGCTTGCAGGTTCGGGATGACCAGCCCTGCCAAAGCCGCTTCGATCTGATGGGCGCGGGCGGGCTCGGGTCGGGCCGCAGAAAACAACCCGGTCGCATCATCGGGCGACGGCCTGCGCGCTGAAAGCGTCGGCGGATAGCCACAGACCGGCGTATCGTCACTGTTCATCCGGGGCGCCCAGCGCCCCATGTCATCGCGGCGAAAAACGCAGCCCTTGCTGTCGATATATTGCTGCGACGCGAAACCGGGCGGCGGCAGTTCCGCCGGACCATCACCGGCCAGCACCACGCCACCCCAAAAAAGCAGCGCAATCACCAGCGCGACAAGCCGATTGACCATAACCTTCCCCGATTGACGCATCGCCGCTGGCCAAGCCATATGCGCAAATCCCTAAAGATCCGGTTAACGCCGCGACGTTTTTTGGCTATTTCGTCCCGAACATGCAGTCACCCGCATCCCCCAGGCCGGGGATGATATAGCCGTGATCGTCCAGCCCCTGATCCAGCGATGCGGTGATGATCGGCACATCCGGATGCGCATCTTTCATGCGGGCGACGCCTTCGGGCGTGGCCAAAAGACACAGGAAACGGATGTTCCTAGCCCCCTCGCGCTTCAGCAGGTCGATCGCCGCGACCGAGGAATTGCCGGTCGCCAGCATCGGATCGACGGCAATCGTCATGCGCGCATCCAGCTGGCTGGGCACTTTACGATAATATTGCACGGGCTTCAGCGTCGCGGGATCGCGATACAGCCCGACAAACCCCACACGCGCGGCGGGAATCAGTTCCAGAATCCCGTCCATCAGCCCGTTCCCCGCGCGCAGGATCGAAATCAGCGCCAGCTTTTTTCCTTCCAGAATCGGGGCCTGCATCGGACACATCGGCGTTTCGATCTCCGTCGTGGTCAGTTCCGGTTCGCGAGTCACCTCATAGGCCAGCAACAGGCTGATTTCGCGCAACAATCTGCGAAAACTGGCCGTTGACGTGTCCTTTTTGCGCATCAGGGTCAGCTTGTGCTGGACCAGCGGATGCGTGACCACGGTCAGATGCTGGGTCATGTCAGTTCCTTTCGCAGGCGGTTTCGGGTGTCGTCGTCGCAGAAGGCCGCTTCGACGGCCCAGAGGTTCATCCTGCCAAAATCCGCTTCGGTCCAGCCAAAAACGTCAGCGAGGCGCTGATATTCCTGTCGCAGATCGGTGTGGAAAAACGGCGGATCGTCGGTCGAGATGGTGACGCGCACCCCCGCATCCGCCAGCCGGGCAATCGGATGCGCCTGCCAGTCGGGATAGATCCCAAGCGCGATATTCGAACCGGGGCAACATTCCAGCGTGATATTGCTCTGGGCCAGTTCGCGCATCAATGCAGGATCCTCGACCGCGCGGACACCGTGGCCGATGCGGCTCACGCCCAGGGACAGGGCGTCACGGATGCTGTCGGGGCCGGCAAATTCGCCGGCATGACAGGTCAGGCCCAGCCCCGCCTCGCGCGCGCAATCAAAGGACCAGGCGAAATCGCGGGCCGAACCGAAGCTTTCATCCCCGCCCATGCCCAGCCCGGTCACCCATGACCCCGCCGTTTCCGCCGCACAGATCGCCGAGCGTTTCGCCCGTTCGGGACCGAAATGACGGATGGGCGTCACGATGGCGCGGCTGTCGATGCCCTGCGCCCGCATCCGGTCCCCGGCATCGGACATCGCCGCCAGATAATCGCGCCAGGCGATCGGATCGGCGCCGCCGCAAAACTCGGGCGAGACGAACAGTTCGACATGGATCGCGCCGTTTTCGCCGCATTCGGCCAGCACGCATTCCACCAGATGCGCGTAATCGTCGGGCGTGGTGATGACCGAGGTCGCGGCCTCGTAAACCCGCAGGAAATCACGGAAATCGGTATAGCTGTAATTGCCCTGCCGATCAAAGATCGGCGGCAGGTCAACGCGCTTTTGTCCGGCCAGCCCCCGGATGAACCCGGGCGGTGCGGCGCCTTCCAGATGCAGGTGCAGCTCGACCTTCTTCATCGCCGCGCGCCCAGAAAGGACGTGCCATGCGCAGGTGCATCAAGGCCCAGATGATCGCAGATCGAGGCCCCGACATCGGCAAACGACACCATCCCGATCGCCCTTTCGCCAAGGCCCCAGCCCAGCACCGGCACGGTTTCGCGCGTGTGATCGGTGCCGTGCCAAGTGGGGTCATTGCCGTGATCGGCGGTAAAGATCGCCAGATCGCCCGGCCGCAGCAGGGGCAGCATCCGGCCGACCACGGTATCGAACCATTCCAGCGCCCGACCGTAACCCTCGACATCGCGGCGATGGCCATACAGGCTGTCGAATTCGACGAAATTCGCGAATGTCAGCGAACCGTCCGCCGCGTCGCGGGTCAGACGGATCAGATGCCCGGCAAGATCCGCATCGGATTTGCCCTTGTGCAGATGATCGATGCCGCGATGCGAAAAAATATCGCCGATCTTGCCGATGGCATGGGTCGTGCGCCCCGCCGCCTGCGCCAGATCCAGAATGGTCCGGCCCGGCACCTGCAGCGCGTAATCGCGGCGGTTGGGGGTGCGCCGGAAATCACCCGGCCGGCCGACAAAGGGGCGCGCGATGACCCGCCCGACGCGCATCGGATGGACAATTTCGGCCACATCGCGGCACAGTTGCAGCAGGCGGTCCAGGCCAAAGGCCTCCTCATGCGCGGCGATCTGCAACACGCTGTCGACCGACGTATGGCAGATCGGCCAGCCTGTCCGCAGATGCTCCGCCCCAAGGGTTTCGATGATCGCGGTCCCCGAGGCGTGGCAATCGCCCAGAATCCCCCCGGTCCCGGCAAGGGCGGCGATGCGCCGCGACAGGTCGGGCGGAAAGGCGGGGCGGCTGTCGGGAAAGACATGCCAGTCCCAGGGCACCGGCACGCCCGCCAGTTCCCAATGTCCCGACGGCGTGTCCTTGCCGCGCGACACCTCGACCGCCGCGCCCCACAGGCCCTGTGGATTTTGGCCCTGTGGATTTTGGCCCTGCGGTGGCTGGCCCAGACCGGGCGCCTCCAGCCCGCTTGCCAGCCGGATCGCCGCACCCAGCCCAAGCCGGTCGAGGTTGGGCATATCCAGCCCCCGCGCCATGGCGATATGGCCGATGGTATTGGCGCCGGTGTCGGGGCGACCATCGTTGAAATATTGCGCAGCATCGGGCGCCCCGCCGATGCCCGCGCTGTCCATCACGACCAGAAAGGCGCGGCTCATGCGGTGATCCTTTCGCGCAGCAACGGCGCCGCTGCAGGTGCCTCGCCCAGATGATAGGCGGCGCGGATGGTCACGGCAGCCGCCTCGGCACTGGCCTGATCGGCGGCATGGACCAGGCACAGCGGCCGGTCGGGCCCCGCCGCTTCGCCGATCCGCAACAGACCCGACAGCCCGACCGCAGGGTCGATGCGGTCGCCCGCATGGACGCGCCCGCCGCCAAGCGCCACGACCGCATGGCCAAGCCGGGCCGTGTCGATCCGCGCCACGATCCCGCTGGCCGTCACGGGGACAACCACCGGAATGACCACCGGCGCGGGGGGCAACAGCGCATCCGCCCGTTCCAGCAGATCGGCGGGACCACCCTGCGCCGCGACCATCCGCGCGAAACGCTCGGCCGCAGCGCCCGAGGCGAAAGCCTCGCTGGCCCGCGCCGGGTCGATCCCGGCAAGGGACAGACATTCGCCAGCCAGCAACAGCGACAATTCCAGCAACGCCCCCTGACCGGAGCGAAAGGCATCGACCACCGCCCTGATCTCCAGCGCGTTCCCGGCAGCGCGGGCCAGCGGCTGGTCCATATCGGTGATGCAGGCCATGGTCCGGCACCCCGCGCCATTCGCGGTTTCGACCAAGGCCCGCGCCAAAGCCCGCGCGGTTTCCATATCCGGCGAAAACGCGCCCGAGCCGCATTTCACATCCAGAACCAGCCCATCCAGCCCCGCCGCCAGCTTTTTCGACAGGATCGAGGCACAGATCAGATCAATGCTCTCGACGGATGCCGCCTCGTCCCGGACCGCGTAAAGCCTGCGGTCGGCGGGCGCCAGATCGGCGCTGGCCGCAACGATGGCGCAACCGACATCCGCGGTGACGCGGCGAAACCCGGCCTCGGACAGATCGACGCGAAACCCCGGGATCGCTTCCAGCTTGTCCAGCGTCCCGCCGGTATGCCCCAGCCCCCGGCCGGAAATCATCGGGACGTAAACGCCGCAGGCCGCCAGCACCGGCGCAAGGATCAGGCTGACGCTGTCGCCGATCCCGCCCGTCGAATGCTTGTCCAGGACCGGCCCCGGCAAATCCCATGCCAGCACCCGCCCCGAATCGCGCATCGCCTGCGTCAGGGCGACCCGGCCCGGCTGGCCGATGCCGCGCGCCAGAACCGCCATGGCAAAGGCCCCGGCCTGCGCATCGCTGACCGAACCATCCGCCAGACCGCGCGCGATCAGGGCAGCGTCCGGCGCGCTCAGCCCGCGCCCGTCGCGCACCGCCGCGATGGCGGGCCTTGGGTCGCTCATGGCCGGTCCGCCATATGGTCCAGCCCGAAACGGCCGGGCAGCAATTCCCCGATCGTCGTCGCCAGCGTCTTGCCATCCGTCGTCGCCAGCAGCACCGGCGTATCCGTCCGGCCGAACTCCGCCAGCTTTTGCCGACAGCCCCCGCAGGGCGGCGTCGGCGTCGGGCTGGAACCGATGACGCAGACCTCGACCAGTTCCGTCTCGCCCGCGGCGACCATCGCGGCGATGGCGCCCGCCTCGGCGCAGGTGCCCTCGGGATAGGCCACGTTCTCGACATTGCAGCCGCTGTAGATCCGGCCCGAGGCACCGCGCACCGCCGCGCCGACCTTGAACCGGGAATAAGGCGCATAGGCCATTTCGCGCACCGCGCGCGCCGCATCCAGAAGCGTCATGTTCACCTCATGTCATCGGCCCGATTGTGCGCGTCACGCAAAAGCGATGCAAGCCGGCGATGCCCCCCTGTTCGTCGCGCAAAAAATAGTTTAACGCTGAACCATCTTTCAAGGAGGTGGGGACATGGAAGAACGCAGACAGGACAGCGTCAAGCAGGCGGCATTGGATTATCACGAATTTCCGCGCCCCGGTAAGCTGGAAATCCGCGCGACGAAACCCTTGGCCAATGGCCGCGACCTGTCGCGCGCCTATTCGCCGGGCGTTGCCGAAGCCTGTCTGGAAATCCAGAAAGCCCTCGCCGACGCCGCCCGCTATACCGCGCGCGGCAATCTGGTCGCGGTCGTGTCCAACGGGACGGCGGTCCTGGGCCTTGGCAATATCGGCGCGCTGGCCTCGAAACCGGTGATGGAGGGCAAGGCCGTCCTGTTCAAGAAATTCGCCGATATCGACTGTTTCGACATCGAGGTGAACGAATCCGACCCTGAAAAGCTGGCCGATATCGTCTGTGCGCTGGAACCGACCTTTGGCGCGATCAACCTGGAAGACATCAAGGCCCCCGATTGCTTCATCGTCGAAAAGCTGTGCCGCGAACGGATGAACATCCCGGTCTTTCACGACGACCAGCACGGCACCGCCATCGTCGTGGGCGCGGCGGCGACCAATGCCCTGCATGTCAGCGGCAAGCGGTTCGAAGATATCAAGCTGGTGTCAACCGGCGGCGGCGCGGCGGGGATCGCCTGCCTGAACATGCTGCTGAAACTGGGCGTCAAACGCGAAAACGTCTGGCTCTGCGATATCGAAGGCGTGGTTTATGAAGGCCGCACCGAACAGATGACCCCGCAAAAGGCGGAATATGCGCAGAAAACCGACCTGCGCACGCTGGATCAGGTGATCGAAGGTGCCGACATGTTCCTGGGCCTGTCCGGCCCCGGCGTGCTGACGCCCGACATGGTCGGCAAGATGGCCAAACGCCCGATCATCTTTGCGCTGGCCAACCCCAATCCCGAAATCCAGCCCGAGGACGCCCGCGCCGTCGCCCCCGACGCGATCATCGCGACGGGCCGCAGCGATTATCCCAATCAGGTCAACAACGTCCTGTGTTTCCCCTTCATCTTCCGGGGCGCGCTGGATGTCGGCGCAACGACGATCAACGATGACATGCAGATCGCCTGCATCAAGGCCATCGCCGCACTTGCCCGCGCCACCACCAGCGCCGAAGCCGCCGCCGCCTATCGCGGCGAACGGCTGTCCTTTGGCGCCGATTACCTGATCCCGAAACCCTTCGATCCCCGGCTGATCGGCATCGTCGCATCGGCCGTTGCCCGCGCCGCGATGGAAAGCGGCGTCGCGACCCGGCCCCTGCCCGATCTGGCGGCCTACAAGCAAAAGCTGGACGGCTCGGTCTTCCGCTCGGCGCTGATCATGCGCCCGGTGTTCGAGGCCGCGGCATCGGCCAGCCGCCGCATCGTCTTTGCCGAGGGCGAGGATGAGCGCGTGCTGCGCGCGGCCAATGCCATGCTGGAAGAAATGACCGATGTGCCGATCCTGATCGGCCGTCCCGAAGTCATTGAAATGCGGGCCGAACGCGCGGGCCTGCCCATCCGGCCGAATGTCGATTTCGAAATCGTGAACCCCGAAAACGACCCCCGCTACCGTGATTATTGGAGCACCTATCACGATCTGATGGCGCGGCGCGGCGTCACGCCCGACATCGCCCGCGCGGTGATGCGCACGAATACCACCGCGATCGGCGCCGTCATGGTCCATCGCAATGAGGCCGACAGCCTGATCTGCGGCACCTTCGGGCAATATTCCTGGCACCTGAACTATGTCAGCCAGATCCTCGCCCATGACGGGCTGCGCCCGGTCGGCGCCCTGTCCCTGCTGATTCTGGAAGACGGCCCGCTGTTCGTCGCCGATACCCAGGTCAACCACGCGCCGACGCCCGAACAGATCGCGGAAACCGCCATCGGCGCCGCCCGCCACGTCCGCCGCTTTGGCGTGACGCCCCAGGTGGCGCTGTGCAGCCATTCGCAATTCGGCAATCTGGACACGCAGTCCGGGCGCAAGATGCGCGAGGCGCTGGCGATCCTGCAAGACAAGAATGTCGATTTCATCTTTGACGGTGAAATGCATGTCGATTCGGCGCTGGACCCGCAGATCCGCGAAAGGCTGCTGCCGAATTCGCGGATCGAAGGCGCGGCCAATGTGCTGGTCTTTTCCGGCACGGATTCCGCATCCGGCGTCCGCAACGCCCTGAAAATGAAGGCAAACGGGCTGGAGGTCGGGCCGATCCTGATGGGCATGGGCAACCGCGCCCATATCGTTACCCCGTCGATCACGACGCGCGGCCTGCTGAACGTCAGCGCCATCGCGGGCACGCCCGTCAAGCATTACGGCTGATCCCGCATACCCCGGCCGGTCCCTTGCTCTCGGCTTTGGGTTGCGCCAACATCTTTCTGTTGGCGCAACCATCTGCGCAGGATTATTGCGCCCCCCATACTTCTGGCGTAACTAAACTGCCACGAGGTTAAGGGGGAACCATGTCTTACCAGGATATTTATCAAGGCTGGAAATCCGATCCGGAACAGTTCTGGATGCAGGCCGCCCAGGAAATCGATTGGTTTCGCCCGCCCTCCAAGGCGCTTTTCGACGACAAGGCGCCCGTTTACGAATGGTTTTCCGATGCGCTGGTCAACACCTGCTGGAACGCCGTCGACCGCCATGTTCAGGCCGGCCGGGGCGATCAGCTGGCGATCATCCACGACTCGCCCATCACCCGTTCGACCAAGGGGCTGACCTATAGCGAATTGCGCGACCGCGTCGCCAGCCTTGCCGGGGCGCTGCGCGCCAAGGGCATCGAAAAGGGCGACCGCGTCATCATCTACATGCCGATGATCCCCGAGGCGGTCGAGGCGATGCTGGCCTGCGCCCGCCTTGGCGCGGTGCATTCCGTGGTCTTTGGCGGTTTTGCCGCGAACGAACTGGCCGTGCGCATCGACGACTGCCAGCCCAAGGCGATCATCGCGGCATCCTGCGGGCTGGAACCGGGCCGCGTCGTCCATTACAAGCCGCTGCTGGACAAGGCCATCGACCTTGCCGGACACAAACCCGATTTCTGCGTGATCTTTCAGCGCGAACAAGAGGTCTGCAGCCTGATCCCCGGCCGCGATTTCGCCTGGCATTCGTTCCAATACGGGGTCGAGCCTGCCGAATGCGTCCCGGTCGAAGGCAACCATCCCGCCTATATCCTGTATACTTCGGGCACCACGGGCCAGCCCAAGGGCGTCGTGCGCCATACCGCGGGCCAGCTGGTCGCGCTGAACTGGACGATGAAAAATATCTACGGCATCGACGCCGGTGATGTGTTTTGGGCGGCCTCGGACGTGGGTTGGGTCGTCGGCCACAGCTATATCTGCTATGGCCCGCTGATCGCCGGCGCGACGACGCTGGTGTTCGAAGGCAAGCCGGTCGGCACGCCCGATGCCGGAACCTTCTGGCGGGTGATCCAGAACCACAAGGTCAAGTCCTTTTTCACCGCCCCCACCGCCATCCGCGCCGTCAAGCGCGAGGATCCGGATGGCGAATTGATCGGCGATTACAACCTGCGCAGCCTGCAGGCCGTGTTCCTCGCCGGTGAACGCGCCGACCCCGACACGATCCAATGGCTGGAAGACAAGCTGAACCTGCCGGTGATCGACCACTGGTGGCAGACCGAAACCGGTTGGGCCATCGCGGCCAGCCCCTTCGGGATCGAACAGATGCCGATCAAAAAGGGCAGCCCCTCGGTTCCCATGCCGGGCTATGACGTGCAGGTGCTGGACGAAGGCGGCAACCCCGTCCCCGCAGGCACGCTTGGCGCCATCGTCATCAAGCTGCCCCTGCCCCCCGGCACCCTGCCGACCCTGTGGAATGCCGAAGCGCGTTTCCGCAAAAGCTATCTGGACCATTTCCCCGGCTTTTACGAAACCGGCGATGCGGGCTATATCGACGATGACGGCTACCTTTACATCATGGCGCGCACCGATGACGTGATCAACGTCGCGGGCCACCGCCTGTCCACCGGCGCGATGGAGGAGGTCCTGTCGAGCCACCCCGCCGTTGCCGAATGCGCGGTGATCGGGGTTGCCGACAAGCTGAAAGGCCAGATGCCGCTTGGCTTCCTGTGCCTGAAAAAGGGCGTCGAAACCAGCCATGACACCGTCGTCAAGGAAGTCGTCGGCATGGTCCGCGACCGTATCGGCCCGGTTGCCGCCTTCAAATCGGCGCTGGTCGTGGACCGCCTGCCCAAGACGCGCTCGGGCAAGATCCTGCGCGCCACCATGGCCAGGATTGCCGATGGCGAGGATTACAAGATGCCCGCCACCATCGACGATCCGGTGATTCTGGAGGAAATCACCGGGGCGCTGAAAGGCATCGGTCTGGGAAAATAGATCCCGGCGACATGAAAAGGGCGGCCATCCGGCCGCCCGATTTTATGCGATATCTGCGCCAAGCCCTTGCATCAGCGGCAGGAAATCCGGGAAAGATGTCATGATCGGCGCGCCGTCATCGACCCCGATCGGCTGATCCGAGGCAAGGCCCCCGATCAGGAAGGACATGGCGATGCGGTGATCCAGATGGGTCGCCGCCACCGCGCCCCCTTTCAGCCCGCCGGTGCCGTGGACCGTCATGCTGTCGGGCGTATCCTCGACCCGCGCCCCATTGGCGCGCAGGCCCACGGCCATGGCGTCGATGCGGTCGCTTTCCTTGACGCGCAGTTCCGCCACGCCATTCATCACGGTCGCGCCTTCGGCAAAGCAGGCGATGACCGACAGGATCGGGAATTCGTCGATCATGCTGGCGGCGCGATCCGCCGGGACGCTGACGCCTTTCAGCGCGGAATGGCGCACGATCAGGTCGGCCACCGGCTCGCCACCCTCATCTCTCTGATTTTCAAAGGTAATATCCGCGCCCATTTCCAGAAGCGTGACATATAGCCCGTCCCGCGTCGGGTTGCGGCTGACCCCCGGCACGCGGATTTCCGACCCCGGCACCAGCAGCGCCGCCGCGACCGGAAAGGCCGCGCTGGACGGGTCGCGCGGCACGGCAACGGTCTGCGCGACCAGTTCGGGACGGCCGGTCAGGGTGATGACGCGGCCATCGGGGGTGATCTCGGTGGTGATTTCGGCACCAAATCCGGTCAGCATCCGTTCGGTATGGTCGCGCGTCGCCTCTGCCTCGGTCACGACGGTCTGGCCGGGCGCGTTCAGACCGGCCAGCAGAACCGCCGATTTGATCTGCGCGCTGGCGACCGGCGTGCGATAGCTGACCGGCATCGGATCGGCCGCGCCGGTGATGGTCACGGGCAGGCGACCGCCTTCGCGCGCGGTGACGTGACAGCCGAAAAGCTGCAGGGGGTCGGTGATCCGCGCCATCGGGCGGCGCGACAGGCTGGCGTCGCCAGTAAAGGTCGCAGTGATCGGGCTGGTGGCCATCGTGCCCATGATCAGGCGGACGCCGGTGCCCGAGTTGCCGCAGTCGATCACGCCCTCGGGTTCGGCAAAGCCGCCGACGCCGACGCCGTTCACGCTCCACGCCCCTTCTCCCGTGCGGGTCACGGTCGCGCCGAATGCCCGCATGGCCTTGGCCGTGTCCAGCACATCCTCGCCCTCGAGCAGGCCGGTGATGCGGGTTTCGCCAATCGCCATGGCGCCCAGAATCAGCGCGCGGTGGCTGATCGACTTGTCGCCGGGAACCGCCGCCACGCCCCGCAGAGCGGGCGATTTGCGGGCCGTCATGGGTTTGGGATCACCGGAATGGGACATGGCGCGGCCTTTCGTTCAGTTGCGGCGGAAGGTGACGTAATGGGGCGCGCGACCTTCGCGCAGCGCCTTTTGTTCGTAGCGGGTGGACAGCCAGTCATCCCGGGGCGTGCCGCCTTCGCTGACCAAGGTGAACCCGGCGGGCGGAACCTCTTCCAGCGTCTGGCGGACGTAATCGGGGATATCCGTCGCAACCCGGAATTCCGCACCGGGCTTCATCAGCCGGGCCAGCGGGATCAGATGTTCGGGCGTGACAAAGCGGCGGCGGTGGTGGCGTGCCTTGGGCCAGGGATCGGGATAGTTCAGGAACGCCCGATCAATCGAAGCATCGGGAAACACATCCATCAGATCGCGTGCATCGCCGGGATGAACGCTGACATTTTCGACGCCCGCCGCGCGGATCTTGCCCAGAAGCATGGCGACCCCGTTGATGAAGGGTTCGCAACCGA
This sequence comes from Paracoccus sp. DMF-8, assembly GCF_029309835.1. GTDB lineage: Bacteria > Pseudomonadota > Alphaproteobacteria > Rhodobacterales > Rhodobacteraceae > Paracoccus. Next base: position 200,125 of record NZ_JARJHL010000014.1, on the reverse strand, counting down.
TGATGCCGATACCGGGGTAGCGCGCGGCCATATGGACCATATGCTCGCCCCCGCCGAAGCCGACCTCCAGCCAGATCGGGCGGTCGTCGCCAAAGATCTGCGCGGGATCGACCGGCTTGCGGTCGGGATTGTCCTGCACGGTGATGCCGCGCGGGCGCAGATCGCCCAGATCCTCGGACAGATAGCCCTTTTGGCTTTGACGCAGGGTCTTGCCATGACGGCGGCCGTAAAAGTTCCGGCGCGGGGGATTGGGGTCGAATTCGCTCATGCCCGCGCTTTGCCCGCGCGGGCAGGAAAGGTCAAGCAATCGCGGTCATTCCGCCGCAAGACGGCTGATGATGACCGTGACTTCGGGCTTTTTGCCGATTTCGTCCATCGCGATCTGGCGGGTCAGCTTGCGGATCGCCTCTTCCAGCTTGTCGTCGTTGGACAGGGTGGCGTCATTGGCGCGTTCCAGAAAATCGGCCAGTTCTTCCTCGATGCTGCCGGCCAGCGGCACACCGGCGCGACCGCGTTCGGGCAGGCCCATCAGCTCGACCCAGGCATCGGGCAGCGGGCGGTCGTCTTCGTCCACGATCACCGAAACCAGCGCGTGACCGTTCAACGCCATGCGGATGCGGTCGCGGACGATGCCATCCATCGCGCCGATCAACACATTGCCATCCAGATAGACGCGGCCCGTGTCGATCCGGTCCACCTCGCGCGGGAGTTCGGCGGTCAGGTCGATGACCGCGCCATTGGTCGCGATGATCGAGGCAATGCCCTTGCTGCTGGCGAGCTGCGCATGTTCGCGCAGATGCATATGTTCGCCATGCATCGGAATGACGATCTGCGGTTTCAGCAGGTCATGCACCGCCTCGATATCGGGGCGGTTGGCGTGGCCCGAGACGTGATAGGTGCCATCATCCGCGTCAAAGACATCGACGCCGATCTGCGACAGCGCATTCATGATGCGGATCACCGGGCGTTCATTGCCCGGAATGGTGCGCGAACTGAACAGAAAGCTGTCGCCCTCTTTCAACTGCAACCCCAGATAGCGCCCGCGCGACAGTTGCGCAGATGCCGCGCGCCGTTCGCCCTGCGACCCCGTGACGACCAGCATGACCTGATTGCGGGGCAGTTCGGCCGCCTCATCGGCGGTGATGACGGGCGGGAAACTGGTCAGCACGCCGGTTTCGATCGCCGCTCTCACCATCTTGTTCATGGCACGGCCCAGCAGGCAGACCTTGCGGCCCGCAGCCACGCCCGCCTCGGTCAGGGTTTTCAGCCGCGCGACGTTCGATGCAAAGGTCGTGGCCACGACCAGATTTTTCTGGGCGACGACGAAATCCAGCAAGGGATTGGCCAGAACGGCCTCGGACCGGCCGGCATGCGGGCTGAAGATATTGGTCGAATCGCAGGCCAGCACCTTGATGCCGCCGTTTTCCTGCGCGATCTCGTGCCAGATGATCGGATCAAAAGGCTCGCCCACGATGGGGGTGCCGTCCAGTTTGAAATCGCCGGTATGGACGATGCGGCCCGCAGGCGTGTCGATGATCAGCGCGGCGCTTTCCGGGATGGAATGGCTGATCGGCACGAATTGCACGGCAAAGGGACCGGCCTGAATCACCTCGGGGCGCGGGGCGTGGATCTGGATGACATCGGCAGGCTGGCCCGCCTCTTCCATCTTCATCGCGGCCAGCGCGCCGGTGAAGCGGCGGCAGTGGACGGGCGCGCGCAGGCGCGACCACAGCAGGCCCAGGGCGCCGACGTGATCCTCGTGACCGTGGGTGATGAAAATCCCCTCGATCCGGTCGCGGTTCTGTTCCAGCCAGGCGACATCGGCCATGATCAGGTCGATCCCCGGTGCAGAATCCATGTCGCCGAAGGTCACGCCCAGATCGACGACGATCAGCCGCTCCTTGCCGGGCTGGCCATGGCCATAGACATAGGCGTTCATGCCGATTTCGCCGGCGCCGCCAAGCGGCACATAGATCAGGCGGTCAGACATTACCGGCCTCCTTGTTGAAGTCATGGATGAGACGCAGACCGTGCATGGTCAGATCGTCTTCGAGAAAGTCGAACAGATCAAAGCCCTGATCGAACAGCGGGGCAAGCCCGCCCGTCGCGATAATTTTCATCGCGACGCCACGCTCGGCCCGGATCTTGTTCACGATGCCGGCAGTCAGCCCGATATATCCCCAGTAAATCCCGGATTGCAGGCAGGCCACGGTATTCGTGCCGATCACCTTGGCGGGCATGGTCACATCGACATGGGGCAGCGAGGCCGCGCCCATATGCAGCGCCTCCAGCGACAGGTTCACGCCGGGCGCGATGACGCCGCCGACATAGGCGCCGTCTTCGGCGACCACGTCGAATGTCGTCGCCGTGCCGAAATCGACGACGACAAGATTGGGTCCATGGCGGTCAAAGGCGCCAAGCGCATTGACCAGCCGGTCGGGGCCGACCACCGTGCCCTCGTCCACGCGGGGCGCGACGGGCAGCAGGCAGTCGGGCTTGCCGACAACCAGCGGGCGGCTGTCGAAATAGCGGTTGCACAGCACCCGCAGGTTGAACACCACGCGCGGCACGGTCGAGCTGATGATGCAGGCGTTGATCCGCAGCTCCAGCCTGTTCAGCGTCAGCAGGGTCGACAGCCAGACGTAATATTCATCCGCGGTGCGGCGGTGATCGGTCGAAATCCGCCACTGGCCGATGAACTGCTCACCGTCCCAGATCGCGAAAACCGTATTGGTGTTGCCGGTGTCGATACACAGCAGCATCACGTCTCTCCCTGAAAGAACACATCGGCGGCGGGAATCGCCTGACGCCCCTGTGGGGTCACCAGAACCAGCGCACCGCTGTCGTCAATGCCTTCGAACACGCCCTGCACCTGATGGGAACCGAACCGCGCGATGATGACCTGCCCGATCCGCGCCGCGCGCGACAGCCAGGCGTTGCGGATCGGGGCAAAGCCATAGGTCTCGAACTGGTTCAGCCAGCTTGCGAAGGCAGGGGCTAGCAGGTCCAGAAATTCCTCGGGGGCAAGGCGATGGCCGGTTTCGGTCAGGATCGAGACGGGCGGCACGGCCCCGGCCTCGACCTCGGCCGGTTGCGGGGCGGCGGCCAGGTTGACGCCGATGCCGATGGCCAGAACCGGTGCCTCGCGGCCGCTGCCCGCGCTTTCCAGCAGGATCCCCGCGACCTTGCCGCCGTTCAGCAGCACATCATTCGGCCATTTGATCGCCAGCCGCGCATTGGGGCCACAGGCCGCCGTCAGCGCATCATGCAGCGCCAGCGCCGCGACAAAGGAAAGCTGCGCGGCTTCGGCAATGCCGCCTTTCGGGCGCATCCCCAGACTGGCCGCGAAATTGCCGGGCGGCATCGCCCAGCCCCGCCCGCGCCTGCCGCGACCGGCGGTCTGCTCATGCGTCAGGATCCATGCCGGACCGGACAGCGAGGGCGCCAGACGCAGCGCCTCGGCATTGGTGCTGGGGCTGCGCATCAGCACATGCCGCCCGACCCCCGGGGCCGGTATCAGTCACGCCGATTTCTCCGACAGGGCTGACCCGAAGCGGCCAGCCTGCGGTTGCGGGCCGAGGGGCCGCTCACTCGACCCCGGCACTGATTTGCGCGACCGAGGTCAGCGATTCCGCAGCACGACCCGCGACATCGTCGATCCCGAACATCGAAATCGCCCCCAGCACCGTCAGCGCCGCCGCGCCGATGAAGGCGACATATTGCACCGCCCCGGTGCGGCTGGTGACGCCCTGCCCCGCTTCGCCGAAATACATGTAATAGACGATGCGCAGATAATAGAAGGCGCCGATCACCGAGGCGATCACGCCCAGCACGGCCAGCCATGTCATCCCCGCCGCAACCGCGGCCTGCAGCACGCCGAATTTCGCGAAAAAGCCCAGCATCGGCGGCACACCCGCCAGGCTGAACATCAGGACCAGCACGGCCATGGCCTTGGTCGGCTCGGACCGGGCGAACTGTTTCAGCGAATTCAGGTCTGTGACCGGCACGCCATCGCGTTCCATCGACAGGATGAAGGCAAAGGTGCCGACATTCATCAGCGTATAGATCGCCATATACAGCAGCATCGCCTGCACGCCCTGCGGCGTGCCCGCCGCCAGACCCAGCAGGGCAAAGCCCATATGCGCGATCGAGGAATAAGCCATCAGCCGCTTGATATTGCGCTGCCCGATACCCGCGATCGACCCCCAGAACATCGACAACACCGCAAGAAAGGCGATGATCTGGCCCCAGTCATCCGTGACATGACCAAAGGCCGAGAACATCAGCCGCGCCAGCAGCGCCATCGCCGCGACCTTGGGCGCGGTCGCAAAGAAGGCCGTCACCGGCGTCGGCGCACCTTCGTAGACATCGGGCGTCCACATGTGGAAGGGCACCGCCGAAACCTTGAAGGCCAGACCGACCAGCATGAAGACCAGACCGAACAGCAGGCCAAGCGGCAGGTGGCCGTCCTGAATCGTGCCGATGATGCCGGCAAAGGTCGTCGTCCCGGCAAAGCCGTAGACCAGCGAGGCGCCATACAGCAACAGCCCCGAGCTGAACGCGCCAAGCACAAAGTATTTCAGCCCCGCCTCGGACGATTTTTCGCTGTCGCGGCGGAAGGCCGCGATGACGTAAAGCGCCAGCGATTGCAGCTCCAGCCCCATATACAGCGTCAAGAGGTCGCCTGCCGAAATCATCACCATCATGCCGACGACCGACAGGACGATCAGCACCGGGAATTCAAAGCGCATCATGCCCTGACGGCCCAGATAATCCGCGCTCATCCCCAAAACGCAGGCGGCGCCGATCAGCACGATGACCTTGGCGAAACGCGCGAACTGGTCATCTATGAACATGTTGAAAAAGGCCGTCGAAGGCGTGCTGTCGTTCAGCCCGACCAGCATCGCAACCACCAGCAGGGCCGCCACCGTCACCCACAGGATCGGACGCGCGATCTTGTCCTTGCCGAAATAGGCCCCGGCCATCAGGGCCGCCATCGCGTAAACCGCCAGCAGGAATTCGGGCAGGATGGTCGAAAAATCGAGCGATGTCATATCCGCCCCCTAGTGGCTTGCTTCTGCCGCGGCCGTCTCGGTCGGCGCAGGCTGGCTGTCATTGTAGTGTTGCAGAAGATTGGCGACCGCCGGTCCGGTGATATCCGTCACCAGACGCGGATAGACGCCCAGGATCAGTGTCATGGCGATCAGCGGCACGAACAGCCAGCGTTCGCGGCTGCTCATGTCGTTGATGGTTTTCAGGCTTTCCTTGATCAGTTGACCAAAGGTTACCCGGCGATACAGCCACAGCGCATAGGATGCCGACAGGATCACCCCCGAGGTCGCGACCAGCGCGACCCAGGTATTGACGCGGAACGCCCCCAGCAGGGTCAGGAACTCACCGACAAAGCCCGAGGTCCCCGGCAGGCCGACGTTCGCCATGGTAAAGAACATGAAGACCAGCGCATAGACCGGCATCCGGTTGACCAGCCCGCCATAGGCGTCGATTTCGCGCGTGTGCATGCGGTCATAGATCACGCCGACGCACAAAAACAGCGCGCCCGAGATAAAGCCGTGCGACAGCATCTGGAAAATCGCGCCATCCGTGCCGGGCTGGTTCGCGGCAAAAATGCCAAGCGTCACATAGCCCATATGCGCGACGGACGAATAGGCGATCAGCTTTTTCATGTCGCTTTGCGCCAGCGCCACCATCGAGGTGTAGACGATGGCAATCGCCGACAGCCAGAAGATGTAGGGCTGCGCGATGCCGCTGGCGACCGGGAACATCGGCAGCGAAAAGCGCAGAAAGCCGTAGCCGCCCATCTTCAACAGCACCGCCGCCAGCACGACAGAACCCGCAGTCGGTGCCTGGACGTGTGCGTCGGGCAGCCAGGTATGGACCGGCCACATCGGCATCTTGACCGCAAAGCTGGCAAAGAACGCAAGGAACAGCAGCATCTGCACGCCGCCCGCGATGTTCAGCCCCAGAACCACCATCGGGTCGGATGCGAAATCATAGGTCAACAGCGTCACGATATCGGTCGTGCCGGACATCCGGAACATCGACACCATCGCGACCAGCATCAGGACCGAGCCGAGGAAGGTATAGAGAAAGAACTTGAACGCCGCATAGATGCGGTTCGCGCCGCCCCAGATCCCGATGATCAGGAACATCGGGATCAGCCCGGCTTCAAAGAACAGGTAGAACAGCACCAGATCCAGCGCGGTGAACACGCCGATCATCAGCCCTTCCAGCACCAGAAAGGCGATCATGTATTCCTTGACGCGGGTCTTGACCTCCCACGCGGACAGGATGGTGATCGGCATCAGGAAGGTGGTCAGCATCACGAACAGGATCGAAATGCCGTCGACGCCCATCTTGTATTTCAGGCCCATGATCCATTCGCGATCCTCGACGAACTGAAAGCCCGTGTTCGCGGGATCAAAGCCGATCAGCACGATCAGCGAGATCAGGAAGGTGGCCGTTGTCGTGATCAGCGCCAGCCATTTGGCATTGCGGGCCGCAGCTCCGTCATCGCCCCGCAAAAGCAGGGCCATGATGGCAGCCGCGACGATCGGCAGAAAGGTGATAATCGAAAGAAGGTGCGTCATATCAGTGCGTGCCCCGCATCATCACCCAGATCAGCAAGCCCACGATGCCCAGAACCATCGCGAAGGCGTAGTGGAAAAGATAACCCGTCTGGACCCGCCCGGCCGCGCGGGTCAGCCGCGGAATCAGGCCCATCGCAACCCCGTTGATGGAACCGTCGATGATCTTGCCATCGCCCTTTTGCCACAGCACGCGGCCCAGCCACAGGGTCGGACGGACAAAGACAAAGTCATAGATCTCGTCGAAATACCATTTGTTCAGCAGGAACCGATACAGTTGCGGCTGGATCTCGGCCAGGCGCTTGGGCGCTTCGGGTTTGCGGATATAGAAGACCCAGGCCATGAACAGACCAAGCAGCATGGCGATGAAGGGTGAAACCTTGACCCATTTCGGCGTGTAATGCGCGTCATGCAGGACATGGTTGTCCGGGTGCATATAGATCGCCCCGCCAACCGGCGCCGGAACGTCAGTGGTCAGGCCCTGATCCCCCGCACCCTCGGCATGAGCGGCATCGGCGGCAGGCGTCTCGTGCCCCGCTTCGGTGCCGGGTGCGGCGTCCGTCGCGACCTCACCATGCCCCTCTGCCGTTTCGGCCTTCTGGATGTGGAAGAAGGTATCGAGCTTTTCTTCATTGCCGAAGAAGGGTCCGTAGAACACCATCCCCGAAAAGATCGCGCCAATCGCCAGAACGCCAAGCGGAATGGTCATGACCGGCGGGCTTTCATGGGCGTGGTCATGCGCATGATGGTCGCCGCGCGGCTTGCCCCAGAAGGTCAAAAACATCAGCCGCCACGAATAGAAGCTGGTGAAACAGGCCGCGATGACCAGCATCCAGAACGCATAGCCGCTGCCGACAAAGGCGCTTTCGATGATCGCATCCTTGGACAGGAAACCCGCGAAACCGATGGTGGTCAGCGGAATGCCGACGCCGGTGATGGCCAGCGTGCCGATGAACATCGCCCAGAAGGTCAGCGGGATCTTTTTGCGCAAACCGCCATAGTTGCGCATGTCCTGTTCGTGGTGCATCGCATGGATGACGGAACCCGCGCCCAGAAACAGCATGGCCTTGAAAAAGGCATGGGTCAGCAGGTGGAACATCGCGACCGAATAGACGCCGACGCCCGCCGCCACGAACATATAGCCCAGTTGCGAACAGGTCGAATAGGCGATGACGCGCTTGATGTCGTTCTGCACCAGACCGACCGTCGCGGCAAAGAAAGCCGTGGTCGCGCCGATGATGACGATGAAATTCTTGGTGTCGGGCGCGAATTCGATCAGCGGCGACATCCGGCAGACCAGAAACACCCCGGCGGTGACCATGGTGGCGGCGTGGATCAGCGCCGACACCGGGGTCGGGCCTTCCATCGCGTCGGGCAGCCAGGTGTGCAGGAATAGCTGCGCCGATTTGCCCATCGCGCCGACGAACAGCAGGAAGGCCAGCAGGTTCGCGGCATTCCAGTCACGCCAGAGAAAGCTGATTTCGGTCTGCGCAATCGTCGGGACCTGCGCAAAGATCGCATCGAACTGGATCGAGCCGGTCAGCCAGAACAGCCCGAAGATCCCCAGCAGAAAGCCGAAGTCGCCGACGCGGTTGACGATGAAAGCCTTCATCGAGGCCGCATTCGCGCTGTCTTTCTTGTAGTAAAAGCCGATCAGCAGATAAGAGGCGACCCCCACCCCTTCCCAGCCAAAGAACATCTGCAAGAGGTTGTCCGCCGTCACCAGCATCAGCATGGTAAAGGTGAAAAAGGACAGATAGGCAAAGAACCGTGCCTTGTAATGTTCGTCATGGGTCCAGTTGTCGTCGTGGGCCATGTAGCCCATCGAATACATATGGACGAGCGCCGACACCGTCGTCACCACGATCAGCATGATCGCGGTCAGGCGGTCCAGGCGGATCGCCCATTGGCTGACGAAATCGCCGGTGACGATCCAGTCCAGAACCGGAACCGTGCGCGGCACGCCGTCAAAGGACAGAAAGATCACCCAGGACAGGATGCAGGCCAGAAACAGAATCCCGGTCGTCAGGTATTGCGCGGCCTTTTCGCCGATCACCCGCCAGCCGAAACCCGCAATCAATGACCCGACCAGCGGCGCGAAGAGAACGAACTTTTCCATCTTCGCTTATCCCTTCATCACGTTGACGTCTTCCACCTCGATCGAGCCGCGGTTGCGGAAGAAGACGACAAGAATAGCCGGGCCGATGGCAGCCTCGGCGGCGGCGACGGTCAGCACGAACAGGGTAAAGACCTGCCCGGCGAGATCCCCCAGATGGGTCGAAAAGGCGACGAAGTTGATGTTGACCGCCAGAAGCATCAGCTCGATCGACATCAGGATGACGATCACGTTCTTGCGGTTTACAAAGATGCCGAAGATGCCGGTGACGAAAAGTATCGCCCCCACCACCAGATAGTGTCCCAAACCGATCATCGTCTCTTGTCCCTCCGGGCGCGTCACCCGTTGAAATATTCTTTCGCTACAAGGACCGCGGGTGCGGTCCCGATGGCTCGCGGGGCCAAAGCCCCGCGTTCACAGGCCCTGGCCGGGCTTCACGTCCTTCATTTCCATCGACTTGGCCGGGTCGCGCCACATCTGTTCCAGCACGTTCTGGCGTTTCACATCCTTGCGGTGGCGCATGGTCAGGACGATGGCCCCGATCATCGCGACCAGCAGGACCAGTCCCGAAAGCTGGAAGATCAGCAGGTAGCGGTCATAGATCAGCATCCCCAGACCGTGGGTGTTCTGGACCGAATCGATGATCGGCGCAGAGCGCAGGCTTGCCGCCTGATCCGAGCTTTCCCAGCCCGAAAAGGCGATGCCCAGTTGCGCCAGCATGACGCCCGCAATCACCAGACCAAGCGGCAGGTAGCGGGCCAGTTCGCCCTTCAGCTCGGCAAAGTTCACGTCCAGCATCATCACGACAAAGACGAACAGCACCGCGACCGCGCCGACATAGACGACGATCAGCAGCATCGCGACGAATTCCGCGCCCTGCAAGACGAACAGACCCGAGGCCGACAGAAAGGTCAGGATCAGCCACAGCACCGAATGGACCGGGTTGCGGGAGATCACCACCATGAAGCCCGACACGCAGACCAGCACGGCAAAAAGATAGAAGGCAAAGACCATCATGCCTCGTCCTCCTGAGAGAAAACTTCCTGAGCGATTTCAAGCGCCTTCTGCATGGCGGGCAGGCCCGCGAAAACGCTCGTCTGATAGATGACCTCGGCCACTTCGCGCTTGGTCGCGCCTGCCTCCAGCGCGTGGCGGATGGTCAGGCGGATCTGCGGTTCGGCGAATGATCCCTGCACGACCAGCGCGGTCAGCGTGACCAGAAACCGGGTGCGCGCGTCCAGACCTTCGCGGTTGAAGGTCTTGCCGAACCACATTTCCAGCAGATCGGCCGGCATCACCGGCATCATCTTTTCAAAGGCCCGCGTGTCGATGTTTTCCAGCGCGGGATTGAAGGCGCGCGCCATTTCCTGACCCTGCTGGATCATCTGCGCGAACAGCTTTGAGAATACATCCGTCATCTGTAGGGCGCATCCATGGCAAGGTTGCGGGCGATTTCAGCTTCCCACCGCGCGCCGTTGTCCAGCAGTTTCTGCTTGTCGTAGAACAGCTCTTCACGGGTTTCGGTGGCATATTCGAAATTCGGACCTTCGACGATGGCATCGACCGGGCAGGCCTCCTGACAGAAACCGCAATAGATGCATTTCGTCATGTCGATGTCGTAGCGCGTCGTCCGGCGCGAGCCGTCCTCGCGCGGTTCCGCGTCGATGGTAATGGCCTGCGCCGGGCAGATCGCCTCGCACAGCTTGCAGGCGATGCAGCGTTCTTCGCCGTTGGGATAGCGGCGCAGCGCGTGTTCGCCGCGGAAACGCGGGCTCAGCGGGCCTTTTTCATGCGGGTAGTTCAGCGTCGGCTTGGGCGCAAAGAAATAGCGCATGCCAAGGCCGAAGCCCTTCAGGAAATCCCACATCAGGAAATATTTGGTCGCGCGGGCAAGATCGAAGGCCATCAGGAACGCCCCCCGATCCGGTTGGAAACATGGGCGAGCATTTCGGCTAGCTTGTTGGAATACATCTCAGACTCCTGCCCAACGGGCCCAGAAACCGCCCAGGACTTCGTAACGTGCAAGGAAGGCGACGATCACGACCTGTGCCAGCGACAGCGGCAGGAAAACCTTCCAGCCGATGCGCATCAACTGGTCGTAGCGATACCGTGGAACCAGCGCCTTCGCCATCGAGAACATGAAGAACCACATCCACATCTTGATCACCATCCACCACCAGCCATCGGCGATGAACGGGACCGGCGACAGCCAGCCGCCAAAGAACAGCAGCGAAAGCAGCGCGCACATCAGATACATGGCGATATATTCGCCCGCCATGAACAGCAGATAGGGGGTCGAGGAATATTCGGTCATGAAGCCCGCGACCAGTTCCGATTCCGCCTCGACAAGGTCGAAGGGCGGGCGGTTGGTTTCGGCCAGCGCCGAGACATAGAACAGCACGACCATCGGCAGATGCGGCAGGAAATACCAGTTCAGCAGGCCCCAGTCACCGCGCTGCGCCTCGACAATGGCGGTCAGGTTCATCGAGCCGGTCGAGATGATGACCCCGATGATGATCAGGCCAAGGCTGACCTCATAGGAAATCATCTGCGCGGCCGACCGCAGCGAGGCAAGAAACGGATATTTCGAGTTCGAGGCCCAGCCACCCATGATCACGCCGTAAACCTCCAGTGAGGACACGGCAAAGATGAACAGGATGGCGACATTGATGTCGGCCATGACCCAACCCTCGTCAAAGGGCACGACGACAAAGGCGATCAGGGCCAGCGTCATCGACAGGAAGGGCGCCAGGAAAAAGACGAACTTGTCGGAACCCGCCGGGATGACGATTTCCTTCAGCACATATTTCAACGCATCGGCAAAGGTTTGCAGCAGGCCCCAGGGACCGACGACGTTCGGGCCACGGCGCATCTGCACGGCCGCCCAGATCTTGCGGTCGCCATAGACCATATAGATCAGCGACCCCATGACGAAGCCGATGATCGCCAGCCCCTGCGCAAGCAGGATGATCGCGTGACCCAGGGTCGATGACCAGAATTCCGCCATGCTATCCGTCCCTCTTCTTCCTTACGCCGCGGGAATGCCGCGTGCCTTGCATTCCTGCAAGGTCTGGTCAGTATCCATCACCTTCAGCCCCATCGGCTGAGAGTTCGAGAGCGTGAAAACCGCCCCCAATCGCAACTCGCCGCTTCGCCGGGTCTGTTCGGTCCAGACATGGCGCGCAAAGCCCGTTCCGTGCTTCTCTGCCCAATCCGCCAACGCGCATGTGGCATAGGCGAAGGCCGTGTCGGCGTCCACCCCCCGACGCAGGTTGGCGCGCACCGTGACCATGCCGCTGTCCCCGTCCCGGTCGGCCCGTGGATCGCGCATCGGTTCGATGGTGACGCCGCGAAACATTTCCGGTTCGGCTTTGAAGCTGGCGGGCAGTTGCGGCAGCATCGGCCGCGTGCGCGCGGCAAAGGCCGCCAGTGCCATTTCCTGCGCGGTCATCGGCTTGACCGTTCCGCTCGACAGTCCACGCACCCCGGACAGGTCCAGATCCAGATTGGCGTTCAGCAGCATCAGATCGGCTTCGGAAATCGCGAAGGGATCGGGGCTGCTGCCCTCCAGCGCGAATTCGGTGACCGAGCCATCCGGCTCCAGAATCTGGATATCGCCCGATTTGGTCGAAATCCTTGCCTGGCCCAGCCTGGCCATTCCCGGCTTGTCCGAGGGCTGGACCACGTTCACCACCAGTTCGTCCGGTTTGGAACGCGGACGGGGGTCATTGGCTGTGTCCGCGCAAGCGGCCAGAAGGCCGGTCAGCGCGGTCATGGCAAGGAAGATGCGACCGTTCAGACGCATGTGTTCACTCCGCTGCAATCGGCTGCGCCTGATTGCGCGCGGCCGCCATCGCGGACAGTTCCCCCATCAGGGGAGAACTGCGCGCGATCGGGTTGGTCAGATAGAAATCCTTGATTGCGTAGCGGAAGCTGGCGTTGTCCATGTCACGGGTTGCGAGCGGCTGCCATTCGTTTTCGGGAACCTGATCGATTCGGCCCAGATGGGGATGCGCCTCGACCAGTTTGCGACGCAGCGCGGCCAGGCTGTCCCAGGGCTGGGTCTTGCCCAGCTCTGCCGACAGCGCGCGCAGGATCGCCCAGTTTTCCTTGCCCTCGCCCGGCGCGAAATTGGCGCGTTGGGCCAGTTGCGGGCGGCCTTCGGTATTGACGAACAGCCCGCTTTCCTCGGTATAGCAGGCGCCCGGCAGGATGATATCGGCGCGATGCGCACCGCGATCCCCGTGGCTGCCCTGATAGATCACGAATGCGCCGCCATTTTCATTTCGAGGGGCAATATCGACCTCGTCGGCGCCAAGGTTATAGATCACCTCGGCCCCGTCGATGGCGGCATTCAGGCCCCCTTCGGTGACGGCACCGACATCCATCGCGCCGACGCGCGACGCGGCGCTGTGCAGGATCAGCAGTTTCGAATTGCTGTTTTCGCACAGCTTCATGGCATGGGCCAGAACCGCCTCGCCATCGGCTTCGCGGATCGCGCCCTGACCGACGATGACCAGCGTCGGCTTGTCGCGCGTCTCATCGCTGATCTTCATCGAGGACAGGCTTTCCAGCGCCGCACGATCATTGCCGACATGGGCGTAATCATAGGTCAGATCGACCGGCTCGCCGACCAGCCCGATCCGCGCGCCCCGCGCCCATGCCTTGCGGATGCGGGCGTTCAGGACGGGCGCTTCCTCGCGCGGGTTGGTGCCGATCAGCTGGATCATTTCGGCGCTGTCGATATCCTCGATCCGCGCGGTGCCGACATAGGCCGAGCGGTTGCCCGCAGGCAGGCGCGCGCCATCGGTGCGGCATTCGACCGTGCCGCCGATCCCTTCGACCAGCTGTTTCAGGCTGAAAGCGGCCTCGACCGGGACCAGATCGCCGATCAGACCGGCGACCTTCCTGCCCCGCATGGCATGGGCCGCCGCCTCCAGCGCCTCGGGCCAGCTGGCGGCGCGCAGCCGGCCGTTTTCGCGGATATAGGGCTTGTCCAGACGCTGACGACGCAACCCGTCCCAGACAAAGCGCGACTTGTCGTTGATCCATTCCTCGTTCACGCCGTCATGGTTGCGCGGCAGGATGCGCATGACTTCGCGGCCCTTGGTATCGACGCGGATATTGCTGCCAAGCGCGTCCATCACGTCGATGGTTTCGGTCTTGGTCAGTTCCCACGGACGGGCGGTAAAGGCATAGGGTTTGCTGACCAGCGCCCCGACCGGGCACAGGTCGATGATATTGCCCTGCATGTTCGAATCCAGCGTCTGGTTCAGATAGCTGGTGATCTCGCTGTCTTCGCCCCGGCCGGTCTGGCCCATCTGGGTGATGCCCGCGACTTCGGTCGTGAAGCGCACGCAGCGGGTGCAGGAAATGCAGCGGGTCATATGGGTTTCGACCAGCGGACCCAGATTCAGGTCCTCGGTCGCGCGCTTGGGTTCGCGATAGCGGCTGAAATCGACGCCGTAAGCCATCGCCTGATCCTGCAGGTCGCATTCGCCGCCCTGATCGCAGATCGGGCAATCCAGCGGGTGGTTGATCAGCAGGAACTCCATCACCCCCTCGCGCGCCTTGCGCACCATCGGGCTGTTCGTGCGGATTTCCGAAGGCGCGCCTTCGGGCCCCGGACGCAGATCCTTGACCTGCATGGCGCAGGATGCGGCGGGTTTCGGCGGGCCGCCCACGACCTCGACCAGACACATGCGGCAGTTGCCCGCGATCGACAGGCGTTCGTGGTAACAGAAGCGCGGAACCTCGATCCCGGCCTGTTCGCAGGCCTGAATCAGGGTCATGTTGGGATCGACCTCGATGATCTTGTCGTCGATCTTGAGTTTGCGAAGTTCGCTCATCTGCCTGTCCTTTGCCTTAGTCCACGCGGACGAAGGATTTGAAATCATACGCATCCCGTTTGCCGTCGATGCGCAGGACGGTGGTCATCGCGGGCATGCCCCGCGCAAAAGTCACGGTCGCCCGGGTCGGCGACGAAGGGGTGTATTCCGCGGTCCGGTTCGCAATCGCCCGCCAGACCGTCCCGTCCGGGCGCGAACACAGGATCTCGGCGCCCGCCGCATTGCCGGTCACGCGCAGCACCGGTTTTCCGGCAAGGTCGCGGCTGGCATAGGTCACGACACCCGGCCCGCTGGCCTCGCAACTCAGGTCTGCGGGGGCGAACATGTCAAAGCTCAGGATGAAGCGCTGGCTGGTCGGCAGGCGGTCGCCCCCGGCCAATTCCCGCGCCATCAGGTCGCCCGCGACCATCGCAAAGGCGGCAAGGGCCAGCAGCACGGCACCAATGATCCGCATCGCCCCCCTCATCGCGCCACCAGAAATGTGGCGATATAGGAATTGTTCGCGAATTCCTGCGCGCCGACGCGGCAGAAGCTTTGCGCATTGCCTTTGACCGCGCCATTGCGGGTCAGATAATCCTCGGCCACGGCATAGATGCGGCGCTTGTCTTCCTTGCTGTCCAGAAACGCCTCGATTTGGGCTTCGGAATAGCCCTGATTGCGGGCATAGGCCTTCAGCGCGCGGGCCTGACCATAGGCATAGATCATCCGCGCATTGTAGCTGGGACATTCGCGACGGATGCGGTCGGCGATCCGCGCGGCGATCAGGCGGTCGTTGACGTATTTTTCCTGGGCCAGCGGCACCTGCTGCGCCGCGACCGGCAGGGCCTGCAGTGAAACTGCGGCAACCGCCGCGGCAACCAGGGTTTTCAGATGTTTCATGGCTGTTGCCTCCTTCGGGTGAAGGGGTGTTTTACCATGCGCGGGCGCCCGCGACCCGACACCTTGGGGTGACCCGGTCGTGAACCGGCCCAAGATCCCGCCAGCGCATGACGCGGCAGAGGCCGCCGGCCCCCTGCCCTTTGTCATGTCACATGCGGGATGCTGCGCCATTGCCGATCACTCCGCCGCCATGGCGCCCATGCGCCCGGTGCGTTTCGCCTTGATACGATCCTCGATTTCCTCGCGGAAGTTGCGGATCAGGCCCTGAATCGGCCATGCGGCGGCATCGCCAAGCGCACAGATCGTGTGGCCTTCGACCTGTTTCGTCACGTCAAACAGCATGTCGATTTCCTCGACCTCTGCCTCGCCCCGGACCAGACGGTCCATGACGCGCATCATCCAGCCGGTGCCTTCGCGGCAGGGCGTGCATTGCCCGCAGCTTTCGTGCTTGAAAAAGGCCGAGAGCCGCCAGATCGCCTTGATGATATCGGTGGACTGATCCATCACGATCATGCAGGCCGTGCCGAATGACGAGCGCAGCTCGCGCATGCCGTCGTAATCCATGATCGCCGTTTCGCACATTTCGGCGGTCAGCACGGGACAGGACGCGCCGCCGGGAATCACGGCCTTCAGGTTTTTCCAGCCACCGCGCACGCCGCCGCCATGACGCTCGATCAGTTCCTTCATCGGAATCGACATGGTTTCTTCGATGACGCAGGGCGTGTTGACGTGGCCGGTCAGGCCGAACAGCTTCAGCCCGGCATTGTTCGGACGGCCGAAGCCCGCGAACCATTCCGGGCCGCGACGCAGGATCGTCGGCACCACGGCAATCGATCTGACGTTGTTCACCGTGGTCGGGCAGCCATACAGCCCCGCCCCCGCCGGGAAGGGCGGCTTCATCCGGGGCATGCCCTTTTGCCTTCCAGCGATTCGAGCAGCGCGGTTTCCTCGCCGCAGATATAAGCGCCGGCGCCGTGGTGGACATAGAGGTCGAAATCCCAGCCCGAACCCGCCGCGTTCCGGCCCAGCAGACCCGCGTCATAGCATTCGTCGATGGCCGATTGCAGCGCCTCGCGTTCGCGGATGAATTCGCCGCGCAGATAGATATAGGAGGCATGCGCCCCCATCGCGAAACTGGCGATCAGCGCACCTTCGATCAGCGTATGCGGATCGTGACGCATGATCTCGCGGTCCTTGCAGGTCGCGGGTTCGGATTCGTCGCCGTTGATGACCAGATAGGCCGGGCGGCCATCCGATTCCTTGGGCATGAAGGACCATTTCAGACCGGTCGGGAAACCCGCCCCGCCCCGGCCACGCAGGCCCGAGGCCTTCATCTCCTCGACGATCTTGTCACGGCCGCGCGCGATGATCGCGGCGGTCCCATCCCAGCAGCCACGCTTTTTCGCGCCCGCCAGCGAACGGTCGCCCATGCCGTAGAGATTGGTAAAGATCCGGTCCTTGTCGTCCAGCATCTGCGTCATCATCCTTATCGTTGCGTGGGCGTCTTGCGCCTGCGCCAGATCCGCCAGGTCACGGCCAGTGACCAGATCATCGCCGCTATCGCCACCAGATCGGCGAGAAAGGCATATTTGGCAGGCAGGCCAAACTGCCCGCCAAGCCATTGAAATCCCAGCCAGAGCAGCATGGTCAGGGCAATCACCGCCCCGGCGATGCGCATCTGGCGCGTGTCAGCCTGCAGCTGCGGGTCAGTCATTGCCGCCCCCCCGCAGTTATTTCGTCCGACGCCATCAGATCGCGGGCCTGGGCAATCCAGTTGTCCGACGCGATCCGTCCGCCAAACCGTCCAAGGCTGGCCGCGATCTTCTGTTCGTCCTCGGCGCCCCACCCTGCGATCTGTTCGAAACGGGTGATGCCCAGATCGTTCAGCAATTCCTCGATCTTGGGTCCGATGCCGTTGATCCGCTTGAGGTCCTGTTTTTCCGCCTTTTCCACACGCGGCGCCGCAGGTTCGGCCTCGGGCTGCGGGGTCGTATCGGTTTCGGGCGCATCGGTGGTCGCGGCATCCGGCGACACGACAGCCTTGGCCACTGTCACACCCGCTTGAGCCGCCATCGCCGGCGCGGGTCGGCTGGGGCGCAACCCGTGATCGTAGGGCCGGGGTTGCCCTTGCGCGACCAGCAGCACCAGCAAGCCGCCCAGCAGCACACAGGTCAGCGCCCCCAGGAAAATCCCGCCAAGCCAGTCCGTCTCGCCAATGCCCGAGACGAACAGCATCACCGCGAGGCCGGCAATGGCCCCGGTGATCCAGCAGTTCCGCGTGCATTCAGCCTGTTGCATCTGGCCTGTCACTCCCGGCGGTTCGCGGCGCCGTCAGCCCTTGTTACCATCATTTGATGCCGAAGACGAAGCCTCGGCGTGATTTCCCTGCGCGGCCCGGTCTTTCAGCCACGGCGTCAGGATCGGCACCTCGGTCCCGTCGATCCGCTTGAGCGTTTCGCCCAGATCGACGGCACGCTGGACCGAGCCGTTGTATTGCGTTCCGCTGCCCTGCAACCCGGCCAGAGCGGTCGGCCCGCCAAGCGCCTCGGACGAAAAGCGGCCGTTTTGCGGGCCCGGCACGGGAACCGCGCCCGACGACATCTGATCAATCAGGGCGGCCAGTTTCTCGGCGGTCAGATCTTCGTAGAAATCCTTGCCGATCTGGGCCATCGGCGCATTGGTGCAGGCCCCAAGGCATTCGACCTCTTCCCAGGAAAACTTGCCGTCAGCGGACAGGGTATGCGGCGTCGGCGCGATTTTTTCGCGGCAGACGCGAATCAGGTCCTCGGCCCCGCAGATCATGCAGGTGGTGGTGCCACAAATCTGGATATTCGCAATCGAACCAACCGGATATAGCTGGAACATGAAATAGAATGTCGCCACCTCAAGGGCCCGCATATAGGCCATGCCCAACAGGTTCGCGCAATATTCGATGGCGGGACGGCTCAGCCAGCCTTCCTGTTCCTGGGCGCGCCACAGGACCGGGATGATCGCCGATTGCTGGCGGCCTTCCGGGTATTTCGTCATCTGGGCTTGGGCCCATTCGAGGTTCGCCGGGGTGAACTCGAAGGACTCGGGCTGGATGGGGGAAAGGCGGCGCAACATCAGCGACAATTCTCCGTCAAAAGGATCGGCGATCCCGATTCATTGCGGGCGGCAAGCGCCCCTGCCAACAAGGTCGGGGTCGTGATTGGGACGAGCATGGCGAAACGGTCGGGCATCAGCGGTCAACCTCGCCGAACACGATATCCAGCGTCGCGATGATCGCGGGCACATCGGCCAGCAGATGGCCACGCGACATCCAGTCGATGGATTGCAGATGCGCGAAACCCGGCGCGCGCAATTTCGCGCGATAGGGTTTGTTGGTGCCGTCGGCGACCAGATAGACGCCGAACTCGCCCTTGGGCGCCTCGACCGCGGCATAAACCTCGCCCGCCGGGACCTTGAAGCCTTCGGTGTAAAGCTTGAAGTGGTGGATCAGGCTTTCCATGTTGGTCTTCATGTCGGTGCGCTTGGGCGGCGTCAGCTTGCCGCGCGCCAGAACGTCGCCTGCGGGTTCCGCACGCAGTTTCTGAACCGCCTGCTTCATGATCCGGGTCGATTCGCGCATTTCCTGCATGCGGATCAGGTAACGGTCGTAGCAGTCACCGTTCTTGCCCACCGGGATCTGAAAATCGAATTCATCATAGCATTCATAGGGTTGCGCGCGGCGCAAATCCCAGGCCAGACCCGAGCCACGGACCATCACGCCGGTATAGCCCCAGTCCAGACAGTCCTGTTCGGTGACGATGCCGATATCGACCAGACGCTGCTTGAAGATGCGGTTTTCGGTCAGCAGCGTGTCCAGATCGTCAACGACCTTGGGGAAATGCTCGCACCATTCCTCGATATCGTCGAGCAGCGCGGGCGGCAGATCCTGATGGACACCGCCGGGACGGAAATAGGCGGCGTGCAGACGCGCGCCACAGGCGCGTTCGTAGAACACCATCAACTGCTCGCGCGCCTCGAACCCCCAGAGCGGCGGGGTCAGCGCACCGACGTCCATCGCGCCGGTCGTCAGCCCCATCAGGTGGTTCAGGATGCGGCCGATTTCGGAAAACAGCACGCGGATCAGGCTGGCGCGGCGCGGGATCCCCGTGCCGGTCAGCTTTTCGATCGCCAGGCACCAGGCATGTTCCTGATTCATCGGCGCGACGTAATCCAGCCGGTCCAGATAGGGCAGGTTCTGCAGATAGGTGCGGCTTTCCATCAGCTTTTCGGTGCCGCGATGCAGCAGGCCGATATGCGGGTCAGCGCGTTCGACAACCTCGCCGTCCAGTTCCAGCACCATGCGCAGCACGCCATGGGCGGCCGGGTGCTGAGGCCCGAAGTTGATGTTGAAATTGCGAATGCTCTGTTCGCCCGCAAGCGCGTCAAAGGAGCCGTCGTCGTAGCTGTTCTTGCGAATATCGCCGTCCATTTGCTCAACCTAGCCTTTTCAACACGTTGGGATGGATTTTGGAGGGGTCAAGGAATCTTCGGTCGCATCCGGGTTGACGTTGCTGCGCATCCATTGCCTGCGCATCCGGATCTGCGACCACATGCGCTGGATCGGGTCACGCATCAGATACAGGAATTTCGAGTCCGGAAAGGCGCTTTGCATCTGCAGATAGCGTTCGCCGCCACGCACGCTGTCGGTCGGGGCGATATCGCCCGCTTCGGCCAGTGCCGGTTCTTTCGCGAAGCTGGCCAGATGCTCCTCGCGCATCTCGCGAAAGCCGATCTGCTTGGGGTCCCAAAGCACGTTGAAGTAGTGGATTTCCTTGACCGGCTGGACATGCACCTGCGGATGCGCAGCGAAATAGCTGTACAGCCAGGTCGTCCCGGCCTTTTGCGCGCCAACGCAAAACAGGAAATTTGCTTCAGCCGAACTCATTCAACCGACACCCTGACACGACTGCACATCACTTGCTCTCCGGAGCCTTTTCATCACCGGGCAGCACATATTTCGCCCCTTCCCAGGGCGACAGAAAATCGAATTGGCGGTATTCCTGAACCAGACGGACGGGTTCGTAGACGACGCGCTTTTCAACGTCGTTCCAGCGCACCTCGACATAGCCGGTGGTCGGGAAATCCTTGCGCAGCGGATGGCCGCGGAAACCGTAATCGGTCACGATCCGGCGGAGGTCGGGATGGCCCGAAAACAGGATGCCGAACAGATCGAAGATCTCGCGCTCATACCAGTTCGCACCGGGGAAGACATCGACCAGCGAAGGCACGATTTCATCCTCGCGGACGGCCAGCCGGACGCGGATCCGCTGGTTCCGGCGCATCGACAGCAGGTGATAGACCACATCGAAACGCGCCGCGCGTTCGGGATGGTCGACCGCCGTGATGTCGATCAGGGTCGAGAACATCAGGTTCGGGTCGCTGCGCAGGTATTCGATCAGATTGACCGCACCCGAAAGCGTGCTGGTCACGTTCAACTCGCCAAAGGCGATCTCGGTCGAAAGCACTTCGTTCTCGCGCGCCAGCGCGATGCGTTCGGCCATGCTCTCCAGCAATTCAGTGTCGACGCTTGTCATGGCCTACCTCACCAGCGTGCCCGTGCGCCGGATGCGGCGCTGAAGTTGCAAGATGCCGTAAAGCAGCGCCTCGGCCGTGGGCGGGCAGCCGGGGACATAGATATCGACCGGCACGATGCGGTCGCAACCGCGCACCACCGAATAGGAATAATGGTAATAGCCGCCGCCATTGGCGCAGCTGCCCATGGAGATCACATAGCGCGGTTCCGGCATCTGGTCATAGACCTTGCGCAGCGCGGGCGCCATCTTGTTGGTCAGCGTGCCCGCGACGATCATCAGGTCCGACTGGCGCGGGGACGCGCGCGGCGCCGTGCCGAAGCGTTCAAGGTCATAGCGCGGCATCGAGGCCTGCATCATCTCGACCGCGCAACAGGCCAGACCAAAGGTCATCCAGTGCAGCGAACCGTTGCGCGCCCAGTTGATGATGTCCTCGGTCGTGGTCAGCAGGAAACCCTTGTCCTGCAGTTCGCGGTTCAGTTCGGCCGTGGCAACCTCGCGATCGGCGCCTGCGGTGTTCAGTCCGGTCATCACGCCCATTCCAGCGCCCCCTTCTTCCACTCATAGGCAAAGCCCACGGTCAGCACGCCCAGAAACACCATCATCGACCAGAATGCGACATCGCTCAGCGCGCCGAAGCTGACGGACCAGGGAAACAGGAAGGCGACCTCAAGGTCGAAGATGATGAAGAGAATCGACACAAGGTAGAAACGCACGTCGAACTTCATCCGCGCATCGTCGAATGCGTTGAAACCGCATTCATAGGCGCTGACCTTTTCGGGGTCGGGGTTGCGCACGGCGACCACCGCTGCGGCGAGGATAAGCACGATCGCCAGAGCCGATGCCATACCGACGAAAACGAGAATCGGCAGGTATTCGTTTAGCAGATAATCCACGGAGTAAGGCTCCCTCTCGCGCGCAGGAACCCGGATGGCGTCCCCACGATGGGTTTGGCTCCCGCTCGTTTAGCCCTGCCTGCGGGCAGGGTCAACGGGCGCAGGTATTTTCCGTCGTCATTCCAGCCATGTTCACTGAACCATGCGACAGTTAAAACGC
Source organism: Paracoccus sp. DMF-8 (assembly GCF_029309835.1). Classification (GTDB taxonomy): domain Bacteria; phylum Pseudomonadota; class Alphaproteobacteria; order Rhodobacterales; family Rhodobacteraceae; genus Paracoccus. The sequence goes on along the minus strand of NZ_JARJHL010000014.1, from coordinate 178,059 downwards.
AAAGGTTAATTCCGATTGAACGCAGCCCGTCCCTGCATTGATGAAATCAGGCCATGCGGGCATGCAGCGCATGCGATTCCCCGCCCGGTTCAGGCGCCCCCATCGTGGCCGATGCGACCCAGATGCGTATCGCCGAATCCCGTCGCGGCCTTCAGGCCCAGGCCAAGCGCCCGGTCGATGCCGATATGCGCCAGCCACAGCCCGCCGACCGCGATCAGCACAGGCAGGCCCAGCCCCACCCCCGCGATCATCAGCAAAAAGGGCAAGGCGTAAAGATGCGCCAGATTATAGCTCGCGGCGCCGATGCGCGGCCCGGCCAGATAGCCCGCCATGCCCAGATCCGGGGCCAGCAGCGCGATGACCCAGCCCAGCCAGCCCAGTTCGGCGGGAACCATCGCCGCGATGACCAGCCCGCCAAGCGCGATGCCCGCGCCCTCGGCCTTTTGCCAGGCGATGGCGGTCATTCGGCGGCTTCGGTCTTGCGGGCGCGGGCCAGCAGCGGGCCGAGATAATGGCCGGTGTGGCTTTCGGGCGTGGCGGCGACATCTTCGGGGGTGCCGGTCGCGACGATGCGCCCGCCGCCGTCACCGCCTTCGGGGCCGATGTCGATGATCCAGTCGGCGGTCTTGATGACGTCCAGATTATGTTCGATCACCACAACCGTATTGCCCTGATCGACAAGGGAATGCAGCACTTCCAACAGCTTGCGGACATCTTCGAAATGCAGGCCGGTGGTGGGTTCATCCGGGATATACAGGGTCCGGCCGGTCGCCCGGCGGCTGAGTTCCTTGGCCAGCTTGACCCGCTGCGCCTCGCCGCCCGACAGCGTCGTCGCCTGTTGCCCGACCTTGATATAGCCAAGGCCGACCTCCATCAGCGCATCCATTTTCTCGCGGATCGAGGGCACGGCGCGGAAAAATTCCTGCGCATCCTCGACCGTCATGTCCAGCACATCGGCGATGGATTTGCCCTTGAACACGACCTCCAGCGTTTCGCGGTTGTAGCGCTTGCCCTTGCAGGTTTCGCATTCGACATAGACGTCGGGCAGGAAATGCATCTCGATCTTGATGACGCCGTCGCCCTGACAGGCCTCGCACCTGCCGCCCTTGACGTTGAAGCTGAAACGGCCGGGTTTGTAGCCGCGCGCCTTGGATTCGGGCAGGCCCGCGAACCAGTCGCGGATCGGGGTAAAGGCGCCGGTATAGGTCGCCGGGTTCGACCGCGGCGTGCGCCCGATGGGGCGCTGGTCGATGTCGATGACCTTGTCCAGATGTTCCAGCCCCTTGATGGTTTCGCAGGGCGCGGGGGTCTGTTTCGCGCCGTTCAGCCGCATGCTGGCGGTCTTGAACAGGGTTTCAATCGTCAGGGTCGATTTGCCGCCGCCCGACACCCCGGACACGCAGACGAATTTGCCCAAGGGGAATTCCGCCGTGACGTCTTTCAGGTTGTTGCCGGTCGCGCCGACCACCACGACCTTCTTGCCGTTCCCCTTGCGCCGCGTCGCGGATACCGGAATTTCCCGCGCGCCGGACAGATATTGCCCGGTCAGGCTGGCCGGATCGGCGGCGATTTCGGCGGGCGTGCCCTGTGCAATGACCTGCCCGCCATGCACCCCGGCCCCCGGCCCGATGTCGAAAACGTAATCGGCATGGCGGATCGCGTCTTCGTCATGTTCGACCACCAGCACCGAATTGCCCTGATCGCGCAGGTTCATCAGGGTTTGCAGCAGCCGGTCATTGTCGCGCTGATGCAGGCCGATGGATGGCTCGTCCAGCACATACAACACCCCTGTCAGCCCCGAACCGATCTGGCTGGCCAGCCGGATCCGCTGACTTTCGCCGCCCGACAAGGTGCCCGCCGCGCGCGACAGCGTCAGATAATCCAGCCCGACATTCACAAGAAACCCAAGCCTTTCCCGGATTTCCTTGACGATCGGCCCGGCGATTTCGGCCTTTTGCCGGGTCAGCTGATCGGGCGCGGCGATGATCCAGTCCAGCGCCTCGCGGATGGATTTTTCGACCACCTGACCGATGTGATCGCCGGCGATCCTGACGGCCAGCGCCTCGGGTTTCAGGCGGTAGCCGTGGCAGGCGCCGCAGGGGCGGTTGTTCTGATAACGCTCGAATTCCTCGCGGACCCAGGCACTGTCGGTTTCGCGCAGGCGCCGTTCCATATTCGGAATGATACCTTCAAAGGTGCGGGTGATTTCATAGATCCGGCCCGCGTCGTCAAAGCGAAACGGGATTTCCTCGGCCCCCGAACCATAGAGGAACAGCTTTTGAATCGGTTCCGGCAGGTCCTTCCACGCGGTTTTCTTGTCGAAACCGTAATGTTTCGCCAGCGCGTTGATGGTCTGGGTCAGATAGGCCGATTTCGACTTGGCCCAAGGGGCCAGCGCACCCTGCGCGACCGACAGGCTGCTGTCGGGCACGACCAGACGGTCGTCAAAGAACAGTTCGACCCCTGAGCCGTCGCAGACCGGACAGGCACCAAAGGGCGCGTTGAAGGAAAACAGCCGCGGCTCGATTTCGGGAATGGTGAAGCCCGACACCGGGCAGGCGAAATTCTCGGAAAAGGTGATGCGTTCGGGATCACCCGAGCCATTTTCGTCTCCTGCCCCGCCCCCCGCGGTTTCCAGAACCGCGATGCCATCGGCCAGATCCAGCGCGGTGCGGAAACTGTCGGCCAGCCGGGTCTGCATGCCATCGCGCACGACGATGCGGTCCACGACCACGTCGATATTGTGGCGGAATTTCTTGTCCAGAACAGGCGGCTCATCCAACTCGTGAAAGGCGCCATTCACCTTGACGCGCTGGAAGCCCTGTTTGCGCAGTTCAAGGAATTCCTTTTTATATTCGCCCTTGCGGTCGCGCACGATGGGGGCCAGCAGATAGGCGCGCGTGCCCTCGGGCAGTTCCATCACGCGGTCGACCATGTCCTGAACCTGCTGCGCCTCGATCGGCAGGCCGGTCGCGGGGCTATAGGGCGTGCCGGACCGCGCGAACAGCAGACGCAGATAGTCATAGATTTCCGTCACCGTCCCGACGGTCGAGCGCGGGTTTTTCGACGTGGTTTTCTGCTCGATCGAAATTGCGGGGGACAGCCCGCTGATGCGGTCGACGTCGGGCTTGCCCGCCATGTCCAGGAACTGCCGCGCATAGGCCGACAGGCTTTCGACATAGCGCCGCTGCCCCTCGGCATAGATCGTGTCAAAGGCCAGACTGGATTTACCCGATCCCGACAGGCCGGTAATCACCACCAGCCTGTCGCGCGGAATATCCATATCCACGTTCTTGAGATTATGCTCGCGCGCGCCGCGCACCTCGATGAACTTCTGTTCCATCGTCGCCTTTCGATCCCGGCCCGAGATTCCGACAGACCGGACTTGCCGAGTCCCTGCCAAGCGCATCACATAGGCAGAGAACACGAAAACGCAACCGTTAACTTGGAACATAACGCGAACAAATGCCGATGACATGGCGGCGCAGCAACGCCGCGCAGATCACAGGGGGAACGAAATGGCCACGCAACATTACACCGGCGGATGCCAATGCGGCGCCATCACCTATCAGGTCGATGCCGATCTGGACACGACCTTCACCTGCAACTGTTCACGCTGCAAAAGGACCGGCATCGTGCTGGCCTTCGTGCCGCAAGACCGGTTCCTGCTGACCCGCGACGGGCCGGTGACGGAATATCTGTTCAACAAGATGGCCGTGCATCACCGCTTTTGCCCGACCTGCGGCATCGAATCCTATGCGACGGGCACGGGGCCTGACGGGACGCAGATGGTCGCGGTCAATGTGAACTGTCTGGACGGCGTCGATCCGCGCGCCCTGAAAAGCCGCCATATCGACGGCGCCTCGTTCTGATCAGCCGCCCGTATGGCTCATATGGCGGGTCATCTGCCCGCCGATCCCGCGCGAGTAATCGAAATCATGGCCCTTGGGCTTGCGGGCAATCGCCGCGCGGATCGCATCGGCCACGATGGCATCGTCATCCGAGGCCCGCAGCGCCGCGCGCAGATCGGCCCGGTCCTCCTGCCCCAGACACATGAACAGCTCGCCCGTGCAGGTCAGCCGCACGCGGTTGCAGCTTTCGCAGAAATTATGGGTCAGGGGCGTGATAAAGCCCAGCTTTTGCCCGGTTTCCTCAATGCGGAAATAGCGCGCAGGCCCGCCCGTCCGCTCGGTCAGGGGCGTCAGTTCGACCCGTTCCTGCAAACGGCGACGCAGATCCGACAGCGGCCAATACTGGTCCAGACGATCCTCGCCCTCGATCTCGCCCATGGGCATGACCTCGATAAAGGTCATGTCGTGGTCGTTTTCGGCGCACCAATCGACCAGCCGGAACAGCTCATCCTCGTTGAACCCCTTCAGCGCGACGGTGTTGATCTTGACGCGCAACCCCGCAGCCTTGGCCGCAGCAATCCCCCCCAGAACCTGAGGCAGACGCCCCCACCGGGTCACGGCCGCGAATTTATCCGCATCCAGCGTATCCAGCGACACATTCACCCGCCGCACGCCGATTTCGGCCAGTTCCTCCGCGAAACGCGCAAGCTGACTGCCGTTGGTGGTCAGGGTCAGCTCATCCAGCCCCTGCCCCAGATGACGCGACATCGCCCGGAAAAAGCTCATGATATTGCGCCGCACCAGAGGCTCGCCCCCGGTCACGCGCAGCTTGCGCACCCCCAGACCGACAAAGGCCGAACACAAACGGTCCAGCTCCTCCAGCGTCAGCAGATCCGCCTTGGGCAGGAATTGCATATGCTCGGCCATGCAATAGGTGCAGCGGAAATCGCAGCGATCCGTCACCGATACCCGCAGGTAGGTGATCGGTCGATTGAAACCGTCTATGATGGGCGCGTTTTCCATAGCCATCAACATAGTGCCGCACAGCCCGACAGACAAGCAGCCTGCGCATCATCCCGATTGCCGCCGGTGGACAGCCAAAGCCGGTAAGGCTAGCCTTCCCCAAGCAGCGAGACGAGGCCCGCATGACATTTTCCACCAGGCATTTCCTGATCACCCTTCCCTTCCTGGCTCTGGCCGGTTGCCAGACCGCCACGACAACCGCAAACACCCCCAACCAGTCCCAGGCGACGACCAAAGCCGCAACCCAGGCCGCCACAACCGTCGCCGCAACGGTCGCGCCCGCCCGCACCGCGCCGACCCCACGCCCGACCGCCCGCACCGCCGAGGAATTCAATACCACCACCCCCGAACAGCGCAGCGAGGCGGCGAAACCGACCGCGACCGGCGAACGCAAACTCGGCAATACCATCGCCTCGCTTGGCGACCCGACCCAGCCCGGTTTCTGGATCAAGACGCCCCTTGTCACCGACCCCGGCAAGGGCCGCATCCGCAACCCCGCCAACGGCAGATCGGCGCGGGTCGAACTCGTCCCCCTTGCCGGCCCGGCCAGCGGCGGCAGCCAGGTTTCCCTGCCCGCGCTGCAACTGATCGGCGTCAGCCTGACCGACCTGCCTTCGATCGAGGTCTTTCAGGAATAAACCACGAAAACCTTTCCAGATCGCAAAAGGGCCCCGAAAAGGCCCCTTTCTTCATCATGAAAATACCCAAACCGCGGCGGTTCAACCGTCGATGCGGATGCGCGCGTTCTCGGGGTCATAGGGGCTGTCGACCGTCACCTCGGCATCATACAGATCGCCCAGCATCCGGACCTTCAGCTTTGTGCCGGGTTCCGCCAGATCGGGGCGGACATAGCCCATGCCGATCTGCTTGCCAAAGCCCACCGAATACCCGCCCGAGGTCAGGCGCCCGATCCGTTCGCCCGCGTGGAAAATCCCCTCGCGGCCCCAGGGATCGGCATCGGCGGGACCGTCGATCAGCAGCGTCACGCAGAGCGACCGGATCCCCTTGTCCAGCATCGCCTGCTTGCCGTTGAACTCCTTGCCCAGATCGACAAAGCGGTCCAGCGCGGCCTCCAGCGGGGTTGCATCGCGGCCCAGTTCGGTGCCGAAGGCGCGATAGGATTTTTCCTGACGCAGCCAGTTCTGCGCCCGCGCGCCGACCAGTTTCAGCCCGTGCTTTTCGCCCGCCGCAACCAGTTGGTCCCACAGATAGCGGCCGAATTCGATGGGATAGTGCAATTCCCAACCCAATTCGCCGGTATAGGCGACGCGGATGGCGCGGACCGGGCACATGCCCAGTTCGATATTGCGCATCGACAGCCAGGGGAAACGCTTGTTCGACAGCGCGGTTTCGGGATTCGCGTCGCGGATCAGTTCGGCTAGAATGGCGCGGCTGTTCGGGCCCGCGATGGCATAGACGCCCCATTGCGTGGTGATGTCCTGCACGGTGATCGCGCCGAATTCGGGCGCCTTGTCCTCGGCCGATTTGACCAGATAATCGCCGTCGTAATCCGTCCATGCCCCGGCCGAGATGACATAGTAATCATCTTCGGCCAGCCGCACGATGGTATATTCGGTGCGGGTCGTCCCGGTAGAGGTCAGCGCATAGGTCAGGTTGATGCGGCCGACCTTGGGCAGCTTGTTCGTCGTGAACCAGTCCAGGAAAGCCGTCGCGCCGGGGCCGGACACGCGATGCTTGGTGAATGCCGATGCGTCGATCAGACCGGCGGTGCTGCGCAGCGCCTCGGCCTCGGCCCTGGCATATTCCCACCAGCCGCCCCGGCGAAAGCTGCGGCTGGCGTGGTCGTCGAAACCGGCGGGGGCGTAATAGTTCGGACGCTCCCACCCGTTGACCTGCCCCATCTGGGCGCCCGCCGCGATCTGGCGATCATAGGCGGGGGCGGTGCGCAGCGGGCGGGCGGCTTCGCGCTCTTCGTCCGGGTGGTGCAGGATAAAGACATGCTCATAGCATTCTTCGTTTTTCTGCCTGGCATATTCGGTGGTCATCCAGCGGCCGTAGCGGCGCGGATCAAGGGCTGCCATGTCGATCTCGGCCTCGCCCTCGACCATCATCTGGGCAAGGTAATGGCCGACGCCACCGGCGGCGGTGATGCCAAAGCTGAAACCCTCGGCCAGCCACATGTTGCGCAGGCCGGGCGCCGGGCCGACCAGCGGGTTGCCGTCCGGCGTGTAGCAGATCGGGCCGTTGAAGTCGTCTTTCAGACCCACGGTTTCCGAACTGGGCAGCCGGTGGATCATCGACATGTATTCTTCCTCGATCCGTTCCAGATCCAGCGGGAACAGATCGGCGCGGAAGGTTTCGGGCACGTCATACAGGAACCGCGCAGGCGCCCCCGCCTCATAGGGGCCAAGGATCCAGCCGCCGCGTTCCTCGCGGACATACCATTTCGCATCGGCATCGCGCAGGACGGGGTGTTCGGGGTTGCCATCGGCACGCCATTTCAGCAGCGCCGGGTCGGGTTCGGTGACGATGAACTGGTGTTCGACCGGAATCGCGGGGATCTTGATGCCCAGAAGCCGCGCGGTGCGCTGTGCGTGGTTGCCGGTCGCGGTCACGACATGTTCGGCATGGATGTCGAACAATTCGCCCGAGCCGACCAGGTTGCCGCCCTTTTCCACCATCTTTTCGCAGGTGACGATCCATTCCGATCCGGTCCATTTGTAACCGTTGACCTGAATCTTGCGTTCGATTTTCGCGCCCGCCATGCGCGCGCCCTTGGCCATGGCCTGCGTCACGTCGGCGGGGTTGATATAGCCATCGGTCGGGTGGAACAGCGCGCCTTTCAGCCCGTCGATATTGACCAGCGGCCAGCGTTCCTTGATCTGCGCAGGCGTCAGGAATTCATGTTCGACATTCACCGTTTCCGCGATGGATGAATACAGCCTGTATTCGTCCATCCGCGCATCGGTCTGCGCCATGCGCAGGTTGCCGCAGCGGGTGAACCCGGCGTTCAGCCCGGTTTCAGCCTCCAGCCCGGCATAGAGCTTGACGGAATAATCGTGGATGTGGCTGGTCGCGTAACCCATGTTGAACAGCGGCAGCAGACCCGCCGCGTGCCAGGTCGAACCTGCCGTCAGCTCGTCGCGTTCGACCAGCAGCGTGTCCCAACCCGCGCGGGCAAGGTGCAGGGCAATGCCGCAGCCAACCGCGCCGCCACCGACGACCAGGGCTTTTACATGGGTGTTCATCGAAATCTCCGTAATAGGGCTTGCGGCGATTTTGCCAAAGCCGGGGCGGAACAGCCGAATGGCGACGACGCATTATGCGTCAAATGCGACACGGATAAAAAATGCCCCGGCGCGGGCCGGGGCAGAGGCGAAACGGCAGGCCTAATGGCTGGACGGCAGCACCTGATCCGGCGGCCGGTGGCCATCGGCAAAGGTCTTGATGTTGATGATGACCTTTTCGCCCATCTCGGCCCGGCCTTCGTTCGTCGCGGACCCCATATGCGGCAGCAACACGACATTGGGCAGTTCGCGCAGGCGCGGGTTGATTTCATGGCCATGTTCGAACACGTCCAGCCCCGCCCCCGCGATTTCGCCGGTGCGCAGCATCCGCGTCAGGGCGTTTTCGTCGATGATTTCCCCGCGCGAGGTGTTGACGATCACCGCCGAGGGTTTCAGCAGCTTCAGCCGCCGCGCATTCAGCAGGTGAAAGGTCGACGGCGTATGCGGCGCATTGACGGTGATGATATCCATCCGCGCCAGCATCTGATCGACGCTTTCCCAGTAATGGGCCTGCAATTCGTCCTCGATTTCCGGGCGCAGGCGGCGGCGGTTGTGGTAATGGACCTGCATGCCGAATGCGTTGGCGCGGCGCGCGACGGCCTGCCCGATCCGCCCCATGCCCAGAATCCCCAGACGACGCCCGCCGACCCGGCTGCCCAGATGAGTCGTCGGCGCCCAGCCCTGCCAGCGCCCGGCCTGCATTTCCGCCATGCCTTCGGGGATGCGGCGGTCGCGCGACAGAATCAGGGCGAGTGACCATGTCGGCGGTGTCTTCGGTCACGACATCGGGGGTGTTGGTGACCAGAATGCCGCGCTGCCGGGCCGAGTGAACATCACTGTGATCGACGCCCGCGCTGAACCTCGCGATCAGCTTCAGCCGTTCGCCCGCGCGGGCCAGCATGCTGGCGTCGATGACATCGGTCAGGGTCGGCACGATCACGTCGGATTGCTGCATCAGCGTGACCAGCGCCTCGCGGTCAAGCTTGGTGTCATCATCCCGCAAGGTGACGTCGAACAGCTCGGACATGCGGGTTTCGACCGCCTCGGGCAGGCGGCGCGTGACCGAGACCTTCAGTCGTGGCCGGGCATTCGTGGTCGCGTAACTTGCAGGCATGGTTGCTCCTCTCTTCCAAAGCCGGGCGGCTTTTGGCAAACTGACGGTGATCATGGGCAGTGACAAGACCCGGACAGGGCCAGAGATGAAAATCAATATGCGACGCGCGCCGCTTTTCGCGGCTTTTCTTATCCTGTGCGACCTTGGGCTGGGGGGCGTGGTCGTTCCCGCCCATGCACAGGCCGATTCCGCCACGGCGGACCCAACGGTCGAACTGATCGAGCAAGGCGGGGTTTCCGCCGATGCGATGATCAGCCGCCACCAGAACGGAACAGCGCGACCCGAACCGGGGCGCGGTGACGAATCTGCCGGCTGCCGCGCTATGTCAGCCTCAAGGGCGGTCAGGGCAACGCAAGGCGCGGCCCCAGCCTGTCGCACCGGATTGACTGGGTGTTCCGCCATTCCGGCATGCCCTTGCGCGTCGTCGCCGAATTCGGCCATTGGCGCCGGGTCGAGGATCAGGACGGCGCCGGCGGATGGGTGCATTACGCGCCGCTGTCGGGCGTGCGCACGGCCATCGTGCAAAAGGACATGATCGAACTGAAATCGCGCGCCGACGACCAGTCCAGCACCGTCGCGCGGGCCGAGGCCGGGGCGATCGTGCGTCTGCACGAATGCAACACCGACTGGTGCCGGGCATCCGGCGGCGGCGAAAAGGGCTGGGTGCGCAAGACCGATATCTGGGGTGTCGATGCCGATGAGATCCGCGACCGACGCCTGTTCAACCCATTGAAAAGGCCGCCAATGAAAAGGGCCGGGAATATCCCGGCCCTTTTGTCATCCACGACCTGCCCGCCTTACAGCGTGCCGACCAGCGCATCGCTGGATGCCGGGGCGCGTTCGCACTGGTAATAGGTCAGCGTTGTCTGATCCTCGGTCACGCGCAGAACGTTTTCACGGGTCTGCAACTGGATGACGCGGTTGCCGACATTGTCGCAGTTCAGCGTCACCTCGGTCGCGCTGACCTTGGACCCTGAACTGGCGACCACGCAGCTTGACGCCGGAAGTTGAAGCGGTTGCCGTCGATGGTCAGCCCGGTTCGGTTGCCCGCAGCCCCGCAATCCGAGGCGCGCAGGTTATGGACACCATTCAGCGCATTGGACGAGGCGATGGGACCGGGGGTCGGTTCGGGCGTCGCCGGCGGCGTGGTTTCACAGGCGGCAATGGCCAGCAGGGCAGCAACGGCAAGGCCGGGTGCGATCAGTCTGGTCGTCTTCATCTAAGTCCTCCTTGTTCTCAGGAACTTGCGGCTTGCAGGCCGCGTCCTTTCAACAAAGCGTGAACCCCCGGTTTTCGTCCCTGAATTTCAGCCATAATTCATCGGCAGGCAATGAACCGCCCTTGGACAGGATCCATTCTTCCAGTTTTTCGGCGGTTTCGCGGTCAAAAGCGTCACCTTTTTCCGCGAAGGCCTCGAAAGCGTCGGCATCCATCACCTCGGACCACATGTAGCTGTAATAGCCCGAGGAATAGCCGTCGCCGGAAAAGACATGGGCGAAATGCGGCGTCGCGTGTCGCATCGGAATGGCGCGCGGCGCGTCCAGCGCGGCCAGCACCTCGGCCTGACGGGCCATCGGATCGGCGGGCGGCGTGCCACGGTGAAAGGCCAGATCGACCAGCGCGCTTTCCAGATATTCGACCGTGGCAAAACCCTGGTCGGCATTTCCGGCGGCAATGATGCGGTCGCGCAGATCGGCGGGCAGGGCCGCGCCGGTCTCGGCATGTTTCGCGTGACGGTCCAGCACCTCGGGCTGTTCCAGCCAATGCTCGAACAACTGGCTTGGCAATCCGGGACGAAATCGCGCGCCGACCGCCGTGCCCGACATCGAGGGCCAGTGTCACCTCGGACAGGATATGGTGCAGGGCATGGCCGAATTCGTGAAACAGCGCATGCGCGTCATCCCAGGACAGATAGGCGGGCGCCTCCGCGCTTTCAGGCGGGGTGAAGTTGCAGACATTGACGACGATCGGGCGCTGCCCCTGTTCGATCTGGTGCTGCTGTTGCAGCGACGAACACCACGCCCCCGAGCGTTTGCCGGGACGGGCATAGTAATCGCCCAGAAAAATCGCCATCGGCGTATCGCCGCGCGTGATTTCCCGTGCCCGACCCTGGGCGCCCATAACGGCGCGTCAAAGGGTCGGAATTCCAGCCCGAACAGGCGGTTGGCGGTGTCGAACACCGCGCCGATCATGGCCTCCAGTGTCAGATAGGGCTTGACCTCGGCCTCATCCAACTGGTGTTCGGCGGCGCGGCGGCGTTCGGCATAGAAACGCCAGTCCCAGGGTTCCAGCGCGCCATTGACACCGTCGCCATGCAGCATCCCGGCCAGCTTTTCGGCATCGGCTTCGGCGCGGGCTTTCGCGGGGCGCCAGACCTCCATCAGCAAGGCCTCGACCGTTTCGGCATTGCGCGCCATTTCCGGTTCCAGCTTGTAGGACGCGAAATCGGCATAGCCCAGAAGCTGCGCGCGCTCATGGCGCAGTTGCAGGATTTCAGCGGCGATGGGGCGGTTGTCGGTTTCCGCACCGCCCGCCCCCTGCCCCGAGCCGCGCGCCGTCCATGCCCGCCACGCCAGTTCGCGCAGGGCCCGGTCATCGGCATATTCCAGAAAGGGCACGATCAGCGAACGATTCAGCGTCACCACCTGCCCCGTCATGCCGCGTTCGCGCGCCGCCGCGCGCATCGCCCGCAGCAGCCAGTCCGGCAGGCCGCCCAACTGGTCATCGCCGACAGCCATGACAAAATCGCGTTCGTCGCGCAGCACATTCTGGGAAAAAGCGGTTGTGCTCACAGCCAGCCGCTGCCGGATTTCGGCCATGCGATCCCGCGCCGCGCCGGTCAGGGCCGCCCCCGAACGGCGCAGCCCGCGCAGGGTCAGTTCGACCAGCCGCGCGTCCTGTGCAGGCAGGTCCGACGCCGTTTCGGCGACCGCCTGCACGCGCGCGAACAGGCGCGGGTCCATGCTGATCCTTGCCCCATGCGCCGCCAGTTTCGGGGCCAGATCCCGTTCCAGATCCTGCCTCGCCGGGTCCGAATCGACGCCGCTGAGGGTAAAGAATACCGCGCAAAGCCGGTTCAGCGCATCTTCGGCCGTTTCCAGCGCGGCGACGGTATTGGCGAAACTGGCGGGTTCGGGATTTGCGGCAATCGCCTCGACCGCAGCGGCCGCATCGGCAAGGCATTGGTCAAAGGCGGGGGCGAAATCGCTGTCCTGGATCAGATCGAAACGCGGCAGCCCGTGCGGGCCGCTCCACTGGGTCAGTTCGGGGTTCATCGCATTCCTTTCGCCTGGACGCCATCACGGGCCACCTTGGACAGGATGTAACCCGCGCCACGCCCGACGCAAGGGTGGCCGTCAGCCGCGACTGCCGCAGACCGGGCAATCAGGGTTGCGGCGGATCGCGATGCTGCGGGTTTCGCCCCACAAGCCATCAAGGATCAGCAGCCGCCCACGCGCGACCGATCCGGCGCCGGTAATCAGCTTGATCGCCTCCAGCGCCATCAGGCTGCCGATGACGCCGGGCAAGGCGCCGACGACCCCCGCCTCGGCACAGGACGGGGCCAGGCCCGGCGCGGGTTCGTCGGGAAAGATGCAGGCCGTGCAGGGCGCGTCATGGACCGGATCCCAGACCGACAACTGCCCTTCCCATTGCGCGATCGAGCCGCCGACCAGCGCCACCCCTGCCCCCGTGCAGGCCCGGTTGACGGCCTGACGCGAACGAAAACTGTCGGTGCCGTCCAGCACCAGATCAAAGCCACGAATCAGCGCGACATCATCCGCCGTGATGCGGCGCGGCAGCGGCGTCACCTGCACATGCGGGTTCAGATCGGCCAGACGGCGGGCGGCGGCGTGAACCTTGGGCTGGCCGATATCGCCGCCCCCATAGATCACCTGCCGCTGCAGGTTCGACAGCGACACGCGGTCATCATCGGCAATCGTGATCCGCCCGACACCTGCCGCCGCCAGATACAGCGCCACCGGCGCGCCAAGCGCCCCCGCGCCGACGATCAGCACCCGCGCATTGCGCAGCTTTTGCTGCCCCGGCCCACCGATTTCGCGCAGCACGATATGGCGGGCATAGCGGTCAAGCTCGTCATCCGAAATCGCGTTGCCCACAGGTTCCGGCACCGCAACCGCGCCGACCATGCCGGGCGCAGGCCCCGAAACCGCCCTGCGGGACAGCCGCGACAGGACGCCCCGATAGCCCATGACCAACGCGGCAATCACGCCCAGGATCAGCCAGTGCCGCATGTCGCCCAGAGCACCGCCGGGCATCAGCGCGGCACCCAGACCCCGGCCAGCCACAGCGCGGCCAGCACGGCAAACCGCCGCATCGGCCCGACCCCGAAAAAGACCAGACCGGCCCATAACGCCATGAACAGAAGGATAAAGATCATGGCCCGACCCGCATCGGCCTAGCTGCCGGTCGAGCCAAAGCTGCCGCCGCCCCGGTCGGTTTCGCCTGAAAACGCCTGCACCAGCGCAAATTCGGGATGCAGGACCGGGACGAACATCATCTGGGCGATGCGTTCGCCCGAACGGATCAGGATCGGATCAGAGCCCGGAGGGTTGCGGTTCCATGCGCTGATCTGGATCTGGCCGGTGTAATCCGAATCGATCAGCCCGACCGAATTGCCCATCACCAGCCCCTTCTTATGGCCCAGACCGGAACGCGGCAGCACCAGCCCCGCAATCCCCGCCGTGTCGCAAAACAGCGCGATCCCCGACGGGATCAGCACGGCGGGCGCCTGTGGCCGGATCAGCAGATCGCCGTCGATACAGGCGATCAGGTCGATCGCGGACGCTCCCGCCGTCTGATAGGACGGCAGGCCCCATTCATGCAGACGGGGATCGAGAACCTTGATTTCAACGCGCAAGACCGGACGCCCCCCTTGCGGACCGCGGATCCGGCCCGCCATGCCCGTCACGCCCCCTTATTTGGGGGCGATCATCATGACCATCTGCCGGCCTTCCAGCTTGGGCATGGATTCGACCTTGCCCGCCTCGCCGACATCTGCGGCGACACGGTGCAAAAGCTCGATCCCCAACTGCTGGTGGGCCATTTCACGACCACGGAAACGCAGGGTCACCTTGACCTTGTCGCCTTCGCCCAGGAATTTCATCACCGAACGCATTTTCACATCGTAATCATGGCTATCCGTGCCGGGACGGAACTTGATTTCCTTGATTTCGATGATCTTCTGCTTCTTGCGGGCCTCGGCTTCGCGCTTTTGCTGTTCATATTTGAACTTGCCAAGATCCATGATCTTGCAGACCGGGGGCACGGCATTGGGCGAGATCTCGACCAGGTCGAGCCTCGCGGCAAGCGCCAGTTCGATCCCTTTTGCGGGGGTCACGACACCGATATTTTCGCCATCTGCGCCGATCAGCCGGATTTCCGGGACCCTGATCCCGTCGTTGACACGCGGTCCGGTATCACGGACGGGCGGGGCGTTGTGCGGTCTGCGAGCTATGGTGGTCTTCCTTCGATTGTCTGGATTGTCGTGGCTAGATAAACGCGGATACGCCTTATTTCAACCGGATCTGCGGGGCTGGTGCCCCGGGACAGGCGGCTTTTGCGGCGATCCGGCGCGAATTGGGCGGGCCGCCTATGGTCTTTTCCGCCCCCGCCCCCTGTGGCATACAGATGCCATCCGGTTCACCATTCCATCCAGTCGCGGAGCCTCAGATGCGCAAAATCCTGTTGGTCATCGTCATTCTTGCCATCGCCTGTGCCGGCGTTCTGGCTGTGGTCCGGCGGGCGATCTGGCGCGCCTGACCGGTGGGCCGTCCGGCGGGCAGACCGCCAGCGACCCGGCGCCAGCGTCCGAAACGGCTGCGCCCGAAGCCGCGACCACCCCCGCCACAGAAGCAGCGGATGCCGCCGCAGACGCGGCCGCCATCGCGGCCGATGCCGCAGCCGCCGCCAGCGTCGCCGCCCCGCAAAGCGATGCCGCCCGCGAGGCGCAGGCGGCCGCCGAGCAGGCCATCGACGCCGCCGACCGCGCAGCCGAGGCCGCCGCCCCCACAGCCCCTGCCGAAACGCCCGAATCCATCGCGATCCTGCTGACCGCCGAAGGCTACGACCCGGTTCGCGTCGCAGCCCTGATCGACGCCGCGCGGATCGCCCCGGAACAGAAAGCCTCGCTCAAGGCGCTGCTGAACAGCGCCTCCAGCAGCCCGGCGATGCTGGGCGCCGCGCTGAACCGTGTCCGGGCCGTCGTGGAATGAGCGCGTTTCCCGATTTCGAAAGCCATCTGCGCGACGGCGAGCTGTCCGAAGCCAAAGGCCCGATCGCCGTCATTCTGGTCGAGGACGGGGCCGCCGTCGGCGCAACCCCGACCCATCATCTGCGCGGCGGTTTCAAGACGCTGCTGGTGCTGTCCGCCCAGCCCATCCCCGACGGCGCCGTGCCGCCCGAAAGCGCCGAGCGCGTCGTCAACCTGCGCTACAACGCCCGTCAGGCGGGGGCGCATGTCGCGGTGGTCAATGCGCTGATCGAAACCGTGCCGGAAGATACCTGGCTGTATCACTGCTACAATGCGGAATTCCTGTTCTTTCCGTTTTCGGAAACCCGCACCATCAGCGAAATGCTGGCCTTTCATGCCGAGGAACGCCGCCGCGCGCTGCTGACCTATGTCATCGACCTCTATGCGCCCGACCTGCAGCGTTTCTCCGATGCCGTCAGCCTGTCCGAAGCGATGTTCGACCGCAACGGCTATTACGCGCTTGGCCGCAAGGACCGTCAGGGCGGCTTTCTGGACCGACAGCTCGATTTCTTCGGCGGTCTGCGCTGGCGGTTCGAGGAACACCTGCCCGAGGACCGCCGCCGCATCGACCGTATCGCGATCTTCCGCACCAGACCGGGGCTGAAACTGCTGCCCGATCACCGCTTCAATATCGAGGAATACAACACCTATTCCTGCCCTCGGCACAACAACCTGACCGCCGCGATCACCTCGTTCCGGGTGGCCAAGGCGCTGGCCAGCAATCCCGGCTCGCGGCAGGTGATCCGCGACATGACCTGGCGCAACTCGCACCCCTTCCGCTGGAATTCGCAGCAGTTGATGGATCTGGGGCTGATGGAGCCGGGACAGTGGTTCTAGCCGCCGCACCCGTTTCGGCCTGAAAAGCCGCGATACTGACCCGTGCCCAGATCCGCCCGGCAGCCAGCCCCCCCCCCGGCAAACTACCCGACAGCAAAAAAGCCCCCGCCAGACCCGATGGTCCGGCGGGGTGTCTTTTGCAGGTGACGGCCGGGGTTTGCCCGGCTGCCCGTCTTATGCGCGAGCGTGCCGCCCGCTCGCCTCGGACACCTTTTTCGACGATCCTTGCCGAAACAGCCTCGATATCGGCGTCGGTCAGGGTCTTGTCGCGCGGTTGCAGGCGGGCGGTGATGGCGATGGATTTCTTTCCGCCCTCCAGCCCGGTGAACTGGTCGAATACGGTCACGCGCTCGATCAGCGTCTTGTCGGCACCGGCGGCGGCATTGACCAGCGTCAGCGCCTCGACCCCCGCATCGACGACAAAGGCGAAATCGCGCTCGACCGCCTGCAGATCGGACAGGACCAGCGCGGGGCGCGAAGGATCCTTGGCCTTGGGCAGGGGCACATTGGCGATGCGGATGGTGAATGCGACCGCCGCGCCCTTGATGCCGTAATGGCGCGACACGCGGGGATGGATTTCACCGAAAGTCGCCAGAACATTCGGACCAAGCGCGATATTTCCCGCGCGGCCCGGATGCCACCAGCCGTCCAGCTTGCGGTTGATCTGGGCCTTGGCGGGGGCGCCGATGGTCTGCAGGATCGCCTCGGCATCGGCCTTGGCGTCGTAGATATCGACCTTGCGGCGGCTGGCAAAGGGATCGCGCGGCGCGGTATTGCCGACCAGCAACCCGGTCAGCACCTGCGCCTGTTCGCCCGGCTCGCCGCCCGCGAAAACCGGCCCGCATTCGAACAGCGCCAGATCGGCAAAGCCGCGCGCCTGATTGCGCGCCGCCGCCGCCAGCAGACCGGGCAGCAGGTCGGGGCGCAGATGCGTCATCTCGCTGGAGATGGGGTTTTCGACGCGCACCGCATCCGTGCCGCCGCCGAACAACTCCGCCGCAGGCTGGTCGATGAAGCTGTAGGTGACGCATTCGTTATAGCCAAGCGCCGCCGCCATGCGCCGCGCCGCGCCTTCGCGGCGCTGCTGCGGGGTCAGGACGGGTTTGGGCACACCGGCCTGCGGGACGCGGCAGGGGCTGGCCCTGCAACTTGGTCAGGCTGGCGATGCGGGCGACTTCTTCGATCAGGTCGGCGCTGCCCAGAACATCGGGGCGCCAGCTTGGCACAAAGGCCTGATCACCTTCCAGCCGAAAGCCAAGCGCCTGCAAAGTGCGGCGCTGTTCGGATTCGGCAATCTCCATCCCGACAAGGCTGATGACGCGGGCCGGGTCCAGCGTATAGCTGCGGGTGGTGTCGGGCACCGCGCCTGCGGTCACGACCTCGGACGGGGTGCCGCCGCACAGGTCCAGGATCATCTGCGTCGCCAGTTCCAGCCCCGGTTCGGTAAAGGCCGGGTCGGCACCGCGTTCGAACCGATAGCGCGCATCCGAGCTGATTTTCAGCGCGCGCCCCACCGTCGCGATCGCGATCGGATCCCAATAGGCGCTTTCCAGAAAGACATCGGTGGTGTCGTCGGTGCAGCCCGAATGCTCGCCGCCCATGATGCCCGCGATGCTTTCCGGGCCATTGTCATCGGCGATGATCATCGTGCCGGGGCCAAAGCCATAGGTCTTGCCATCCAGCGCCAGCAACTCTTCGCCATCGCGCGCGTCACGGACGGTCAGGTTTCCGGAAACCTTCGCCGTATCAAAGACATGAAGCGGCCTATTCAAGTCGAATGTGAAGTAATTCGTGACATCGACCAGCGCATTGATCGGGCGCAGGCCAATCGCGCGCAGCCGCTTTTGCAGCCATTCCGGCGAAGGGCCATTTTTCACGCCCCGGATCACCCGGCCGCTGAAGAACGGCGCCTTGCCCGCGACCGCCGCGTCGATCACCACCTTGATGGGCGAGACAAACTGCCCCGGCACCTTCACTGGCGCGACCGGCTTCAGCACACCCAGGCCCCGCGCTGCCAGATCGCGGGCGATGCCGTGGATGCCAAGCGCATCGGGGCGGTTCGGGGTGATCTTGATTTCGATGACCGGGTCCACCGCCTCGGGGCGGTTCGCGGCCAGCCAGTCGATGAAACGGTCGCCGACCTGACCCGAGGGCAGTTCGATGATGCCGTCATGTTCGTCCGACAGTTCAAGTTCGCGTTCGGATGCCATCATGCCGTGGCTTTCGATGCCGCGGATCTTGCCCACGCCAAGCGTCACATCCAGCCCCGGCACATAATCGCCGGGCTTGGCCAGCACGACGGTGATGCCTTCGCGCGCGTTCGGCGCGCCGCAGACGATCTGCTTTTCGCCCTCATCCGTCATCACGCGGCAGACGCGCAAGCGGTCAGCATCGGGATGCTGTTCGGCATGGGTGACCTCCGCCAGCGTGAACGAGGCCAGCCGCGCGGCGGGGTTCGCGACCTCTTCGACCTCAAGGCCAAGATCGGTCAGCGCCTCGGTGATCTGGTCCAGCGTGGCGTCGGTATCAAGATGCTCTTTGAGCCAGGAGAGGGTGAATTTCATGGATTGGCTCCGTCAGGTTTGGAAGGGTTCCTAAACCATGGCGCGCGGGATTGGTAGGGTGCGCGGCTTGTTCCCGCGCGCCTTCGCCCTATGTGAATCAAGGGGCGGTTTCGCGCCCCGGCACGCATGAGGGACACCGGATTGATCGACACGAACAAGGAATTGCTGATCGAACAACGCGTCACGAATGAAACCCGTTCGGCGCTGGTTGCCTATGTCCTGCTGTTCCTGCTGTGGGGCTGCGGCGTGCATCGCATGTATCTGGGCCGCTGGCTGAGCGGTTTCCTGATGCTGGCGATGTGGGGCCTGGGCTGGCTGACCGCGCCGATCCTGATCGGCTGGCCGCTGGTCGCGCTGGTGACGGTCTGGGTCGTGATCGACATTTTCCTGATCCCCGGCATGATCCGCGACGATCAGGACGAAATCCGCCGCAGGTTGGGGTCGGATTTGCGGTAGGAATCGGCGTCTTCGGCAGGTTCAGGCGCAGTGTGCAAAGCCGCACCCCCAGGAACTGCGGCTAGCGATGTGTTGTGATTGCTCAACCAAAGCCTCAAGCCTCTGATGCTTCATATCGGACAAAAAGGCGCAGCTTTTTTTTGATTTGCTCGACGGCTTTGGCCTGACGTAGCCCAACGGTGTCGTCTTCCGAATATGACCCTACATAAATCATCCGACATTCCGGACCGAAGTCCTCTGGCGCAGCAAAGTCTGACTGCAGAGCGTCGACAATTTGTCTGCGAATATCAAAAATTTCATCAAATGCTCGATCCAGATCGGTATCGTTGACGAACAAGGACACCATCACCTGGCACTCGTGAAACTCATCAAATAGCGCATTACTGTCCCTAGGGTCTGGACTCATTGAGTTTCAAAGCCAGTAGATGACGAGGGCAGCAAGTGCGATTGCTGACAAGAATACCTTGGGGCAACGGTCGTACCGGGTCGCCACACGCCTCCAATCCTTGAGCCTGCCGAACATGATCTCGATCCGGTTGCGCCGTTTGTACCGGCGCTTGTCGTACTTGACGGTTTTCTTCCGCTGCTTCCGGCCTGGGATGCAGGCGCGTATCCCTTTGTCTTTCAACGCTTCTCTGAACCAGTCGGCGTCATAGCCGCGATCCCCGAGCAGCCAATCGACATCCGGCAGGCTGCTCAGCAATGCCCGCGCGCCGATGTAATCGCTGACCTGTCCGGCAGTGACGAACAGGTTGAGGGGGCGCCCTGGCTGTCGCAGATGGCGTGCAACTTGGTGTTCATGCCGCCCTTGGTGCGACCAATCAGGCGCCCACGCCCCCTTTTTCACGCCCATGCTGGTCGCGGTGCGGTGGGCCTTCAGGTAAGTGGCGTCGATCATCACGGTCTTCTCTTCGCCGTGCCCGGCCGCCAGACCCGCCATCATTTGGGCAAAGATGCCCTTGTCGCTCCACCGCTTCCAACGGTTGTATAGTGTCTTGTGCGGGCCATAGGCTGCCGGGGCATCGCGCCACCGTAAGCCATTGCGATTGATGAAGATAATCCCGCTTAACACGCGTCGATCATCGACGCGAGGCTTGCCGTGGGACTTGGGGAAGAAAGGCTCAAGACGCGCCATCTGCGCGTCCGTCAACCAAAAAAGATCAGACATGGTCACCGCTCGCTTTTCGAACCGTGAATCACGCCGCCAGTCGGAAATCAATGGGTCCTGAGCCTAAGTCGGTCATAGCGTCTTTGGAGGATGGTGCGCTCCATTTCCGCAACGCCCTGGCCCTGATTTGCGATACGATCGTGACGGCTTCTGACTGATCGCAAGGCATCATCCACCTTGACCAATACGATAAGCGCTCGCTCGGACACCTCTGAGCGTCTCCGATAAACCGCCTGCTGCTTCCAAGACCTAAGTTGGCTCCATGCGATCCAGGCGCTGACCCCAAGCAAAAGAAACGAGCCAACATTGGCGACGGCCGACAAGACCCCTGCGACCTCCGTTACGGTCGGGTGTGCCAATTCGCCGCCGCTACCTGCTCAACCCACCCGCCACGCCCGGCACATCGCCCGCCGCAAAGCCGTAATGACGCAGCCAGCGCAGATCGCTTTCAAAGAAGGCGCGCAGGTCGGGGATGCCGTATTTCAGCATGGCCACCCGGTCGATGCCCATGCCGAAGGCAAAGCCCTGCCATGTGTCGGGGTCGATGCCTCCGGCGCGCAGGACCTTGGGGTGGACCATGCCGGAGCCCAGGATTTCCAGCCAGCTGTCGCCCTGCCCGATCGACAGCTTGCCGCCTTCCCAGGAACAGCGGATATCGACCTCGGCGGACGGCTCGGTGAACGGGAAATGGCTGGCGCGGAAACGCAGTTCGACGTCGTCCACCTCGAAAAAGGCGCGGCAGAATTCTTCCAGCGTCCATTTCAGGTTCGCCATGGAAATGTCCTTGCCGATGGCCAGCCCCTCGACCTGATGGAACATCGGGGTGTGGGTCTGGTCCATGTCCATGCGATAGACGCGGCCCGGACAGATCACGCGGATCGGCGCGCCGGTGGTTTCCATCGCGCGGACCTGCACCGGCGAGGTATGGGTGCGCAACACATGCGGCGGGCGGGTGTCACCATCCGCGCGGGCCATGAAGAAGGTGTCATGTTCCTGACGCGCCGGGTGTTCCGGCGGGATGTTCAGCGCGTCGAAATTATACCAGTCGCTTTCGACCTGCGGGCCTTCGGCCACGGCAAAGCCCATATCGGCGAAGATCGCGGTGATTTCCTCGGTCACCTGGCTGACGGGGTGGATGGACTCTCGCCCGCGCGGACGGCCCGGCAGGGTCACGTCCAGCCATTCCTCGCGCAGGCGGGCGTCCAGCGCCGCGTCCTCCATCCCCTGTTTACGGGCGCGCAGGGCGGCGTCGATTTCGTCCTTGAGCCGGTTCAGGGCGGCGCCGGTGGTCTGGCGCTCCTCGGGGGTCATGCGGCCCAACTCCTTCATCCTGCCGCTGATTTCGCCCTTTTTGCCAAGCGCGGCCGTGCGCACCTGTTCCAGCGCGTCGCCGTCGGCGGCGGTCGCGATGCGGTCAAGATAGGTCGAGCGGAGGGTATCGATATCGGACATGGGCGGGCTTCCTTGCGGTTCTGGCGCGGGAATTAGCACGCAGGGGGGCGACAGGGAAGCCTTTGGGGCTCAGCGGGTCAGAACCTGCAAGGCCAGTTCGACCGGCCGGCACAGCCGCACGCCCCCCGGCCCCGCGACAAAGGGGCGTTCGACCAGAGCCGGGTTTTCGACCATCGCCGCCAGAATCGCGTCATCATCGGCGCCGACCAGCCCGCGTTCGGCGGCGTCGGTGCCCTCGACGCGCAGCGCCTGTGTGGGCGTCACATCGGCGGCGGCGAACAGGCCCAGCAGTTGCGCGCGGCTCCAGCCTGCGCGGGCATAATCGATGACGATAGGGTCCGCACCCTGATCGCGCAGCAGTTCCAATACCTTGCGCGAGGTCGAGCAGGTCGGTTTGTGATAGATGACGATCATGTCTGGCCTCTGGTTGATGTCCGCACAACCCGACCCGTCGCGCGCAAAATGGCAACTCAGCGCGGCGAAACGGTCAGCCAGACCCCGCCATGCGGGCGCAGGGTGACGATCATGCGCGGCTGCGGGTGCCGGTCGGTCGTCGCGAAACGGTAGCGCGCCAGCAGCGATGCCAGAATGATCACCGCCTCTTGCACGGCGAAACCGGCGCCGATGCAGATGCGCGGCCCCGCACCAAAGGGCAGGAAGGCAAAGCGGTCGCGGGTGATCCCCGGCGCGAAGCGGTCGGGGTCGAAACGGTCGGGGTCGTCCCACAGCACATGATTGCGGTGCAGCGCATAGAAGGGGATCATCACCGTATCGCCCTTGCGGATGTCGCGCCCCGCCAGCCGGTCAGGGGCGCGGGCGGTGCGGGTGACCATCCCCGCCGGGGGATAGAGGCGCAGGGATTCGTCAATGATCTGGCGGATATAGGGCAGTTTGGCCACATCCCCCGCCCCGGCGATACGGTCGCCCAGAACCGCGCGCGCCTCGGCTGCGGCGCGGTCCTGAACGGCGGGGTCGAAGGCGCACAGATACAGCGCCCATGCCATCGACAGCGCCGTGGTTTCATGGCCCGCGACGATGAAGGTCAGCAGGTTGTCGCGCAATTCCGCCGTGGTCATGGTCCGGCCGGTTTCGGGGTCCACGCCCGCCTGCAACAGGTCCAGCAGATCGGGCACGGGATGCGGGCCGGTGCGGCGGCGGTCGTCGATGATCGCGTCCGAGATGGATTTCAGGTCGCGGATCTGGCGCCCCGAAAACATCCTGACCGGGCGCGGCACCCATCTGGGCGCGCCCAGCACATCCAGCACCGACAGCTTCGCCGTCCCGGCCGTATAGGTTTCAATCGCGCGGTGGACCGATCTGCGTTCCAGCCCCGCACCGCCGGAAAAGGTCACATCGGAAATCACCTCGAATGTCGCGGCGATCATTTCATCCAGCGCATTGATCGGCCCGGTCGCAGCTTCCAGCCGGCGCACGCCCGCCGCAGCCGCCGCCGACATGACCGGGGCCAGCGCCTGAATGTTGCGCTGCGCAAAGGCGGGCGCGGCGGCCAGACGCTGCCAGCGCCAGTTCGCGCCTTCGGCCACGAACATCGACTGGCCGATGGCAGGCTCCAGAATCAGCCGCGTCACCTCGGATCGGGGGTAGTTCTGCAGATTGTCCTTGAAGATCCGGCGCAGCGCGGCGGGGTCCATGACCATATGCCAGCGCAAGCCCGTCCGCCCCGACACCATCAACTGCCGCGTGGCGATTTCGGGCAGCAATTCCAGAATGTTGCGCCGCGCCGTGCGGGCGCTGCCGATGACGCCCATGACGCGCGTGTTCAGCGCCACGCGCGGCGGATAGGCGGAAATGGGGTTCTGGTCCAAAGGCATAATGAAAAACCCGCGCCAAGGGGGCGCGGGTTTCATTGTTCCGGACTTGCCGCCCCGGATCAAGCCTTCCGGCGATCCGGGTGCCCCGCGATCAGGCGGCGGCTTTCGCCTTTTCGACGACGGCGGCAAAGGCTTCGGGTTCGTGGATGGCCAGATCGGCCAGAACCTTGCGGTCAACCTCGATCCCGGCTTTGGTCAGCGCGGCGATGAAACGCGAATAGGTCAGCGCCGGGTCGATGGCGCGGACCGCCGCGTTGATCCGCTGGATCCACAGCGCGCGGAAATTGCGCTTGCGCGTCTTGCGGTCGCGGGTTGCATATTGGTTCGCCTTGTCAACGGCTTGCGTTGCAGTGCGGAAGTTACGCGAGCGGGCGCCGTAATAGCCTTTCGCCGCGTCGATGACCTTCTTGTGGCGGGCGTGGGTCACCTTACCCGATTTGACTCGTGCCATGTCCGGTTCTCCTTAGCGGTTATAAGGCATGTATTTCTTGACGATCTTCGCGTCCGCATCGGACAGGATCATGGTCCCGGTCACGTCGCGGATGAATTTCGTCGAGCGCTTGATCATGCCGTGGCGCTTGCCTGCGGGGCCAGCCTTGACCTTGCCCGAGGCCGTGAAAGAGAACCGCTTTTTCGCGGCCGCTTTGGTCTTCATCTTCGGCATTTTACTCTCCTTGCGGTCAGAGTGAACGCGCGACTCGGCAATGCCATTGGCCGGACGCGCGGGAATTGAGACGCTGCCTGTAAACGGGGCCGCGCGGGAATGCAAGCGGTTACTGCGCCGCCCCGCCATCCGCCGGGGTCGCATGCGGCTGCGACGACACCGGGTCCACAGGCACCGGGTCCACAGGGGTCGGGTCGATCGGGCCGCGCAGGGTCAGTTCGCCCCGGATCATGCGCTGCCAGGTGTTCAGGACATTGTCGGGATTGACCGCTGCCGGATCGGTTTTCGCGGCGACCGCCAGCGCGATAATGCCCAGCATCAGTGCAATGGCCGCACCGCGCGGCGCGCGCGTCTGCGCGACGGCGACCACCGCCATGATGACGGAAATCACGCAAAGGGCGGACCCGCCCAACAGCAGCAGCTCGATCATATGCCTCTCCTGATCTGGCCCAATCCGGCCCTTGTGCGCGCTGTTTATTCCGGGTCGGAGCGGTAGATCAAGCGTTCGTCGCAGGGCGCCACCCGCAGGATGTTGGTCGACCCCGAGGTCTTGAAGGGCACGCCCGCGATGACCGCGATCTGCTGCGTTTCATTGGCGAAACCGAATTTGCGCGCCGCCGCGGTCGCATTGACCACGGCCTGCTTGAACCGGTCCAGTTCCGGGGTGCGCACGCAATGGGCGCCCCAGATCAGGCACAGCTGGCGCAGGATGGTTTCCTCGTGGCACATGGCGATGATCGGCACGCGGGGGCGTTCGCGCGCGGTCAGGCGCACGGTCGTTCCCGATTGGGTAAAGGCGCAGATCGCGGTGATATCGGTGGTTTCGGCGACCTCGCGCGCGGCGCCGACGATGGCATCGGCGACGGTTTCGCGTTTGACGATGCGCGACGCCTCGATCACCTCGCGGTAGGTGGGATCGCTTTCGACGGAACGGGCGACACTGTCCATGGTCGCCACCGCCTCGACTGGCCGGGCCCCGGCGGCGCTTTCGGCCGACAGCATGACGGCATCGGTGCCTTCGTAGATCGCGGTTGCGACGTCGGACACCTCGGCGCGGGTCGGCATCGGGCTTTCGATCATCGATTCCAGCATCTGGGTCGCGACGATCACCGGCTTGGCCGCCGCGCGGCAGCCCCGGACCAGACGTTTCTGGATCGGCGGCACCGAATGGACGGGCAGTTCCACGCCCAGATCGCCCCGCGCCACCATGATCCCGTCCGAGACTTTCAGGATTTCGGCAAAGGCGCGCACGGCGGCGGGCTTTTCGATTTTCGACAGGATCGCGGCCCGGCCGCGCGCCAGTTCGCGCGCCTCGGTCACGTCCTCGGGGCGCTGGACAAAGGACAGGGCCAGCCAGTCGACACCCAGTTGGCAGGCGAATTCCAGATCGCCGCGGTCCTTGTCGGACAGCGCGGCCAGCGGCAACACCACATCGGGGACGTTCACGCCCTTGCGGTTGGAAATCGTGCCGCCGACGGTCACGGTGCAATTCGCGAAATCGGGGCCGCATTCATCCACCCGCAGGCGGATCTTGCCGTCATTGACCAGCAGGTTCGCGCCCGCTTCCAGCGCGGCAAAGATTTCGGGATGGGGCAGTTGCACCCGCCCCGCATCGCCGGGCGCCGGGTCCAGATCGAAGCGGAAGGCATCGCCTTCCTTCAGGTCATGGGCGTCACCGTCAAAGACACCGACGCGCAGTTTCGGCCCCTGAAGATCGGCCAGAACCGCGATGGGGCGGTCCAGTTCGGCCTCGATCCGGCGGATGATGTCGAAACGGGCGCGCTGTTCGTCATGGGTGCCGTGGCTCATGTTCAGGCGAAAGACATCCGCGCCGGCCTCGAACAGGGCCTTGATCGTTTCGTAATCGCTTGAGGCGGGTCCAAGTGTCGCCACGATCTTGACCTTGCGGTGCCGTCTCATCTGTCAGAACCTCCTGCTTTCCGGTATCGGGGCATGTTTGCGCTATCACGTCGTCTCTATGGCCCATTGCAACGCCTGCGGCAACTGGTGCATCAGAGCCCCGGGGGTAAAAGTTGCCAGCAAGTCGCGAAAGGATCATGACAGACCGTCCCTTCTTTATCCATGGCGAGGATCGGCCGTCGCGCTGGCTGGTCACCTGCGACCATGCCGCGAACCATGTGCCCGCCTTTGTCACGACCGGGCAATCCGCGGGCGATCTGGGCATCGCGCCCGAGGATATGGCCCGCCATATCGCCTATGATGTCGGTGCGGCGGGGCTGTCGGTCAGGCTGGCCGAAAGGCTGGATGCCCCGGCGATCCTGTCGAATTTCTCGCGCCTCGTCATCGACCCGAACCGGGGCGAGGATGACCCGACCCTGCTGATGCGCATCTATGACGGCACCGTCATCCCGGCCAATCGCGCGCTGGACGATGCCGGGCGGCAGCAGCGGCTGGACCTGCTTTACCACCCCTATCACGCCGCGCTGGCGCGGCTGGCGGGTGCCCGGCCCGACCGGGCGATCTGCGCCATCCACAGCTTTACCCCGCAGTTGCGCGGACGCCCGCCCTGGCCCCGGCAGGTCGGCATCCTGTATTCGCATCGCGACGAAAGGCTAGGGCCGCCGGTCGTGCAGGCCTGCCGCGACCGGGGTTGGATCACCGGCGACAACGAACCCTATTCCGGCCATCTCGACGGCGATTCCATCGACCGGCATGCGCTGGCGCAGGGCCGGCCGAATGTCCTGATCGAGATCCGCAACGACCTGATCCGCGACGAATCCGGGCAAGAGGAATGGGCCGGACGTCTGGCCGGTCTGCTGGGCGATCTGCTGGACAGGCAGGGGCTGTAGCGGGCATCCTGCGCGGGTGGCTGGCGACGCCCCGGACCCGTGTCGCGGCCCCATGGCGCGGACCAGCACGTCGCGGAAAGGAACCATCATGCGCAGCGAACAGGACATCCTGCGGATTTCGATCATCGTGACCTTTGTGCTGGCCGGGGTCGGCGTGGGTTTCGGTCTGCTGGCGGGGTCGGCCTCGATCGTCTTTGACGGGGTCTATTCGCTGATGGATGCCTCGATGACGGTGCTGGCGCTGATCGTGTCGCGGCTGATCACCTCATCCATGGCCGAGGCCAGCCGGGCCAAGCTGGCGCGGCATTTCACCATGGGCTTCTGGCATCTGGAGCCGATGGTGCTGGGCCTCAGCGGCGTGATGCTGATGGGGGCGGCGATCTATGCGCTGATCACCGCCATCGGCAGCCTGGATGTCGGGGGGGCGGGTGCTGTCCTTTGATCTGGCCATCGCCTATGCAGCGGTCACGCTGGTCGCAGCGGTCGGCATGGCGACCTATGACACGCAACAGAACCGGCGGATCAAATCGGGCTTTCTGGCGCTGGATGCCAAGGCTTGGATGGTTTCGGCGGCGCTGACCGGGGCGCTGCTGGTCGCCTTTGTCTTTGGCTGGGCGATTCAGGGGACACGACTGGAATGGCTGTCGCCCTATGTCGACCCCGCCGCGCTGGCCATCGTCTGCATCGCGGTCCTGCCCATGCCGGTCCCGACCGTGCGTCAGGCGCTGGCCGATATCCTGCTGGTGACCCCCGCAGGGCTGAAGGCGCAGGTCGACGAGGTCGCGGCGCAGGTCGTCGCCCGCTATGGTTTCATGGGATATCGCGCCTATGTCGCCCGCGTCGGGCGCGGCCGCCAGATCGAGCTGTTCTTTATCGTCCCGCGCGGCCAGTCCCCCCGCCCGCTGGAGGACTGGGACCGCATCCGCGACGAAATCGGCCTGCTGATCGGCGGCGAAGGCCCCGACCGCTGGCTGACCATCGCCTTCACCACGGATATCGAATGGGCCGAATGATCAATCGGCGCAGGCGATCCAGCCGCGCAGGCTGAAAGCCGCGTAAAACAAGCTGACATCGCGAAACCCCGCCGCGCGCAGATGCGCCTCTTCCTGTTCGGGGGGCAGGATCGTCAGGCGCGCGGCGATGGCCTGTCGCGACTGTTCCAGCCGCGCCGGATCGGCATCATCCGCCGCGCCAAAGGCGACATGCCGGGCGATCCACTGCGACCGCGCAGGTTCGTCCTGCGGGAAACTGATGTGGACCAGCACCAGCGGCGCGCCGGGTTTCAGCCGCCGGTGCAACTGGCGCAGGGTCGCGACCCGTTGCGCCAGCGGGATGAAATGAAAGGTCAGCAGCGCCGTCGCCGCGTCGAAGGGACCAGCGGGCGCGTCCTGAACATAACCCTGATGAAAGCCCATCCGTCCGGCCAGCGGCCCGACGGTCTGGCGCGCGATCTGCAACATATCCGCCGAAGGATCGACGCCGTCGAAATGCCAGCCCGGCTGCGCCTCGGCCAGCGATTTCATCTCCAGCCCGCCGCCCGCGCCAAGGATCAACAACCGCGCATCGGGCGGCAGCGTTTCGGCCAGCAGCAGCCGGATCATCCGGTGCAGATCGTGAAACCCCGGCACCTGCCGGGGCGGCGCATCGGCATAGCGGGTCGCGGCGGCGCCGGAAAAGGCCGTGGAAGAAAAGGCGGGTGAACTGGTCATGCGCGTCCTTTCCTGCTGCGTGACGATACGGCCGCCAGAGGGGCGTATGCCGGACCGGAAGGGGCCAGCATCCGGGGCCGGAACAGCGGAACCGAAAACCGCAGCGCGCTATCCGGGACCGGTTCGTCCCCCTGCCGACCCGTTTGCGAACTTACAATCAGGTCGGCCGCAAGGAAACCCGGACCCCGACCGGGATCGGCCAGGCGCCGCCCAGATGGGCCGCCAGCGCGCGGTCGAGCAGCCCTTTTTCCTTCATGTATTGCGCAATCGCATGGGTGGTCGTGTCATGCGGGCACAGCCGCACATGGCCTTGCAGCCGTTCGGCTGCCGCCCTGTCGGCGGGATTGCCCTTGCCGTAATGGATGGCGATATCGGGAAGCCGCCCGCCCGCCTGTTCCAGAAACAGCCGCAGGTCCAGCCCGCCCGCGGCCGTGTCGAATTCCGACACACGGGTATCCGGCGACTTGAACCGCGCCACCACCTCATCCGTGATATCGGTCTGCGGCGAAAAGGCCGTGACCTTTCTGGCCCCCAGTGCCACGCCAAAGCGGATCGCCGCATAGCCCCCGGCGGATGTGCCCAGACAGGTCAGGTGCGGGTGCTGGCCGGGATGCGGGAACGCAGGTGGTCCACCGTATCGTCAAGCCCCGAAGTCAGGCCCATCAGCCCGTTCAGATACCAGCATTGCTGGAAATCCTTGACGAAGATGACATTGGCCCCGCGCCGGACCAGAGAGCCAAAGAATTCCTTGGTCGGCATCGACAGCCGCGTCAGCATCCCGCCAAAAGCCAGGACCGTATCGGGGGACCCGCGATCCATCACCTCGACCGGGCTGACCCGGCCCGCCGGATCGTCGATTTCCCGCACCCTGAAGACGTCGGAATAACACAGCGCCTTGTGAATCTCGTTCAGCTTGGCGCGCAGGATATCGTTCTGGGCGCGCAATTCGTTCAGGGTCTGGGCGATCCCGGCAACCAGTCCGAATTTGCGCTCGAACCGATCCGCCACGGCGGGGTCGGCGACCAGTTTGCGCGCGACGGGCAGGAATTTCGACAACGCCGCCATGTCGCCGCGCAACATCTGCGCCGCGCCGAAGCAGGCCGTGCCGATATCCGGGGCCGCCAGTTTCCGCTGCCGGTATTCCTGCATCTTGCGCGAAATCACCGGCCCCTGGGGACGATGTGCATGGGCGACCGACATCAGCGCCCGGGCGACGGCGGCATCGCGTTTTTCCAGCGCGATCGCGATTTCGCACAGAACATTCACGTCGGGCTGCAAAATCCGGTCCTGGGGCATTCGCTCTTGAGGCATTGGGGGCCAATCAGTCAGACAAAACGCCGGGACGGCAATGCAGCGCCGCCCCCACGACAAGGGCCCGCAATCAGGGTCGGAACCCGCGCCCCTTTCGCGTCAAAGGAAACTTTGCGGGTCGATATCGACCGACAGCCGCAGGTTTGCCGGCAGTTTCGGCCATTGCGCCAGCCATGCCGAAATCGCCCCCTGCATCGGCGCCTGACGCGGCGCCTTCAGCAGCATGCGGATACGGAAACGGCCCCGGACGCGGGCGATGGGGGCGGGGGCGGGGCCGAAAAGCTCGATCCCCGCATGGCGCAGGGGATCGGTGCGCCGCGCCATGTTGCGGGCGTGATCCTCGACCACGGGCAGGTCGGGATGGGACAGGATGATCCCGGCCAGACGGCCATAGGGCGGCATGCCCGCACCGCGCCGCATCAAGGCCTCGGCATCCCAGAATTCTTC
The DNA here is from genome assembly GCF_029309835.1 of Paracoccus sp. DMF-8. Lineage (GTDB taxonomy): Bacteria > Pseudomonadota > Alphaproteobacteria > Rhodobacterales > Rhodobacteraceae > Paracoccus. The sequence continues at coordinate 147,302 of NZ_JARJHL010000014.1, read as the reverse complement.
GTCATCGCCCGACAGGATGGCGCGGATCACCGGATGTTCGGGCTGGTGGGTCTGCAACAGCGCCACCCCGCGCGCGCCGTCGCCTTCGCGCCCCGCGCGTCCCGCGACCTGCCGCATCAGCTGGAAACTGCGCTCGGCGGCGCGCAGGTCGGCGCCTTGCAGCCCAAGGTCTGCGTCGATCACCCCGACCAGCGTCAGGCGCGGAAAGTTGTGACCCTTGGCGACCAGTTGCGTGCCGATGATGATATCGGTTTCGCCCGCGCCGATTTCGGCAATCGCCTCTTTCAGCGCGCGGGCAGAGTTGAACAGATCGGATGACAACACGCTGGCGCGGGCATCCGGGAAACGCGCCGCGACCTCTTCGGCCAGACGCTCGACGCCGGGTCCGACGGCGGCCAGCCTGTCCTCGACCCCGCAGGAGGGGCAGGCCTTGGGGATGGGCTTCGTCTCGCCGCATTGGTGACAGACCAGACGGTTCTGGAAACGGTGTTCGACCATGCGCGCGTCGCAATGATCGCAACCGATCTGCTAGCCGCAGGCGCGGCAGACGGTGACGGGCGCATAGCCGCGCCGGTTCAGAAACAGCAGCGATTGCTCGCCCCGTTCCAGCCGCGCCTGCACCGCCTGCGCCAGACGCGGCGAGATCCACCGACCTGATGGCAGGTCCTGCGTGCGCAGGTCGATCGCCGCCATGTCGGGCAGTTCCGCCCCGCCGTAACGCGCGCGCAGGTCGATGCGGGCGTATTTGCCCGCCTGCGCATTCACCCATGTCTCGACCGAGGGCGTGGCCGAAGCCAGCACCACCTGCGCCTGCGCGATATGGGCGCGCAGCACCGCCATGTCGCGGGCCGAATAAAAGACGCCGTCTTCCTGTTTATAGGATCCGTCATGTTCCTCATCGACGACGATCAGCCCCAGATCGCGGAACGGCAGGAACAGGGCCGAGCGCGCGCCGACCACCAGTTGCACGCCCCCCTGCCCCGCCATCTGCCACAAGCGGCGGCGTTCCGTGCGGCTGATGCCGGAATGCCATTCGCCGGGGCGCGCGCCGAAACGCACCTCGACCCGGTCCAGAAACTCGGTGGACAGCGCGATTTCCGGCAGCAGCACCAGCGCCTGACGGCCCCGGCGCAGGCATTCGGCGACGGCCTCCAGATAGACCTCGGTCTTGCCCGATCCGGTGACGCCGCGCAGCATGGTCGTACCATAGCCGGGCCGCGACAGGGCGGCGCGCAAGGCTTGGGCGGCCTCCGACTGATCATGTGCCAGGGGTTTTCCCGGCAGATGGGGGTCCAGCCGGGGATAAGGCGCATCGCGGGGCGCCAACGACTCCGCCAGCGTGCCCGCCTTGACCAGCCCCGCGACGACGCCGGTCCCGACGCCCGCCAGTTGCGCCAGTTCGGATGGCGCGAAACCCGCCCCGCCGTGATCGTCCAGCACGCGCAGGACGGCCGCGCGCGGTTCGGTCATGCGGGTCGGCGGCGGACCTGCGCGATGGATGACGCGGCGCGCGGCGGGCGGCTGATCCAGATCGGGCGCGCGCGTCGCCATGCGCAGCATCAGCGGCAGCGGCGTCAGCGTATATTCCCCCATCCGGGTCAGGAATTCGATCATTTCCGGGGTCAGCGGCTCTGCCTCGACCAGCCGGGCGACGGGGCGCAGCCGCGCCGCGTCAAAGCCGCCCAGCCCCTCGCCCCAGACCGCGCCCATCACCCGGCGCGGGCCAAGCGGCACGATGACAAGCTGGCCCAGCCTGACGCCGCCCTCGGGGACCAGATAGTCCAGCATGCCGACGGGTTCGCCGGTCAGGACCGCGATCCGGGCGCCGTGGGAATAGAAAAGCGGCGGTTGCGTCATTCAAAGACCTGCCATTCAGGGCAAGGTCGCGCCAAACATGCCATGCGCCAGCGCCGCAAGCCCAAAGGTGCCAAAGACAGCAGCAGGCTGCGACAGAAATCCAATGGCGAACAGGCCCGGGATCAGGCTGACAAGCATGGCGGCGATATCCTTAATGACGGGGCAAAAAATGACAGTGCAAAATATAACGGGGCAAAAATTTCTGTCACCGCAGGGTCAGGAACCGCGGGACATGCCATCAAAACGGCGCGGATGTCAGCAGCAGATAAGGGCTGACACCCAGCACGATCAAGGGAAAGGGCACATAAAGCGACAGGAATCCCGCACCGACGAAGGCCGTCAACGCGTCCAGCATGTCGGGCGCCGCCATCTGTTCCATTGTCCATCCCCCTTTTCAGCGGGCAGCCTTGGCCACCTTTTGATCGCGCATCAGGCTATCTGTCGCGCTGGCCATCGGCAAGTCTCGCCCGTTGCCCCGCCTCTGCGGGCCTTCACCCGCGCGCTGTTATGCGCTAAAGCTGTCGCAAATCCCGCAAACACGCATTTTCTGCAAACACGAAGGCGATCCAGCATGAAATTCTTTGTCGATTCCGCCGATGTCGACGCCATCCGCGAGCTGAACGATCTGGGCATGGTGGACGGGGTGACGACGAACCCGTCGCTGATCCTGAAATCGGGCCGCAACATCGAGGAAGTCACCCGCGAGATCTGCGAGATGGTCGCAGGCCCGGTCAGCGCCGAGGTCGTCGCCAATGACGCCGAAGGCATGATCACCGAAGGCCGCCACCTGGCAAAGATCGCCGACAACATCACGGTCAAGGTGCCGCTGACCTGGGACGGGCTGAAAGCCTGCAAGGTCCTGTCGGGCGAGGGCCATATGGTCAATGTGACGCTGTGTTTTTCGGCTGCTCAGGCGATTCTGGCGGCCAAGGCGGGCGCGACCTTCATCAGCCCCTTCATCGGGCGTCTGGACGACATCAATCTGGACGGGATGGAACTGATCGCCCAGATCCGCGAAATCTACGACAATTACGACTGGAACACCGAAATCCTCGCGGCCTCGATCCGGTCGGTGAACCATATCACGGACGCCGCCCGCATCGGTGCGGACGTCATCACCGCACCTCCCGCCGTCATCAAGTCGATGGTGAACCATGTCCTGACCGACAAGGGGCTGGACCAGTTCAACAAGGACTGGGCCAAGACCGGCCAGAAGATCGTCTGATGTCCGGGCCGAAGGCGCCTGCCGACCAGACCGAAGGCGCGGCGACCACCGCCGCGACCACCGCCGCGCCCGACGGGGCACCCGATGGCGCGCTGGATGGCGCCACCCGCGCGGCGCTGCTGGCGCGGCCGGAACTGATTCTGGGCGACCGCGACCTGATGCGCGCCCTGATCGGCGCCCGCGACACCGAGGTCGGCGACAATGTCATCGACATCCGGGGCCGTGCCATGCAGGCGCTGGAAGATCGGCTGAACCGGCTGGAAAGCGCGCATGAATCGGTGATCTCGGCGGCCTATGACAACCAGTCGGGCATGAACACCGTCCATCGTGCCGTGCTGGCGCTGCTGGAACCGGATGATTTCCCGTCCTTTGTCGAAGGGCTTCAGGCCAGTGTCGCGCCGATCCTGCGGGTCGAAACCCTGCGGCTGCTGTTTGAAACCGGCACCGCCGCCACGCCCGAAGGTCTGGGCAACGGCTTGCAGGTCGTCCCCGAAGGGACCATTGCCGAAATGCTGTCGGGCGGTCGTCGCGCGCCGCGCGGCGATGACATCATCCTGCGCCGCGCCGCGCCGATCACCGAAAGGGTCCACGGCGGCGACCCTCGCCAGATCCGGTCCGAGGCGCTGATCCCGCTGAACCTCGGCCCCGGCCGCTGGCCCGCGCTGATCATCATGGGCTCGACCGATGAACAGCGGTTCTCGGCCAGTCAGGGCACCGACCTGCTGCGCTTTTTCGCGCAGGTCTTTCGGCTGGTCCTGCTGGGCTGGCTGCGCGAATGACACGCAACGCGACAGGTGGCGGGCCAGAGCTTGCGCTGGCCCCCGCCATGTCCGATGCCCTGTCGCGCTGGCTGGACAGCGAAGGCGCGACCCGCGACCGATCCGACCACACCCTGCGCGCCTATCAGGCCGATCTGCTGGGTTTTCTGGCCTTTGTCGGCCAGCACCGCGCCGAACCCGCCCTGCCCGGCAACCTGCACCAGCTTGACCAGACCGACATGCGCGCCTTCGCCGCCAGCGAAAGGGCGCGGGGCCTTGGCGCGCGGTCGCTGGCGCGCAAGCTGTCGGCGGTGCGCAGCTTCATCCGCTGGATGGCGGATCGCGAAGGGTTCGAGCCCTCGAAACTGCTGAACGCGCGCGGGCCGCGCTATCGCCGGTCCCTGCCCCGCCCGCTGCAGCCCGATCAGGCCCGCGAATTGCTGGACATGACCGCCGGGGGCCACCCGACGCCCTGGGTCGCCGCCCGCGATCTGGCCGTGCTGACCCTGCTGTATGGCTGCGGGCTGCGGATATCCGAGGCGCTGCAGATGAACGGCAGCGACTGGCCCATGGGCGAATCGCTGATCATCCGGGGCAAGGGCGGACGCGAAAGACAGGTGCCGGTGCTGCCCGTCGCCCGCGCCGCGATTGCCGATTACCTGCGCCAATGCCCCTGGCCGCTGGAGCCGCAGGCGCCGCTGTTTCGCGGCGTGCGCGGCGCGCGGGTCCAGCCCGCGATCATCGCGGGCGTGATGCGGCTGGCGCGCGAAAGGCTGGGCCTGCCGCCCACCGCCACCCCCCATGCGCTGCGCCATTCCTTTGCCACCCATCTGCTGGCGGCGGGGGGCGACCTGCGCACCATTCAGGAATTGCTGGGCCATGCCAGCCTGTCGACAACGCAGGTCTATACCGGGGTCGACGACGCGCATCTGCTGGCCGTCTATCGCGCCGCGCATCCGCGTTCCTGACCCTTTACAATGCCGCAAACCCGGCGCATGGGGTCCGCATGTTCGACCTGTCCCTTGAGCTGTTGCTGCTGCTGATCGCTGCCGGTTTCGCGGCCGGTTTCGTCGATGCCATCGCGGGCGGCGGCGGGCTGATCACCGTCCCCGCGCTGCTGCTGGCCGGCATTCCGCCCGCGCAGGCGCTGGCCACGAACAAGGTGCAGGGCGCATTCGGCGCGGCCACCGCCGCGCTCAGCTATGCGCGCAGCGGTCTGGTCGATCTGCGAACCCAGACCGGCACCGCGCTGATCGCCTTTGCCGCGGGCCTTGCCGGGGCGCTTCTGGTCACCGCCATCCCGACCGAGGCGCTGCGCTATATCCTGCCCGTCCTGCTGATCGGTATCGCGGCATTCTTTGCGCTGAAACCGGGCCTGAACGACGCCGACCGCGCCCGCCGCATCTCTCCCGCGCTGTTTGCCGCGACCGCCGTGCCGCTGATCGCCTTTTACGACGGGTTGCTGGGGCCGGGGACGGGCGCGTTCTTCATGCTCAGCTTCGTGATGCTGGCGGGGCAAGGCATGCTGAAGGCTACGGCGCATACGAAACTGCTGAATTTCGCCTCGAATCTGGGGGCGCTGATCGCCTTTTCGCTGGTCGGAGAGCCGTTGTGGTTGCTGGGCCTTGCCATGGCCGCCGCGCAGATCGCGGGCGCGATGATGGGCGCGCGTCTGGCCATGCGGATCGGGGCGCGGGTGATCAAGCCGCTGCTGGTCGCGACCTCGACCGCGCTGGCGTTGCGGCTGATCTGGCAGTTGCTGTAACCCGCCAAGGCCTGCGGCGGTCAGAATAAAAACACATCCAATCCGGGCGGCAGGGCCGTTGGCGCCAGCCAGTCATCCGCCCAAATCCCGTTCGCGCCATCCGTCAAATCCGCAGCCGGAATCGGGTCGACCCCGTCCAGCAACTGACCTGAGAATCCGGGATCAGGGGTGAAATCGGGACAATAGTCGCGTTCGGCATCACCAACCTGATGGGTCGGCGATGCGGGAAAATGGAAAGGCTGGGCTGTCATCCGCACGCTCCTTTTTTCAATGCAATCATACAGACATATTGCGCCGATGTCGTCCGTTTCCTTGCACCTCGGGGCCAGAGGCGGCGGCTCCGCCGGTCATTCCCGCCTTCCAGCCGTCAAGAAATCGGGCGTCAGGGGAAACCGGCGGCGCAGCGCAATTCGCCGGTGATCCGCCCGCGCCAGTTCACCTGCGGCCCGCCAAGATATTTCGCGACGACCGGGTGGCCCGCGTCCAGCACGCCCAGATGAACCAGCAGGCGGGTGATCGCGGCTTCGGACCCGCGAGTGCCGCCATCGACGATCTTCAGCGCGACGCCCAGACCCTGTTCGGGCAGGATGGCGACGAAAACCGCCTCTGCCCCGGTTTTCACGACGGCCTTGCCATTCGTGGCGCGCATCAGTTCGGTGCAGGCGCGGCCTTCGCCGGCGACCAGTTCGGGATGGGCCAGCATCGCCTGAACCAACATGCGCTGCGCATCGCCGCGCAGGCCGGGGGCGGGATCGGCGAAACCCGCCATCGCATGGGCCAGCCCTTCGACGGTGCAGGTGAAATTCGGGGCGGAACAGCCGTCGATCCCCCAGTGACGCGCGGTTTCGCCGGTCGATTCCTCGAATGCCTGACGCACGGCGCGCTGCACCGGATGGGCCAGTTCGACATATTCGGGATCGCCCTTGATGTGGCGGTTCAGGGTCAGGAACCCCGCATGCTTGCCCGAACAGTTGTTGTGCAACTGACATGGCGCGCTGTCGGAACAGGTCAGGCGCTTGCGCTCCGCCGGGTCATTGGGCAGATGCGCGCCGCAACGCAGGTCGGATTCGTCCAGCCCGATATGCGCCAGCCATTCGGCCACCGCCGAGCTATGGATCTGCGCGCCCTGATGGCTGGCGCAGGCCAGCGCCAGATGGCGCGAGCCCAGACCATAGGCCGCCGCCGCGCCGCTTTCGATCAGCGGCAGCGCCTGAATCATCTTGCATGACGATCGGGGAAAGATTTCCTGACCCGGACTGCCCCAGGCTTCGACGATGCCTTGTCGGTCCGAGACGACGACATGACCTGCATGCACGCTTTCGCACATGTCGTTGCGCCACAATTCGATGAGTTCAGCTGCACTGTGCAAGAGTTTTCCTCTGACATTTGCGCGATTTTCCGCGATCGGGGGTTTTTCGCATCCGATGTTTCGCATTATTCTGCCGACAGCCGGTTGAAAAGACCACCGTATTCAGAAACAAGTCCGGACAACCGGATAATTGGCAGGAGGCCTGAGCATGTTTATCCCCTCGCTGCGCCCCGCAGCGGCTGCAACCCTGATCGCGATTGCCGCGTCATCCGTTCCGGTTTTCGCACAGGATTCCACGAATGTCGTGGCAACCGAAGGCGACTGGACGGTGTTCGCGGCCAACAGCCCCAAGGAATGCTGGGCTGTATCGGCGCCGAAATCGACGCAGAACACCCGTGACGGCAAGGCGGTCGAGGTGAATCGCGGCGATATTCGCCTGTATATCTCGTATCGTCCCGGTCAGGCTGGTGAAGTCTCGTTCTCGGGCGGCTATCCCTTTGCGGGCGATTCCACGGTCGAGATGAACGTCGGCGGCAACAAGTTCAACCTGTTCACCGAAGGCGAAAATGCCTGGGCAGGTTCGCCGGCCGAGGATGCGCGTCTGGTCGCGGCCCTGCGTGGCGGTTCCTCGGTGGTCGTGACGGGTCGCTCGTCGCGCGGCACGACGACCGCAGACACGTTTTCGCTGTCGGGCGTGACGGCGGCGACCAACGCCGCGCAGAACGCCTGCAAATAAGCGCATCCCCTGCGGTCAGGCCCGCAAGCGCGCCCCAGATGGGTGGCGGCAATGCCACCAAAGCCACCGCCCCGGCATCGTGCCGGGGCTTTCAGCATTGAAAATCTGCCAAAGACCCCATATCTGGCAGGCTTTCCCAGTTCCGGTTCAAGCCATGACCCAAGCCGCAACCAATGCCGCCCCCGCCTCTGCGCCGATCACGCAGGATGTGCTGACGATCCCGCGCAAGCTGCCCGAAACCGGGCGGGTGAATATCATCGGCCTGACGCGCGAGGAACTGCGCGAGGCGCTGATCGCGGCGGGCACGCCCGAAAAGCAGGCCAGAATGCGGGTCGGACAGATCTGGCAATGGGTCTATCACTGGGGCCTGCGCGATTTTGCGCAGATGACCAATCTGGCCAAGGATTACCGCGCGCTGCTGGCCCAAGCCTTTGACATCAGCCTGCCGGAAATCGTGACGCGTCAGGTTTCCGCCGACGGAACGCGCAAATACCTGCTGCGCATCGCAGGCGGGCATGAGGTCGAAACCGTCTATATCCCCGAGGAAACGCGGGGAACGCTGTGCATCTCGTCCCAGGTCGGTTGCACGCTGACCTGTTCCTTCTGCCACACCGGCACGCAGAAACTGGTGCGCAACCTGACGGCCGGGGAAATCGTCGGGCAGGTCATGGTCGCCCGCGACGATCTGGGCGAATGGCCCCAGCCCGGCGCACCCAGGGACGAAACCCGGCTGGTCAGCAATGTCGTGCTGATGGGCATGGGCGAACCCTTGTATAACTTCGACAATGTCCGCAACGCGATGAAGGTCGTGATGGATGGCGAAGGCATCAGCCTGTCGCGCCGCCGCATCACCCTGTCGACCAGCGGCATCGTCCCCGAAATCGCCAAGACCGCCGAGGAAATCGGCTGTCTTCTGGCCGTGTCCTTCCACGCCACCACCGACGAGACCCGCGACCGCTTGGTGCCGGTCAACAAGAAGTGGAACATCGAAAAGCTGTTGGGCGCGCTGCGGGAATATCCGCGCCTGTCGAACTCGGAACGCATCACGTTCGAATATGTGATGCTGGACGGGGTGAATGACAGCGACGACGACGCGCGCCGTCTGCTCCGGCTGATCCGGGGGATCCCGGCCAAGATCAACCTGATCCCGTTCAACGAATGGCCCGGTGCCCCCTACAAGCGGTCGAGCTGGGAACGGATCGAGTCATTCGCCGATATCGTTCACAAGGCCGGTTACGCCAGCCCGATCCGCACCCCGCGCGGCGAGGATATCATGGCCGCCTGTGGTCAGTTAAAATCCGCGACCGAGCGCGGGCGCAAATCCCGCGCCGAAATCGCGGCAGAGGCCCGCGCCTGATTTTCGCCGCCATGCCCGACCTGCATCGCCATGGCGGTGGCGCGGGCGTTTTTGGGTATTTGGGTGATGAAGAAATCGCAATCGCGGCGCGGCTGATCGGTCAGCCGCGCCGTTTTGCATGATCAGACTTCGAGGGTGCGGGATTCTTCGCGGCCGAAGCCCTGAATCTCGATCCGGTCCTCGTGGACCGACACGATGGCGAAACAGGATGTGTCGGGTGTGTCGACCATGCCGCGGAAGTTGACGAAATGCTGTTTGCCGATGGCGCCGTAGTTTCCGGCGTGGTTGTGGCCGTTGAACCAGGCCATGCAGGTCGGGTGTTTTCCGATCAGTTCGACAATGCGTTCACTGTCCCAGAGGTTGTGTTCATTGGCCGGGTAGATCGGGTAGTGGCAGAGCAGGATGGTGCGTTCTCCGGCCTGTTCGGCGGCGGTCAGCCGGCTTTCCAGCCAGGCGAATTGTTCGTCCGACAGCGAGCCGTTCCAGCTTTGGGCGTTTTCGGCGCCTGCCTCTTGCAGTTTCGCAAGGCGTTCCTGCGCGATCGCGTGGCGCGGATCGTCGGGGGGCAGCGCGAAGGTCGAGATTTCGTTGCCGTCCAGCGCGATGAAGCGCACGCCCTTGACCGCGAAGTCGTAATAGGGCGCGGGCAGGCCGACCGTGCGCAGGACCGAGGGAAACCATTCACCGGGGTAATCGTAATCATGGTTGCCCAGCAGGAAGTGGCGCGGGTGTTTCAGCCGGTCATAGACGGGCATGATATAGGAATAGCTGTCCCAGTGGCGGTCGATGACATCGCCCAGGGTGACGACGAATTCGAGATCGTCATGGCTGTTCAGTTCGGTGATCGCCTCATCGAGCTTCCACAGCGAATTGGCGTAAAAGCGCGTGCCGGTGGCATTGGGAACGGTCGGGGCGAATTGCGGATCGCTGATCACGCCAAAGCGGAACGGGGTGAAGCCCTGGGGCGTGGTGGTCTCTGCGGCCCCCTGGGCAAGCGCGCCGGTCGCTGCGGTGGCAAGTGCCGCCGCCGGGACGGAGGCAAGAATATCGCGGCGAGAAAACATGGATCTACTCCGGATGGTGCTGAATGCGCGTTGTCTAGCCGAGCGGTTTGACGGAAAGGTGACGGGCTGCCGGCCGGTCGTGGCAGGCCGCCGTTTCGGACCATCCTTGCCCGCGGGGGTTTCCCGGCGTAGAAACGTCCGGCGATCCTCAGAGGCTTAGATGACCCGTCCCAAACCTGTTGTCCTGTGCATTCTTGATGGCTGGGGCATTTCCAGCCGCCCCGAACAAAGCGCCCCCGATCAGGCCCTGACGCCGAATTTCGACCGGCTGATGCAGACCGACCCGCATGCCACGCTGATCACCTTCGGCCCCGATGTCGGGCTGCCGCGTGGCCAGATGGGCAATTCCGAGGTCGGCCATACCAATATCGGCGCGGGCCGGGTCGTGGCGATGGATCTGGGCCAGATCGACCTGGCGATCGAGGACGGATCATTCTACGCCAACACCGGCCTGGGCGAATTCATCGCGAAACTGCAGGCCAGCGGCGGGGTGGCGCATCTGATGGGCGTGGTTTCGGACGGTGGGGTGCATGGTCACATCCAGCATGTTATCGCGGCCGCCCGTGCGGTTGCGGAAACGGGCGTGCCGGTCGTCTTGCACGCGATCACCGACGGGCGCGACGTGCCGCCGAAATCGGCGATGGGCTTCGTGACCGAGCTGATGGGCGCCCTGCCCGAAGACGTGACGATCGGCTCTGTCGTCGGGCGCTATTACGCGATGGATCGCGATAACCGTTGGGAACGTGTCGGCCTGGCCTATCAGGCGATGGTGAACGCGCAGGGGCTGGTCGCGGGTCACGCCGATCAGGCCGTGGCCCTGGCCTATGGGCGGGGCGAATCCGACGAATTCATCCAGCCGACTGTGATCAAGGGTTGTCGCGGCGCGGCAGATGGCGACGGCTTTTTCTGCCTGAATTTCCGCGCCGACCGGGCGCGCGAGATCCTGGCCGCCATTGGCCAGCCCGATTTCGACGCCTTTGACACGGTGCGTCGTCCGGTCTGGGCTGCACTGTTGGGCATGGTCGATTATTCGGCCCGCCATGACGAATATATGGGCGCTGCCTATCCCAAGCGGCAGGTGGTGAACACGCTTGGCGCATGGGTCGCCGCGCAGGGTCTGCGCCAGTTCCGGCTGGCCGAGACCGAGAAATACCCACATGTGACCTTTTTCCTGAACGGCGGCAAGGAAACCCCCGAACCCGGCGAAGACCGTTACATGCCGCAAAGCCCCAAGGTCGCGACCTATGACCTGCAGCCCGAAATGGCCGCGCCAGAGGTCAGCGCCCGGCTGGTTCAGGCGATCGAGACGGGCTATGACCTGATCGTCGTCAATTACGCCAATCCCGACATGGTCGGCCATACCGGCAGCCTGCCCGCCGCCGCCCGCGCCTGCGAGGCCGTGGACAAGGGGCTGGGCATGATGATCGACGCGCTGGACCGCGTTGGCGGGGCCGCCGTGGTGATTGCCGATCACGGGAATTGCGAAACCATGATCGACCCCGAAACCGGCGGACCGCATACCGCGCATACGATCAACCCGGTCCCGGTGATCGTCCACAACGGCCCGGCGGGCGCCACGTTGAAGGATGGCAGGCTGGCCGATGTCGCGCCGACCGTGCTGGACCTGATGGGGCTGGACAAACCGGCCGAGATGACCGGAAACAGCCTGATCTGCCGCACATGAAACGCTTTCTTCCCCTTGCCGCGCTGACATTTTCGCTGGCTGTTGCGCCGCTTTTGGCGGCATCGCCGGTCAATCAGGCATCCGAGGAGGCGGCAGCGGCGGCCGAGGAATTGCGCAGCGCCGCCGCCCTGCTGGATCAGGCGCTGACGGCTGACGATCAGGTCATGGCGCTTGGCGAAATGATCCGTGCCTATGAACGCGGCATGGGGGCGCTGCGCTCCGGCCTGCGGCGCGCAGGCATGCGCGAGCAGGAAATCATGGCCCAGTTCGAGACCCGCCGCACCCGGCTTGGCCGCGTGCTGGGCGTGATGACCGCGATGCAGAAATCACCCGAAACCGCGCTGCTGCTGCACCCTGCCGGGCCCGAGGCAACGGCGCGTTCGGCGATGATCCTGTCGGCCGTCGCCCCCGCGCTGAGCGCCGAGGCCGATGAGCTGCGCGATGCCTTGCAGGAAATCCAGACCGTCCGCGCGCTGGAGGAAGGCGCCGCCAACACGCTGGCGCAAGGTCTGGGCGAGGTCCGCGAGGCGCGCCGCCTGCTGGCCAGCGCCGTCACCGACCGGTCGTCCATGCCCGTGCGCTTTGGCGAAAACCCCGAGGAACTGACCAGGCTGGTGCAAAGCTCGGACACGTTGCAGGCCTTTGCCGATGGCGTGATTTCCATGGAAAGCGATGTCGGCGCGCCGCTGGCGGATTTCGAAGGGCAGCAGGGCAGCCTGCCCCTGCCCGCCGTCGGCACGATCCTGCGCCATTACGACGAACCCGACGCGGCGGGCGTGCGTCGTCCCGGATTTGTGATCGCGACCAGCCCGGCGGCGCTGATCACCGCGCCGACCCCCGCGACGATCCGCTATCGCGGCCCGCTGCTGGATTACGGCAATGTCGTCATTCTGGAACCCGCGCAGGGTTATCTGATTGTGCTGGCTGGACTTTCCCAGGTTTTCGGCGAGGTGGGCGATGTCCTGCTGGCGGGCGAGCCGGTGGGACTTATGGGTGGCAAGGAAGGATCCGCACAGGAATTCGGCATCGAATTCGTGCAAAATGCCGCCACTGGTGGACGTGCGGACCAGTCCGAGACACTTTATGTTGAACTCCGCAAAGGCAAGGATACGCTGGACCCCGCACATTGGTTCGTGATGAATCCAATTGTCGGCGACACAGGGCAGGACGGGACGACCGAATGAAACAATATCTTCTAGCCGGGGCCATCGGCACCTTGGCCGGCGCACTGGCAACGACCCAGATTGCCGCGCCCCTGATCGCACAAGAGGCGGGCAAGAACGCATCCGTCTATGAACAGCTTGATCTGTTCGGCAATGTGTTCGAACGCGTGCGCGCCGATTACGTCGAACAGGTCGACGACAAAAAGCTGATCGAGGCGGCCATCAACGGCATGCTGACCTCGCTTGACCCGCATTCCTCGTTCCTGCCCGCCAAGGAATACGAGGATATGCAGACCCAGACCCGCGGCACCTTTGGCGGCCTCGGGATCGAGGTCGGGCAGGAAGACGGGCTGGTCAAGGTGATTTCCCCCATCGACGACACGCCGGCGGCCGAAGCAGGCGTCAAGGCAGGCGATTTCATCACCCATGTGAACGGCGAATCGCTGATGGGCCTGTCGCTGGACCAGTCGGTCGAAAAGATGCGCGGTCCGGTCGGCAGCGAAATCACCATCACCATCCTGCGCGAAGGCGAAAACGAACCCTTCGACCTGAAAATCACCCGCGACACGATCAAGCTGACCGTGGTGCGCACCCGCGTTTTGGATCATTCCATCGTGCTGCGGGTTTCGACCTTCAACGACGAAACCATGTCCACGCTGCAAACCGAACTGGCCAAAGCGGTCGAGGAAGCGGGCGGCATGGACAAGGTGCGCGGCATCGTTCTGGACCTGCGCAACAACCCCGGCGGGCTGCTGAATCAGGCGATCGAGGTTTCGGATGCCTTCCTCGACAAGGGAGAGATCGTTTCGACCCGTGGCCGCAAACCCGAGGAAAGCGAACGCTGGAATGCCAAACAGGGCGATCTGGCCGAGGGCAAGCCCATCGTCGTGCTGATCAATGGCGGTTCAGCCAGCGCCTCGGAAATCGTCACCGGCGCGTTGCAGGACCATCGCCGCGCGATTGTCGTGGGGACGAAATCCTTTGGCAAAGGCTCGGTCCAGACGGTGATGCCGGTGACCAGCGACAGCGCCATCCGCCTGACCACGGCGCGTTATTACACGCCCTCGGGCCGGTCGATCCAAGCGCTTGGCATCAACCCCGACATCATCGTCGAACAGCCCCGCACCCCCGCTCCGACCGACGAGGAAGAGGACCAGCCGCGCACGCAGTCCAGCTTCCTGAATTCCGAAGCGGATCTGCGCGGCGCGCTTGGCAATGACGCGATTTCCGATGAAGAGCGCGAGCAGATGGAGGAAGAGGCCCAGCAGGTCGAAGCCACCGCCAAGCTGCGGGTCGAGGATTATCAGCTGGCCTATGCCGTCGATATCCTGAAAGGTCTGTCGGCCGTCGAATACCGCGCCAGTGCCGTTCCCGATGCCGCCAAACCCGCCGTCACCGGCGAAGGCAATGCAGAAGGCGGGGCTGCGGCGCAATGACTCGCGACACCGAACGGCTTGGCCCTGCGGGCCTGCCCTATCGCCCCTGCGCGGGTGTCGTTCTGGTCAATGCGGTCGGGCTGATCTTTGCCGGGCACCGCATCGACAGCAGCGCCGAGGCATGGCAGATGCCGCAGGGCGGGATCGACAAGGGCGAAACCCCGCGCGAGGCCGCGCTGCGCGAGTTGGTCGAGGAAACCGGCGTCACCGCCAATCTGGTCACGATCATCGACGAAAGCCCGGAATGGCTGTATTACGACCTGCCCCCCGAACTGGTCGGCAAGGTCTGGAAAGGCAAATATGGCGGCCAGCGTCAACGCTGGTTCCTGATGCGTTTCGACGGCAGCGACGACGATATCCGCATCGACACCGACCATCCCGAATTCGACCGCTGGCAATGGACCACGTCGGAGGAGCTGATCGAAAAGATCGTGCCCTTCAAGCGCGATGTCTATCAACACATCGTCGCGGATTTCCGCGATCAGATCGCCTGAACCTTTCGGGATATGACCGCCGCCGGAACCTGACCGCCGCCAGCCCGACACTGGCGGCGTTTTCCCATGCGCCCCACAGGACGCGCATCCCCCGTCCCGGCGACACGGGCTAGGGTCATCGAAAAAGCCCCGCCTTCCTTGCGAAAGGCGGAGCTATTGCATCCCCGGCCGTGACGCGGATCAGTAATCGCGTTCGTAATAGATGCCGATGGTGCTTTTCCCGTCCGAGGCGACCGATCCGCGCGCCGTCAGCGTGTCGGAAATGTCCAGGTTCAGGTTCAGCCGCGTGGTGCCGTCGCCGCCCACCTGCACATCGGTATAGAGGTTCTTGGACAGGTATTTCCCGGCCCGGACGGACACATTGCCTTCGTCATCCGTGGCCAGATCCAGATCGTCCAGACCCGTGGCGGAACGCAGCCTGCCGACGATGCCCTCGCCGCCGCGCCCGGCCAGAACGGCGATGGCATTGGCCAGTTGCGCGGCCTGCAGCGGGCTGATCGTGTCCAGACCGCGACCGAACAGCAGATGGGACAGGACTTCTTCCTCGGGCATGCCGGGGTCGGATTCGAAATGGATTTCCGGGTCCTGCGCCTCGCCGTCGATGATGATGCGGGTGGTGATGCCGTCCTGACTGGTCTGGGCGACCAGACGGATGACCGGGATCAGGCTGCCCTGCATCTCGATCAGCCCCTCGGTCAGGTCGAACCGCTTGCCCAGCAGATCGACGCGGCCCCGGATCAGTTCAAGCTGGCCGACGGGGATCGGCTGGCGGGCATTGCCGCCGACATGGATTTCCCCGCCCAGTTCCGCATCGACCCCGCGCCCGCGGACAAAGACCTGACGCGGCGCCGAAATGGTCAGGTCGAACCGCGCCGGGTTGGCGGGGGGCGTCGCGGGCGGGCTGTTCATGCCCGCAAAGCGCGAATCCTGACTGGGAAATTCCGACAGCCCGGCCTTGGCGCGGGTCGCGCGGACCGGCGGGCGGTCATAAAGATGCTTGATTTCGGGGATCGAGGCCGCCCCCCCGAACCCGGTCGAGGGGATGCGCAATTCGGCCTCGCGCACGTCGATGCGGCCAGCGACCAGCGGGCCCTGGGCCGCCGATCCCGTGACCGAAACCTGACCGTCGACCAGCACCTCGTAAAGATCCGGGTCGCGCAGCACGACACGACGCAGGTTGCCGGTCAGGTTCATCGCGCGGTCGCCGGTCAGCGCAATCGGACCCGAGACGGAAAGCGTCCCGCCCGATTCCAGCTGCCCCTGCACATCCACCTGCACCCGGCCGCCCGCGAAATCGGCGCTGGCATTCAGGCTTTCGACGCTGAGGCCAAGGCGCGGTTCGGCCAGACGGGCATTGCTGAGCCGCAACTGCCCGGTCAGCGCCTCGATCGAGGGGCGCCCGTTCACACGCAGGTCGAACGTCACCGGCCCTTCGACGCTGCGCGTGCGCAGGAAGGGGTTGGCGACGGCCGCGTCGGCATTGCCGCGTATGCCCAGATTTGCGGTCGCGAAATCGCGCGCGACCGTGCCCTCGATGGTTGAACGCAGGTTGCCCGGCGCGGTCACATCCAGATCCATCTGGAAATTCTGGGGCTGCTGGCCGATCGTGCCGCGCACTTGCAGCGGGCCGGGAAAGCCCGGCACGACGCTGCCCAGATCGTTCAGCCGCGCATCCAGATTGATCAGTTCCGGGTTGCCATCGGCATTGACGCGGAAATTGCCATTGCCCGCATTGACGCGCTGAATGGTCAGCCGGTTCTGCGCGTCAAGGCTAACGGCCGCGTCGATGGTGGTCCGCCCGGCCAGAACCGTATCGGCCTGCGCGACGCCGACCGCCAGACCGTCCGCCGTGCCGTTCAGCGTCACATTGCGCGCGCCGTCGGCTTCGGTGACCTGCGCCGTCGCATCGACCGCGCCGCGAAAGCCCCGGCCCAGAAAACGCAGATCCGCCGCATTCATCCGCGCGGTCAGGTCGGTCTGCCCGCCGCCAACTTTGCCCGTCGCATCAAGGTTCAGCCGGGGGTTCGCGACCGTGGCGCTGTCGATTTCAAAGACGCCGCCCCTTTCCGTGCCGCTCAACCGCAGACGGGTTTCGCCGGCCAGCGCGCCATCGACCTGCGCCTGCCCAAAGGACAGATCGCGCCCGGTGCCGGTCACGTCCAGCCGCCGCCCGCCCTGACCGTCATCGGCAAAGCTGCCCTGCGCATCGACCGCGCCACGCCATCCCTTACCAAAGGAGGCCAGCGAACGGATGCTGACATCGCCGCGCAGGTCGGTCCTGTCGCTGCCCACCACGCCCGAGGCCTGCGCGCGCATCTGGTCATTGGCCAGATTGAATTCCTTGACCGTGACATTGCCGCCCTGTTCTTCGGCAAGCAGGCTCAGCCGGGTTTCGCCGGTCAGCGCGCCATCGGTGCTTTCCTGACCAAGCCGCAGATCGGTGCCCGTGCCGGTGACGGAAATGCTGCGCACGCCGTCCTTTTCGCTGGCGCGGGCCTGTGCCTTCAGCCCGCCGGAAAAGCCGCGCTGCAACACGGCCAGATCGGCCATGTCGAAATCGACCGTCGCATCCAGCGCCCCCTGGGCAAAGCTGCCCTGGCCGTCTATGGTCAGTTGCGGATTGTCCAGCTTCAGCCCGCTGAGTTCATAGCTGTCGCCGTTCTGGATCAGTTCGGCGCTCAACCGGCTTTCCCCGGCCAGCGCGCCGTCCAGTTCGGCGATCCCCGTCACCAGATCGACCGCATCGCCATCGACGACCAGCCTGCGCGCGCCATCCGGCCCCGAGACCTGCGCCCGCGCCGTCACCGACCCCGACATGGCCGGGTCCGCGACCGACAGGTCGGGCATCGCGATCACGGCCTTCACATCCGAACCGTCGCTGTTCAGATAGCCCGCCGCCTCGGCGGTCAGGTTCTGGGCGTTGACGTTCAGCTTGCGCAGGTTGATGCCGGTTTCATCGCGCCGGGCGGACAGTTCGATGGTGGATTTGCCCGCCAGAAGGCGGTCGGCATGGTCCTGATCGACGGTGATATCGGTGCCGTTGATCGTCGCATCGACGTCGAAGGCCTTGCTCAGCAGGACATAGCGGCCGTCGAAACGCGCCTCGGCCTGACCCGACAGATCGCGGCCCGCCAGACCCGAGAACCGGGCCAGATCACGATGCGACATCGTCAGATCGCCCGACAGCGCCAGACCCGAGGACAGGCCGCTGACGGTGGTGTCCCCGGTCAGCCGGAAATCGGCGCCGTTGATGTTCATGCCGAACAGGTTCAGCGCATTGCCGGGGCGGAAATGGAAATTCAGACCGCCGTTCATATTGTCGCCCGTGGCCTGCGCCAGCGCCGGATCGGTCGGCGCCATGCCGGTCAGGCCAAAGGCGATCCAGCCGCGCAGCAGATCAAGGCCCCCATCGGTCATTTCGACATGACCACGGCCGCCGATCTTCAGTTCCGTCAGGGTGCCTTCGGCGCGGGCGACATCGCCGACGCGCCCCCTCAGCGTCCAGACAGAATCCTGCGCCGCGTCATAGGACAGTTGCAGGCTGCCCGACCGCACGGTCGTCGGCTTGTCGGCCCAGGGCAGGCGGACCGGCACGGTCGACGCATCCGCATCCTCGCCCAGATTCAGCAGCAGGACGGCGCTTTGCGGGGCGCCCTTGTCCGTCGTGGTGACCGAGCCGGACAGGTTCAGCGCATCGGTATCGACCATCAGGGCGGGGATGTTCAGCTTGCCGCTTTGGCCCCGCCAGCCCTCGGCCAGAAGCTGAGAACTGGCGCCAAAGAAATCCTTGTGTTCTGCGGGGACAAGGGCGGCAATATCGCCGCTCATCTCGACGCGGAAACTGGTGCCGGGCTGGCCGTCCTGTTCGGCGGCGTTCAGCGCAACGCGGCCGGTCACCCGGTCCTGTCCGTCGGTCGCCATGCGCAGATCGGCGGCGAACTGGCTGAGCGGCCCCTGCCCCTTGATTTCCGCCTTGACGGCCGGGCGCCCTTCGATGCCGACCAGATTGGCGAAAATACCGTCCGCATCCTCATCCAGATCAAGATTCAGGTCCAGAACGCGGGTTTCATTGGAAAAAGATGCGCCAAGGTCAAAGACGCCGCGCGGCCCGTCCAGCCGGTTGATGGTCAGGTCGGCCTGCCCCTCGCCCCCGGCCAGCTTCATCGAGCCGGACACCGATGCCACGGCGGCAAGGCCGATCACCGGCTCTCCCAACTCCAGCCGGCCGATGGCGATCTTGTCGATATTGATGCCCACCGGCAGGACCGGCAGCGAGAATTCGGGGATTTCGGCCGATTGTGCCGATGCATCGCCCCCACCCGGCAGACGCGGCAGGATCACGGTTTCCGCCGAGAGTTCCTGAATCTCCACCCGCCGCAGGAACAGCGCCGAACGGGTCCACTGGATCGCGCCGTTCTGCAGGGTGATCCATGTGCCGTCATCGTCGGAAATGGTCAGTTCGCGAAAGGTCGCGCGCGATGACAGCGCCCCCTGAAAGCCCGAAATATGGACCTGACGCCCGGCGCCAGACAGTTTTTCCTGAAGCAGCCGCGTGATGAAACCCTGATCGTCACCCTGGGTTTCTTCGGCGATTTCGGCAACGGTCTGCTGGGCCTGAACCGGCGCGGCAAGCGTCAGGACCGCCGCAAGGACCAGCCATGTCAGCGCCCGGAAGGATGTCAGAAAACGTGCCATCAGAATGCCTGCCCCAGTCCCAGATAGGCCTGAACGCCGCTGCCGGTGTCGCCGCTGGTCGGCCCGGCCAGATCGAACCGCAAGGGGCCGATCGGCGTCTTGTAGCGCACGCCGATGCCTGCGCCCGAATGCGATCCGCTGTCGCCGCCAAAGCCGTCTTCGGCCCAGACCTGCCCCCAATCGGCAAAGACCGCCAGACCGATCTTTTCGCGCAGTTGATAGCGCACCTCGGCGGACATGTTGGCGACGCTCATGCCGCCGGTCTTGATCAGACCCTCGGGGCCACGGATGACCTCGACCCCCAGTGATTCATAGGGCTGCCCCCGGACAGAGCCGCCGCCGCCCGAATAAAACAGGTAATCGCGGGGCGTCTGCGCCAGATCGGCGCCAAGGATCGTGCCAAGCCGCGCCCGGCCCGCAAAGGTCAGCCGCCCTTCGGTGCCGGGGGTGAAATAGGCCCGCCCCTCGCCCAGAACGCGCGCGCCGCTGTCGGTATCGTCCATGCCCAGAAACGGCGTCAGATTGCCGCTCAGCCAATAGCCCCGCGTCGGATCGGTCTGGTCATCGCGGCGGTCCCAGGTGACCGACATGGGCAGGGAAACAAAGCGGAAATCCGTTTTCTCGCCTTCGTCATTCACGCGCTGCGCATTGTAAAGCAGGGCGATATCGGCGGTCAGCCAGTCGCTTGGCAGATAGGTGAAGCCCAGACCGACGGTCGCGCTGTCCAGATCGTAATCCTCGTCGCGGGTGCGCGCGACCTGAAACAGCAGATAGCCGGTGACATCGGGATGCAGGGTCGCCGGGCGGTCCAGACGCACGCCCGCGCTGTAATCCTCGCCCGAGGTCTCGGCCCCGATATCGGAGATCGCCGCGTCAAAGCGCAGTCTTTCGCCGCCGCCCAGCAGGTTGCGGTGCATCCAGTAGCCGGTCAGCGCCAGACCGTTTTCGTTCGACAGTTCGAACCCGCCGCCGATGCGCCGGGTTTTCTGTTCGATCACCAGCAGATCGACATCCTGCGTATTGCCGGGGCCGACACCATCGGTTTCGGTGATGGTGATGGCCGAAAACACCCCGGAACGGCGCAGGCGCTTGCGCATGTCCTCGATCTTTTCGGGGTCGAAACGCTCACCTTCGGGGAAGCCCGCCATCTTGCGCAACCGGCGCGGGTCCATGCGTTCATAGCCGCGAATGGTCAACTGGCCAAAGGTCAGCGCCGGGCCGGGCGCCAGCACGACGCGGCTGTCCACCGTATCCGAACGGTGGTCGGCGATGATATCGGTCGAGGCGACATCCGCCTTGGCATGGCCGACGTTGCGCCAGCCATCGACGCCCGCGACGGCCGCGCTTTTCATCACGCCGGTCCCCGCCGGTTCGCCCTGCCGATAGTCCGAAGGCAGTTCGGTCCCCGGCGCGACCGGCGCGATATCGGCGCGGCTGAACCGGAACTGCGGCCCCGGCTGCACCGCGATGGTGACGCTTTGCACCGCGCCGGGCGCGTCCAGCGGCGCGATCTGCGCGGCCTCGATCCCGTCCAGCGTGATATTGATGACCGCGTCGTAATAGCCTGAATCGTAAAGCGTTCCCAGAATACGCGCATAATCGCCACGGGCGGCGGCCAGAATATCCTGCGCGGTGATGCGGCCTTCGGCACGGGCGCCCTGCACCAGCGAGGCCGCGCGGATGCTGCGTTCCAGCGAACCGTCATCGCCCTCAATGTCGAATTTCAGCTCCAGCGGGGATCCCGGTTCCCCGTCGAACCAGCCCGAGATCCCGGAAAAGGGCGACGAGGATTGCGCCAGCGCGGCGCCACCCTTGCCCGGACCCGATCCGACCAGCCCGGACCCGACCAGAACGGCCCCCATCATCAGGGCCCCTGTCGCCCCTGTCGCCACTACGCGCTTCATCGCCCCGCCCTGCCTTGCCTGCTGTCCTGCTGCTGCCCTGTCCGCGCCGCGACGGCCCAGAGGTTTTGGGGCGATTTTGCACAAGTCAGGTCAGGATTCCAACCCGCAGGCGTGCGCAGGGCGCAATTCTCAGAGGATTGCGGCAAGACAGCCATGAAGTGCGGCCATATCGTCACGGATCACCCGCACCGGCACCGCCTGCGGAATGTCGCGCATCAGCCCATCGGCCAGCAGATTGCGCTCGAACAGATCGAACCGCGCGGCGGCGGTGCGCGCCACGCTGCCCGCCAGATACATGCCGTCCAGCGGCAGATAGCGCAGGGCGAACTCGCGGCAGGCCAGCCCCAGCATGGCGGTATACAGGTCCAGCGTCGCGCCGGCACGGGCGTCACCTTCGGCGGCGGCGGTGGTCACGTCTTCGGCGCGGGCGACGGGATGGCCCGACAGGCGGCCATGCAGCCGGGCAAGGCCACGGCCCGCAAACAGTTCCTCAAGCGAGGAAAAATCCGCGATATCGTCGCCCATCGCCTGTTTCAGCATCCGCAACACCGGTTCGGGCAGCCGGGTATGGCCCTCTTCCGATTCCATGCAGACGGCGCGGCCCTGACGCGGCTGGCAGACGACGCAGATGTTGAAGCCGGTCCCGGCATTGACCACCACCGACTGCCCGTTGCGCGCCCGCAGCCCCGAAGTGTCGCGCAGCAATTCGGTCGCCCGGCCCTGCGGCCCGGCCATCGCATGGCCAAGCGCGACCAGATCGTTGATGATCAGCGCGCGGCCCGCGCCGGTCAGCGCGATCAGCCGGTCTTCGGAAAAATCCCAGTCCCGGTTGGTCAGTTGCGCGGCCCCGCTGGCCACCGGCCCCGCGACCGCGATGCAGACCGCCTCGATCCGGGGGCTGCCCTGTTCGTCCAGATAGCGCCGGATCACGTCATCATAGCTGGCGAAATCATCACCCCGATAGCGCGAGACCGTCGCCGCGTCGATGCTGCCGGATCGTGACAGCGCCAGGCGCGCATTGGTGCCGCCAACATCGGACAACAGGATCGCCATGATTTCCTCCACCTTACGCGGGCGGGTTTAGAACATGACCACGCCCAGAGCGAGCGCGATTTCATCACGCATGCCCCCACCCCTTCAAGCCCAACCCCGACACGTCCCGCCCCGACACCTCCCACCGGAACCGCCCGACAAGGCCGCATCCCTGCGGGCCCGTCGGTTTCGCCCCGCAAACCGCCCCTGCCCGGAAGGCCGCGCTTGATTGTATCCGCGGCCGCCCGATGATAAGGCGCGCGCAGGATTTTCTGACAGCCTGGGGCGCGCGCGACACATGACCGACCATATCATCCGTGACATTTCACTGGCCGATTTCGGCCGCAAGGAACTTGACATCGCGGAAACGGAAATGCCGGGCCTGATGGCCTTGCGTGCCGAATACGATCAGGCCCGGCCGCTTTCGGGCGCGCGGATCGCGGGCAGCCTGCACATGACCGTGCAGACCGCCGTGCTGATCGAAACCCTGACCGCGCTTGGCGCCGATGTGCGTTGGGCATCGTGCAACATCTATTCGACGCAGGATCATGCGGCGGCGGCGATTGCCGCGACGGGCGTGCCGGTCTTTGCGATCAAGGGCGAAACGCTGGAAGAATACTGGTCCTATACCGACCAGATTTTCCAGTTCGCCGAAGATGGCCGCCCCGGCCACGCCAACATGATCCTGGACGATGGCGGCGATGCGACCATGTATGTCCTGATGGGCGCACGGGTCGAGGCGGGCGAAACCGACCTGATCGCCACCCCCACCAGCGAGGAGGAAGAGGCGCTGTTTGCCCAGATCCGCAAGCGTCTGGCACAGTCTCCGGGCTGGTTCACGCAGCAGCGCGCGGCGATCAAGGGCGTCAGCGAGGAAACCACCACCGGCGTCCACCGTCTGTATGACCTGCACAAGCAGGGCCTGCTGCCCTTCCCGGCGATCAACGTCAACGACAGCGTCACCAAGTCGAAATTCGACAACAAATACGGCTGCAAGGAATCGCTGGTCGACGGCATCCGCCGTGCGACCGATGTGATGATGGCGGGCAAGGTCGCCGTGGTCTGCGGCTATGGCGATGTCGGCACGGGCTGCGCGGCATCGCTGCAAGGCGCCGGCGCGCGCGTCAAGGTGACCGAGGTCGATCCGATCTGCGCCCTGCAGGCCGCCATGGACGGGTTCGAGGTCGTGCTGCTGGAAGACGTCGCAGACAGCGCCGATATCTTCGTCACCACCACCGGCAACCGCGATGTCATCCGCATCGAACATATGCGCGTGATGAAGGACATGGCCATCGTCGGCAATATCGGCCATTTCGACAATGAAATTCAGGTCGCGGCGCTGAAGAACCACAAATGGACCAATATCAAGGACCAGGTGGACATGATCGAAATGCCATCCGGCAATCGCATCATCCTGCTGTCGCAGGGCCGCCTGCTGAACCTTGGCAATGCGACCGGCCACCCCAGTTTCGTGATGTCGGCCAGCTTTACCAATCAGGTGCTGGCGCAGATCGAGCTGTGGACCAAGGGCGCGGAATACCAGCCCGGCGTCTATATCCTGCCCAAGGAACTGGATGAAAAGGTCGCCCGCCTGCATCTGGACAAGATCGGGGTCAAGCTGACGAAACTGTCCGGCGAACAGGCCGCCTATATCGGCGTCACGCCGGAAGGCCCGTTCAAATCGGATCATTACCGCTACTGAACCGGGCGGCCCTGTCGCCGGGTCATTCCAGTAATCTGTTGATATCGGGGCGGGGATGGTCAATCCTTTGCCCCGGTTCCCATTTTCTGGAAGACGGACAGATGAGCAAACGTGACGACCTGATTGCGAAATATGCGGCTGACCTGAAAGACAAGGTCGGCGTGACGCCTGACATGGACCTGCTGACCAAGGTGGTGATCGGCTGCGGCCCCTCGATCTACAATGCCGATGCCGAAACCGTCGCCGCCTCGGATCCCGACGAACTGGGGCGGGTGCGTCAGAACTATCTGGTCAAGAAGCTGGGGCTGGCCGAAGGGCCGGAACTGGATGCCGCGATCAAGGCGGTGATCGACCAATATGGCAGCGCGAACCGCAACAAATACCGCGCGGTATTCTATTACCTGCTGTGCCTGCATTTCAAGAAGCAGTCGGTTTACGCCTGACGGGCCTCGGCTGACAGGCCCCGACGGACAGCCCGCGACTGACAGCCCGGTTGCGGCGGGACATCCCCCGCCGCAACCGGCCATCAACCGGGCATCAAACGGGGTCAGATACCCGCCGGGATCAGGCCCTTGATGCCTTTGACATGGTCAAGACTGGCGCCCATCGCATCGGCGCCCAGTTCCCGCGCCGCCGCCATCAGCTCGCCCGGCTCGACCAGCCGATCCACCAGCCCCCGTGCCAAGGCTTCGGGCGCGGGGATCTTTTGCCCCGCCATCAGGATCATCCTGGCCCGCGCCGGACCGATCAGCGCCGACATCCGCACCGCATCGCTTGGCTGCGGCAGAAAGCCCAGTTTCATCACCGGATAAAAGATCTTGGCCGAAGGCACCGCGATGCGCAGATCGCAGGCCAGCACCATGCCAAGCGCCCCGCCCGCGACCGTCCCGTTCAGCGCCGCAATCGTCAGACAGGGCAGCGCGGCGATGCGGGCGGAAAGCTGTTCCCACAGCGGCGACAGCGCCAGCCCCGCCCGCGCCTCGTCCAGATCGGCGCCCGCCGAAAACACGCCCCCCTGCCCGGTCAGGGTCAGGACGCGCAGGTCCGGATCCTGCGCGACACGGTCCACCGCATCGCATAATTCCTGCAGCATCCGTCCGGTCAGCGAATTCGCCTTTTCCGGACGTGCCAGCGTGAACGTCGCGAAACCTTGCGCAATTTCAGTTGAAATCATCTTTAACTCCTTGGACAGGGTCGCCCGGTATGGCACAAACCGCGCGAACGCAAATTCCAGACGCCCGAAAGGTATGACCATGTCCCTGAGACTGACAAGCTCCGCCCTTGCGCTCGCGGCCTTCACGATGCCAGCCTTCGCAGATGTCACCCCGGAACAGGTCTGGCAGAACTGGCTGGATTACTATAAAAGCGCCGGCTATGACGTCACCGAAGGCAACCGTGAACTGGCGGGCGACACGCTGACGCTGAAGGACGTGGCCTTTGCGGTCGAAAGCGAAGGCTCGAATGTGTCCTTTGTCGTCCCGCAGGTCGAATTGCAGGCGACCGGCGACGGCAAGGTGCGTTCGGTCTATTCCGACGAATTCCCGGTCCTGATTTCGGGCAAGACGGCCGAGGACAAAGATTTCGAACTGACCGCGAACCTGTCGCTGCCCGGCAACGAGATGACCAGTTCGGGCGAGGTCGGCGACCTGACCCATGAATACGACTATCCCTCGATCGTGGTGTCGCTGGACAAGATCCGGACCGGCAGCGAAGAAGTGGCGATCCCGACCAACCCGACCTTTATCGGCAACACCGGTTCGCTGCGTTCGACCAGCGGTGACGAATCCAGCTGGGACTACACCCACAAGACCGAAGACATGACATTCAAGCTGAATGTCCAGGCCGAAAACCCCAAGGTCAACCTCGATGGCTCGATCAAGGGGGTCGAGATCGCGGGCAAGATGGCCGGGGCCAAGGCGGACGTGAACATGCAAGACAACCTGAGCGCCGCGCTCAAGGAAGGTCTGAACATGGACGGCAAGCTGAACATGGGCGATCTGGCCCTGACCTTCGACTTTGCCGGCACCGATGAAAACGGCGCGCCGCAATCGGGCAGTGGCACGGTGTCGGCGGCGCCGTCGGATCTGTTCTTCGCGATGTCTTCGGAAGGGCTGACCTATCAGGGCAATGGCGGCAAGGTCGCCGCAGAGGTCACCATGATGCCGCTGCCCTTCCCGATCAGCTACGGCATGGAATCCAGCACCTTTGACATGCAGTTCCCGGTCAGCGCCTCGGATGATGCGCAGCCGTTCAAATTCGGCTATTCGCTGGCGGGTCTGACCATCGGCGACCAGATCTGGGATATGTTCGACCCGACGAAACAACTGTCGCGCGATCCGGCCAATCTGGAAATCGACCTGACCGGCCAGTTGAAAGTGCTGCGGGACCTTCTGGACCCGGCTACCAGCGCCGCCGCCACGGATCCGACCGCCCCCGACGCGGCCCCGTTCGAGCCGGTCGAGATCGTCATCAACCAGCTTGCGCTGAAAGCCATTGGCGCCAATATCGAGGCGAATGGCAAGCTGGAGCCGTCCGAAGCCGCAGGCATGGACCAGCCGCAGGGCAACCTGCATGTCCGTTTCTCGGGCGTGGCCGAAGTCGTGCAGAAGCTGGCGCAGATGGGTCTGCTGCCGCCGGATCAGGTGATGGCCGTCAATGCGATGATCGGCGCCTTCGGCAAGGAAGATCCCAGCAATCCGGGCACCCGCACCATTGATATCGAAATGCGGGATGACGGTTCGGTCTTCGCAAACGGCCAGCAGGTCCAGTAAGCTGATGACCCGACAGCCGGGACCCCTGCCAAATGGCGGATCCTGACAGCGGGCGCCCTGATCGACCGGATTCCTGATCGACGGGACTCCTGATCGACGGGGCGCCCTGACATGCGGGGGTCGGGTTCCGTCCCGGCCCCCTTTGCATATGAGGTGGTGATGAACGGCTCCGACGACCTGCAAAGACTGACCGGCGCACTTCTGGACATGGCGCGCCGCGCCGGGGCCGATCAGGCCGATGCCGTCGCCGTGCGCGGCGCCGCGCTGTCGGTCGATGTCCGCGAGGGGCGGCTGGAACATGCCGAACGCGCCGAGGCGGTCGATATCGGTCTGCGCGTGCTGGTCAGTGGCAGGCAGGCCAGCGTGTCCGCATCAGACCATTCCGACCGCGCCATCGCCGAAATGGCCGAGCGCGCCGTCGCCATGGCCCGCGAGGCGCCGGTCGACGACAATCTGGGCCTTGCGGATCCCGGTCAGCTGGCCCGCGACACCGACAGCCGCCCGCTGGAACTGCGCGACGACAGCCCCGCCCCCACGGCCGAGGATCTGCGCGACATCGCCCTGCGCGCCGAGACGGCGGCCCTGTCCGTGCAGGGCATCACCCGGATCGAAAGCGCCAGCGCCAGCGCCTCGTCGCGGATGATGTGGCTGCAGGCCAGCAACGGATTTTCGGCGGGCTATGCGCGGTCGGGCCATGCGATTTCGACCATCGCCATCGGCGGCGAAGGTCTGGGGATGGAACGGGACTGGTCGGGTGAGTCTCGCAGCCACCGCAGCGACCTGCCCAGCCCCGAATTCATCGGTCGTCAGGCGGCGGAACGCACGCTGCAACGGCTTGGCGCGAAAAAGCCGCCGACCGGCAGTTTTCCGATCCTGTATGACCAGCGCGTGTCCTCGGGGTTGATCGGGCATCTGCTGTCGGCGGTCAACGGCAGCGCGATTGCACGCGGCGCAAGCTGGCTGCGCAATGATCTGGGCCAGCAGGTGCTGCCCGCAGGCATCGACCTGCGCGAAGATCCGCACCTGCTGCGCATGTCATCGTCGCGCATCTTTGACGGCGAAGGGCTGCCGACCGCGCCGCGCCTGATCGTCGGGGACGGCGTGCTGATGGGCTGGACGCTGGATCTGGCGACCGGGCGCAAGCTGGGCATGGCTTCGACGGCCAATGCGGCGCGGGGCACCTCTGCGCCGCCTTCGCCCGCGGTGACGAATATCACGATGACGGCGGGCACCGCCACGCCGCAGGAGCTGATCGCGCAGATGGGGCGCGGGCTGGTCGTGACCTCGATGCTGGGGGCCTCGATCAACGCCAACACGGGCGATTGGTCGCGCGGCGCGGCGGGGTTCTGGGTCGAAAACGGCGAAATCGCATGGCCGGTGAACGAATGCACCATCGCGGGCAACCTGCGCGACATGCTGATGCGGGTGACGGTGGTCAGCGACACGCCGGAATGGCGTGCCCATGCCGTGCCAAGCCTGCTTGTCGAAGGGATGACCGTTGCCGGAAACTGATCTGCAACTGCTGGAACGCGCCGCCCGCGAGGCGGGCGAGATCGCCCTGCGCTGTTGGCGCCGCGAACCGCGTTTCTGGGACAAGGGCGGCGATGCCGGTCCGGTCAGCGAGGCGGATCTGGCCGTCAACGATCATCTGGAAAACCTGCTGCGCAAGGCCCGGCGCGACTATGGCTGGCTGTCCGAGGAAAGCTCGGACAGTCCCGAAAGGCTGGGGGACGGGCCGGTCTTCGTGCTGGACCCGATCGACGGCACCCGCGCCTTTCTGGATGGTCAGCAGGGGTTTTCGCATTCGCTGGCCGTGGTGCGGGATGGCAGGCCGGTGGCGGGCGTCGTCCATCTGCCCGCGATGAAGCTGACCTATGCCGCGACGGCGGATGGCGATGCGACGCTGAACGGCCGGAAGATCGGGGCCGCCGCTCACGATATCGACGGCGCGACGGCGCTGGCCAGCAAGATCACCTTTGCCCCGGCCTTGTGGCGCGACGCGGAACTGCCGCCCCTGAAACGCGAATTCCGCCCGTCGCTGGCATGGCGGCTGAGCCTCGGTGGCGAAGGCCGCTTCAACGCGGCCCTGTCCCTGCGCGGCACCTGGGAATGGGATGTGGCGGCGGGTTGCCTGATCGCCGAACGCGCGGGCTGCGTGATCACCGATTGCCGGGGGCAGCGCCCGGTTTTCAACGCCACCCATCCTAAGCTGGACGGTTTCATCGCCGCGCCGCCCCGTCTTCACCAACAGATCATGGGGCGGCTTGCCCCATGAGACTTGTGGCGGGTCCAGTGATCGGGCTAAGGCTTCACCCTGAGATGAGCAGCGCGTCGAACACCCCTTTTCCCCCTGCGGCCAAGCTGGACCGGCTTGCCGATGCGATCACCTTTCTGCCCGCCACGACCGAGGCCAAGGTGCTTCGCGATGCGCTTGGCCGTTTTGCGACCGGCGTCACCGTCATCACCACCGCAGGCCCGCACGGCCATCAGGGCATGACGGTCAACAGCTTTGCCAGCGTCTCGCTGGAGCCGCCGCTGGTCATGTGGTGCCCGGCCCGCGCCTCGACCCGCCACGGGCTGTTCACCGGCGCGCGGCACTGGTCGGTGCATGTGCTGGGGGTCGAACAGCTGGAGGTTTCGCAGCGGTTCACGCGCGGCGGCGGGGGGTTCGACGGTTTGCGGATCGAACTGACGCCCGAAGGCATCCCGGTCCTGCCCGGCACCTCGGCGCGGTTCGATTGCGCGACCTATGCCTGCCATGAGGCGGGCGACCATTCGGTGATGATCGGGCAGGTTCTGCGCGCGACCACGGGCGGTCCGGGCGATCACCTGCTGGTCTTTGCCGCCGTGGAAATTCGGCAGCTTTCAGCGGGCTAAGGCCCGCCCTACAGCCCCTCGAAACCCGGCAGCGGCCCGCCGAACAGCGCGTCCCCGCGCGTCGCGGTGGTGGCGATCACCTGCCCCGGCCCGCCCAGAACCGCGATCTGGCGGGCAAGCTGGGCAATCGCCTGCGACTGCGCCCGCGCGATGGCGGCGGGTTCCTCGGACGCCAAAGGGATCGAGATAATCAAAGCTGCGCGCCTGATTGGCCCCGCCTCGCCCGGTCATCCGACACGAAATAGCGCCCCGTCATGCGATAGCTGCCACCGGCCTGCGCCAGCGCCTTTTCGACCCGCACCTCGATCCTGCGGCGCGGCGGTTCGGACAGGGGCCGTGGTTCCGCTATCACCGTCGCGCCCGAGATATCCGAAATCGCCCGCGCCAGCGAATTGGTGATCGCGCGCTGCGGATCGTCGGCCCAGAGCTTCTTGCTGTCCAGCCGCACCGCCCCGTCGCCGCTTTGCCACGCAACCTCATCGCCCGAGGCATATTCGGGCAGGGACACGTCCTTCAACTCCGCCGTGCCGATGCGGTCGGGCACCCGTTCGCCCGTCGCGGGCGGGTCGATCAGATAGCGCCCCGTGCTCATCGGGTTTGAACAGGCCGCAAGAACAGCCAGCGAGGCAAGGGATATCAGGCTTAGACGCATGGCTTACCGTCCCAGAATAAAGGCGCGCGGATTGCGTTCCATCATGCGGGCAAGGCTTCCAAAGGAACTTGCCGCACGACGCATTTCCCGCATCATAGTCGAGCATTTCACTGTTGAAATCCGACCGCGCGCCATAGGCCGCGACCGCCGTATCGGCGCGCGCGACCAGCCTCTTCCAGCCGCCGCATCAGGTCGGGCAGGTTCTGGACCGAGGCCGAGACATTCTCGGTCGCCTGTTTGGCCGAAACCAGCAATTCGTTCAGGCTGCCCGCCGCATTGCCGTCGCGCAGATCGTTCAGCAGCCCCGAAGCCGCCTTGAGCGTGTCCGAGAGATTCTTGGGCAGTTGTTCGGCATCTTCGGTGCCCAGCATGGCGCGGATGTCCTGCAGGATGCCCTTGGCTTCGTCGCTGATGCCGGGGAAATCGAATTCCTCGACCGATTCGGCGGCAATGTCGATCTTTTCGACCATTTCGGGGACATCCGCGGCGGCCAGCTTGACCGCCTCGGCCGCCGCCGTCGCCTCATCGACAAAGGGGCGGACCTGGGTCAGCACACCGCTTTCGCGCAGTTCCGCCGTGGCCTGCCGCAATTCGTCCGCTGTGGCCTGCACCTCGTCGATCGCGGCTTTCAGCGAGGCGGGCACCGCCCGCGTGTCTTCGTTGCTGGCGATGGCGGTGATCGAATTCATCATGTCGGTCGCGGATTTCAGGACCTCCTCGACGGGCAGATTGCCGACGCGGGCCAGAAAGCCCTGCGCGGTATCGCTGAAATCGCTGATCTGTCCGGGGGCCGAAGGCATGACGGGATAGGGCTGCGCCGCCGTGTCGATCTGTGCCGGTTCGGCATCGGGGATCTCGACCAGTTCGACGACCAGCGAGGTGCCAAAGAAACCCGCGCTGGCCACGCGGGCGCGCAACCCGCGTTCGACCTGCCCCGACAGGAATTCAAGCGCCTGTTCGGCACTGGTTTCGGGCGGCATGCCAAGCCGCGACGGCGTGACCGCGATGGTCAGGACCTGATGCAACGCGGGTTCCGTGCCGGTCGCTTCAGGATCCGCCTCGACCGCCAGTTCGGTGACGCGCCCGACGGTCAGCCCCTGATATTGCACATCCGCGCCCTGCTGCAGCCCCTTGACCGTGCCATCAACGCGGACGGTCATGCGCACCAGTTGTTCGTCGTCGATGAACAGCGATCCGCGCGCCGTCGCCTCATCGGCCTGCAGGCGAAAGACCTGCCCCGGCGAAACCGCCCTGCCGCCGCTGGTCAGGGTCGCGAATTCGACGCCCCCCTGCAACAGCGAGGCGACCGAACTGACATTCAGCGCCACCCCGTTCGGCCCAAGCGAAACCGAAAACCCCGAGGTGTCCCAGAACACCGTCGCCGTCGTCAGCTTTTCGTCATGAGGCGCGGCGATGAAGACATCGACCAGCACGGTTTCGTCATCCGCCGCCAGCCGCAGGTTCTGCATCGTGCCGACCTGCACGCCGCGATAGGTGACGGGGGTGCCTTCGACCATGCCCTTGGCATTGTCCGACGACAGCACGATCCAGGTCCCCTTTTCCCCCGAACGGGTCAGGGGAATTCGGTCCATGCCAATGAAATGACGCTGGTTTTCATCTGGCGAATCGTCCCAGAACCCTTCGATGAAGGCCCCGGTCAGCACCGTATCCAGCCGCGAAATGCCCTGCGTCGAAACCTGCGGGCGGACGATCCAGAACTCTGCCCCGGAATCGACATAGCGCGCGATGTCCTGATCGACGCGGATATTCACCACGACCCGCGCCAGATCGGAGGTAAAGCGCACGCTTTCGACCTTGCCCACGGTGATTTCGCGGAATTTCAGCGTGGTTTCCCCCGGCGTCACCCCTGTCGCATCGGCGAATTCGACGCTGATCAGCGTGCCCCGCCCACTATAGGCGTTCCAGGCCAGCGCAAGCGTCACGATCAGCGCCAGAATCGGCACCAGCCAGATCAGCGACGCCCCTGCCCCCGAGGCACGCGCCATGGTCTTTCGGACCGGGGATGCCGGTTTCAGCGCGTCCGGATTCATCTTGGCCGGTTTCACCTCGGCGGGGTCCGCGCTGGCGGGGGTCTGGTCTGGGGGTGTGTCCGTCATTCGGTCCTGGTCGTTTGGCCGGTTCTTCTCGTTGGGCGGCGGCTGCGCAGGGGCAGGCCGCGCCAGATCAGTCTGGGATCGAAACTCTGCGCGGAAAGCATGGTAAAGGCAACAGACAAGGCAAAGCAGACCGCCGCCGGGCCGGGATGGATCGAGGCGACGAAACCCAATTGCACCAGCGCCGACAGGATCGCCACGACAAAGACGTCGATCATCGACCAGCGCCCGATGAATTCGACGAATTCAAAGATCATCAGCCGGCGGTGGGCGTTTTCGACCGTGGCCGGGCGCCCGGCGACCAGCGCCAGCCATGCAATCGCCACGAATTTCCCGATCGGCACGATGATCGAGGCGACAAAGACGATCAGCGCCACGCCCCAGTTGCCATAGCGGATCAGTTCCAGCACGCCGCCGAAAATCGTCGCCTCGCTGTTGCCGTGCAGCCCGCCAAGCGTCTGCGTGCGCAGCATCGGAAACAGGTTTGCCGGGATGTAGAAAATCATCCCCGCGATCATCCATGCCCAGACCGCCTGCAGGCAGCGCCGGTCGGGCGGCACCAGATCGGAATTGCAGCGGCGGCAGGTGGTTTCGGTTTGCGGCCAGACCCGCCCGCAGCCCCGGCAGCCGACCAGCCCGGCGCGATGGGCGGTCAGCACGGGGAGGTTGTGACCCTGCGGCCTGTCGCCCGTCATCGCGGCGGGGGTCATCGCGGCGGGGGCCAGATCGGGGGTCAGATCGGGGGTCGGGTCCGCTGTCCGGGTGCTGCGGCTCATGCCTGCTGCCCCTGTTTCGGGTGCGCCGGGGTCTGTTCGCGGCCGTCTGTCTTGCCGCCGCCGTCCTCGATCGCGTCCCAGATCGTCGTGACGCTGGTAAAGGCATGGCTGGCGACATTGACCAGGATCAGCGCGCAGAACGCCCAGAAGGCCGGGCCAAAGCTGACGCTGGCCAGTCCCGCGACCTTGACCAGCGCGACCGAGGTTCCGATGATAAAGATCTCGGCCATCGACCACGGCCGCATCGCCTCGGACAGGCGCAGGGCGGGGACGGCATGGTGCCGGGCGCCCGCCCCATCGCCAGCGGCAGCAGCGTATAGACCAGCAGCACCGCCCGCAATGCGGGCAGCGCGACGATCAGGACCAGCACCGCGACCGTCAGCGGCATCAGCCAGCCCTGCGAAAAGGCCAGCGCCACCCCGAACAGCGATGTCGCATTGCCGATCCCCATGCGCGAGATTTCCAGAAAGGGGAAAAAGATCGCGCCGACGATCAGCACCAGCGAGGTGAACGACAGCGCGATGATGCGCGAAAACGCCCCCGCGCGGGGCCGCGCCAGAATGGCATTGCAGCGGATGCAGCGGGCGGTTTCACCCGGTTCCAGCTCTTCCTCGACATGCAGGGCATCGCAGCTTGGGCAGGCGATCAGGCCCGCGCCGGTGGTCAGGTCATATGGGGTCGGATCGCTCATGCGATGCACAATAGCAGGAACCGCGCGCCCGCCAAGGTCAGGCTTGCACACGCCCTGCCAGCGGCTGGCATGACGCCATTCCGGAGGGTTCATGGATTACGATTTCATCATTGTCGGCGCGGGCAGCGCCGGGTGCGTGCTGGCAAACCGGCTGTCCGCCGACCCCGGCACCCGCGTTCTGCTGATCGAGGCCGGGGGCCGCGACAATTACCACTGGATCCATGTGCCCATCGGCTACCTGTATTGCATCGGCAGCCCGCGCACCGATTGGGGTTTTCGCACCGAGGCAGAGCCGGGCACTGGCGGGCGGTCGCTGATCTATCCGCGCGGGCGGGTGCTGGGCGGCAGTTCCTCGATCAACGGGATGCTGTATCTGCGCGGGCAAAAGGCCGATTACGATCGTTGGCGCCAGCTTGGCTGCACGGGCTGGGGCGCCGATGATGTCTGGCCGCTGTTCCTGAAATCCGAGGATTATTTTGGCGGCGCATCCGAAAACCACGGCGCGGGCGGGGAATGGCGGGTCGAACGCCAGCGCCTGCGGTGGGACATCCTGGACGACTTCATCCGCGCGGCCGAAGCCACCGGCATCCCCGCCAGCGACGATTTCAACACCGGCGACAACGAAGGCGTCGGCTATTTCAAGGTCAACCAGCGCGGCGGCTGGCGCGTCTCGACCGCCAAGGCCTTTCTGAAACCGGCGCTGAAGCGGCCGAACCTGACCGTCCTGACCGGTCGCCACACCCGCCGCGTCCTGTTCGACGGCAACCGCGCCACCGGGGTCGAGGTCGGCCATGCCGGCGGCGTTGAGGCCATCCGAGGCCGCGAAATCATCCTGTCGGCGGGGGCCATCGGCTCGCCCCAGATCCTGCAACTGTCGGGGATCGGTCCCGCGGATCTGCTGCAATCCACGGGGATCGAGGTGCGGCGCGACGCCCCGGTCGGCGAAAACCTGCAAGACCACCTGCAGATCCGCTGCGCCTATCGGATTTCGGGCGGCAAGACGCTGAACCAGATGGCGCGGCGCTGGTGGGGCAAGGGGATGATCGGGGCGCAATATCTGCTGAACCGCTCTGGCCCGATGAGCATGGCGCCAAGCCAGCTTGGGGCCTTTACGCGGTCCTCGCCCGATGTCGCGACGGCGGATCTGGAATACCATGTCCAGCCCCTGAGCCTTGAGGCGTTTGGCGAAAACCTGCATCCTTTCCCGGCGATTACGGCCAGTGTCTGCCACCTGCGCCCCGAAAGCCGGGGCCATGTCCGCATCACCTCGACCGATCCGCTGGCCCATCCGCTGATTGCGCCGAATTACCTCTCGACGCCCGGCGACCGGCTGGTGGCGGCGCGGGCGATTCGCCTGACCCGCCGCATCATGGCCCAGCAACCAATGGCCCGCTATGCCCCCGAGGAATTCAAGCCGGGCGGCGATGATGACAGCGACGCGGCGCTGGCCGAGGCGGCGGGCCGCGTCGCCTCGACGATCTTTCATCCGGTCGGCACGGCGCGGATGGGGGCCGATGCGGGCTCGGTCGTCGATCCGGCGCTGCGTGTGCGCGGGTTCGGCGGGCTGCGAGTGATCGACGCCTCGATCATGCCGAGGATCACATCGGGCAACACCAACTCGCCGACGATCATGATCGCCGAAAAGGGCGCGCAGATGATCCTGCAGGAAATACATGGCATTTGAGCCGTTAACTGGACGTTGACACCCTGCTGATAGACCCTTTCCAGCGCATCCATGTTGGAAAGGGACGCCATGCCAGCCGACCGGGGAAATTCCCCCATCATCATCAAACGCATCACCCAGGAAGGTGGCGGCGGACATCATGGCGGCGCGTGGAAAGTCGCCTATGCCGATTTCGTCACGGCCATGATGGCGTTTTTCCTGCTGATGTGGCTGCTGAACGCCACAACGGAAAAGCAGCGAAAGGGGCTGGCGGATTACTTCAACCCGACCGTCGTGCACAGCACGGCGGGCGGCGCCGATGGCGCGCTTGGCGGCCATGAACAGAATTCCGAAGAAACCGGCGGTCAGGGGATGGGCGCCTCTCGCGATCAGCGCATGGCCCGCGCCGTCGAAGGCGCGCAATCGGGTTTCGAAGACATGGCCCGCCAGATTCAGGACGAACTGACCGGCAGCGGCGCCGAATCGATGCAGATGACCAATCTGCTGCGCCATGTCGTGACCCGGATGACCGACGAAGGTCTGGTGATCGAACTGACCGACCTGACCGACCAGCCCCTGTTCGAAGGGGACACCGCACAGGCGACCCCGGTGATGCGCGAACTGTCGGCCATCCTGTCTCGGGTGCTGGGGCGGGTGCGCAACGATGTGGCGATTTCCGGCCATGTCCGGGGCTATCCCGAAATGCTGATCCATTCCCCGGTCTGGGCCCTGTCGGACGCCCGCGCCCATATGGTCCGCAACCTGATGTCAGAGGCGGGATTTGATGAACGTCGCGTCCAGCGCGTGACCAGCCACGCCGACCGCCGCAACCGCTCGGTCAACCCGATGGACCCCGGCAACAATCGGGTCGAGCTGATTTTACTTAGATAACCGGGCGCCATTAGCGGCATTTTAACCCCTTCACTGCAGATTTGGCGCATCACAGTCACGAAAGGCTTTCTTCGAATGTCCATTTCCTCCGCTCTCAATTCCGGTGTGGCCGGACTCGCGGCCAACTCGACCCGGCTTGCGACGATTTCGGATAACATCGCGAACTCCAGCACCTATGGCTACAAGCGGGTCGAGACTGATTTTGACTCCATGGTTCTGAACCGGACCCATGGCGCGGGCCTGTATTCGTCGAACGGCGGCATTTATGCGGCGGGCGGTGTCCGGGCCTCGACCAGCCGCCTGATCGACGAAAGGGGCGCACTGGTTCCGACCTCGAACCCGATGGATATCGCGATTTCGGGGCGCGGCATGCTGCCCGTGATCAGTTCGGTCACGCTGAACGCCATGGGACCGAATGAACAACTGCCCCTGATGATGACCACGACCGGCTCTTTCCGGGCCGATGCAGCAGGGGTGATGCGGACGGAATCGGGCCTTGTCCTGATGGGCTGGCCCGCCAATGCCGATGGTTCGATCCCGGTGATGCCGCGCGACAGCACGGCGGGTCTGGTTCCGGTGGTGATCAACGCCGCCCAGAACTCGGCCGATCCGACGCGCAACATCAACCTGGGCGTCAACCTGCCCGCGACGGATACGCTGAACGGCGCAACCGGCACGACCTGGCCGCTGACCATCGAATATTTCGGCAATCTCGGCACGTCAGAGGCGCTGAGCGTGACCTTCACCCCGGTCGTCAACCCGACGCCCGGCATGTCGAACACCTGGACCATGACGGTGCGCGACTCTGCCATGGACCCCGCCAGCAATATCGTGGGCGAATATACGCTGGTCTTTGACGATGGCCCGACCTCGGGCGGCCGCCTTTCGTCGGTGACCCCGATTTCGGGCGGGGCCTATGATCCGGTGACCGGCAACCTGAACCTGACCGTCCAGGGCGGCCCGATGAACGTCAATATCGGTCGCCTGAATGAAGCGAACGGCCTGACCCAGCTCAGTTCGAACTTCGCCCAGACCAATATCAGCAAGGACGGCTCGCCGGTCGGCGGTCTCGCCGGGGTGGAAATCGACGAATACGGCTATGTCCGCGCGACCTATGATACGGGCTTTGTGCGCACCCTGTATCAGATCCCGCTGGCCGACGTGCCGAACCAGAACGGGCTGCTCGCGCTGGATCATCAGACCTACATGATCTCTCCGACCTCGGGGTCGTTCTTTCTGTGGAACGCGGGCGACGGCCCGACCGGCGCCGTCGTCGGCTATGCCCGGGAAGCCTCGACAACCGATGTCGCGGCCGAGCTGACCGATCTGATCCAGACCCAACGCGCCTATTCCTCGAACGCCAAGGTCATCCAGACGGTCGATGAAATGCTGCAGGAAACCACCAATCTGAAACGCTGATCCGCCTGACCCGGTCGGCCCCAGCCAAGGACACAGAAAATGAGCATCACGGCTGCCATTTCCAACGCCATATCCGGCCTGACTGCGGTTTCGCGCGGAACCGAGGTGGTGTCATCGAACATCGCCAACGCCCAGACCCCCGGCTCTGCGGCCCGGGACCTGAACATCTCCTCGCGTTCGCTTTATGCGAATGGTGGCGGCGTCCATATCAACGGCGTGACGCGGGCCGTCCCGGCCGCGATTCTTGCGGACAACCGGGTGGCACAGGCCAGTTTCGGCAAATCGAACACCACCTACGAATTTTTCCGCACGATCGAATCAAGCATCGGCACCGCCGATCAGACGACCTCACTGAACGGATTGCTGACCGCGTTCGACACTGCGCTTGCCGCGGCAACGGCCAGCCCTGATGCCCCGGTTCGGCTGCTGGATGTCGCGAACAGCGCAAAGGGGCTTGCCGAAAAACTCAACAGCATCTCCGGGGATATTTCAACGGCACGGGCCGCCGCCGATACGACCATTGCCAACGACGTTCAGCGCCTGAACGAATCGCTGGCCGAAGTTGCCCGCCTCAATCGCCAGATCACCATCGCCCAATCCAAGGGCCAGGATGCTTCTTCCCTGATGGACATGCGGCAATCCGCCGTCGACGCCATATCCGATATCGTGCCCGTGCAAGAGGTGTCGCGCGGTGCGGGTCAAATTGCGCTTTTCACCAAATCCGGGGCGGCATTGCTTGACGGAACGACGCCATCGACCATCGGCTTTACAGCCGCCCCGATCATCGGGCCGGAAATGTCGGTGGCAAATGGCCAGCTCAGCCTGCTCACGCTCAACGGTGAGCCATTGTCGTCGGGCCAGATGGCATTGTTCAAGGGCGGCAGCCTCGAAGCGAATTTCAAGATCCGCGATGAGCTTGCGCCGGAATACCAGTCCCGCATCGATGCTTATGCCGTCGACCTTTACCAGCGCTTTGCCGATCCTGCCGTCGATCCGACAATCTCAGCAGGGCTGCCCGGTCTTTTCACCGACAGGCAGACCGCATTGGACCCTGCCGCGCAGGTCGGCTTTGCCAATCGCATCCAGATGAACGCATTGGTGGACGAAAGCGCCGGGGGCCAACTCTGGCGCATCCGCGACGGGATCCATGCCGCAAGCGCCGGCGATGTCGGCAATAGCAGCCTGCTCAACAACGCGCGCGCGGCCCTGACGGACCGGGCCGGGCTGGCGACATCCGGGCAAACGGCGTTCATCCTTGCGACCCAGTTGATGTCCTTTGCCGCAGCAAATCGCCTGAACAGCGAAACGTCTTCTCAGCACGACAAAAGCTATCTCAACAGCATGACTGCAAGCCTGCTCTCGTATGGGGTCGACAGCGACAAGGAATTCGAAACGCTGCTGCAGCTTGAAAACGCCTATACCGCCAACGCCAAGGTGCTGCAGGCGGCCCATGACATGATCGACACCATCCTGAGGCTGACATGACCAACTTTTCTTCGATCGGCGACCTGTCTCGCTCTTTCCACACGCGTCTGGCCAATGTGACCATGAAAAGCCGCGTCGATACGCTCACCCAAGAGGTTTCCTCGGGCCTGAAATCGGACATCGCACGTTCGCTGTCGGGCGATCTGTCGCGGATCAACCATCTTCAGACAAGGCTTGCCCAGCTTGACACCTATGACCAGAACATCGCAACGGTCGAAGGTCGGCTAAGTGGCATGCAGGCCGCGACCGAGACGATCCAGAACCTGCTGTCATCGCTCGCACCGACTTTCCTTTCCGAGGCGAATTCCGCTTCGCCCGAAACACTTGCACTGCGTGTTTCTGCGGCGAATGAGGATTTCAATACGGTGATCCGGGCCCTCAATACCGAGGTCGCGGGCAAATTCGTCTTCGCGGGCGCCCGCACCGATGTCAAACCGCTGTCATCGCGTGACGACATTCAATCCGCGCTGCTTACAGAGGTCGCAGGGCTGACCACGATGGACGACATTCTTGCGGCCGTCGACAACTGGTTCGACGGCCCTGCCGGCAGCGGCGGTTTCATGGATACGGCATATCACGGCTCTGCCAGTCCCATCGGTCAGGTGCCCGTCACAGACACCCAACTCGCCGGAAATGGCGCAACATCCAGCAGCGCCGCATTCCGCGATGTGTTGAAAGGATTTGCGATCATCTCGCTCGTCGCAGCAGCGCCGGGAACCTACAGTATCGATGAAACGCGCGACCTGCTGCAAGGCGCCGCTGAACGCCTGCACAGCGGAAACTTTGCGCTCACCAACCTTCGCGCCGATATCGGCGTTTCCGAACAGGCAGTTGCACGCGCAAAGACACAGAACACCTCTGAACGCGCGACCCTGACGATCAATCGCGGCGCCATCATCTCGGCCGACCCATATGAGACGGCACTCGCCTTGAAAGAGGCGGAAACCGGGATGCAAAACATCTTTGCCCTGACCGCGCGGCTGTCGAAACTCAAACTGACGGACTACCTGTAATGCGTCAATGGATCCTGGCCGCTTTTCTGCTCATCCTGCCCTTGACCTCATTTGCCGCCCCCGTCCGGATCAAGGATCTCGCGAACTTTGACGGTGTGCGTGGAAACGATCTGATCGGCTACGGGCTTGTGGTCGGCCTGAATGGAACGGGCGACAGCCTGCGCAATGCGCCCTTTACCGAAGATATCATGGCGGGGCTGCTTGAAAGGCTGGGCGTAAATGTCACGGATGAGGCGTTCCGCCCCAAGAACGTAGCAGCCGTGATCGTGACGGCAGCGCTACCGCCCTTTGCGCGCAGCGGTTCCCAAATTGATGTCAGTGTCGCGGCAATCGGCGATGCCAAGAGCCTTCTGGGCGGCACGCTTGTCATGACGCCCTTGAACGCCGCAGATGGCGAAATCTATGCCGTCGCCCAAGGGGCCGTCCTTTCGGGCGGTGCCGAAGCATCTGGCGATGCGGCAAAGGTGGTGCTCGGCGTTCCCACGACCGGAACCATCCCCTCGGGTGCGCGTGTCGAACGCGAAGTGAATTTCGATTTTTCGTCGATGACGACAATGCGGATCGCCTTGCGCAATCCCGATTTCACCACCGCGGCAAGGATGGAGGCCGCAATCAATAACGATCTGGGCTCCGGTGTCGCCGAACTGCTTGACGCAGGCACGATCACGATCGATTCGACCCGCTTGGGCCGCGTCAACCCCGCGCGTCTGGTCGGACGTATCGAAAACATCACCGTTCAGCCAGAGGCCCCGGCCCGGGTGGTCGTCGACCACAAATCCGGCACGATCGTCATGGGGGATAATGTGCGGGTATCGCGCGTCGCGGTGTCACAGGGCAATCTGACCATCCGTGTTCGCGAAGCGCCTGCCGTATCCCAGCCAAACCCCTTTTCTTTCGGTGAGACGGTTGTCGTGCCACGCACCCAGGCTGAAATCACGCAAGAGCCGGGCATTGGCTTTGCAGAGATCAGTGGTGAGACCTCTCTTTCGGATGTGGTCGAGGGGTTGAATGCGTTAGGGGTCAAGCCGCGCGATCTCATCGACATCCTGAAGGCTGTCCATGCCGCTGGCGCTTTGCATGCAGAATTCATCGTCCGGTAGATCAGCAAAGCCGCTTGCAGATATCATCAGCCGCTGAAACCGGCGATCACAACGCGATTGATAAAAGAAGTAAAGACGGATCCCGGCCAGCGCCGACACCCGGACAACACGGTTGATCTGTAACCGGTGCAAAGGCCCCGGAAACGCCTCTTTGCCGAGATTATTTTTGACGAGCGCCTGGTGTAGGAGGTGCGAGCCATACGTGCCGTGATGGCCGATCTGACGAAAAGGAAGTGGCCTGCACAGGTTCGGTATCCCAAACGGCCACTGGCTTTCCAGTGACGCGAAGAGCCGATTGCGGGCGGTCAGTATCCAGCCGAGGATGCAAGCGGAAACAGAGGCAGAGGCGGCAATGACGCAGCTCAACCTTGGGATCGCGGCAGTTCTGGCCTTTGCCGGCATGTCGGTCGCCGCGCAGGCGGACCCGCTTTCGGCAGGGCAGCGAATGGCAGAGCGGTTCCTGCATGGGGATGTCGAAGCCATCTGGTCGGCATCGACGCCCGAGATGCAGCAGGCATTCGGATCTGCCGGAAACCTGGCGGCATTGCACGACGACCTTCTGGCCGATTTCGGCACGGAAGACACCATCCTGTCCGAGCGCATGGACGCGCAGGCAGGCCACGACGTTACCCTTGCGGAAATCGATCGGTTCGGAGGCAAGAAAGATGCGGAAACCGCCGGCGGGGGAGATCACTGCGAAGCCCTCACCGCGCGCAGCACCTCGACCAAGTGATCGGTCGGGTAGCCGGGCGGTATCGCGATATCGGCATCGCCGATGCAGATCCGGCAGGTCGGGGCCGTATCTTCCGGGGAAATGGCCATGCTCTGCTTAGAGCCCGGCTTCACCGCGGTCGGCGGCACGACCTCGAAGAACGCCGGCGCGGGATCTTCGCGATGCGCATTCTTCACCCAGACCGCGACCAGAGACTTGTTGGCGCCGATTTCCTCGGCGATTTCCCGGATTCCCTCGCCGGCCGCGATCCGCTCGACCGCCATGGCGCGAAGTGCTGCGGGCCATTGCCGCCGTCCGCCGCTGCGGGTCGGGACCGCAAAGCCCCAGACCTCGTCCACCTTCTCCGAGACCTCTCCGTCCAGCATCTGTCACCTCCTTCATCAGGTGGGGACAGTATCGCTAAACCCTTGATTCATTGAAACATGGGGTCTTTGCACCGGTTACGTTGATCTTTCGTTTCGGCGCCCCGCAACGATCAAGGCGTGATCAGAAAAGGAAAAGCCTATGGCACTACGACAGGCCTGGAACGCTCAGAGAGCACGATTCTCCTGTTCGGTCGCCTTTCCCGACAGCCTTTGCACGAATTCGTGACGATCAAAATTTTTGGGCGGATCGGCAGAAAAAAGCGCCCGATCCAGCTCCGCCAACGATCCGCGGGCCGGGTTGCGGCCAAGGCGCAGCTCCTCTTGCAGATAGGCTTCGGCGGCAGCGCGCAAAGACATCAGGTCGCCTTGATCTGCGGCCATGCGCAGCGCCTGGATTTTCGCATTTCGACGCAAGCGGCGCAGATGATCCGCCAGGCGGCGCGGGGCGGGCATCCTTCCGAACACGGCCACAGCGAGCCCAATGATCAATCCCACGACACCCAGCCCAGC
Source organism: Paracoccus sp. DMF-8 (assembly GCF_029309835.1). Classification (GTDB taxonomy): domain Bacteria; phylum Pseudomonadota; class Alphaproteobacteria; order Rhodobacterales; family Rhodobacteraceae; genus Paracoccus. The sequence continues at coordinate 104,061 of NZ_JARJHL010000014.1, read as the reverse complement.
CATCTGCAATCGGTCACGTCGCGTCGCTGCATCGATTCCGCCGATGTTATCGCCAAAGCCTGCAATGCCGATTTCGACCGGCAAGGTCACGGCGCCGCGCATCTCCCGGATCTGCGTGTTGAACCATGGGAATTGAATCGGCATCAGCGATCCGACCTCTCCGGTATGGGGGCGCAGGCTCCATTCCCAGATGGCGACGGCAACTGGTCCCTGCGCGGTCAGGCGGGTTTCGCGGATCTCGGGGGCGGCGAAGCTGATCAGCCACGGTTCGCGGATCAAGGGGCGCGGCGGAAGCAGATGGGCCATGCTGTTGTCGGCGGTCAGTGTAATGCGTCGCGTTATGGTATCGGCGGGGCCAAGCCGGGACGGATCCGCCGAAAACTCATCCGACACCCTGACCTGGTTCGAGGCCAGCGCACGTCCAGACCCGGGATAGGGCGTCACAGCCAGCGTCATGGGACGGGCAACCACGTCAAAGACCGGCCGGGTTGTGCCGCTGGCCTTGGTCAGGTGATGCGTGACCGGGCCGATGGTCAGCGTGCCTGGCTGGCGCGGGAAAACCGCAATTCGCCGTTCGAATATGCGATACATCCTGCCGTCGATCCGCTCATCCGCCCAACGGTCGCGCGCCACCTGAATCCAGTCATAACCCGCCGAATCCGGAAAGGTCATTTTTTCCAGAGAGATATTGCCCGTATATTCGCCCCGGATGGTCACGGGGATCATTTCACCGACCACCGGCCGCATGTCGGGAACGATCAGGCGCAGGCTGTCGGCATGGGCGGGCGATACCGCCAGCAGCAGAAAAATCAGAAGCCGGATCACCATGGCTCGGCCTCTCTGGGGCGGATCAGGCCCTGCCCGGCGCGCCGGTCATGTTCGGCCTTCAACCGCATTCGCAGGAATTCGCCGGGATCGTCAGAAATCGTGCTCAGCCATTCATCGCTGGCGACCACCCCCCGCGCCTCGATCTTGCGATGCATCTCGGGGTCCTGAATGCCTGCCGTCGTCTCTGCTGTTTCCTCGGCCGGGCCAAGGCCACCATGCCCTTCGATCCGGCCGGGAACGATGCTGTCGCCCTGCGTCGGCGGATACATGCTGCGGACCAGATCGCGATTGCGCCGCGCATCGGCATCGGCGGGATTGGCGAACAGAACCGCATCGAAATAGGCGACGGACAGCGGGTATTCACCCGTCGCGGCCAGGCTGAGGCCACGATTATAGGTCTGGCTGCGGCCCGAACCGGCGAAGGCGGCATCCGCCGCAGCATATTCGCCCGCGCGATACAGCGCGACGCCCTTTTCCAGCGGGTCCGTCAGCAGGGCCGCAGCGGATTGAGGCAGGCCCGCGATCAGCGCCAATCGGCCCAGTGCCTGTGGTCCCGCCAAAATCAGGCAGGCCGCACCGAATGCCAGCAGAATTGCGGTTTTCATGACTGTCTCCGAAATTGCGGCAACAGTGTGAGGACCGCGATCAGCGCAAGCCACGGCCCGAGATCGCGATATTGCACCGCCAGCATCGCCGCATCACGATCCAGCCCGGAACCGGCCAGGGCGCGCGTCACCGGCGCGGGCGCATCAAAGCTGGTGACGGGTCCGTTCGCCAGGTTTTTCAAGGCATTGACATCTGACGGCGGGTCCCCGGGCAGGATCAGGGCCAGAATGCGGATGCCCGCGTTCTGCAGGCGCAAACCCTCTGACCGGGCGGCATCATCGACGCCGCCACCATCCGAAATCAGGACCAGATCCGCGCGTTTCAGCCCGGTCAGCATCTGCCCCGCCAACGCAATCGCCGCGGCAGGCCGGGAGCCTTCGTCCGGCATGGTTTCAGCGTCCAGAACCGAGATCTGGGTTTCCAGCGTCGCGGGATCGTCCGTCGGGGCGGCGACGGCATAGGCCTCGCCGGCGTAAAGGATCAGCCCGACCGGACGACCGGCAAGCTGCGCCAGCAGACCCGCAGCGGCGGCCTTGGCATGTTCCAGCGCGGCGCCCTTTGCAACCGACGGCGACATGTCGATGGCGATGACCACCGCATCGCTTTGCGCAAAAACCGGGGCGTCGGCGCGGCGAACCGCTGGCCCGGCCAGACCCGCGATCAGCGCCGCTGCCCCAAGGATCGGCAAAAAACGCAGCCAGCCCGCCCCACAGCCAAGCTGGCCAAGCACCGCCAGACCGGCCAGCATATGTGGCGGCAGCAGGGCGTTCCAACCGCCCGCATCGCGGGGGCGGTGCCAGATGGCGAGCGCCAGGACAGCCAGCACCGGCAAGGCCCAAAGCCACAGGGGACGCAGCAGGATCATCCGCGCCTCCATGCGATCAGGGCCATCAGGACCAGCGCCAAGGCGCCCGGCCAGACCCACAGCGCATGCCAGTAGCGCATCGGCGGGCGCTCGGTCGGGTTGGGTTCAAGGCGGTCAAGCGTCGCGGCCATGGCCTGCAGATCCTCGACCCCGCGCACCCGAAAGCTGGTCCCGCCGGAAAGTTCGGCAACCTCGCGCAGGGTCCTGGTATCGACCGCATCACGGGATTTCGGCTGGTTTTCCAGGTCTTCGGGGCCAAGCGCGATCGTGTGGATCCGGATACCATGCTGCGCCGCCAGCCGCGCCGCATCGACCGATTGCACATTGCCCGAGGTATCGACCCCATCCGACAGCAGCACTGCGACCCGCGTCGGGGCATCGCTGGTGGCCAGCCGCTTCATCGCCAGCCCCAGACCGTCCGAAATCGCCGTGGCCCGGCCGGAAATGCCGATCTGCGCCTCGTCTATCGCGCGGGCAACGGCATTCACGTCAAAGGTCAGGGGCTGGGCGAAATAGGCGCGGTCGCCAAAGATCACCAGCCCGATCCGGTCGCCGCGCCGCGCCGCGACAAAGCGCGAGGCCGTACGTTTCACCGCATCCAGCCGCGAAATCGGCTGCCCGTCCAGACGGAAATCCTCTTTCTGCATACTGCCCGACAGGTCGATGACCAGCACGATATCGCGCCCCGAGGCGGGCAGCATGTCGCTGGTCCGGCTGATCTGCGGTCCGGCAATCGCCGTGATCAGCGCCGCCCAGGCGATGACTGCCAGCACCATTCCGCGCCCGGCCCCCTGCTGCGCCGCGACCCCGGCGAAAACATGGGCGGGCACGCGCAGCCCACCCCGCGCGGCCGCGGGCGGCAGCAGGCGCATCAGGAACGGCAGTGGCAGAAGCAAAAAGGCCAGCGGCCAGGAAAAGCTCATTTCCGCCCCCGCGCCAGACGCTCGATCCGGTCCTGGGGCGGCAGGGGTGCCGCGCCATAGGCGGCCGGGCGCAGCGCCTTGGGCAAAAAGCCCCGGATGCGCGCGATGGCCAGCAGGCGTTCCTGCCCCTGCATGCCCCGCGTGGCCCGGATGCGGGCGCGGGTCGATGTTCTGCGGACAAGCAGCGGCGACAGCAGCCAGACCAACAGCGTGCACGCCAGCAGGCCAAGGCCAAAGACCGCCAGCCCCTCGCGCCAGCCCAGATCGAGCATCGAGGGCGGCAGGCGGCTTGGCGAAAGCGCGGCGATCAGCTCAGTCGGTGTCATCGGGCAGGACCGTCGCGGGTTCGGCACCAAATCCGCGCAAATGGGCCAGCAGCGGCAGCGGATCATAGGCGGTCAGCCGACCGTGGCGGGCGGTCTGGCCGTGGCTGACCGACACCGCCATCTCAGGCGGCTGCGTTTCGAGCGGATCAAGGATCAGGTGCAGATGCAACCGCCGCCCACGCGCCAGTTGCGACAGGGCGGCATCGGCATCGGTCAGCCCGTCGGGGCCGGTCGCCAGATGGATCTGCCCGCCGGGCGGCACCATCCTGCGCGCCTGCGCAAGCGCGGGGCCCAGCCCCGTCGGATGCGGTTTGCGGATCAGCGCCGCATCATGGCCATGCGCCATCGCCATCGCGACCGCCTGCATCTGCATCGCCCCAAGCCCCGCATGCACCAGCGCCGGACCGTCATCGCCGACCACCATCAGGGCAACCGATCCGCCCCGCGCCACCGCCTGCCAGCCGATCTGGGCCAGCCAGCGCGCGCCCCGGACCGAGCGCAGCGCCGCCCCCGTCCCCCACAGCATCAGGTGACGGAAATCGGCGATCAGCAGGGTGGTGTCGTCGCGATCCTCGTGAAAGCTGCGGATATGAAGCTGGCCGGTCCGGGCCGTCGCGCCGGGGTCGATGCGGCGCAGGTCGTCGCCTTCGGTAAAGGCGCGGATTTCGCGCAGATCCATGCCCTGCCCCGCGACGCGCGCCGGGACCGCCCCCGCGCGCCGGCTGGCCGGCCGGTGGCGGCTGGCATGGGGGGCGGGGCGGCGGGCGATCAGCTCGGCCGCCGTCAGGCGCAGGCCGGGATGATCCAGCGTCGCAAGATTGCGGGCGGCAGCTACCACGGGCGGATCTCGCGCAGGATATCGGCGATCAGGCTGCGGCCCGTGCGCCCTTCGCTGATCGCCTGCCAGTTCGGGACAAGGCGATGGGCCAGCGCGTCCTGGGCCAGTTCCTCGACATCCTCGGGCAGGGCATGGTCGCGGCCATGCAGCCGGGCCCGCGCCCGCGCGGCGGCGGCCAGCGCCAAGGTTCCGCGCGGCGAAACCGGATGCTCAACCCTGTCGGCGACGATCCCCCCGGCCCGCGTCGCCATCACCAGACGCACGATGAAATCCTTCAACGCGGGCGCGACATGCACCTGCGCGACCGCGCGGCGGGCGGCATGGATATCTTCTTCGGGGATCACCGATCCGATCCCGGGCGGGGCAGAAACGGTTTCCGCCTCGACCAGATCCAGAATGGCGCGTTCGGCATCGGCATCCGGCAGGTCCAGAAAAAGATGCAGCAAAAACCGGTCCATCTGGGCCTCGGGCAGCGGAAACGTGCCTTCGTGCTCGATCGGGTTCTGGGTCGCAACGACCATGAAGGGATCGGGCAGCGGGCGGGTCGTGCCGCCGGTCGTGACCTGATGTTCGGCCATTGCTTCGAGCAGCGCGGACTGGACCTTGGGCGGGGCACGGTTGATTTCATCGACCAGCACCAGCGAATGAAACAACGGCCCCGGCACGAAATCGAAACTGCCGCTGTCGGCGCGAAAGACCTGCGTCCCGGTCAGATCCGAGGGCAGCAGATCGGGCGTGCATTGGATGCGCGCATCTTTCCCCGGCAGATGGGCGGCCAGTCGCTTGACCGCCCGCGTCTTGGCAATGCCCGGCGGCCCTTCAAGCAGCACATGCCCCCCGGCCAGCAGCGCGATGATCAGCCGTTCGACCATACGCTCATGCCCGATCAGCCCCGCCGCAACCTGTCGCGTCAGCAAGGCGACCGGGTTGTCGGGGAAATTGTCCAGTTGATACATGCTCTTTCTCCCTGCGCGAGGCTCACATGCGGCAAGGCGTTCGGGAAAGCGGGAAATTCAACTCTAACACTAAGGGACCAGAAGCCCCCCCATGGAACGGCGCGGCTAGGCCCCGACCGGCTAGGCCTCGGGGTCCTGTTCGTTCGAGCGGCGGACCAGAGCCTGCGCCAGCGTGGCGACCAGATCGGTGCGGGTGATGATGCCGACGGCGCGATTGCCCTCGACGATCGCGACGGCATCGGTGCGGCCGTGGGACAGGATCGGCAGCAGGTCGATGACCGGCGATTGCGGGGTCAGGACCGGGCCATCGACCTCCATCACCGAAGCGGCGCGGACGGTGCGGCCCACCGCCGGATCAAGGATCGCGACGACCCCATCCAGAAAGCGCGCGCGCAGGCGCACCGCCTCTTCGCTGGCACGGCGGATCAGATGCCACTGGAAAATCATGCCCGCATAATCGCCATCATCGCGCACGACCGGCAGCGCGGTGAAACCATAGCGGTTGAACAGGGTCGCGACCCGCACCAAGGGCGCCTCGGTCGTGACATAGACCAGATCCGTGGACATGATATCGCCGCAGGTCTTGCTGCCAAGGCGCATGCTGGCCGAACGATCTTCGGCGCCTGCGATGATCCGCGCAAGATCCTCGACCCCGATGTTCGAGGATTGGCGGAAATCGCTGAGCAGGTCGGCCAGTTGTTCGCGCGTCAGGCCCAGAGGGTTGCGTTCAGGCGGATCGGTCGGCCGATGCGCCGCATCATGGATCTGCCGGAACGGATAATGACGTCCAGTCAAGGGGTTATATATCGCCGCGACGACAACCAGAACCAAGGTCCCCAAAAGAACCGGCGACAGGACATAAAGCAGCGCCGGATCGGGAATGGCATCCGCGGCCAGCACCGTGCTCAGCGCGACCGCCCCGCCCGGCGGATGCAGCGCCCGCGCCAGATGCATCAGGACAACCGCCGCACCGACCGCAACCGTCGCCAGCAAGAACGGATCCGCGACCCATCTGATCGCGGCAAGCGCAGCCAGCGCGGAAACGGTATTGCCGACGGTCGCGGACCAGGGCTGGGCAAGCGGCGCGTTCGGGACGGCAAAAAGCAGGAAGGCCGTGGCACCGAAGGGGGCGATCAGAAACAGCGACAACCGCCCATCGGTGCCGATCAGCTGCCCGACCAGTTCCAGCGCGACAAGGCCGAAAAAGACACCAAACCCCGCGCGGAGCATTTCGACCGGGCGCGCATGGGACATCGCCGGTCCGATCTGCCGCCAGGAATAGCCTTCGTCATCGACCTTCATCTGTATCCTCGCCCCCTGCCCGTCTTTCCCTAAGGCAAGCGTCCGGTCTGAAACAGCCGGACTTTCAGACCACCATGCGCCACATAGGGTCCCGGCGGCTGAAACGGCAAGCCGGTCGCGCGGGCCAGGCCGGGTTCGCTGGTGACCAGACCGACGCGCCAGCCTGAAAAGCGTTCGCGCAGAACCTGACCTAGCGAGTGGTGCAGCGCCATCAGCGGTTTCTTGTTGCCGATCCGCGCGCCATAGGGCGGATTCACGATCACCAGACCGGAAGGGCCTTCGGGGCGGGTCAGGTCGCTGATGGTGCAGTTGCGGAAATCGGCGATCCGGGACACGCCCGCGCGTTCGGCGTTCTTGCGGCTCATATTGACGGCGCCGGTATCGCGGTCGCTGCCGTAAAAACGCGCCGGGGCGGCACGGGCCGGCCCCGTCCGTTTCAGCGCCTGAAAGGCTTGCGCGTCAAATGTCGCCAGGCTTTCGAACGCGAAACCACGGCTGCGACCCGGCTGCAGGTCAAGCGCGATTTCCGCCGCCTCGATCACGAAACTGCCCGAGCCGCACATCGGGTCCAGCACCGGCTCATCGCCCTGAAAGCCGCATTCGCGCAGGAACATCGCGGCCATCGTCTCGCGCATCGGAGCCTTGCCGACGGCTTCTTTATGGCCGCGTTTGTGCAGGGATTCGCCGGTCGTATCGAGACTGAAGGTGCAAAGGTCATCCTCGATCCGCGCCTTGACGACCAGTTCCGCCCTGGGATCCAGCCGGGCGCCGATAACCTCGGTCAGCGCCCGTTCGATCCGCTGGCTGGCCGCGCCCGCGTGATAGATGCGCGACTGGCGGCAGGTGGTTTCGACGCGCAAGACCGGCTGTGGCGGCAGAACGGAAAGCCAGGGAAATTTACGCGCCCGCTTGTCCAGCTGGGCCAGATGCATCGCGCGGAACGCACCGATCCGGGCCAGCACGCGCGTCGCCCCGCGCAGTTCAAGATTGGCCCGCCAGACATCCACCCAGGTTCCCGGAAAACTTATCCCGCCATCGGTGATTTGCGCCGGGAACCCGGCTGCAATCGCTTCGTCCAGCAGCGGAGCTTCCAGCCCGGGGGTGGCGACGAGAAAGATTTCAAACTGATCGGTCGTGTCCATTGCGTCTGTCTAATGCCGTGCCGCGTGGACAACCAGCCGAGATTTCGGCCTCCGGGCACAAGATCACAAAGGCCCGCGCAAGATAGCGGCAGCCCGGAAAGCCCCGGCCAAGCCGCGTCGACCAAAGGGATTTCGGGTTCGGGGCACGCATGATCAGGGCTTACATCCTGCGGCGCGCGATCAGATCGCGCTGGTGATCCAGATCTTCGCCCAACTGGCGCAAGACCTGAACCCGCCCGAATTCCTTGGTCGCCGCCGCCCGTGCCATTTCAAATGCCGGCAACATGCGCTGCAAATGTGCCTCTTCCCGGGCGATCGACTGCAATGTTTCCACCGTGAGCGCATTGGTCAGCCTTGCCTCATCCAGCGAAAAGGCGGCGGGCACGTCGTAATATCCCCGAAGCTGGTCCTGTAATTGCGAAAGCCGGGCCTGAACGGCCACGACCTTGGCGCGAAAGATCGAAAATTTCTTCATCTCGATATCAGAGCGCAGCCTGGCGACCTGTTCCAGACCGGTCAGTGCTTTCATCTGTTTTGTCATTTCCCACCCCCTTTCCGGGTGCTGCGGTTGCCCGCGCCATCTGTGGCCGGGGTGTTGCCGCGCAGCCAGGTGCCGCCCCAGCCCGAACGCGCCTTTTTCCGCATGGCTTCGGCAAAGCGGATCGCGGCGGCGACGGCGGCGAAATGTTCGGTGCGGATCTCTTCGCCGATGCCGATCATCGCGTGGATCGCGCGGGCCGATGGCGGATCCGAAAAGATCGGCACGCCATTTTCCTTTGCCCTTTCGCGAATACGCCGCGCGACCTCGTCAACGCCCTTGGCCAGACAGACCGGCGCGCGGCCGCTGCCGCGTTTCCATTCCAGCGCCACGGCATAATGGGTCGGGTTGACGATCACCACATCGGCCTTGGCAACATCGTCAAGCATTCGATTCATGACGATATCGAAACCCTTCTGGCGGCGGCTTGCCTTCATATGCGGGTCGCCTTCGCTTTCCTTATACTCGTCCGTCATTTCCTTGCGCGACATGCGGTTGCGGCGCTGATGCTCAAACCGCTTCCACATGAAATCGATACCGCCGAACACCACAGAGACCCCAATCGCCAACAGGATGACGCGGTTCAGGATCAGATCCAGACCCGCGATCCATTGCAGATCGCCCATGATATCCGCATTCATCAGCATCACGATCAGCGAACGAAACAGCAGCCAACCGCCAAGCGCGACCAATGCGGCCTTGCCGGCGGAAATCGCAAAGGTCACCAGCCCGCTTTTGCCAAATTTCTGCCTGGCATTCTTGAAGGGATTGATGCGGTTGATATCCGGCGCCAGTTTCTTGGGCGTAAAGATGATCGAGCGCTGAACGATCAGCCCGACCAGGGTGCAAGTGCCCATCAATGCGATCCCGGCCAGCGTCATCAGTGCCGACGCGCCAGCCGTCGATGTCGCAAGATCGAAAACCGAATGCCCCCGCGCCTCGGGCCAAGGCTCTGCCCCGATCGCCCGCGATGCCTGTCTGAGCCATGCCGGAACCGCAACCGCCCCCATCAGCGCGATCGCAATCCAGAACCCCAGATACATCAGCGCCGAGTTCACCTCGGTCGAGCGCGGGATATCGCCTTGCTCGCGCGCCTTGCGCAGCTTTTGTTCGCTGGCGTCATATTGCTTGTCGGTATCGTCTTCCTCGGACATCAGGACCCCGGCAAGGAAATCGACAAGACGGCATCCGCCCAGACTGCAAGGATCGGCGGGGCGAGCAATGCCAGACCGATCAGCGCCAGCAAGATCGCGGCGGGGGCGCCGATGAACACGATGGGCAGGGCTGGCATGACCTTGCTGATGACACCGGACAACGCCTGAAACAGGAAACCGCCCAGAATGAATGGCGCCGAAAGAATCAGCGCAAGAACGAAACTGCGGCCGATCAACGCGATTGCCGCAGGCGCCAGTTGCGCGACCTGCGGCCATGATCCGACAGGTTTCAGCGCAAAACTTTCGCGCAAAAGATCGGCGACCAGCATCGGAAAGCCAAGCGCCAGCAAAAGCGCGATTCCGGCAAGGTGCAGCAGGTTCCCGATCGGATGCGGCGCGAATTCATTCGGCACACCGACGATCTGGGACAGCGACGCCGTCATCGCAATCACGCTGGATGCGATATCCAGGGCAAGGGCCAGCAACCGGACCAAGCTGCCCAAAAGCAGCCCGGTCAGCGTTTCCACCAAGACCAAAGCCGCGACATGCCCGAGCGACGGCGCCGCAAGCCCCCCCGCCAGCTCTGCAAAAGAGGCGTCATGGCCATGGCAAGGCTGATCTTGATGCGCGGGGGCAGAAGTCGTTCGGAAAACACGGGCAGGGTCAGCAAGCAGCCCTGCACGCGACAGTAAGCCAGAAGATAAGGCAGCATCCAGGGTTGCAGCCAGTTTTCAGACAACAGCGGAATCATGCGGCGACCGTTGCAACAAGCCGGACAGTGGCCGCAGGATCGACTTCGTCCAGCGCCATCACGGGGACATGGACGCCGGTTGCCTCAAACATGGACCGGATCAGGCGACGGCGATGCTCTGCCACGGCAACGACGGGATGGATGTCTGTCTCGATACCTTCCAGGGTCTTTTTGACGGCTTCCGACAACCGTCCCTGCAACTGCAGGATCGAGCTTTGGATGTTGCGATCTGCATCTGCCTCGGATCGGGAAAGCTCTGCCTCCCACTGGGGATGAAGCTGGACCAGATCAAGCTTGCCCTTGTCGCCCGCATATTGTTCGGTGATCTGGGCGCGCAACCGCTTGCGGACCTGTTCATAGACCGCGGCAGGCCCATCCGTATTCCGCGCTTCGCAAATCGCATCGACGATCAGCGTGAGATTTCGGATAGAAAGGCGCTCGGCCAACATCGCGCGCAGAACGGAAAGCAGGAGTTCGGGCGAAACCTTGTCGGGGATCATGCTGTCAAAGAACCGCTGATTTGCCTGCGCGCGCTGTTCATCCGACACGGTGCGCAACTCCTGAATAAGCCGTTGCAAGCCCGACATGGTTAATAGAGCAGGCAGGTTCGACCGCACCACTTCAAGAAGATGGGTGGACAGAACCTCCATCGGGGTGACGACCGTCGCCCCGGACACCGCAGCGCTATCCTGCTGGTCGACATCAATCCATCGGCCCGGCGTCCCGTAAACCGGTTCGCGCACCGCCTCGCCGACCAGATGGCTGACCACGTCTTCGGCCCCCAGGGCAAGAACAGCCTGCGGTCGCAGCAATCCGCGACCGCGCACGACCCCTTGCAGCCGGATGACATATTCATCGGGCGCGAAATCCTTGCCGTCGGTGATGCGGACGTCAGGCAAAATCAGACCATAGGCCTTTGCAATATGGTTGCGCAGATTGTTGATCCGCGCGCCCAGACCACGCCCCTCATCCAGGGCACTGGAAATCAGCGAGGCGCTGATCTCGACCCCGATTTCATCGGTATCGAGCAGATCGCCAATCCGCGGTGCCGCGATCACGACATCCTCCGCCAAAGAGGCGTCCAGCTGCTCTTCCGGCGGCGACTTTGTCTTGCGATATGTCATGTATCCCAGCCCGAACAGCAAGGCGGCCAAAGCGACGAACACCAGCACCGGCATGCCCGGCACAAGCGCCAGGATCAGCATGCCCGCACCCACGATCGCGGGTGCATGCCAGTTTCTGGTGAATTGGGCCGAGATCAGTTCAGAGGTCGCCTCTGTCGCCCCGCCGCGCGACAGAAGCAGAGCGGCCGCCATCGAGGTAATCAGCGCGGGGATCTGGGTGACAAGCCCGTCGCCGATCGTCAGATGGGAATAGGTGCTCAGGGCCTCGGAAACGGGCATATCATGGATCAACAGGCCGACCGAAAGCCCGACCAACAGGTTGATCATGGTGATCACCAGACCGGCGATGGCATCGCCTTTGACAAATTTCGACGCACCATCCAAAGAGCCGTAAAAGCTGATCTCTCTTTGCTCGTTGATCCTGCGTTGCTTCGCCTCTTCATGGGTGATGGCGCCAGAGTTCAGATCGCCATCAATGGCCAGCTGTTTGCCCGGCAGCGAATCCAGGGCGAAACGCGCCGAAACCTCGGCCATGCGGCCTGCGCCCTTGGTGATCACCATGAAGTTCACGACAGAAATCACGGCAAAGACCGTCAGCCCGATCAGCAGCGATCCCCCGGCAACGAATTCGGCAAAGCCACTGATCACATGACCGGCGGCCTCTTTTCCCTTGTCACCTTCCGTCAGGATCAATCGGGTGGACGAAACGGTCAGCGCCAGCCTGATCACCAGCGTTACAAGAAGAAGCACCGGAAACGCCTGAAAATCAGTAGGCTTTTCGACCAGAGACGCCATAACCAGAATCAGCATGGCACTGGCAATCGACAGCGCAATGCCGACATCCAGCAGGCTCGCAGGTATCGGCACGACCATCGACACGACGATCAGCACCAGAATACCCGTGATGATCAGGGGCCGCAGAGACGCCCCGGCAGTCATACCAAGTGCGTTCAATGCCGGACCTCCGTATCGGATCCCATGGTGAGCAGTCGATCAACCGACAGGCTTTTCCCCGTGAGAAGCCCGGACCTGCGCAAAAACATGATCACTTCAAAGCGTTCGGCAGGTGCCAGCGCCATCAGGCGGGTCTCGATATTTCCCGGAGCCATCTGGCCATCCAGCAACCTTCTGGTCATCTCGTCGAGGATATCGGTCTTGGTCGCCACGGGTTCATTCGCCAGCGCCATCGACATCGCAAACATAAAAGACAGTGCGATCATGCGGCTTTCTTGAGCTCCTTGAGAGTCGCCTCGAACTCATCGAACGAAGGCCTGACGTGGCTGGGCGCTGCCTGCCGGCCGACTTCGACGCAAAGGTTGGTCGCATGCTGATGCAATCCGGCAATCAGGGTCGCTTTGATCACATCGAAGAAGGATTGATCCTGCTTTGTCACCGCGCCAAGGCGTTGCGCCAGAGGCGCCACCAGACCATAGGCCAGAAACACCCCGAGAAACGTCCCGACCAGCGCCCCGCCGATCATTTTTCCCAGAACTTCAGGAGGCTGGTCGATCGACGACATGGTTTTGATGACACCCAGAACCGCGGCGACGATGCCCAGTGCGGGCAAGGCGTCGGCAACATTCTGCAACGCGTGCGGAACATGTGACTCTTCTTCTTTCAGAAGGCTGATGCGTCGCGTCAGGATGTCTTCCACCTGAAAAGGATCGTCGTAGTTGAGACTTGCGGATCGCAGGGTGTCCGTAATCAATGTGACCACATCATTATCGGCGAGGATTTTCGGATATGTTTGAAATATCGGGGAATCTGCTGGATTTTCGATATGCTCCTCCAGTTCCACCGGATTGCTGCGCGCGATCCGCAGCAACTGAAAAAGCAGGGACAGAACATCCTGGTAATCCTGTTCTTGCCACTTCGGCCCTTTGAAGGCGCGCATAATTCCGGAAACGGTATGTTTGATCGTTCCCATATCATTCGAAAGCAGATATGCACCTGTGGCCGCCCCGCCGATCATCATCAATTCGAAGGGAAGCGAGTGCATGATGACGGACATTTTCCCACCGGCGAGAATATATCCACCAAATACCATCGCGAAGGTTACGACAATTCCGACTATCCCGAACATTATTCAACCCTTGCTATTGACGCGCGCGGCGCGAACCCATGTATGAGGTCAGCACGGCGGCTTGATTCGGATCGACGGAGGCCATGATTCTGGCGCTGTTTTCCGGCTGGACGCGCATCAGGATTTCCGCAGCAAAATCAGGCGGAAGATTCGAGATAACCACCGCGGCCTGTTCGGGTTTCATCTGATCATAAACCGCAACAAGCCTTGCGACATCCTCGTTAACCTCATCCTGCTTCGCCGCTTTTGATTTGGGCGTCGCCGGGCTTTCCGCGACAAGTCTGGCCAGTGTCTCGGACAGTGCAGCCCTGGACGTGTCTACCTCGGCCTTCTTCCGGTCGAGTTCGGCAAGATAACGTTCAATGCGCAAGGCACGATCGTTCAAGCGGATGGCCAGTTCGACGGCTTCGGGAACATCAGTGCATCCCTTCAGCAGATCCGCCGTTTCAGCATGGGCCTGCAACCGTATCCAACCGGTAAGCTGAATGGCGCTGCCAGCCGCCACGATCATGAAAACGCCACCCATCCAGGTCAGGACCGATCTAGACTTCATTGACAGTATCTTTCCTGCGCTGACGTTTTCGGATTAATGTTTTTCCATCTGATCCCGAGGCGTTTGCGAATTTCTGCTGCATTGCCCAAAAGGCGCGCTCTTGCTTCGCCCGCTCTATCTCGGCGGCAAGAGAGCTGGTTGCATTGGCCGCCTCGGATCTCGCATCCTGAACCGCACGCTCCAGCCTTTCTACTTCGCTGATCATGACAGCGATGGCACCGCCAAGACCCGTTTCTAGGGTCTGGACTCATTGAGTTTCAAAGCCAGTAGATGACGAGGGCAGCAAGTGCGATTGCTGACAAGAATACCTTGGGGCAACGGTCGTACCGGGTCGCCACACGCCTCCAATCCTTGAGCCTGCCGAACATGATCTCGATCCGGTTGCGCCGTTTGTACCGGCGCTTGTCGTACTTGACGGTTTTCTTCCGCTGCTTCCGGCCTGGGATGCAGGCGCGTATCCCTTTGTCTTTCAACGCTTCTCTGAACCAGTCGGCGTCATAGCCGCGATCCCCGAGCAGCCAATCGACATCCGGCAGGCTGCTCAGCAATGCCCGCGCGCCGATGTAATCGCTGACCTGTCCGGCAGTGACGAACAGGTTGAGGGGGCGCCCCTGGCTGTCGCAGATGGCGTGCAACTTGGTGTTCATGCCGCCCTTGGTGCGACCAATCAGGCGCCCACGCCCCCTTTTTCACGCCCATGCTGGTCGCGGTGCGGTGGGCCTTCAGGTAAGTGGCGTCGATCATCACGGTCTTCTCTTCGCCGTGCCCGGCCGCCAGACCCGCCATCATTTGGGCAAAGATGCCCTTGTCGCTCCACCGCTTCCAACGGTTGTATAGTGTCTTGTGCGGGCCATAGGCTGCCGGGGCATCGCGCCACCGTAAGCCATTGCGATTGATGAAGATAATCCCGCTTAACACGCGTCGATCATCGACGCGAGGCTTGCCGTGGGACTTGGGGAAGAAAGGCTCAAGACGCGCCATCTGCGCGTCCGTCAACCAAAAAAGATCAGACATGGTCACCGCTCGCTTTTCGAACCGTGAATCACGCCGCCAGTCGGAAATCAATGGGTCCTGAGCCTAGATTGTTGAGGTTTTTCAACTTCCTCGCCAGGGAAAAGCAAAACCAGGACAGACCGACGGAAAAAGCCATCAAGGCCACTTCATAAAATTGATGCATGTTCATTGAATACGAAACTCCGTAATCAAAAGATCGCGAAACAGATCCGGCCCTAGGATATAGGAAAGGCGAGTCGCAAGCTCGGAACGGATGATATCCAGAATACCTCGTCGCTCAAAAGCAGCAGGATCAATATCCGAAAGGAACAGATTGAAGGAATCAGAGACCCTCGGCAGCAGATATTCGATATCCTGCACCTGATCTGCGTCGGCTTCTATCTTCGCCGAAAGCACCAGAGTTCTCGGTCGGGCGCCGGGCAAAGCCAGAACCACCTGCGGCACATCCACAAACACGAAATCGGGCCCCTCGCTGGCGACATCGTCCGCCGTGGGTTTGAAGATCTCGTCAGGATCGATCACGCCAAGATAGGTGCTGGCAAAGCCCGCCCCGCCGACCATCAGAATCAGAGCGGCCGCCAATATCTTTGCCCTCGGCGTCATACCTGCGGGTTTTTTATCTGGTTCGGCGATTTCGCTCATCATGATTCTCCATCTGGATGAACCAGCAATAACACCCTAGGGCTAACCAAATCTTAATCCCGGGCATGCAATGAATGCCCATATCGAGCCAATCATGATTCGGAGATTCGGTTTTGCGGAAACTGCAGGACTACATGCGCGAAAGAAGCGCCAGGCAGCGGCTGATACTGGGCGGAGCATTTCTGGTCACTTTCCTGGGAATCATGGGATTTTCGTGGCTTGCGAACCAGCCGACGATGGCACTTCACTATGCCGGTCTGGAACCCGGTCAGGCGGGATCGGTCATCGCTTCCGTGGAAAAATCAGGTGTTCCCTATCAGGTCCGGGGCGATTCGATCTGGGTCCGGCAAGCTGATCGCGACCAGTTGCGCATGTCACTGGCCGGCGAGGGGCTGCCCGCATCCGGCAACGCAGGTTATGAAATTCTGGATGGAATGTCCGGCATTGGCACGACATCCCAGATGTTCGACGCCGCCTATTGGCGCGCCAAAGAAGGAGAGCTGGCCCGCACCATTCTTGCGCTGCCGAATGTCAAATCCGCACGCGTCCATCTGGCCGTCCCTGCGGGACGCGGATATCGCCGGGAGGCGAAGGCCTCGGCGTCGGTTACGCTGACAACAAACGGTTCTGCGATTTCCCAGGCTCAGGCCAGCGCCCTGCGCTATCTGGTTTCTTCCGGTGTTCCGGGCATGTCGGCTGACCGCGTAACGGTTATCGACAGCGAACGCGGTGTGGTGGCACCCGACGAAGGCCCGGCTGGAAAGCCCGCACCGCCGAAATGAAGCGCAATGTCGAACGCATTCTTGAACCCCATGTTGGCATCGGCAATGCGATTGTCGAACTGAATCTCGACATCGTCACCGAGGCGGAATTGATGACGGAACAGCGCTTTGATCCGCAAGAGCGCGCCCTGATTTCGCAGGAAAGCGAAGAAAGCTCGGACCAGAGTTCGAACTCTCTGGCGGGCGCCGTGTCGGCAGCATCGAACCTGCCCGAAGGCCAGGGCGACAGCAGCGGTGAAAGCCGGTCATCGCGGTCGGAAACCCGTCAGCGCTCGAACTTCGAGGTCAGCCGGGTGACCCGCGAAGTGCGCAAGCAGCCCGGTGACGTCAAGCGCCTGACGGTGGCGGTCCTGGTCAACGGCACGATGGCAGCCAATGACGCCGGCGAGATGGTGCCCGCGCCCAGATCCGAAGCGGAGCTTGGATCTATCCGCGAGCTGGTCGCATCCGCCGTCGGCTTCGACGAAACACGGGGGGATCAGATCACCGTCAAATCAATGCCCTTTGTCGCGCTGGCGGAATCGGGAACATCTGCCTCCGGCGGCCTTTTCGACCGGTTGGAAATGAACAGCCTGGCGAGAATTGCCCTGATCGGTCTCTTTGCTTTGGCGCTGGCGTTCCTTGTTCTGCGCCCCCTGCTGCGTGCCCGAAACGGCTCTGGCGCGGACTACGGCATTGCTGGACGGCTCGGCTCCACCGCCCCACCTGCCCGGCGCCGGTAACGGCAGACCCGTGGTGACGGCTGAACCTGTTCCCACACCGGTCATCGAGCCCGAGATCGACTTCGTCCCGCTGAACCCGAAGAGCCCGGACCCGGTCGCACGCCTGAAAGAGTTGATGCGCGAACGGCAGGACGAAAGCCTCAAGATCCTGTCGGGATGGATCGAAAAACGTGAGGATGCCGTATGAACGCCGCCATCGTCCGACTGGAATGTTTTGGTCAGTCCCCGTCTGCCGCGCGCCAGCAGGAGTTGACGGAAAGCTCATTGCAAGAGGCGTATATGCGCGGGCTGAAAGAAGGCACCGAGGCGGCGAATACCTCGGCCCTGGATGCCGCGCTGGAAGGGCTTCGGGCGCTGTCCGCGCATCTTCAGCAAGCGGGGGCAGAGCGGGATCATGGAATTGACGCGCTGATCAGCCAGGGCCTGTCGCTAATGCTGGACGCGCTGATGGAACATGTCGCCCTGTTGGGGATGAAGCAACGTCTTTCGCAATTCGTCTCGACCGAGTTGCTGCGGATTGGCAGGGTATCGTCAGCGCCCCAAGCGATGATCAAATGTCCGTCGCATCTGCTGGGCGAAATGACCCGGCTTGTCACGGCCACCGGCACATCAAACATCAAGATCGAAGAAACCCCGCCCGGCGTATCGGGCATCGACATCATCGTCGAAGAAAGCGTGCTGACCTTCGATCCGCAGCAATTCACCGCCGATTTGCGCGACCTCATCAAAGATATTTCATAGGAGCGTGACAGAATGACCGACTTCGCAAATCTCATTGCAACCGATCAGATCCAGGTCGAACTCAGCGTCCGCATCGGCGCCACACGGCTGTCCGTGGCCGAAATTTCGCGGCTGCGGCCCGACGATGTCCTGACGCTTGATCAGGACATGTCCGACGAGGTTGAACTCTGCGTGGGTGACAAGGTCATCGCCCGCGGCGAACTGACCACCACCGAGGGCGCCGAAAGCCGCCTGTGTGTTCGCATCACCGGAGCTGCGCAGGTCGGATGAGACAAAGGCTCGTGATCGCCATTCTGGCCGCATCAATGCTGCCGACCATGGGGTTTGCGCAGGCGCTCCCCGACATGGGCGCGATGTCGAACGGGGTCGGCAAAAACGCGATCTCCCTGATGGTTCTGCTGACCGCACTGTCGCTGGCACCGGCCCTGGCGATCATGGTCACATGCTTTCCATTCGTCGTCACGGTCCTGTCGATCCTGCGTCAATCCATCGGATTGCAGCAATCGCCGCCAAACATGCTGATCGTCAGCCTGGCGATGTTCCTGACATGGTTCGTCATGCAGCCCGTTCTGGATGATTTCTGGCGCGTCGCCGGGCAACCGCTTTGGAATGGGGAAATGCCGATCGAAGATGCGCTGAGCCTTGGCATCCCTCCGTTTCGCGCCTTCATGGAATTGCGCGTCGATCCCGAAACGCTTGCCCGCTTTGCCGAGATTGCCCCGGGGCCCGACGCGGCCCCCGACCGCCTGTCGGTTCTGATCCCGGCTTTCATGGTCAGCGAAATCCAGCGCGCCTTCGAGATCGGTTTTCTCGTCGCCCTGCCGTTTCTTATCATCGACCTGGTCGTTTCGGCAGTCCTGATGTCCATGGGCATGATGATGCTGCCCCCGGCGGTCGTCGCCTTGCCGTTCAAGCTGGCTTTCTTCGCGGTTGTCGATGGCTGGACATTGATATCGACCGCGCTGGTCAGAGGCTATCAATAGCTGCAAGGCCTGCGCCACTTTCAGGGCCTGCGTCGTGGGGCAGCCGCAAAAACCGCAGCCGCCCCGGACAAAGCTCACGCGACGATTGTCGCCTCGGTCGATGCGCGCATGTCCTCCTCGGTCACGCCATCCGCCAGTTCGACGATCTTCAGGCCACCCTCGACAACATCCAGCACCCCGAGGTTCGTGATGATGCGATTGACGACCCCCTTGCCGGTCAAGGGCAAGGTGCAGGCCTTCAGCACCTTGAATTCGCCTGCCTTGTTCGTGTGATCCATGACCACGACGACGCGACGCACACCGGCGACCAGATCCATCGCCCCGCCCATGCCCTTGACAAGCTTGCCGGGGATCATCCAGTTGGCAAGATCGCCGTTTTCGGCCACCTCCATCGCACCAAGGATCGCCATCGCGATCTTGCCGCCACGGATCATCGCAAAGCTTTCCGAGCTGTCGAAATACGCCGTTCGGGGCAATTCGGTGATGGTCTGCTTGCCGGCATTGATCAGATCGGGATCCTCTTCGCCCTCGAACGGAAAGGGGCCAATCCCAAGCATGCCGTTTTCGGACTGCAAGGTCACCTCGACACCCTCGGGGATATAATTGGCGACCAGGGTCGGGATACCGATGCCCAGGTTCACATACCAGCCATCCTGCAGTTCCTGCGCGGCCCGTGCCGCCATCTGATTACGGTCCCAGGGCATCAGACGGTCTCCTTCTTGCGGGTCGTGCGCTGTTCGATGCGCTTTTCATGCGTGCCCTGAATCAGCCGGTGCACATAGATGCCCGGCAAATGGATCGCATCGGGATCAAGACTGCCCGTCGGCACGATTTCCTCGACTTCGCAAACGCAGACCCGCCCGCATTTCGCCGCCGGCACGTTGAAGTTCCGGGCCGTCTTGCGGAAAATCACATTGCCCGATTCATCGGCTTTCCAGCCCTTGACGATCGGAAGATCGGCAAAGATCCCCCGTTCAAGGATATAGGTCTCGCCGTCGAAATCCTTGTGTTCCTTGCCCTCGGCGATCACGGTTCCGACGCCGGTCCGGGTGTAGAACCCCGGAATACCCGCACCGCCCGCGCGCATCCGTTCGGCAAGCGTGCCCTGCGGGTTGAATTCCAGTTCAAGTTCGCCCGACAGATACTGGCGCATGAATTCGGCGTTCTCACCGACATAGGACGACATCATTTTCCGGATCTGCTTGCTGTCCAGCAAGATCCCCAGACCAAAGCCGTCCACCCCGCAATTGTTCGAGGCGATCGTCAGATCCTTCGTCCCCGCCTTGTGGATCGCATCGATCAGCAATTCCGGGATGCCGCTCCAGGCAAAGCCGCCCGCCGCAATCAGAATCCCGTCGCGCAACAGTCCGTCAAGCGCCTCTGCCGCGCTACCATACACCTTCTTCATGAGCACCTCCGCCATGGATGCAGATGTTGTGACCAGCTTGCACAGCAGAGTCAACGCGCACCCCGCTCAATAGCCCACCGTCGCTGCATCGGGCCTGCGCGGATCCGAGGCGCCATAGAACGTCCCGCTGTCCAGATCGCGCATGATCGTCTGCGCAGACCCCATGACCTCCTTCGGCGCGACGACATGGCCCCTGGATTGCAGGATGCGGATCGTATCCAGACTGATCCCGTCCTCGATCCGCAGCTCATCGGGCAGCCATTGATGGTGAATGCGCGGCGCGGTCGAGGCTTCGGCGACATTCATCCCGTGATCGACCGCGTTCAGGATCACCTGCAGAACCGTCGTGATGATCCGTGCGCCACCGGGCGACCCGGTCACCAGCCAGACCTGCCCGTCCTTCAGCACCATGGTCGGCGTCATCGAGGACAGAGGCCGCTTTCCCGCCTGCACCGCATTGGCATCACCGCCGACCAGACCGAAGGCATTCGGGACCCCCGGTTTCGCTGAAAAATCATCCATCTCATTGTTCATCAAAACCCCGGTGCCATCGGCCACCAGCCCCGAGCCATAATTCAGATTGATCGTGTAAGTATTTGAAACCGCATTGCCATCGCGATCCATGATGGAAAAATGCGTGGTCTCGTCGGATTCGTAAGGCGCCAGATCCGCAGGCCGGACATCGACCGAAGGCCGCGCAAGATCGGGGCTGATCCGGTCACGCATCGCGGCGGCATATTCCTTGCTGGTCAGCGCCGAAACCGGCACATCGACGAAATCGGGATCGCCCAGATATTCGGACCGGTCGGCATAGGCCTGCTTCATGGCCTCGGCCATCAGATGGATGGTCATGCCCGAATTATGGCCAAGCGCGCCAATGGGATAGCCCTCCAGCGCATTCAGGATCTGGATCAGATGCACCCCGCCCGAGGACGGCGGCGGCATCGAAACCACCTCATGGCCGCGATAGTGACCCCGCACCGGCTCACGCAGAACCGCCCTGTAACCCGCCATATCCTCCATCGAGATCAGCCCGCCCGCAGCCTGCACCGCAGCCACGATCCTTTCGGCCACCTCTCCCCGATAGAACCCATCCGGCCCCTCATCGGAAATCGCCTGCAAGGTCCGCGCCAGATCGGCCTGAACCAGGCGCTCACCCGGCCGATACCCCGCCCCCTCCGGCTTCAGAAAAATCCGCGCGGTCGCCGGATACCGCTCCAACGCATTGCGCGAGGCCTCAAGACTGTCGGCCAGATCGGGAGTCACCACGATCCCCTCGGCCGCCAAGCGGATCGCAGGGGCAATCACCTCGGCCCAATCCATGCTGCCGAATTCGTCCAGCGCCAATCGCATCCCCGCTACCGTCCCCGGCACCCCCGAGGCCGCGCCGCTGAACAGCGAAAGCCCGCTATCCGCATTGCCCTGCCCATCCAGAAACATGTCGCGATCCGCACCCGAGGGCGCCATCTCGCGATAATCGATGGCCACCGTCCGCCCGGTTTCGGCCTCATGGACAATCATGAAACCACCGCCGCCGATATTGCCCGCACGCGGCAAGGTCACCGCAAGGGCAAGGGCAACCGCAACCCCGGCATCAACCGCATTGCCACCGCGCGCCAGAATGTCGCGCCCGACCTCCGCCGCCAGCCGCTCCTGCGCCGAGACCATGCCATTCTCGGCCCAGACCGGATGAATCCGGTCCATCGGATCGAAAATCGTAGCCTCGTCAGCAACCGCCACATCCGCCAGAAAAACAACCGCCGCCAGAACACCCGCCACCCGCATGATGAAATCCCTTCGTCAAACCAATCGGGGAAAGCCTAGCACCACCTTCCCACCGATCAACGAAAAGACCGGGCACAGGGAATCCTTTGCGCCTTTCTTCATCATCCAAATACCCATGTCGCGGCACGGCAACCCACGAAACGCCCAAGAAAAAACCGGCGCCGAAACGCCGGTTGCATCCTGGCTGGAACAGATCACTCCGCGCCAGGCTCGGGCTTTGCGACCTTTTTCGCTGCCGGCTTCTTCGCCGTGGCCTTCTTGGATGCGGCTTTCGGGGCGGCGGTTTTCGGGGCGGCGGGCTTTTTCGCGGCCGCTTTCCGGGCCGCCGGTTCCTTCTTGGCCGCGGCTTTTTTCGTCGCCGGTTTTTTCCCGCCTTTCGCCGCCTTGGCCGCGATCAGTTCCAACGCGCGCTCCAGCGTGATGGCGTCGGGTTCCAGATCGCGCGGCAGGGTCGCGTTGACCTTGGCCCATTTTACATAGGGGCCGTAGCGACCCGCCATGACCTGAACCGGGCCGCCGTCGGGATGCTCGCCCAGCTCTTTCAGGGGCGCTGCTGCGGCAGCGCGACCACGGGTCTGCTTGGCCGCCAGCACCTCGACCGCGCGGTTCATGCCGATGGTGAACACCTCGTCCACATCGGGCAGGTTCGCGTATTTCGCGCCATGTTTGACAAAAGGCCCGAACCGCCCGATCCCGGCCTCGACCGGGGCGCCATCTTCGGGGTGATTGCCGACCAGACGCGGCAGGGACAGCAGGCGGACCGCCTTTTCCAGATCCATCGCCGCCACATCCCAGCCCTTGGGGATAGAGGCGCGGGCGGGTTTCGGCACCTCTTCGGTCGCTTCGCCACGCTGGACATAGGGGCCGAAGCGGCCGTTTTTCAGGCTGATCGCCTCGCCCTCGTCATGGCCCAGAACGACGTCGCCCACGAGCTCGCCCTCGGGAACCGACAGCGGGCGCGTATAACGGCATTCGGGATAATTCCCGCAACCGATAAAGGCGCCGCCCGAACGCGCGGTTTTCAGATGCAACTGACCTTGCCCGCAGGTCGGACAGATGCGCGGGTCGCTGCCATCGGCGCGCGGCGGGTACAGATGCGGGGCCAGCGCGTCGTCGATCGCATCCAGGACCTCGGTGATGCGCAGCTCACTCGTGCCTTCCAGCGCGGCAGAAAAATCGCGCCAGAACCGCCGCAGCACCTCGCGATAGGCGCGCGAGCCGGACGAGATATCATCCAGTTCCCCCTCCATGTCGGCGGTGAAATCATAGCTGACATAGCGCGGAAAATATTTCAGGAGAAAGATCGTGACCAGCCGCCCCTTGTCCTCGGGGATCAGGCGGTTCTTGTCCTTGCGCACATAATCGCGGTCCTGAATGGTCGTGACCACGCTCGCATAGGTCGAGGGGCGGCCGATGCCCAGCTCTTCCATCCGCTTGACCAGAGTCGCCTCGGTATAGCGCAGGGGGGCCTGGGTGAAATGCTGGCGGGCCAGAACGGCGGCCTCGCCCCCCATCACGGCCTTGTCGATCACTGCCAGCGCGGCACCCGCGTCCTCGGTCAGGTCACCGTCTTCGGCCAGTCGCGCGAATTCCGGCGCGAAATGACCGCGCAGGAACCCTGTCGTCTCGCCCTCGGACATCGCCGGCAGGCGAGCGCTGTCTTCGTCATCGTCATCGTCGCGGCCCTGATCGTAAACCTTCAGAAAGCCGTCGAACAGCATGACCCTGACCGATTGGCGCGCAAGCCCACCCTGAGGCGTCGGCGCTGCCGATTTCGACCGTGGTGCGTTCCATCCGCGCCGCTTCCATCTGCGACGCAATGGTGCGTTTCCAGATCAGATCATACAGCGCCTTTTGATCGCGATCCGCGACCGGCAGGCGGTCGGGCGACATCATCATGTCGGTCGGGCGGATACATTCATGTGCCTCTTGGGCGTTCTTGGCCTTGTTTTTATGCATGCGCGGCGATTTCGGCAGGTATGTGTCGCCGAACCGCGCCTTGATCGCATCGCGTGCGGCCATCACGGCCTCGGGCGCCATGTCGATGCCATCGGTCCGCATATAGTGATATGGCCCGCCTCATACAGGCGCTGCGCCGCCGACATGCAGGCCTTGGCGCCCATGCCCAGCTTGCGGCTGGCTTCCTGTTGCAGTGTCGAGGTCATGAAGGGCGGCCAGGGGTTGCGGCTGGCGGGCTTGGCCGTGACGCTGGTCACGGTCAGGTCGCGGCTTTCGACGGCGCGCACGGCCAGTTTCGCGGCCTCGGCATTGTCCAGATCGTAGCGGTCCAGCTTCTTGCCCGCATAGCTGACCAGTTGGGCGTCGAATTCGTCGCCGCGCGGGGTCGCCAGACGGGCATGGACCGACCAGTATTCGCGCGGCTTGAAGGCCTCGATTTCCATCTCGCGGTCGACGATGATGCGCAGGGCGACCGAGTCGCACGCGGCCCGCCGATTTCGCGCCCGGCAGCTTGCGCCACAGCACCGGCGACAGCTTGAAGCCGACCAGATAATCCAGCGCGCGGCGGGCCAGATAGGCATCGACCAGCGGCTGGTCGATCTGGCGCGGCTTGGCCATCGCCTCGGTCACGGCATTCTTGGTGATCGCGTTGAAGGTCACGCGGCTGACCTGCGCGCCCTTTTTCAGCGAGGATTGCAGGGCTTCCAGCAGGTGCCACGAAATCGCCTCGCCTTCGCGATCGGGGTCGGTCGCCAGGATCAGGTTCGGGTCGGATGCCAGCGCGTCCCTGATCGCCTTGACGTGCTTTTTGCTGTCGGATGCGATTTCCCATTTCATGGCGAAATCATCATCGGGATCGACGCTGCCATCCTTGGGCGGCAGGTCGCGGACATGCCCGAAGGAAGCCAGGACAGTATAGTCGTCGCCAAGGTATTTGTTGATCGTCTTGGCCTTGGCCGGAGATTCTACGACGACGACTGCCATGAAAATTCCTCAAATGATTCGACCCGGCAAAATGGGCATGAGACCCGCATCTGTCAACGCCGGGCAATGTCGCGGGCCTGCGCCCCGGAATGCGAAACGGGGGCCGAAAGCCCCCGCAAGATCTGCAAAAGACGCGACGACAGGTCAGATACCGTCGCCGACAAAGGCCTTTTCGACAACGAATTCCTTGGGTTCGCTGTTGGCGCCTTCGCGCAGGCCGAAACCTTCCAGCACCTCTTTCACATCCACGTTGAAGGCCAGGCTGCCGCAGATCATCGCACGGTCGGTTTCCGCGCTGATCGGCGGCAGGCCCAGATCCTGAAACACCTTGCCCGAGGTCATGTTGTCGGTGATCCGGCCCATCAGCGGCGATTCCTCGCGCGTGGTGGTCGGGTAATACAGCAGGCGGTTGGCGAAATCCTCGCCAGCGCATTCGCCCAGCAGGGGATCGTGGCGCAGGTTTTCGACCAGTTCGCGGCCATAGTTCAACTCATCCGCCGTGCGGCAGGTGTGCATCATGATGACCTGCTCATAGCGTTCATAGGTTTCGGGGTCGCGCATCAGGCTGGCAAAGGGCGCAAGGCCCGTGCCGGTGGCCAGAAACCACAGCCGTTTGCCCGGCAGCAGCGCATCCAGCACCAGCGTGCCCACGGGTTTGGGGCGCAGGATGATGTCATCGCCCGGCTTGATATGTTGCAGCTTCGAGGTCAGCGGCCCGTCCGGCACCTTGATCGAATAGAATTCCAGCTCTTCGTCCCAGTTGGGCGAGGCGATGGAATAGGCGCGCAGCAAGGGTTTGCCATTGTCGCCCATCAACCCGATCATGACGAATTCGCCCGAACGGAACCGCAGGCTGGCAGGCCGCGTCACGCGAAAGGAAAACAGCCGGTCGTTCCAATGCTTGACCGATGTCACGGTCTGCGCATCGGGCAGCGTCTTGACGGGTTTTGCGGCAATGTCTTCCACGGGCAGATCCAGTGTCATGTCGAATTCCTGAATTATCTAGTTAGTTGTCAGGCCGATGAAGAAGACCGGCTCAGCCGGCAAGGCGCGACCGGTGGTCCCAGTCCTGCCAGTCGGCGCGGAACAGCCATTGATCCTCGGGCTGGCGTTTGGCCAGTTCGGCGGGGATCAGCACCTCGTCGAAACCGACGCGGCGGGCCATGGCATATTGGTCGGCGATCAGCTTGCCCACCGCGCGCAACCGGCCCTGATAGCCGATTTCGCGCAACCGGCGGGCCAGCGAAAAGCCGCGCCCGTCGGTCATGGCGGGAAAGTCGATGGCGATCAGGTCGTGGTGCAGGTGGTCGACCAGTTCCTCGGTCTGGGTGTCCGGGGCAAGGATGACAGGTTCGGCGCCGTCGAACGGGTGGAAACCGTCGTCACGGACGATGATCGGGTCGCTCATGCGTTTACTCCTGGGCGGACGGCTTTTCCGCCGATGAAATGAATGCCGCATTCGGTCTTGGCCGAGCCGCGCCAGCGGCCCGCGCGGGGGTCTTCGCCGGGTTTGATCGGCGAGGTGCAGGGCGCGCAACCGATCGAGGCATAGCCCTTGGCGACCAGCGGGTGGCGCGGCAGGTTGTTCTCGGCCATGTAGTCCTGCACGTCGCTTGAACGCCAATGCGCCAGCGGGTTGATGCGCAGCCGCGCGGGCGGTTCAGCCTCGAAGAATTCCAGCGTGTCGCGTTCGCCACCCTGAAAGCGTTTGCGGCCGGTGATCCAGGCATCGAATTTCGACAGCTCGCGTTCCAGCGGGACGGTCTTGCGGAAATTGCAGCAGGCATCGGTGTTGAACTGGTGCAGCGTGCCGTCGGGATCGTTCAGCGCGACTTCGGGGTCGGTTGCGCGGATCACCCGCACATCCGTCAGCTTCAGCTTTTCGGTGACCGCCAGTTGATAGTCCAGCGTTTCCTGAAACAGCATCATCGTGTCGATGAACAGCACCGGCGTCCCCGGCGCCACGACCGAAACCATGTGCAGCAGCACCACCGATTCCGCCCCGAAGGACGACACCAGCGTCACCTTGCCCAGATCCGGGTCGTTGAGGGCGCGACGCAGGACCTCTGTGGCGGCGTGATGGCGATAACGCTCATTCAGCACCACGGCCCTGTCGTCAAGGCTGCCGTCAAGCATGCGCGGGTTCCGGATAGAGCGCCGCCTTGAAGGGCGCCGGGCCAAGACGGCGGTAGGCGTCAATGAAACGCTCTTCCTCGTTCTCGCGGACCTCCAGATAGGCGTCGATCAGGCGGTCGATGGCGGGCACGACTTCCTCGCCCGGGAAACCCGCACCGGCGCGCTGGCCGATGGCCGGGATTTCATAGCCGTCGCCGCCAAGCGTGATCTGGTAGTTTTCGACGCCCGCACGATCCAGCCCCAGAATGCCGATATGGCCCAGATGGTGGTGGCCGCAGGCGTTGATGCAGCCGGAAATGCGGATGTCGATCTTGCCGATTTCCTCTTCCAGATCGCGGGCGCGGAAATGCGCGGCGATGTCCTGCGCAATCGGGATCGAGCGCGCCGTCGCCAGCGTGCAGTAATCCATGCCGGGGCAGGCAACGATATCGCTGACCAGACCGGCATTGGCGGTGGCCAGACCGGCGGCCTTCAGTTCCTGATACAGCGCGAACAGGTCCGATTTATGGACATGCGGCAGGACGATGTTCTGGTCATGCGCGATACGGATATCGGAATGGCCAAAGCGTTCCGCCAGATCGGCAACCAGACGCATCTGCGCATCGCTGGCGTCACCCGGCGTCGTCCCGGCCGATTTCAGCGTGATCGTCGCGCTGGCATAGCCGTCGATGCGATGCGCCGACAGGTTGGTGTCGGTCCAACTGCGGAAACCCGCCGATTGCGTGCGCGCCTGTTCGTAATCCCCGATTTCCTCGTTGCGGAACGCCGGGGCGGCGTATTGGCGTTTCAGATCGTCCAGAAGCTGCTGGTCCACGCCCTTGAAGGCGGCACGGCGGGCGGTGAATTCCGCCTCGATCTCGTCGCGCATGACGTCAAGGCCGCGTTCGGCCACGGTGATCTTGATGCGGGCCTTGTATTTGTTGTCGCGGCGACCGGCGAGATTGTAGGTCATCAGGATCGCTTCGACATAGGGCAGCAGATCCGCCTCGGGCAGGAAGTCGCGGACGACCTGACCCAGCAAGGGCGTGCGGCCCAGACCACCGCCGATCCACACCTGAAAGCCCTGCTCGCCCGCCTCGTTGCGGACGATGCGCAGCCCGATGTCATGGGCGGCGATGACGGCGCGGTCTTTTTTACCGCCGGAAACCGCGATCTTGAACTTGCGCGGCAGGAACTGGAATTCACCGTGGTCGGTCGACCACATGCGCAGCAGTTCCGCATAGGGGCGCGGATCGGTCACCTCATCGGCGGCGGCACCGGCAAAGGCGTCGGTCGTGACGTTGCGGATCGTGTTCCCCGAGGTCTGGATGGCGTGCAGGCCGGCCTCGGCCAGCGCGTCCAGCATGTCGGGGATATCGACCAGCGTCGGCCAGTTATACTGGATGTTCTGGCGCGTGGTGAAATGGCCATAGCCCTTGTCCCATTTCTGGGCCAGCAGCGCCAGCGTGCGCATCTGGTCGGGGCTGATCGTGCCGTAGGGAATGGCCACGCGCAGCATATAGGCATGCAGTTGCAGATAGACGCCGTTCATCAGGCGCAGGGGCCGGAATTCATCCTCGGTCAGGCTGCCGTCCAGACGACGCGCGACCTGCGAACGGAACTGCTGCGCGCGGTGACGGTAATAGTCGATATTGCTGGGACGCGCATCAAACATGGCTGGCCTCGCGGAGTTCCTGAGTGGCGGGAAGGTTGTCGTTGGCGGTTTCCGCCTGCTTGCCGTGGAAATAGTTCGACGGGCCAAGGCGGCGGAATTCCTCGCGGAAATGGGTGGCTTCGGGACCGTTCGGGCCGCGGCGGACCTCGGCGACATAGGGGCCGACGACGATATGGCCCTGCGCCTCGGCATCCAGCAGCGCCAGATCGGCATGGCCCTTGTCCTCGAACAGGCGGGCCTCGCGCGGGTCGGCGGTCCAGCCGTCTTCGGTCATCCACACGCAATGCCCCATGCGCAGGTCATTCGCGGTGATGACGGCGGGGGTTTCGGGCGAGGGCGTGAATGCTTTCGACATGATTTTGGGACCTTTCGGAATACCTGACGCAATATAGGAAAAAATTCCTTGTTTTGGCGATAGCCAGCGCAAAATAAGGACGATATACTGCATCAATCGCCAACATGGGACAGATTTCCGCGATGCAGCCTGATATCCAAACGCCCGTCCGGCTGGACGATACTGACCGCAAAATCCTGTCCCTTTTGCAGCAGGACGCGACCCTGTCACTGGACGAGGTGGCGACCCGTGTGGGGGCCTCGAAAACCCCGGTCTGGAACCGGATCCGCAAGCTGCGCGAGGCCGGTGTCATCCGCGCCGAGGTCGCGGTTCTGGACCCCGATTCGCTTGGGCTGGAGGCCTGTTTCTTCGTCCTGATCCGCACCGCAGAACACGATCCGGACTGGGCGCGGCGTTTCCTGTCCGCCGTCCGCGCCCGCCCCGAGGTGCTGGAGGCGCATCGTCTGGCGGGCGACATCGACTATATCCTCAAGGTCCGCGTCCGCAATGCCCGCGCCTATGACCGGTTCTATCAGGCGCTGATTTCCGAGGTCCGCATCCACAACGTCACGGCCCTGCTGTCGATGGAGGAGATCAAGGCCACGACCGCCCTGCCGCTGGAATAGCGTGACGACCCAAGCCGCGCGGCAACCCGCGTGGCGTTTGTCATCCGGGCAAAGTCACGGCAAGATCTGCCAGCCTCGTCAGGCCTGTCGCGCGATGTGCAAAGCCTTGGGCAGCGCCGCGCCGAACAGGTCCAGTTCGGCCTTGGGGCCGCAACTGACGCGGATGCAGCGGTCCAGCGGCGTCACGCCCGGCATGCGGACAAAGATGCCCTGCGCGGCCAGGCTCTCCAGCACGCGGCGGGCGAAGGCGCCATCCTGACCGCAATCCACCGCGACGAAATTCGTGGCCGAGGGCAAGGCAACCAGCCCGTTCGCCGCCGCAATCGCGCCGATCTGTTCGCGCGCGCCGCGCACGCGGGCCACGGTTTCGCGCAGCCAGTCCTGATCCGTCAGCGCGGCCAAGGCGCCGATCTGGGCGCTGCGGTTCATGCCGAAATGGTTGCGGATACGGTCGAAACCGGCGATCAGCCGGGCCGGGCCGATGGCATAGCCCACACGCGCGCCCGCCATGCCACAAGCCTTGGAAAAGGTGCGGAAACGGATCACGCGATCGTCTTCGGGGTCGATCTCGGGGATGGCTTCGGGCGGGGCGAAATCGGCATAGGCTTCGTCCAGCACCAGAAGCGCGCCGGGCGGCAGCGCCGCGATCATCGCCTGAATGCGCGCGGCGGGGTGCCAGCTGCCCATCGGGTTGTCGGGATTGGCCAGATAGACCAGCCGCGCGCCGGTTTCCGTGGCGCGGTCGACCAGCGCATCGACATCCTCGGCATCGTTCAGATAGGGCACCCGGGACAGCAGCCCGCCATAACCCGCGACGTGGAAATTGAAGGTCGGATAGGCGCCTTCGGATGTCACGACGCTGTCGCCCGGCGTCACCGCCAGCCGCACCAGCAGGCCCAGCAGCCCGTCGATCCCTTCGCCGATCATGATGTTTTCGGGCGCAATACCGTGATGGGCGGCCAGCGCCTGCCGCAGATCATGGCTGTCGGGATCGGCGTATTTCCAGATCTGCGCCGCCGCGTCCGCCATCGCCCGAACCGCACGGGGCGAGGGGCCAAAGCCGTTTTCATTGGCGCCAAGCCGCGCGGCAAAGGCGCGACCGGTCCGACGCTCCAGCGTCTCGGGGCCGGTAAAGGGCACGGTCGGCGGCAGCCGGTCGGGGATCGGGGCAAAGCGCAAACGGTCGGTCATGCGCGCAGGATTGGCGAAAACCGCAGCCCTGGGCAAGCGGGGATCTGCGTTTACAAGCCCGCCCTGCCCCGTCATCCTGCCGCGATGACCCATGACGCGCCGAAAACCGCAACCGCGCTGCATCCCGCCGAACAGGGGGCCTATGATTACCTGTGTTCGATCTACACGATCATCAACGCCCGGCGCTGGCTGGATGGGATGGCGGGCGATCCCGACAGCGTCTTTGCCGCACCGGTGCTGGATCTGTATCGCCAGCTTGTCACTGCGGCGACCGCGATGATGCCCGCCCCCGACCTGCTGACCGCAGGCCCCGGCCCGGAACAGGTGGCCCGGCTGATCGCCACCTCTGGCCTGACCAGCCGCGAAGCGACCCATCCCGCCGAACTGGACAGCCACATGCAGGCGGATGGCTCCTGTGCCATCATCCATTTCACCTATCTGTATGAGACCCGCCGCCCGGATCACTACAGCCTGCTGATCCGCCATGCCGGGGCACAGGCGCTGTTGGACAGCTATCAATTCGCGCTGCAAGGCCGCGATGGCTGGTCGCTGCGCTTTACCCCGGAAACAGGGCTGCCGCAGGGCGCAGAGATCCGGCGGTGCTGGCTGATCGACAAGGGTCAACCCTGCCGGGGGTTATCTTCGGGTTCGGAATAGCCCAGCAGGCGCTGATCCTCTTTCAGTTCAAGCCACATGGCGTTCAGCACGGCAAATCCGGCGGCCAGCGGCAGGCCCAGCATCCAGGCGAAATACCACATCATCGGCTCCTTTTCGGTGGCGTGGTCAATAGGAATGGGTGTGGGGGTCTTCGACATCATCGGCCGAAACCTTGCCCCACAAGACGCGATAGACCCAGGCCGTATAGGCCGGGATCAGCGGCAGAAAGATCGCCGAGGCGACCAGCATCACGAACAGGGTCAGATGCGAGGCCGAGGCGTTCCACACCGACAGCGACGACCCCGGCGCGGTGGACGAGGGCAGGATGACCGGAAACATCACCAGCCCGACCGAGGAAATCATCCCGAAGATCGCCATTTTCGACCACAGCAGCGGTGCCAGATCCGACCCTTCGCGCAGGGCGCGCCAGCACATCGCCGTGCCGGCGAAGCCCATGACCGGCGCGATCCAGATCCACGGACGCTCGGCATAGGCGGCCATCCAGCTGGCCTGACGGGTGATTTCATGCAGCAGCGGGTTCGACGGCCCGTCATGGGGCGGCGGGGTGGCGTAGCCATAGCCCTGGATGCCCAGCCACAGCCACAGCCCGGCCAGCGCATAGCCCGCCAGCACGATCAGCGCCGCGCTGCGGCCGAAACCGCGGGCGCGGCGCTGGACCAGGCCATCGGTTTTCAGGACCAGCCAGCCCGCGCCATGCATGACCAGCATGGCAATCGACACCACCCCGCACAGCAGCGCAAAGGGCCGCAGCAGGCCAAAGAACCGCGCCCCGGCCCCGGCATCGGGGATGGCGTGAAGGCTGGGGGTCAGATGGAACGGCACGCCCAGCAAGACGTTGCCGACCGCCACGCCGAACAGCAGCGCGGGCACCGCGCCGCCGAAAAACAGCGCCCAGTCCCAACGGCTGCGCCAGCGCGGATCCTCGCGTTTGCTGCGATATTTGAAGGCCACGGGCCGCACGATCAGCGCCGCAAGGATCAGGAACATCGCAGGGTAGAACCCTGAAAAGCTGATCGCATAAAGCGGCGGCCATGCGGCAAAGATCGCACCGCCGCCAAGGATCAGCCAGACCTGGTTGCCTTCCCAGACCGGGCCCACGGTGTTGATGACCACCCGCCGTTCCGTGTCGGTTTTCGCGACAAAGGGCAGCAGCGCCGCCACCCCCATGTCGAAACCGTCGGTCAGCGCGAAACCGATCAGCAGGACCCCCAGCAGCACCCACCAGATCAGGCGCAGGATTTCAAAGGACAGCAGTTCATGCAGGATCATTTCGTCACCTCTGCCGCCAGCCGGGCGCGGTGGCGGGCCATCCAGCGTTCGGTTTCCTCGACCTCTTCATGGGGGCCTTTGCGGATGTATTTCAGCATCAGCGAGATTTCGATCACGAACAGCACCGAATAGAAGATGCAAAAGCCCGCCAGCGTCAGCGCGACTTCGGTGATGCCCAGGGCGCTGACCGACATGGCGGTGGGCAGGACGCCATCGACGGTCCAGGGCTGACGGCCCAGTTCGGCCACGATCCAGCCCATTTCGATGGCGATCCACGGTGCCGGGATCACGATCACCGCCAGCCACAGCGCCCATCGCGGGAAATCCATCTGGCGGAATGACGCGCGCCAGAAAAAATAACCCGTGACGAGGATAAGGCTCATCCCCAGGCCGACCATGATGCGAAACGCCCAGAAAACCGGCCAGACCGGCGGGATCGTATCCGCCGCCGCCTGCAGGATCTGCTGTTCGCTGGCCTGTCGCGGATCATCGACATAGCGCATCAGCAGCAGCGCATAGCCCAGATCCTGGCTGTGCTGGTGGAATTCGGCCAGCAGCACGGGATCGACCTGCGGCTTGCTGTCCTGAATCCGCATCAGCAGGTCATAGGCGATCAGCCCGTCGCGGATGCGCCGCTCGCCCTCTTTCTCCAGATCGGCGATGCCGGGGATTTCCTGCTGAAGCGAGCGCGTGCCGATCAGGCCCATGGCATAGGGAATGTGGATCGCATAATGGGTTTCGCGCGCCTCCTTGTCGGGGATGCCCAACAGGGTAAAGCTGGCGGGGGCGGGTTCGGTTTCCCACATCGCCTCGATCGCGGCCATTTTCATCTTTTGGTTCAGGCCGGTATCGTAGCCCGATTCGTCGCCCAGAACGACCACCGACAAGGTCGAGGCCAGCCCGAAGGCCGAGGCGATGGCGATCGAGCGCCGCGCCAGTTCGACATGCCGCCGCTTCAGCAGATACCAGGCAGAGACCCCCAGCACAAAGACCGAGGCCGTGACATAGCCCGCACTGACGGTATGGACGAATTTCGCCTGCGCGACGGGGTTGAAGATGACTTCGGCAAAGCTGACCAGTTCCATCCGCATGGTGACCGGGTTGAATTCCGCGCCCACCGGATATTGCATCCAGCCATTCGCGATCAGGATCCACAGGGCCGAGAAATTGGTGCCGATGGCGACCAGCCATGCGACCAGCAAATGCGCACGCGCCGACAGCTTGTCCCAGCCAAAGAACCACAGCCCGACGAATGTCGCCTCCATGAAGAAGGCCATCAGCCCCTCCAGCGCCAGGGGGGCGCCAAAGATGTCGCCGACGTAATGCGAATAATAGGACCAGTTCATACCGAACTGGAACTCCATCGTCACGCCGGTCGCGACGCCAATGGCAAAGTTGATGCCGAACAGCGCGCCCCAGAATTTCGTCATCTGCCGCCAGATCGGACGTTCGGTCATGACATAGACCGTTTCCATGATCGCGACGATGATCGACAACCCAAGGGTCAGCGGAACGAACAGAAAATGAAACAGGGCTGTGGCGGCGAATTGCAGTCGCGACAGCTCCAGCACGCCGATTTCCATATCAGCCTCATCAATGTTGCTGGGTGTATGCTAATCCAGATTGATGTGGAAATCATTACCGCCGGCTGTCGCGCGGCGATGTGTCGCCATGACAATCGCAGCCTGTGGCAAGGATGCGCGGATCCCGCGCAAAACAGCGGCGGCGGTCGGGTCGTCCAGCCCCTCGGTCGGTTCGTCCAGCAGCAGCAGCGCGGGACGACGCAGCAGGGCGCGGGCCAAGGCAAGGCGGCGGCGCTCGCCGCCCGACAGGCCATCGCCGCTGGGACCGATCCGCAGGTCCAGCCCGTCGCGCAGATGGTCCAGACACACGGCGGTCAGGGCCTGCAGCATCCGGGCGTCGCTCGCATCGGGCGCGGCCAGCGTCAGGTTTTCGCGCAGGCTGCCCGCGATCAGGGCCAGGCGTTGCGCGACCAGCGTGAGGTGATCGCGCAGCGCCGCCTCGGGCCAGTCGGTCGGCGGGGTGCCGTTCAGGGTGATGCCGTGGCCAGCCGCCGGGACAAGGCCCGCCAGCGCATTCAGCAGCGTGGTCTTGCCCGCGCCGCTTGCGCCGGTCGGGACCAGCATCTGCCCGGCACCGATCCGCAGCCCGTCCAGCACCAGCGGCAGCGGACCTGCAGGGGCCGGGCGCGCTGCGTCATGGCAGGGCGGCACGGGCCGCACCGGATCCGGCGCTGCCGGGGTCAGCAGCAGGGCGATCCGGGTCGCGGCCTCGGCGATGCGGCCGTAATCGGCGATGGCGCGGCGCAGGGGAGCGGTGACCTCGGCCAGGGCCAGCGCCAGAAAGAAACACATCGCGGCGATGGCAGGCCCGATCCGGCCAAGCGCCACCGCCTGCCCCGCCAGCGCCAGCGCCCCGATGGCCGAAGCGGCGCGGGTCAGATCCAGCGCCAGCGCGACGCCACGCTCGACCCCGTCCAGACGGGTTTGCAGGGCGCGGGCGGTGACGTCATGGCTCAGCGCGATCCGCACCGCATCGGGCAGCCGGCCATGAACGGCCAGATCGTCGCGGGCGGTCATCATGTCGATCACCGCCGCCGCATGGGCGCGCCCGGCCTGCGCCGCCGCTGCAGACAGGCGGCGCGCGGGCGGCAGCGCCCAGATCATCGCCGCCGCAACGCCCAGCAGGTGGCTGCCGCAGATCCACAGCGCAATCTGCCAGCCCGCCAGCGCGCCCACCAGCACCCCCGCCCCGGCCAGAACCACGGCCCCGCCGATCAGCGGCAGCACCAGCCGCAGGGGCAGCCCGTCCTGCGCATCGCAATCGGCCACGACCCGGTTCACCGCCG
This sequence comes from Paracoccus sp. DMF-8, assembly GCF_029309835.1. Taxonomy (GTDB): domain Bacteria; phylum Pseudomonadota; class Alphaproteobacteria; order Rhodobacterales; family Rhodobacteraceae; genus Paracoccus. The sequence continues at coordinate 68,295 of NZ_JARJHL010000014.1, read as the reverse complement.
TTCCGCGCCGCAGCCGCGTCGGCCGGTCCCAGTCCAGCGCGGCCAGCCCGCCCAGCACGGCGCGGCGCAGGTCCACGACGCCGCGCAGCGTCGCATCATGGCCGCTGTATCTTTCGCCATAGCGCGTCGCCGTGCGCAGGATCGCCAGCGCCCGGACCGAGGCCGCCGGGCGAAAGACGTCGAAAACCGCCCCCGCCCCGATCAGCCCCGCAAGTGCCGCGGCAGAGATGAACCAGCCCGACAGCGCCAGCAGCCCGGCACCGGCCAGCAGCACGGCGGCAGTCGCGACCATCGCGCGGCGCATCCCGCCCGCGCGGGCCATGACCCGCCAGATGCGGCGCAGATCAGTCATGGCGCGCCCCCTTTGGGTCGGCGTCGTCATGCGGCCCGATTGATGGCCCGCCGCCCAGATCGATGCGCAGCGCCATCCGCGCCGCCAGCGCCGGGTCATGGGTCGCGACAATCAGCCCGGCGCCACCCCGATGCGCGGCCATCAGCCCCTGCGTGACCAGATCGGCGGTCCGGTCATCCAGATCGGCGGTCGGCTCATCCGCCAGAATCAGGCGCGGGCGGCCCAGAATGGCGCGGGCCAGCATCAGGCGCCGCGCCTCGCCCCCAGAGACCCCGGCGCCGTTTTCGCCAAGGCGGGTGTCCAGCCCCGAGGGCAAACCCGCGACAATGTGCTGTGCCACAGCCTGTTGCAAGGCGCCGTCGATATCGCCCGGGCGCCCCATGCGCAGGTTCTCCGCAACCGAGGCATCGACGAAATGCGGCGCCTGCGCCATCCAGCCCAGCCCAGCCCGCCAAGCGTCGGCGCTGTCCCTGTCCAGCACCTGCCCGCCGATGATGATCTGGCCGGTATCGGGCGCCTCCAGCCCCGCGATCAGGCGCAGCAGCGTCGTCTTGCCCGCGCCGCTTGGCCCGGTCAGCGCGACCGTGACACCCTCGGGCAGGTCGATATCGGGGTAAACGATGCCATTCCGCGACAGGCCGCGCAGGGTGATCCCCCCCTGCGGCAGCGGCGTCGCAGCCGCGCCCGCGCCGATCATCGCGGCCTGATCCTGCTGCCGTTCGGCCCATGCCTGCGCCAGCGCATCGGCGGCGGCACGGTCGTGCCAGACGGCGGCGAAATCGCGCATCGGCTGATAGAATTCCGGCGCCATCAGCAGCAGGAACAGCGCCCCCTGCGCCGACAGCCCGCCCGGCCATGTGCCCATGCCGATCTGCCCCAGCAGCGTGAACCCGCAAAACACCGCGACCAGCGCAATGCCAAGCGAGGCGAACAATTCCAGCACGGCCGAAGACAGAAAGGCGATCGACAGGACCCGCATGGTGCGGCGGCGCAATTCATCGGCGCTGCGGGTAAAGCCCGCGATCAGCCGCCCGCCCGCGCCAAGCAGCCGGATATCGGCCAGCGCCGCCGCGCGGTCGGCCAGCAGCGCCCCCATTGTCCCCATCTGTTGCAGTTGCGCGCGGCTGGCCCGCCCCGCCGCCTGACCGATCAGCGCCATGAAGACCGGAATCGCGGGACCTGTCACCAGCAGGATCAGCCCGGCCGCCCATGCCACCCACAGGCTGACCAGCCAGATCGCCAGCGGCAGGACCACCGCCCGCAGCCGCGCCGACAGATAGCGGGCGGCATAGGGCTGCAACATCTCGGCCTGTTCCGAGAGCAGCGAGGCGACCTGCCCCGCAGGCGCCGGGCGGGCACGGCTGGTTTCATGGCGCAGGATATCATGCCGCAGGCGGCCCACGGCCACACGGGCGGCGGTCTGGGCCTGCCCCTCCGCCCGAAAGCTCAGCCCCGCGCGCAACGCCGCCAGGGCCAGAAAGCCCAGCAGATGCAGGGTTTGCGGCATGACGCCATGAATCAGCGCGGCAATCGCGGATGCGGCCAGCCAGGCCTGCGGGATCCACAGCAGCCCCGACAGGGCCGAAATCCGCGCGGCACGGCGCAGCGCCCCCGTCTCTGGCGCAAGCAGCGCCATGGCGCCGGGGGGTCTGGCTGATTGCTGCGTCATGCCCGGATACATCCTTCCGGCGCGCAGATTAGGTCCGACGGGGCCGGGATGACATGCGACAGTTGCGCCCGTTGAAACAGGGGGGCAACGGCCCGGCACGGGCGGCCTGCCCCGTGAAAGAGTCGCGTCGGCAGGGCGATCCTAGAACGCCTTGAATGTCATGGTCGTCAGCGTGCGGCTGATGCCGTCGATATCGAACAGGTTTTCCGACAGGTAATGGCCGATATCCTTGTCCTCGGGGACATAGACCTTGGCCAGCAGATCGTAATCGCCCGAGGTCGAATAAAGCTCGCTGACGATTTCGCGGTCGTAAATCGCATCGGCGACCTCATAGGTGCGGCCGGGAATGCAGCGGATCTGGACGAATACGGGACGCATGGCTTGGCCTTTCGATGCTGGTCGGGCGGGAACTTAGCGCGGGCCGGGCGTGTCGGTCCAGCCCCTCGCCTGACCGCGCCAGAACCGCGTCAGCAAAAGCACGGCGGCACAGGCCAGACCGCTGAGCAGCCCCAGCCACAGCCCGCCCGGCCCCACGCCCACGCGAAAGGCCAGCAGATAGGCACAGGGCAGGCCGATCAGCCAATAGCTGAAGATCGCAAAGAACATCGGCGCCCGCGTATCCTGCAAGCCGCGCAACATGCCCAGCGCGATGACCTGCATCCCGTCGGCGAACTGGAACATCGCGGCATAGATCATCAGCCCGCCGACCAGCGCGATGATCGCGGGCGCCTGCGGGTCCGTCAGGTCCAGATATTGCGAGGCCAGCCATTCCGATGCGGTCAGGAAAACCACGATGGTGATGGTCGAGAACATCAGGGACAGCGCGATTGCAGCCCGCCCCGCATCGCCCATCGCGGGCACATCATGTCGGCCCCAGGCGGTGCCGACACGGATCGTCACGGCATTGGCCAGCCCCAGATGCACCATGAACGCCAGCGAGGCCAGTTGCAGCGCGATACCATGCGCCGCCAGTTCACGCGGACCGAACCAGCCCATCATCACATTCGTGCCCACGAACATCCCGGTTTCCGCGACCAGCGTCAGCCCGATCGGCGCGCCCAGAATCAGAATGGCGCGCAGTGCCGCCCAATCGGGGTTCCAGAAACGGCGGAACAGGTTATAGGGCCGCGCGATTTTCAACGATGCGGCGCAGGCGACCAACATCAGGCATTGCGCGACGTTGACGATCAGGCTGGCCAGTGCCGAGCCCACCACACCCAGTTCTGGCGCGCCCAGATTGCCGAAAATCAAGGCCCAGTTCAGCACCATGTTCAGCGGAATGCCCGCCACCGTGATCAGCATCACGATATTCGGCCTGCCAAGCGAGGCAAGGAATGAATTGATCGTCAGCCCCCATAGCGCGGGCGCCATGGCAAAGCACATGATGCGCAGATATTCCTGCGCAAAACCGGCGACTTCGGGTCTTTGTCCCAAAAACAGCAGAATGGTTTCCGAAAACCACAGAACCGGCAGGATCAGCACCGCGTAAAGCGTCGACAGCCACAGCGCCATGCGCGTGGCGCGCCGCGTTTCGGTGTCATCGCCCCGCGCCACGGCCGTCGCGATCACCCCCATCACGCCGATCCCAAAGCCCGAGCCCAGCATGAACAGCACGAACCACATCGAGGTCGCCAGCACGACCGAGGCGAGTTCGTCCACGCCATACCAGCCGATCATCACCGTATCGGTGACGCCGATCGCCATGCGCGCGACATGCGACCCGGTCAGGGGCAGCGCAAGCGCCAGCGTGGCGGTCAGATGGGGGCGAAGCCGGGCGATGGTCATGCCATCTGCCTTATCCCTGGGCAGTGCGGGCGGCAAGCCGTCATTCCGCGCAAACGCCTGGCGACAGTTTCAAAAATCCAGCGATAATTTCCCTTACCTGTCCATATCCGCCCCGCCTTTCCGACCAGCCTCTCTCTGGAAACCCTATCCCGCAAAAGTTTCCGCGGGGTTAAGATCCGGCCGGGGCGCGGCGAAAAATCGGGGCGGCCGGTCGGGATGGGTCGTGGCCCATGCGGAACGCGGCTTTCGGACAATCGCGATATCGGGGATCAGGGCCGGATCTCGACCTGCGTGCCGATGCGGGTCAGGGCAAAGATTTCCTCGATCTCGTCATCGGTGACGGCGATGCAGCCCTCGGTCCAGTCGCCTTTCACGCGATAGCCGTCGGGGATCGAGTTCGGCTGACCGTGGATCATGATGTCGCCGCCGGGATGGACGCCGGCACGTCGCGCCGCCTCGCGGTGATGTTTTTGCGGGTAATCCAGCCCAAGCGACAGATGAAAGCGGCTTCGCGGGTTCAGGCGGTCGATACGAAAAACGCCCTCGGGGGTGCGACCATCACCCTGGCGCGACTTGTCGCCCTTGGGCGCGCCGCCCAGTTGGATCGTGAATGTTCTGGGCGCGCCCTGCCGTTGCCAGACCGTCATGCGCCGCGCCGATTTCTCGATCAGGATGCGATCCACGGGCGAGGTCAGGCGCGGCGTTTCGGATTGCGGGCGGTAGATGTCGGGGGCGTAGCGGTCCAGCAGTTCGGGCAGCCGTTCCAGCCCGAAGGGGCCGCGCGGAACGGCTTCGGGCTGCTGCGGGGTCCGCTCGATTCCGGGTGGCGGGGCAATCGCCACCCGATCCGGTTCGGCATTCAGGATCAGCCAGACGGCATAGCCGAAAAAGGCAACCGCGATGACAGAGAACAGTTGTGCAAGCCGTTTCATTCGTCGTTTTCCATCCAATGGTTACTGGAGGTCGGAAAACGCCTCTTGCAACCGTTTCACCGCCGCTTCGACCCGCGCCCTTGGCGTGGCGAGGTTGAAGCGCATGAAGCCCTCTCCCCCCAGCCCGAAGGTCGGGCCATGGTTCGCGGCGATCCCGGCGCCCGCGGCGACGCGGGTCTCGATCTCGGGGCGCGCCATGCCGGTGCCCGCGAAATCGACCCATGCCAGATAGGTCGCCTGCAGGGGCATCGAGCGCAGGCCCCGGATCCGCGCAATCCCCTGATCGAAGATCCGCCGGTTTCCATCCAGATAACGCACGAGGGCATCGACCCATTCCGCACCTTCTGAAGAATATGCGGCAGCGACCATGTTCAGCCCGAAAAGCCCCGGCGAAATCCCCAATGCGGCCATCCGCTGGCTGATCGCGGCGCGCAGTTTCTCATCGCCGACGATGATATTGCCCAGATGCGCGCCCGCGATGTTGAAGGTCTTGGTCGCGGATGTCAGCGTCACCAGCCGGTCCGAAATATCGGGCGCGGCATTCGCCATGACGATGTGGCGGGGGCTGTCTGGCATGACCAGATCGTGGTGGATTTCATCCGAGATCAGGATCAGGTCATGGGCCTTGCAGAAATCCGCGATCTCGCGCAGTTCGCGCTGCGACCAGACGCGGCCGCCGGGGTTGTGCGGCGAACACAGGATCAGCATCCGTTCGCGGCCGTTCAGCAGGCCGGACCAACTATCCCAGTCCAGATGATATTGTCCCGCGCGACTGGCCAGCGGAAATTCCACGACCTCGCGCCCCGCCGCGCGGGTGACGCGGGCAAAGGCGTGGTAAACCGGCGTCATCAGGATCACCCCGTCGCCCGGCTGCGTCAGCGCGTCGATGCACAGCGCCGTGCCATTGACCAGCCCGTGGACGTTCAGGATCCAGTCCTGTTCCACCTGCCAGCCGTGGCGGGTATCCATCCACCAGCGAATCGCGTCCAGATAGGGCTGATGCGCGCCCGGATAGCCGTAGATGCCGTGATTCGCGATATCCTGAACCGCGCGCTGGACGGCTGCGGGCGGACGGAAATCCATGTCGGCCACCCACATCGAAATGCCGCTGGCCGGATCGACGCCATAGATCTTCTGCATATCGTCCCATTTGGAACAATTCGTTCCGATGCGGTCGATGTCTTCGTCGAAATTCACTGATGCCATGGCCGTCCTCCTGTTTCGGGGCAGCATAGCGGGTTGTTGCGCGGCTGAAAGCCTTGCCCTAGATGGAAGGCATGACATTGCTGAACATTCTTCTTCATCCCGATCCGCGCCTGAAAAAGCTGTGCGACCCCGTGGCCCGCATCACGCCGGATATCGAGACGCTGGCCGCGGACATGCTGGCCACCATGTATGATGCGCCGGGCGTCGGTCTGGCCGCGCCGCAGGTCGGCGTGATGTCGCGGCTGTTCGTCATGGATTGCAACAAGGACCCCGAGGCCGCGCCCGATCCCGTCGTGATGCTGAACCCGGAAATCACCTGGCGGTCCGAGGCCCTGAACACCTATGAGGAAGGCTGCCTGTCGATCCCCGACCAATATGCCGACGTGACCCGCCCGGCCGAGGTCCGCGTATCATGGCTGGGTCTGGACGGCAAAAGCCACGAACGCGATTTTGAGGGGCTGTGGGCGACCTGCGCGCAGCATGAAATCGACCATCTGGATGGCAAGCTGTTCATCGACTACCTGTCCGCGATGAAACGCCAGATGATCACCCGCCGCATGGTCAAGCTCAAGCGCGAAAAGGCCCGCGCCTGAGCCGCGCATACCGTCGCGCCAAAGCGATTGGCGCAAAAGCCGGAAGCGCCGCATCGCGTCAGCGGGACAAGATCCGCAGCACAGGCGCTATTGGCACCAACCTGCCCGCGCCGCCCCCGACCCTTCTGAACATGCGGCGCTTTTGCCGGCACCGTGATGCGCGCGGGGGGCGGCGCGGCTTGGCTTGTCGCTGGCGACAGGATAGTCCGGCGACAAGGCCCCTGCCCACGCCCCTTTTCGTTTCTGGATGTGACAATGGACACCGCTCTGGCGCGCCGCAGGCTGGCGCTGATCGCCTTTTTCTTTCTGCCCGGCTTTGCGCTGGCGTCATGGGTGACGCGGACGCCCGCGATCCGCGACAGCGTGCAGGCCTCGATTGCGGAAATGGGGTTGATCCTGCTGGGCCTGTCCTTTGGGTCGATGGTGGGCGTCCTGCTGTCGGGGGCGATCGTCGCGCGCCACGGGGCGCGGCCCGCGACGAAATACGGGCTGTCGCTGATCGTCCTGTCCATGGCGACGCTCGGCCTGGGGGCGGCGGCGGGATCGCAAGGGATCGTCGCGCTTGGGCTGGCGTTCTTCGGCCTTGGCGCGGGCACGGCGGAAATCGCGCTGAATGTCGATGGCGCGGATGTCGAGCGCCGGATGGGCCGCCCCTTCCTGCATTCGCTGCACGGTTTTTTCAGCTTCGGCACGGTCTGCGGGGCGCTGGCCGGGCTTGGCATGACGGCGCTGCATGTGCCCGTCGCATGGCATCTTGGCGGGGTCGCGGCGATCTGCGCCGCGTTGATACTGGTCTATCTGCCCCATCTGCCCGAGGGGATCGGGCAGGAAAAGCCCCACCACTCCGACCAGCCCGAGGCCATGGCCAGCCTGTGGCGCGACCGCAGGCTGTTGCTGATCGGCCTGATCGTGCTGGCCATGGCGCTGGCCGAAGGTTCCGCGAATGACTGGCTGCCGATCCTGATGGTCGATGAATACGGGTTCAGCCAGGCATCGGGGTCGCTGGTGTTTCTGGCCTTTGCCAGCGCCATGACCCTGGGCCGCTTTTGCGGCGGCTGGTTCCTGCGCCGCTTTGGGCGGGCGCGGGTGATGCGGGCTTGCGCGGTTCTGGGCGCGACCGGCATCGCGCTGGTGATCTTTTCCAGCAGCGCCATTCTGGCCGGTTCGGCGGTGGTGCTGTGGGGGCTGGGCGCCTCGCTTGGCTTTCCGGTCGCGATCTCGGCAGCGGGCGACAGCGGGTCCAACCCGGCGGGCCGGGTGCGGGTCGTGGCGATTGCGGGCTATATCGCCTTTCTGGTCGGCCCGCCGCTTCTGGGTTTCATCGGCGAACATTACGGGCTGCGTTCCGCGCTGATCGTCGTGCTGTGCCTTGTCGCCACCGCCGCCGTCGCCGCCCCCGCCGTTGCTTCGCCCGCTGTCGCTTCCCCCGCCGTATCCGGCCGGGGCGGGCATGCGCACTGACCCGCGCCGATGGCGCAGGGGGATTTATCTGCCCGGCGATCATGTTACCGCAGACGGGCAAAGGGCAGAGCAGGATTGGCCGGACATCCCCATGGCGCGGCGCAAGGCCAAGCGCGTCGTCGCAATGACCGCCATGGGGACCGGGGCTGCGCGCAAACCGATCCGCCAGCCTGGCGGGCCACCCGCTTACGGACAACAGGGCAATCGCCATTTCACCTCGGCGCGATCCGGTGCTAGGACAGCGCCAAAGCCACCATTGCCAAAACCCGTGCCGAAAAGCCCATGACCGTCCGCGCCTTCATCCCCTTTTCCGACCCGCGCCTGCACCGCCCGGCGGAAACCGTGCCTGCGATCACCGAGACCGTGCGGATGATCTGGGACGACATGATCCAGACCATGGATGCGATGCCCGGCGTCGGTCTGGCCGCGCCGCAGATCGGCATCATGCAGCGTCTTGCGGTCGTCGATGCATCCGACAGGCGCGGCCAAGGGATCCGCATGGCCAACCCCGAGGTTCTGCACGCCAGCACCCAGATGCGCGCCCATGACGAGGCCAGCCCCAACCTGCCCGGCGTCTTTGCCCGGATCGAGCGTCCCCGCGCCGTGACCGTCCGTTTCCTGAACGATCAGGGCGAAGTCGAGGATCGCGATTTCGTCGGTCTCTGGGCGACCTCAGTCCAGCATCAGATCGACCATCTGAACGGGCTGACCTATGTCGATCACCTGTCGCCGCTGCGCCGCAGGATGCTGGTCGCGAAATCGGCGAAACTGAACAGGACGTAGAGGGCGGATATGCGCGTGATTTTCATGGGAACGCCGGAATTCTCGACCCATGCGCTGCGGGCGATTGCGGCGCGGCACGATGTCGTCGCGGTCTATTCCCAGCCCCCGCGCGCGGCGGGGCGCGGGCAAAGGCCCCGCCCCTCGCCCGTGCAGAAACTGGCGCAGGAACTGGGCCTGCCCGTGCGCTGTCCCGAACGGCTGTCATCCGCGCAGGATCAGGCCGATTTCGCGGCGCTGGATGCCGATGTCGCGGTCGTCGTGGCCTACGGCCTGATCCTGCCGCAGGCCATTCTGGACGCGCCGCGCCTTGGCTGCCTGAACATCCACATCCCTGCTGCGCGCCGCGCGGACCGCGCCGATCACCGCGCGATCTGTCGGGCGATGCGGAAACCGGCGTCGCGATCATGCAGATGGAGGCGGGTCTGGACACCGGCCCGGTGCTGGCGGAACGCCGCACCCCCATCGGTGCCACGGACACCACCGCCGATCTGCATGACCGGCTGGCCGGAATGGGCGCCGATCTGATCCTGCGCGTGCTGGACCGGCTGGACGGCCCGACCACGCAACTGCCCGTACCGCAACTGGAAAGCGGCGTCACCTATGCCCACAAGATCGACAAGGCCGAGGCCCGCATCGACTGGCGCCTGCCCGCCGAACAGATCGACCGTCAGATCCGCGGGCTGTCGCCCTTTCCGGGGGCATGGACCATGGCAGGCGGCGAAGAGCTGAAGCTGCTGCGTTCTCAGGTGGTTGCGAGGACGGGCGCCCCCGGTCAGGTGCTGGACGGCTTCACCATCGCCTGCGGCACCGGCGCGGTCGAAATCCTGTCCGCCCAACGCGAGGGCAAACGCCCGATGCCGGCCAGCGACATCCTGCGCAGGCTGACGCTGCCCGAAAGGCTGGGCTGACAATCCGGATCGAATGACAGCTCGGACCTGCGCTTTCAGGGCGGCCCGGTGTGGCAAAAGGCTTGCAGGCACCGAAACAACGATGACATATCAACCGACGCCAGCCCGATTTCGCCAGCCTGACGATCTGAACCCCCACCCCCGTCACAACCCCGGCCCCAATCGCAGGGCAGATACGCCATACCACGCGCGCCCCTGCCACCGCTGAACCCACACGAACGGATCCTGCTGACCCGCGAAACCGAATTCAAGAAACGTCACCTGTGGTTGCTGCTTGTGGTCGTGCCGGTGTCGCGGCTGCTTGGGTTCGTCACGTTGCGCATCGTCGGAGCCGTCCGGGGGTTCGGTCTGCCTCCGCTTGCCGACGCGTTGTTCAGCGGCGCACTTGTTCTGATCGCCGTCATGGTGAGCGTGCCTCTTGATTGGCTGATGCAGCGCGGGCGGGTCTGGGCGGTCACGAACCAGCGCATCATCGACAACAAGGGTCTGGACCTGCAAGGGTCTGGACCTGCCCATCGCGCGCATCGACCGGGTGTCGCGCCGGGGCGTGATCTTTTGCAAGACCATCATCGCCGCGCCCTGCGGGCGTCAAACCGGCCGATATGCGCGCCGTTCTGCTGCCGCTTCTGGGCACCATGGTCGAACAGTTACCCTCAGTTCTGCCCAAAGGGTTGCCGCATCCTCGGCCAGCCGGGGCGCCGCGTTCTGGTCGCCCCGCCTGTGACCCGGTGAAATCCTGCTGTGCTCGGGGCAAGAGCGCGCGTTTCTGCCCGGCCTGCTGGCCCTGATTTTCGCCCCGATGACGGCTGTTTCCCTGTTCGCGGCGGCGCAAGGCGTCGGGCTGCTGGAATATGGCCGGACCTGCCGCTCTGCACTGTTCTATGTGCCGGGCAGCGCCCTGCTTGTGGCGATCATGGCGGGTCTGCTGATCTGGCTGCGCCACCCCGCGCGCTACGCCGTCACGGACCGCCGCGCGCTGTCCTCGGCCAGCAGGATACAGCGCAGCACCCGCGTCGGAACAGGCGTGACAGAACTGCCCTGTCCGGCGCGACCTTCATGGTTCTGCCGACCGAGGTCTGGATAACGGAAAGCGAACGCGGCAGCGTGACGCGGTTCGTCGCCATGCCGGGCCTGTCGCGGTCGGGGGCCAAGGCGCTGGAACGCCTGTTGTTCCCGCTGATCCGGCGCAGCGCGGTGCAGGCCTTCCTGCCGCCGCCGCAGCCCTGACCCCAAGCGCCGGGTTGCCCCGCTGCGATGCAGGCGACGACCATTGATGCCGCCGGGCACCCTGCGTTTCCAGCAAAGGGAGCGTATGGTCCCGGGCATCACGCCCATTGCATAAGGTCGTCACAGCCGCAAACATCGGAGTGCCGGAACCCCGGTCGATCTGCCGGGCACCGGATATATTTCACAAGGAAGGCAATTCGCATGCAACATTCGGAATTTTCCCAAACCGGGCTTGCGGTCTTGCGCGCCGGCTGGTGGATGCTGCTGGTCCGGGGGATCGCGGCGGTTCTGTTCGGCCTGATCGCGCTGCTGTGGCCGGGGCTGACCGCCTATGCGCTGCTGATCGCCTTTGGCGCATTCGCGCTGGTTGACGGGGTGTTCAGCATCGTCGCCGTGACCTCGCACGCAAGGGGTCCGGACGGTCAGTGGATGAGATCTACGGCTGGCCGAAGGCGCGCTGTCGATCATCATCGGGTTGATGGCGTTTTTCTGGCCCGTGGCGACGGCGCTGGCCTTTGTCTTCTGGATCGCGGCATGGGCGATTGTCGCGGGCCTGTTGCGCATCATCGCCGCCATCCGCCTGCGCCATGAAGTCGAGGGCGAATGGGCGCCGGGGCTCAGCGGGGCGTTGCTGGTGGTCTGGGGCGGGTTGCTGGCCTTTATGCCCGGCGGCGGGGATCCTTGGCCTGACATGGCTGTTTGGCGTGTTCACGCTGGCCATCGGGGTCGTGCTGATCGTGCTGGCCTTCCGGGTCCGCAAGCTGCCGGGCTGAGGCGCTTTCGTTGGCGCCGTTCGCGTTCCAAGCCCGTTCACGTTCCCCGGGGCTTGGCGCGCAGGGTCGGGTCGGCCTCGGTCGGGTCTTCGGGCCAGGGGTGGCGGGGATAGCGGCCGCGCATGTCGCGCCGCGCATCCGCGTAGCCACCGGCCCAGAAACCGGGCAGGTCCGTCGTCACGGCAATCGGCTTGGCCCCCGGCGACAGCATGGTGATACGCAAGGGGCGGTTCCCGACCATCGGATGCCGCGTCACGCCGAACAGTTCCTGCAGGCGGCAGCTCGATCCCCGGGCCCTCTGCGTCGTAATCGATCGCGACCCGCCGACCCAGGGGTGTTTCGCGAATGCCCCGGCGCGGCCTGATCCAGCCGGCCCGCATCCCGTCATGGCCGGCGCGGGCGCGCGCGCCTCGGTCAGGTCCAGCCCGCGCAGATCGGCCCGCGTGCGCGCCTTGCCCAGGCAAGGCAGCAGCCAGTCGCCATCCGCCAGCAGGCTGCCGTCATCGACCGGCCCCAGATCCGGCAACAGCGCCATCCGCGCCCGCAGACGCGCGGCCGGTGGGGTCCATGGCAGCCCCTCGATCCGCAACCCCTCCAGCGCGGCCAGCGCCATTGCATCCGCCGAGGGCGTTTCCAGCGCCCGATCCGACGGGATCAGCGCGCCCAGCCTGTTCCTGCAACCGCGCCAGAATGCGGCCCTCGCGGCGCGACCATGCGACAGTTTCGACCGGCCGGATGCGATCGGCGTAAAGCGCGCGCAGATCGGTTTCGTCCGGCGCGACCGCCATTCGGATCCGCGCCTCGCGCGTGTCGCCGTCCAGATCGGTCGCGACGATCAGCGCTGCGCGGCCGGGCGTCATCGGCGGCCAGCACGGGCGCCCTTGCCGCCCGACAGAACGTAACGCGCTTCATCGCCCTTGCGCCGCAGCCCGATGCGGTCGGGATAGGCCAGCGCGGCCATGGCACCGGGCGACATCGCGGCCGCTTCTGGCGCCAGCCTGCGCAGCCGCGCGGCCATCGTCGCGGATGCGCTGGATGGTGGCGCGGTTGACCATGCGGAGTGCGGCGCCGGATGGTTGCGCAGGGCCTGCAGGCGCAGGTTCAGGTCCGTCGCCCGCACCTTTCAACGGATCGCGTTCCGCCGAGCGCGGCCAGATCGGCGGCGCCGCGGCCCGCCGTGGACCAGCATATGCGCCAAGCCGCGGATGCAGCGGCAGCGCGGCCAGCGGCCTGCCCGTGCGTCGGTGATCCGCCCCGCGCGCGTCCAGCGCGCCCAGATCGCGCAGCAGGCGCCCGCGCCTCGGTCATGGCGGCGGCCTCGGCGGCGGGGTCAGAAAGGCCAGATCGGCGCCGTCCGCGCCCCATGACCGCCAGTTCCAGCGCCAGCCCGGCCAGATCGGCCACCGCGATTTCCGGGGGCGCAAAGGCCGGCAGCGCGCCTTCCTCGGCCCGCGCCCACAGGCGGTAGCAGATGCCCGGCGCCACCCGCCCGGCGCGGCCCCGGCGCTGTTCGGCCTCGGCCCGGCTGACGCGCTCGGTGACCAGCCGCGACATGCCCGAGCCGGGGTCGAAGCGCGCCCGCCGCGCCCGGCCGGCATCGACCACCACCTGTGACACCGGGAATGGTCAGCGAGGTTTCGGCGATGGCTGTCGCCAGCACGATCCGCCGGACCGGCGCCGGGCGGGGACAGCGCCGCGCTGCTGGGCGCTTGAATTCCATGCGCGCCGATACAGCGGCAGGACCTCGGCCGGAGCAGATCGGACAGCTGGGCAGCACGGCGGCGGATCTCGCCCTCGCCGGGCAGAAAGGCGAGGATCGTGCCGCCCTGTTCGCCGGGTTTCGCGGCCTCGGCCTGAGCGACCAGACGCGACGGCCTCGGGATCTAGATGCGGCGCCGGCGGGCAGCGGGCGGTCCAGCCAGCGGGTCTCGACCGGAAAGGCGCGGCCCGTCGGACCGCGTGATCAGCGGCGCGCCGTCCAGCAGCGCCGCGACAGGCTCGGCGTCCAGCGTCGCCGACATGACCACGCAGCCGCAGGATCGGGACGCAGCGCGCCCCGCGCCTCCACAGCAAGGGCCAGCGCCCAGATCGGCGTTCAGGCTGCGTTCGTGGAATTCGTCGAAGATCACGCAGCCGATGCCGTCGAGCGCGCGGGTCCGGATTGGAGCATCCGGGTCAGGATGCCGTTCGGTCACCACCTCGATGCGTGTGCCGGGCACCGACTTTCGCCGCGCATGCGGTAGCCGACGCGGCTGGCCCAGCGGCTTCGCCCAGGCTGTCTCGGCCAGCCGCTGCGGCGCTGCTGCGCGGGCGGCCAGGCGGCGGGGTTCCAGCATCAGGATGCGACCGGGGATGCCGGGCAGCAGCGCCAGGGGCACCCGCGTCGTCTTGCCCGCCCCCGGCGGCGCCACCAGCACGGCGCGGCCATGCGCCGACCAGCGCAGCGATGCAGGTCGGGCAGCACGGCGTCGATGGGCAGGGCGTCATCATGCGGGCATATGGCAGGTCCGCGAAGTCTGCAGCGCCGCCAGAATTTCTGCGCAAGCTGGAAAGAGGATGCCATTTCCCCCGCCACAAGCAGAGAACACTCATTCAGGGCGCTGAAGGTAGCGACAGCCTGACCACACCCCGGAGGCTTGGAGCGAGGCGGACGACAGCCGCCAGCCCGCATGTACTAGCTGCTGATCCGGTCAGCCGCGCAGCAGCGTGCCGATGCGGGCGATGCCTTGGTCGATCTGGTCATCGTCGCGCAGGAATAGCTGAGCCGCGCCAGTGTTGCGGTTGCTGCCATCGGCGTAGAAGGCCCCGCCGGCACAAAGGCCACGCGCTGTTCGGCGATGGCGCGGGCCAGGAATTCGGCGCCGTCGATGTCTTGGGGCAGGGTCAGCCAGATAGACATGCCGCCTTCCAGGGCAGGTCGAGGTCACGCCTGCGGGCATCTCGCGGTCCAGCGCCGCCAGCATGCGGTCGCGGCGGTGCTGATGGGCCGATCTGATCCGCGCCACATGGTCGTCGAAACAGGCGCGCGCGACGATATTCGTCGCCATCTGGCTGAGCGTCGGGGAATGCAGGTCGGCGGCCTGCTTCATCAGGACCAGCCGCCCGATGCTCCTGGGCGCGACCACCCAGCCACGCGCAGACCAGCGCCAGCGTCTTGGAAAACGAGCCGCAATAGATCGTGCGGCACTGTTCGATATCGCCCTTGCGCGCGATTTCCAGCGCAAGGATCGGGGCAGCACCCGCCTCGCCGTCGAAGCGCGAGGACTGATAGGCGGCATCCTCGATCACGGCGATGTTCAGCGCTTCGGCCTGATCCAGCAGGGCATGGCGGCCCTTCAGCGTGACCGTCTCGCCCGTGGGGTTGGCGAAATCGGCAGAAAGATAGGCGAATTTGACCGCGCCGCCTGCCTCCCGCGCCTCGGCCTGCAGGGCGGCGGGATCGGCGTTGGAAAACGGGTCCAGCCGGATATAGCGCGGCTCATAGGCGTTGAAGGCGCCAAGCGCGCCCAGATAGGTCGGCCAGCCGACCATCGCGGTATCGCCCGGCGACAGCAAGAGCTTGCCCAGATAATCCAGCGCCTGCTGCGCCCAGAGGTGATCAGGATATTGTCCGCATCGCAGGGAATGCCGATCGCGGCCATCTGCCCGACCAGCCCAGTCCGCGCCAGGGGGCGATAGCCTTCGGACGCCGAATATTGCAGCGCGACCGAGGCATTGCCCGGCTCCATCGCCTGCTGGAATGCCTGCGCAAAGGCATCGGCGGGAAACAGGTTCGGGTCGGGAATGCCGCCCGCGAATGAAATGATGTCGGGCTGATCCAGCAGCTTCAGCAGCTCTCGGATTTCCGAGGCCTTCATCCTCGTGTTGCGCGTGGCCAGGACATCCGTCCATTGCATGGCTGTCGACTCCGGTTGACATCAGAACGGCGCGAAACCTGCGCCTGCGCCCCGGAAAGTGCAATGGGGAAAGCGCAACGGCAAAGATCGCGGCCCGGCTTTCGCGCTTGACGCGCACGGGCTTTCGCGCTTGACGCGCAAGGGGTCCGGGATCGACAGAGATGCAGGCGTGTCGTGAATGGGTGAACAAGATGTTGAATGGCTGGCTTTTCCTGCTGCTGGTGCCTTTTGCCGGTGTGGCGATGGCGTCGCTTCTGGACGATGACGACGACGGGCCGGATATTGTCCCGCAACCCGAACCAGAGCCGGAACCGCAGCCTGAGCCTGAGCCTGAGCCTGAGCCTGAGCCTGAGCCTGAGCCTGAGCCTGAGCCTGAGCCTGAGCCTGAGCCTGAGCCTGAGCCTGAGCCTGAGCCTGAGCCGGTCGACCCCACGCAGGGCACCGATGGCAATGACGAACTGCACAATCCCGCAGGTTTCGAGGGGCTGATCGACGGCGGCACAGGCGATGACGGCATCACGCTGACCGGCGCGGACAACCCGGCAACCGGCCATATCCTGCGGACCAGATGGAACCCGGCCAGCGGTGATGCCGACTATGAGTGGCGGGGCACGGATGGCACATCATGGGCCCCGAATGACAGCGATGACGACCTGCCCGCCGGGCTGATTTCGGGCCGTGGCGGGGCGGGCAATGACACGCTGACCGGCGCGGGCGCGGGGCTGGATCTGGATGGCGGGGGCGGCGACGACCTGATCGCGATTTCGGGCCTGCCTGCCGGCAATCCGGCCAGCGTGCATGCGAAGCCGCCGCGCGGGGTGGCGCGGGCAATGACACGATCAACGCCGATGGCGACGGCATCGTGACGACCGGGGGCGCGGGCGACGACCTGATCGCGGCGTCGGGTGCGTATCACTGGATCAACCGCGGCGCGGGCGCGGATCGCATCGCGGTCTCGGGCCTGCGCGACAGCACCGTGGTTCTGGACGCGCAAGACAGCATCGAAGGGCGCGGCGCGGGCGATGACGGACTGACCTTCTGGCTGACGCAGGGCGCGCAGTTTCAGGGCGACGACGGCGCCGACCGGATGATCGTCAGCACCGGGTCGCAGGGCGATGGCGGCGCGGGCAACGACCTGTTGCGGACCGATGACCAGATGGGGGGCGAAAACACCCTGTCGGGCGGGGCGGGCAATGACACGCTGATCGGGAATTACGGGTTTGCCGATTACGGCCCATCCATGAACGACCGTTTCGCGGATCATGTCGGACGCAGCAGCGACCCGCTGGATGGCGGCGACGGCGATGACGTGATCCGCTTTGACCTTGCCGACACCGTCACCGGCGGCGCGGGCGCCGATCATCTGACCGGCTTTCTGCAGCAGGGCGAAACCGCGACCGTCACCGATTTCGACCCGGCCGAGGACAGCCTGCGCGTCAACCTGAACCCCGCTGAGACGGGGGCGGATTTCGGCAATGTCGGCATCTCGGAAAGCGAGGGCAACACGCTGATCACCGTCAACGGTCAGGTCGTCCTGCAGATCGAGGGCCGCACCGGCCTGTCGATCGGCTTCGCTCATGGCGACAGTTTCAGCGGGTCGGACGACAGCGACCAGACCCATACCGACCCTGACGGCAACGCGGTCCAGCCCGAGGCGCTGGATGTCATCATCGACGCATGGGAAGGTCTGGTGACCTGACCGCGCGGGCACCATGCCCCTACACGTCGCGCCCCGGCCCGCCTATCTTGAAGGCTCAAGAACAGGCGGACCGGGGACAGAATGGGCTTTGCCGACGATCTGATGCAGGGGCTGGGTCTGAGCGATCCGGTCATCCGGCTTGGCGTGACCGGGCTGTCGCGCGCGGGCAAGACGGTGTTCATCACCTCGCTGGTGGCCAATCTGCTGGACCGGGGCCGGATGCACGCGCTGCGCGCAGCGGCGGATGGCTCGATCAAGGCGGCCTGGCTGCAGCCGCAGCCCGACGACACCATTCCGCGCTTTGACTTTGAACGCCATCTGGCCGCGATGACCGGCCCCGACCCGCATTGGCCCGAAGGCACCCGCCATGTCAGCGAAATGCGCCTGTCGCTGCGCGTCCAGCCGCGCGGGCTGATTGCCGGGATGCGCGGCCAGCAGGTCCTGCATGTCGATATCATCGACTATCCCGGCGAATGGCTGCTGGACCTGCGGCTGATGGATCGCAGCTATGCGCAATGGTCGGACGAGGTCCTGACCCGCATCGAAAACCGCCCGCTGGCCGATGACTTCCTGTCGCTGGTCCACCGTATCGGACCCTCTGCCGCCTTCAGCGAAACCGCCGCGCAGGATCTGGCCCGCGCCTATACCGACCACCTGCGCGCATCCCGCGCGGCGGGCTGGTCGGACTGCACCCCCGGCCGTTTCCTCATGCCCGGAGAGATGGAGGGCTCGCCCGCCCTGACCTTTGCCCCCCTGCCCGCGGGCTTTCAGGGCAGCGCCTTCTGGCAGGAATTCTCGCGCCGCTTCGCCGCCTATAAATCCCGCGTCGTGCGGCCGTTCTTCCGCGACCATTTCGCAAGGCTGGACCGGCAGGTGGTGCTGATGGATGTTCAGGGCGCGATCCACGCCGGGCCGCAGGCGGTCGAGGACATGCGCCGGTCGATGGCCGACATCCTGTCCGCCTTTCGTCCCGGCCGCGCGGGCTGGCTGGCGCAGCTTCTGGGCACGCGGCGGGTCGAACGCATCCTGTTCGCCGCGACCAAGGCCGACGACCTGCACCACAGCCAGCACGCCCGCCTGACCAATATCGTCTCGGCCATGCTGCGCGAGGCCCGCGACCGCGCCGATTTTTCCGGCGCCCGGACCGCGGCGATGTCGATCGCATCCCTGCGCAGCACGACCGAGGAAATCATCAGCCGCGACGGCCATGACCTGCCCGCCGTGCGCGGCACCCTGATGGATGGGCGGCAGGCGGTGCTGTATCCGGGCGAGTTGCCCGAAAACCCGGCGGAACTGCTGGCCCTGGCCCGGCAGGGCGCGGCGGGCTGGCTGGATGCGGATTACGCGATCATGGATTTCGCGCCCGCGCCGAACACCCTGCGCCCCGGCGAAGGCCCGCCTCATATCCGGCTGGACCGAGCCGCCGAATTCCTGCTGGGCGACCGGATCTAGGGGCCGCAGATGACCGACGACACCGAAAACACGCCTGCACGCAAACGCCCCGGCCCCGTTCTGATCGAGGTCGAACCCGACCGCCCGGCGCGCGCCGCCGCCGCCCGCATCTGCAGGCCGATCCGCTGGAAACCGCGCCCCATGAAACCTCGCCCCACGGCGACGACCGCAGCCGCCGCGCGCCGCGCGACCCAAAGGCCGCCCGGCCTTCGCCCGCCGATGCACCGCCGGTCGATGACGGCGGCATCGCGCTGCCACAGCCGCGCACGATGATGCTGGTCTCGCGGCTGGTCGGGGGCAGGTCCTCGCGGCTGACGCGGTTTTTCATCAATACCGGCGCCGCGCTGTTCACCTTTCTGCTGTCGGTCGCGGCGCTGCGGTTCATTTCCAACCTGCTGAACAGCTATCCGCTTCTGGGTTGGGTCGGCATGGCGCTGTTTGCGCTGTTCGCCATCGGCGCGCTGGCCATGGCATGGCGCGAATACCGAACCTGGGCGCGCTTCGCCGCCATCGACCAGATCAGCCGCGCGGCGGGCGCGGCGCTGACCAATGGCGACCTGTCGGCGGCGCGCCAGGTCACCGACCAGTTGCAGCGCCTGTATCGCCCGCGCCCCGAGACGCAATGGGGTCTGGCCCATCTGCAGGACCGCCAGAACGAGGCGCTGGACGCCGAAAGCCTGCTGTCGCTGGCCGAATCCGACCTGCTGGCCACGCTGGACCAGCAGGCAAGGCGCGAGATCGAGGCCGCCGCCCGCACCGTCGCTGCCGCCACCGCCCTGATCCCGCTGGCGCTGGCCGATGTCATCGCGGCGCTGGCCGCGAACCTGCGCATGATCCGCCGCATCGCCGAAATCTACGGCGGCCGCGCCGGATCGGTCGGCGGCTGGCGGCTGGCGAAAACCGTGATGACCCATCTGGTCGCCACCGGCGCGGTCGCGGCGGGCGATGACATGATCCAGACCATCGCGGGCGGCGGCCTGCTGTCCCGCCTCAGCCGCCGCTTTGGCGAAGGCGTCGTCAACGGCGCCCTGACCGCCCGCGTCGGCATCGCCGCAATGGAGGTTTGCCGCCCCCTGCCCTTCATCCACCAGCGCAAGCCCTCGGTCGGCAATCTGGTGTCGCGCGGGTTGAAGGGGCTGTTTGGCGAGGATGAGGCGGCAACGCACGGCCCCGAGGCAGATTAGCCCCGACGCTCCCGGTTGCTCTGCGTTGCGAAGAGCCCAGAGCAGCCATTCACGATCTGCACATAAAATGCCAGGCTCAGGACCCATTGATTTCCGACTGGCGGCGTGATTCACGGTTCGAAAAGCGAGCGGTGACCATGTCTGATCTTTTTTGGTTGACGGACGCGCAGATGGCGCGTCTTGAGCCTTTCTTCCCAAGTCCCACGGCAAGCCTCGCGTCGATGATCGACGCGTGTTAAGCGGGATTATCTTCATCAATCGCAATGGCTTACGGTGGCGCGATGCCCCGGCAGCCTATGGCCCGCACAAGACACTATACAACCGTTGGAAGCGGTGGAGCGACAAGGGCATCTTTGCCCAAATGATGGCGGGTCTGGCGGCCGGGCACGGCGAAGAGAAGACCGTGATGATCGACGCCACTTACCTGAAGGCCCACCGCACCGCGACCAGCATGGGCGTGAAAAAGGGGGGCGTGGGCGCCTGATTGGTCGCACCAAGGGCGGCATGAACACCAAGTTGCACGCCATCTGCGACAGCCAGGGCGCCCCCTCAACCTGTTCGTCACTGCCGGACAGGTCAGCGATTACATCGGCGCGCGGGCATTGCTGAGCAGCCTGCCGGATGTCGATTGGCTGCTCGGGGATCGCGGCTATGACGCCGACTGGTTCAGAGAAGCGTTGAAAGACAAAGGGATACGCGCCTGCATCCCAGGCCGGAAGCAGCGGAAGAAAACCGTCAAGTACGACAAGCGCCGGTACAAACGGCGCAACCGGATCGAGATCATGTTCGGCAGGCTCAAGGATTGGAGGCGTGTGGCGACCCGGTACGACCGTTGCCCCAAGGTATTCTTGTCAGCAATCGCACTTGCTGCCCTCGTCATCTACTGGCTTTGAAACTCAATGAGTCCAGACCCTAGTGCTGGCTTCGAATTCATGGCGTGAGGATGCACAGTGGCAGAGCTAACATTCCGCAAGGCAGTCCTTGGTGATCTTTCCCAAATTGTCGCCATGCTGGCGGATGATGAGCTGGGGCGGTCGCGGGAAGTTGTTGGTGACCCTATCAGTGACGACTATGTTTCGGCCTTCAACAAGATCGACAGCGATCCGAACCAGATTCTGGCAGTCGTGGCAGGTGAGCGAGGCGCTCTGCTTGGCACGCTGCAAATCACATTCTTGCACCATCTTTCCCGAAGGGGCAGCTCGCGCGCGCAGATTGAGGGTGTGCGGATTTCGAGCGCTGCGCGTGGTCGTGGTCTTGGGTCAATGATGATCCAATACGCGATTGATGAAGCGCGTGGGAGAGGGTGCCGGATCGTGCAACTCATGAGCGATGTGCGGCGGCCCGACGCCCACCATTTCTATGAGAAACTTGGCTTCAAGCCATCTCACCTCGGTTTCAAACTCAACCTCGACCTCTCGGAGTGACACTGTCGTTCAAGTGTCTTGCATGGCCACAATTTTTGACGGCACGGCTTGCTGCCTGTTGCGCAAGCAGACGTGAACCGTCCGCTTCGTCCCGCATAGCAGACACAAGCCCCCCACAATGACCAGCCTTGTTAACCCAAGCGGCCGCAGACAACGGTCAGCTTGGGTGATGACGCTGCGCATCTGCGTGCCCGACCGAGATCCTGGACGCGGGCTTAGCAGACCTCTCACCCTCTCTACCGCGACGACTATCATACCGGTCATGCCACACCCGCGCCGCCTGTCCCTGACGATCCTTGCCCTTGCGGCTCTGCTGGGTATCGCAGCGGCCGGGCGCGACCGCGTGGACGACTGGATTGCGGCAACCGAACCGCTCTCTTGCTGGACGTCCCCGTCGGGACCAGGTGCTGGCGCGGACGGTAGCCTCGCTGCGCGCCTGCCGGGTCGCGGACGGGCGCTGGCGGCTGGATCCCGGCCCGGTCGATCCCCTGCTGGTCCGCATGCTGCTGGCACGGGAGGACCGGCGTTTCGCCGACCACCACGGCGTCGATGCCCGCGCCATGTTGCGGGCCGCATGGCAGGCGGCGGCGCATGGGCGGGCGGTGTCGGGCGGGTCGACCCTGACGATGCAGGTCGCGCGCCTGCTGGAGGACGGGCCGACCGGCGAATGGCAGGGCAAGATCCGGCAGGTGCGGCTGGCGCTGGCCTTGGAACGACAACTGACCAAGGATCAGATCATCGACCTCTATCTGCGGCTTGCCCCCTACGGCGCCAATGTCGAAGGGGTCCGCGCCGCATCCCTGCAGTGGTTCGGCAAGGAACCGCGCCGCCTGACGCCCGCGCAGGCAGCCCTGCTGGTCGCCCTGCCGCAATCGCCCGAACGCAGGCGCCCCGACCGCCATCCGCAGGCCGCGACTCAGGCGCGCGACCGGGTGCTGGTGCGCGTGGCCGAACTGGGCGTCATCCCCGAAAGCGACGCCCGCGCCGCGACGGCGGAACAGGTGCCGACGATGCGCCGCGCCTTTCCGGCGACGGCCCCCCTGCTGGCTGCGCGCCTGCGCCGCGAACATCCCGGTGCGACGCGGATCGACACGACCATCGACGCCACCCTGCAACGCCGCGCGGAAACGCTGGCGGCCCGCGCCACGCGCGCGCAGGGCGGGCGGCTGTCCGCCGCGATCGTGCTGGCCGATCACCGCAATGGCGAGATCCTGGCGCTGGTCGGCGCGGCAGAATTCACCGACGACCGTTCGGGCGGGTTCATCGACATGACGCAGGCGGTGCGTTCGCCCGGATCGACGCTGAAGCCGTTCGTCTACGGGCTGGCCTTTCACGATGGCATCGCCCATCCCGAAACCCTGATCGAGGATCGCCCGGCTGTCTTTAGCCGCTGGCAGCCCCAGAATTTCGACCGCCAGTTTCGCGGCACGGTCAGCCTGCGGCAGGCGCTGATCTGGTCGCTGAACATCCCCGTGGTCAAGCTGGCCGAGGCGGTCGGCCCGAACCGCATCACGCAGGCGCTGGAACGTGGCGGGATCCACCTGCGTCTGACCGGCAGCCCCGGCCTTGCCATCACGCTTGGCGGGGCGGGCGTCACGCTGACCGATCTGGCGCAGGGTTACGGCGCACTGGCGCGCGGCGGGCGCGGCATCACCCTGTCGCCCCTGCCGGGCGGCGCGCAGGACCAGCCGCTGGCGATGTTCGGCCCGGTCGCGGCCCGGCAGGTCACGCATATTCTGGCGCAGAACCCGCCGCCGACGGGCGCGGCCAGCGGGCGGATCGCGTGGAAGACCGGGACCTCCTACGGCCACCGCGACGCGCTGGCGGTGGGCTATGACGGTGCGCATGTCGTGGCGGTCTGGATGGGCCGGCCCGATGGCACCCTCGTTCCCGGCGTCTTTGGCGGGGATCTGGCCGCGCCCGTCATGTTCGACCTGTTCGACATGCTGCCCCGCAAGGCGCTGCCGAATCCGCCGCCACAGACGCTGACGCTGCCGAATGCCGCGCTGCCCCTGCCGCTGCGCCGGTTCGCCCCGGCGGGCACGGCCAGCGCGGTCGCGGCGCGGCCGAACCGGCCCGAGGGGTTGCAGCCGACCTTTCCCCCCGATGGCGCAACGCTGGACAGCAAGGGCAGACTGACCGCCAAGGCCCGCGGCGGCCGCGCGCCCTATACCTTTTTGCTGAACGGCACGCCCGCGGCGGTGTCGCAACCCGCGCCAAGCGCCGAACTGCCCAATCCCGGCCCCGGATTTGCCCGGCTGACCGTCATCGACGCCGATGGCCTGTCGGCAAGCGCGGCAATCCGGTTGCAGTAGGGGATCAATCTGTCGCGAGGGTGCAGATTAACCTTTCATTATCCCGGATGATGTACATATTCCGCCCATGCTGCGGATCGACGATCATATCTTTATCCAGGAATGGGAACTGTCCGAACAGTTCACCCGGTCTCAGGGACCGGGCGGACAGAATGTGAACAAGGTCGAAACCGCCGTCGAACTGCGGTTCGAGGCCGAACGCTCGCCCCATCTGCCTGCGGCCGTGAAAACCCGCCTGCGCCGTCTGGCCGGACGGCGCTGGACCGTGGATGGCGCCATTGTCATCCTGTCGCAGGAAACCCGGTCGCAGCTTCGCAATCGCGAAATCGCACGCGAAAGGCTTGCCGATCTGATCCGTCAGGCTATCGTTGCGCCAAAACGCCGGATCGCGACCCGCCCCACCTTGGGCAGCCAGCGCCGCCGCATCGCCGCCAAGGTGCAGCGGGGCACGGTCAAGGCCCTGCGCGGTCGGATATCCGGCGATGGTGAATTGGAATGATCGACCTGTTGCGTGACAAACTGGGCCTGTTCCTGGGCCGCCGTCCCGCGCCGCTGCAAATCGCGGCGCTCTGCCTTGACCTGTCCAGCGGCAAGGTCCTGCTGATCACCAGCCGGGGCACCGGCCGCTGGATCCTGCCCAAGGGCTGGCCGATGACCGGCCGCTCCCTCGGCGAGGCCGCCCAGCAGGAGGCATGGGAAGAGGCCGGCGTGCGCGGCCCCCTGATGCGCCATGAATTCGGCACCTATCACTATGACAAGAAACAGGATCGCGGCTTTGGCATTCCGGTTCTGGTGCATGTCTTCGGCATCGAGGTGCAAGAGCTTGCCGACGACTTCCCCGAGGTCGGCCAGCGCCGCCGCGCCTGGTTCACCCCGGCCGAAGCCGCCGAACTGGTCGAGGAAACGGGCCTGAAAACCCTGCTGCGCGAGCTGCCCGATCCTGCGGAGCTGGCCTGGACTTCCGATGGTTCGACCGCTGCGCGAGTTTCGCATTCTCGACAAGGATCTTGAGCGGCTGACCAATGCCGAAACCGCCAGCGCGCGGTTTTTTCGTCCGCAGTTGCGGCTGGCGATCGCGATTGTCCTGATCGCACTGGGCGGGTTGCTGGCCTTTGGCGCCCTGGGGGGCGAAACCGATGCCGGGATGCTGGCCGCCGGTCTGGCGGTTGCGACCTATATGGCCCTGTCGATGGGCGGCAACGACGCGGCGAACTCGCTTGGTCCGGCGGTCGGCGCGGGGGCGATCGGGCTGACGGCGGGGCTGGTCCTTGTCGCGATCATGCAGATATCCGGCGTCGTTCTGGCCGGGGCAGAGGTGACCGACCGGCTGGCCCGCGATCTGGTCACCGTCGATCTGTCGCTGACGCCGGGCCAATCCGTCCGCATGATGGTGGCCGCGCTGCTGGCCGCGTCGATCTGGGTCAGCCTGGCCACCTGGGCCGAAGCGCCGGTCAGCACCACCCATGCGGTCGTCGGCGCGATTGTCGGCGCCGGGATCGCGACGCTTGGCTGGCAGACGATCAACTGGCCGGTCATCGCGCTGATCGCGGCGGGCTGGCTGCTGTCGCCGATGGTCGCGGGGGTGCTGGCGGCCCTGCTGCTGGCGATGCTGCGGCGCCAGATCATCGACACCCCCGACCCGCTGGCCTCGGCCCGGCGCTGGCTGCCGCCGTTGATTGCCCTGACGGTGTCGCTGTTCGTCTTTCACATTCAGGTCTATGTGATCGGTTTCGGGGCGCTGCAATCGGGCGTGGTCGCGCTGGTGCTGGCGGCGCTGGCATGGGGGCTTTCCCTGCGTCGCATCGACCTGATGGTGGCGCGCGAAAGCGATGCGAAATCCGCGATCAAATCGGTGCTGAACCTGCCTCTGGTCATTTCCGCGCTGCTGATGGGTTTCGCCCATGGTTCGAATGACGCTTCGAACGTGACGGCGCCGCTGACGGTCATCCTTGACGGCACCCGTGCGACCGGAGGCATGGTGCAGGGACTGGCCCCGCTGCTGGCGGGTCTGGGGATCGCGGCGGGCACGCTGCTGTTCGGGCGCAAGCTGGTCCATATGGTCGGCAGCAAGATCACGCGGCTGAACAACAACCGCGCCTTTTGCGTGACGCTGGCGACGGCGATCACGGTCATCACCGCCTCGGCCGTGGGAATGCCGCTGTCGACGACCCATGTCGCGATCGGCGGGGTCTTTGGCGTCGGCTTTTACCGCGAATGGCGCGACCGGCGTCTGGCCAGACCCCGCGCCCAGATGCCGACCGAGGAACGCCGCCGCCGCCATCTGGTCCGCCGCTCTCATGTGCGGACGGTTTTCGGTGCATGGCTGGTGACGGTGCCGGTGGCCGCCGCGCTGGCGGCGCTGGCAACGGTGCTGATCGGCTGAACAGGGGTCGCAAGGCGCGGGCCTGCGAAAGGCCCGCGACCCGCAGACCTGACACCCGCGCCGGAACCTTCCGCAACGCCATCACGCAGCGGCGCCGCCCGGAACTGCCTGCGCCCCGACAGACTGCACCCCCGGCCTGCCCATACCCATCGCGGGATTTGTCCGGATGTCGCGGCACGATCCGTTTGCCACCCCGCATCCTGCCGCAGGCCGGGGGCCTGCCCGCGCGGCAGCCGCCTAACCGCGCCCCGCCGCAGCCAGCCCCGCCGCGCGCGTTTCGTCCAGCGTCGCGCCGGGGGTCAGGGCCTGCTGGTCCAGACGCAGCTCGATCACGGACAGGCGGCCGGATGCCCGCGCGCGCTGGAAGGCCGGGGCGAAATCGGCATCCGTGTCCACAACCTCTCCGTGGCCGCCATAGGCGCGGGCCAGCGCCGCGAAATCGGGATTGAACAGCGCCGTGCCCGAAACCCGGCCCGGATAGTTGCGTTCCTGATGCATGCGGATCGTGCCGTATTGGCCGTTATTCGCGACGATCACGATGACCTGCGCATCATGCTGCGCGGCGGTGGACAGTTCATTCACCGTCATCTGGATACAGCCATCCCCGGCCAGACAGACCACCACCCTGTCGGGGTGCTGCAATTTGGCGGCAATCGCCGCGGGCAGGCCGTAGCCCATCGACCCCGAGGTGGGCGCAAGCTGCGTGCCATAGCGGCGAAAACGATAGTAGCGATGCAGAA
Source organism: Paracoccus sp. DMF-8 (assembly GCF_029309835.1). Lineage (GTDB taxonomy): Bacteria > Pseudomonadota > Alphaproteobacteria > Rhodobacterales > Rhodobacteraceae > Paracoccus. Next base: position 41,513 of record NZ_JARJHL010000014.1, on the reverse strand, counting down.
AGGACGCGTAATTCCCCGCGCCATTGGTCAGCACCGCATCATCGGGCAGATTGTCCGACAGCCAGCGGATCACCTGTTCCATCCTGACCGCGCCGGGGGTCGTGCGGAGCTGCTGCCAGCCCTCGTAAGCCGCGCGCAGGCTGGCCGTCCATTCGTCCCAACGGCGCGGCGCGGGTTGATCCGCCAGCGCGGCCACGACCCGACGCGGATCGGCCGCCAGCCCCGGATCGGGGCGCCACAGACGACCGATTTCGTCGGGCGAGGGATGGACGTGGATCACCCGCGCATGGGGCCGGGTCGGGTTCATCAGCTCATATCCGCGCGTCAGCGTATCGCCAAGCCGCGAGCCAAGCGACAGGATGCAATCGGCCCGTTCCAGCGCGGCGCCAAGGGCGGGGTTCATGCCGACGCCCAGATCTCCGACATATTCGGGCAGTCGGTTGTCCATATGGCCCTGACGGCGGAACGGCACGGCGACGGGCAGGCCCCAGTTCGCCGCGAAACGCGCCAGATCATCCGCCGCCTGCTGCGACCACAGCGAACCGCCCGGCACGACCAGCGGGCGCTGCGCCCCGGCCAGAGCCTCGGCAATCGCGCGGACCGCATCCGGCGCGACATCGCCCAGCAGGGGCCGCGCGGGGGCCAGATCGGGCACATCCGCGCGGGCGGAAATCATATCTTCGGGCAGGGCCAGCACCACCGGCCCCGGACGGCCCGTGGTCGCGATCTGAAAGGCGCGGGCCAGATATTCGGGGATGCGTTCGGTCTGGTCGATTTCCGCCACCCATTTCGCAAGGGGGCCGAACATGGCGCGGTAGTCGACTTCCTGAAACGCCTCGCGGTCGCGGTCGGCGCGGGCGATCTGGCCGACGAACAGGATCATCGGCGTCGAATCCTGCCGCGCGACATGGACCCCCGCGCTGGCATTCGTCGCACCCGGCCCGCGCGTCACCATGCAGATGCCGGGCTGTCCGGTCAGCTTGCCATGCGCCTCTGCCATCATCGCGGCGCCGCCTTCGTGACGGCAGACGACGTTCTGGATGCCCGAGGCATGCAGCCCGTCCAGCACCGCCAGATAGCTTTCGCCCGGCACCGAAAAGACGCGCGTGACCCCGTTCAGGCGCAGGGCATCGACCAGAATCTGTCCACCGTGGCGCATCTTGGATCCCTTTCCCGCCGCTGTCTGTGCCACAGGCTAGCGCAGCCGCGACGGCCAAGGCAACGCCCCGCGCAGATGACGCCGATCCAATCTTGCCGCCCGATCTTGCCGCCCGCGCGAACCCGATGATGCGGGTTTGCGTTGCACGATGAGGCGCCAACGCCTACCTAGAAGCCAGCTATCGAAAGGATACCACACAGATGACCGCTGCGACCCACAGGATTTTCGGCCGTCCGATGGATGCGCCCGTTCCGCATGGTTATGACCAGATCATCCTTGGCATGGGCTGTTACTGGGGGGTGGAGCGCCTGTTCTGGCAACAGGAAGGCGTCTGGCTGACCGAGGTCGGCTTTGCCGGGGGCACCGCCGAAAACCCGAGCTACAAGCAGGTCTGCACCGGCACCACCGGCCATGCCGAGGTCGTGCGCGTCGTCTATGACAGTTCGCGCATCAGCACCGAACATCTGCTGAAGCTGTTTTGGGAAAACCACGATCCGACGCAGGGCAACCGGCAGGGCAATGATGTCGGCACGCAATATCGCTCGCTCATCATGTATTTCACCGAAGCCCAGCATGCGGCGGCCGAGGCGTCGAAAATCGACTATGACAACCGCCTTGCCGTGCAGGGCTATCCCGCCATCACCACCCAGATCCTGCCCGCCGCGCCCTTCTGGCCCGCCGAAGAGGATCATCAGCAATATCTGGACCGCTATCCCGACGGCTATTGCAACATGCACGGCACCGGGGTGCAGGCCGCAGATCTGGAAGGGCTGGAGCGTAACTGAATGTCCACCTGGACCGCATTGACCCATCTTGTCGGCCGCGAAGCCGCCGAAAACCTGGCCGAAATCGCCGAGGATCTGGTCCCCGAACCCGTCGGCACCGGCGTTTTCGAAATCGAGGACGGCTCGAACCGGTGGGAGGTGGGGGTCTATTTCACCGAACAGCCCGATGAAATCGCGCTGGCGCTGCTGGCGATCGCGCATGGCGCGGAACCCTTTGTGGTGTCCGAACTGCCAGAGGTCGATTGGGTCGCCCATGTCCGGCGCGAACTGACACCGGTCGAGGCCGGGCGCTTTTTCGTCCACGGCAGCCATGACGCCGACCGCGTTCCCGAAGGCACCGAGGCCCTGCTGATCGAGGCCGCGATGGCATTCGGCACCGGCCATCACAACACGACCAAGGGCTGTCTGCTGGCGCTGGACCGGCTGTATGAGGGCGGGGCCGCATTCGACCGCATCGCCGATATCGGCGCGGGCACCGCGGTTCTGGCGATGGCCGCCGCCCGGCTTTACCCGGTGATCGTCGTCGCGGGTGATATCGACCCGGTGGCGGTCGATACGGCGCGCGCCAATGTCATTGCAAACGGGCTGACCGGCCGCGTCGAATGCGTCGAGGCGGTGGGTTTCGACCATCCCCTGCTGGACCGCGCCGCGCCCTATGATCTGGTCTTTGCCAATATCCTGAAACAGCCGCTGATCGACCTTGCCCCGGACATGGCGCGCCATGTCGCACCGGGCGGGCGGGCGATCCTGTCGGGGATTCTGGAAACCCAGCTCGAAGAGGTCGCCACCGCCTATCAGGCGCAGGGCTTTACCGTCGAAAGTCGCGATATCTTGGGCGAATGGGCGGTTCTGGTGGTTGTCCGCAACTGATCCGGTCTGTCCCGATCCGGTCGGGCCCCGCCCATACGCCCGACCCCGCCCAAAAGCGCAGCCGCGTCCACCCGAACCCGAAAACCCGGGTGCCAGACAAGAAAAAGGCCCCATCCGAAGCTCGGAGAGGCCGTTCTCTGGTGCCGGGTTGGTCCGGGCTCAGCCGCGCAGGGCGACGCTTTCGATATCGCCACGGTTCAGGCCGATATCATCCAGCTCGCGATCTGACAGGCGGCTCAGTGCGTTGCGCGTCACGCGCGCGTCATTCCAATGCTGCAGCGCAGCAATGAATTTCGAAACAAACCCAGCATTGCGCGTCCCGCCATGGACGCGGTTCGTGTCAATTGCCGACATCACTTCACCTGTTTTGATATTGCCCGCCTATCGGGCGTTTCGTCGATGCTGGTGATGTAGATCGGGCAGGTCATGAAAGCTAGGTCTGCCACCGGCAATGCTGCTATGCAGCCAAGGCATAAGGCAAAGAAATTACTACGTTTTTCTCACACCGTCGTGATCGCCCCCGGACAAGGATGCCCGGTTTTTCTGCGGTATGACAGCTAAGTGCTTGTGTCCTTGTGAAACTTATGCATTCCAGTCGCCCAGGGCGGCCTGCCACAAGGTGATCGCCGCAACCGCCGCCGTATCGGCGCGCAGGATGCGCGGCCCCAAGGCCATGCGCGTCACGCCCGGAACTGTTGCAAACCTGCCACGCTCTGCCTCGGACCAGCCGCCTTCGGGACCGATCAGAATGGCCCAGGGCCCCGGCTCCAGCCCCGCCAGAGCCTGCGCGGGGCCGGCAATCGCCTCATCCGCCCAGAGGATCTCGCCGATTCGCATCCCAAGCGTCCAGCAGCCGCGACAGCGGGCGCAAGTCGTCGACGGCGGGGACAAAGGTGCCGCCGCATTGTTCGGCGGCCTCGACCGCATGGGCTTGCAGGCGGTCCTGACGGATGCGTTCGGAATTGGTGTGGTCGGTCTGGACGGGCAGGATGCGCGCGACGCCCAGCTCTGCCGCCTTTTCGACGATGAAATCGGTGCGGGCTTTCTTGATCGGTGCAAAGACCAGCCACAGGTCGGGCGGGTTGCGCTGTGGCGCGGTCTGTTCCAGCGCCTGAGCCAGACCGCCGCGCCTGGTCAACTGGTCCAGCCGCGCCCGCCATTCGCCATCCCGGCCGTTGAAGACCAGAATTTCCTGCCCCGCAGCCATGCGCATGACGCTGGACAGGTAATGCGCCTGATCGGGGTTCAAGGCAAAGCCTTGTCCCTCGGCCAGTGGGTGATCTATGAACAGCCTGATTTTCGCCATGATAGGCAGGATAATGCAGACTGACAGCCGGACGCCAGCCTCTGTTGCCGACGCGCCAAAGGGTAATTGGGTCGATCTTTATGCGCCCGAACGGTTCAGGCCGTGGCTCAGGCTGTCGCGCGTTGACCGTCCCATCGGGATATGGCTGCTGCTTTTCCCGTGTTGGTGGGGCGTCGGACTGGCGATGATCGCGGACGGGGCACATTGGTCCGATCTGTGGATCATGCTGGCCTGCGCGGTCGGTGCCTTTGTCATGCGCGGTGCGGGCTGCACATGGAACGACATCACCGACCGCGACATCGACGCGCAGGTGGCCCGCACCCGGTCGCGCCCGATCCCGTCCGGGCAGGTCAGCGTCGCGGGGGCGGTGGCGTGGATGGTGGCTCAGTCGCTGGCCGGGCTGGCGATCCTGCTGACGCTTGGCGGGGCGGCGATCGTGCTGGGCATCGCCTCGCTGGCGCTGGTCGGGATCTATCCCTTTGCCAAACGCTTTACATGGTGGCCGCAGCTTTTTCTGGGGCTGGCCTTCAACTGGGGTGTGCTGCTGGCATGGGCCGCCCATACCGGCAACCTTGCCCCCGCGCCCGTGCTGGCATGGCTGGGCGGCATCTGCTGGACGATCTTTTACGACACCATCTATGCCCATCAGGATATCGAGGATGACGCGATGATCGGCGTCAAATCCACCGCCCGCCTGTTCGGCGCGGATTCGCCGCGCTGGATCGCGGGCTTTGCGGCGGCTGCCGTGGTGATGCTGGCGGTCGCGGTGATGGCGGCGGGACCCATGGGCGCGGGCGCCGTGCTGGCCGGGGCCGGTGTGCTGGGCTTTGCCGCGCATCTGGTCTGGCAACTGGCGCGCTTTACCCCTGACGACAACGCAAGCTGCCTGCGGCTGTTTCGGTCGAACCGCGATGCCGGGCTGATCCCGGCCGCCGCGCTGGTGCTGGCCGGGCTGTTCTGACGGCATCCGCGATCCGTCATCAGAGGGTCGTGATCAGGCCATGATTGCGGTTCCACCCTTGGGGCGGTAAACCCGCCGCAGCGGAAAATGCACGAAGATCACGATGGCAGATCAGGACAATCGCAAGACTTCGGCCGCGCGGCCGCCCCGTCGGTCGCCCCGTCGCTCGACGGCGCTGATCGCGGTTCTGGCGATGGCCGCCGCCGGTGGCGGTGCGTGGCTGGCCGCAAGCAGCGCCGCCGATTACTTTGAACGCCGCCTTGCCACGGATGCGCGCGCCGCGCTTGATGCCGCGAACCTGTCCTGGGCCGAGGTTTCGACCGATGGCACGCAGGTCCATATCGCCGGCACCGCCCCCGATGAGGTCGCCCGCTTTCGCGCCCTGACCGCCGTATCCCGCGCGACCGAGGCCGGGCGCGTCATCGACGACATGCAGGTCGAGGCCCTTGCCTCGATGCAGATCCCCGAGTTCGAGGTCGAGCTGCTGCGCAATGACGACGGCATTTCGATCATCGGGCTGGTGCCCGCCGGGCTTGACCGCGCTTCGGTGGTCGAGGGGCTGCAAAAACGCACCGGCCTGCAGAATATCGCGGACCTGCTGGAAACCGCCGATTACGAGGTCCCCGCCCATTGGGACGAGGCCTTCGCCTTCGGCCTGCGCGCCGCCCAGCTTGCGCCGCGCGCCAAGATCTCGATCGAGGCGGGGCGGGTCACGGTCCGCGCCATCACCGACAGCCGCGATCAGCGCATCGCGCTGGAGGACGCGCTGCGCCGCAACAAGCCCGCGACCGTCGCGCTGACCACCGACATCACCGCGCCGCGCCCGGTGATTTCGCCCTTTACCCTGCGCTTTGTCATGGATGGCGACGGCGCGCGCTTCGACGCCTGCGCGGCGGATACGGAACTGGCGCGCGACGAAATTACCGCGGCGGGGCGGCGCGCGGGCATTCCCGGCCAGCCCGGATGCCAGCTTGGTCTGGGCGCACCCTCGCGCGATTGGGGCCGTGCGGCGGCGCTTGGCATCGACGCGGTGGCCGCGCTTGGGGCGGGGTCGGTCACGCTGTCGGATACCGATGTCGCGCTGCAGGTGCCCGCATCCGTCGAACAGCAGCTCCTTGACGAAACCGTGGCGCGGCTGGAAACCGCCCTGCCCGCGCCCTTCACCCTGACCGCCCGCAAGGACGAGGCGCAGGACGGCATGCAGGGCCCGGTGGAGTTTTCCGCGACCGTCACCGGCCCCGATCAGGTCGCGCTGCGCGGCCGGATCGGCGATGCGCGGATGCGCGACACGGTCGAAACCATCGCCCGCTCGCGCTTTGGTCAGGTCGACAGCGCCCTGCGGCTGGACAGCGACGCGCCAAGCGGCTGGACCGTCAGCGTCGTCGCCGGGATCGAGGCGCTGGCCGGGCTGGAACGCGGCAGCGTCACCGTCACCCCCGACCTGATCCGGCTGAGCGGCACCTCGGGCAATCAGACGGCATCCGATATCGCCGCGATGACGCTGGCCGAACGGCTTGGCGCGGGTGCGAATTACGAACTGGCGATCCGCTATGACCGGCGGCTGGACCCGCTGCTGGCCCTGCCCTCGGGCGAGGAATGCGTGGACCGGCTGAACACCGTCATGCGCGAATCGCTGATCGGGTTCGAACCCAACAAATCGACCATCGCGGGCGATCCCGAACCGACGCTGGCATTGCTGGCCGATGCCATGACCGATTGCGACGAATACCGCATCGAGGTCGGCGGCCATACCGATTCCCGTGGTTCGGAAAGCTTCAACGCCGATCTGTCGCACAAGCGCGCACAGGCGATTCTGGACGCGATGACCGGCGCAGGCATCGCCACGCGGCTGATGGATTCGCATGGTTACGGCGAATCGGAACCCATCGCCGACAATGGCACCGAAGCCGGGCGCGAGGCCAACCGGCGCATCGAATTCCGCCTGAAGGACGAACGTCCCGTTGCGCTGACCCCGGTCGCGCCCGCCCAGACCGTGACCGGCACCACGACCGAGGAACAGGTCACCGACGCGCAGGACCAGCCGCAGGTCGATCCCGCCGAACTGACCCGGCATAGCATCGCAACCATCGCGGTGCGCCGGATCCTTGGCGCGGGGGCGACCGATGTCGGGATGAGCGCGCCGGTGCTGGTCATCGGCCCGGGGCGCGCGCCGGATGCGGCCGGCGACGATGCTGCGCAGGATGATCTGGCGACCCATGCCCTGATGATCGCGACAATCATCGTGAACGAACTCGCGGCCTCACCGGAAGTGGCCATTGATATCTCCGAGGAACTGGGCGACGACAGCGAGCCCGCAACCCGGCATACCCCGGTGACGAACGGGCCTGCGGCTGATACCGATGCGCGGGATCTGTCCGCAGATGACGCAGCACCGGGCAGCGAGGCCGAGGATGGGGATGGGGATGGGGATGACGATGGCGCGCCCGCAGCGGCGGCCACCGGCGATCTTGACCCGCAGGCGCGCTTTGTCGCGACCACGACCGCGCTGGCCGTCACCGGGCTTGGCGTGACCGTGCAGACGCCCGATGACGACACGCCCCGCCCCAGCAGGCGGCCCGACAACTGATCCAAAGGGCTGGTGCCTCATGAACCGCAACGAATTCATCATCGCCACCGCCGTGATCCTGTTCGCGGCCTTCATGCTGGGCTGGATCGTCAGCGCGCTGATCAGCCGCTTCAGCCGCGTCGCGCCGCAAAGCATGGACGAGTTGGACCGCATGGCGCAAAAGCTGCATCAGGCCGAAGAGGCCCGCGATGCCGCCGTGCTGAATCTGGAAACCCGCGAACAGGAGCTGACCGAACGCCTGTCACGCACGGCGACCGAACTGCGCTCGGCGCTGGACAACCTGCACGAAAGCCGCACCGAGATCGAGGAATTGCGCGACTACATCGACCGCCGCCTGAACAAGGGTTCCAAAGACGGCGCGTAAGACAGATGTCCCACCCCCTGCGCCACATGCAGGTATCGCCACGGTTTCCAGAATCGAACAGGGCCCGCCTTGGCGGGCCCTTTCGTTCACGTCGCGGCCGGATCACACGCCTGCGTCGATGATCGCGCGGGCCAGGATCGGGACGGTGTCGTTGTTCAGGCCCGCGATATTCAGGCGCGAATCGCCGACCAGATAGATGCCGAAATCATCCTTGATCCGCTTGACCTGTTCGGGCGAGGCGCCAAGGCGCGAGAACATGCCACGGTGATGGGCCACGAAATCGAAACGGTCGGAACCCGACAGGTTGCGCAGTTCCGCAGCCAGCAGTTCGCGCAGTTGCAACATGCCCTTGCGGACCTCCTCCAGCTCGGCACGCCAGTCGGTGGCAAGGTCGGGGCTGGTCAGGACGGTCGCGACGATCCGCGCGCCGTGATCGGGCGGGAAGCTGAAGGTCTGGCGGTTGAGGAACGCCATCGCGCCCTGCGTCAGATCGCGGGTCGCGCTGTCCGGGGTGATCGCGATCAGGATGCCTGAACGGTCGCGGTAGATGCCGAAATTCTTGCTGCAGGACGCGGCGATCAGCACTTCGGGCAGGCGCGAGGCGATCAGGCGGGTGCCGGCGGCGTCTTCTTCCAGACCGTCGCCAAAGCCCTGATAGGCCAGATCGACCATCGGGATCGCACCGGTCTTTTCCAGGATCGCGACGACTTCGTGCCACTGATCCAGCGTCAGATTGGCGCCGGTCAGGCCATGGCAGCAACCGTGCAGCAAAATCACGTCGCCTTTGACGGCGTGGGCCAGATCCTGCTTCATGCCTTCGAAATCGACGCCACGGGTCGCGTTGTCGAAATAGCGGTAGGGCACGGCTTCGACGCCCATGAATTTCAGGATGGAAACGTGGTTCGGCCATGTCGGATCCGAATAGAACACCCGCATTGCAGGATTCGCCATCCGCGCCAGTTCAAAGCCCTGACGCAGCGCGCCCGTGCCCCCGACCGAGGCCAGCGAGGCCGTCCGGCCCGCATCCAGCACGTCGCCCAGAACCATCTGCGTCATCGCATCGCGGTAATCCGCCTCGCCCGCAAGGGCGGTATAGGATTTCGTGGTCTGGCTGTCCCAGATGCGCTTTTCCGCCTCTTTGACGGCGCGCATGACCGGGGTGTGGCCGGTCGCGTCCTTGTAGACGCCGACGCCCAGATCGATCTTGCCCTGCCGCGTGTCCGCCTTGAACTCGCCCATCAGGGCAAGGATCTTGTCAGGTTCTTGTGGTTTCAGATTGGACAGCATGTCTCAGGCGTCTCCGGTTGCGACATCAAGGTCAGGGAAGCTGCCCCATTCGGCCCAGCTTCCATCGTAAAGCGAATGGTCGCGGTGCCCGATCCGTTCCAGCGCAAGGAACAGGACGGCCGCCGTGATGCCCGAACCGCAGGTGGTGATCGCGGGGCGGGACAGGTCGATGCCCGCCGCCTCGAATTCGGCGCGGATTTCGGGTTCGGATTTCATCGTGCCATCGGCGTTATACAGCCGGCCAAAGGGCAGGTTCTTGGCGCCGGGGATATGGCCCGCGCGCAGACTGGGGCGCGGTTCGGCGGCATCGCCACGGAAGCGTTCCGGACTGCGGGCGTCGATGATTTCGTGATCGTTCAGCTTGGATGCGGCGGCAACCTGCGTGACGTCGCGCACCAGCCCCGCCTGACGCTGGACGGTGATGTGGCGGTCGCGGGTGATCGGGGGCATGTCCTCGACAGGGTGGCCTTCGGCCTGCCATTTGGCGAAACCGCCATCCAGCACGGCCACGTCCTGCTTGCCCATCAGGCGGAACAGCCACCAGACGCGCGCCGCCGAACGCACCGGCGAATTGTCATAGACCACGACCTGATGGCCGTCGCCCACGCCCATCGCCCGCATCCGGCTGATGAATTTTTCGACCTGCGGCGCCATATGCGGCAAGTCCGAGCGGTTGTCGGAAATTTCGTCGATGTCGAAGAACCGCGCATTCGGGATATGCGCGTCATTATATTCGGAGCGGGCATCGCGGCCCGCGTCCAGAAACCATGTCGCGTCCAGAATGCGCAGATCCGGATCGTTCAGGTGAGCGGCCAGCCACTTGGTCGAAACCAGCGTCTTTGGGTCGTCGGACATGGAACTTCCTCGCTGCAAACAAACACTGTTTCGGATGTAACCGGGCTTGGCCCGCGCCGTAATGCCGCCTTGGGTCGCATTACCCCTGTTTCAGCAGCCTTTGCTTCTGGCGGTTCCAGTCGCGCTTGGCCGAGGTCTCGCGCTTGTCCGCGACCTTCTTGCCCTTGGCGATGCCGATCTTCAGCTTCACGATGCCGCGATGGTTGAAATACATGACCAGAGGCACCAGCGTCATGCCTTCGCGGCCGATGGCCTGCCACAGACGCGCCAGTTCCTTTTTCGACACCAAGAGCTTGCGGCGGCGGCGTTCCTCGTGTCCGAAGACGCCCGCCTGTTTGTAGGCGGCGATATAGCCGTTGATCAGCCACAGCTCGCCGTTTTCGACCGAGGCATAGCTTTCGGCGATATTCGACTGGCCGGTGCGCAGGCTTTTCACCTCGGAGCCGGTCAGCATGATGCCCGCCTCGAGGTCGCTTTCGATGAAGTAATCGAAGCGCGCCCGGCGGTTTTCGGCGATGATCTTGTAGTTGGGGTCGGATTTCGTGGCCATGATCGCGCAGAGATAGGGCGGCAGCGCGCGCCTGTAAAGGCTGTGTGACCGCCCGATGGCGCGCGGCAGGGCGGCATTCCGGGCCGGATCCATATGGAAACCCGGCCCGGCCTGTGCCTCGGATCGCCTTAGAAGGTGCCGCGAAGCGTCAGCGTGGCGCTGCGCGGTTCGCCATACCAGTTGCCGCCGTTCGGCACCCCGATGGTGGCGTAATAGGTCTTGTCGAACAAGTTGTTGACGTTCAGCGACAGGTTCCAGCGGTCGTCGATGCGATAGTCCACATGCGCATCCCAGACCGCATAGCCGCCCTGCTGGATCTCGAACCGGGGCTGCGTCCAGCCATCCGGCCCCATCTGCCAATAGGTGCCGGTATTGGCATGTTTGCTTTTCACCGTCACGCCGCCGCCGATGGTCCATGCGTCATAAGCACCCGGCAGATTATATTCCGACCACAGCTTGAGCATGTGCCGGGGCGTCAGCGCGTGATAGACTGCGTCCTCGTTTTCGTTCTTGTTGCGGTTGTAGGTATAGCCGGCAAAGATCTGCCAGCCCGGCACGACCTCGCCCGAAACTTCCAGATCCAGACCCTGGCTGACAACCTTGCCCAGAGGCAGATAGAACGTGCCTTCATCCTCATAGCGTGTATCGGCGATCCCCTCGCCCTCGCGCTCGATATGATAGAGCGACGCCGCGACATTCAGGCCGCCATTCAGGATCGCACCTTTGGCACCCAGTTCGAAGTTGCGGCCGGTGATCGGGTCCAGCTGGGTCGGGTTTTCCGGCGGACCGGCAAAGGTATTGCCCTGCGGCTTGTAGATTTCGGTGATGCTGGCATAGGCGGTCCAGTCGGGCGTCACGTCATAGGTGACACCGGCATAGGGCGTGAAGGTGCCGTTCTCGGTCCAGTGCCAGCTGGAATCGCGCTCGGTGACGTTGCCGTCCTCATCGTAACGCAGATACAGTTCGTTATGCTCGTAATTGGCATAGCGGCCCCCGACGATGACGTTCAGCTTGTCGGTCACCTCCATGTCCAGCCGAGCATAGACGCCTTTCTGCACCCCCCCATACGCCGGCCAGCCGTGATTATATCCGCCCGAGCTCGTCGGGGAGGGCAGATCGAGACCCGGAAAATCGTCGATCGAGACTGTCCCGTCCGGGAAGACTTCGGAATATCGGTTGCGCATCTGCTTGCCATAGCTGCGCCGCCAGTCGGCACCGGCTGTCAGCTTGTATTCCTTGCCCCAGGCATTGAAACGACCGCTGATATTGAGGTCCACCACGTCCGAGTGGTTGCCCACGTCTTCGGAAAACGCACCCGGGTCCCCAAAGATACCTGTCGCGGGATCGACCGGCCCGCCAAGGGAAAGCTGCATATAGTCGTAATCGAAACGCTGCCGCATGGCGCCGAATTTCAGCATCCAGTCGTCATTGAAGCGATGCTCGGCCCCGACAAAGATCTCTTTGGTGGTGGTTTTCCGCTTGGCCCAGTCGGCTGTCAGCGCAATCCCGCGATCAAGACCCAGCTGGGTGCCGTCGCTATAGGCCGGCAGGCCGGTCGCCCACCGCGTGCCGTATTGGTATTGATAGCTGACACCGGCATGAACCGTGGTGTCAGGCGTCAGATCATATTCCAGAATCCCGTAAAGGACCTGCTTTTCCTCGTCTGCCGGCGAATAGAAATAGTCGCGGTCACGCCGAGACCCCGATCATCCGCCCGCGCAGCCGCCCGTCCGACGTGATCGGACCGCCGATATCGGCCTCGACGCGGCGGTTGCTCCAGCTGCCATAGCCCAGTGAGATCGAGGCTGAATTCGTCCGTCGGCCGCTTGCGGGCCAGATTGACGGTGCCGCCCGGTTCTCCGGCGCCGGAAAACAGCCCCTCGGCGCCGCGCAACACCTCGACCCGGTCATAGATCGACAGGTCGAAATCCGGGCGCCATGTCCAATCGTAATTCGTGCCAAGCCCGTCGATCTGATAGGTGCCGATGTCAAAGCCGCGCGCGGAATAGACCGGGTTGCCGCCACCGTTTATCGTCGCCACGACGCCGGGGGCCTTGATCATCGCCTCGGACATCGTGGTCAGGTTCTGGTCCTGCAGCGTCTGATGGGTCATGACCGTGACGGCCTGGGGGACCTCTTTCAGGCTGTCGGCGCCGCGCGCGATGCTGGCCGCACCGGTCGCATAGGAATTGCTGTCTTCGGTCGCGCCCGAGGCCGACGACCACCGTCACCTCATCCAGCACGACGACGCCGGATTGATCCGCTGTTTCGGTCGTGGTTTGCGCCAGTGCCGCGTGCCACGGTGCCAGCAGGCCGATCCCCAGGGCGATAACGCTGGTTCCTGCGGCGAGTCTGGCTTGCCCCGGATTTCGCATCTGTTCCACGAACTCTGTCCCGTATAAGCGCCACGGGCACAGGCAATGCCCCGGCGAATGCGCCGGGAGGTCCCACAGCTTTTGATGTGTTTTCAGGATGTTTGCTGGCGGATCGGCAAAGCGACCGGGACATGGCTACAGCGCCGCTTTCAGGCGCGCGGCAAAATCACCGATTCCCGCTGGCTTGACGAGACGTCACGGTAAAGAAAACGTGATTGTGGCAAGAACGTAACATCCCTGCCGCGCGGTCGCGGCGGCTGCCGGATCGAACGGATTCAGCCCAAAGCTGCGGGCGAGGTTGCCAGACCCACCGCGATCAGCCGTCGCCCGCCGAAGAGGCCGGCCCCAAGGCCGGCCAGCGTCTTGGGCCGGTTTTCTGGACCGGGGTCGTTCTTCGACCGTCCGCGATTTCGCCAGATTGCGCGGCTGGTCCACATCGGTGCCCTTGGCGACCGCCGTGTGATAGGCCAGATATTGCATCGGCAGCGCATAGAGGATCGGCTGGAACATCCCGCCGCCCGTGGGCATCGCCAAGGCCGCCTTGAAGCCCTGCCCCGCCGCCTCGATCCCCTCGGGTCCGAAATCAGCAGCACCTGCCCGTGCCGCGCCATGACCTCCTGCATATTCGAGACGGTCTTGTCGAACAGCCCGTCGCGCGGCGCCAACACCACCACCGGCACATTGCGGTCGATCAGCGCGATCGGCCCGTGCTTCAGCTCGCCCGAGGCATAGCCCTCGGCGTGGATATAGCTCAGTTCCTTCAGCTTCAGCGCGCCCTCCAGCGCGACCGGGTAAAGCGGGCCGCGCCCCAGATACAGCACGTCCTGCGCCTCGGACAGCCAGCCAGCCAGACGGCGGCAGGTGTCGCTGAGCGCCAGCGCCTGGTTCAGCAGCCCCGGCAGGCTGCGCAGGTCGGCAAGATGCGCGGCAAGCTGCGCCTCGTCCAGCCGCCCGCGGTCGCGCGCCGCCTTCAGCGCCAGCACCGCCAGCACCGCAAGCTGGCAGGTGAAGGCCTTGGAGGAAGCCACGCCGACCTCGATCCCGGCCAGGGTCGGCAGGGCGATATCCGCATCGCGGGCGATGGCCGAGGTGCCGACGTTCACCACGCCGACCGTGCGCGCCACCTTGTCGCGGGCATAATGCAGCGCCGCCAGCGTATCCGCCGTCTCGCCCGACTGGCTGACGAAGAGCGCCCAGCTGTTCGGCGACAGCGGCGGCTCGCGATAGCGAAACTCGGATGCCACATCCAGGTCGCAGGGCAATCCGGCCAGCGTCTCGAACCAGTAGCGCGCGACATGGGCGGCATAATAGGCGGTGCCGCAGCCGACCAGCGTCAGCCGGTCCACGTCGCGAAAATCCAGCGCATCGGGCAGGACGATGCGATCCCCTTGATGTAGTGGTTCAGCGCATCGCCCAAAACAACCGGTTGTTCCGCGATCTCCTTGGCCATGAAATGCCGATAGCCGCCCTTGTCGATCTGGGTGGCGCCGACGTCAATCTGCTGGATCTCGCGATTGGCGGGGCGGCCCTCGGCGTTAAAGATCTCGGCACCCGAGCGGCGGATGATGGCGTGGTCGCCGTCCTCGAGATAGGTGATGCGGTCGGTAAAGGGCGCCAGCGCGATGGCGTCCGAGCCCAGAAACATCTCGCCCTCGCCATGGCCCACGGCCAGCGGGCTGCCCTTGCGGGCGGCGATCATCAGGTCGGGCTCACCCTCGAACAGGAAGGCCAGGGCAAAGGCGCCATGCAGGCGCGCCAGCGTCGCGCGCGCCGCCTCGGCCGCATCCAGGCCCTGCGCCATGTGCCAGGCGGTCAGCAGCGCCACGGTTTCGGTGTCGGTCTGCGATTCCGGCTGCAGGCCCAGCGCGATCACCTCGTCGCGCAGTTCGCGAAAGTTCTCGATGATGCCGTTATGCACCACGGCGACCGGGCCGCGGCGATGGGGATGGGCGTTCACCTCGGTCGCGGCGCCATGCGTGGCCCAGCGGGTGTGTCCGATGCCGGCGTGTCCCGTCAGCGGCTCATGCACCAGCCGGTCCGAGAGGTTGACCAGCTTGCCCACCGCCCGGCGCCGATCCAGCCGGCCGGCGTCGTCCACCGTCGCCACCCCGGCGCTGTCATAGCCGCGATATTCCAGCCGCTTCAGCGCCTCGACCAGCTGCGGCGAGACCTCGTGCTGTCCCAGGATTCCGATGATGCCGCACATGGCTCAACTCCCCTTTTTCTGGCGCAGCGCCTGCATCAGCCGGGTGGCGAGGCCGGGCTTCGTCACCTGTTTCGCGCGGCCCAGCGCCAGCGCATCGTCCGGCACGTCCTCGGTGATGACCGAGCCCGAGCCGGTCATCGCCCGCGCCCCCACCCGCACCGGCGCCACCAGCATGGTGTCCGAGCCGATGAAGGCATGGGCGCCGATCTCGGTCCGGTGCTTGCCGACGCCGTCGTAATTGCAGGTCACGGTGCCGGCGCCGATGTTGGTCGCCTCGCCGACATGGGCATCGCCGAGATAGGTCAGGTGGCCGACCTTGACGCCCTCGTCCAGCACCGGGTTCTTGATCTCGACGAAATTGCCGACATGCACGTCGCCGCCCAGTTCCGCCCCGGGCCGCAGCCGGGCAAGGGGCCGACGGTGGCGCCGGCGCTGACATGGCAGCCCTCGAGATGGCAGAAGGGCAGGATCTCGGCGCCGCTTTCGACGGTCACGCCGGGGCCGAAGACCACGTTCTGTCCGATCACCGCGTCGCGGCCGATGCAGGTGTCCAGCGAGAACCAGACCGCCGCCGGATCGGACAGCGTAACGCCGTTGTCCAGCGCATCCGCACGGGCGCGGGCCTGAAAGGCCGCCTCGGCCGCGGCAAGCTCGGCGCGGGTGTTGATGCCCAGGTTTCGTCCTCGTCGCAGGTCACGACATCGACGCGGTGACCGGCGGCGCGCGCCAGCCCCACGACGTCGGTCAGATAGTATTCGCCCGCCGCATTGTCATTGCCCAACTGCCCGACCAGATCGGCCAGCAGCGCCGCATCGGCGGCGATAACGCCAGGAATTGCACAGGCGGATGGCCCGCGTCGCCTCCATCGGCATCCTTGAATTCGACGATCCTTTCCAGCCCCTCGGGGCCGGTGACCAGACGACCGTAGCGGCCCGGATCGGCCGCCTCAAAGCCCAGAACCGCGACATCGGCGGGATGTTCGGCCAGTGCCAGCAGGGTTTCGGCCGTGATAAAGGGCGTGTCGCCATACAGAACGACCGCCCGCCCCCGAAAACCCGACAGCAGCGGCAGCGCCTGCGCGACCGCATGACCCGTGCCCAGTTGCTCCGCCTGCAGCGCGGTCTGGGCTTCGGCGTCCAGCTTTGCCAGCGCCTTTTCGACCAGCGCCGCGCCGTGGCCGGTGACGACCACCACCCGCTCGGGTTCCAGACTGCGCCCGGCGGCCAGTGCATGCGCGACCAGAGGCACGCCCGCCAGCCGGTGAAGGACCTTGGGCAGGTCGGATTGCATCCGGCTGCCCTGTCCGGCAGCCAGAACGATCAACGCAACGGGGTTTTCCGGCATTCCTGACTCGAGCCGCATTCATTGTCTTTCGGCTCTTCTAACTTTACGCAGATGCCGGGCCAAGGGCCAGCGGTTCACAGATCTTGACGGAAGGTTACAATGGCGGGAACGGTGGTCTTTGATACCGGACGGGACGCTTGCCGATACCTCGGGCGACCTGATTGCCGCCGGGAACGCCTGTTTCATCGACCGCGGGCTTGGCCCGCTGCTGGACCCGGCGCGCGATGCGCTGGTGGCCTTTCAGGGCGGCCGCGCGATCCTGCAGGCGGGCTATGCGTATTCCGGCGGATACGATCCTGCCCCCGAGGCGCTGGAACAGGACTATCCCCGCCTGATCGCCCATTATGGCCGCGCCATCGCGCCACCCATACCCGGCTTTACCCCGGCACCGAGACGGCGCTGGACCGGCTGGCCGACGCCGGCCACCGGCTGGCGGTCTGCACCAACAAGCCCTCTGCCCTGGCCGAGGTGCTGCTGCGCGAGCTGGGCATCCGCGAGCGTTTCGCCGCGATGATCGGCGCCGACACGCTGCCGGTGCGCAAGCCCGACCCCCGCCCCTATCGTCGCCGCCGTCGAGGGCGACGGGCGGCGAGCGTCGCGCAGTTCGTTCCGGGTCGGCGACACCGTTACGGATCTGCGCACGGCGCGGAGCGGCGGGAGTGCCTGTGGCCGCTGATCTCGCGCGCCTGGTCCCGAAGGCAAGGGCTGGCGCGGCTGGCGCCCGATGCGACGCTGGATCGGCGGCGGCCTGCCCGCGCTGGCGCAGAAGATGCGCTGGCCCGCGACACGCCTTCGGCGGCGTCCTGAGCGTCGACCTGCTGTCAAGATTTCCATGTCGACGAGATCCTGCGACCGGCAGCTGGACGACGCAGGAGACTTCTGCAATCAGAACAATCGGGACAATGTATCACGGCACGGGCCACCCATGCCGGTGGGCGGCTGACGACGGAAGGCCCATCGCGGGCGGCGCACCGCCTGCGACATGATTGCGCGTCAGGCCGGACCATCTGCCCGGCCGTGGCGCGGAACGATCGTTCCGCCTGACTTGGCGTTCAGCAGGCCATAGTTCTGTTCGCCGATGGAGGCGTAGAGATCCAGCTGGGTCTCGAGGAAGTCGATATGGCCTTCCTCGTCGGTCAGCAAATCATCGAACAGGTTCTTGCTGACATAATCGCCGACGTTGGAACAGTATTCGCGCGCCTCGATATAGAGCGTGCGGGCGTCATGCTCGGCCGCCAGGTCCGACTCGAGGGTCTCCTTGAGGTTCTGGCCGATCCGCAGCGGGTCCAGCTTCTGCAGGTTGGGATGGCCTTCCAGGAAGATGATTCGCTCGATCAGGCGATCGGCGTGGTTCATTTCCTCAATGGATTCGGCGCGCGACTTGTCGGCAATCTTGCCGAAACCCCAATCCTGTTGCAGCCGATAATGCAGCCAATACTGGCTGACCGCGGTAAGCTCAGACCGAAGCGCTGCGTTGAGATACTCGATGACCTTGGCGTCGCCCTTCATGGCTTTCCCCTTTGCGCGTGGCTTTCAGCCCCCGCAGGATCGGGGGCACGGCCAGATTATCGCATCCGCGCATGGTGTCCAGAAACAAGGGCATACAGCCGCCACAATCCGCGCGCTTGCCAAGCGCGTGATAGATCTTGCCGGGGGT
This sequence comes from Paracoccus sp. DMF-8, assembly GCF_029309835.1. Lineage (GTDB taxonomy): Bacteria > Pseudomonadota > Alphaproteobacteria > Rhodobacterales > Rhodobacteraceae > Paracoccus. Next base: position 23,207 of record NZ_JARJHL010000014.1, on the reverse strand, counting down.
GATGATCGTCTCGGGGTCCGAGGCCCGCATCCAGTCGACAGCCGCCTTGATGTCGTGGTCGGAAATCTGTGTGCAGTGGCAGACGATCATGGGTTCACCTGAGATTTGGCTATAACTGACAGATTCGCTCAGCGAAGTAAAGCCCGAGTTTTTCACTTTGGCTTCATCGCCGCGCGGGCCGGCTTGACGCCCCGGCGCGGCAGGGACAGAACCCGGGGCATGAGACTTGAGGATTTCGACTTCCACCTGCCCGAGGGGCTGATCGCGACCCGCCCTGCGCGGCCACGGTCCGCGGCGCGGTTGCTGCTGGCCCAGGGGGACGTGATCCGCGACCTGCATGTGGCCGACCTGGCCGAACTGCTGGGGCCGGGCGATCTTTTGGTGCTGAACGACACCAAGGTCATCCCGGCACGGCTGACCGGCACCCGCCGGCGCGCCACGCCGCAGGGCGATGCGGTGGCCAAGGTCGAGATCACGCTGCTGGAGCCCGCCGCCGACGGCTGGAACGCGCTGGCGAAGCCCCTGCGCAAGCTGAAGCAGGGCGAGGTGATCCGCTTCTCGGACGCGCTGTCGGCCGAGGTGGCCGAGATCGGCGAGGCCGGGCTGCGGCTGCGCTTCGACACAACCGGCGAGGCCTTCGACGCCGCGCTGGCCCAGGTCGGCGCCATGCCGCTGCCGCCCTATATCGCCGCGCTGCGCGCGCCGGACGAGGCCGACCGGACCGATTACCAGACCGTCTGGGCCCGCCATTCCGGCGCCGTCGCCGCCCCACCGCCAGCCTGCATTTCGACGAGCCGCTGCTGGCGGCGCTGCGCGCGCGCGGCGTGCGCTTCGCCCATGTCACGCTGCATGTCGGCGCCGGCACCTTCCTGCCGGTCAAGGTCGAGGACGTGACCACCCACAAGATGCACGGCGAATGGGGCGAGGTCACGGCTGAGGCCGCCGCCGCGATCAACGCCGCCCGCGCCGCCGGCGGCAGGGTGATCCCGGTCGGCACCACGGCGCTGCGGCTGATCGAGATCGGCGGCCACGCCCGAGGGACTGGTGAGGCCGTTCCGCGACGTGACCGAAATCTTCATCTATCCGGGCTATCGCTTCCGGGTGACGGATGCGCTGATGACGAATTTCCACCTGCCGAAATCGACGCTGCTGATGCTGGTCTCAGCCCTGATGGGCCAGGATCGCATCCGCTCCATCTATCGCCATGCCGTCGAGATCGGGCTATCGCTTCTTCAGCTATGGCGATGCCTCGCTTCTGATACCGTCGAGGGAATGATGCTGACCGTTCTGCGCACCACCTGGCCGCTGTTGCTGGGCATCCTTCTGCTGATGGTCGGCAATGGCATGCAGGGCACCCTGCTGGGCGTGCGCGGCAAGATCGAGGGCATCTCGACCACGCAGATGTCGGTGGTGATGGCGGCCTATTTCGGCGGCTTCCTGCTGGGTTCGCGCGTGGTGCCGCAGATGATCCGCAGCGTCGGCCACGTCCGGGTCTTCGCGGCGCTCGGCTCGCTGATCTCCTCGGTGCTGATCCTTTATGCGGCGGCGCCCGAATGGCTGGCCTGGGCGGCGATGCGGCTCTTGATCGGCTTCTGCTTTTCGGGCGTCTACATCACCGCGGAAAGCTGGCTCAACGCCTCGACCAGCAACGAGACGCGCGGCCAGGCGCTCTCGGCCTACATGATCATGCAGATGCTGGGCATCATCACGGCGCAGCTGCTGATGAACACGGCGGACCCGGCGGGCTACCTGCTGTTCGTGATCCCCTCGGTGCTGGTCAGCCTGTCCTTCCTGCCGATCCTGCTGTCGCGCCAGCCGGCGCCGCAATTCGCCACGCTGAAGCGGATGAGCTTTCGCGACCTTTTCGCCGCCTCGCCGCTGGGCTGCATCGGCATGTTCCTGATGGGCGGGGTGTTCTCGGCGTTGTTCGGCATGGCTTCGGTCTGGGGCTCGATGAAGGGCCTGTCGGTGCGCGAGATCTCGGCCTTCGTCGCGGCGATCTATGCGGGCGGCCTCTTGCTGCAATATCCGGTGGGCTGGCTTTCCGACCACGGCGACCGGCGGCTGATCGTGCTGGGGCTGGCGATTCTGGGCACGGCGGTGGCGGGCGCGACGGTGCTGCTGCAACCCGGGATCTGGGGCCTGCTGCTGGCGGCGGCCGTGGTCGGCGGCGTCGCCAACCCGGTCTATTCGCTGCTGCTGGCCTATACCAACGACTTCCTCGACAACAGCGACATGGCGGCGGCCTCGGCCGGGCTGCTGTTCATCAACGGGCTCGGCGCCATGGCCGGGCCGCTGATCACCGGCTGGCTGATGTCCTGGCTGGGCCCGGACGGATTCTGGGTCTATATCGCCGCGTTGCTGGCGCTGCTGGCGCTTTATACCTTCTATCGCCGCACCCGCCGCCCGGCGCCGATGCTGGACCAGAGCTTTGCGGTCATCGCCCCCTCGGCCACCCCCATCGCGGTCGAGGCGGCGCTGGAGACCGCCGGCCCCGACGACGGCCCGCCGCGCCCCGACTGACGGGGTTGCGGCGGCCGGCCGGCTCTGCAACCATCCTGCGGAAACGGAGGGCCGAGCATGACCGAAACCGTCACCCCGCAAGCGATCAACCGCTTCTGGCTCGATGAGGTCGGCGAAACCGGCTGGTATGTCCGCTCGGATCTGCTGGACGAAACCATCCGCCAGCGCTTCCTGCCGATATGGGAACGCGCCGCCGAACTGGCCCCCGCCTGGGCCGCAACGCCCGAGGGCGCGCTGGCCGCGCTGATCCTGACCGACCAGTTCCCGCGCAACCTGTTCCGCGAGGACGCCCGCGCCTTCGCGACCGACCCGCTGGCCCGCGACCTGGCCCGCGCCGCGCTGGACCGCGGCTTTCCCCGGCGCATCGGCCTGCCGGCGCGGCAGTTCTTCTTCATGCCCTTCGAGCATTCCGAGGACCTGGCCGACCAGGACCGCGCCGTGGCGCTGTTCCAGGAATTCATGCCCGGCGAAAGCCTGCGCCACGCGCAGATCCACCGCGACACGATCGCGAAATTCGGCCGCTTCCCCTGGCGCAACGCGGCTCTGGGCCGCAACCCGACTCCGGCGGAAATCCGCGTGATGCAGGCCGGCGGCTATGCCGCGCTGGTCTCCGGCAAGCTGTCGCTTGTGGATGTCTGAAAAATGGTTTAACGCTGAACTATCTTTTTCCAGAGGGGGAATTCCATGGCGCAAGGCTTCGACATGGTGGTGATCGGTTCCGGCCCGGGCGGCTATGTCTGCGCCATCCGCGGCGCGCAGCTGGGCCTGAAGGTCGCGGTGATCGAACGCGAGCATCTGGGCGGCATCTGCCTGAACTGGGGCTGCATCCCGACCAAGGCGCTGTTGCGCTCGGCCGAGGTGTTCCACCTGATGCACCGCGCCAAGGAATTCGGCCTCTCCGCCGACAAGATCGGCTATGATCTCGGCGCCGTGGTGCAGCGTTCGCGCGGCGTGGCGAAACAGCTCGCCGGCGGCGTCGGCCACCTGCTGAAAAAGAACAAGGTCACCGTCATCATGGGCGAGGCGACGCTGACCGCCCCCGGCAAGCTGTCGGTCAAGACCGACAAGGGGGCCGAGGAGGTCACCGGCAAGGCCATCGTGCTCGCCACCGGCGCCCGCGCCCGCAACCTGCCGGGGCTGGAAGCGGACGGCGACCTGGTCTGGAACTACAAGCACGCGCTGCAACCGCCGCAGATGCCCAAGAAGCTGCTGGTGATCGGCTCGGGTGCGATCGGCATCGAATTCGCCAGCTTCTTCAACACGCTGGGCGCCGACACCACCGTGGTCGAGGTCATGGACCGCGTGCTGCCGGTCGAGGATGCCGAGATCTCCGCCTTGGCCAAGAAGCAATTCGTCAAGCAGGGCATGAAGATCCTGGAAAAGGCCACGGTCAAGAAGCTGGACCGCGCCCCCGGCAAGGTCACCGCCCATATCGAGAAGGACGGCAAGACCGAGACGCAGGACTTCGACACGGTGATCTCGGCCGTCGGCATCGTCGGCAATGTCGAAAACCTCGGGCTGGAAAAGCTGGGCGCCAAGATCGACCGCACCCATGTCGTCACCGACGAATATTGCCGCACCGGTGTCGAGGGACTCTATGCCATCGGCGACGTGGCCGGCGCGCCCTGGCTGGCGCACAAGGCCAGCCATGAAGGCGTCATGGTCGCGGAAGCTGATCGCCGGCCAGCACCCGCACCCGATCAAGCCGAACTCGATCCCCGGCTGCACCTATTGCAACCCGCAGGTCGCCTCGGTCGGCCTGACCGAAGAGAAAGCGAAAGCAGCGGGTTACGAGATCAAGGTCGGCCGCTTCCCCTTCATCGGCAACGGCAAGGCCATCGCGCTCGGCGAACCCGAGGGACTGATCAAGACCGTCTTCGACGCCAAGACCGGCGAGTTGCTGGGCGCCCACATGGTCGGCGCCGAGGTCACCGAGCTGATCCAGGGCTATGTCGTCGGCCGCACGCTGGAAACCACCGAAGCCGAGCTGATGGAGACGGTGTTCCCGCACCCGACCCTGTCCGAGATGATGCACGAATCCGTGCTCTCGGCCTATGGCCGCGCCATCCATTTCTGACGGACAAGGGGCCGCGCGCCCCTGCTTCTTTCTTGCCGAAATATCCTCGGGGGTCCGGGGGCAGACAGCCCCCGGCGCAAGGGTTCAGCCCAGCGGCATCCGCGCCTCGGCCATGCCGGCATACCAGCTCGAACCGGCCGGAATCGCATTGTCGTCGAAGTTGTAGGCCGGATGATGCACCATCGCGGTGTCGCCATTGCCGACGAAGATATAGGCGCCGGGCCGCGCATTCAGCATATAGCTGAAATCCTCGCCCGCCATCAGCGGCGCCATCTCGGTATTCACGTCACCCGCCACAGATCGCGCGACTTCCGCCGCATAAACAGTGGATTGCGGATCATTCATCGTCACCGGATAGCCGCGTTCATATTGAACCTCCGCCTGGGCGCCAAAGGCGGCGGCGGTGTTGGTGGCGATGCGGGCGATGCCGTCCTCGAGCTGGTCGCGCACCTCGGGATGCGAGGCTGCGGGCGGTGCCTTTCAGCGTCACGACCTGGGGAATGACGTTATGGGCGGTCGAGTCGGTCTGCACCACGCAGACTGAGATCACGCCGCTTTTCAGCGGGTCGACGTTGCGCGAGACCACCGATTGCAGCGCCACGATCGATCTGCGCCGCGACCAGCGTGGTGTCGATCGCCTCATGCGGCTTGGCGGCATGGCCGCCCTTGCCGGTCACCACGATGTCGAACTGGTCGGTGGCGGCCATCATCGCGCCCTCGCGGATGGCGAAGCTGCCGACCGGATAGCCGGGCATGTTGTGCATGCCATAGAATTCCTGGATGCCCCAGCGCTCGACCAGCCCGTCCTCGACCATGGCGCGCCCGCCGCCGCCGCCCTCTTCGGCGGGCTGGAAGATGACCACGGCACGACCGTCGAAATTGCGCGTCTCGGCCAGGTATTTCGCCGCGCCCAGCAGCATGGCGGTGTGGCCGTCATGGCCGCAGGCATGCATAACCCCCGGATTTTTCGAGGCATAATCCACGCCGGTCTTTTCGGCGATCGGCAGCCGCGTCCATGTCGGCGCGCAGCCCGATCACCCTGCCCTCGGCTGTCGCTGAACGGCCCCCGGATCACGCCCACGACGCCGGTCCGGCCGATGCCCTCGGTCGACCTCGTCCACGCCGAATTCGCGCAGCAATCGGCCACCCGCCCCGAGGTGCGGGGCAGGTCATACATGATTTCCGGGTGCCGGTGAAAATCCCGGCGCCACGCGGTCATTTCTGGCAACAGTTCCGCAAATCGGTTCTTGATCGGCATGATGGGCTCTCCTTCGTCGGGATAACCGCGCCTGGGGAAACTGCGCGGCCCGCGCCTTAAAGACCCGGCCCCAGAACGATCGGCGACCCGTCGGTAAAGCGCCCATAGCGGAACCGCGTCAGATCATGCCCCGGATCGCGCCCCCGCATCAGATCGGCCATGACCTATCGACGCCCGGCCCGATCCCGAACCCATGGCCGGACAGGCTCGTCGCGATAAAGAAACCCGAAACCGGACTTTCATCCAGCACCGGCACCTGATCGGGCAAGGTGTCGATCATCCCGGCCCGTGCACGCGCCAGTTCGACCTGCTGACGCGCGGAGCGCGGGCGAAATCCTGTTGCAGCCTGGCCAGCCGACCGGGATGGGCGCGGGGTCCAGAACGCGCATCCGCTCGAACGGGGAAATCTCTTCAGCCTTCCAGCGCCGCGCGGTGCCCCAGCCATCCGGAAAGCCCTTTGGCGACAGCGGGCGCAGCCGGGTATGGCGCAACTCGCGCCGGATCAGTTCGCGACAGTTTAGATGGCGCATGGCGTAGGAACCAGCATCATGTTCGACTTCGGCGCCAGCGTATAGTTGCCGTCCTTCGCGGCGAAAGGCGAATTGCTGTCCGCCGCGCCTTCGAAATCAGCGGCAGTGGGACCGTCGCGGCCACTGTCGCCCGCACCGCAAGCTGCGGCAGGGGCGTTCCGGCATTCCCGCCAAACAGCCCTGACCATGCCCTGCCCGCCAATAACACCCGGCCGGCCCGGATCAGCCCGCGTTCCGTGGTGAACGCCCGTCACCGCGCCATTCGCGACCTCGACCGTGCGGGCGGCGCAGTTTTCCGCGATGCCCAGCCCTTCGGCATGGGCCATGGCGGCGATGGCGGGAACGGCAGTCCAGGGTTCGGCCCGCGCATCCGACGGCGTCGTCAACCCGCCGATCCAGCCCGAGGCATTGGGCAGAACCGCATCCAGTTCCGCCCGGTCGACCAGCCGCGTATCCAGCCCGTGATCGCGGGCAATCGCCAGCCAGTCCTGATAGCGCGCCATCGTCGCCTCATCCTCGGCCAGATAGGTGACGCCGCCGCGCACCAGCCCGACATGGGCGCCCAGTCCCTGATCCAGCCGTTCCCACAGGCGCAGCGATCTGATCATGATCGGCAGCTCCGCCGGATCGCGCCCCTGCTGGCGCACCCATCCCCAGTTGCGAGAGCTTTGTTCCGCCGCGATCCGGCCCTTTTCGCACAGGAACACCCGCAGCCCGGCGCGGGTCAGATACAGCCCGGTCATCACCCCGGCGATGCCGCCGCCGATGATGACGACATCGCAGACGCGCGGCGGATCGTCCGAGAAACGCACGGGATCGGTCAGGGAAATCGGGCCTCCGATACGGGTCATGCCACAAGGCCCGCAAATTGGTCGGATCTGTCCACGCCTGCCCCTACCCGCTTATCCCCGTTCAGGTCGTATCATGCCGTGGAAAAGCTGGCGGGCAAGCGGCTGAATGAATTTGCGCGGCAGGATCAGCAGCATCGGCCCGTCGATCTCCAGCCCGACCGGGCCGGTGACGCGGTTCGATGTGCCGATCCGCCCGTCCGGCGCAAATCCGATACCGTCGATGGGCCATTCCGGCCCCCGGCTGCGCCCCGAAACGGCGCCCATCGGAAACAGCGACAACCGCGTGCCGACGGGCAGGTCCAGCGCGCCCGGATGCGCGGGGCAGCGCAGCGCGCCACATCCTGGTCCGACAGCAGCAGCACGGGCGGCGCGGGGTGGCGCGCCAGCACATTCATCGCGGCCAGCGCATGGTCCAGCCGCCCGCCCGAAAACCCGACCGCGACGACAAAGGGCGCGGCGATCCCGGGTCAGGCATTTTTCGAAATCGGTGCTGTCCTGTTCGGCGACAGGATGCAACAGGTCCGCCGGGATCGCCCGGCGTGCCGCATCGGAAACCACTGTCGAAATCACCGATCACCGCATCGGGGACATGCCCCGCCGCAAGCACCCGGTCCGCCCCGCCATCCGCCGCGACCAGCCCCGGCGCAAGATCAAGCGCAAGCGCCAGATCATCGGCGGCAACCGGCCCCCCTCCGACCAGCGTGACGCCGGTGGCGAAGGGCGGCAGGGCGGTCATTCCTCTTTCCCGATGCCGCGAAAGACGCGCTTGAACGGAAAGGCCCAGATGATGCCAAGCGCGACATAGATCAGCAGTTCGATCCAGATCGGCTGGCGCCCCCATGTCCGGTCCATCCAGTTCACCAGCGTCACCGCGACGACGATATACAGCGGCAACCCGACCAGCAGGATCACCAGCGACCAGCGTTTGCGTGTCTTGAGGTCCATGTCCCGTCCCTTCGGATTGCCCGGCGTGTCGCGATCAATCCTCGAAAGGATCGGTCACCAGAATCGTGTCGTCGCGTTCGGGGCTGGTCGACAGCAGCGCGACGGGACAATGGATCAGTTCCTCGATGCGGCGGACGTATTTGATCGCCTCGGCGGGCAGATCGGCCCAGCTCCGCGCGCCGGCGGTCGATTCCTGCCAGCCCGGCATTTCCTCGTAGATCGGGGTGACGCGGGCCTGCAGGGCGGCGGCGGTCGGCAGGTGGTCGTAGCGGGTGCCATCGACTTCGTAGCCGACGCAGATCTTCAGCGTCTTGAAACCGTCCAGCACGTCCAGCTTGGTCAGGGCAATGCCATCGACGCCGGAAATCGCACAGGTCTGGCGCACCAGCACCGCGTCGAACCAGCCGCAGCGGCGCTTGCGGCCGGTGACCGTGCCGAATTCATGCCCGCGCTCGCCAAGGCGCTGGCCATCCTCATCCTCAAGCTCGGTCGGGAAGGGGCCGGAACCGACGCGGGTCGTATAGGCCTTGACGATGCCCAGCACGAAACCGATGGCCGACGGCCCCATGCCGGTCCCCGAGGCCGCCATCCCCGACATCGTCGTGGACGAGGTGACATAGGGATAGGTGCCAGAGTCGATATCCAGCAGGCTGCCCTGCGCGCCTTCGAACAGGATGCGCTGCGCCTGACTTGCGGGCATCGTTCATCACCTTCCAGACGGGCTGGGCGTATTGCAGCAGCTTCGGCGCGATCTCCAGCAGCGCGGCGCGCAGCGCGGCGCGGTCGATGGGCGTGGCGCCCAGACCCGCGCGCAGCGCATCGTGATGGGCCAGCAGGCGGTCGATCTGCGCGTCCAGCGTTTCTTCGTCCCCCAGATCGGCGACGCGGATGGTGCGGCGGCCGACCTTGTCCTCATAGGCCGGGCCGATGCCGCGGCCGGTGGTGCCGATCTTCGACGCGCCCGCGGCTTCCTCGCGCAGCTTGTCCAGATCCTGATGCAGCGGCAGGATCAGCGGCGTGTTTTCCGCGATCATCAGGTTTTCCGGGCTGATCTCGACGCCCTGCAGACGACAGCTTGTCGATTTCCGCGAAAAGGTGCCAGGGGTCCAGAACGACGCCATTGCCGATCACCGCCATCTTGCCCTTGCGCACGATGCCCGAGGGCAGCAGCGACAGCTTGTACACCTGATTGCCGATGACCAGCGTATGGCCGGCGTTATGGCCGCCCTGAAACCGCGCGATCACATCGGCGCGTTCCGACAGCCAGTCAACGATCTTGCCCTTGCCCTCGTCGCCCCACTGCGCGCCGACAACCACCACATTGGCCATGTTCTACCCTTTCGGTCACGAATGCCCCGCGCGTGCATAAGGGCCATTTCGCCAAGGTGAAAGCGCAAACGGCGCTGCCCGGATTTCGGGCGATTGCCCCAAATCCGGGCAGTTGCGGGATCGCGCGCCGCGCGGCGCCGCCAAATCTTGCCTGTCCCGGCCACCCCCTGACTAATCGAACGGCAAGGAGACCAGAAATGTTGCAACAGCCGATCCTTCCCGGACCGCATCATGGATTGCCGCGCGCGATGGGCACGCTGCGCGCCGAGTTCGCGCCCCACCTGCGCCCGGATCTGGCCCCGGGCGCACGGCTGACCAGCCTGCGCCAGTCGGGTTCCGCCAAGGGCGTGCTGACCTCGCCCGACTGTGGCGAGCTGGTGATCCTGAACACCTCGGGCGGGCTGACGGGGGGCGATGATTTTTCCGTCCTTGTCGGTGTCCAGCCCGGTGCGCGGCTGACGGTGACGACGCAGACCGCCGAACGCGCCTATCGCTCGACCACCGGGCAGGCGCAGGTGCGGATGCGTTACGACGTGGGCGATGGCGGCCATCTGGATCTGGTGCCGCAGGAAACCATCCTGTTCGACCGCGCCGTGCTGCGCCGCGATCAGGTGATCGCGCTGCATGGCCGCGCGACCTGCCCGTGGGCAGAAACACTGATTCTGGGCCGCACGGCGATGGGCGAAACGCTGGAAACGCTGGATCTGCGCGACAGCCGCCGCATCACCCGCGACGCAGAGCCGTTGTTCATCGAAAACCTGCGCCTTGATCTGCAGGCGCTGGCCCGGCAGCAGCGACGCGGTGCTGGGCCGGGACACCCGCGCTATCGCCACCGTGATCGCCGTGCGCGCAGATGCGGGCGATCTGGTCCAGTCGCTGCGCAATCTCCAGCCCGACGCGGGCGTGCGCATGGCGGCCTCGGCCTTCGACGGCAAGCTGATCGCGCGCATGACCGCATCCGACGGCTGGCCCCTGCGCCGCACGCTGATCCGCCTGCTGGCGCTGCTGCGCCACCAACCGCTGCCCCGCGTGTGGCAGGCCTGAACCACCGGACCCAAGATGAACCTGACCCCCCGAGAAAAGGAAAAGCTGCTGGTCTCCGTCGCCGCCATGGTCGCGCGCGGCAGGCTGGCGCGCGGCGTCAAGCTGAACCACCCCGAGGCCGTGGCCCTGATCACCGATTTCATCACCGAAGGCGCGCGCGATGGTCGCAGCGTCGCCGACCTGATGGAACTGGGCGCCCATGTCATTACCGCCGACCAATGCATGCCCGGCATCCCCCGCATGATCCACGAGGTCCAGGTCGAGGCCACATTCCCCGACGGCACCAAGCTGGTCACCGTCCACCACCCCATCCGCTAAAGGCAAGCCCATGAACAGAAACACCATTTTCACGCTGACCCTTGTCGCAGCCCTGCCGTCGGTCGCGCTGGCCCATCCCGGCCATATCGGTGATGGCAATGTCTTTTCTCAGGGTTTCCAGCATCCGGATCGGCGGCTTCGATCGCGTGCTGGCGATGCTGGCGGTGGGTCTGTGGGCGGCGACGGCGGATGATCGCCGCGCGATCTGGGCGCTGCCGGTGACCTTTGTCGCGGCGATGTTCGCGGGCTTTGCGCTTGGCGCCCATCACATCCCCCTGCCCGCGGTCGAGCCGATGATCCTTGCCTCATCCATCCTGCTGGGGCTGGCGGTCGCGCTGGCGCTGCGGCCCGCGCTGTCCTTTGCCCTGCCGGTGGTCGCGGCCTTCGGCGCAATGCACGGCCATGCCCATGGTGCCGAAGGTCCGGCAAGCGGGTTGCTGGCCTATGCGGCGGGCCTTGGTCTGGCAACGATAGCGTTGCACATGGCGGGCATCGGCCTTGGCCGCCTTGGCGCGACACGCATCCTTGGCGGCGCGACCGCGCTGGCCGGGGTGGCGCTGGCGGTGGCCGCATGAGCCGCGATTTCACGCCCGGAGAGGTCTTTCCCGCCGCAGGCAACATCACCCTGAACGCGGGCACGCAGGCCATCACCCTGATGGTCGCCAATACCGGCGACCGCCCGATTCAGGTCGGCAGCCATTACCATTTCGCCGAAACCAACGCCGCCCTGCGTTTCGACCGCGATGCGGCGCGGGGGATGCGGCTGGATATCGCCTCGGGGACCGCTATCCGCTTTGAACCCGGCCAAAGCCGCGAGGTCCGGCTGATCTCTTACGCCGGCGCGCGCCGGGTCTATGGCTTCAACGCCGCTGTCATGGGGCCGCTGGACGGCGCCCCGGCGGGAAAGGGCTGAGCCATGGCGCTGACCATTTCCCGCGCGGACTACGCGCAGATGTTCGGCCCGACCACCGGCGACCGCGTCCGCCTGGGCGACACCGATATCATCATTCAGGTCGAACGCGACCTGACCATCTATGGCGAAGAGGTCAAGTTCGGCGGCGGCAAGACCATCCGCGACGGCATGGGCCAGTCCCAGATCACGCCGCGCCGATGGCGCGATCGGACACCGTCATCACCAACGCGCTGATCCTCGACCATGCGGGCATCTACAAGGCCGATGTCGGCCTGCGCGACGGTCGCATCGCGAAAATCGGCAAGGCGGGCAACCCCGACACCCAGCCCGGCGTCGATGTCATCATCGGCCCCGGCACCGAAATCATCGCCGCCGAGGGCCGCATCCTGACGGCGGGCGGGGTCGATACGCATATCCACTTCATCTGTCCGCAACAGGCCGAACATGCGCTGGCCTCTGGCGTGACGACGATGCTGGGCGGCGGCACCGGGCCTGCGCATGGCACACTGGCCACGACCTGCACGCCGGGTCCGTGGCATCTCGCGCGGATGCTGCAGGCCGTCGACAGCCTTGCCGATGAATTTCGGCATCGCGGGCAAGGGCAATGCCAGCTCTGCCCGAGGGCGCTCGAGGAACAGATCCGCGCCGGCGCCTGTGCGCTGAAACTGCACGAGGACTGGGGATCGACCCCGGCGGCCATCGACAACTGTCTGACCGTCGCCGACCGCATGGATGTGCAGGTGATGATCCACACCGACACCCTGAACGAAAGCGGTTTCGTCGAGAACACCCTTGCCGTGATCCGGGGCCGCACCATCCACGCCTATCACACCGAAGGCGCGGGCGGCGGTCATGCGCCCGATATCATCCGCGTGGTGGGCTCGCCAAACGTCATCCCGTCATCGACCAACCCAACGCGGCCATTCACCAAAAACACCATCGAAGAGCATCTGGACATGCTGATGGTCTGCCACCACCTCGACCGTCGCGTGCCCGAAGACGTCGCCTTTGCCGAAAGCCGCATCCGCCGCGAAACCATCGCCGCCGAAGATATCCTGCACGATCTGGGGCGTTTCTCGGTGATCTCCTCCGACAGTCAGGCCATGGGCCGGATCGGCGAGGTCATCATCCGCTGCCTGGCAGACCGCCCACAAGATGAAGCGTCCAGCGCGGCGCGGCTGCCGGAGGAGACCGGCGACAACGACAATCTGCGCGCCCGCCGCTATATCGCCAAATACACGATCAACCCGGCGATTGCGCATGGCCTGTCCCATGAGATCGGCCGCATCGCGGTCGGGCAAGCGCGCCGATCTGGTGCTGTGGGATCCGGCGTTTTTCGGCGCCAAGACCGAAATGGTGCTGATCGGCGGCATGATCGCCATGGCGAAGATGGGCGACCCGAACGGCTCGATCCCGGCGGAACCGTTCCACGCCCGGATGATGTGGGGGGCGATGGGACGGGCGCGACACGCGACCGGCCTGACATTTGTCAGCCGTGCCGCGCTGGATGCGGGCGCCTGCGCCGAGATGCTGAAAACCCCGGTCGCCGTGCGCTACACCCGCGACATCGGCAAATCCGACATGATGCTGAACGCCGCCACCCCGCAGATCGAGGTCGACCCCGAAACCTACGAGGTCCGCGCCGACGGCGTCCTGCTGACCTGCCAGCCGGCCGAAGAATTGCCGCTGGCCCAACGCTATTTCCTGTTCTGAAGGACCGCCGATGACCCTTGCGCCGCCATCTCGCTACTGCAATGCAGCATTGCCGGAATCGGTGGTGCTCAAATCCGCGCCGGATGCCTATGTCATGGCCATCAGGGAACATGGGGTTCCCGTGGGAAAATCAGATGGCACATCTTTCGACGAATACGCATATTCCGTTCCTCTCCTCGGTCGCTGCTTCGATCACTGCGGCGGTCCGGTCCTTCGTCGAGGCCAAGGAACGCGTCACCGAATACAAGCGTCTGGATCTGCGTTCGGACGACGAACTGGCCCGCATGGGCCTGACGCGGGGCAAGATCCTGTCCTATGTCATGCGCGACGAGCCGCGCCGCTAAGCACCGGCCATGACCGGCGGGGGGCGGCACCATGTTGAACCTGCCCCTTGCAGCCGGGCTTGCAACGCCCCGCGCGACGGAAATCCGTCGCGCCACGCCTGCCGATGATGCCGTGGTTCTGGATTACGAATCGCGCTTTCTGCGTCGCAGGCGCCTGACCAGCCGCACGGGCCTGTCCTTTCTGGTCGATCTTGCCCAGACAACCAGCCTTGATGCGGGCGATGCCTTTGTCCTTGATGATGGCCGCCTGATCGGCGTGCAATCGGCGGTCGAGCCCTGCCTGCGCGTCGAAGGCCCGCTGCCGCGCCTTGCACGGCATATCGGCAACCGCCACACCCCTTGCCAGATCGCCGCCGACCACCTGCTGATCCGCGCCGATCACGTTCTGGAAACCATGCTGCGCGGCCTTGGCGCCGGGGTCACGCCGACGATGGCGGCCTTCAACCCCGAAGGCGGCGCCTATGGCCATGGCCGGACCATGGGCCACGATCATGGCCACCCCTGACCCTTCGGTCTTCGCACCCGCGCGGCGCGACATCGACCGGCTGTCGCTGGTGCAATGGCTGTCGCCGTCCTTTCCGACCGGCGGCTTTGCCTTTTCCCATGGTCTGGAAACCGTGATCGCGGGCGGGTTGCGCGACGCGACAAGGATCGGCGATTGGGTCGGCGATGTGGTGACGCGGGGCGGTGGCTGGACCGATGCGGTGCTGCTGTCGCTGGCGCTGAAGGACGAAGACATCACCGAACTGGCGCTGATCGCCCGCGCCCTTGCCGGTTCCGCCGAACGCCTGACCGAAACGATGGATCAGGGCCGCGCCTTTGCCGCGACGATTTCGGCGATGAGCGGGCGCGACCTGCCCGCCCTGCCCCTGCCCCTTGCCGTGGGTCTGGCGGCGCGCGGCCTTGACCTGCCCATCCATGATATCACCGCCCATTACCTGCATGCCTTCGCCGCGAACCTGATCCTGGGCGCGACCCGTTTCGTGCCGCTTGGCCAAAGCCGTGGCCAGCGCCTGCTGGCGGGCCTGCATCCGACCATCGCCGAAACCGCGCGCCGCGCCGTCTTTGCCTCGGCCGACGACCTTGGTTCCGCCTGTTTCGGGGCCGAGCTTGCCGCGATGGAGCATGAAACGCTGGACATAAGGATTTTCCGGACATGAGCACGAACGGCCCCCTTCGCGTCGGCATCGGCGGCCCGGTCGGCGCGGGCAAGACGACGCTGACCGAACAACTGGCCCGCGCGCTGGCGCCGCGCCTGTCGATGGCCGTCGTCACCAATGACATCTACACGCGTGAGGATGCCGAGGCCCTGATGCGCGCGCAGGTCCTGCCCTTTGACCGCATCCGGGGGTCGAAACCGGCGGCTGCCCCCATACCGCGATCCGCGAGGATGCCAGCATCAATCTGGCCGCCATCGCCGAACTGACCGCCGCGATCCCGGATCTGGAACTGGTGCTGATCGAATCCGGCGGCGACAATCTGGCCGCGACCTTCAGCCCGGAACTGGCCGATCTGACGATCTATGTCATCGACACGGCGGCGGGTCAGGACATTCCGCGCAAACGCGGCCCCGGCCTTGCGCGTTCGGATCTGCTGGTGGTGAACAAGACCGATCTGGCCCCGCATGTCGGCGTCGATGTGGCGCTGCTGGAACGGGATACGACGGCGGCGCGCGCGGGCAGGCCCTTTGTCATGGCGCAGTTGCGACATGGCATCGGCGTGCAGGATGTCGTTGAATTTCTGATCGAACAGGGCGGTTTGCAGCCGCGCCCCTGACAGAGCAACGAAAGGGGGACGGTGGCAGCGCCTCACCTCATCAGGGAATGTTTACGCGATAGGTTTCCGGGACAGGTTTCCGGCAGAAGCTTTTCCGCATCTGTCGGTTTTCCGCAAGATATGCGCGCCCACTATACGACCGCAGATATGCGGCCCGCTTACAGCGCCGCGCCCGAAGCTCAAGCCGCGCGATGCAGCAAATCCGGCGTGAAATCCATCCGCGCCATCCCCTCACGCTCAAAGATGCAAAAGGAATTCGGCGCCAGTTCCTGCCAATCGGCCTCTTCCGGCTCCAGCGGCTCGGACACGACCGCATAGCCCGCGCGCGACTGCGACCAGCGGTAAAACAGGCTTGGCGCGTGATCGTCGCTGGCATAACGCAGGGCATACAGCCGTTCGCCATCCGAAAAGGCCGCGGCAATGCGCACATGCGGGGCCGATCCGCGTGCCTGCGCCAGCGCCTCGAACTCTGCCGTTGCCTGCGCCATCGCGGCCAGCGGATCGATATCCAGCCCCCGGCCAAGCGCCATCAGAAACAGCGCCTCGCTATCCGTGACGCCTTTGCGATGGTGATAGACATCTTCCGGGATCAGCATTTCGGCCGCGCGGCGGTAGCCGTCATAACCCCCGAACTGGCCATTATGCATGAAGGACCAGCGCCCCGCCGTGAAAGGGTGACAGTTCGTCCGGCTGGTCGAGGTCCCGGTCGAGGCGCGGACATGCGCCATGAACAGATGCGATTTCACCGTGGCCGTCAGGCTCAGCAGGTTCGGATCGCTCCACGCGGGCATGACATCGCGATACAGGCCCGGTTCCTCGCGCTCACCATACCAGGCGATGCCGAAACCATCGGCATTCACCGGCGTCAGGCAGCGCGTCGCCTCATGGCTTTGCCGGACAAGCGAATGGCCCGGACGGCTGACGATATCCTCAAGATAGATCGGTGCCCCGATATAGGCGGCCCAACGGCACATCACCTGCCCCTGCTTCACGTCTTTTGACCATGGCTAGCACGGAGTCCTTAAGGAATCATGCTATTTCGCAGACGGCTCGCTTTCCTCGACGATCACAAGATCGCGCTCGGCCGCACCTTGGGCATGAACCAGCGCCGCCTGATATTCGGGCGAATGGTAGCAGGCGACAGCCGCGTCAAAGCTGGGAAAGCGCGCAACGACATTGCGGGTCTTTTCCGTGCCCTCAAGCTGCTGATAGCGGCTGCCGCGCGCCAGAAAGACACCACCATGCGCCGCAATCGCAGGCCCGGCTTCCTTCGCGTAGCGGCCATAGGCTTCGGCGTCGGTTACATTGACATGGGCAATCCACAGGGCGGTCATGCGCGTTCTCCGATCAGGGCCTCGACGCTGGCGATGGCGGCATCGGCGGCCGCAAGGCTGGGGGCGCCACCCTGGGCACGGTCGGGGCGGCCGCCACCGCCCTTGCCGCCAAGCGCGACGGTCGCCGCCTGCACCAGATCGACCGCCGAAATCCGCGCGACCAGATCCGGGGTCACGCCCGCCGCGACGGTGGCCTTGCCATCCGCCTCGGCCAGAACGACCACGGCACCAGAGCCCAGTTTCGCCTTCATCTCATCGACCAGCGGGCCAAGCTCCTTGCCGGTCACGCCATCGACACGGCGCGCGACCAACTTGATCCCGTTGATCTCTTTCGGCGCCTCATCCGAACCGCCACCCATCGCCAGCTGACGCTTCAGCTGCGCGACCTCATTGGCCAGCGCCTTGCGTTCATCGGCCAAAGCGCGGACCTTACCCACCACATCGCCAGCCTGAGCCTTCAGAATGCCAGCAATTTCAGTCATTTCGCCATCGACACGACGCAAGGCCTCCATCGCGGCCTGACCGGTCAGCGCCTCGATCCGCCGGATCCCCGCAGCCGAGGCGGTTTCCGAGGTCAGCGCGAACATGCCGATATCGCCGGTGCGCCCGACATGGGTGCCGCCGCACAGTTCCAGCGAATAGGTCCGCCCCGCCTGCCCCTTGCCCGAGCCTTCCAGCTCGCCCATGGACACGACGCGCACCTCGTCGCCATATTTCTCGCCGAACAGCGCCCGGGCGCCAAGCGCGCGGGCATCGTCAGGCGTCATGATCCGGGTTTCGACCGGGGTATTCTGGCGGATGAAATCATTCACCTCGCGTTCGACCTGCGCGATTTCATCCGCCGACATCGCCTTGGTATGGCTGAAGTCGAAGCGCAGCCGATCCGGCGCATTCAGGCTGCCGCGCTGTGCGACATGTTCACCAAGCGCGCGGCGCAGCGCCTCATGCAGCAGATGCGTGGCCGAATGGTTCGCGCGAATGGCACCGCGACGGTCGTGATCGACCGACAGTTGCGCACCCTGACCACGGCTGATCTGACCCAGGGTCACCTCGGCGACATGGATGAACAGCCCGCTGACCTTTTTCGTATCGGTGACCCGCGCCGCGCCGGTTTCCGTCTTGATCAGCCCGGTATCGCCGACCTGACCACCGGATTCCGCATAAAACGGCGTCTGGTTGGCGACGATCTGAACGGTTTCCCCTTCGGTCGCGGCATCGACCGCCGCGCCGTCGCGGACCAGCGACAGGATCTGTCCTTCGGCCAGTTCAGTGTCATAGCCCAGAAATTCGGTCGCGCCATGCTGCTCGGCCAGGTCGAACCAGATCGTCGCATCCGCCGTTTCGCCCGAACCCGACCAGGCCGCGCGGGCCTTGGCCTTCTGCTCGGCCATGGCTTCGTCGAAACCCGCGACCTCGACCGCGCGGCCCTTTTCGCGCAGCGCATCCTGCGTCAGGTCCAACGGGAAACCGTAGGTGTCATACAGTTTGAAGGCCGCCGCGCCGGGCAGATCGGCACCGTCAGGCAGGCGCGACAGCTCATCGTCCAGCAGGCGCAGACCGCGATCCAGCGTCTGGCGGAACCGGCTTTCTTCCAGTTTCAGCGTTTCTTCGATCAGCGCCTGCGCGCGCCCCAGTTCGGGATAGGCCGTGCCCATCTGGCGCACCAGCGCCGGGACCAGCCGATACATGACCGGGTCCTTGGCGCCCAGCATATGGGCATGACGCATCGCGCGGCGCATGATCCGGCGCAGCACATAGCCGCGCCCCTCATTGCTGGGCATGACCCCGTCCGCAATCAGGAAACTGGTCGAGCGCAGGTGGTCGGCGATGACACGGTGATGCACCTTGCCCGGCCCGTCGGGGTCCGAACTGGTCGCATGGGCGCTGGCCTCGATCAGGCTGCGCATCAAGTCGGTGTCGTAATTGTCGTGCTTGCCCTGCAGCAGCGCGCCGATCCGCTCCAGCCCCATGCCGGTGTCGATCGACTGCATGTCCAGCGCCCGCATCGAGCCATCCTCGAACTGCTCGTTCTGCATGAAAACGAGGTTCCAGATTTCGATGAAACGGTCGCCATCCTCATCCGCCGAACCCGGAGGGCCGCCCCAGATATGGTCGCCGTGGTCAAAGAAAATCTCGGTGCAGGGGCCGCAGGGACCGGTCGGGCCCATGCGCCAGAAATTGTCATCGGTCGGAATGCGGATGATGCGGTCATCCGACAGGCCCGCGACCTTTTTCCAGATATCCGCCGCCTCGTCATCGGTATGGTAAACCGTGACCAGCAGCTTGTCTTTCGGAATGCCGAAATCCCTGGTCAGCAATTCCCAGGCAAAGGGGATCGCGTCGGATTTGAAATAATCGCCGAAGCTGAAATTCCCCAGCATTTCAAAGAAGGTATGATGCCGCGCGGTATAGCCGACATTGTCCAGATCGTTGTGCTTGCCGCCCGCGCGCACGCATTTCTGCGCGGTGGTTGCGCGGGTGTAGTCGCGATGCTCAACCCCGGTGAACAGGTTCTTGAACTGGACCATGCCCGAGTTCGTGAACATCAGCGTCGGGTCGTTGCGCGGCACCAACGGGCTCGAGTCAACGACCTGATGGCCGTTGCGCTTGAAGAAATCCAGGAAGGTGGAACGAATGTCGTTCAGGCTAGGCATTTCTGGCGATCCCGCTGATGGGCCTTGAACCGGCGCTGTCTTGATATGCAGGGGAATCCATTACCCCCCGGCGCGACCAGCGTAAAGGCGCAACCTTGCCGGTGATCGCCCGCGCCATCAAAAAGGGGCCCGAAAGGCCCCTTTTCCGCGTTGACGGTCACGATCATTCTTCGGTCAGGTCGTCGTTTTCTTCGTCGGACAGGCCAAAATCCAGACCGTGGCTGGCGCGGATCTTGTCCTCGATCGCATAGGCGATATCGGGGTTGTCGCGCAGATATTGCTTGGCATTTTCACGCCCCTGCCCGATCCGCTCATCCCCGTGCGAATACCAGGACCCCGATTTCTCGACGACGCCCGCCTTGACGCCCAGGTCCAGAAGCTCGCCGACCTTCGAAATACCCTCGCCATACATGATGTCGAATTCGACCTGACGGAAGGGCGGCGCGACCTTGTTCTTGACCACCTTGACCCTGGTCTGGTTGCCGACAACCTCGTCGCGGTCCTTGATCGAGCCGGTGCGGCGGATGTCCAGACGCACCGAAGCATAGAATTTCAGCGCATTGCCGCCGGTCGTGGTTTCGGGGTTGCCGAACATCACGCCGATCTTCATGCGGATCTGGTTGATGAAGATCACCATGCAGTTGCTGCGGCCGATGCTGGCGGTCAGCTTGCGCATCGCCTGGCTCATCAGGCGGGCCTGGCTGCCCATCTGCATATCGCCCATATCGCCCTCGATTTCCGATTTCGGCGTCAGCGCCGCCACCGAATCGACGACAACCAGGCTGACCGCACCCGAACGCACCAGCGTATCGACGATCTCCAGCGCCTGTTCCCCGGTGTCGGGCTGGCTGATCAGCAGTTCGTCCAGATTGACGCCAAGCCGCTTCGCGTATTGCGGATCCAGCGCATGTTCGGCATCGACAAAGGCGCAGACGCCGCCTTTTTTCTGTTCTTCGGCCACGACATGCAGCGTCAGCGTGGTCTTGCCCGAACTTTCCGGGCCGAAAATCTCGATGATGCGGCCCTTGGGCAGGCCGCCGATGCCTAGCGCGATATCCAGACCAAGCGAGCCGGTCGATGTCGCCTCGATCTCGGCCACCGGGTTGTCGGCGCCCAGCTTCATGATCGAGCCCTTGCCGAACTGCCGTTCGATCTGCGCCAATGCGCTGTCCAGCGCCTTTTGCTTATCTGCCGTTTTCTTGTCGTTCATGTCGAAAAGTGTTGCCCCTGCCATCTGTCCTCAACCTTATCTCACACCCCTTGGGTCGGGGCAATCTTGGTGAACGATGTATGTTCTAGTAATGTTCTTTTCGGGCCCTGTCCATCCTCTTTGCCGTCCCGCAGGATTTTTTGGCCTGATGAACTGCCCCTGAGGCTTCATTGTGAAGCAGGATGGTTAACAACTGGTTTACGCAGTAAAACACGCAAAAATACGGATCGAAAAAGCCGGTTGGGGACGATCTTGATGTTGATTTTCTTTGAAAAAGACCTTGTTTTTCTGGCGACACCCAAGGCCGGATCGACCGCCATCGAATCGGCGCTGGAGCCTTTGGCAAGCCTTGCGGTCATGCGCCCGCCCCATCTGAAACATTCCGATTACCGCAGCTTTCGGCAACATATCGCCCCCTGGCTGCAACCGTCGGGCCACCGCAAGCCGACCACGGTCGCGGTGATGCGCGAACCCATCGAATGGTTGCGAAGCTGGTATCGTTTTCGCATGCGCGATGATATCGAAGATCCTCTGCATGAAATGACCGGCGTCACCTTCACCGATTTCGTGCAGTCCTATATGTCTGCGGACGGGCGGATGCGCGCGCGGATCGGGACCCAATCCGATTTTCTGACCGATCAGGGTCAAAGCGTCGATTGCATTTTCCGCTACGAAGAAATGGAGGAGTTTACCGAATTCATGGAAGATCGGCTGGATTGCGTCCTGCATCTGCCGCGGGTCAACGTGCCCCCTTCCGTCGACGTTTCCCTGTCGCCCGAGCTGGAAGCGCGCCTTCGCGAATTCCTGGCCGAGGATGCGGCGCTTTATGATTCGCTTGCCGTTCCACGCGAGACCGTCACCGCGTAACCTGCCCGCCAGCAGCGCCAAAGCGCTCAGGCCCCCTCTGCGTTGCGACCATCAAGCTGCTTGCTGACCAGCGCCGTCAGATCGCTGAGCGAAAACGGCTTGGCCAGAAAGCTCGCCCCCGGGATCGGCGCGTTGCCATCGGCAAAAATATCTTCGGTATAGCCCGACATGAAGATCACGCGGGTCGCAGGTCGATCACGCAGCGCGGTGCGCACCCAGGCCGGCCCGTCCATGCCGGGCATCACCACATCGGTCACGAAGACGTCGATCATAAGGCGCTGATCGGAAAGGATCTCCAACGCTTCTTCCGCGCAGGATGCCTCATAGACCCTGCACCCTTGCAGTTGCAGCGCCCGAGAGGCGAAGGCGCGCACCGGCGCCTCATCCTCGACCAGCAGCACGGTGGGTTCGGCGGGTTCGGCGCGAACGGCGCTTGGCTTTGGCGCAGGCGCGGGATCGGCCTCGGCCACCTGTCCGATATGGGCGGGGAAATACAGGCTGAAACGGCTGCCCTCGCCCACGACACTGTCGCAGAAAATGTAGCCGCCTGTCTGCTTGACGATGCCATAGGCCGTCGACAGGCCAAGGCCCGTGCCCTCTCCCACGCGTTTGGTGGAGAAGAAAGGTTCGAACATCTTGTCCAGAACGTCGGGCGGGATGCCGCATCCCTGATCCTGGACAGCGACACAGACATAGTCACCCGGCGGCAGAATCGCCTGTTCATGGGTGTTGTTGCTGTCAAAATGCACATTCCCCGTCGTGATCGTGATATCACCGCCATCGACCATGGCATCCCGTGCATTCACCACGAGGTTCATGATCACCTGTTCCAACTGACGTTTATCCGCGCGGATCAGGTGCAGCTTGGGATCATGGTGAAAGGTCAGGACGATGCGTTCGCCGACCAGCCGGTTCAGCAGATGGGTCAAATCGGACAGCGAATCGCGCAGGTCGAGCATCTGCAGCTTCAGCTTCTGTTTGCGCGAAAATGCCAGCAACTGACCGACCAGGGCGGCGGCGCGATTGGCGTTCTGATTGATCTGTTCCAGATCCGCGTAATCCGGATCCCCCTTGTCATGGCGCAGCATCAAAAGATCGCAATGCCCGCTGATCGCCGTCAGCAGGTTATTGAAATCATGCGCGATTCCACCTGCAAGCTGGCCGATGGCCTGCATTTTCTGGCTTTGCGCAAACTGCGCCTCCAGCTTTTTCAGATCGCTGGCATCGGACAGAACGGCGGTCACGCCGGATTCTTCGCTGCGCCGAAGCGTGACCTGAACGAAATGCTCGGGACCGGCAGAGCGGCTGCGCAGAACCTCGGGTCCGCCGACAAGCCGTCCGGTCGCAACATCCGCCACCCAATCGCAGAGCGGGCGGCCCGGCCCCTCGAGCAAGGTCGCAAGCGATTTTCCGTCGATCTGGCCGCCCAACAGCTCCCTTGCCGCACTGTTGGCACGGACGATCACCCCGGCCGGGTCCAGCAGCAGCAAGGCCACGGGCAATTCATCGAAATGGTCTTGC
>NZ_JARJHL010000013.1 GCF_029309835.1 Paracoccus sp. DMF-8 | reverse complement strand
CTTCGTTCAGTTACGTATTGCTAAGGTTAAAGAACGACTTCCATACTCATGACAGCACCTCCAGCACGTCCTTGCGGTTGGTGGCGGCGATGATGATGACGCCTTCGTTCGCGTCGAAACCGTCCATTTCCACCAGAAGCTGGTTCAGCGTCTGTTCGCGTTCGTCATTGCCGCCGCCGATGCCGACGCCGCGCGCCCGACCGACCGCGTCGATTTCGTCGATAAAGACGATGCAGGGCGCCGATTTCTTGGCCTGTTCGAACATGTCGCGGACGCGGCTGGCGCCGACGCCGACGAACATTTCAACGAAATCCGACCCCGAGATGGTAGAAAGGCACGCCCGCCTCGCCCGCGATGGCGCGGGCCAGCAGCGTCTTACCCGTGCCCGGAGGGCCGACCAGCAGCGCGCCTTTCGGGATCTTGCCGCCAAGACGGCTGAATTTCTGCGGGTTGCGCAGGAATTCACGATCTCCTCCAGTTCCTCCTTGGCTTCGTCGATGCCCGCCACGTCGTCGAAGGTGACGCGCGGCCATGCTTTTCGGTCAGCAGCTTGGCGCGCGACTTGCCAAAGCCCATCGCGCCGCCTTTGCCCCCGCCCTGCATGCGGTTCATGAAGAAGATCCACACCCCGATCAGCAGGATGAAGGGCAGCCAGACGCCCAGCAGGGACATGAAGCCCGACTGTTGCTGCGGCTCGACCCGGACCTCGACATTCCTCGGCGATCAGCTGATCGGCGATTTCTTCGCCCTGGGGGCGGATCGTCGTGAACTGCTTGCCATCCTTGGTCGTCAGGCCGACCTTTTCCCCGTCGATGGTGACGCTGGAAATCTGATCGTTTTCCACCCGTTGGATGAAGTCGGAATAGCTGATCTGGCGGCTGTTCATCTGGCTGGAGCCGTCGCTGAACAGATTGAACAGCGCCAGGATCATCAGGAACAGGACCACCCAGAAGGCGATATTACGCGCGTTGCCCAAAGGCTCTCCTCCGCGGGGTTTGAAAGCTCGACCTGAAAATAGGGATTCCGGCGCGGTGTTCAATGAGAGAACAGCATTGCGCGGAAATGTCCCAGTCCGCGGATCGGCTGCGCCGCAGGTCCGGCGCCGGTTGCGGGCAGGATGGCGGGGGCCGCGACCAGCCGGTCGCCCTGCCAGATGCCGGGGGTCGATGCGGCCTCGTCGCGGGTCAGGCCGGGGCGGCGCCAGTCCAGACCGGTCAGCGCATCATGGCCCAGAACGCGCACCTCCTGCCCCGGTTGTCAGCCCGTCGAGGCGCCAGCGGTTGTCCCAGATCGCGCCGCCATCGGCACCGGCGATGGCGGCGGGCGCCCGCGCGGCGGCGGCGGGTTCGCGGGATCATCCGCAGGCGGCTGGCGCGGCGTTCCAGAATCACGCCCTCCAGCGTGGTGCGGCCACCGGCACCGACCGCGACCATCGCATGCAGCACCTCGTCGCGCCGCGCCGGATAGTCGGACCCGGTCATCCAGCGCAGGCCGGTGACCAGGATACGGCGCCGGATTTCTTCGGGGGCGCCCGTGAAATCAGACAGTTGCAGGAAATCCGCGCCTGATCCGTCGCGATGTTTTCCGTCGCACGGGCGGCGAACTCCTGCAGCGCAGCGCGCGCCATCGCCAGATTGGCCGCCGTCCTGGCCCAGACTGGCGGCAGGGATATCCAGCGCCTCCAGCGCCTTGCGCATCCGCACCCGCTCATAATCAAGGTTCTGGTTCGAAGGGTCGTCGATCCAGCGCAGCCCCTGCTCCCGCAGCCAGTCGCGCAGTTCCTGCCGCGACAGGCCCAGCATCAGGCGCAGCCAGACCGTGCCGAAGGCCAGCCGGGATGCCGCCATCCCCGACAGCCCGTCGACCCCCGCCCCGCGCCCCAGGCGCATCAGCAGGGTTTCGGCCTGATCGTCCAGCGTATGACCCAACATCACCGCGTCCAGCCGGTTGCGCGCCGCCCAATCCGACAGCAGCCGCAGCCGCTGCCTCGCGGGCCTGCGCCATCAGATTGCCGGGACCGTCCTCCCGCCGCCAATGCAGGGTTTCATGGGCCACGCCCAGATCCTGCGCCATCCGCGCGGCGAATCGCGCCTCATCCGCCGATTCGCGGCGCAAACCGTGATCGACCGTCGCCGCCATCACCCGCCGCCCGGCGGCCCATGCCGTCACCAAATGCAAAAGCGCCGCGGAATCGCCGCCGCCGGATACGGCCACGCCGACCGCCGACATATCGCCCGCCAGCCGGTTCAGCTCTGTCGAGATCCGACCGGCAAGGTCTGCCGTCATGGCAGTTCCGGCATGGATCTCCGCGTCGAAAGCAGCCTCGGGGTCAAGGCTGGCCGCATCATCGCCGCCGATGGCGCCGGTGTCCCCCCGATTGCGCGGCGCAGCCGGTTGAGGCCACGCGCCGTTCCGCCTCGGCCGCCTGCGGGGCGGCGGGGAAGCGGGCCAGAATTTCGAACAGATAATAGCAGCCATCCGCCGGGCTGCCGACCTGCGACATGGCGCGCGACAGGCCCAGCAGGGCATCGGGGGCCTGCGGCCCGTTGGGGTTCGCGGCGAAACTGGCCAGCCATGCCTCGCCCGCGGCGGGCAGATCGCCCGCGCTGTCCAGCGCGGCACCGCGCAGGAACATCGCCTCTGCCGTCAGTGGCCCGCCCGCGTGGGATTGCGCGACGGCCGCGAAGAGGTCCGCAGCACGACGAAAGTCACCTTGACCGAGCACCTCCCGGGCCCGGTCGAAATCGGCTGTCTCTGCTTCGGTCGCAGCCCCCGCCGAAGGGTTCGGGGTGCCCTGCCGCGCCCTGTTCATGCCTTGCTGATCCGAACCCGGCAGCGGCGCGGAACCGCCCTGCTGCCCCAGATCCGGCGTCGTCAGCGAACCCAGATCGCAGTTCGGCTCCATCTCGCACAGGCGGAATTCGATATCGCCGATGCGGGTGGTGCCATCGCGCACGATGCGGTCGATGCGGTTTTGCAACTGCTCGGTCTGGCCGGTCAGTTGCGCCAGCCGCTGTTCCATCGCGTTCATGCGGTCAAAGGCGCTGTCGCCCCCCGCCGCCGCAAAGCCCGCAGGCCCCGAGGCGACCAGTTCCGACCGCAGCGTTTGCAGATCCGCCGTCAGCCGGCTCAGTTCCGACCGGATATCGGCCAGCGAGGCCGCCCGGTCCTGCGCATGAGCGCCCGGCGTGGCGCCAGGGCCGCCAGCGCCAGCGCCGAGACCATCAGCAACCTGCGCATCAGCTACCGAAGCCCGGGCTGACCACGGTGACGGCGCGGCGGTTTTTGGTAAAGCATTCCTCGGTCGAACAGATGGCCAGCGGGCGTTCCTTGCCATAGCTGACGGTTTTCAGACGCCCGGCAACGACGCCTTGCGAAATCAGGTATTCCTGCACCGAACTGGCGCGGCGCGCGCCAAGCGCGATGTTGTATTCGCGGGTGCCCTGTTCGTCGGCATGACCTTCGATCATGGCGCTGAAACCCTGGTTCTGGTTCATCCACTGCGCCTGACGGGCCAGGATGGCGCGCGCCTCGGGCGTCAGGCTGGACTGGTCCAGCAGGAAGTTGACGGTGTCGCCGACCTCGGCCTTGAAATATTCCGCCGTGCCCGGACCGCCCAAGACCCCGGTGCCGACCGTTCCAGCCGCACCGCCGCCCATCGCATAGGGGTCGTTCACCATGCCCCCCTGCGGCTTCGCACAGGCCGCCAGCCCCAGAATCACGGCCAGAGCGGCAAATTTCATCATCTGTTTCATCGCCATTCCCATCGCGATCCCTGAGTTACGGCAGCAGCGGGCCCCAATCGGGATCCGAAGCCGCCCCGTCGAAGTTCACAGGTCGCATGTTGCGCCCGGTAATGTCCACCGAATGCAACCGCGACTGCCCGGTATCGCCCGGAGTGGTGCGCATGAACATCACGACGCGCCCATTGGGGGCCCAGGTCGGGCCTTCGTCAAGGAACGATTCCGTCAGCATTTTTTCCTCGGAACCATCCGTGCGCATGACGCCGATATGGAACCGGCCGCCGACCTGACGGGTAAAGGCGATCAGGTCGCCGCGCGGCGACCAGACCGGCGTGCCGTAGCGGCCATCGCCAAAGCTGATGCGGCGCGGCTCTCCGCCGCCTGCGGACATGATATACAGCTGCGGGCTGCCCGAGCGGTCGGATTCAAAGACGATCTGCTTGCCGTCGGGGCTGTAGCTGGGCGAGGTTTCGATCGAGGGCGCATTGGTCAGCGCGCGCTGTGCGCCCGACCCCGCATCCATCTGATAGATATCGGTATTGCCGTTCTGTTCCAGCGAATAGACGATCCAGCGCCCATCCGGCGAAAAGCGCGGCGAAAAGCTCATGGTGCCCTGCTGCTGGCCCATCTGGCGGCTGGCAAGCGTGTTCACATCCATCAGCATGACCTGCGGGAAACCCGTGGCATAGGAGGTATACAGCAGCCGGTTGCCATCGGGCGAAAAGCGCGGGGCCAGCACCAGCGCGGAATCGTCGGTCATCCATTTGATGTTGGCGCCGTCGTAATCCATGATGCCGATGCGTTTCAGCCGGGCATTTTTCGGGCCGGTTTCCGACACGAATGCCACGCGGCTGTCGAAATAGGGGCCTTCGCCGGTCAGCCGGGCATAGACCTGATCGGCGGCCTTGTGCGCCGCGCGCCGCCAGTTGCCCGTGCTGGCATCGAATTGCATCCCGTCGCCAAGCGGCTGGCCGGAAAACACGTCGAACAGCCGGAACTTGACCACGACCTTGCCGCCCTGAACGCTGACCGCGCCGGTGACCAGCGCCTGCGCATTGATCGCCTTCCAGTCCTCATAGGCGACGGCGGCGTCGAAACCCGCCGGGCGAGCGATATGGGCGCTTTGCGGAATTTCGCGGAACAGGCCCGTGCCGGTCAGATCGGCCGCGACCAGATCGCGGACCTGCCCGACCATCTGCCCCGCGCCGCCTTCGTCGAAAAAGGTGATCGCGAAGGGCATCGGTTCGATCACCCCCTCGGTGATTTCGATCCGCAGGGGACCATCCTGCGCCAGCACGGGCGCGGCCAGACCGAACCCCGTCAGGGCGATGACAGAAGAAAGTAGAAATTGACGCAACATGAATCGGCCCTCTGGCGGTTTGGTTGCAGGTTATCGGTTCAGCGCGGCAAAGGGCAGAGCCCCGATGGCCGGCATTGTCACGAGCAGCGACGTCACGATCACATATTCGGTATCTGTGCGGGAATATCCCCGGCCTGGCGACTGTCCGGGCATGTCGCGGGCATCCACGATGCCCATCGGCAAGATATAATGTTGCAGCTCGTCTTCGGTCCGGGATGGTTCGGCGCCGTCCTGAACATGGTCAGGACAGCGGCCAGGCGCGCGACCCGCAGCCCGGTCATGCGGCTGGTTCGCCGCGGCCTGACTGGTGACGCGGATGCCGTCGGGACGGATCAGCCCGCCTGATCGGCCTGAAACGCCACATGATACATGCCACCCGGCTGGCGTTTCTGCCCGGCATGTTCGGGATCAGGGACAAAATACCTGCCCACGCATTTCCGGATCGACTGCACGGCACTTGCCGCGCCGTCCTGTTGTGCGGCAACAGGCTGCGCGACGGTCGGGGCAGGGCTTGCGATCACGGCCATCCGGTTCCGCATCCCGCCTACCTCAGCGCCGCGCCACCGCTGGCCCGGAAGTCGATGATGACATCCTTCCAGCGGTTGTATTTTTCCGGCGGCAGCTTGTAGCCGCCGCTGCGGGCCGCGCAGGCCAGAATGGCCCGGCGCGCGGCCTCATAGGCCTGATTGGCGGCGGCATCCGAACCGCCATCGTGGCCGATCATCCGCAGCGAGCCCTGTTCCGGCATGCCGTTCTGCGCCATCGCGAAACGCACGGAAACCGTGACGCGGCTGGCCTCGGTCGAGAGGGCGCCACGGTTCCAGCAGGCTTCGACCGCGATGCGGAAACCGTCCTTTTCGCCCTGGCTCAGCGGCGGGCCGCTGGCAGCAGCGCCACCACCGCCCGAGCCGCCGGAACCGGCCTGTTCGGCAGCCGCCGTTTCAGCGGCGCGACGTTCGGCGGCGGCAGCGGCCTCGCGGCGTTCGGCCTCTTGCTGACGGGCGCGGGCTTCGGATGCCTGACGTTCAGCCTCTTGTGCGGCGCGGGCGGCTTCGGCTTCGCGACGCTGTGCCGCCTCGCGTTCCTCGGCGGCGCGGGCTTCGGCCTGTTCGCGGGCGCGGGCTTCTGCCGCTTCGCGTTCGGCGGCCTCGGCTGCGGCAGCGCGGCGTTCGGCAGCGGCACGGCGTTCGGCAGCGGCCTCGCGTTCCCGCGCCTGATTTTCCTCGGCCTGACGTTGTTCTGCCTGCCGCTGTTCTGCGCGGCGTTCTTCTGCCGCACGTTCCGCTGCCGCGCGTTCCTCGGCGGCCTCGGCCTCGCGCGCGGCGGCGGCGCGGCGTTCGGCGGCGGCAGCCTGGTCCTGCTCTTCGCGCTGGCGTTCGGTTTCGCGTTCGGTTTCTGCGCGCCGTTCAGCGGCGGCGCGTTCGGATGCGGCCTGTTCCTCGGCACGGGCCAGTGCCGCCTGACGTTCGGCGGCGGCGCGCTCGGCGGCCTGCTGGGCGGCTGCCCGACGGGCGCGGGCCGCCTCTGCCAGACCGGCGGGGCGCGATTGCGGGCGCGACGATGTCACCGGCGCCAGCGCCGAACGCGGCGGCGTCACGGTCTGCGGCTGAGCGGGCGTTTCGGGCCGCGATTGCGCCGGCGTCTGCTGCGGCAGGGCCGCGCCATCGTTGGCCTGATCGGGCTGCACGGGTTGCGGCGCGACGGTCGCCACCTGCTGCGGGCGCGGCGTCGGTTCCAGATCGCTCAGATCCGGGCGGGCTTCGGGGCGGTCGTCGGGGCTGGCCAGCACCTGCGCCTGCACGTCGGGCGACGGCGGCGACATCGCATCCGGCGCGCCGGTCACGTCCTCCTCCGACGGCGGGCGGGGCTGCGCGGGGGTCGAGGCGGCGGTTTCCGCCACCGGCCCCGCCCCGCGGCGGCCGCCGCGATCGCACGGAATTCGGCTTCCGACATGGTCGAAACCGAGGTCATCCGCACGGCCTCCAGCGGCTCGGTGCGAAAGAACACGCCGCCGACCGCGACCCAACCGATCAGCCCGGCATGGGCAAGCCCGGAAACCCAGGCCCCGATGCGATCCGCGCGATCCATCACCCTAGCCGTCCATCCGCGGACCGCCCGAGTCGGTCACCAGCACGATATCGTGGAAACCCGCCGCATTCAGCGCGCCCATCACCTGCATGACGCGGGCATAGGGCAGATCGCCCGCCGCGCGCAGATAGATGCGCTGGCTTTGGCGTTCCTGCGCGACCGATTGCAGCCGCGTGATCAGTTCGTCTTCCGGGACCTCGGTGGTCATCACGACCAGCGGGCCTTCGGCGGTGATCGACACGGTCAGCGGCTCTTCCTGTTCCGACGGCACGGGCTGGGCGGCGGTGCGCGGTAGTTCCAGCGGCACGCCGACGGTCAGCATCGGCGCCGCGACCATGAACACGATCAGCAGGACCAGCATCACGTCGACGAAAGGCGTGACGTTGATTTCGGCCATCGGCTGCGTGCGCCGCCTGCGCCCGCGCCCCCGATCCCTTTCTGACGACACCCGCGCCCATCTTATTCCTCGCCCAGCTGGCGCGACAGGATGGTCGAAAACTCGTCCGCAAGGTTTCGTAATTTCCGGTGATGCGGTCGGCATCCCCGACAGCTTGTTGTAGAAGATCACCGCCGGGATCGCCGCCAGCAGGCCAAGGGCGGTCGCGACCAGCGCCTCGGCAATGCCCGGCGCCACCACGGCCAGCGAGGTGTTTTGCGAAATCGCGATTTCCTCGAACGAATTCTTGATGCCCCAGACCGTGCCGAACAACCCGATGAAGGGCGCGGTCGAACCGACCGTGGCCAGAACAGGACGGCGCGCGTCAGCCGGTCGCTTTCGCGGCCGATCGCCACATTCATCGCGCGGTCGACGCGGGCGCTGGTCCCGGCGATCATGCGCCCGTCATGCGTCCGGCTGCGCTGCCGTCTGCCCATGCCTGCCGCAAGATCCGCTCGGGCGAGGTCACGGGGCTGTCGCCGATGCGGTCGAACAGATCGTCCAGCGGCTCGCCCGACCAGAAATCGCGGTCGAACCGGTCGGCGTCACGCCGGGCCGCGGCAAAGGTGATGAATTTCTGGATGATGATCGCCAGGCCCAGAAAGAGGCCAGCACAAGTATCACCATCACGATCCGCACCGTGATCGAGGCGCGCGCAAAAGCGCGATCACCGAAAAATCCACTGCCTGTCCGGCTGCTGCGACTCTGATCCATTGGGGTTGCCTGTCCTTTGGGCCGCTGCTGGCTGCGGCTTCTGCCCCGCCCGATAGCAGAGCGCATTTCCGGGGCAAAGCCCGCAACCCGTCAAATCTGCGTCAACTTTCGGGGGTTGTTGCGCCGCCCGGCCAGGGGCCGCATGCCGTCACCGGGGCGGCGCATCGCGGGGCGCTGCGGCAAGGGGTTGTGCGGGCTTGGGAAAACCGGCGCCCCCTGTCGCGCATCGCCCCGGTCCACCGACCGGATGCGTCGAAAATCCTGGCCGCACGGGGCCGCGATCCATGGACCCGCGATCTCAGCCCAGCCTTTCGGCCAGCCCGGCAGGCAGGCGGGCCGCCCGGCCATTCGCGCCGTACAGACCAGCGTGACGCGGCGGGTGAACAGCGCCTGCCCATCGCGCAGAACCGCCTGATCCATGACCACCCGCGCGGGCGTGGCCGAATGGCAGGCTGGATGCGACGACCAGCGCATCGTCGAAACGGGCGGGCGACAGGTAATCGGCCTCGATCCGGCGCACGGCAAAGACCACGCCCTGCGCCTTCATCGCGACCTGATCGACGCCGATGTCGCGCAGCCATTCCGACCGGGCGCGTTCGATGAATTTCAGGTAATTGGCGTACAGACGATGCCGCGATCGTGTCCCCGTACAGACGCGGACGGGAAAGGATGAGTCATGGCGTCTTTCTCCGGCTGTTTTCGCAGGCCGCGCAGACAGGCAGCGCGTGGGACGGATCATGCGCCGCCGCTGGCATCACCGGATCATAGGCCGCGCGCAGCAGCGCCGCCAGTTCCGGCGAAGGCAGCACGTCCTGCGCGAATGTCGGGACCGAACGCACCGCAGCCCCGGCTGGACGCCGGATGGCGTCGCGCAAGGCGCCGCTCATGTTGACAATAGGCAGGTGCGGATCGCGCCATCCTGATCGAAACGAAAGATGCGATACTGATCCGCCGCGCCGCCGCCGCGCCAGCCAAGACCGGCTGCCGGTCAGCTTTTCCAGATCGGGGACATGGTCCAGATCGGCCCAGTCCCGGACGAAAGAACAGCATCATGTTCGCCCCCATCTCCGGGGTCGGTATCGGTCATCGGCTGGCGGATATCGTTCAGCACCGCCTGGCAACGCGCCGCGAAAGATCGCAAGCGCTTTCATCCGCCAGACCAAGATCATCGCGCGCGACCGGGCGCCCTCAACGCGCGCACGATGGCTGTCGCCGCCGAACAGGCGGGCGATGGCGTCCGGGGTCAGAGCTTCCGGCGTCAGATCGGTCCGGCTCATGGGGCGCGGCCCTGTCATCTTGCGAGGTCGTCATCTTGCGAAGTCGCCCCGGTTTAGGCCAAGACCCCGCGCGGCAGAAAGCGCCCCCCGCCCCGATGCTACGGCCCTGATTGCACCCGGCCTTGCGGTTGTAGTAACCCGCTGGCAACCGCCCCTCTCCGGGGCAGGCGCACTCCCCCGACCGCGCCACGATCAGGCGAGCCGTCACAGCCAGCCGACATTCCGCCATCAGGCCGCCCCGGAACGGACGTCCGCCGCCCCTTGTCACGGTGTTTCATGCTGCGCGATTTCATTTCCTATTACCGCCCCACGAGCGCCTGTTCATGCCTGCTGGATTTCAGCGCCGCCGTCGGCTCTGGCCTCGCTGGAGCTGTCATTCCCGCTGGCGATCACCGGTAGTGCCTGACCACCTGACTGCCGCGCGGCGGCTGGACGCTGACGATCATCGCCGCCTGCGTGCTGCTGGCGGTCTATGCGCTGAACACCGGGCTGATGGCGACCGTGGATCGATTGGGGCCACAAGCTGGGGATCGGGAATCGAAGAACAAATGCGCGCCCGCGCCTTTGCCCATCTGACACGGCTGTCTTGGCGCTGGTATGACCCGCGCCCGCACCGCGTCAACGCTGGTCGCCCGGCGTCGCCCGCGATCTGGAAGAAATCGGCGAGGACGCCCATCACGGCCCTCGGGAGGATCTGAATTCATTCGCCATCATGACCTTTGCCGGCGCGCTGGCGCAAGCTGGTCTCGGCTGCACCCGACGCTGGCGCTGGTGACCCTGCGCCACTCGGGCCGCTGACGATCTGGCTGGTCGTCGTCTATGAGCGGGCGCATGACCCGGACATGGCAGGAAATCTATTCGCCAGCGTCGGCGAATTGCAGCGTCCGGCTGGAGGAAGCCCTGGGCAGCATCCGCGTCGTTCAGGCCCTTTGCCAACGAAAGCCATGAAAAGGACCTGTCCTGCCCATGACAACCGCGCCTATCGCGCGACGAAACTGGACGTCTACCGGATCATGGCGGCGTCGATGGCGATCCATTACATGGGGCTGCGTTTCGTTCAGGCGGTGGTCATGGCGCCGTCGGCGCGGGCTTCGTGCTGTCGCGGCAAAGCCTGCCGACGCGGCGGCTTTTGTCGGCTTTCTGCTGCTGGTCGGCGTGTTCTTTCTGCCCGCTGGCAAAAATCGCCGCAGTCATCGAGACCTATCCGCGGCATCGCGGGCTATCGCCGCTATCAGGAACTGCTGGCGACTGAACCGGAAATCGGCGACAGCCCCGATGCGATCACGGCCCCGGCCCTGCGCGGCGAAATCGTCTTTGACGACGTGCCGTTTTCCGATGACGAGACGCGGCCGGGTTCTGCATAATCGTTCTCGCTGACCGTGCAGCCCGGGCGAAGCTCGCGGCCTTTGTCGGGCCATCCGGCGCGGGCAAGACGACGCTGCTGGCGCTGTTGCCGCGCGCTTTGCGAACCGACATCGGGGCGGATCACGGTCGACGGCATGGCGCTGGACGAGCCTGACGCTGGACAGCCTGCGCAGCCAGATCGGCATCGTCAGCGAGCGATGTGTTCCTGTTCGGATCGACCATGCGCGCCAATATCGCCTATGGCCGTCTTGGCGCCGGCGATGCCGAAATTCTGGATGCCGCCGCCCGCGCCCAACTGCTGCCAATGATCGAAACCCTGCCCGAGGGGCTGGATACCGCGGTCGGCGAACGCGGCGTCATGCTGTCGGGCGGCTGCCAGAGCCAGCGCGTCATCGCCCGCGCCTTTCTGAAAAAACCCGCCGCTGCTGATCCTGGACGAGGCGATCCTCGGCCTTGGATCAGCGGAAACCGAACGCGAGATTCAGGCCGCGCCGAAGGCGCATGCGGTCGGGCGCACGACGCTGGTCATCGCCCACCGCCTCGGCACGATCCGCAACGCCGACCGGATCGTGGCGATGGATCAGGGCCGCGCGTGCGAGGACCGGCAGCCATTCCGGCCTGATCGCGCAGGGCGGCATCTGCTGCGCGGCTGGCGTGGCTAAACAGGTTCTCGCGGTGCCTGTGCGATCATGGCGCGCAGGCTGGCCACGCTCAGCTTGCCGAGTAACGCCGTTATAGCCCGGCGATAAAGGTGGGCGTGCCCTGCAGGCCCATGTGATCGGCCAGCAGCATCGAATGGTCCAGGATGCTGCGTACACCTCGGACGCCTGCATGTCGCGGCGTACATGGACGTTCCGCGTCCAGCCCGACCCGCCGCGCCGCCGCCATCACCACATCTTCCGCGACCTGTCCTGCGCAGCTTCATCAGCGCGGTATGGAACGGCCAGTACTTTCCTGTTCCAGCGACGCCAGCGAGGCGCGGGCCGCGAACACCGAACCTTCGCCAAAGCACCGGCCATTCGCGCAAGACGAGGCGCAGGTCCTTGTCCTCCGGATATCAAGCGCGTGGATGTCGGACGTCCGATTCCCGGCAGAAATGGCAATTGTAATCAAAGAACTCCGTCAGCGTGACATTGCCCCGCGGATTGCCCAGACCGGGGGCAGCCCGTGTCGCGCTCCAACGCCCGCGCAGCCTTCAGGGGGCATGGGCCGTCGCCGAGCCGGACAGCAGGGACGCGGCGGCAAAGGCGCCGCCCGCGGCGATGATGGTGCGCGTTCAAGATGCCCGCCTGGCCTGGGGATGCCAGCGGCGGGATTATACCCTGACCAGCCTGGGTTCGATCACATGATCGCAGGATCAGCGCGGTTCGCCCTGATATGCCCCATGGTCAGGGTCCGCCCACTCCACTTTGCGCCTGCGCATACGCTACAGTTCGCAACAATGCTGAATGCGATGTTCACCGCATCGCCGCGCCAGTACTGACGAGGCCAAAACAGAGTCCGTCATCAAAAATTCATAGCCTACGCATACCGGCTGGCGGCCTTCGCCGCAATGACGATAGTGACGAAACCTTCGAAATGCTGGTCATGGCTCCTGCCGGGACGGCGCGGATGCTTCAGCAGTCGACGCAGCGGCCTGCACCTGCATGGCCGGCCTTGCAGCAGATGACGATGATGATGCCGTAAGCCCTGGCCTGAAATCGCACGATGACGATGACGACGGCATGCGTCGTCCGGGAGCAGCGCGACGACGACGACGGCTCCGCCAGCGCACGATGATGATGGAAGTCGCCGCCGCGCCTGTTCTCGCGCCATGATGATGACGATGATGCTGGTGCCGGGCATGTCATCCGCTCGCTTCGGCTCTGCTCCAGTCATGGCGTCATTTTTTCGCCGCGACAGAAAACATCGCGCATCGCCGCATCGGGATCGACGCTGCCGGAAAGACCGGCAGCCCTCAGCTTCACCTGCGACGTTCCAGCAGGCGTAACAGGCAGCGATTACCGGCAGAAAATACCGCACGGTGCAGCGCATCAGCCAGATCAGCGTACAGCCCGCTGGATATAGTCATCGCCCGGTAATAAACAGTCGCCGTGAAACTCGCCATGCGCTGTCGAAACAACCCCCTGCGCTGTAAAATAATTCGCAGATAGTCAGTCGATCGCCTGACGGCCCGACCGCGCGGCGCAGCTCGACATCCGCACATTATAGACGAAGAAAGGTATTCGCCGTCTGTAAAATCTGATCCCCCCGTCAGGGGCGGGGTCGTCTGCTGTCATCTGGCGTCTTCCGGCAATGCGGCTTTCTGCCGCGCCGCGGGATTAACGCGGCATACACATCGCTGGTCATTGTACGATGATACAGATCCCGCAAAGATCGAACGCTGACCGGCACCGCTTGCCAGGCTGGCGCCCGCCTGTCCCGCCGCCTGGGCAATGCCGTATGGTGTTCCGCATTCTGTTCGCGCTGATTTTCTGGATTTTGCGCCTTCGATCTGCACGAGGCTGGGTTACTGGATCGAGCCGGAATTCCATTTCAGCCTGTTTTACAATCTTGCCTCGAGCGATGCTTTGGGCTGTTCAAAGCAGACAGCGCCGATGGCGATCGGGTTATCGGTCGCGATCGCGGTGCTGACGCTGCTGTTCGGCTGGTTCCTTTCTGGTCGACGCGGCGACATCTGAACCATTCTTTGTCTGGTCCTGCTGCGCTGATCCTGCGGGCTGCTGCGCGCGCGGGTATCGCCGGATGCGCGGTGTTGCAGTTCTATGGCGCTGTCTGCGATCCTGCGGTGACTGAAATCATGTTGATCTTGCCCGTCAAACTGACCCCCGACTGGTTGCTGGAGAGCTGCGTTTGGTCTGTGGATCCGCGATCAGCACCGCTGGCATGTATTGAGTTGCCGCTGCAGCACGAACTGGCTGGATCGCTCGGCTGGCGCCACCGCGCTGCTGGGGGCGCCTGCTGGCATCGGACGTTGTGCGGTCTCCTGATTGCGTCTTCGCCTGGTCTTCACCACCGGCATTTTCCCGCGGCTGACATCGCCGCCACGACGCTTCTTTGCCCTGACGCCGTCATGCTCAAGACCCGGCCATGTGGCTAGCGGTTTGTACATACTGCGGTCTGTGATCGTTGCCTAAAGCGGCCCGCCTTTTGATCTGAGGTGGTGGAGCGGCGATTGCCATCGCTTTTCATGGCGGGGCCGCATACCGAGTCCGCGTCTTATAAATATCGACTGCTTGCGATAAAGGTCGTCCATCCTGACGATTTCGACATGCGCTGCTGGATCTGTCCATCAATTCGCTGACCACGTTGAGGGGCGCGATGCCGAGATCAAAGCGTCGGCTCTGTTTGCCATCGACCTGACGGTCGATCTGACGGTCAGGTCATGGACCTTCGTCAGGCTGCTGGAATCCTGTCTGGGGCGTCGAACCAGATCGCTGCCGTTGCCCAGTCCCATCCCCGATGACGAGGACGAAACTGCGACCATTGCGATAACTTCGTCGCCGCCCCCAGAAACAGATGGCGCGAGGTCAGGCCGCCGGCTTTACGCGCCGGCAGCGCGGATCGAAAGCGCGTATCGAACTGGGTAGGCCGAACAGGTTTTCTCGGCGCGGCTTGACCGGGCGCAACCCGCGCCCAAGGGCCGGGCGGTTGCGACGACGCTGCCTCGCGCGCAGACGCAGCGACTGCGCAGATCGCGCCTTGATGGCGATCGATCGCTGCGGATAGAGAATGCGCCTTTGATGTACTGCTCGCACGGCCACGTCGCATTCCAGGCCGAACCCCATGCCGGTCGAAGCCAGCTGGAGCCGATGCGCAAAGCTGTCGTCGATGATGCTGATCTTGGCATGGACATAGCTGTCGCCATCGTCATCGACGGGAAACAGCATCACGAAGCGCCCATAGGGATCGGCTGCCGTAAAGATCGCGCAGCATCCGGCTGCGGCGTATGGCCTGATCCTCGATCACGTTCTGCGCCGTGCTCGGGGCTGATGACGACGACCTGACCGTCGGGTTCCTGCAGGCGGGCATGGATGGCCTGGGTGATGCTGTCGGCGGCGAAATACCGCGATTCCAGATAGATCACATCGCGGGCGGCGCGGATGCTGTCCAGGATACAG
Source organism: Paracoccus sp. DMF-8 (assembly GCF_029309835.1). Taxonomy (GTDB): domain Bacteria; phylum Pseudomonadota; class Alphaproteobacteria; order Rhodobacterales; family Rhodobacteraceae; genus Paracoccus. Next base: position 86,938 of record NZ_JARJHL010000013.1, on the reverse strand, counting down.
GAACTCGATCTCACCGACCGCGGGGGCATCGCGTTCAGGCGGTTCGGTGCGGGCGATGGCCACGTCGATATCGGTGAAATCGCCGGACGTCGGGCCAGCGGTTTTCGCCGGGCTTGAATTTCTCGTCCATCGGGGCGTCATTGGCGTGTTCCCAACGCGCCCGCGACACCCGGGCGCGGCGGCGGCGGGGCCGGTCATCACGGTGGTCGCGTCATGCCAGGCCTGCGCGACCTCTCGTCCCGGTTGGGCGGGGATCGCCGGGCAGGTGGTCGCGTGTCCCACCGCCCCGCCGTCGTCGATGCCGCCGCAAAAGGCCAGCGAATCGTCGATCACCACGATCTTCTGGGTGATGGCAGGCCCTGATCGGGTGACGCCCGTCAAAGGCCAGATGCACCTGATCGGGCGACAGGAACTTGATCTGCAAGGCGGGCATCACGTTATGCTGTTTCAGCAGATAGATGCCCAGTTCTTCGTGCTGATCGATTAGCGCGTCCAGAGCGTTGATCTGGTCGGAGAGCGCCCGCGCATATCTCGGCATCGCTTGCCGGGCAGCATCTCGATTTCGAAATCGAAATAAATATGCCGCCGTTTCAGCAAAGTGACGCAGGGCGCGGAATAATCCGCGCCAGTCGATGCGCGATTTCGCGAAACGCAGCAAGGGACTGGCGCTGGCGCGAAATCAGGATGCTCAAGCAGCGCACAGGCAGCGCCGCGATGGCCTGCCTGCGCAGAAAATTGCACCGCCCATACGTCAGTCACAGCATGAAATTACTGCGCGTGCGCCGGACGGTCACGAAATGGACCGAAGAAATCCGGCCTGTCTGCCGCCGTCTACATCCCCGTAAACCAGATGTCTCGTCTCGAGACGTTTCTGATATATTCTCTCGTCGAACCCGAAAACGCCGCCGTTCCGATGAACGAAACGTCTTTACCCGCCATGATGGCGGTATTCGCGATGCCGCGCAGGTCGATACGGCCGTCTGCCGCACGGTGTCGAATGGTATCAGACGCGCCGCGGGCGGTCACAGCGCAAGACATATGAGCCGACCCTTACCTTCGACCAGCATGCGCCAAGCCCGCCAACGTCAGCCAGTTCGCGCTCCCGACTCAGGCCGGCCATTGCCTGCCCTGCCACATTGGCGCTGGCATTGCCGGTGATGATATTCGTCCAGCGCATTGCTCAGCGGCTTCATTCGCGGTCAGGGTATTACCGTGCTGCGCACCGTATCGGTGCCTGCGCCGGCGGCTGATCATCGCGCGGTCAGTCGGCGTTATCCACGACATATCATTGCGCCGCCGCGCATCAATATCGTTAGCGCCCAGAGCACTGCGGCATTGCCGACACCAGATTGGCCAGCGCCACCGAGTCAGGCTGAGCGTCTTCGACATTCGCGGCCAGGCATAGGTGACATACCCGAAATATGCCTGACCTGCCCCTTTCGATTGGTAATGATGGCATTATCGACGACAGGGATTACCACAGCCGATACCGCAGCCGCGTCGGCGCTGTTCAGGGTGTCGCCACTAGGCGTCGGCACCGCCGTTGATGCGTCGTGGGCCGCCCCGCCGACAGTATCGTCATTGACGTTACTGAATCACATCGTTGCAGACGCTTCTATACCACCGAGTGCCGCGCACATTTCTGCCCACAAGAAACTCCGTTCCAGCGGGATTGGCGCTGCCGGTGTGGAATATTCGCCGCCTGGGCACTGTATTCAGCCAAAACGCCTGAAATGTTCGGTCTCGGTGACCTGATCGCGGTGCTGACATTTCAGGATCCGCTCCCTGAGCGGTCGCGTGCGAGTCCCGTCGCCTGCGCCTGCATCGCTGCCGCCAGCCGACTGTCGCGAAGGAAAAATTCAGATTGTGCCGTCGACCGCCTGCGTATTAACGGGTCTGGCGTCTGTTCGTCTGCGCTGCGGGCCATTGAACGCTGGCGCCGCCCAGGAAATTGCTGGAACACCGTTGAGGGGCCATGTTGTAATCGACGTTGAAAATTCACGCTGCTTGCGGATACAGGTTGATGGTAATGGCCATGTCAATTTCCTTGTCTCAGGCTTGCGTAATTATGCGCGAAGCGTCAAAAGCTCATCGTTAGGACCGCGCGGGCAATAGCTGCTGGGGCTGCGTCTGATATTGTCAGGTTCTTGTCGGTTGTTCAGCGCGATATTCAGCTCTTCGCGGATGTAGAGCTACGACAGGATCCAGCGTTTCATATTGCTGGAGTTGCAGGTGCTGTTGCCACCGCGCGCCCCGACAAGTCAGACGCATGTACTAAGCTCGTCAAGACCATGCGCTGCATCTTGGGGCTGCAGGGTATTGTCCGAAGGGTAGAACAGATGGTACTTCCAGACTTCGTCATTGGTGCCCCGCCGTTCCAGACATCGGCTGTTAGGCGAAAAGCAACAGCTGATTTCGACGCCGCGGAGGATCTGGAAGCGATGTTCAGAAGATTGATAGAAAAGCGCCTGCGGTTCAGACTCTGACCGATGCAGCCATTATCGCCCCAACACTCGTCAGCCGCGTCGTCAGGAAAAATCGCCCGGCGCCAGCAGGTGGCGGAGTCACACCGCTTCGGCGCGGGCGATTCCGCGCAGGTCGGGGTTGGCAACTCTCCGCTGATTTGAACCGGGTGAAGCTTCTCCGATCAGGGGCTCCCGGTCAGCGAAGCGTGGACCCCGCGCATATCGGCGTGGAATGGGTCGCAGTCAGGCCGGTCAGCCTGGGCAGGCAGTTCGCGCCATCGATTACGGTGGCGGCTGTTGCCAGAAAGTAGCCCGCCGATTGCAACCACGGGGAAACCGTGACCCTTCGACAGCGCCCCAGACGGCGGCCGGGCGGCATCCGGTGTCCAGACGTCGATTTGCGCACGCGTCAGCGTGATTTGCGCCGATGTCAGCTCGCGGTGCCGTCGGTCTGGAACGCGCGGCAAAGAGTGGGCGTCGATTAAAGGTCCAGACGCGAGTCCCAGCTGATCGCTTGCCGCATCAGCCTGCTGCGCGCTGTTCAGGTCAGCGGCGTCATTATCCTTGCGTCGTTACCGGGCGAGGTCCAGTGATATCCCGCCGTCACCGTAGACCGCGGCATCGGCATCGCGCATCGGTGCCGGTGCCTGCGACGAAGCTGTTCAGAGGTTGAAAATCCATGCCCCCGGCGGACGAAAGACGCCTCTGATCAGACTACCTGATCGACCTGCTGTTCATCCGCGGCTGTGCAGCGATGTCCAGACGTACCCCGGCCACGCCCGGTCGTTACGCGCATCGCGCCGATCACACTCGTCGGGCCGGGGCCAAGAAACTGCTGCAAAAGGCTGCCGCCGTCTGTCGCCATCGGCGCTGATATCGGCGGGGTTCAGCGTCACATATTGACGACGCCACCGCGCCGCTGACATCGCGCTCGGCCTGCACGGATTTCAGCATCTTCGGTGACCGGTAAAGGTGCGCTGCTGGCGCCGTGGCCGTTTTCTGGAAATTTCGCCGCGCGCCATCGACCAGGTCGATTTTCATGCAGGCCGAAATCCTGCAGGCCCCGGATATTCGCGATCGCGATACCAGTCGTCGCGGCCCGAGTTGAAACGCCCAGCGTCGGGTCAGATCTGGGCACCGATGACGCAGCCAGCTCCTTACCGTCGAGGCGGTATTCAGCCCGCCTCTTCGGCGAGGAAACGCTGACGATGACGCGGTCCAGAATCATCTTCTTGCGCGCCAGTGCGGCAGGCCCCGCATCTGCGCCAGCGCCTGATCGAATTACTTCCGTACCTGCGCGCCGAGGCCCATCCGCCAGCGCGACGACCGCGCCCGCCGCCAGCAGGAACTCGCGCTGGAAGCGCCACCGCCAGCATGACGTAGGATCGCCGCCATTACATCGCCATAGACAAAGGCGGTTGCCATTTCGCGATTTGATAGCGCAGTTTTCCGGCGCGTGCTGGTGCGGGTCGCGATAGCGCAGTCCCGGCAAGCGTGCCGGTTGGCGTCGATACCGATGCGGTCGCCCCGCTTTACGCTGAAGTCGTATCGCGGGCCGACCACCCGCGACCGCCCGCGATTGGCGGATAAACACAAAGACATCGCCGGAACTTGCCGGACAGGCCACCGCCGCCTGTGAATGCGATGTCAGAGCCGAACAGGGTATCATCTCGACAGCTGCGTTCATTGTCTGCACTGGCCATGCGGCGTCGGTGCGCTGCGCCAGCCCAGATAGACGATACGCCGTCTCGCATATTCACGCATCATTGCCTGAAATCCGGCAATTGACCGATATGTCGCCGACTACAGATACGCCGACATTGGCGTCAGGCGATAATCGCGCTGGCGCACCGCAGCCGATGCCGGCGATGAACGGTTCGACGACATCGCCGGCATTGTCCACGACATACAGATCATCGCGCCCGCGCCACCGCCATGCAGTCGGTGCCGATCCGCGCCGTCTTCAACGTTACGCCGCCAAATTGCGTCATTGCACGCGCCATGCCGCCGATCACCGGTTGCCGATTGATGACAAACTAGCCGCATTGCCCGCGCCGTTGATATCGGTCGAATCAGCGACAGGTTTCGACGCCAGCGCACCGTACGTGCCGATGTCGGCATTCGCGAATCTTCGACGACGCTGGCCGCCCGCACGGTTGACGAAATCAGACATCACCTTCGTCGCCGCGCAATGGCCTGATCCATTTCAGCGTGCCGTCTTCGGGCGAGCTGACAGCAGGTCATCGGCCGCGGTTTGCGATCAGGTTATCCTCGACCGCGATCAGAGCTGTCGGTATTGATACAGTACCCGTTCCGATCACGGTCATCGCCCAGTTCGACGTGAAGTGACTGGCTTCGTAATCCAGATCTCGTTGACGACAAGGTGTCTGCCACATCTGGCGCAGCGCAAACGTTACCCGCATCGTCATCCAGCGTATAGTCGCCAGCGTCGTCATCGTCATTGCCGTTCCGTCAGCACGCCGATTACCGTGCCCAGCGGCACTCCTCGCGCACCGTGGACGATGACAGCTGACGCCCGGCGCGGTATTTCGACTGGATCAGTTGACGATGACGGTGACATCCTTGTCAGCGTTCCAGCTGCTCGGTGATTACGCAGCGTCACCGTGTAAAGGTCGGCCGGCGCATCGCTCGTCACCACAGCTGGCTGCGCTTCGACGCTGGCTGGCATCGGCATCGATGGCAAAGTTGCAGTTATCTGCGTCGTCGCGGGTCAACCGCGGCTGTGCCGACGGCTCGGCCACGGTCTGAAATACGCCGTCGTCGTCTGCATCGGTCGGGTACTATAACGGCTGATGAAATCATAGGTCAGGCCCGCAGCGTTTCTTCAGCGTATCGGAATGCGGCTGTCGGCGACTGTCTGCCGTGCCGCCGGTAAAGGCTGCCGAAGTCAAAGACCACGGTATTGGCGACAACAGCAGGCCAGACGGCATTCGATCGCTGAGCGCCGACAACATCGGCGAAGGGACTGATGAATGCTTCGGCGATATCCACCAGCCCGGCATATGTTCCAGACGCGCCTGCGGCCAGCCGCCATATAGGCGATGACGAAGAAGGATCGGCGCCAACCGCTTCGGCGGCGTCGTTCGGCCAGCATAGCCTGCGATGCGCAGCCTGGACATTGCCGCCGGTATTGCGCCGCCGGTCATACGCCGCCGCCGCGCGCTGATGGCAAATGACCTGTTCCAGATCGCGTGGGCAAGCTGGCGCAATACTCCAGATACCCGCGCGCCAGAACAGAGAGGTCAGCAAACATCACCGTCCGGATTCGGGCCATTGTCAAAGGCCGCATGGTATCGCCCTGGACATCCCTCCAGAAAGGCCCCGGATGGCAACATGCCGCCGCTGGCAGGATGGTGCCAGTTCGGGGCCCGCTTGCGGGTTCGGTCACTGAAACACTCCAGCCCTTTCAGCAGTGTTGCCGCCGTCTGCGCCGCATACGCGCAGGGCAATTCCCGCACCTGACCTTTGCCAATGTCGATGCTGAATACCTGCCGCATCGTCCAGCAACTCGAAACTGCAGGCCAACTGATGCACGTCGGTGACCGATCATACGCCAGCACTGTATCTTCGGCGATTTCCGACAGGGTCAGGCCAGGTCGGTCGGCGTAGGCAGGATTGACGAAATCATAACAAATTAACATCCCCGACATTGTCGCCTGTGCCATTCCGGTTGCGACGCACAGGAAGTGGTGGCCGAAGCCGCCTGCCGGGTTCGCCGTTCCGTTCGCGAAATGCAGACCGTCGGCACCGCCGTCGCCATCATCGGCTGGCTGCATCGTCATTACCTGCACCGCTGCTGATCAAAGTCGTCATGGATGCTGCCGACATTATCTCTGTCCCCGGAAATTTGCCGATGATTCTGCGAATATCGCCCAGAAACTGGGTAGATTACGGCGACGGATGCGCTTTCCCCGGTCGATAGGCCCACAGATAAATCCACGACTGGATAACCATACTGACGCGCTGGTAATGCGGCGATATCGGTACCGCTGATCGCGATACAATCCGGTCACGCGATCTTCCGGGTTCGGCCTCGGTGCCGGTTTCCGTCCACCTGAATATCTGCACGATATGGAATGATGTTGCCCGATACGCGGAAGAGGTGCCGCACCGGACTAGGGGTAATTGCCAGATTCCGCGCCTGATCAGACGCGCGTTCGCGCTATCGAACACCAGCTGAGTATCGCCCATCGCATATTGTTAGCCAGCGCCGCCATAGAATTTGTATCCGGCAGGCATGAAATCGGCGATATTGGCTCCAGACTTACCGCCAACCTATGCGTCGATGGTGATCACGGTTTCCGCCCGTGGTGCAGTGATCCTGCTGGTTTGTTTACCTAAAGATATCACAGCAGAATGCGCCGGTGGCAAAATCCTAAGTAGGGGACAGGCGCACCAACATGACCCAAACCGATAGACGTTTGCGGGCAGGTTGTTGGGTGAGTTGTCCATACGCAAGGGGCGTTCGATCAGATGGATTTTACCTAAGGAATAAACCAAGCATTTTAAATGCACGCATGCGGCCTGAGTCGGTCATGTCCGTCAGGGCTGGCACGGCCTAGAACTCAGTTGATTTCAGCGCGGGTTTGCCATCGCCTCGATACCGGGGTGCATTTTTTTCCAGTTTTCGCCGAGATTTAACGACCGAATCTCGTGCCACTTGGCCGAAAATCGTTGTCCTGCTGTTCCAGGCACCGCGATCAGCATGACGTTAACCCGTGCGGCGTCTGGCGCTGGCTCCGGGTCAGATAGCTGACGCCGGCGCCTGCCCGGCTGCCGCACCTGGTAATGATCGTCATCAGCCATTCCCGCAAATGAGTTCCCGCCTGTCGGAAGCCGATCTTCCACGGGCACTGTCCTGCCGAGCCGATGCGACCGACGCGGTCTGTCCTTCCGTTGCTCCAGCACGCGCTGAAACCACAGGTGCTGGTTCGTCCTGATCGGCATGGCCCAGTTCAAGCCTGACGCAGGGCGCGGCGACAAGCGCATTCGGTATATTTGCATAACGTCGTCAGCAATCGACGTTTATCAGGTCTGCGCCTGTCTCGCGCCTGTAATTCGTTTTGCATGGGTTTAATGGTTTCGCATCCCGGCCCCTTTATTGATCTATAGAACCAGACAGGTAGCGGTTGCATTCCACTACTGTTCAGCGCCAGCGCTGCACCGCAGGCGAAAACAGTTCCGGCGCAGCCGTGCCGGGGCGTCTGATGCAGCGGCCGAGCGATCAGCCGCGTTCTCGATGATGATTTTGCCAGATGGATCTGCTGACCATGCCGGAAGTGGGCGTAATCTTCCAGCCTGCGCGGTTCATCTTTGTTCAGGCCCAGGCCTTTCAGCGTTTCGCGGCGCTGGATGGCGGGTAGTGGATCGGCGAACCGATCTGTTTGACGACGATGGTCTTAGCCATTGCCGCTACGCTGGACAGCGGCTTCGCGTTCCTGCGGATGTCCGCGTCCCGCAGATAAGTTGGCGCTCACGCTGTCGTCCACGGAAGGAACAGCGATTTCAGCAAACAGAATACGCGCGCATCGGACATCGGCGATGATCTGTCCGTTCTTTCGATGTCGTGGTAGAAAGCGGCCGTCGCGCAGCGGGACGCGGATCAGATTGCGGCGGTGCCTGGCGTCTCTGCGGATCGCTCTCCGAATTCTCTGGCCTGTTCCCAGCCAAAATGATAGCGGAGCCACGACGACGACGTACGCAGCGCTGCTTGCCAATTCTCGATGAAGATCGCGACCACCGGCGACCGCCGAGTCTTCGTCTCGGCGTAATGTTCTGCCATCAGGCATCTCTTCAGGGTGGTGCGTTCTGCGCCGTTCTCATTGGCCCAGGGATGCCCACGTTGGGACGCCCCAGGGCAGCGCTCGCCACAAGCGATCAGAACGCCTTCAGCCGCGTCAGCCAAGGCCGGGAACAGGAGTTCGCCACGTCGAGCTCTTCGATACCGCTTTTCGCACGTCTCCGTTCCGGGCGGCGGTTTCGACGTTAATGATCACGCCCAGACTTTTCCAGCGTCGAGGTATTGCCATGTCATCGATCAGCTGAACGCCGATGTTTTCGACGAGCGGCGGAATGACAGACGCGACGATCATCCGGATCGCGGCCCGATAAGACGGCGCTCTGAACAGTCCTCTTTGTTCCAGCGCTGTCCCTGCTTACGCTTCTGCGGAGATTTGTCACTTGCGGATGCCCTGCCTGTCACGCGGATACCTGCATACCGCCGACGACCTGCTCGATCTTCGACAACATCCGGCCTGCTGCTGGCGGTGATGGTCACTCGGGGGTTTCGGGCCAGTCATGCGAATAACTCCAGAGCGCCCTGCATCGAGGCGCGGCACCGACGCCCTTCCAGCCTTCGCTGACGCCGACGGTCACCTGACCAGGTCATCTCAGGGCGTACACCCGCGCGGGGCCATGCCGTCTTCCAGCGATTAGGTCGTCATCGGTCGCGGTTGCGCCGTTGACCTTTGATTTCAGCGGTCACGCCTTCGGGGCGACGACACCTGACATCTCACCTCCTTAACGGTGCAGAGCACTGCGACGTCGACATATTGCGTGCCGCCGCATAGATTACCACCTTCGTCGACATCGACGCCTGTATCGCGCCAGGGATCTGCTCGATCGAAGTGCAGACGCTGACGCAGCCGCACATACGCCAGCTCACGGATTTATTTCAGGCTACCAGCTCGCCATGGCCGGCACATCGGTGGTCACGATTCAGCCGGATTTGTTTCGTCTTCAGCATCCAGCACCCAAGCGCAGCTTGAGTATAGTGCGATATTCGCGCATCTGCGTTGCGGATGCGGGTCAGCATATCGCCGAGAGGATCGCTCATCGATTATATCGTCTCCTTACTGATTCATGGGAATCATCGAACGAGTTTCAGCTCGCGCAGGTCCGGCGATAGCCAGCTCTGCAGGCAGGCAGAGGGATTTTGCCACCGGTTGCAGGCGGCCGATGGCGCGCTGTTGTCTGTTGCCAGCCGGTTCTGAAGTGCCTTCCATCGGCAGGGGACTGTCGTGGATGACCTGTTCAAAGAAGCATGCCATTGCGTTGGCATCTTCTGGCAAGATTCGCGCTTTTCAGCGCTTCTGATCATGATTTCTTTAGCCATATTACGGCGATCAGCTGTTGAACGGCATGTTGAAAATGCTTCAACAGCTCTGCTCTGCGTCAATCTCGCGTTGGTGCGAGATGATGTCCATCCCTGAATTTGCCGATCTTGTACGAAGGCGTTGATTGCCGTGGCGCTTCAGGCCCATGGTGCGCCGTTACGGTGCTCTGCGCGTGTCGCGCGGGGGCAGCGCGATGTTGATCAGGCGATCAAGGAATTCATACATATATCGCGTACTTGCAGCTTGCATTGCATGAACACGGCGATCGAATTTTCGCTCCAGGATGACATCAAGGTTTGCCGGATTTTTGCCACGGCTTCGCCGATGCCCATACCCAGACGATCCATCCAGACGCGGATCAGCATCGCGATATCACCGCCGCAGCGCGACGACGTCGCGATATTCGCGGTTTCAGGCGCGGCGTGTAGCCTGAAGCATCCAGCATCATCACGTGGCTGCATGAAACGGACTCTTCCTACGACACGGCCGCTCTTGCCGTTCTTGTCCAACAGAGTTACTGACAGGCGATCGGCGCTAAAAATCCGGCCACCCTGGCTGGCCCAACGGATGGCGATGATGCCATCAACCTTTAAACACGGCGATTTCATTCCCTGCTTGCCTTTAATCCTTGATACGACGATCTTTGTCGCCTCTTTTCCGGGCATTACTGCGCATCTCCGGCGCAAGCGAGATGATCTTCATGAAGTTTTTCGCACGCAGCTCACGCACGACTGAAGATTATAACGCGCGCTATCTCCCCGTTGTTCAGGATGACGCATTGCGGTCGAAACGGATCGCTATCGCTTCACTTTTGCGGTGAACATTTGCCTTTGTGACGTCACCCTTCGTTGTTCTGACTTCGTACGGTTTCCACGACGATGTCACGTCTTCACGATATAGCGAGGCCATCTGCGCATCTGGATGCACTGAATCTCGGCGTGCGCCGGAGTTGTCAGTACATCCAGATTAATCTGCATCTGATCATTTGCTCTTCCGACCTCTGCAGCCCCAGGTTTCGATCATTTCATCTGTGATGATGGATTTGTTTCAACTGTCAGATATCCAGCGTTTGTTTCGAGATTGATGCGCATTGATGACGTGAACGATATCGCTACCTAGTTTGCCATGGGCGCGGATATATTTTGGTGCTGCGGACAATTTTATTCCATCAGCGGATGTTTGAGGACAGTTGTTTTATCGCTGATTAACCTTGCTTTGCAGGATGCGGGGTTTAGCATGGGCTGGCCTAGGATGTCGTAGTTTCCGCCGTTTGAGCCTGTGAATGGTTTTCATACGGGCAAATGCCGATGGACGGTGTAGCAGGCGGGCGGCCGATCTGAGTTGGCCAGTGGCCTGCTGAAGCGCATTTTTTCAGCGACAGCGCTCACGCAGTTGTTCGGGCCTGGGGCCCCTGCGCTTCATGCGCCTCTCCTTTCAACATCACTGAGGAAAGCGTTCGATGCGGGGCCACCCTGATTTCGCGGAGCTTCAGCTGCCTATAGCGAATTCCCAGCAATGAGCTGCGGGGCCAGTTGTCATGGATGACAGCGCGCGCAGGCCGATGACGCCGGTCGTCATTACAAGGTGTCGTTGCCAGTCATCACTTCAACTATTTCACGGTTTTCGAGGGAACAGAGCCTGCGTCGGCCAATTGGCACACCGCTAATTCAAGACTTGCGTTCGCGCTATGGAGTCTGATAGCCTGCCCAGTCAGGCGCTTCGATGAAGAAAAATAAAGGCTGATCCGGCGTGTTTTCAATCCTGCAGGTTGGCGGTAAGGGTTAAATCTACGCCATCGCTGTGGCACGATGTAGTCAGACTCGGCAGTTATTGCAGTAGGCTTTCGCGCAGGTACAGTTGACGTTGCCGATCTGAACATATTCCAGCCGGGTAAATGCGGGCGGCCCAGAAATCGACTGAGTTCTATCTTTATCTATCGCCACCATCGGTTTACTGGGTGACCGGGACATCCGGGGAAGATGCGGGATCCAGATTACGATTCCTGACGCTTCATGTGGTGGCGCGGCGGGCAGTTGATCTGACGCGGTGTGACGCTTTCGCTGATGGAAGCCAGCGTGCGGTGGTTTTATCTGCTGGCTTCGCCATGGATACGGCCTCTGAATTTTTTGCGGAATTTGTCTGTTTCGGTGCAGCATGCTTTTACTCTAGAGCGCCGCGGTCGCGACGTGGGCTGCGCGTAAGTGCGGCCATTCTGGCTTGATATCGCGGCGATTATCGCGAATCTGCGGGATCATGTTCTATGATCTGCCTTTGAAGATCTATATCTTGATGCCGATGATCCCTGCAAGGGGTCGAAGTTGACAATGCATACATGCGCAGCGGGGTGCAGTGAGCATTATTTGCCTGTGTCTGGGCATTGCCAAGACGGCCAATGATTACCACGTGGATCCCCAGAGGCATGTCGGCGCAGCCCATGGCGCGACGGAGCACCCGGTGGCGCCTAGCCGCTGGCCGATTGATTCTGCACCAGCATTTGCCTGCGGATTCGACGATACGCGCAGTTCAATCGGCCTGCCAGCTGCGCAGGGTCGGCGTCGCTTGCCGATGATGACCTGACGCGGTATTGATCGTGACGGCATTTGCTGACGTCTGATGATGACGCGAAGATGCCTGTTTGTTCTGCGATGAATACTGCGGATCTTCAGATCCTCGAGCAGATCGCCATAACGAAAAACAGACGCACAGCGGCTGTCCGGACTGAGGTTCCGGATGGGGTTGACGCCTACGACATTGCCTTCGATCTCCTTGATAGTGATTTCCGAGGTAACGGTTTCATGACGCTTACTGCAGGTTGCTGGCGCGGGATGACCGCGCTGACTGTTCGCCAGGGCGACAACCAGGTTGTCGACGTCGAGACGGTATCGCCGCATTGGCGATGGCCGATCGAAGGCATTCTCTTTCACGTCGCCAGCTTTTCTGAGAAGTTCTGTCGACCTTCTGCCGCGGATTCACGAGGTCCAGCTTCTGGGGCGAGGCGTATTATCTTGATCTGCAAAGTCTTCGTTATTCCATTGTCGGCGGCGCGGATTTTTCCAGCTCCATGATTATTTCGTTTTTATTGCGACCGGCATCCGCGTCGGCGACATTCACTTCTAATGATCATTCGAGATTTGTCAATTGATTGCTTGTTGTTTCACCACGACCAGCGGTAGATAATAACATATCATCGATCACATCCGATTTTCTGATCCGCGCGCTTTCTCCAGCAGGCGTAACAGGAACGCCATTGGATTAACGTCTGCGCGCGACCGCAAGATTTGTCGGTCGATTTGTTCATGGAAGCTTGCCCTTGGTATCCTACCTTGCAGTGCGTACGGTCATTCCGAGGTGTACCACACATGCGGATCGAAGACAGACAACGCTCGGGCGGATCCTGCGGCGGCCAAGCTGCCCTGCCCTGGTCACCGGCAGCGCCTCGACACGGCGCCGATGGTCGCCATGTACCCTGACGGAACTCGCTGAGCAGATCAGGCGATTCCAGCCGGTCAGCGCGCCGACGAACTGCATAGAGGGCCTCGCTGAACGCGCGATCTGACCGCCTCAGCTCGACGTTGTGGACGATCGGTGCCGGTCGGCACGCCGCTGAAGGGCATGTTGCCGGCACCACTTGTCATCGACGGTTGCGGACGCTGCGGAGCCAGGATATAGGCCTGCTCGCCGTCTTCGTATTTGACCAGTTCGACGTGGCCGCTGTGGTCGAGCGGATCGAATACGATCCCAACCGCACCGCCTTCATCGCGCTGGTCAAATACGAAGACGGCGAGCAGGCCTATATCCTGGCTCCGCAGCGTCTGGCCGTCGGTGACAAGGTCATCGCGGGCGCGAAAGTCGACGTGAAACCCGGCAACGCCATGCCCTTCAGCGGCATGCCGATCGGCACGATCGTCCACAACGTCGAGCTGAAGCCCGGCAAGGGCGGTCAGATCGCGCGTTCGGCGGGCACCTATGCCCAGTTCGTCGGCCGTGACGGTGGCTATGCACAGATCCGCCTGTCCTCGGGCGAGTTGCGTCTGGTCCGTCAGGAATGCATGGCGACCATCGGCGCCGTGTCGAACGCCGACCATTCGAACCAGAACTTTGGCAAGGCAGGCCGCAACCGCCACAAGGGCATCCGCCCGAGCGTTCGCGGTGTCGCGATGAACCCGATCGACCACCCGCATGGTGGTGGTGAGGGCCGCACCTCGGGTGGCCGTACGCCGGTGACGCCCTGGGGTAAGGATACCAAGGGCAAGAAAACCCGCTCGAACAAATCGACCGACAAATACATCTTGCGGTCGCGCAATGCGAAGAAGGGGCGTTAATCCATGGCACGTTCTGTTTGGAAAGGCCCTTTCGTCGACGCCTATCTGCTGAAGAAAGCGGAAAAAGCGCGCGAGTCGGGAAAATCGGATGTGATCAAGATCTGGTCGCGTCGTTCGACCATCCTGCCGCAGTTCGTTGGTCTGACCTTCGGGGTCTACAACGGCCACAAGCACATCCCGGTGACCGTCTCGGAAGAGATGATCGGCCAGAAGTTCGGTGAATATTCGCCGACGCGGACCTATTACGGTCACGCCGCCGATAAAAAAGCGAAAAGGAAATAATCGTCATGGGTAAGGAAAAGATCCGCGCCGCGTGGCGGATAACGAGGCTTTTGCGAAGATCAAGATGCTTCGCACCTCGCCCCAGAAGCTGAACCTCGTGGCTGCGATGATCCGCGGCAAGAAGGTCGACAAGGCGCTTGCCGATCTGACCTTCTCGAAAAAGCGTATCGCTGGCGACGTGAAGAAATGCCTTCAGTCGGCCATCGCCAATGCCGAGGAAAACCACCGTCTCGACGTCGACAACCTGGTTGTCGCCGAAGCATGGGTCGGCAAGAACCTGGTCATGAAACGCGGTCGTCCGCGCGCCCGTGAGCCGTTACGGCAAGATCATGAAGCCGTTTTCGGAAATCACCATCAAGGTGCGTCAGGTCGAGGAGCACGCGTAATGGGACAGAAGGTCAACCCCATCGGGATGCGCCTCCAGGTCAACCGCACTCGGGACAGCCGCTGGTATGCGGATGACAAGGATTATGGCGATCTGCTGCTCGAGGATCTGAAGATCCGCGAGTTCATCCGCAAGGATGCCAAGCAGGCCGGCATCAGCCGCGTCATCATCGAACGTCCGCACAAGAAATGCCGCGTCACGATCCATGCCGCGCGTCCGGGTGTCATCATCGGCAAAAAAGGCGCCGATATCGAAACCCTGCGCAAGAAGCTGGCGAACCTGACCGATTCGGAACTGCACCTGAACATCGTCGAAGTCCGCAAGCCGGAACTGGACGCGCAACTGGTTGCAGAATCCATCGGCCAGCAGCTGGAACGCCGGGTGTCCTTCCGTCGCGCCATGAAGCGCGCCGTGCAGAACGCCATGCGCATGGGGGCTCTGGGGATCCGCGTGAATGTCGGTGGCCGTCTTGGCGGTGCCGAGATCGCACGGACCGAATGGTATCGTGAGGGTCGTGTTCCGCTGCACACGCTGCGCGCCGACATCGACTATGCATTGTCCGAAGCTTCGACCACCTACGGGATCATCGGCATCAAGGTCTGGATCTTCAAAGGCGAGATCATGGAACATGATCCGCAGGCCCATGATCGCCGTGCGTCCGAAGCTCAGGATGGCCCCGCACCGCGCGGCCCGCGTCGCGACCGCGACGCTCGCTAAGGAGTAAAAGCACATGCTGCAACCGAAACGGACCAAGTTCCGCAAACAGTTCAAGGGCCGTATCCATGGCGAAGCCAAGGGCGGCTTCAACCTGAACTTCGGCTCCTACGCGCTGAAAGCCATCGAACCCGAGCGCGTCACCGCGCGTCAGATCGAAGCTGCCCGCCGCGCGATCACCCGCCACATGAAGCGTCAGGGTCGTGTCTGGATCCGCATCTTCCCGGATGTCCCGGTCACGGGTAAACCGACCGAAGTGCGGATGGGTAAAGGTAAGGGCTCGGTCGATTTCTGGGCCGCCCGCGTCCACCCCGGCCGGATCATGTTCGAGATCGACGGCGTCAACGACACCATCGCCCGCGAGGCCCTGCGCCTTGGCGCGATGAAGCTGCCGGTCCTGACCCGCATCGTTGCCCGCGAAGATTGGTAAGTAAGGTGGGGTTTAACCCCACCCTACGCCTTGCAGGATTGAAAAGCCCCGCCGGATCCGGCGGGGCTTTTCAGTTTGACGCCTTTCATCAGCACTGTTTCAGGACAGGGAGCCGCAGATCAGGTTGATGGCGTTATTTTGCAAGTCTTGAATGCTTTGCGGAACGATATTGGCCGACGCAGGCTCTGTTCCCGCATCGGACGACATCAGATAGTTGAAGGTGATGACGGCAACTGCTGTGACACCTTGTAATGACGATTCGGCGTCATCGGCCTGCGCGCTGTCATCCGTGACAACGGCCCCACGAATTCCCTTGTCATTGCTGGGAATTCCGCCTATAGGCACAGCTTCATCATGAAGCTCCACCGGGAATCAGGGTGGCCCTGGCAATCAGGGGCTCTCCGGTGATGTTGAAAGGAAGAGGCGCATGAAAGCGCAGGAACTGAAAGAAAAGTCGCCGGAACAACTGCGTGAGCAGCTTCTGTCGCTGAAAAAGGAAGCGTTCAACCTGCGCTTTCAGCAGGCCACTGGCCAGCTCGAATCGACCGCCCGCATGCGCACCGTCCGTCGTGACGTTGCCCGTGTGAAAACCATTCTGAACCAGAAAGCGGCGGAAGCCGCGGCGTCGAACTAAGGAGCCCGGCCCATGCCCAAACGCATCCTGCAAGGCAAGGTTGTCAGCGATAAAAACGAACAGACCGTCACCGTTCTGGTCGAGCGTCGCTTCAAGCATCCGCTGATGGATAAAATTGTCCGCAGCACCAAGAAGTATCGCGCCCATGACGCGGAAAACCAGTTCAAGACCGGCGATATCGTTCGCATCATCGAATGCGCGCCGATCTCGAAAACGAAACGCTGGACTGTCCTGACGGACGAAGCTGCTTCGGCATAAGTCCATCATCACAGATCAGAAATGATCGAAACCCTGGGGCTGCAAGTGGCAGTCCCCAAAGGTCGGGAGAAACCAAATGATCCAGATGCAGACCAATCTGGATGTTGCTGACAACTCCGGCGCACGCCGGGTTCAGTGCATCAAGGTCCTGGGTGGTTCGCACCGTCGCTATGCGTCGGTGGGCGACATTATCGTCGTGTCCGTCAAGGAAGCCATCCCGCGGGGCCGGGTGAAGAAGGGTGACGTCCGCAAGGCCGTCGTCGTTCGCACCGCAAAAGAAGTGAAGCGCGAAGACGGAACCTCGATCCGTTTCGACCGCAATGCCGCCGTCATCCTGAACAACCAGGGTGAGCCGGTCGGGACCCGTATCTTCGGCCCGGTCGTGCGTGAGCTGCGTGCGAAAAACTTCATGAAGATCATCTCGCTTGCGCCGGAGGTGCTGTAATGGCTGCCAAGCTGAAAAAGGGCGACAAGGTCGTCGTGCTGGCCGGCAAGGACAAAGGCAAGCAGGGTGAAATCACCGCCGTGTTCCCCAAGGACAACAAGGCCGTGGTCGATGGCATCAACATCGCCATCCGTCACCAGCGTCAGACCCAGACCAGCCAGGGTGGCCGGATCGCGAAAGCGATGCCGATCGACCTGTCGAATCTGGCTCTGTTGGACAAGAACGGCAAAGCGACCCGTGTCGGCTTCCGCGTGGAAGGCGATCAGAAGGTCCGTTTCGCCAAGACGACCGGGGATGTGATCTGATGCTGGACCAAGCAAATTACACGCCGCGCCTGAAAACGCAGTATCGCGACGTCATTCGCGCTGCGATGAAGGAAGAATTCGGCTATAAAAACGACATGCAGATCCCGCGTCTGGACAAGATCGTCCTGAACATGGGCATCGGCGAAGCCGTGAAAGACACCAAAAAGGTCAAGCAAGGCGCGGAAGAGCTGTCGCTGATCGCGGGTCAGAAGGCTGTCATCACCAAGGCGAAGAACTCGATCGCGGGTTTCCGTGTTCGCGAAGAAATGCCTCTGGGCTGCAAGGTGACCCTGCGCGGCGACCGGATGTATGAATTCCTTGATCGCCTGATCAACATCGCGCTGCCCCGCGTCCGCGACTTCCGCGGCGTCAAGGGCACCTCTTTCGACGGTCGCGGCAACTACGCCATGGGCCTGAAAGAGCATATCGTGTTCCCGGAAATCAACTTCGACAAGGTCGACGAAGTTCTGGGGATGGACATCATCATCTGCACCAACGCGAAGACCGACGCGGAAGCGAAGTCGCTGTTGAAGCATTTCAACATGCCGTTCAACAGCTGATCGCGGGGGAAAGAAGATATGGCTAAGAAATCCATGATCGAGCGCGAGAAAAAGCGCGAACGTCTTGCCAAGAAGTATGCCGCCAAGCGTGCTTCGCTGAACGAGGTCATCCACGACCAGTCCCTGCCGATGGAAGAGCGCTTCAAGGCCAGCCTGAAACTGGCTGAACTGCCGCGCAACTCCTCGGCCACGCGCCTGCACAACCGGTGCCAACTGACCGGCCGTCCGCATGCGTATTACCGTAAACTGAAACTGTCGCGGATCATGCTGCGCGAGCTGGGCTCGTTCGGTCAGGTTCCCGGCATGGTCAAATCGAGCTGGTAAGGGGGCAATATGTCGATGAACGATCCTCTCGGCGATATGCTGACCCGCATCCGCAACGCACAGATGCGCGGCAAATCGACCGTTCGCACGCCTGCCTCCAAGCTGCGCGCTTGGGTGCTGGATGTGCTGAAGGCAGAAGGCTACATCCGTGGCTATGAATCGGTGACCACCGATGCCGGCCATAACGAGCTGGAAATCAGCCTGAAATACTACGAAGGCACCCCGGTCATCCGTGAGCTGGCCCGTGTGTCCAAGCCCGGCCGTCGCGTCTACGCCTCGGTCAAGGAAATCCCGCAGGTCCGCAACGGCCTGGGCGTTTCCATCGTGTCGACCCCGAAAGGTGTCATGTCTGATGCAGCAGCACGCAATGCCAATGTCGGCGGCGAAGTGCTCTGCACCGTGTTCTAAGGAGGGCAGAGATGTCTCGGATTGGTAAGAAACCGGTCGCCCTCCCGAAAGGCGTGACCGCGGAAATCAAAGGTCAGACGATCGAAGTCAAAGGCCCGAAAGGCGCCCGCAGCTTCACCGCGACCGATGACGTGACCCTGTCGCTGGAAGACGGCGCCGTGAAAGTGACCCCGCGCGGGTTGTCGAAACGCGCCCGTCAGCAGTGGGGCATGACCCGCTCGATGGTCGAGAACCTGACCGTCGGCGTCAGCGAAGGCTTCAAGAAAGAGCTGGAAATTCAGGGCGTCGGTTACCGCGCCTCGATGCAGGGCAAGACCCTCAAGCTCGCTCTGGGTTATTCGCATGACGTGAACTTCGAAACCCCCGAGGGTGTGACCATCACCGCGCCGAAACAGACCGAGATCGTTGTCGAAGGCATTGATCAGCAGGTCGTCGGCCAGGTGGCTGCGAACATCCGCGAGTGGCGCCGCCCCGAGCCCTACAAGGGCAAGGGCATCCGCTACAAGGGTGAGCAAGTCTTCCGCAAGGAAGGCAAGAAGAAGTAAGGGACGCAAAAATGGCACTGAACAAAAGAGAACTGTTCCAGAAGCGCCGTCTGCGCGTTCGGAACAAACTGCGCGCGATCTCGGATGGTCGTCCGCGTCTGTCGGTTCACCGCTCGTCGAAAAACATCAGCGTTCAGCTGATCGACGACAGCAAAGGTGTGACGCTGGCAGCCGCCTCGACGCTGGAAAAAGATCTGGGCGTGGTCGGCAAGAACAACGTCGAAGCCGCCGCCAAGATCGGCGCGGCGATCGCGGAACGTGCGAAAAAAGCCGGTGTCGAAGAAGTCATCTTCGACCGTGGCGGTTTCCTGTTCCACGGCAAGGTCAAGGCCTTGGCTGACGCAGCCCGCGAAGGCGGTCTGAAGTTCTGATCCTTGTGGGTGGCGGAAACGCCGCCCCGATGATCCGGGGGCGTCCCAATGGGGCGCCCACCTGGATTGAATGAAACGGCGCCAAACGCGCCACCTGAAAAGGAATGCCTGATGGCAGAACGTGAAAACCGCCGGGGCCGCCGCGAAGAGCGCGAAGAAACCCCGGAATTCGCCGATCGTCTGGTCGCGATCAACCGTGTGTCGAAAACCGTCAAGGGTGGTAAGCGCTTTGGCTTTGCAGCCCTGGTCGTCGTCGGCGATCAGCGCGGCCGTGTCGGCTTTGGCAAGGGTAAGGCCAAGGAAGTCCCGGAAGCGATCCGCAAGGCGACCGAACAGGCCCGCCGCAATCTGGTCCGCGTCCCGCTGCGCGACGGCCGCACCCTGCACCACGACATCGAAGGCCGTCACGGCGCTGGCAAGGTCGTGATGCGCACGGCGCCTGCCGGGACCGGGATCATCGCCGGTGGTCCGATGCGCGCCGTGTTCGAAATGCTGGGCGTGCAGGACGTTGTTGCGAAATCGCTTGGTTCGCAGAACCCCTACAACATGATCCGTGCCACGCTGGACGGCCTGAAAGGCGAAGCCAGCCCGCGCAGCGTCGCGCAACGTCGCGGCAAGAAGGTTGCGGACATCCTGCCCTCGAACGACAAGCCGGCTGAAGCCGCTGTCGAAGCGTAAGGAGAGGCACAATGGCTAAAACCATCGTCGTCAAACAGATCGGTTCGCCGATCCGCCGCCCCGCCATCCAGCGCGAAACGCTGAAAGGTCTGGGCCTGAACAAGATGAACCGCACCCGCGAGCTGGAAGACACGCCCGCGATCCGCGGCATGGTCGCCAAGATCCCGCATCTGGCCGTCATCATCGAAGAACGCGGCTGATCGCTCGGCCCTTTGCATCGGAAAGCCCCGGCACAACTGCCGGGGCTTTTTTGTTTTCGCCTGCGGTGCAGCGCGAATGTCACGCGGGCGATTTGGTTGATTTTGGTGGATGGAATGCAACCGCGATTTGCCATAATGCGGACCTATAGATCAATAAGGGGTTCGGGATGCGGACGCGCCGGGTATGTTGCCTTGTCCTTTTGCTGCTCACCCAAACCCATACCGTCGCCGCAGGCCCCTGGGCGCGCGAGACGGGCAAGACCTTTCTGTCGCTGTCGGTCGAACAGGACCGCGAGGACGACCGTTATACCAGCCTCTATGCCGAATATGGCCTGTCGCCGCGCCACACCGTCGGGCTTGAACTGGGCCATGCCGATCAGGACGAAACCAGCGCCCTGTTGTGGTTTCAGCGCGTGCTGGACAACGGGCAGGGACCGGACCGCGTGTCGGTCGCGTCCGGTATCGGCGCGATC
Source organism: Paracoccus sp. DMF-8 (assembly GCF_029309835.1). Taxonomy (GTDB): domain Bacteria; phylum Pseudomonadota; class Alphaproteobacteria; order Rhodobacterales; family Rhodobacteraceae; genus Paracoccus. The sequence continues at coordinate 66,003 of NZ_JARJHL010000013.1, read as the reverse complement.
CGGCGGGACGGCCAGACCGTGCCGGTGGGCCAGATCTCGGCCCATTGGGGCAGGGGGTTCGATCGCTTTGCAGGGGGTGGCTGGATGACGGTCGACACCCGCATCAAGGTTGCGGGCGAGATGCGGACCGAATGGCAGGCGCCCGGCGTCAGCGTCAGCTATCTGACGCCCGAAACCAGCGCCAAGGCCGATCTGACGCTTGGGTTGAAGCCGCGCGCCGCGATCATGCTGATCACCCAGTTACGGCTGGAACAGCGCAAGGACAGCGGTTTTTCGGCCAAGCTGGCGGGTTCGGTCGTGCAGGATATCGCCGGTCCGGCCAAGGTCGAGCTGGGCGTGATCGCCCCGGTGTCGGGCGATGGCGAACCCGCGCTGAAAATCGGCAGCTGGCTGGAGTTCTAGGCCGTGCCAGCCCTGACGGACATGACCATTTCGACAGGCCGCGCAAGATCGTGCGTACTTGACTAAAATGCTTGGTTTGTTCACTTAGATGGGAACGTCAGGCAGGTCCGTCTGATCCAGGCGCCCCTTTGGCGGCGGTATGGACGGGCTCACCCAACAACGCAAGCATGCCTCGCGCAGACCGGTCGCAACCGGCACCGGGACGTCTATCGGTTTGAATCATGTTGGTGCGCCGCCCGATTTCCTTGCAGGACTGCCGCAGATGCTGCGGCGAACCGTTACCGGCCGCGACCACATCCCCCTGCTGTGACATCTTTAGGAGAAAGTCGTCGTGACCCTGCAGAGCCAACTGGAAGAAACCGGCGGAATCACTGCCACAGCGGCGACCCAGACCGTGATCACCATCGACGCCTCGCAGGTTGGCGATGGGGTCGATTGGGCCAGCTATATCGCCGATTTCATGCCCGGCACGGGCAGTTACAAATTCTATGGCGGCGCGTTTGACACGCTGTTCGGCCAGCAATATGCGATGAACGGCTCTCAGCTGGTGTTCGACTATAGCGGCACGGACGCGCGCGTCCTGATCGAAGGCGCGGATCTGGCCTATTACTGGATCCATTACGGCACCTCTTTTCCGCATGCCTTGTCGGGCAGCATCGATTCCATCGTTCTGGGCTATTGGGTGGACGGAGAGACGACCGGCACCGAAGGCGCCGGGCCGGAAGGTCGCGTGACCGGGCTGGACAGCCGCGTCACGATCAGCGGTTTCGATATCGCCGTGCCCGGCGGCACCGGCGCGTCGAGCGGGACGGTTTCCAATCCGGTCATGGATCTGTGGGGCTATTTCTCGACCGGGGGCGCGGCCTCGGTCGCCAGCGTCTACGGATTTCTGGGCGGCTATTCGCAGAATTTCATCGGCTCGGACGGGGCGGATGTCTATGTCGGCAGCATCCATGACGACACGATCAACGGCGGTGCGGGCAATGACACGCTGTCGGGCGGCGGCGGCGATGATGTGATCGACGGCGGCGACGGCATCGACACGGTCTATTTCGCGGGCAATTTTGGCGGGCCGACGGGCAGCTTCAGCTTTACCGGCGGGACGGGCGGCGCGCCTCTGGTCGTCACGGACAACCGGGAGGATGGCACGGGCACGGCGACGCTGACCAATGTCGAGATCCTGAAATTCGACAACCTGACCTATGATTTCGTCAATCACCGCCCCAATTACACGCCGACCGACCTCGCCCTGACCCTGTCGGAAATCGCCGAGAATGCGAATATCGGCGACATGATCGGCCTGTTCGAGGTCACCGACCGCGATGCGTCGGACAGCCACAGTTTCGAGTTGCTGGACGATGCGGGCGGGTTGTTCAGCATCGGCGACGGCGGGATTCAGGTTGCGGGGGCCTTGACCCAGGGTGATTATGCCCTGCGCGTCCGTGTGACGGACGGGGCAGGCAACACCTTTGAAAAGGAGCTGAGTGTTTCAGTGACCGAACCCGCAAGCGAGCCCGAACAACCCGAGGCGATCACCATCGACGCCTCGACCGCCAGCAGCGGCATGGATTTCGACGCCTTCATCCGGGGCGGTTTTCTGGAGGATGTCGAGGGCGGCACCATGCCGGCCTTTGACAATGGCCCGGATTTCAACGGGACCGAGGTGATGCTGGGCTATGGCACCGGCGCGACCTCTCCCTATGTTCTGGCGCGCGGGTATCTGGAGTATTACTTCAACACCCACACGGTCTGGGGCCAGATCGACACCATCGAATACGGCACGCGCGGCAGCGGCAGCTATGACGCCAACGGCTGGTATACCGGCGGCAATGTCGAACTGCGCATCACGGGGCTGGATTTCGCCAATGCCCGGCCGAACGACGCCACCGAAGAAGCCGAGATCGAGGCGAACGGCGCCGTCCATAATTTCGTCATCGCCCATATGTATGGCGGCAGCGCCCCGCAGGCGCGTCTGGACGCCTATGCCGAGGCGCTTGGTGAATATCGCCAGCATTTCATCGGGTCCGAATTCGCCGATGTCTTTGTCGGCAGCCGCTTCAACGACACGATCGAAGGCGGCGGCGGCAATGATACGCTGGACGGCGGCGACGGCATTGATACCGTGGTCTTTGACGGCGTCTTCGGCGGGCCGACCGGCAGCTACAGCTTTACCGGCGGCACGGGCGGGGCGCCGCTGGTCGTCACCGACAGCCGCACGGGCGGCACGGGTTCCGATACGCTGCTGAATGTCGAGCTGCTGCGTTTCGACAACCTGACCTATGATTTCATCAACCACGTTGCCAATTACACCCCGACCGATCTGGAACTGGGCGGTGACGGCGTGGCGGGTTCGGCGGTGGCCGGGACCGTTGTCGGCGACCTGACCGCGGTTGACCGCGACGCGGATGAAACCCACAGCTTTGCCATCGTCACCGATGCGGGCGGACGTTTCCGGGTCGAAGGCAGCCAGCTTGTGGTGACGGGCGATGCGCCGCTGTCGGCCGACAGCTACACGGTGACGCTGCGTGTCACCGACAGCTGGGGCAACAGCTTTGACAAGGATGTCACCGTCATCGTCAACGATCCGGTCGAAAATACCGCACCGGACGGGATCGAGCTGTCATCGTCCACGGTGCGCGAGAATTCGCGCTTGGGCACGGTGATCGGCGTGCTGACGGGCAGCGATGACGATGACGACGCGCTCAGCTATACGCTGGATGACGATGCGGGCGGGCTGTTTGCGCTGCGCCGGGTCAATGGCGAAACGCAACTGATCGTCAACGGGGCGCTGGATTACGAAAGCCAGGTCTCGCATCAGGTGACGGTGACCGTGTCGGACGGGCGCGGCGGCAGCTATACCGACAGCTTCCTGATCGCGGTCGAGGATGTGGACGGCAGCCTGATCACCGGCACCGCGGCCGATGACCTGCTGGTCGGCTCGCCCGAAAACGACACGCTGAATGGCGGGATCGGGGCCGATACGATGCGCGGCGGCCTGGGCGACGATGTCTATTTCGTCAACCATGCGGGCGACCGGGTCGTCGAATTCGCCAATGCCGGCATCGACACGGTGCGCAGCATCGTCAGCTACAGCTTGGCCGCGAATGTCGAAAACCTGTCGCTGATGCGTTCGGCCGATATCAACGGCACGGGCAATGCGCTGGACAATGTCATCATCGGCAATGCCGGTGCGAACCTGCTGATCGGCGGCGTGGGCAATGACACGCTGAACGGCGGCGCGGGCAACGACACGCTGAACGGCGGGATCGGCACCGACCGCATGGCGGGTGGCGCGGGCGATGATCTGTATGTCGTGGACAATGCCGGCGATGTCGTCATCGAATTCGCCAATGCCGGCATCGACACGGTGCGCAGCACGGTCAGCTATCGCCTGACCGCCAATGTCGAGCATCTGAATCTGGTCGGCGACGCCTCGGTCAACGGCGTGGGCAACGGGCTGGCCAACCGGATTTCGGGCAATGATGCGGCGAATATGCTGGAACGGCGGCGCGGGCAATGACACGCTGTTGGGCGGTGCGGGCAATGACACGCTGAACGGCGGCGCGGGCAACGACGCGCTGAACGGCGGGATCGGCACCGACCGCATGGCCGGTGGTGCGGGCAATGACACGCTGTCGGGCGGTGCGGGCAATGACACCCTGTTCGGCGGCGCCGGTGCCGACCGCATTCTGGGCGGCGCGGGCGACGACCGCATCATCGGCGGGTTGGGCGCGGACAACCTGTTCGGCGGGACCGGGCGCGATGTCTTTGTGTTCAACGACATCACCGAATCGCGGGCGGTCGCGGGTGGTCGTGACACGATCTTTGACTTCAGCATCGCCGAGGGCGACCGCATCGACCTGCGCGGTATCGACGCCAACACCGGCCTTGCCGGGGATCAGGCCTTTGCCTTTGTCGGCACGACCGCGTTTTCCGGCACCGCCGGAGAGCTGCGCTATCAGATCGCCAATGGCGACACCTTTGTCTATGGCGATGTGAATGGCGACGGTCGGGCGGATTTCGCGATCATGCTGGACGATCTGCTGGCGCTGACCCGCGCGCAGTTCCTGCTGTGACGGATATCCGGGGGCGCGGTCGTCGCGCCCCCGAACATGATAGGGAAGGCCGGATGAAACCCTCAGCACGCAAGGCCACGGGTATTCTGATCGGGGCGCTGGCACTGGGTCCGGCGGGGGCCGCGCTACTGGCCGCGCAGGATCAGGCGGAAGGCGTCGTGATTCTGGACCGCGTCATCGTCAGCGTTTCCGCCGGGGATGAAGAGGGGCTGAATGCCGCCTCGACGATGGATGCGCAGGAACTGGCGCTGCGTTATCCGGGTGCGGATCTGCCGCAGATCCTGACCGATATTCCGGGCGTTTCAACTCAGGCCACGGGCGACGGGCCGGGGGTCGCGGTCAATATCCGGGGCCTGCAGGATTTCGGCCGCGTGAATGTTCTGGTCGATGGCGCGCGGCAGAATTTCCAGAAAAGCGGCCACGGCGCCAACGGCACCTTTTACACCGATACCGAGATGCTGAAATCCGTGCAGGTCATGCGCGGGCCGGGCGCGATGGTCAATGGCAGCGGCGCGATTGGCGGCGTCGTCAATATGGTGACGCTGGACCCCGCCGATATCATCGCCGATGGCGCCGACCGGGGCGGGCGGCTGCGCTGTACGCTGGACAACAACGGCCCCGGCCCGACGGTCAACCTGATCGGCGCGATGCGCATGGGCGACCGGGCCGAGTTTCTGGCCGGAGGCACCATTCTGGACCTCCGCGACTACACGGCCGGGGATGGCAGCAAGGTCGCCTCGGGTCAGGAGATGCGCTCGGGTCTGGTCAAGGGCGTCTTTCGTCCCGCCGAGGGGCATGAGATCAGCCTGTCCGCCAGCCGCTATCTGAACAGCTTCGTCGCGGGCACCGGCACCATGCGCGATACCGATGCCACGGTCGACACGGTGACGGCGGGTTATCGCTGGACCTCGCCCGACAGCGATTTCTGGGATGTGACGCTGCGCGGCTACTGGACCAGCACGCAGCTGGACCAGATGCGGCCCGCAAGCGATCAGCTGGAACAATCCTTTCGCGTGCAGACCTTTGGCATCGACGCCCATAACACCGCGCGTTTCCAGACCGGCGAACTGGATCACGAGCTGACATTCGGCATCGACGCCTATCGCGACCGCGTGCGCACCATCGACGATCTGGGCACCAGCCAGGACCTGACCCCGCCCGGCCGCCGTCTGGCATGGGGCGCCTTTGTCGAGGATCGGGTCACGGTTTCCCCGTGGTTGCAGGTCATCGGCGGGCTGCGTTACGACAGCTACAGCCTTGAAAACAGCCGCCACAGCGTCGATGGCGACCGCTTTTCGCCCAAGCTGACCATCGGCCTGACGCCGAATGACACGACCACATTCCACCTCAGCTATGCGCAGGGGTTCCGCGCGCCTTCGCTGACCGAAACCCTGATCGAGGGCTTTCACCCCGGTTCCGTCAGCGGAGAGTTCCTGCCCAACCCCGACCTGCGCCCCGAAATCGCCCGCACCATCGAAGCGGGTGTGACGCTCCGCCACGGTGACCTGCTGGCGCCGGGCGATTTTCTGACGACGCGGCTGACGGTGTTCCAGAACGATGTGAGCGATTACATCGATCAGGATCTGGTGCTGCACGGGCTGTATGGCGCCTATCAATATCTGAACATCGCCAAGGTCCGCATCCGCGGCGTCGAAATCGAGGCCAACTATGATCCTGACCGCTTTTTCGCCAGCCTGAACGGCCAGTATCTGGACGGCGAAAGGCGCAGCAACGAGGATCTGGAAGGTATCCTGTTCTACCCTTCGGACAATGCCCTGCAGCCCAAGATCCCGCCCTGGCGCATGGTCTTGACGGCGGGTCTGCGCGCGCCGGACGAACGCTGGCGGGCGGGGGCGCGGCTGACCTTGGTCGGGGCGCGCGGTGAAGACAGCAGCACCGCCGCCTTTTCCAGCGAAGCCCATGAAACGCTGGATCTGTTCGGCCAATACCGCATCCGCGAAGGGCTGGATGCCAGCATCGCGCTGAACAATATTTTCGACAAGAACCTGACCCAATATCTGAACACCAGCCCCAGCCCCGGCTTCAACGCCCGCGCGGTCCTGACGATGAGCTTTTGACGCGCTTCGCGCATGAACACGCAAGCCTGAACAAGGAAATTGACATGGCCATTACCATCAACCTGTTGTCCGCAAGCGGCGTGAATTTCAACGTCGATTACAACGCCTTTTTCAACGATTTCAGCCAGACCGGCTGGCCGCTGTTCCCGGGCGGCGCCAGCCAGTTCAATGGCCCGCAACTGCTGCTGCTGGACGAACAGGCGCCGAACCCCGTCAATACGCAGGCGATCATCGTCGACGGCACCAATCTGAACTACCATTTCGCGACCCATACGCTCAGCGGGTCGATGAATTCGATCCGGCTGGCGACGCTTGGCAACAGCTATGATGCGGGCACGGGCGGGTTCACGCGCGATGCCTCGGGGCGGATCACCAATGTCAGCACCGCGATCGAGATCACCGGGCTGAACATTTCGAACCCGGCGGGGACGACGGGGGATTTCCACAATGTCGTTCTGGGCCTGATGGGCGGCGGGCATGATTCCACCGGCAGCGCCAATCCCGCCGCGCTGAACGGGTTTCTGTGGGCAGAGGCGCATATCGTCAACGGCTCGGTCGGGAATGATACCTATGTCGGCACGCGCTTTAACGATGTGATTCGCGGCAATGGCGGCAATGACGTGCTGTCGGGCGGGGCGGCCCACGACCTCATCAACGGCGGTGCGGGCGCCGACGCCCTGAATGGCGGCGCGGGCAACGACACCCTGAACGGCGGCGCGGGCGCGGACACCATGCGCGGCGGTATCGGCAATGACATCTATGTCGTCGATAATGCCGGCGACCGCGTAATCGAAGGGGCGGGTCAGGGCACCGACACCGTTCAGGCCCATGTCACCTATACCCTGACCGCGAATGTCGAAAACCTCAGCCTGATGGGCGCGGGGGCGATCGATGGCAGGGGCAATGCGCTGGCCAATCTGATTGTCGGCAATGCCGCGAACAATACCCTGAATGGCGGCGCGGGTGCCGATACGATGCGCGGCGGCGCGGGCAATGATATCTATGTCGTGGATAACGCCGGTGACCGCGTGGTCGAATTCGCCGGCGCGGGCACCGATACGGTGCGCAGCACGATCAGCTACACCCTGACCGCGAATGTCGAAAACCTGAACCTGACGGGCACGGCCGCGCTGAACGGCACGGGCAATGCGCTGAACAATATCATCACCGGCAATGCCGGCGCCAATGTGCTGAACGGCGGGGCGGGCAATGACCGGCTGGTCGGGGGCGCGGGCAACGACCGTCTGGTTGGCGGGCTTGGCAATGACACGCTGGTCGGCGGCGCGGGCAAGGATGCGCTCTATGGCGGGGCGGGCGCCGATGTCTTTGTTTTCAACGCGCTGAGCGATTCCGGCGTGACCGCCGCGACGCGCGATACGATTTTCGATTTCGACCGTGCGGCGGGCGACCGTATCGACCTGCGCGGCATCGACGCGAATACCGCCATCGCCGGGGATCAGGCGTTTTCGTTCATCGGAGCGGCGGCGTTTTCGGGTTCGGCGGGGGAATTGCGCTATCAGAACGTCTCGGGGCAGACGCTGGTTTACGGGGATGTGAACGGCGACGGGCAGGCGGATTTCTCGATCCATTTCGACGACCCGATCAGCTTTGCACGCGGCTATTTCATGCTGTGACGGTCGCGTATGGGGCAGGGGGCCGGGACCTTCCCGGCCCCTTTCGCATGTCGCGGGCGGGAACCCATCGCGGCGCTGCCGGTTGCCTTGCTGAGGCATCCCAAAGGCTTTGAACCCGTCATGACTGATTTCACTTTCGCGCCGGATCACAACTGCTGGCGTATCGAAAAGGCTGACCGTTTCGCGGTCATCATCGACGGCGCGGATTATTTCCGCGCCCTGCGTGAATCGCTGCTGAAGGCGCGGCGGCTGGTCACGCTGATCGGTTGGGATTTCGATTTCGAAATCGAGATGCTGCCCGGCGAAAGCGATGCCGAAGGCAATGCGCCGGACGGCTATCCGAACCAGATCGGCCCCTTTCTGGACGCGCTGGTCGATCAGCACGAAGGGCTGGACATCTATCTGCTGAAATGGAGCGGCGGCGCCCTGATCGCGCCCGGCGGCGTGATGCCCGCCTTGCAGATCAAGTTCCTGTCGCCCGATCAGGTGCATCTGGCCTTTGACGGGCGTCACCCGATCGGGGCCTGCCATCACCAGAAAATCGTGGTGATCGACGATTCGCTGGCCTTTTGCGGCGGCATCGACGTGACGGCGGGGCGGTGGGACACGCGCGACCACCTGCCCGGCGATCCCCGCCGCAGCCGGGACGGAGAGGTCGCGCAGGCCTGGCATGACGCGACCACCGTGATGACCGGCTCCGCCGCCGCCGCGCTTGGCGAATTGTCGCGGGCGCGTTGGGAACACGCCAATGACGCCCCGATGGACGAGGAATTCAAGCCCGGCGAAAACCGCTGGCCCGACAGCGTCCGGCCCGATTTCACCGATATCGACGTGGCCATCGCCCGCACCGAACCGCCTGAACGCGATGCCCCCGCGGTCGGTGAGATCGAGTTCCTGTATCTGGACAGCATCCGCGCCGCCCGCGATGTGATCTATCTGGAATCGCAGTATTTCGCCGCCGACAGCATCACCCGGGCCATCCATGCCCGCCTGCAGGAACCCGACGGTCCCGAGGTCGTCGTCATCAACCCCGACGCGGCGCAGAACGTGATCGAGGATCAGGCCATGCATATCACCCGCAGCCGGATGCTGCGCGATCTTGCGGCGGCCGATCCCTATGGGCGCTTCGTGATGCTGTTTCCCGTCGATGACGATGGCGACAGCATTTATGTCCATGCCAAGATCAGCATCATCGACGACAGCTTTTTGCGCATCGGTTCCAGCAATATCGACCGGCGTTCAATGGGGTTCGACACGGAATGCGACGTGGCCGTGCAGGCCACGCGCAGCCGCGACAAAGGGCGCATTCTGGATATCCGCAACGATCTGATCGCCGAACATCTGGGCTGCGATCCGCGCGAATTCGCCCGTGTCCTGCGGCGCGAAGGCAGCGTCATCGCCGCGATCCGCAGGCTGAACCGCCCGGCCCTTGGGCGCGGGTTGCGCCCGGTCAAGCCGCGCCGGGAAAACCTGTTCGGCCGCTTTCTGGCCGATACGCGTTTCTCTGATCCGCGCTACCGGCGCAGCGCGCAAAGCCGGCTTGGCCTGACCTCGCGCCATCTGTTTCTGGGGGCGGCGGCAGCCGGGGCGGGGATCTATCTGTGGTCGCGGATTTCGTCCTCGTCATCGGGGGATGAGGACTGAACGGCGGCGGCGATCTGCCGGTTCTGCCCGACGCCCCAGACCGGGATTTCCAGCGGCACGACCCGAGGGTCCGCGCCAAAGCGGTTGACCCTGACCTGCGTCAGATCGACCGTCGGGTCGATGAAGTCCTGACAGGGCCGACCGTTCAGCGATTTGCAGATCTCGGCGCGGACGGAAACCTCGCGCCCCTCGGCGGCCCAGATCCGGGCAAGGTGATTGGCGAATTGATGGACCAGATCGGAACGGACCAGCATCTTGTCGGTCTGGCGCATGGTCAGGAAATCGTCGGGATGGACGACCCATTGCTGACCTGTCTGGCGGTCGGTGACGATAAAGACGCCTTCGGCAAAGCGGTCGTAGATCCGCATCCGCCATGAAAAGCGATGGCCGTCGCTGCTCCACCGCACCTCGGGATCAAAGGCCAGCGGCGCAGGGGCAGCGCGATCTGGACCGCGATCCACAGCGCCATGGCCAGCATGGCCGCACGGGGCAGCAGGGTGGCGCCGCTGGCCATGGCCGGGGTTTCGGGCAGCCTGACGCCCAACCGGGCCAGCAGTTTCGACGGCCAGTCCGGGGCAAAGAAGATCGTCGTGGCGGCGATGGTCAGCCACGGGAAAATGCCGATGTTGAAGGCCCAGGCATTGCCCATGTGAAAGACGCAATAGATCAGGAAGACCGCCAGCCGCGTCCGGTGCCACAGCAGCAGGGGCGCCCCCAGCACATGCAGCGCGATGACCAGCCAGCAGGCGGCGGCGATCAGCCAGTCGTGCTGGGCCAGCGGCTCCAGCCACATGCCGGCGGTGCGGTCGCGGATCCACAGGCCAAGCGGCTCTCCGGCCAGCCAGTCGGGGGTCAGTTTGACCAGACCGGCAAAGATCAGCATGATTTCGGTCTGCACCCGCAGGATATGGACGGCGCCATAGAGCACCGTCTGCGGGCGCGGAAACAGCCGCGCATCCAGCGACCAGACCCGCGCGGCGGGCAGGCAGCACAGGATCAGCGCGTAAAGCAGGACCAGATAGAAATGGTTCAGATATTCCGCCGCGTCGATCAGAAAGAACCAGCCGAACAGCAGCGTCAGCACCACGATCGCGACCCGGTAGAACAGCCCGATCGCCACCATCACGGCGCTGATCCCGATACCGGCCCAGGCAATATGGACCCAAAGCTCGCTCGGGGCAGAGACCCAGCCAAAACCGGGATAGCTGAAATGGAATTCCGGCTCGATCCAGTAGCGCCAGACCCGGTCGTGCAGGATGAAGCGCCAGAAATCCCAGAAAATCAGCGCGCCGAACAGAATGCGGAACACCGCCAGCGATTGCCCGGAAACCGGCCGGGACAGGTGCAGGCGCCAGCGGGCAAGCGGTGCGGTCAGGCCATTGGGTGTCATGCGTTCGGTCCTTTGCGCGGGATCTGTCATCATCGGCTCTGGCGGAATAACGTGTGGCGATGCCGCGTTATTCCCGCGACACGGCAAAAAGCCGCAGCCGGAGGCGCCAGATGACCCAGCAGACGACCCACCAGATGACGGGGGGGATCCAGATTTTCTATGACGGCGAATGCCCTTTGTGTTCGTCCTATGTGCGGATGATAAACCTGCGCCGCGCGGTCGGGCAGGTCGAACTGATCGACGCGCGCTCGGGCGATCTGCGGGTGGCAGAGCTGCGCGCGCAAGGGGTTGATTTCGACAGCGGCATGGCGGTGCGCCACGGCGGGCGGTTGTGCCACGGGGCCGAGGCGATGGCGCTGCTGTCGGCCCTGTCCAGCGGGCGCGGGCCGCTGATCTGGCTGATGCGCGCGCCGCGCCGTGCGGCGCTGGTCTATCCGGTTCTGCGGGCCGGGCGCGGCGCCCTGTTGCGCCTGCTGGGGCGGTCGCGGATTGGCTGAGGGCATGGAAAAAGCGCCGGTCTTTCCGGCGCTTTCATGTGATCATCCGTCCCGATGCGGCGACTTGCGCGTGTTTTTCTAGTCGCGGCGGAAAATGACGCCATGACCCGGAGCGGGCCAGTGGCGGCGGATGACATGCCCACGGCGCCCGTCATCGTCATCGTCATGGCGCGAGGGGCGGACGCGGCGGCGGCCATCGTCATCATCGTCGTTGCGCTTCAGGCCGGGGCGTCCGCGGCGGGGGCCGTCATCGTCGTCGTCATGGCGCTGTATCCCCGGACGGCCGCGCCGCCTGCCGTCGTCATCGTCGTCATTGCGTTTCAGGCCGGGGCGGCCACGGCGGGGGCCGTCGTCATCGTCATCATTGCCGCGACGCAGGGCAGCGCGCTCGGCCATCGGCTCGGCTTGTCCCGCCTGGGTTTTCTGCGGGGCTGGCCCGTCGGTAAAGCGGCTGAAGGGGCTGACATCCGCGCCCGCGATCCCCGGCAGGCCCATTGCCACGACCAGCGACACCATCAGGATCCGTTTCGAAGGTTTCATCTGTTCCGTCCTTTGTAATAGGCAACACGGCCGGTGTTGCAGGGGGTAGGACGCGCCAGCCCGGAAACTATTCCCCGGCAGGCTGTGAATTTTTATTGACGGTTTCGTGACGGCGCCGGTGGGGGCCTTGTGGCGATGCGGGTGCGGAACGGATTTCCGGGCGCATTCGGCGTGACGCGGGCGGCTCGGTGCAAGCGTGTCGCGCAGGCAAAGGGTAAGGGTGGGCGGACTCTGACCGTGGGGCGCGTGTATCAGGAACTGACCCGCGCCCTGATCGAGCGTCCGGCCCGCCTTGCGATCATGTGATCGGGCTTGACTGGTCAGGGGCCGCCAATCCCGCTACCGCTTGGCGCATCCCGGTCCCGCGACCGGACAAGTAGAGGAAAGGGCCAACATGTTCAGACGCCGCACCATCATCGCCGCAGGCGGCGCCTTTGCCGCCGCGTCCCTGCTGTCCGGCTTTGCGACGCTGGCCCATGACAATCCCATGCCCCCCGAACTGCGCGAGGCGTTGGAGCGCGACACGAACGCCCCCGTTCTGGGCAATCCGCAGGGCAATGTCACGCTGACGGAGTTCTTTGATTACAATTGCCATTTCTGCCGGGAATCGGTGTCCGACATCCACGCGCTGATATCCGAGGACAAGGACCTGCGCCTCGTCTTTCGCGAATGGCCGGTCTTTGGCGAAGGTTCGGTGTTCGCGGCCCGCGCCTCGCTGGCGTCGCTGAAACAGGGAAAATACTGGCCGTTCCATACCGCGCTGATGAAGCTGCGCGGACAGGTCGCGGAAAATGTGGTGATGGCGACGGCGCGGCGGGTCGGGCTGGACGCGGAACGCCTGCGCCGCGACATGCAGGCGTCCGAGGTGACGCAGCATCTGGACCATTCGATGCTGCTGGCCGATCACATGGGCCTGCAGGGCACGCCCACCTTTATCGCCGGGCATAACGGCGTTTTCGGCAAGCAGAGCATGGCCAGCCTGCGCGCCATGATCGCACAGGCACGCGAGGACCTGCTTTAACCCGCCAGCCGCGCATAGATGCCGCCCTGCGCGATCAGGCCGGAATGGCTGCCGGTCTCGCACACGCGGCCCTGATCCATCACCACGATCCGGTCGGCGTTGCGGATCGTGCCAAGGCGGTGGGCGATGACCAGCGTCGTGCGCCCGACCGAAAGCGCCTCTAGCGCGGCCTGAATCTCGCGTTCGGTTTCGCTGTCCAAGGCCGAGGTCGCCTCGTCCAGGATCAGCACCGGCGGGTTTTTCAGAAAGGCGCGGGCGATGGCGACGCGCTGTTTCTGGCCGCCCGACAGCATGACGCCGCGTTCGCCGACCACGGTATCCAGCCCCTCGGGCAGGGTTTCGATCATTGGCAGCAGTTGGGCGCGGGCGGCGGCATCCAGAATTTCGGCATCGCCGGCGCCAAGACGGCCATAGGCGATATTGTCGCGCATGGTCGATCCGAACAGGAACACATCCTGGCTGACGATGCCGATCTGGCTGCGCAGGCTGTCCAGCGTCAGGCTGTCCAGCGCCATGCCATCGACCGTGATCCGCCCCGATGTCGGTTCGTAAAAGCGCGGCAACAGCGCCAGCAGCGTCGTCTTGCCCGCGCCGGATGGCCCGACAAAGGCCACGGTTTCGCCCGGCTGCACGGTCAGCGAGACATTATGCAGAACCGGCCGCGTCTCGTCATAGGAAAACGACACGTCGTCAAAGACGATTTCGCCGCGCAGGGCCGGGGCCGTGATCGCATCGGGGCTGTCGCCGATTTCCGGTTCAGTCGCCAGCAGTTCCTGATAGCGGCGAAAGCCCGCGATGCCGCGCGGATAGGTTTCGATGACCGCGGCGATTTTTTCCAGCGGGCGAAAGAACACGCCGACCAGCAGCAGAAAGCCGACAAAGCCGCCCGTCGACAGGCTGCCCGACAGCACGAAGCCCGCGCCGACGACCATGACCACCACCTGAACGAAACGCAGCCCCATGTAATGGATCGCCATCGACGCCGCCATGATCCGGTAGGCGTCCAGTTTCGTCGCGCGATAGGCGCGGTTGTCATGGGCGAACAGGTCCTTTTCATGGCTTTCATTGGCAAAGGCCTGAACGACGCGGATGCCGCCCAGGGCTTCCTCCAGCCGGACGTTGAAATTGCCGACGCGGGAATAGATTTCCTGCCATGTCCGGGTCATGCGCCCGCCATAGACGACGACCAGCCAGATCGTCAGCGGCACGATGCACAGGGTCACCAGCGCCAGCGTCGGATGCAGCCAGACCATCAGCGCCAGCGCGCCGGCAAAGGTCATGATGGCGATGAACAGATCCTCGGGGCCGTGATGGGCGACCTCGCCGATTTCTTCCAGATCGCGGGTGACGCGGGCGACCAGCTTGCCGGTGCGGGCGCGGTCATACCAGCGCCAAGACAGCCGTGTCAGATGGGCAAAGGCGCGGGCGCGCATTTCGGTTTCGATCTCGATCCCCAGCTTGTGGCCCCAACAGATCACGATCGCCATCAGCCCGGTGTTCAGCGCATAGACCGCCAGCAGCACGCAGGCGGCGATGATCGTCAGCGTCCAGTCGCCGCGCGGCAGCAGGTGGTCGATAAAACCGGTGATCGCCAGCGGGAATGACAGCTCCAGCAGGCCAGAGCCGACGGCGGCGCTGAAATCCAGCCAGAACAGGCGCTTGTGGGGGCGGTAATAGGAAATGAAATCGCGCAGCATGAAACACCGTGACAAGGGGCGGCGGACGTCCGTTCCGGGGCGGCCTGATGGCGGAATGTCGGCTGGCTGTGACGGCTCGCCTGATCGTGGCGCGGTCGGGGGTGCGCCTGCTTGCCCCGGAGGGGGCGGTTGCCAGCGGGTTACCACAACCGCAAGGCCGGGTGCAATCAGGGCCGGTTGCAATCAGGGCGGGGGGCCTTTCGCCGCGCGGGGTCTTGGCCTAAACCGGGGCGACTTCGCAAGATGACGACCTCGCAAGATGACAGGGCCGCGCCCCATGACCCAGACCGATCTGACGCCGGAAGCTCTGACCCCGGACGCCATCGCCCGCCTGTTCACGCGCGGCGACAGCTATCTGTGCGCGCGTTGGGGGCGCCCGGTCGCGCCGGTGATCTTTGGTCTGGCGGATGAAAGCCTTGCGATCTTTCGCGGCGCGTTGCAGGCGGTGCTGAACGATATCCGCCAGCCGATGACCGATACCGACCCCGAGATGGGGGCGAACATGATGCTGTTCTTCGTCCGGGACTGGGCCGATCTGGACCATGTCCCCGATCTGGAAAAGCTGACCGGCCAGCCCGGTCTTGTGGCGCGGCTGGCGGCGGCGCAGGCGGATCAGTATCGCATCTTTCGTTTCGATCAGGATGGCGCGATCCGCGCCTGCCTGACCTTTGTCAACATGAGCGGCGCCTTGCACGACGCCCATCCCGGCGCCCTGGCCGAGGTGCTGGCGGTGCGTTCGGTCCTGACATTCGCGCAGGACGTGCTGCCTTCGCCGGAACTGGCGGCGCTGTTGCGCGCGGCCTATGATCCGGTGATGCCAGCGGCGGCGCATGATCCGTCCCACGCGCTGCGCCTGTCTGCGCGCGCCTTGCGGGAAAACAGCCGGAGAAAGACGCCATGACTCATCACTTTCCCGTCCGCGTCTATTACGAGGACACCGATCTGGCGGGCATCGTCTATTACGCCAATTACCTGAAATTCATCGAACGCGCCCGGTCGGAATGGCTGCGCGACATCGGCGTCGATCAGGTCGCGATGAAGGCGCAGGGCGTGGTCTTTGCCGTGCGCCGGATCGAGGCCGATTACCTGTCGCCCGCCCGTTTCGACGATGCGCTGGTCGTCGCATCCAGCCTGCATTCGGCCACGCCCGCGCGGGTGGTCATGGATCAGGCGGTTCTGCGCGATGGGCAGGCGCTGTTCACCTGCCGCGTCACGCTGGTCTGTATCGGCGCGAATGGCCGGGCGGCCCGCCTGCCTGCCGGGCTGGCCGAAAGGCTGGGCTGAGATCGCGGGTCCATGGATCGCGGCCCCGTGCGGCCGGGATTTTCGACGCATCCGGTCGGTGGACCGGGGCGATGCGCGACAGGGGGGCGCCGGTTTTCCCAAGCCCGCACAACCCCTTGCCGCAGCGCCCGCCCGCGATGCGCCGCCCCGGTGACGGCATGCGCCCTTGGCCGGGCGGCGCAACAACCCCCCGAAAGTTGACGCAGATTTGACGGGTTGCGGGCTTTGCCCCGGAAATGCGCTCTGCTATCGGGCGGGGCAGAAGCCGCAGCCAGCAGCGGCCCAAAGGACAGGCAACCCCAATGGATCAAGTCGCAGCAGCCGGACAGGCAGTGGATTTTTCGGTGATCGCGCTTTTCGCGCGCGCCTCGATCACGGTGCAGATCGTGATGGTGATACTTGTGCTGGCCTCTTTCTGGGCCTGGGCGATCATCATCCAGAAATTCATCACCTTTGCCGCGGCCCGGCGTGACGCCGACCGGTTCGACCGCGATTTCTGGTCGGGCGAGCCGCTGGACGATCTGTTCGACCGCATCGGCGACAGCCCCAGGACCTCGCCCGAGCGGATCTTTGCGGCAGGCATGGGCGAATGGCAGCGCAGCCAGACGCATGACGGGCGCATGATCGCCGGGACCAGCGCCCGCGTCGACCGCGCGATGAATGTGGCGATCGGCCGCGAAAGCGACCGGCTGACGCGCGGGCTGTCCTTTCTGGCCACGGTCGGTTCGACCGCGCCCTTCATCGGGTTGTTCGGCACGGTCTGGGGCATCAAGAATTCGTTCGAGGAAATCGCGATTTCGCAAAACACCTCGCTGGCCGTGGTGGCGCCGGGCATTGCCGAGGCGCTGGTCGCGACCGCCCTTGGCCTGCTGGCGGCGATCCCGGCGGTGATCTTCTACAACAAGCTGTCGGGGGATGCCGACCGCATCACCGGAAATTACGAAACCTTTGCGGACGAGTTTTCGACCATCCTGTCGCGCCAGCTGGGCGAGGAATAAGATGGGCGCGGGTGTCGTCAGAAAGGATCGGGGGCGCGGGCGCAGGCGGCGCACGCAGCCGATGGCCGAAATCAACGTCACGCCTTTCGTCGACGTGATGCTGGTCCTGCTGATCGTGTTCATGGTCGCGGCGCCGATGCTGACCGTCGGCGTGCCGCTGGAACTACCGCGCACCGCCGCCCAGCCCGTGCCGTCGGAACAGGAAGAGCCGCTGACCGTGTCGATCACCGCCGAAGGCCCGCTGGTCGTGATGACCACCGAGGTCCCGGAAGACGAACTGATCACGCGGCTGCAATCGGTCGCGCAGGAACGCCAAAGCCAGCGCATCTATCTGCGCGCGGCGGGCGATCTGCCCTATGCCCGCGTCATGCAGGTGATGGGCGCGCTGAATGCGGCGGGTTTCCACGATATCGTGCTGGTGACCGACTCGGGCGGTCCGCGGATGGACGGCTAGGGTGATGGATCGCGCGGATCGCATCGGGGCCTGGGTTTCCGGGCTTGCCCATGCCGGGCTGATCGGTTGGGTCGCGGTCGGCGGCGTGTTCTTTCGCACCGAGCCGCTGGAGGCCGTGCGGATGACCTCGGTTTCGACCATGTCGGAAGCCGAATTCCGGCGATCGCGGCGGCCGCCGCGGGGCGGGGCCGGTGGCGGAAACCGCCGCCTCGACCCCCGCGCAGCCCCGCCCGCCGTCGGAGGAGGACGTGACCGGCGCGCCGGATGCGATGTCGCCGCCGTCGCCCGACGTGCAGGCGCAGGTGCTGGCCAGCCCCGACGACCGCCCCGAAGCCCGCCCGGATCTGAGCGATCTGGAACCGACGCCGCGCCCGCAGCAGGTGGCGACCGTCGCGCCGCAACCCGTGCAGCCCGATCAGGCCAACGATGGCGCGGCCCTGCCGCAGCAGACGCCGGCGCAATCGCGGCCCGAAACGCCCGCTCAGCCGCAGACCGTGACGCCGCCGCGTTCGGCGCTGGCGCCGGTGACATCGTCGCGCCCGCAATCGCGCCCCGCCGGTCTGGCAGAGGCGGCCCGCGCCCGTCAGGCAGCCGCCCAGCAGGCCGCCGAGCGCGCCGCCGCCGAACGTCAGGCGGCACTGGCCCGTGCCGAGGAACAGGCCGCATCCGAACGCGCCGCCGCTGAACGGCGCGCAGAAACCGAACGCGAAACCGAACGCCAGCGCGAAGAGCAGGACCAGGCTGCCGCCGCCGAACGCCGCGCCGCCGCCGCGCGCGAGGCCGAGGCCGCCGAGGAACGCGCGGCAGCGGAACGTGCGGCAGAAGAACGCCGCGCAGAACAGCGGCAGGCAGAACAACGTCAGGCCGAGGAAAATCAGGCGCGGGAACGCGAGGCCGCTGCCGAACGCCGTGCCGCTGCCGAACGCCGCGCTGCCGCAGCCGAGGCCGCCGAACGCGAAGCGGCAGAAGCCCGCGCCCGCGAACAGGCCGAAGCCCGCGCCGCCGAGGAACGCGAGGCGGCACAGCGTCGCGAAGCCGAAGCCGCCCGCGCCGCACAAGAGGCTGAACGTCAGGCATCCGAAGCCCGCGCCCGTCAGCAAGAGGCCGAACGCCGCGAGGCCGCTGCCGCCGCCGAACGTCGCGCCGCTGAAACGGCGGCTGCCGAACAGGCCGGTTCCGGCGGCTCGGGCGGTGGTGGCGCTGCTGCCAGCGGCCCGCCGCTGAGCCAGGGCGAAAAGGACGGTTTCCGCATCGCGGTCGAAGCCTGCTGGAACCGTGGCGCCCTCTCGACCGAGGCCAGCCGCGTCACGGTTTCCGTGCGTTTCGCGATGGCGCAGAACGGCATGCCGGAACAGGGCTCGCTGCGGATGATCGGCCACGATGGCGGTTCGGATGCCGCCGCCAATCAGGCCTATGAGGCCGCGCGCCGGGCCATTCTGGCCTGCGCGGCCCGCAGCGGCGGCTACAAGCTGCCGCCGGAAAAATACAACCGCTGGAAGGATGTCATCATCGACTTCCGGGCCAGCGGTGGCGCGGCGCTGAGGTAGGCGGGATGCGGAACCGGATGGCCGTGATCGCAAGCCCTGCCCCGACCGTCGCGCAGCCTGTTGCCGCACAACAGGACGGCGCGGCAAGTGCCGTGCAGTCGATCCGGAAATGCGTGGGCAGGTATTTTGTCCCTGATCCCGAACATGCCGGGCAGAAACGCCAGCCGGGTGGCATGTATCATGTGGCGTTTCAGGCCGATCAGGCGGGCTGATCCGTCCCGACGGCATCCGCGTCACCAGTCAGGCCGCGGCGAACCAGCCGCATGACCGGGCTGCGGGTCGCGCGCCTGGCCGCTGTCCTGACCATGTTCAGGACGGCGCCGAACCATCCCGGACCGAAGACGAGCTGCAACATTATATCTTGCCGATGGGCATCGTGGATGCCCGCGACATGCCCGGACAGTCGCCAGGCCGGGGATATTCCCGCACAGATACCGAATATGTGATCGTGACGTCGCTGCTCGTGACAATGCCGGCCATCGGGGCTCTGCCCTTTGCCGCGCTGAACCGATAACCTGCAACCAAACCGCCAGAGGGCCGATTCATGTTGCGTCAATTTCTACTTTCTTCTGTCATCGCCCTGACGGGGTTCGGTCTGGCCGCGCCCGTGCTGGCGCAGGATGGTCCCCTGCGGATCGAAATCACCGAGGGGGTGATCGAACCGATGCCCTTCGCGATCACCTTTTTCGACGAAGGCGGCGCGGGGCAGATGGTCGGGCAGGTCCGCGATCTGGTCGCGGCCGATCTGACCGGCACGGGCCTGTTCCGCGAAATTCCGCAAAGCGCCCATATCGCTCGCCCGGCGGGTTTCGACGCCGCCGTCGCCTATGAGGACTGGAAGGCGATCAATGCGCAGGCGCTGGTCACCGGCGCGGTCAGCGTTCAGGGCGGCAAGGTCGTGGTCAAGTTCCGGCTGTTCGACGTGTTTTCCGGCCAGCCGCTTGGCGACGGGATGCAATTCGATGCCAGCACGGGCAACTGGCGGCGCGCGGCGCACAAGGCCGCCGATCAGGTCTATGCCCGGCTGACCGGCGAAGGCCCCTATTTCGACAGCCGCGTGGCATTCGTGTCGGAAACCGGCCCGAAAAATGCCCGGCTGAAACGCATCGGCATCATGGATTACGACGGCGCCAACATCAAATGGATGACCGACGATTCCGCGCTGGTGCTGGCCCCGCGCTTTTCGCCCGATGGCAACCGGCTGCTGTATACCTCCTATGCCACGGGTTTCCCGCAGGTCATGCTGATGGATGTGAACACGCTTGCCAGCCGCCAGATGGGCCAGCAGCAGGGCACCATGAGCTTTTCGCCGCGCTTTTCGCCGGATGGGCGCTGGATCGTCTATTCGCTGGAACAGAACGGCAATACCGATATCTATCAGATGGATGCGGGGTCGGGCGCACAGCGCGCGCTGACCAATGCGCCCTCGATCGAAACCTCGCCCAGCTACAGCCCCGACGGCAAGCAGATCGTCTTTGAATCCGACCGCTCGGGCAGCCCGCAGCTGTATATCATGTCCGCAGGCGGCGGAGAGCCGCGCCGCATCAGCTTTGGCGATGGCCGCTACGGCACGCCGGTCTGGTCGCCGCGCGGCGACCTGATCGCCTTTACCCGTCAGGTCGGCGGCCGGTTCCATATCGGCGTCATGCGCACGGATGGTTCCGAGGAAAAAATGCTGACGGAGATCGTTCCTTGACGAAGGCCCGACCTGGGCCCCCAATGGGCGCGTCGTGATGTTCATGCGCACCACTCCGGGCGATACCGGGCAGTCGCGGTTGCATTCGGTGGACATTACCGGGCGCAACATGCGACCTGTGAACTTCGACGGGGCGGCTTCGGATCCCGATTGGGGCCCGCTGCTGCCGTAACTCAGGGATCGCGATGGGAATGGCGATGAAACAGATGATGAAATTTGCCGCTCTGGCCGTGATTCTGGGGCTGGCGGCCTGTGCGAAGCCGCAGGGGGCATGGTGAACGACCCCTATGCGATGGGCGGCGGTGCGGCTGGAACGGTCGGCACCGGGGTCTTGGGCGGTCCGGGCACGGCGGAATATTTCAAGGCCGAGGTCGGCGACACCGTCAACTTCCTGCTGGACCAGTCCAGCCTGACGCCCGAGGCGCGCGCCATCCTGGCCCGTCAGGCGCAGTGGATGAACCAGAACCAGGGTTTCAGCGCCATGATCGAAGGTCATGCCGACGAACAGGGCACCCGCGAATACAACATCGCGCTTGGCGCGCGCCGCGCCAGTTCGGTGCAGGAATACCTGATTTCGCAAGGCGTCGTTGCCGGGCGTCTGAAAACCGTCAGCTATGGCAAGGAACGCCCGCTGGCCATCTGTTCGACCGAGGAATGCTTTACCAAAAACCGCCGCGCCGTCACCGTGGTCAGCCCGGGCTTCGGTAGCTGATGCGCAGGTTGCTGATGGTCTCGGCGCTGGCGCTGGCGGCCCTGGCGCCACGCCGGGCGCTCATGCGCAGGACCGGGCGGCCTCGCTGGCCGATATCCGGTCGGAACTGAGCCGGCTGACGGCGGATCTGCAAACGCTGCGGTCGGAACTGGTCGCCTCGGGGCCTGCGGGCTTTGCGGCGGCGGGGGGCGACAGCGCCTTTGACCGCATGAACGCGATGGAACAGCGGCTGGCGCAACTGACCGGCCAGACCGAGCAGTTGCAAAACCGCATCGACCGCATCGTGCGCGATGGCACCACCCGCATCGGCGATATCGAATTCCGCCTGTGCGAGATGGAGCCGAACTGCGATCTGGGTTCGCTGACGACGCCGGATCTGGGGCAGCAGGGCGGTTCCGCGCCGCTGCCGGGTTCGGATCAGCAAGGCATGAACAGGGCGCGGCAGGGCACCCCGAACCCTTCGGCGGGGGCTGCGACCGAAGCAGAGACAGCCGATTTCGACCGGGCCCGGGAGGTGCTCGGTCAAGGTGACTTTCGTCGTGCTGCGGACCTCTTCGCGGCCGTCGCGCAATCCCACGCGGGCGGGCCACTGACGGCAGAGGCGATGTTCCTGCGCGGTGCCGCGCTGGACAGCGCGGGCGATCTGCCCGCCGCGGGCGAGGCATGGCTGGCCAGTTTCGCCGCGAACCCCAACGGGCCGCAGGCCCCCGATGCCCTGCTGGGCCTGTCGCGCGCCATGTCGCAGGTCGGCAGCCCGGCGGATGGCTGCTATTATCTGTTCGAAATTCTGGCCCGCTTCCCCGCCGCCCCGCAGGCGGCCGAGGCGGAACGGCGCGTGGCCTCAACCGGCTGCGCCGCGCAATCGGGGGGACACCGGCGCCATCGGCGGCGATGATGCGGCCAGCCTTGACCCCGAGGCTGCTTTCGACGCGGAATCCATGCCGGAACTGCCATGACGGCAGACCTTGCCGGTCGGATCTCGACAGAGCTGAACCGGCTGGCGGGCGATATGTCGGCGGTCGGCGTGGCCGTATCCGGCGGCGGCGATTCCGCGGCGCTTTTGCATTTGGTGACGGCATGGGCCGCCGGGCGGCGGGTGATGGCGGCGACGGTCGATCACGGTTTGCGCCGCGGATCGGCGGATGAGGCGCGATTCGCCGCGCGGATGGCGCAGGATCTGGGCGTGGCCCATGAAACCCTGCATTGGCGGCGGGAGGACGGTCCCGGCAATCTGATGGCGCAGGCCCGCGAGGCGCGGCTGCGGCTGCTGTCGGATTGGGCGGCGCGCAACCGGCTGGACGCGGTGATGTTGGGTCATACGCTGGACGATCAGGCCGAAACCCTGCTGATGCGCCTGGGGCGCGGGGCGGGGGTCGACGGGCTGTCGGGGATGGCGGCATCCCGGCTGGCCTTCGGCACGGTCTGGCTGCGCCCGATGCTGGGCCTGTCGCGGCAGGAACTGCGCGACTGGCTGCGGGGGCAGGGGCTGCGCTGGATCGACGACCCTTCGAACCAGAACCTTGATTATGAGCGGGTGCGGATGCGCAAGGCGCTGGAGGCGCTGGATATCCCTGCCGCCAGTCTGGGCCAGACGGCGGCCAATCTGGCGATGGCGCGCGCTGCGCTGCAGGAGTTCGCCGCCCGTGCGACGGAAAACATCGCGACGGATCAGGCGCGGATTTCCCTGCAACTGTCTGATTTCACGGGCGCCCCCGAAGAAATCCGGCGCCGTATCCTGGTCACCGGCCTGCGCTGGATGACCGGGTCCGACTATCCGGCGCGGCGCGACGAGGTGCTGCATGCGATGGTCGCGGTCGGTGCCGGTGGCCGCACCACGCTGGAGGGCGTGATTCTGGAACGCCGCGCCAGCCGCCTGCGGATGATCCGCGAACCCGCCGCCGCCGCGCGGCGCCGCCGCCATCGCCGGTGCCGATGGCGGCGCGATCTGGGACAACCGCTGGCGCCTCGACGGGCTGCAACCGGGGCAGGAGGTGCGCGTTCTGGGCCATGATGCGCTGACCGGTCTGGACTGGCGCCGCCCCGGCCTGACCCGCGACGAGGCCGCATCGACCCCCGGCATCTGGCAGGGCGACCGGCTGGTCGCGGCCCCCGCCATCCTGCCCGCAACCGGCGCCGGACCTGCGGCGCAGCCGATCCGCGGACTGGGACATTTCCGCGCAATGCTGTTCTCTCATTGAACACCGCGCCGGAATCCCTATTTTCAGGTCAAAGCTTTCAAACCCCGCGGAGGAGAGCCTTTGGGCAACGCGCGTAATATCGCCTTCTGGGTGGTCCTGTTCCTGATGATCCTGGCGCTGTTCAATCTGTTCAGCGACGGCTCCAGCCAGATGAACAGCCGCCAGATCAGCTATTCCGACTTCATCCAACGGGTGGAAAACGATCAGATTTCCAGCGTCACCATCGACGGGGAAAAGGTCGGCCTGACGACCAAGGATGGCAAGCAGTTCACGACGATCCGCCCCCAGGGCGAAGAAATCGCCGATCAGCTGATCGCCAGGAATGTCGAGGTCCGGGTCGAGCCGCAGCAACAGTCGGGCTTCATGTCCCTGCTGGGCGTCTGGCTGCCCTTCATCCTGCTGATCGGGGTGTGGATCTTCTTCATGAACCGCATGCAGGGCGGGGGCAAAGGCGGCGCGATGGGCTTTGGCAAGTCGCGCGCCAAGCTGCTGACCGAAAAGCATGGCCGCGTCACCTTCGACGACGTGGCGGGCATCGACGAAGCCAAGGAGGAACTGGAGGAGATCGTGGAATTCCTGCGCAACCCGCAGAAATTCAGCCGTCTTGGCGGCAAGATCCCGAAAGGCGCGCTGCTGGTCGGCCCTCCGGGCACGGGTAAGACGCTGCTGGCCCGCGCCATCGCGGGCGAGGCGGGCGTGCCTTTCTTCACCATCTCGGGGTCGGATTTCGTTGAAATGTTCGTCGGCGTCGGCGCCAGCCGCGTCCGCGACATGTTCGAACAGGCCAAGAAATCGGCGCCCTGTATCGTCTTTATCGACGAAATCGACGCGGTCGGTCGGGCGCGCGGCGTCGGCATCGGCGGCGGCAATGACGAACGCGAACAGACGCTGAACCAGCTTCTGGTGGAAATGGACGGTTTCGACGCGAACGAAGGCGTCATCATCATCGCCGCCACCAACCGCAAGGACGTGCTGGACCCCGCGCTGCTGCGTCCGGGCCGTTTCGACCGCCAGATCCACGTTCCGAACCCCGACATCAAGGGGCGCGAGCGGATCCTGAACGTCCACGCCCGCAAGGTTCCGGTCGGTCCCGATGTCGATCTGCGCATCATCGCGCGCGGCACGCCCGGTTTTTCGGGGGCGGACCTGATGAACCTCGTGAACGAAGCCGCGCTGATGGCCGCCCGCATCGGCCGCCGTTTCGTCGCGATGGAGGATTTCGAAAACGCCAAGGACAAGGTCATGCTGGGCGTCGAGCGCCGCAGCATGGTCCTGACGCCCGAGCAAAAGGAAAAGACCGCCTATCACGAGGCGGGCCATGCCGTCGTCGGCCTGAGCCTGCCGAAATGCGACCCGGTCTACAAGGCCACGATCATCCCGCGCGGCGGCGCGCTTGGCATGGTGGTCAGCCTGCCCGAAATGGACCGGCTGAACTATCACAAGGACGAGGCCAAACAGAAGATCGCCATGACCATGGCCGGCAAGGCCGCCGAAATCATCAAATACGGTGAAGAAGGCGTCTCGAACGGTCCGGCGGGCGATATCCAGCAGGCCTCGGCGCTGGCGCGGGCGATGGTCATGCGTTGGGGCATGTCCGACAAGGTCGGCGCCGTCGATTATTCCGAAGCGCATGAAGGCTATTCGGGCAATACCGCCGGTTTCTCGATTTCCGCCCATACCAAGGAGCTGATCGAGACCGAGGTCCGCGACATGATCGAGGAAGGCTATCAACTGGCCCGCAAGATCCTGCTGGAAAAAGAGGTCGAATTCGAACGCATGGCCAAGGGCCTGCTGGAATACGAAACCCTTACCGGCGAAGATATCGCGAAAATCCTGCGTGGCGAACCGCTTGGCGGCGATGACGACACGCCCGGCTCGACCATCCCGGTGGTCGCGGCCATGCCCAAGGTGGAACAGTCGCGCCCGGCGCCCGGCGCCGAACCGCAGCCGCAGGGCTGAACCGGACCCAGAAACGAAAAGAACCCCGGCCTGCGCCGGGGTTCTTTTATTCCTGTCCGTCACTGCACCTCTGTCGGGGGGGGATCCTTTACAGCACCAGCAGAATCGTGGCGCCAAGGACCAGCCCAAGCCCGAAACCGACAGAGATTACGACACCAGCGGGATTCATCCGTATCTCCTTTTTCATTGCGGCATGTCTGGTGAGTCCGATTGTCGCCTCTTTACCGATTCGCACCAGAGCAAGCATGAATAAGCGAAAATCCGCTTAACCTGTGTCGCGGATTTGACACATCGAGAACTTGCAAAACCGGTGGTGGCGGTGCATCCAAGGGGCATGACCAGCTACCCGGAATTGCCCGCAACCTCCCTGCTTCACCGCCTGCGTCAGCGTATCGACACGCTGGATGCGCGGCTGGTGGCGCTTCTTGCAGAACGCTCTCGGCTGATCGACGAGGCGGCGCGGATCAAGGCGCGCGAGGGGCTGCCCGCGCGCATCCAGTCCCGCGTCGATGAGGTGGCGGAAAACGCCCGTCGCATGGCCGCGGAAGAAGGTCTGGACCCCGATCTGGCCGAAGCGGTCTGGCGGCTGATGATGGATCATTTCATCGCGCAGGAAGAAAGCCATCTGGCCAGTCACCGCCCGGTCGAGTGATCCGGTCCGCGCGGCGACGGGATGACGCGCCGCCGCATGAAACACCCATGATATTCCATCCCGCAAACCGTCAGGCGGGTGTCGGGGGCGGGCATCGGGGCGGCTGTCCCGTTCAGGTCATGATCCGGCATCGACCGGGATCATCGTCCCCTGCAGGATCGCCACATGCTTGCGCTGGCCCTGCGTTTCCGCCCAGATATCGGCGCTGACCACGACGACGCGGCGCCCCGCCCGGATCACGCGGCCCTCGGCAACCAGACGGTCGCCCAGGGCGGGCGAAAGCAGGTTGATCTTCATCTCGACCGTCATCACCTCGGACGCGGCGTCCATCACCGTCAGGGCGGCATAGCCCGCCGCCGAATCGCCGATGGCAAAGGCCAGCCCCGCATGGCCCGCGCCATGTTGTTGCAGCGATGTCGGCAGGATCGGCGCGGTGATGACCGCACGACCCGGCCCCAGATCCCGCATCTGCGCGCCAAGCGTTTCCATCATGGTCTGGCGGGCAAAGCTGTCGCGGATCCGGGCTGCGTGTTCGGGGGGCAGGTCAGTCATCGAACAATCCGTCCTGTTGGCTGCGTGGGATATCCAGTCCAAGGTGGCGCCAGCCGCGATGGGCCAGCATCCGCCCGCGCGGGGTGCGGCTGATCAGGCCCTGCTGCATCAGAAAAGGCTCGATCACCTCTTCGATGGCATCGCGGCTTTCGGACATCGCAGCGGCCAGCGTTTCCACGCCCACCGGCCCGCCGCCGTAGTTTTCCGCCATCAGCGACATATAGCGCCGGTCGGCGGCATCCAGCCCGATATCATCGACCCCAAGCCGGTTCAGCGCGGAATCGGCAATCGCGCGGGTCAGGCGGCCGTCGCCTTCGACCAGCGCAAAGTCGATGACGCGGCGCAGCAGACGGCCCGCGATGCGCGGCGTGCCGCGCGCGCGGCGGGCGATTTCCAGCGTGCCCTGTGCCTCGGCGTCGATCCCGAGCAGGCTGGCGCCGCGCCGGACGATCAGGTCCAATTCCTCGATGGTGTAGAATTGCAGCCGGGTTGGGATGCCGAAACGGTCGCGCAAGGGTGTCGTCAGCAGGCCAAGCCGGGTGGTGGCGCCGACCAGCGTGAAGGGTTGCAGCTCGATCCGCACGGTGCGGGCAGCCGGGCCTTCGCCGATGACCAGATCCAGTTCGAAATCCTCCATCGCGGGATACAGGATTTCTTCGACCGCAGGGTTCATGCGGTGGATTTCGTCGATGAACAGCACATCTCGCGCTTCCAGATTGGTCAGGATCGCGGCCAGATCGCCCGCCCGCGCCAGCACCGGACCCGAGGTCATGCGGAAATTCACGCCCAGTTCGCGCGCCATGATCTGCGCCAGCGTCGTCTTGCCCAGACCGGGCGGGCCGTGGAACAGCGTGTGGTCCATCGCCTTGCCGCGCATCCGGGCGCTTTCGATGAAGACGCGCAGATTGGCCCGCGCCTCGGCCTGACCGACGAAATCGGCCAGCATCTGGGGGCGCAGGGCGCGGTCTTCGGTCTCGCCCTCCAGCGGTTCGGGGCGCAGCATCGGGTCGGGCTGGATCATGAGTTGCCCCACGGGCCGTCGTTCTGTCCGCCTGTGCGCGGGATGCGGCTGGCCCCCAACCCGCCCGAACCGAAACCGGTCATCGCCTGCAGCCGCGCGATGCGATCCTCGGTCGCTGGGTGGGTGGCGAACAACCGGTCCATGCGCAGCGCGTGCAGCGGGTTGACGATGAACATGCTGGCCGAGGCCGGGTTGCGTTCCGCCGGGATATTCACCACCTGACCCGCCGCGCGCGAGATCTTCGCCAGCGCCGAGGCCAGCGCCATCGGCTGGCCGCAGATGTCCGCGCCGGTCCGGTCGGCTTCATATTCGCGGGTGCGCGAGACGGCCATCTGCACCAGACCCGCCGCGATGGGGGCAAAAATCATCGCGGCAATCGCCGCCAGCCCGCCGCCGCGATTGTCGCCGCGGCCGCCGAACATGGACGAAAACATCAGCATATTGCCCAGCATGGCAATCGCCCCGGCCATGGTCGCGGTGATCGTCATGGTCAGCGTGTCGCGGTGCTTGATATGGGCCAGTTCATGGGCGATCACCCCGGCCAGTTCGTCGCGGTTCAGGACGCGCATGATGCCCTGCGTCACCGCGACGGCGGCGTTTTGCGGGTTGCGGCCGGTGGCGAAGGCATTGGGCTGGTCGGTTTCCAGCACATAGACGGCAGGCATGGGCAGGTTGGCGCGTTTGGCCAGCGCCTCGACCATATCGACCAGTTCGGGGGCGTCCTGCCGCGTCACCAGCCGCGCGCCCTGCTGGCGCAAGACCATCTTGTCGCTGTTCCACCAGGCAAAGACATTGGTGGCCCCGGCGATCATCAGCGCGATCACCGCGCCGCCCTGTCCGCCGATCAGCGCCCCCATCGCCATGACCAGCGCGGTCATGGCGGCCATCAGGACAAAGGTGCGAATATTGCCGGTCATCGGGCTACTCCTTGGGGGCAAGCAGGCGGAGCGCTGCGCGGATCAACGCCGCAGTCGTGGCACTCGGTTCCGCGCCCGATGCCTCGGCCACGGCGGATGCCGCCTCTGACGGGGCGTAGCCGAGGTTCGACAGCGCAGACAGCGCTTCGGCGCTGGCAAGGGCTGCGGGGTCGGGCGTGGGGGCGCTGCGTCTGGCGGCGGGTCTGGCGGGCGTTTCGGGTTCGCCGTCCATCACCGGGCCGGGATCGGCGCTCAGCGTGCCGCCAAGCGCCATGACGGCGGGGGCCTTGTCCTTCAGTTCCATCACCACGCGCTGCGCGAGTTTGGGGCCGACGCCCGGCGCCTTGCGCACCGCCGCGCTGTCGCCGATCGCGATGGCGCGGGCGACGCCATCCGGCCCCAATGTTCCCAGCAGGGCCAGCGACGCCTTTGGCCCGACCCCCTGAACCGAGGTCAGCAGCCGGTGCCATTCCTTTTCCAGGAGCGTCGGAAAGCCGTAAAGCTGCAACAGATCCTCGCGCACGACCAGTTCGGTGAACAGCGCCGCAGCCTCGCCCACGCGCAGGCTGGCGGCGGTGCGTTCGCTGACATGGACGATATAGCCCACGCCGCGCACGTCGATCAGGACGTGGTCGGCGGCGCGGTGAATGATGATGCCCGCAACGCGCCCGATCATGATGCCGCCTTGATGCGCAGGCTGCGGCCTTGCAGGTGATGGGCGTGGCAGATGGCGATGGCCAGCGCATCGGCGGCATCGGCCCCGGCCAGATGGACGCCGGGTAGCTGAAAACGGACCATGTGCTGGATCTGTTCCTTGGCGGCATGGCCGACGCCGACCACGGTTTTCTTGACCGCATTCGGGGCATATTCGCCGATGGCGATCCCCGCCTCGGCCGGGGCCAGCAGGGCGATGCCGCGCGCCTGACCCAGTTTCAGCGTGCCGACCGCGTCCTTGTTCACGAATGTCTGCTCGACCGCCGCCGCATCGGGGCGGTGCTGGGCAATGACCGCGCGCAGGCCGTGATACAGCCGCACCAGCCGTTCGCCCAATTCGCCCTGATCGGAATGGATGATGCCGTTCGCGACATGTTTCAGCCGGGGGCCATCGACCGAAATCACGCCCCAGCCCATATTCCGCAAACCGGGGTCGATACCCAGGATAATCATGCCCGTCCTCGTTTTGGTCAGGACTAGCACGAAAGGCGAACATCGCCTAGTGGCTTATCGCATCCCCCTGAACAGACGTCTCAATCCATGTTGCGGGAAATTTCCGCGGCGCGCGTGAAATGGTTCATCAACTGGGTGGCAAGCGCGGGGGCGATGGCGCGCTGGTCGATGGCCTTGCGCATGCAATCCAGCCACAGGTCGCGCATTTCCGGGCCGATGGGGACATGTTCGTGGATTTCCCGCAGCCGGGCGTGGCGGTGTTTCATGACGTAATATTGCGGCCCGCCGAAAAAGCCGCAGAGGTAGTTGAACTGTTCGGCCCGCGAATGGGCGACGCCATGACCCTGCTGGTGCAGCCGTAGCAAGGGCGCGGCATCGGCATCCTGTTCGATGATGTCATAGAAGGTTTCGACCAGCGCGCGCACGCCGTCTTCGCCCCCGATCTGGTGAAACAAGGATTGCTTGTGCTGTGCGGCGATAAGCATGGCGGACCTGAGGTTGACTCGGTCCCTTCATTATAGGGAAATAAATATTCTTTGAAAGAATAATCTGGACATGAAAAAGGCGGGCAAGATGCCCGCCTTGTGTCACGCGATCCGGGACGCCTTACAGCAGCCCGGCATGTTCCAGCGCCGCGTCGATCCTGTCGCGGGTCGGGCCGGTCAGCGGCACCAGCGGCAGGCGGACGCGTTCGTTGCACAGCCCAAGGCGCGACATCGCATATTTCGCGCCGACGACGCCCGGCTCGACAAAGATCGCGGTGTGCAGCGGCATCAGCCGGTCCTGATAGTCCAGCGCGGTGGCGTAATCGCCGCGCAGGGTCGCCTCCCGGAATTCGGCGCACAGGCGCGGCGCGACATTGGCCGTGACCGAGATGCAGCCGATGCCGCCATGCGCGTTGAAGCCAAGCGCCGTCGCATCCTCGCCCGAGATCTGCAGGAAATCCTTGCCGCAGGTGATGCGTTGCAGGGGCACCCGCTCCAGCTTGCCGGTGGCGTCCTTGACCCCGGCGATGCGGGGCAGTTTCGCCAGTTCGCCCATGGTTTCGGGCGACATGTCGACGACCGAACGGCCGGGGATGTTGTAGATGATGATCGGCAGGTCCGAGGCGTCGTGGATCGCGGTGAAATGCGCGATCAGCCCCTCCTGCGTCGGTTTGTTGTAATAGGGCGTCACGACCAGCGCGCCATCGGCGCCCGATTCCTGCGCCGCCTGCATCAGGCCGATCGCCTCGCGGGTCGAGTTCGAGCCGGCGCCCGCGATGACCGGAATGCGGCCTGCGGCGACGCGCACGACCTCGCGCACGACCAGATTGTGTTCGTCATGGCTGAGCGTCGGGCTTTCGCCGGTGGTGCCGACGGGGACCAGCGCGTGCGAGCCCTCGCCGATGTGCCATTCGACCAGCTTTTCGAGCTTGGCCAGATCAACGTCGCCCTCGGGCGTGAAGGGGGTGATCAGAGCGGGCATCGAGCCTTTGAACATGACGGCATCCTGAAATTTGGGTCTTCCCGCCTTACAACTCTGCTTCCGGCTTGCCAAGGATGTGAGTTGCACTGACTGCGCGGGGCGGTCACAACTGGGCCATGTTGTATCCCCTGCGTGACAGGCTGCTGGCGGCGGTGATCGCCGTGGTGGCCGCCGTCCCGGCTGCGGCCGAAAACCTGCGTGACATGACCGGCGCGCTGAATGCCGCCGCCGGTCGCGACTGGCCTGCCGCGCGGCAGGCGGCGGCGGGGTCCAGGCCGGTGGCTGTCAGTCTGGTCGATTGGCAGCGGCTGCGGGCCGGGCAGGGGACATGGGCCGAATATCGCGATTTTGCGGCCAGCCATCGCGACTGGCCGGGGATGGATCTGTTCTGGCGGCGCGGTGATGCCGTGCTGCGCCCCGACCTGCCCGCGCCCGAGGTTCTGGCGTGGTTCGGCGACCGCAAGCCCGACACGGCCAACGGCTTTCGCGCGCTGCTGGCCGCGCTGAACGCGACGGATCCGGCGGCGGCCGATGCCGAACTGGCGCGGTTCTGGACCGTTCAGGCCATATCCGCGGAAGACGAGCGGGTCTTTCTGACCGAATATGGCGTCAAGCTGGCGCCCCTGCATGATGCCCGTCTGGCCAGCCTGCTGGATCAGGGCGAATGGGCGGCGGCAGAACGCATGATCCCGCTGGCCAGCCCCGATGCGGCGGCGGTGGGTCGGGCGCGGGTCGCCATGCAGGCCGGGCGCACCGGGGTCGATGCGCTGATCCAGGGCATGCCGCAGGCCTTGCAGGCCGATCCGGGGCTGGTGCTGGATCGTTTCCGCTGGCGGGTCCGGGCCAAGATGCACGATCCCGCCCGCGACCTGATGCTGAGCCAATCGACCAGCGCCGAGGCGCTGCGCGATCCTGCGGCATGGGCCTCGATGCGGGTGGATTATGCGCGCGCGGCGCTGCGGGCCGGTGACTGGGACCGGGCCGAACGCTTTGCCGCGCATCATTTCCTGCCCGCGAACCACCGCAATTATACCGATCTGGAATGGCTGGCGGGCTATGCCGCCTTGCGGGCGGGTGCGCCGGATCGCGCCATTGCCCATTTCCGCAAGCTGGAAAACAGTGGATCGCCCATCACGCTGTCGCGGGCGCATTACTGGCTGGGCCGCGCCCATGAGGCGGCGGGCGATGCGGCGGCGGCGGATGCCGCCTATCAGCGCGCGGCCCGCTTTCAGACCGCCTATTATGGCCAGTTGGCCGCTGAAAAGACCGGCGCTGTCATGTCGCCCGATCTGGCCGTTCCGGGCCTTGCGGCGGAAACGCTGCCCGATTGGCGCGGATCGGCCCTGACCGAAAGTCAGCAATGGCAGGCGGCGGTCTGGCAGATCGCGGCGGGATATCCGGATCAGGGGCAACGCTTTTTCCTGCATATGGCCGAAACCGCCCCGCACGAAGATATCGCCCGTATGGCGCGGCTGATGCTGGAATTGCGTCTGCCATGGCATGCGGTGCGCCTGTCCAAGGCGGCGGCGTCCAGGGGCGGCATCTATCCGGCGGCCTATTATCCGCTGACCGGGTTGGAACATGACGGCCATGCGGTGCCGAACGAGTTGGTCATGTCGATTGCCCGGCAGGAAAGCGAATTCAATTTCGGCGTCAGTTCACCCGCCGGGGCCAAGGGGCTGATGCAGGTCATGCCCGAAACCGCGCGGATGATGGCGAACCGTTTGGGCGAACCCTATGAATTCGACCGCCTGACCACCGATCCCGATTACAACGCCCGGCTTGGCGCGGCCTATCTGCGCGGGCTTTATGACCGCTTCGGGACATCGACGGCGCTGGTGGCGTCCGGTTACAACGCCGGACCGGGGCGTCCGGCGCGCTGGCTGGGCGATTTCGGCGATCTGCGCCGCGAGGCGGACCCCGTGGACTGGGTCGAGATGATCCCCTTTGACGAAACCCGCAACTACGTCATGCGCGTGACCGAGGCGATGCCGATCTATCGCGCCCGCATCTCGGGGAAGCCCGCGCCCATCGTGCCGACATTCGAACTGACCGGGGGCGGGCTGATGCCGCCGCCACCGCCGCCGCCGATCCGGCTGGCCTCATCCGCGCGGCCGCCGCGCGCGCTGACGCCGCTGATTCAGGGGGCCAGCGGCGGCGTCCTGAATGCCGTGGTCCTGCCGATGGTGACAGAGGCGCGGGCCGAACAGGTCAGCCCGCTGCCGATCGGTTCAGGCCCCGCTTCTGGCGCTCTCTCCACCAGGTGAACAGGCTGGCCGAAACGGTGATCAACCCGCCGATGACGACATTCGGGGTCAGGCTTTCGTTGAAGACCATCACCCCCAGCAGGGTGATCCACAGCAGTTGCGTATAGGAAAAGGGCTGCAGGCTGGAGGCCTCGGCCATTTCATAGCAGCGGATCAGCAGGTAATGGGCCAGCGCGCCGGTGCAGCACAGCAGGATCATCCGAGGGATATGCGGCGTGGCGATGGGCTCCATCGTGCGCCAGCCCAGCAGGGTCGCGACCAGCGCGCCCGCGATGCAGGACCAGAAAAAGCTGACCTCGGCCAGATCATCGCGCGAGACGTGGCGGGTGGCGACCAGATAGACCGCGAACATCGTCGCGCCGACGAAAGGCAGCAGCAAATCCCATGAAAAGACCGCGCCGACCGGGTTCAGCACGATCAGGATGCCGATAAAGCCGACGCCGACCGCCGCCCAACGCCGCCAGCCGACCTTTTCGCCCAGCACCGGGCCGGACAGGGCCACGACCAGCAGAGGGCCGCAGGCAAAGATCGCATGTGTGGCGATCAGGCCAAGGCGCACGAATGCCTCGATCATCACGACGATTTCCAGCACCAGCAGGACGCCGCGCAGGATCTGGGTCAGCGGGCGGCGGGAATGGATGACCCGACGCAGCCCGCCGGGGCTGCGCAGGGCCATGGCGATGACGAAGGCGGCCATCGCCCAATAGCGCAGCATGACGATGAAGAACGGCGAATAATTCGCGCCAAGCACCCGCGACATGCCATCCTGCATCCCGAACAGGAATGCGACGCTGCACATGATCAGCACCGCCTTGCCCTGCTGGTCACCGGATGGTGTGGCGGGCGGCGATACGGGCGCGGCGAACTGGCCGCGCTCGGGGGTTTTGTCGGTCATGGGGGGCTCTTGCCGAAAATCGCGCTTGCTTGCGCCCTAGCCGTGCGCCCGCCCGCCCGAAAGGTCAAGAGCCGGTCAGTCGCGTTCCCGGATCACTTTCGCAAGCTGATCGAAAAGCTGCGCATTGGCGGCGATCAGCGACCCCAGATCGACGACGCTTTGCCCTTCGCGCAGGGGTTCGACGAAACCGCCCGCTTCCTTGACCAGCAGGATACCCGCCGCGATGTCCCAGGAATGGATGCCGCGTTCCCAATAGCCTTCGTAGCGGCCCGCCGCGACGTAGGCCAGATCCAGCGCCGCCGAACCGAAACGCCGCACGCCCGCCGTCAGCGGCATCAGCCGCGCCAGATCGGTCAGCGTGCCGGGCAGGGTGCCGCGCCCGCCAAAGGGCACGCCGGTCGCAAAGATCGATCTCGATCATCTGGCGCCGCCCCGAAACCCGGATGCGCTGGTCGTTCATGAATGCGCCATCGCCCTTTTCGGCGGTGAACAATTCGTCCTTGGCCGGGTCAAAGACCACGGCGGCGACGATTTCGCCCTTGTGTTCCAGCGCGATCGACACCGCCCAATGGGGCAGGCCGTGCAGAAAATTGGTGGTGCCGTCCAGCGGATCGACGATCCAGCGGCGGGTCGGATCCTCGCCCGGTTCCGTGCCGGTTTCCTCGCCGACCCAGCCATAGTTCGGGCGGGCGCCGCGCAGTTCGTCCTTGATGATGCGTTCGGCCTCGCGGTCGGCGCGGCTGACGAAATCGCCCGCGCCCTTGACCGAGACCTGAAGGTTTTCGACCTCGCGGAAATCCTTGACGAGGGAACGGCCGGCCTTGCGCGCGGCCTTGATCATGATGTTGAGATTGGCGCTGGCCATCGGGGAATCCTTGTGCGGGTAAGCCAGCGTCATAGTGTCAAGCGCCCGAATTGTGAAGCGCGACGACAATCGCGCTTCACGTCACATCCGCAAAAGCCGCAAGGGCTCGGTCCGCGACAGGCGCAGGACATAGGCCATGAAGGGCTGGGCCAGATCTTCCTCGCGCATGGCAGCATAAAGACGGCGCAGGATGCCCTTGGGGCCAAGCGGGATCGTCGCCAGTTCGGGATTGCCCGCATGGGCGCGCAGCACCCAATCGGGCATCACCGCGACCCCGCGCCCCGAGGCGATCAGCATCAGCGCGACCGATGTCTGTTCGACCTGCCGGACATGCGCGGGCTCGACCCCCGCCGGGTCGAGGAACTGGGAAAACACGTCCAGCCGCGCGCGCTCCATCGGATAGGTGATCAGGGTTTCGCCGCGCAGATCCTGCGGATCGGCATAGCCCTTTTGCGCCAGCGGATGACCGGCGGGCACGACCATCGTCGGCGCATAATCGAACAGCGGCTGAAAGGTCACGCCCGGCGTCGGATCGGGGTCGGATGAAATCACCATGTCGACCTGCCCCTTTTGCAGCGCGGGCAGGGCCTTCAGCGCCAGCGAACTGCGGATATCCAGATCGACATCCGGCCATGCGCGGCGAAAGCGGTCCAGCACCGGCAGCAGCCAGTCGAAACAATGGTGACATTCCATCGCGACATGCAGGCGGCCCGCGCGGCCCTGTTCGACGGCGCGGAATTCGGCCTCGGCCGCCTCGATCAGGGGCAGGACCTGTTCGGCGGTGCGCAGCAGGCGCATCCCGGCGGCGGACAGGCGCAGGGGTTTGGTCTTGCGCAGGAACAGTTCGACCCCGGCCTGATCCTCCAGCGCCTTGATCTGATGCGACAGTGCCGATTGGGTCAGGTTCAGCACATCCGCCGCGCGGGCCAGGCCGCCCTGTTCATGGATCGCGCGCAGCGAGCGCAGATGGCGCAGTTCCAGATGCATATGAACGGATCTCATGACGATATTGCAGATTATGAATTTGTCTCACAACGCTGGACATGCGACAAGCCCGGCAGAAAGAGGGTTTCGTCATGTCCACGCCGCACGTCAGCTTTGAATTCTTTCCGCCCCGGAATCTGGACCAGTCCTTCCGGCTGTGGGAAACCGCCAAGGCGCTGGCGCCGCTTGGTCCCGATTTCGTGTCGGTGACCTATGGGGCGGGTGGCACGACGCGGCAGTTGACCCACGAAGCGGTCAGCGCGCTGACGACGCATTGCGGGCTGAACGTCGCGGCGCATCTGACCTGCGTTGACGCCACGCGCGACGAAACCATGAAGATCGTGGCCGATTACGCGGCGGTCGGCGTGCATGAGATCGTGGCGCTGCGCGGCGACGCGCCCCAAGGCCATGACAAATTCACCGCCCATCCCGATGGTTTCGCCAGCTCGGTCGAGCTGATCGAGGCGATTGCCGCGCGCGGCGATTTCACCATCCGCGTCGGCGCCTATCCCGAACCGCATCCCGAAAGCCCCGATACCGCCGCCGATGTCGCCTGGCTGAAGCGCAAGGTTGACGCGGGCGCGACCTCGGCCATGACGCAGTTCTTTTTCGCGCCGGACACCTATTTCCGTTTCCGCGATGCCTGCGCCGCTGCCGGGATCGACGCGCCGATCATCCCCGGCATCCTGCCGATTCAGGGCTGGGCGGGGACCCGGCGTTTTGCCGAACGCTGCGGAACCTCTGTGCCGCAATGGGCCGATGACGCCTTTGCCCGCGCGGGCAAGGAGGGCGAGGCCGCGCTGGCCCATGAGCTTTGCGTCGATCTGTGCGAAAAGCTGATCGCGGGCGGTGTGGACCGGCTGCATTTCTATACGCTGAACAAGCCCGAACTGACCGCCGCCGTGTGCGGGGCATTGGGGATCGTGGCGCAGCCCGAACTGGTCAAGGTCGCCTGACCCCGACCCCGACCACAGGGAACCGGGCCATTCAGAATCGGACCGCTGCGCCGGCGCCGGCGTTTTCTATTCCGCAGGAGTATCCGCCGTGTCGCCGCGATTGTCGGGCGGTGCGGGGCGCGGCGCGCGGCGGAACCGTCTTTGCCGGATCGGGTTGGCCGAAAAGCGCGCCAGCGGCCCGGTCAGCAGCGCGGGGCCGGTATAGGGAACCCTGACCGAAGGGTGCAGCATTTCCGACGGGCTGCTGCCCGCAACGCGAGGCGCGCGCGCCAGAAAGGCCTTGCCCCAGTGCCGCCACGACCCGACCGAAGGCGCGCTGCGGTCGCAGGGCAGCCGGTCTTCCCACCCCTGCGGCAGGGGCAGGCCCGCGCCTTCGGCCAGCCGCATCATCCAGACCAGCGGAATATTCGCCAGGGGCCGCGCCGGTTCATAGCCCGACAACTGCCCGCCGATATCGGGGTGACAGCCCCGGAACCACATCTGCCGGACGCGCTGGTCGCTATCGTCATTCGCCCAGAGCAGCGGCTGAAAGGCCGCGCGGGTTTCGTCCAGCGCCAGCGCCTGCGCCCCCAGATCGACGTGATCGCCCAGCCTTGTGTCGTGGAAACGGAAACGCGGTTCGGTCAGCATCCACAGCAGGGGCAGGCGGATGCCAAGCGCCATCACCGTGTCGAACACCCCGATCATGCGGATCGGCACATCCTGATGGCAATGCGCGTCCCGAAACGCCTGCCGCTCTGATTCGGTCGAGGGGTCGCGATACAGGGTCCAGGCCTGCAACACGCGCTCTGCCGTGACCGATTCGGGGCGCAGCAGGCCCAGATGGCCGATCATCCCGGCCAGCGACCGCACGGCAAAGGCGCCCCGCGAATAGCCGAACAGAAAGATCGGATCGCCCGGAGTCCAGCTGCTGGCCAGCCAGGAATAGACGTCGCGGATATGGTTTTCCAGTTCCGCCCCGATGATCAGATCGGGCAGGGTTCGCCATTTTTCCCATTGCATTCCCGGCGCATAGCGCACCCGGACCCGTTCGGGCGTCCGCCCCCACCAGCCCGAAAGCGCGGAATAGATCCGTCCGATCGAGCTGCGCTGTGCCGGGTCGAGCGAGGCGAATGTGCCATCGACCAGGATCACATGGGTAAGGGGCGGGCGTTCGTTCATATCCGTGGGCAGGTTCCTGACGACATGCTGCACACGCTATTAGACCGATTTGGTTACTCCAAGGTCAACACAGTCAGGTGACCCAACTGGCCAAATCCGTTGAAGCGGGTGTTGGTGACGGTGGAATAGGCGCCGGCCCCCTGAAAGACGACGTAATCGCCTTCGGCAATATCGCCGGGCAGGGCGATTTCACCGGCCAGGCGGTCGACGGAATCGCAGGTCGGGCCAAAGATGACATGACCCTGCGGATCGGCCTGACGCAGCACGCCCTCTGGCGAAAACACCTGCACCCGGTCCAGATTGCCGATGATCGGCAATTCGGAAAGCCCGCCGTAAACGCCATCATTCAGAAAGACGCTGGCGCCGTCGCGGACCGCCTTGATGCGGGTGATCAGGGCAAAGGCATCGGCGCACAGCCCACGGCCCGGTTCGCAGACCAGTTCGGGCGCACCGTCGCCAAAGGTGTCGCGGGTCACGGTGCCGATCAGGTCAAAGATCGCTTCCAGATGCGGCTCGACCCCGGTGACGCGATGCGAGGGAAAGCCGCCGCCGACGTTCAGGCGGCGCGCGCGCACGCCCGCCATGTCGCAGATCTCGGCCGCCGTGCGGATATAGGATTCCCATGCCGCCGGATCGGTGCATTGCGTGCCGGGGTGAAAGGTCAGCGAGGGGGTAAAGCCGCGCGCGGCCACCTTGGCCAGCAGTTCCGCCGCCAGTTCCGGCGTCGCCCCGAATTTCGAGCCGAAATCATAGGCCGCGCCCAGCACCGGCAGCTTGAACCGGGGCGAGATTTCGCAGTTTTCCGCCGGGACCGATTCCAGCAGCTTGTCCAGTTCGGAATGGCTGTCGACCGACCATGCCTTGATCCCCGCCGCGACCGCATGGGCGATTTCGGCACGCGAACGGACGGGGTTGTGGTAATGCCGTGCAGCCCCCGGCGCGAGCCGCGCGATCAGGTCGATTTCAAAGGGCGATGCCACGTCGTAACCACGCAGGCCGACCGCCGCCAGCGTGCGGATCACGGCTTCGTCCGGGTTCGATTTCACGGCATAGGTCACCAGACCGGGAAAACCCGCCAGAAAACGCCGGGCGGTCGCTTCCAGCACCGTCGGCGAAAAAACCATGACCGGATTTTCCGGAGCGAGGTTCCGGATGATCTCGACAGGATTGGCCCAAACGGTCTTGGCGCCACGCCCTTCGGTCAGTCCCATGCGCGTTCCCCTTATTATCAGAGCGGTGCCCCTTCGCGGGGGCGAGGTTGTGGTGGAAAAACGGAATGTGCGCCCTATGGGTTCCGATTGCAGCAATGAAAAGGGTAGATTCGGGCTGGAATTCGGTTAAAATAACGGCTGTTATGGCAGAATGACGGAATGACGATGGATGAGCTGGATCGGGGCATTCTGGCGCAGCTTGCGCAGGATGCGCGCATGTCGGTCGCGGTGCTGGCCCGGCGCCTGAAAGTGGCGCGCTCGACCGTGCAGGCGCGGCTGGAGCGGTTGGAAACCAACGGCTCGATCGCGGGCTATACCCTGCGCCTTGGCGAGGCCGCGCGAGAGGGTCGGATCCGCGCCACCTGCCTGCTGACCATTGAACCCCGGTCGCAGGCGGCGATCATTTCGCGGCTGCGGACCCTGCCAGAGGTCGAAAGGATCCACACAACCAGCGGTCGGGTTGATCTTTTGCTGCAGGTATCGGCCGAATCGACCAGCATGCTGGACGATGTGCTTGACCAGATCGGCGGATTGACGGGCGTCAGGTCCAGCGAAAGCCTGATCCACCTGTCCACGAAACTGGATCGCGCGGTCTGAAAGCGCCCCGCCCGTTACGAAACCGTCGCATTGCCAATCCTTCAGGCTGACGGCGCGCGGGCCAGCGTGATGATGCTGTCGCCATATTGGCGCTGGTCGATCTGGATCAGGGGCGCCGGAACGGCGGGGGGGCGGTTGTCTTCCCAGACGATCATCGCGCCGGGGGTCAGCCAGCCGCCCGCAATCAGCCCGGCCACGGCCAGTTCGCCCAGGGCCTTGCCATAGGGCGGATCCAGAAACACCAGCCCGTAACCCGCGCCGCGATTTTCGCCCAGATTGGTCGCATCGCGCCGCCAGACATCGGTGACGCCCATGGCGCGGGCCTTTTCGATATTGGTGCGCAAGAGCGCCCGCGCGGCCACGCCGTCATCGACAAAGGCGACGCGGGATGCGCCGCGCGACAGCGCCTCCAGCCCCAGGGCGCCGGTGCCTGCGAACAGGTCCAGCACGCGGGCATCGGGGATCGGATTGCCATGGGTGCCGTTGATCAGCAGGTTGAAGACCGATTCGCGCACCCGGTCGGTGGTCGGGCGCAGATGGGCTGCGGCATCGCCCGCGCCGACATCCGCCAGTTTCAGCCCGCGCAGGCGACCGCCGACGATTCTCATGCCATCAGTTCCTTGATGTCGGTGGCGGTGGCGACCAGTTCGGGGGATGGGCTGCGGCCCGCCTCGATCAGGCGCTTGCCGACCATATAGGCGCGGGCGTCGTTCAGCGCATCGACGGCGATCAGGCGGTCGCCCCGGAAATACCATGTGCTGCCGGAATGGGGCGCATCGGCCCGGCGCAGCACGCTGCGGTCATAGCCGTTCAGCAGGCCCGCGATCTGCAATTTGGCGTCGAACTGATCCGACCAGAACCACGGTTTCGGGACATACGGCCTTGCCGCGCCAAGGATGTTCGCCGCGACGGCCTCGGCCATGTCGATGGCATTGCCGACGCTTTCCAGCCGCAGCGTCCCGCCATCCAGCGGCAGGCTGGCACAATCCCCCGCCGCCCAGATCCGCGGGTCCGAGGTCCGGCCGAACGCATTCGTCGCGATGCCGTTGTCCAGCGTCAGCCCGGCGTTTTCGGCCAGCGCGGTTTCCGGGGTCACGCCGATGCCGCAGATCACCAGATCGGCGGGCAGGGTG
The DNA here is from genome assembly GCF_029309835.1 of Paracoccus sp. DMF-8. Classification (GTDB taxonomy): domain Bacteria; phylum Pseudomonadota; class Alphaproteobacteria; order Rhodobacterales; family Rhodobacteraceae; genus Paracoccus. The sequence continues at coordinate 24,331 of NZ_JARJHL010000013.1, read as the reverse complement.
CGGCCATCGGCCAGCGCGACCCCGTTCGCGCGGCTGTCGCCGGTGATGCGCGCAATCGCCATGCCTTCCAGAATGGTGACGCCATGAGCGTGGTGCAGGTCGCGGATCATCTGCGCGGTTTCGGTCGCGGCGACGCGGCCCAGAATGCGCGGGGCGGATTCGACCAGCGTGACGTTCAGGCCCAGCTTGCGGGCGACGGCTGCGGCCTCCAGCCCGATATAGCCGCCGCCGATCACGACCAGATTGCGGCCCGGTTGCAGTTCGGGGGCAAGCCGGTCGATATCGGCCAGATTGCGGATGACATGGGTGCCGGGCAGGTCGCCACCCATCGCGGCGGGCAGGCGGCGCGGCACCGCGCCAAGCGTCAGGATCAGCGCATCATAGGGGTAGCTGCCCCGGTCGCTGTCCACCACCTGCGCGGCCGCGTCGATCCGGGTCGCGCGTTCGCCCAGATGCAGGTCGATGGCCTGCTCGTCCCACCATGCCGCATTGCGCAGGGTCAGCCGGTCCAGCCCCATCTGGCCCAGCAGATAGGCCTTGGACAGGGGCGGGCGCTGATAGGGCGGTGCGGGTTCGTCGCCGATGATCGTGATGGTCCCCTGATGGCCAAGGCCGCGCAGCCGCGCCGCCGCCGATGCCGCCGCCTGTCCCGCCCCAAGGATCACGATGTTCATTCTTCGCCCTCGCTGGTCTGCCTGCGCGCCAGACCCTATAGTCGCACCGGACGCTATGCAATTCACGGAGGATGCCATGGCAATTTCAAAGGGTGACCGCCTGCCCGCGGGCAAGCTGTTGAAACTGGGCGAAAGCGGACCCGAAGCGGTCGATGTCGCGGATCTGGCCAACGGCCATGTCGCGATCTTTGCCGTTCCCGGTGCCTATACGCCGACCTGCACGAACGCGCATATGCCCAGCTTTGTACAAAGCGCCGGGGCGTTCCGTGACAAGGGCGTCAGCCGCATCATCTGCGTGACCGTGAACGACCCGTTCGTCGCGGCGGCATGGGCCAAGGATACCGGCGCGACCGATGCGGGCATCGAGGTGCTGGCCGATGCGGACAGCAGCTTTACCAAGGCGCTCGGCCTTGATTTCGACGCCCCGCCCGCTGGCCTGATCGGCCGGTCCAAGCGTTACGCGATGCTGGTGCAGGACGGCACCGTGACCGAGCTTCAGGTCGAGGAAAGCCCCGGCACCTGTTCGGTTTCATCGGGCGCATCGCTGCTGGATCTGATCTGAAGCTGCGGTTGCAGGCTGAAGAATGACATGAATTCCTGCGCGGCGGCGGCGTCGCCGTGCAGCGCAATCGCTCCCTCGGCCGCCAGTTCCTGCGGCGGCTGCGGGCCATAGATCGTCCGGGCCAGCATATTGCCGCTGCCCGTCGCCACGAAATCCGCATCCACCTGCCGGACGGCGCGGACCTGCGGCTGGCCGCTGGACGACAGCGTGACCTCGAACGCTTCTGACCCGCTGACGAAACCCGCGCGCAGCGGGCTGCCCGCCGCGCGGCGGATATCGACGGTGGCGGAAATCGAAATCATCAGCGCCGTCGGACTGATGAACCGCCCCGGATCATGGCCGGGCAGAATCAGCGCCCATCGGCACAGCTCGGTCAGCACCGGATGCAGGGCGCGGCCCCGATCGGTCAGCCGGTAGGTGCCCGGCACGGGGTCGTGATCGACCACCCCCGCATCGACAAGCTGGCCAAGGCGCCCGGTCAGGACGCTGGCCGTGATGCCCGGCAGGCCCGCGCGGATCATCTGGAACCGCTTGGGCGCAAACATCAATTCCCGCACCACCAGCAGCGCCCAACGGTCGCCGATGGTGTTCAGGGCATGGGCGCCAAGGCAGCCCTCGTCATAGCGCAGACGCGCGGATGTGCCGTTTCTTGCCATCCGAAAATATTATCAGTTGTTTTTTACTACTGCAACTGCGACGCTTGGATGGTCGCGATTCGACACACCAATCAATGGGAGTGAGACGATGACCTATTATTCCGGCTTCGTGCTGGCCGTGCCGACCGCAAATCGCCAGAAATATATCGACCATGCCCGGCAATCCTGGCCGATGTTCCAGCGTCGCGGCGCGTTGCGCATGGTGGAAACCTGGGGGGTCGATGTGCCCCATGGCGAAACCACCGATTTCTATCGCGCCACGCAGGCCAAGGACGATGAAACCGTGCTGTTTTCCTGGGTTGAATGGCCCGACCGCGCAACGGCGGATGCGGCCTATGCCGAGATGATGCAGGATCCCGACATGGCCGCGATGGGCGACATGCCCTTTGACGGCAAGCGCATGTTCTGGGGCGGGTTCGAGCCCGTCGTCGATGTCTCGTAATCCCGCCGCGACAAGGAAAACCACGATGTCAGATCACGGAACGCCCTGCTGGTTCGAGCTTTCGACCGCCAAGGGCCGGCTGTCCGATGCCGAAGGCTTTTATGCCCGGCTGTTCGGATGGGATTTCACCGACGCGGGCATGCCCGGCTTTACCTATCATCTGGGCCGCGACGGTGGCGATGTCATCGTCGGCGCGATGGAAATGCCCCCCGATTGCGCCGATGTGCCGCCGAACTGGATGATCTACATCATGGTGGATGACGCCGATGCCACCGCCGCCCGGATCGTTGAAAAGGGCGGGCGCATCTTTCGCGAACCGGCCGATATTCCGGGGACGGGGCGTTTCGCGATCGCCACGGACCCGCAGGGCGCGGCATTCGGCATCCTGCAACCCGAACCGATGGAGGCGCCGACCCCGGAATGCGCCGGGTCGTGGAACCAGCAAAAGGCGGGGCGCGGCAACTGGATCGAACTGATGTCGACCGACCCTGTTGCCGGATTCGATTTCTATGCGGATCTCTTTGGCTGGTCGCCGGGCGATGCCATGGACATGGGAGAGATGGGCAAATACCAGCTTTTCCGCCAGAACGGCGTGGATATCGGCGGGATGATGGGCCTTGGCGATGCGCCGCAGCCGAACTGGCTGGCCTATTTCGGCGTGGATGATGTCGCCGCCGCGCTGGAAGGGATCGGGTCGCAGGGCGGCACCATCCTGCACGGCCCGACCGAGGTGCCCGGCCCTGCGCTGATTGCCGTCGCGCTGGACCCGCAGGGCGCGGCATTTGCCGTCGTCGGCCCAAAACCCGAGGGCGCCGCATGAGGCGCGCGCTGTCATGGGCCCTGATGCTTTGCGCGACCCCGCTGGTCGCGCAGGTGGCCGCGCAGGACATCGCCCCCGACGATGTTCCGCGCGGCGTGCCCGACTATCACGCCGCCGAGGCCGGGACCTATCGTCTGGACCCGACCCATACGGCGGTGATCGCCCGCGTGCCGCATATGAATTTCTCGATCAGCGTGTTCCGCTTTGACGTGGTCAGCGGCCAGCTTGAGTGGAACCCGCAGGATCTGGGGGCGGTAAGGCTGGTCGCGGATGTGGATCCGGCCTCGATCTCGACCCCCGTGCCGGGCTTTGCCGAGGCGCTGCGCGGCACGGATTATCTGGACACCGCCAGCCATCCGACGGCGCGTTTCGTCGCCGACGGCTTTGTCGCGGACAGTCCGGTGCAGGGCCGGATTTCGGGGCAGTTGACGATCATGGGCCAGACCCATCCCGCGACATTCGACGCGACGCTGATCGGCGCGGGGCAGGGCTATACCGGCGATGAAAACGGCAATCCGATCATCCGCAACCTGATCGGTCTCAGCGCGGAAACCGCGATCGACCCGCAGCAATTCGGGCTGAATCCTTTCTTTACCGATCCGGTGGTCATCCAGATCGACGCGGAATTCGCGCGGCAGGATTAGCACGGGCGCAGGATCGACAGGGGCGGCGGGTTTGGCCCGCATCTTCTCTTGGCCTTTGCGCCGTGCTTCGATATCCCCTTGCGCAAGCAAAGGGTGATCACATGGCGATGGAAAAGAATTTTGACGCCGCTTCCGCCGAGGCGCGGATCGCGGCCGAATGGGAAGCAGCGAATGCCTTCGCGGCCGGGGCGAATGCCAAGCCGGGTGCCGAAAGCTTTTCGGTCGTCATCCCGCCACCGAACGTCACCGGTAGCCTGCATATCGGCCACGCGCTGAACAACACCTTGCAGGACATTCTGGTGCGCTGGCACCGGATGCGCGGCTTTGACACGCTGTGGCAACCGGGTCAGGACCATGCGGGCATCGCGACCCAGATGGTCGTCGAACGCCAGATGGCCGAACGTCAGGAACCCGGCCGCCGCGAGATCGGTCGCGCGGCCTTTCTGGAAAAGATCTGGGCCTGGAAACAGGAATCCGGCGGCACGATCATCAATCAGCTGAAACGGCTCGGGGCAAGCTGCGACTGGTCGCGCAATGCCTTTACCATGTCGGGCGCCCCCGGCGCCCCCGCGGGCGAGGACGGCAATTTCCACGACGCGGTCATCAAGGTCTTTGTCGACATGTATGACAAGGGCCTGATCTATCGCGGCAAAAGGCTGGTGAACTGGGACCCGCATTTCGAAACCGCGATTTCGGACCTAGAGGTCGAAAGCCGCGAGGTCGCGGGCCATATGTGGCATTTCAAATACCCCCTCGCGGGTGGCGAGACCTATGAATATGTCGAACGCGACGCGGACGGCAATGTCACGCTGCGCGAGACCCGCGATTACATTTCCATCGCAACGACCCGGCCCGAAACCATGCTGGGCGACGGCGCGGTCGCCGTTCACCCCGACGATGCGCGCTATGCCCCCATTGTCGGCAAGCTGGTCGAAATCCCGGTTGGACCCCGCGAACACCGCCGCCTGATCCCGATCATCACCGACGAATATCCCGATCCCGATTTCGGCTCGGGCGCGGTCAAGATCACCGGCGCGCATGACTTCAACGACTATGGCGTGGCGATGCGCAATGGCATCCCGCTCTATGCGCTGCTGGACACCAAGGCGCAGATGCGCGCCGATGGCCTGTCCTATGCCGAAAGCGCCGAAATCGCGACCCGCGCCGCGCGCGGCGAGGATGTCGGCGATGTCTCGAACGTGAACCTTGTCCCCGACGAGCTGCGCGGCCTTGACCGTTATCAGGCCCGCCGCATCGTCGTGGACCAGATCACCGCCGAGGGGCTGGCCGTCACCTGCCTGCACAAGGAAATCGACAAGGAAACCGGCGCCGAACATCTGGAACGCCGCCCCCTGGTCGAAGCCAAGCCGATCATGCAGCCCTTCGGCGACCGTTCGGGCGTGGTGATCGAGCCGATGCTGACCGATCAGTGGTTTGTCGATACGCCGAAAATCGTCGGGCCGGCGCTGGACGCCGTCCGCAGCGGCGCGACGAAAATCCTGCCGGAACAGCATGAAAAGGTCTATTTCCACTGGCTGGAAAACATCGAGCCCTGGACCATCAGCCGCCAGCTTTGGTGGGGGCATCAGATCCCGGTGTGGTATGGGCTGGACCTGTCGGCGCAGGGTTTCCGCGATGACGAAGGCGATGGCGCGCTGGACGAGGTCGAACTGTTCGAACTGCTGGCCGATGGTCTGGTCCAGCGCGGCGAATTGCACCACGCCGCCGCCGGCTTTGCCGATGTGGTCGAACGCTTCCGCGATGATATCGCAGGTCTGCCGCAACCCCTTGAAATCGCCCGCGTGATCGAGGTCGCCGACCGCGATGCCGCGGTCGATGCCTTTTCGCAGGGGCTGGCCGATTACAACCTGACGCAGGATCCGACCCGGCTGGTCTATCCGGTCTGGCGCGATCCCGATGTTCTGGACACCTGGTTTTCGTCCGGGCTGTGGCCCATCGGGACGCTTGGCTGGCCGGAAAAGACGCCGGAACTGGCCCGGTATTTCCCGACCTCTACCCTGATCACGGGCTTTGACATCATCTTTTTCTGGGTCGCCCGGATGATGATGATGCAACTGGCCGTGGTCGGTCAGGTGCCGTTCCATACCGTCTATGTCCATGGGCTGGTGCGCGACGAAAAGGGCGCCAAGATGTCGAAGTCGAAAGGCAACGTCATCGACCCGCTGGTCCTGATCGACGATTTCGGCGCGGATGCGCTGCGGTTCACGCTGACCTCGATGGCGGCGATGGGGCGCGACCCCAAGCTGGGCCCGAAACATGTCGAGGCGAACCGCAATTTCGTCACGAAAATCTGGAATGCCGCGCGCTTTGCCGAAATGAACGGCGTGCGTGGCGGGGGAGACCGGCCCGCGCCGACCCATACGGTCAACCGCTGGATCATCGGCGAACTGGCCCGCACCCGTCTGGCCTTTGACGAGGCGCTGCGCGGCTATCGCTTCAACGAAGGCGCGCAGATCCTCTATGCCTTTGTCTGGGGCAAGGTCTGCGACTGGTATGTCGAATTTTCCAAGCCGCTGTTCGACGGCGATCTGGCGCAGGAAACCCGCGAGACGATGGGCTGGGTGCTGGATCAATGCCTGATCCTGCTGCATCCGATCATGCCCTTTGTGACCGAAGAACTGTGGTCGCTGACGGGGGATCGCAGCTCGATGCTGGTTCATGGCGACTGGCCGGAATATGGCGCCGATCTGATCGACCATACCGCGGATCGCCAGATCAACTGGGTGATCGGTGTGATCGAAGGGATCCGTTCGGCCCGCGCGCAGATCGGGGTGCCCGCAGGTGCCCGCCTGGACCTGATCGTGGTTCAGGCCGACGATGCCGCCCGTGCCGCGATTGCGGCGAATGGTCCGCTGATCGAACGGCTGGCGCGGGTCAATCCCGCGCAAGACGGTGCGATGGGGCAGGGCATGATCTCGGTCGCGGCGAATGGCGCAAGCTTTGCGCTGCCTGTCGGCGAGGTCATTGATGTTGCGGCCGAAAGCGCGCGGCTGGAAAAGGCGCTGGCCAAGACGGAAAAGGATGCTGGCGGCTTGCGTGGCCGTCTGGCCAATCCGAAATTCGTCGAAAATGCCGAACCCGAGGTGATCGAGGAAACCCGCGACAAGCTGGCACTGCTGGACGAAGATATCGCCCGCACCCGCGCCGCGCTGGCCCAGCTTCTGGCGATGAGGGGCTAGGCTGTCGTGCAATGTCGAAAAAGCCCCGCCCAGGGATGCCGGGGCGGGGCTTTCTCATTGTCGCAGGGCCGGGGTCGCAGAGCCGGGATCATTCTTCGCGGAAGGCGCGGGAGAAGTAATCCGTCAGCGGTTTCAGCAGATAGGCCATTGGGCTGCGTTCGCCGGTCTGGATATAGACTTCGACCGGCATCCCCGGAACCAGCGCCAGATTGCCCAGCTTTTCAAGCTGATCGGCCGGGATGGTGACCTCACCGCGATAATAGGGCATCCGCGTGACTTCGTCGATCAGCGCATCGGGTGACACCTTGTTCAGAACGCCGTCGATTTCGGGCGTCGTGCGCGAGGAAAAGGCCGAGAAACGCAGCACGACCTCTTGTCCCGGATGGACTTCATCGACGTTGATCGTGGCGATCTGGGCGCTGATCACCAGCGGGCGGTCCTGCGGGATGATATACATGATCGGTTCGGCCGGGCGGATGACCGAACGCGGCGTGGTGACCTGCAATTCCTGCAAGATGCCCGACACCGGCGCGGTGATTTCCAGCCGGGCGATCTGTTCGCCCAGGCCGCGACGACGTTCCGCCATCTCCAGTTCGCGATAGCCAAGGTCGCGCAGCTCGGTTTCGGCAGCCTCGCGGCGTTCGGCGGTGCGTTCCAGCCGGGTCAGGTCGATTTCGGTCAGCCGCGTCACGGATTGCGCCCGCCCGGCGATGATTTCGCCCATCTGGCCGTCAAGTCGCGCCGCTTCGCGTTCCAGGGCCAGCACCCGGGCGGATTGGGCAAGGCCCTTTTCGAACAGCGCGCGCTGGTTTTCCAGCTCTTCCTGGATAAAGCCGCGCTGCTTTTCCAGGGCACCCATCTGGGCGTCGATCCCCTCGATCTGGGCGGTCACCTGCTCGGATTGCTTGGCAAGCTGGCCAAGCGCCTGGTCGAGCGTGTCGCGCCGGGCCGTGAACAGGCTTTGCTGGCCCGCCATCAGCCCGGCAAGGCCCGGGCTTTCATGGGCCTCACGGACCAGTTCTTGGGGGAAGGTGATGGTTTCCAGATCGGCGCGCTCTGCCTCGAGCCGTCCGCGACGGGCCAGCATTTCGAAATACTGGCCTTCGACGATGGCCAGTTCCGTGCGCAGCATCGTCCCGTCAAGGATGATCAGCGGTTGCCCCGCCGTGACCGTTTCCCCTTCGTGAATCATGATGTCCTGAACCACGCCACCATCGGGGTGCTGGACGACCTGACGGCGCTGTTCGACCTCGACCTGACCCGAGGCGACAACGGCGCCGGCGATCCGTGCGGTCAAGGACCACAGGCCAAAGCCGCCGAACAGCAGCAAAAGGCCGATCACGCCGATGATGATGGCACCCCGCGCGCTCCACCTTTGTTCGACGGGGGCGCGGTGGATGGGGGCGGGCTGCATCAGCTCGACCTCGGCCGGCTTGGCGCGCAGGGCGGGCTGTTGCTGCGGGCGGCCGGCAGGCAGGTTGTCCAGCTTTTCGACGGGCGCGCGGCCGGTTTGCGGCTGTTCCGTGGTCATACGACACCCCCGCCCTTGCCTTGCGATTGGCTGATCTGTTCGGCGTTCTTGACCATCGAGCGCAGCACCTCATCCCTTGGGCCGAAGGCGCGGCGCAGGCCCTGATCGACGACCAGCAGCAATTCGCATTCGGTGATGGCGGCGGGGCGGTGGGCCATGATGATGACCGCGCCGCCGCGCGCCTTGATGTTGCGGATCGCGATGTTCAGCGCCTCGGACCCTTCGTTGTCGAGATTCGAGTTCGGCTCATCCAGAACGAACAGGACCGGGTCGGCGTAGAGCGCGCGGGCAAGGCCGATGCGCTGGATCTGCCCGCCGGAGAGGCGCCCCCCGGTCTGCGAAACCTGTGTGTCATAGCCCTGCGGCAGATCCAGAATCATGCGATGCGCGGCGGCCGCCTGTGCCGCCGCCACGACGCGCTGCGGATCGGGTTGCGGCGACAGGCGGGCGATGTTTTCGGCAATCGTGCCGTCGAACAGCGTGACCTGCTGGGGCAGATAGCCGATCAGGCTGCCCAGCACATCGGGGTCATATTGGTCCAGCGTCGCGCCGCCAAGCCGGATCGAGCCCGCCGCCACCGGCCATGCGCCGATCAGGGCGCGGGCCAGCGTGCTTTTGCCCGAACCGGACGGCCCGATCACGCCCATCGCCTGACCGGGGCCCATGGCAAAGGACATGCCGCGCAGTGTCGCGGCGTTCTGGCCGGGCGGCACGACGGAAATCTGGTTGACCTCCAACTGCGCGGGGGGCGGGGCAGGGGCGTGCGAGAGAGGATCGGCGGGCGGCGCGACAGCAGTTGCGACAGCCGTTCCCAACCGTCCTGTGCGCGCTGGACCATGGGCCAGCCGCCCACGACCTGTTCGATCGGCGCCAGCGCGCGACCCATCAGGATGGACGAGGCGATCATCGCGCCGGGCGTGACCTCTTGCTTCAGCACCAGCCAGGCACCTGCGGCCAGCAGGGCGCTTTGCAAAAACAGCCGGAACGTCTTGGAAAAGACGGTGAAATTCGTGGCGCGGTCGGTGCCGACCATGCCCGCATCGGTCGCGCGGTCGCGCGCCACCTGCCAGCGCCGGAATGCCGCGCCGCGCATGCCCGAGGCACTGATGATCTCACCCTCTTGCCGATACAGATCCGATATCCGTTCCGCTTGCTGCGAGGCGATGTTCGATTCCTGCAGGGGGATCCGGCCAAGCCATTGGTTCAACAGCGTGGCGACGATCAGGATCGCCATGCCGATCGTCGCGACGATCCCCAGAAACGGGTGAAAGATATAGACGGCGGCCAGAAAGAGCGGCGCCCAAGGCAGATCGAACAGCGCCATCAGCACCGGAGAGGCGATCAGCCGCTGCACAGCCTCCAGATCGCGCATGCCGCCGCGTGTGACCATGTCATTGCCCGCAGCCGATCCTTCCTGAAGGGCGGCAGCGAAAACCCGTCCCTCCATCTTTTCCTGAAAGCGGGCGGCGACGCGGGCCATGACGCGGCTGCGCGCCACGTCGATCAGCCCCATCAGCGCGAAAAGAAAGCAGATCAGCACGAAAAGCGCCGTCAGCGTTTCGACCGAGCGGCTGCCCAGAACGCGGTCATAGACCTGCATCATGAACAGCGGTCCGGTCAGCATCAACAGGTTCACCGCAGCCGAAAACAACCCGACAAACAAGAAAAGATGCCAGGTCAGGCCGCGCGCGCTGCGCAGTTCCCGCTTGCCATCATGTCGCATAGGCGGCATGGCCATGCCGATCCTTTCCTTTCGACGACGGGCGCACTTGCCCGATGAGTTGCGCCCGTTTATCGCAAGCGATGACCCGGCAAAAGCCCGCAGGCCGTAAATCGCCGTGATTGAACGAGTCGTAACAGAAGAAGGTTATCAAAGAATTGAGACATTCCCTTTTTCTTTTTCCTGTCGTGGCGCTTGGCCTGTCCGCCTGTTCGCAAGGCGCGGGGCCGGACGGCATCAATGACCCCTATGAAGGCATGAACCGTCGCGTTCACGCCTTTAACCGGGGGCTGGATGCAAATATCGTCAAGCCATTGACGGACAAGGAAAACGACGGCGATGACACGCGCGGTCCGCTGTCCTATGCGGTTCAGGGGGTGGGCAATTTCGGATCCAACCTGGCGCTGCCGGGCAAGGCTGCGAACCATCTGCTGCAGGGCAAGCTCGCGCCGGCGGTGCGCATGACCTTTCGTTTTGCGGTGAATACGACGGTTGGTCTGGGCGGTTTTCTGGATCCCGCGACAGCGGATTTCGGCCTGCCCGAGGAGGACACCGATTTCGGACAGACGCTTGCGACCTGGGGCGTGGGCGAAGGTGCCTATCTGGAACTGCCGCTGCTTGGCCCTTCGACCGAGCGCGATACCTTCGGGCGTGTCGTCGATCTGGTCCTTGATCCGCTTGGCCCGCAGATGAACCGCGACCAGCGGCTGATCGGTTTTGGTGCCCGTATCCTGTCAAAAGCCGGTGATCGTGCGAAATATGGCGACACGGTCGATCCCGTTCTGCATGAAAGTGCGGATAGTTATGCGCAGACCCGATTGATCTGGTTGCAGCATCGCCGTTTCGAACTGGGCGAGGAAGGAGAGGCCATTGACCCATATGCCGAATGACACGCGCCGCGGTTTTCTGGGGCTGATCGGCGCGGCCGTCGCCTGCACAGCGATTCCCGCCTTTGCGATTCCGGCCTTTGCGCTGGACACCGATCAGGCGCGTGCCTTTATTTCTGAATCGCTGGATCAGGTCTATGCGGTCATCAATTCGGGCAAGCCGCCCGCCGAGATGTATCGGGATTTCGAAGCGATCTTTGCCCGCTATGCCGATGTCGACACCATCGCGCGTTCCGCGCTTGGCCCGGCGGCGCGGTCGGTCGGCGCACAGGAATTCGCCGCCTATCGTCAGGCTTTTCAGGGCTATATCGGCCGCAAATACGGCAAGCGTTTCCGGGAATTCATCGGTTCGCGCATCGAGGTGCAGGAGGCGCGTCCGCTGAAATCATTCTTTGCGGTGAATTCAGTCGCCTATCTGAACGGACGCAGCCCGATGCTGGTGGAATGGCATGTCTCGGACAAGTCGGGGCAGCTTCGCTATTTCAACATCATCATCGAAGGCATCAACATGCTGTCGACCGAACGGACTGAAATCACGGCCCGGCTGCGCGCGGCGCGGGGCGATATCGCCGCCTTGACGGCGGATCTGTCGCAGGCGGGCTAGGCGCCCCCCTGAGCCGGAACGGGATGAACTGGAACCGGCGGCGTCAATAGACGCCGTCGATTCCCCGCAGCGCGCGGGTCAGCGCGTCTTCTTCACCGGACAAATCCGCGTCATTGGGCAGATCGACCATCGTATCGGGCGTGATTTCGTTCGGCGCGCGCAGATCCGCCGGATCGGTGAAGCCGTCCTCGGTCCCGTCGCTGGATATCGTGCTGCCCGGCGTGCGCGGGGCCGTGCCCGCATTGTCGCCGCCCATGCCCGCCGCATTTTGCGCGACATTCTGCGGCGAAGGCTGGCCAAGCGCCTCGGACAGGGCCGCCGCCAGCGGATCGGCGCCGCCTTCGGGACCGGCGCTGACGACATTCGGCACGGCGCGTTCGACATCCGGGGCAAAACCGCCAAGCGGCTCCGCGGGCAGGCCCTCGTGGATTTCCTGCATCACGGCCTGCCAGATTTCGGCGGGCAGACCGCCGCCGGTCACGCCTTTCAGGGGCGTGTTGTCATCATAGCCCATCCAGACGCCGGTCACATATTGGTCGGTAAAGCCGATGAACCACGCGTCACGATAGCTGGAGGTCGTGCCGGTCTTGCCTGCCGCCTCGCGGCCCGGCAATTTCGCCCGGCCGCCGGTGCCGCCGTCGATCACCTGTTTCATCATCGCGATCAGGTTGCGGGCCGAATTCTGCGAAATCACCCGCGTTCCGATACCGCCCGCCTGACCGATCAGGGGCTGGTCGTCACCCTTGATGCGCAACTCGATCAGCCCATAGGGTTTCACCGCAGAGCCGCCGTTGCGGATGCCCGCATAGGCGCCGGTCATTTCCAGCAGCGTCGATCCTGACGCACCCAGCCCAAGCGAGGGGCTGCTGGTCAGATTGCTGGCAAAGCCGAAATCCTGCGCCACGCGGCGCACGGCATCGCGCCCGGCGATTTCCTGCAGACGGATCGTCGCGGTGTTCAGCGATTGGGCAAGCGCGGTGGTCAGCGTCACCTCGCCCCGGTATCTGCGGGTGTAGTTCTGCGGGCTCCACGGCGCCGAGCCGCGGATCTGGATGGTCAGGGGGGCGTCCAGAACATGGTCGTCCGGGCGATAGCCCTGATCCAGCGCCGCCGCAAAAACAAAGGGTTTGAAGCTGGAACCGGTCTGCCGCTTGGCCTGAACCGCGCGGTTGAAAACCCCCGCCGTGCCGGTTTCGCGCCCGCCGATCATGGCGCGCACCGCACCATCGGCCGACATCACGACAACCGCCGCCTGCGCCTTGGACGCCTTGTCGACCTTTTCGTCAAAGATGCGTTGCAGCGCACGTTCGGCGGCACGCTGGACGCGCTGGTCGAAGGTGGTCTGGATGGTCACGTCCTCGGTCGTTTCGCTGGTCAGGAAGCCGGGGCCTGCCTCCATCACCCAATCGGCGAAATAGCCCCCCGCGCGCGCGGCTGCGGCGCGCGACAGGACGGCAGGCTCGGCCTTGGCCGTGGCGAATTGCGCATCGTCCAGATAGCCCTGATCATGCATCAGCCCCAGAATGACGCTGGCCCGGTCCTGCGCGCGTTGCAGGTTCGCGGTCGGCGCGAAATAGCTGGGGGCCTTCAGCAGACCGGCCAGCATCGCGGCCTCTGCCGGGGTCACATCGGTAGCGGGCTTGTCGAAGTAACGCTGGCTGGCGGCTTCGAAACCGCGCGCACCGGCACCCAGATAGGACCGGTTCATGTAGATGTTCAGGATGTCCTGCTTGGAATATTTCGATTCCAGCGCGATCGCATAGGGGACTTCCTTGATCTTGCGCCAGATCGAGGATTTGCGGCATTCCGCCTCGAAATCGGCTTCGGATTTCCACTGGATCGGGTCGAAGGTTTCGCCAAGGCACAGCAGCTTCGCGACCTGCTGGGTGATGGTCGAACCGCCGTTGCCTTCCAGTGCGCCACGGCCTGCGGCCATGTTGATGCGGATGGCGCTGGCGATGCCGCGTGGATCGACGCCAAGGTGGTTGTAGAAACGCTTGTCCTCGGTCGCGACGACGGCGTCGCGCAGCACCGGGGCGATCTTGTCGGCGCTGACCATGCCAAAGGTTTCCCCGCGCCAGGCAAAGACGCGCCCGTCGCTGTCCAGCATGGTCACCGACCCGCGCGCGCGCCCGTCGAACAGGTCCGAGGCCTCGGGCAGGGTCGTATAGTAATAGAAGCTGGCAAAGCCCAGAATCAGGAACACCGTCAGGCCAAGCCGCCAGATGGAACCCCAGATCACGCGCCATATCAGGGCGATGAACCCCGCAAACCCGGATGTCACCGCGCTGCCTATCCGTCTGGTTTTGCGCGGCTTTCTGGCTTGCCGTTTCTGTTTCGGCTGTTCTTGCACTTGGCGCTTGTCCGCGACGATGCGGCGTCCGCCGGTGGGTTTTTTCATGCCTGTAATCCTGCCCGGCCTGCTGCGACGGCCTTTTGTCGCGGAACATACAGCAAGATTGCCGCCTTGAGAACCTGCCTGACCGGAAGGTGAACGGATGGTGACAGCCGCGCCGGGGGAAATCCGCCGGGGCGATTTGCGGCTGGTCCAGGGCGCCCGGCCATGCGAAGCTGTGGCCATTGAAATTGCCGCTGAAATTCAGGAGCCTTGGATGTCCCGCAAAACCCTTGTCGCCCTTGGGGCCGTGATCGCAGCCGCTGCCATCGTTGCCGCCTGTTCGATGCCGGGCACGTCCGGAGAGGTGCGTTGCGGCTGGATCGAAAATCCGACCCCCGGCAACTGGTTCCTGACCGACCGCGACGGGCGTTGGACCATCGCCACGCAGGGCGGCGAACAGGCGCAGGGGATGGAGCAGATGCCCGATATGTCGGCAGGCGAATGGGTCGCGTCGGATGCGCGCGGATCCTATGGCCATGGCTGCGGCTGTCTGACGATGCGCGACGATCCGGCGGAAATGAAGGTGCTGGCGCTGCTGAAAATCCGGCAAAAGCCGCTGAACGACTGCCGCGCCGATCCCGCCTTGCTGCCAAGCGAGCCGAAATATTCCGGCAGGGGCTAAGGTCACGGAAAGGTTGAATTTCAAAGGCCCGGCGATCGCGCGCCGGGCCTTTTGAATATGGGGCCTTTGCGTGGGGGTTACGCGACGCGGGCGGTCACGAAATCGGCCAGATCGGCCAGCTTGTCGCGCAATTCGCTTTGCGGCAGCACCGACAGCGCCTGACGGGCACGCGCCGACCAGTCCAGTGCATCGCGCCGCGCCGCATCCAGCGCACCATGGCGACGCAGCAGCTCCATTGCATGCTCCAGATCGCCGTCGCGCTGGTCGCCCGCCTCGATCGTGCGGGTCCAGAAGGCGCGTTCCTCGGCCGAGGCCAGCGCCACGGCCTTGATGACCGGCAGGGTCAGCTTGCGTTCGCGGAAATCGTCGCCGGTGTTCTTGCCGATGGTTTCGGACACGCCGCCGTAATCCAGCAGGTCGTCGACGATCTGAAAGGCGATGCCAAGCGCGTCGCCATAATCGCGCAGGGCCGTGACATGGGCGTCAGAGGCGCCCGCGATGACGGCGCCCACCTCGGTCGCGGCGGAAAACAGCGCGGCGGTCTTGCCCCGGACGACCTGCAGATAGACGCTTTCGTCGGTGCGCAGGTCCTGCGCGGCGGTCAGTTGCAGCACCTCGCCCTCGGCAATCGTGGCGCTGGCATTCGACAGGATGGCCATGACCCGCATGTTGTCGGTTTCGACCATCAGCTGAAAGCTGCGGCTGAACAGGTAATCGCCGACCAGCACGCTGGATTTGTTGTCCCACAGCAGGTTGGCGGTGGGACGGCCACGCCGCTGGCGGCTTTCGTCGATGACGTCGTCATGCAGCAGCGTCGCGGTATGGATGAATTCGACCGTCGCGGCCAGCAACTGGTGATGCGTGCCCCGATAGTCGAACAGCCGGGCCGAGGCGACGGTCAGCAGCGGCCGCAGCCTTTTGCCGCCCGCGCCGATCAGATGGGCCGTGACCTCGGGGATGCGGGGGGCGTGTTCGCTGACCATACGGTCGCGCAACAGCCCGTCGACGGCGGCCATGTCGTCAGCAAGAAGCTCGGAAAGCCGGTCCAGCGGCTTGGCGACGAAATCGTTCTTACCCATCAGCATTCCTTTCGCAGCACAGCCATTGCCACGGCATGGACAGTTTCGCAACAGCCGCTTACCCTTTTCTTGTCATGAAAGAACTCTTGCGAACCAACGACCCGCTTTTGCTAGTCCGCGCCACGGATCTGCTGGCGTCCGAGGGGATTCCCGCCTTTCCGCTGGACCAGCATATGAGCGTTCTGGAGGGGTCGATCGGGGTGCTGCCGCGTCGCCTGATGGTGGCGGATCGCGACTTTTTCATGGCGCAGGCGATCCTGCGCGACAACGGATTGCGATGACGGATCCGGTCCGGAACGACTTTCTGGGCGGCCGGTTGCGGATCTGGCAGCCTGCGCGGGGCTATCGCGCCGGGGCGGATGCGGTGATGCTGGGCGCGGCCTGCCCGGCGCGGGCGGGCCAGGCGGTGCTGGAACTGGGTTGCGGTGTCGGCGTCGCGCTGTTCTGTCTGGGGCGTCGCGTGCCGGGGCTGGCGCTGACCGGGCTGGAACTGCAGGCCGATTACGCGGCGCTGGCGCAGCGCAATGCCGATGAAAACGCCATCCCGGCGCGGATCCTGACCGGCGACATCGCCGCCATGCCCGCGCCCCTGCGGCAGCAAGGTTTTGACCATGTCATCGCCAACCCGCCCTATTTCCTGCAAGGCACCCGCGCGCCCGATGCGGGGCGCGAAACCGCCCGGCACGAGGCGCTGCCGCTGACGCTGTGGATCGACGCCGCCCTGCGCCGCCTGCGCCCGAACGGGCAGGTGACGCTGATCCAGCGCGCCGACCGTCTGGATGCGATTCTGGTCGCTTTGCAGGGGCGCGCCGGGAATGTGACGATTCTGCCCGTCGCGGCCCGCACCGGCCGTCCCGCCGGTCGTGTGATCGTGAATGCGACAAAGGGCGCGAAATCCCCGATGAGCTTGCTTTCGCCCTTTGTCATGCATGAAAAAGCCGAACATGATCAGGATGTTGAAGATCTGACCCCGGCGGCGCAGGCCATTCTTCGCGAATGCCGGCCGCTCAATCTGAACGGGCGTGAAAGCAGGTGACAGAACCATGAAACTGTGATGCAATCGTCATGTTCGACCGGATCACAAATGGAGGACGATATGTCGGTTGCTTCCCATGTGGAGGAACTTCGCAAGAAACATCACAACCTTTCCGAGGCCGTCAAGGACGCCGAGCGCAGTCCGGGTTCCGACAGTGTCAGCATCACCAGGATGAAAAAGGAAAAGATGCGGCTGAAAGAAGAAATCGTTCGTCTTTCCCATTGATCACAAGATAGGTATTCCAACCGTCATCACATGATTGCCGAATGGATACGGCCCGCAGGACATGATCCGCGGGCCGTTTTTGTTGCGTGTCGCCACCGTGGCTGGCGGGATCGTGGCTGGTTGGCGGTTCGCGGGGACCGTCAGGCCCCCGCCGCACAGGATCAGCCCAAGGACATCAGCCGAAGAACTGGCCGCCGTTCGCGCTGATGGTCGATCCGGTGATGAAACCGGCGTCATCCGACGCCAGGAACACGACGGCACGGGCGATTTCTTCGGGTTCGCCAAGGCGACCGACCGGGATCTGGGGAATGATACGCTCGGCCAGGACCTTTTCGTCGATGGCGCGGACCATTTCCGTGCCGATATAGCCCGGAGCGATCGCGTTGACCGTGATGCCCGCGCGCGCGCCTTCCTGCGCCAGCGCGCGGGTAAAGCCGATGTCGCCCGCCTTGGCGGCCGAATAGTTCACCTGACCCGCCTGACCCTTCTGGCCATTGATCGAGCTGATGTTGACGATGCGCCCGAATTTGCGATCGCGCATCCCGTTCCAGACCGGATGGGTCATGTTGAACAGGCCGGTCAGGTTGGTGTCCATGACCTCTTTCCACTGCTGCGGGGTCATCTTGTGGAACATCGCGTCACGGGTGATGCCCGCATTGTTGACCAGAACCGCGATCGGGCCCAGATCTTCCTCGACCTGTTTGATCCCGGCGGCGCGGGCATCGTAATCGGCGACCGACCACTTGTAGGTCTTGATCCCGGTTTCTTCCGTGAACTTGCGGGCAGCATCATCATTGCCCGCGTAATTGGCGGCCACGGTGTAGCCTGCCTGTTGCAATGCAATCGAGATGGCGGCGCCGATTCCGCGCGATCCACCGGTAACAAGTGCGACTTTGGCCATCTGTCCCCCAAAAATTCAGAACGGCTATGAAATGGAGTTACCCTTGTGGGCGGGTGCGCGCAAGATAGTTGCGCGCACTATTCTCGTTTCTTTTCGAATTATGCGCGCTCAAGGCACATGGCGACGCCCATGCCGCCACCGATGCACAGCGTGGCCAGACCCTTTTTCGCGTCGCGGCGCTGCATTTCGAACAGCAGCGTGTTCAGGATGCGCGCGCCCGATGCGCCGATCGGGTGGCCGATGGCGATCGCGCCGCCGTTGACGTTGACGATCGCCGGATCCCAGCCCATGTCGCGGTTGACCGCGATGGCCTGCGCGGCAAAGGCCTCGTTCGCCTCGACCAGATCCAGGTCGCCAACCGACCAGCCGGCTTTTTCCAGCGCGCGGCGGCTGGCGGGAATCAGGCCGGTGCCCATGATCGTCGGATCGACACCCGCCGTCGCATAGGACGCGATTCGGGCCAGCGGGGTCAGGCCACGGCGGGCGGCCTCTTCTTCGGTCATCACCAGCACGGCGGCGGCGCCGTCGTTCAGGCCCGAGGCGTTTGCGGCGGTGACGGAACCGTCCTTGGTGAATGCCGGGCGCAGTTTTTCCATCGCCTCCAGCGTGGCGCCGATGCGGATGTATTCATCCTTGTCGACCGAAACGTCGCCCTTGCGGCTTTTCACGGTAAAGGGGGTGATTTCATCGGCAAAACGGCCCTCGGCCTGCGCGGCTTCGGCCTTGTTTTGCGAGGCGACGGCGAATTCATCCTGTTCGCCGCGGGTGATGCCGTATTTGGTCGCGACGTTTTCGGCGGTCTGACCCATGTGATAGTTGTTGAACGCATCCCACAACCCGTCACGGATCATCGTGTCGATCATCTGCATGTCGCCCATTTTCTGGCCCGAACGCAGATAGGCGGCATGCATGGCCAGCGACATCGATTCCTGACCGCCGGCCGCGACGACGGTTGCGTCGCCCAGAATCACCTGTTGCGCGGCCAGTGCGACCAAACGCAGGCCCGAACCGCAGACCTGGTTGATCAGCCATGCGGCCGAACCTTGCGGAAAGCCGGCCTTGATATGCGCCTGACGGGCCGGGTTCTGGCCCTGACCTGCGGTCAGCACCTGACCGAAGATGGTTTCGCTGACGTCGTTGGGGTCGACGCCCGCGCGCTCGACAACGGCGCGAAGGACGGCCGCGCCAAGGTCATGCGCCGGAACCTGAGCGAAGGATCCCAGAAAGCTACCGACGGGGGTGCGTGCCGCAGACACGATGACGGCTTTGGTCATGTTCGAAAATCTCCTCAGTCGCAGGGCCCCGGATGTCCCTGCCTGATCAGATTAGTCGAGCCTCGATCACGTCGCGTCAAGCCGTCCTTGCGCCGCAGGCCGGGATTCGGATGGCGTTTCCGGCCCCGGATGCGGTGCGAATCACCGATGACGGCCATTTTTGCGGCGGGGCGGGTCAATGGCGGCCTGCCGCCGCCTCGGGCGATTTCCAGGGCGGCACGATGGTCGGCGCGCCGAAATAGAACCCCTGCATGCAGTCGATGCCCATATCGATCAGATAGGCAGCGTCATCAGCGGTTTCGACGGATTCGGCGACGGTGAACATGTCGAAATGATGCGCGATGGATTGCAGCGCCTGCGTCAGGATCTGGTTGTCCGGATGGGCCGAGATTTCGCGGATGAACTGGCCGTCGATCTTGATCATGTCAAAGCTGAAATCGCGCAGATAGCGGAACGAGGTATAGCCCGCGCCAAAATCGTCCAGGGCAAAGCTGACCCCGTGATCCTGCAATTCGCCCATGAACCGGCGCACCATGCCCGGCATGCCCATGGCCGAGCTTTCGGTGATTTCCAGGATCAGCCGTTCGCCGATGTGCTGGTCTTCCAGCAGGTGGTCGCGCAGGGTGCGGATCCAGTCCGGATAGCCGATCGAGCGCGCCGACATGTTCACCGACAGCCGCAGCGACGGTTCTTCGGCCAGGGTCTGCAGGCCAAGCGACAGCGACAGGCAGTCGATCTGACGGCCGAGTTCGGTGGTTTCGGCAAAGGGCAGGAAATCACGCACCGGAATGAACCGCCCGGTTTCGTCGATCACGCGAATCAGCCCTTCGTAAAAGGCCGCGCGGGATGTGCGGTCGGATTGGACGACGGGCTGAAAGGCCAGCACCGCATCGCGATTGGCCACGGCGCGGCGCACCGTTTCCAGCGTCCGCCGCGATTGCTGGTCAATCGCGAAATCCAGCGGCGAGCCTGTTTCCTGCGGCGGGTCAAAGCTGGTGGTCATGGTCAGGCTCCCTGAATTCATGAGGTGCAGCCTGCCGTATTTTCACTAAACTGGGGTAAACAGGGGGTGTTTTCTGGATTCGAGGTTAAGGAAATGACAACCGGACGTTGTGGCTGGTGTGGGACGACGCCGCTGTATGTCGCCTATCACGACGAAGAATGGGGCGTTCCCGAATATGATTCAGCGCCTGTGGAAAAGCTGATCCTCGACGGGTTTCAGGCGGGCCTGAGCTGGATCACCATCCTGAAGAAACGCGACAGCTTCCGCAGGAGCGCAGCGTCCTTATTCGGGACGCCGATGCGCTTCGTTAGGCGACGTAGCGGCGATCGTCCCCAGCAGTTGTCCTTAACCTCGAAGATCAAGCACTGATTTCTGGTTGCCGAACAGCGGGCTGCATAATTCAAGGAGCCGATGACGAGAAGAACGGGCTTTCGCCGCTGGATTTCGCGATTGACCAGCAATCGCGACGGACACTGGAAACGCGCCGTATTAATCGCTGTGCGGTGCAGCGCTCGGCTATGCGCCCGACCGCATCCGGCCTGAAGAGGGGCTGATTCGCGTGATCGACCAGGCCGGTGCCGCGTGATTTCCTGCCCTTGCCGAAACCACCGAACTCGGCCATCGAGATCGGCCTATGTCTGTCGCTGGCCTACAGACGGTGAAAGACTTATAAACGCATCGTGAGTATGTCGGCGCGCTCGATCCACGACCAATCCCGAGATGGATCCGCACACCCTGCGCGACCGCCTGCTGGAGACCAACACTGATCTGGAATGCGGCTCGGCCATGGGCATGCCGAATGATGCGCCAGTTCATGGAGCGGAATACAGGATCTGGGTCAACTGCCCTGGACGGTACAGCGCGGGTATATCGTTCCGCTATCTGCGCGATTTCAGCGATATGATCCAGACAGCCGGATAATCGCGAAGATCAGCCCATCCGGACAATGCGCTGGGCGCTTACGATCCATCGCATCATCATTCGACATGTTCACCGTCGCCAGATCCGTCAGGCCACTGATGTACTATCGCGATCGATATCGAACGGAGTTCTGGTATACGCAGCCATCGTGCCACAATCCGGCGAACGGCCCAGGCCGCCGTTGACGCAGATGGCGTATTCACGCATCCGGGATGGCGAACGCTATCCAGATCCAGCTGCCGCGGCACGCAAGGTAACTGACGCGGTGATCTGATCAGGCAGGGCATCAGGGCCCTGCCGACTGGAAGATTTTCAGACATGACCAAAACCGTCATCACGCGCCCCCGTCGGCGAAACTCTGGGATCCCTTCGCTCAGGTTCAGCGCATGACGCGCGGCCGCCGTTGTCAGCGCTGGGCGATCGAGCTGTGACGTCAGCAACATCTTCGGTCAGGTGCTTTGAGCAGATGGAGCCAGAACCCGGCCCGTCAGGCGCATAACAGGCCGGCTTCCCGCAGATTCGGCCGCATGAGGCTGTCCAGCAGTCTGCGGTTCGAACTACATTCAGTCGCACTGGCCGCGCAACAGGTGACCTGGGCGACGCAACCGGCAGTCAGGGATCGATCGCTGACCATAAATACCGCCTATCTGGAATATGAAAATGGGCGTATGCCGTGACGAAGTTGTGCGTTCAACAACTATCTGGGCCGCCGAAACGTCGCGATACAATCACCCGCGGCGGGCAAGTAATTCACCGTCATCTCGTAGACGAAGCGAAGCCGTTTGCCACGTGGGAATCTGCCCGTGGCCGCAGGGCAGCGCGTTTCGGTCATTTGAAAGGATGCATCCCGCATCAGCGCCGCGCAGAAGACGATGGAAAACTGCGCCCGGCGTGACCCGGTTCCGTCACCGTCAGGCTACGGACGACGGCGCCATCTCTATAACGCCGGAAAACGCCACGCTGGCCTGCCCCGCTGGCCCGAAATCGCGTCATGCGGTGATCATGGGCACCGGCCCGATGCCGCCGGCCGCCGCTGGAAAAGCGTAATCGGTGGCAGCACAGTGTGAAACGAAGACGCTGCCGCGTCGCGTCAACTACGGTATGGAATCAACGTCGTCAACGTCATCGAAGCGGCGGCGCGATCGGTACCCGATCAGCGCATCAGGCCTATTGAAACCGGCATACTGACAGCGTCTGGCGCGGCAACCGACATGGATCGCCATGCCTTTGCTGGACGCCTGGGCGAAGAAGGCGGAATAGTGCGCGCAGCACCACCTACAGAATTAACGATTTCACGTAGCCGTTCTAACAGGATGGCAAAGTCGCACTATTCAGTGGATCGCGCCAGGGTCAACGCCGCCATCTCGGTGCATTGCAACGAATTTCCCGTGATGACGTGCTGCCCACTGGATTCACGGAAAACTCCGTGGTCGGTCACTGACCCGCGCAGATCAAACGGAGTCGAGGAAGATCAGGTTGATCGCAGTGCTGTCGACATCACCCGTGACGCGATGTTCTAAGCCCGAAGAGTCATGGACGCCAACCTGACCGGCCTGTTCAACATGACCCATCAGTCCTAGGATGCGCGATCACATCAACTCCGGTAATGGCAGAAAGTCAGACGGGTCAGGTGGATGAACCTATTCAGCCGCCGACAGACGACATCGGCACCCGCGCGCTGGCGCAGAGCATCGCAGGCAATCACAATCAACGCGATCCCGAATATATCGGCGCAGGCATGGTCATATCGACGAAAGGTCGCGGTAATAATCATTCCCCGGATCTGATCGATGCGCTAACAGGCCCCGACCATCGTGTCCTGGCGTCGGATGACGCCGGTACCGGATCGACACAAATCAGCGCGGGCAACGCCAATTCTGTTGGGTGATCCTGTGCGGCAGGGCCTGACGACATATACCAACCAACCGCGATCCCGACGACACGCAATAAAAACGGCCGCGGATCATCTTCTGCGAATACCATCAGCTACGGCAATCATCTGATGACGATTCAAATCTTGTGATCAATGGAAAAGACGAACGTGCTCTTTCAGCCGCATCTTTTTCCTTTTCATCGCGGTGTGCTGACTGTCGGGACCCGGACCGAATAAACGTCGCGGGCGGCACTCGAAGATTGTGATTGTTTCTTGCGAAGTTCTAATTGGCCTTGACGTATCGTCCTCGGTTTGTTGACCTTGACGGTGCCATGGTTCTGTCTGCTTTTTCACGCCCGCCGAACGAGCGGCCGGCATTCATATTGCGCCGCCGGGATGAAGTCTTCAACATCCTGGTCATGTTCGGCTTTCACAGGCAAGAGGCGAAGCAAGCTCATCAGTAATCGCATTCGCAGTACACGGCCGGCGGGACGTCGACGGGCAGGATCGTCGTTCCTGGCGCGCCTGCAAACGTTAAGTCGTATCCAGACTGATCGGCGCTGGAAATCAACGTCACCTGCCGTTGGGCGCAACAGACGGCAGCGTCAGCGAACGGCACTCGTGCCGGGCTGACTCACCGCCAGCGTACTTACGGAAATAGGGCCAGGCGTTAATGACATCGTCCAAAGACGCCTTTGCTGCCCGCAGGGCGCAGGCATGGCGCGTATCCAGATCAACCGGGATGGCGTTTTCAGCGCCCACGGCACCTGTAATCGGCACCTGCGGTTACGCCAGCTGGCGCAGGCAAACAGCGCGACCGACCCGCCGCAGCCAGTTCAGCGCCGCGCATTGCCATCACCGCATCCGCCCCGGTACGGCTTCAGCCCGAACGCAGATCTGGCAAACCGCCCGTCGTTCGGACGGATCCATCATCTGTCCGGCAGGATCGCCATACATCGCGATCCGCCGCCAATCCGACGTACTGATCGGCACCAGTACTTCATATGCTGGTCAACGAAGGCCTCGGACGCTTAGTCCGTGGCAAACAGCTGAAAGCGGGTCGTTATTTCTGGAAATTCTTTCATGACAGAAGAAAGTGGCGGCTGTTGCGGGCTATTATGCCGAAGAAATTCTTGATAGTAGAACATTTCGTCGCCGAAGCCGCTGGATCCTTTCAGGCTTCTTGCTGACGACATGGCCGCTGGAGCTGTTGCGCGACGAGTATGGAAGTCGTTCTTTAACCTTAGCAATACATGTAC
>NZ_JARJHL010000012.1 GCF_029309835.1 Paracoccus sp. DMF-8 | reverse complement strand
CGTTCGGTTACGTATTGCTAAGGTTAAAGAACGACTTCCCATACTCGTGTGACAGCACCTCCTGTTCGGTCGCGCTTTCCATCGCAATTTCTCCTGTTTTTCCGGCATCACCGGGTGAAATGCCATCGGAAATTTCGCAAGCCGAAAATATCGCTATGGTCCGGTCACAAGCCACTGCATTCCACCGCGAGATGGTTGCCGAAAAACAACCGGATACAGGTCAGTCAGTCGGATGCAGGCAGAGGTTAACCAGTGCCTGTTAATCATGTGCCAGCTCTTCGCGATCACCGTCGTTGCCTAAATCAGCACGGTGGTCGCGAGGCGTCAAGCCTGGCCCCCGCACCCCGCATGAACCAGACCGCGCTTTGATGGATCAGGCGATGACACGCCCTTCGGCTGTGGACGTTCAGCCGGGCGCAGATCTGTTTCGAACAGGAACGCGCGGTTTCAATCGTCCAGCCCCAGTTCCTTCGCGGCATCCGCTAGGGTGCTGCCATCGGCCAGATGCAGGGCCAGCAGCGCCTCGCTGCGGGTCAGGTTCGAGGCGCGGGCGACCTCTTGCACCGGCATGTCGCGGGCCATTCCTGCACCGCGCAGCAGGCCCAGCAGGCGCGTCGCCGCCCCGCATCGTCGGTGGTGACGACCATCTGCGGCGAGGGGGCGGGCTGACAATCGGGATCAGCATCGGGCTGAGGGCTGAATGGCTCCGGCCTTTGTCATGGCGTCCTGAAAGCGCCGCTCGACCTCGGTGTCGCGGAACCTGCAATCGCCCCTCTGCCCCCAGACGAAGGGCGTCGGTCCCGGCGATCAGCCGTTGCGCACCGTCCGACATATCCCGAACCTGTCCACCTGACGAGAACAGCACCCAGCCCACGGCCAGCCGCCCGGTCAGGAAACGGTCGCATTCCGCGCGGTCGCGTTCCTGCGCCATGCGCCGCCAGATCGCCTGCGCCTGCGGCAGAAAGGGCAGCAGTTCGGACAGTTTCACCGCGTCGATGGCGCGAAAGTCGCGGTCGCCCCGCCGGATCACGATGGCCCCGGCTTCGCCCTGCTCGACCGGCCATTCCACCGCGCGCAGAAAAACCCGGCCCCGGCGATGCGCCCGGCAGGTCCAGTTGCGAATAGACCCGGTTGCTGCGCAGGGCGCTTCGAGATCCGCGGGCAGGGGCGCGGGTGGCTGGCCGACGCACCCGGATTTCGAGCCGCGGCGATGGCCATTGCGTTCGATCGCGATGGCGGCGGCGGCGGCGCCGGTCTTTTGCGCCAGCAGCGACAGAAAGGCGGGGCCACGGGTCGACGCATGGGGCTGCCGCAGGCCGGGAAACATCTGCTGTCGCGTAACCCGAAGCCGCCGCAAAAAGTGCTTTGATCAGGCTGGTCATCGGCAAAATTTTCCTGTTCCCGTCCCCATTGGCGAATTTACTCCCCATATGGGGGGGCACGGGGCGGGATTGCCCAGCGCTTACATACGGCCCGAATCCATGTCGTGACCAAGTCTTTCGGGAATGAACACCAAAAACCTGACCCACCTGCAGCGCCTCGAAGCCGACAGCGTCCACATCATGCGCGAAGTCGATCGCCGACGCCGTCAACCCCGTCGATGCTCTATTCGCGTCGGCAAGGACAGCGCGGTGATGCTGCATCTCGCGCGCAAGGCGTTCTATCCTGCGCCGCCGCCCTTTCCGCTGCTCCACGTCGATACCACGTGGAAGTTCCGCGACGATGTACGAACTGCGCGACCGCATGGCCGCGGGATCGGGCATGGACCTGATCGGTCCATCAGAACCCCGAGGCGGTGGCGCGCGGGATCAACCCGTTCGACCATGGGCCGCTGCATACCGACATGTGGAAGACCGAAGGGCTGAAACAGGCGCTGGATCACTTCACGGATTTGACGTGGCGCTTCGGCGGTGCGCGGCGCGACGAGGAAAAGAGCGCGCGCCAAGCGAGCGCATCTTTTCCTTCCGCACGGCCAGTCACGGCTGGGATCCCAGAACCAGCGCCCCGAGCTGTGGAATCTGCTACAACGCGCGCAAGGTCGAAGGGCGAAAGCGTCCGGGTCTTTCCGATCTCCAACTGGACCGAACTCGACATCTGGCAATATATCGCGTCTGCGAAGAATATCGCTGATCGTGCCGCTCTATTTCGGCCGCGCGCCCGACCGACGGTGATACGCGACGGGCTGATCGCTGATGGTCGATGACGAACGCTTCCCGCTGGCGCGACGGTGAAGACGCCGGTGATGCGCTCGGTGCGTTTCCGCACCCTGCGGCTGCTATCCGCTCACCGGGGCGGTCGAAAGCGAGGCCGACGACGCTCAGCCAAGGTCATCCAGGAAATGCTGTTGGCGACGACCAGCGAACGGCAGGGACGCATCATCGACAAGGATGGCAGGCGATGCGTCGATGGAGAAGAAGAAGCAGGAGGGCTATTTCTGACCCCGCCGCGTCAATCTTTCAGACCGCACGGTCAGCCTCGCGGGTTCTGGGGCCTCACCTGTATCCACGGACAGCGGATTCCCGCTGTCGCGGTGCCTGCCCAGCATGAACACGACCAAGACCCCATCTATCGTGCACCGACGCCCTGATCGCCGAGGACATCGACGCCTATCTCGCGAGTGCATCGAGCGGAAGTCCATGCTCCGCTTCATCACCTGCGGCTGCGGTCGATGACGGCAAGTCGACGCTGATCGGACGGCTGCTCTGCGACAGCAAGATGATCTTCGAGGATCAGCTTGCCGCGCTTGAGAGCCGACAGCAAGCGCGTCGGCACGCAGGGGCGGCGAGATCGACTTCGCGCTGCTGGTCGACGGGCTGGCCGCC
The DNA here is from genome assembly GCF_029309835.1 of Paracoccus sp. DMF-8. Lineage (GTDB taxonomy): Bacteria > Pseudomonadota > Alphaproteobacteria > Rhodobacterales > Rhodobacteraceae > Paracoccus. The sequence goes on along the minus strand of NZ_JARJHL010000012.1, from coordinate 18,851 downwards.
GAACGCGAGCAGGGCATCACCATCGACGTGGCCTATCGCTTCTTCGCCGACCGAAAAGCGCAAGTTCATCGTCGCCGACACGCCGGGCCATGAACAATATACCCGCAACATGGTCACCCGGCGCCTCGACCGCCGACCTGGCCGGTGATCCTGATCGACGCGCGCAAGGGCGTGCTGACCCAGACCCGGCGCCACAGCTATCTGGTGAACCTGCTCGGCATCCAGCATACGTGGTGCTGGCGGTGAACAAGATGGACCTGGTCGATTACGATCGGCCGAGCGCTTCGACGCAGATCGTCAGTCGATTACACGCCATTTCGCCGAAGCAGATCGGCATGGACAGCTTCACCGCCGATCCCGATCTCGGGGCTCAAGGGCGACAATATCGTCACCAAGAGCCCGGCGATGCCCTGGTATCCAGGGCCCGACCCTGCTGGGCCACCTGGAAGAGGCGCCGGTCAACGACGCCCGCATGCAGGAACAGCCCTTCCGCATGGCGGTGCAATGGGTGAACCGGCCGAACCTCGATTTCCGCGGCTTCGCCGGCCAGATCGCGCGCCGGACAGGTCCGGCCGGGCGACGCGATCCGGGTGCTGCCCTCGGGCAAGACCACCACGGTGAAATCCATCGTCACCTTCGACGGCGATCTGGACCAGGCCGTCGCCGGGCAATCCGTCACCATCACCTTCGCCGATGAGATCGACTGCTCGCGCGGCGACGTGATCGTCCGGTCGGACGCGCCCTGCGAAGTGGCCGACCAGTTCGAGGCGACGCTGGTGTGGATGGCCGAGCAGGAGATGCTGCCGGGCCGGCCCTATATCCTGAAGATCGGCACCCAGACCGTGACCGCCACCGTCACCGAGCCCAAGTATGAGGTGAACGTCAACACGCTGGAGCACCTGGCCAGCAAGACGCTGGGCCTGAACGCGATCGGCGTGGTGAACATCTCGACCGACCGGCCGATCCCCTTCGAGGCCTATGCCACCAACCCCGATCTGGGCGGCTTCATCCTGATCGACCGGATGTCGAATGCCACGGTCGCGGCCGGCATGATCCATTTCGCGCTGCGCCGCTCGCAGAACGTGCATTGGCAGGCGCTGGATGTCGACCGCGAGGCCCATGCCAGCCTGAAGAACCAGAAGCCCGCCGTGGTCTGGTTCACCGGCCTGTCGGGCTCGGGGAAATCGACCATCGCCAATATCGTCGAGAAGAAGCTGCATGCGCTTGGCAAGCACACCTTCCTGCTGGACGGCGACAACATCCGCCACGGGCTGAACCGCGACCTTGGCTTCACCGATGCCGACCGGGTGGAAAACATCCGCCGCGTGGGCGAGGTGGCCAAGCTGATGACCGATGCCGGGCTGATCGTTCTGACCGCCTTCATCTCGCCCTTCCGCTCGGAGCGGCAGATGGTGCGCGACCTGATGGCGCCGGGCGAATTCGTCGAGGTCTTTGTCGATACCTCGATCGAAGTGGCCGAGGAACGCGATGTCAAGGGTCTCTATGCCAAGGCCCGCGCGGGTCAGCTGAAGAACTTCACGGGCATCGATCTGCCCTATGAGGCACCCGAGGCGGCCGAAATCCGCATCGACACGACCGCGCTGTCCCCGGAAGAAGCGGCCGATCTGATCATCGCCCGCCTGATCCCCTGATCCGGCCATTCGGGCGCCGGTCCCGTTCCGGCGCCCTTTCGCAACCATGTTCCGCCCGGTGCAGCACCTCTGCACCGGGCGTTTTCATGCGCCGCAATATGCCCGCCCGGTTTTTCGCAATGCCGGATATTCCGGCGACGGCGGGACAATCTGCGAAAAATCCGGGCGGCGCCCCTGCGATCACCCCCCGCGCGGCCTGTGCGGCTTGCGGGCACGGCGGCGCCCGGACGAGGCTGGTCCTGTTCTCGTTGCAATGCCGCGCGAGTCGTCATCGCAACGACGCGATGCCTTCCTGAACAGCAACCCCAACGCCTGCCGGGCCCGATCCGGCGCGCTGCCGCCATTCCTTCATGCAGAGAATGGGCATTACACAGGAACGCACATGTCAGCACATATCGCCAACCCCTCGTCTTCGGGCCGCGCCCTCGCGCTGGCCACCACCGCATTCACGGTCTGCTTTGCCATCTGGACCATCTTTTCGATCATCGGCATCCAGCTTCGGCAGGAATACGGGCTGAGTGAAAGCCAGTTCGGCCTGCTTCTGGGGCTGCCGATCCTGACCGGATCGCTTTCGCGCATCTTTCTGGGACAATGGGCCGACCGGTTCGGCGGGCGGCCCGTCTATACGTTGACGATGCTGGTCGGCGCGGTCTCGACCATCCTGCTGTCCTTTGCCGGCAGCTATCACCAACTGCTGCTTGGCGCGCTTGGCGTCGGGATCGCGGGCGGATCCTCTGCGGTCGGCGTGGCCTATGTGTCGCGCTTCTACACCCGTGAACGGCAGGGTTTCGCCCTTGGCATCTTCGGCATGGGCAATGTCGGCGCCGCACTGACCAAGTTCATCGCGCCGTTTCTGGTCATCGCCTTCGGCTGGCAGGTCACGGCCCAGATCTGGGGCGTGCTGCTGGTGGTGACGGCGATCCTGTTCTGGATCCTGTCCGAAGACGACCCCGTCACCCGCGCCCGCCGCGACGGCAGCGCCAACGCCCCGGTAGCCTCCAGCAGCCGCGAGGTGCTGCGCGAGGCGCGCGTCTGGCGCTTTGCGCTGTATTACTTCTTTGCCTTTGGCGGCTTTGTCGCGCTGGCCCTGTGGCTGCCGACCTATCTGACCGGCTTTTACGGCATGGACCTGAAAACGGCGGGGCTGATCGCCGCCGCCTATTCGGTGCCGGGGTCGATCTTCCGGGCATGGGGCGGCAGCCTCTCCGACCGCTTCACCGCCCGCAGGGTGATGGCCGGTTGCCTGTGGGTGTCGCTGGCCGCGCTGCTGGTCCTGCTGGTGCCGCATCCGGGCAATGTCACGCTGTTCATCGTCGCCCTGTTCGTTCTGGGCGTCGCCATGAGCTTCGGGAAGGCGGCGGTTTACCGCTACATCCCCGATTTCTACCCGTCGGATGTCGGGATCGTCGGCGGTTTCGTCGGCATGATCGGTGGCATCGGCGGCTTTGTCCTGCCCCTGCTGTTCGGCTATCTGCTGGAAGTGACGGGTTCCTGGACCAGTTGCTTTGCCGCGCTGCTGGTGGTCGTGCTGCTGTCGATCGGCTGGATGGCCCGCGTGCTTGCCGGGCTGCGCGGCCCGGCCGAACCCCGCCATGCCTGATGGCGCGATCGGACCGGATGCCGGCCCCGGAACCCCGACGGGCCGGCATCTTGCAAAGACCGCGCGGAATCAGCAATGTCTTTCACGCTCGCGAATTCCGGCAAAGAGAAAGGGGCGCGAAAGCGCCGCGGTCACGTCCTGAACCACAGCCATTTGCGGCACCCCGGCATTTGCAGGCAGCATGAAACCGATTTCAGTTCTGTTGATTGAACGACTACCAGAGCGCCGCGACCTGATCGCCGAGGCGCTGCGCGCGCATGGCGTCGGCGCCGTGACCATCATCGACGACGACCGCGACCTGACCGGCCGCATCGCCGAGGCGGCGCCCGATCTGGTCCTGATCGACATCGAAAACCCCTCGCGCGATGTGCTGGAGGAACTCAGCCTGGCCTCATCCCCGATGGAGCGGCCGGTAGCGATGTTCGTCGACAGGTCCGACCCCTCCCTGACCCGCGCCGCCATCGAAGCCGGGCTGTCGGCCTATGTCGTCGACGGCTTGCGCGCGGACCGGACCGCGCCGATTCTGGAAGCCGCGATTTCCCGGTTCCACATGTTCCAGCGGATGCGCAACGAACTGGCCGCGACCATAGGCCGGCGCTGGAGGAACGCAAGATTGTCGACCGCGCCAAGGGCATCATCATGAAGGCCCGGAATGTCGATGAAGATCAGGCCTATGCGATGATGCGCCGCACGGCGATGGACCAGAAGCAACGGATTGCGGATATCGCCCGGGCGGTCATAGCGGCGGCGGATCTGTTGCGATGAGCCCTGAACCCGTTCGCGTCGGCTATCTGCCGCTTCTTGATGCAGCGCCGCTGATCATCGCGCAGGAACTGGGTTTTGCCGCCGAAGAACGCCTGTCGCTGGACCTGATCCTCGCCGTGTCATGGTCGGCGCTGCGCGACATGCTGACCTTTGGACGGGTGGATGCCGCATCGCTGCTGTCGCCCATTCCGATCGCCAGCATCCTGCATCTGGGCGGGATCGCGGCGCGCATCGACGCGCTGATGGTGACCTCGCTCGGGGGTGAGGGGATCGTCGTTTCGCACGGTCTCGCCGAAACCATGCGGGCCAATGGCTACGGCTTCGATTTTGCCGATGCGGCGGGGGCGGCGCGGGCGTTGCATCAGGCCCATCCGCGCCCCTTGCGGATCGCCTCGCCCTTTCCGTTTTCGATGCATGGCGAGCTGCTGTATCGCTGGCTTGGCGAAGGGATCGAGGTGCAGACCGTGCCGCCCCCGCTGATGCACCAGGAAATGGCGGCGGGGCGGATCGACCTGTTTTGCGTGGGCGAACCCTGGGCCTCGCGCACGGTGGAACTGGGGATTGGCGATTACCTGTTGCCGGGCACGGCGATCTGGCAGGCGCCCCCCGACAAGATCCTGGCCATGCGCCACGAAGATGTCGAAGCCGACAGCCCGATCATCGGGCCGCTGATGCGCGCGACATGGCGGGCCTGCCGCTGGCTGGCGCAGCCCCAGAACGTGCTGGCCGCGTCGGAAATCCTGTCCCGCCCCGCCTGGCTGGATGTCCCGGCCGAGATGCTGGAACGGCTGCTGTCCGGGCGGGTCAATGTCGCCTCCTCGGGGGCGGAGCGTCAGGCCCGCATCATCGAACTCCATGCCGGATGCGCGACATTTCCCTGGCGCAGCCAGGCCGAATGGATCGGGGCGGCGCTGGCCCGGCGGCATGGTCTGGACGTGGCCGCCGCCCGCCTGACCGCGCGCGCGGTGTTCCGCAGCGACCTTTACCGCAGGTTTCTGGCCGAGGCGGGGGCCGATCTGCCCTCTGCCTCGTCCCGGCTGGAGGGCGGCGTCGACCAGCCCGGCCTGCATCCTGCCGCATCGGGCAAGGTGCATCTGCTGCCCGATCAGTTCTTTGACGGCCTGATCTTTGACCCCGACAAGCCATAACTGCCCAATCGCTGCGCAGATCATGCGCAGCCCTGCCGCCCGACCCGCCCCACGCTTGCGATAGGGCCGCACGGGCGGCAAACCTGGATCCAAGACCGCATGACAATGGCGTCGATGCGGTCGCCCTGAAGGATCAGGGCTATTCCCGAGCAACGTCGCTCGACCGCGATTCGCCCCTTTCAGGCGGAATGCAGTCGGCGGCGTTTTTTGTTTTGGCCCCCAGTAACGCAGGGACCTTTCGAATGACCCAGAATCTCGTAGTGATCGGTGCTGGCATGGCCTCGGGGCGTTTGCTGGAACATCTGACCGACAGCGATCCGTGCGCCTACTCCATCACTCTGTTCAACGGCGAGCCGCGCGGAAACTACAACAGGTTGATGTTGTCGCCGGTTCTGTCGGGCGAAAAGACCTATGAGCAGATCGTCACGCATGACGGCGACTGGTAGTGACGCGCGGGGCATCGCCTGCCGCTTTGGTGAAAGCGTGGTCAAGATCGACCGGCAGAACAGGACCGTCTATTCCAACGCGGGCGCCGCGCCCTATGACAAGCTGGTCATCGCCACCGGATCGCGCGCCGTTCATCATCCCGGTTGCCGGGCGCGACCTGCCCGGCGTCGTCACATTCCGCGACCTCGACGACACCAATGTCATGACCCTTGCCGCGAAAAAAGGCGGCAATGCGGTGGTGATCGGCGGCGGGCTTCTGGGGCTGGAGGCCGCAGCGGGCCTGCGCATGCTGGGGATGGAGGTTACGGTCATCCATCTGATGGGCCATCTGATGGAACGCCAGCTTGATCCTTCGGCGGGCTATCTGCTGCAAAAGGAACTGGAAAGCCGGGGCATCCGCGTCCATTGCAAGGGGGCGACCGAGGCCATTCTGGGAACCGACCGGGTCGAGGTCGTCCTGCTGGAGGACGGCACCACCTATCCCGCAGATCTGGTCTGCATGGCGGTGGGCATCCGTCCCGAAACCCGCATCGCCAATTCCGCCGGGCTGGAGGTCGAGCGCGGCATCGTCGTCGATGATGCGATGCGGACCTCCGACCCGGATATCTTCGCGCTTGGCGAATGCGTCGAACATGACGGCCAGCTCTTTGGTCTTGTCGCGCCGCTTTACGATCAGGCCAGGGTTCTGGCGCAGACCCTGCTGGGCCAGCCCGCCGCCTTCCAGCCGGTTGAAACCGCGACGAAACTGAAGGTCACGGGCTGCGACCTGTATTCCGCCGGTGATTTTGCCGACAAGCCGGAGCGCGAGGATATCGTGTTCCGCGATCCCGGTCGCGGCGTCTACAAGCGTCTTGTGCTGGAAGGCAACCGTCTGGTCGGCGCGGTCATGTATGGCGATACCGAAGACGGCAACTGGTTCTTTGGTCAGATCAAGGACCAGACCGATATCTCGGGGATCCGCGACAGGCTGATCCTTGGCCCGGCGGGTCAAGGCGGCGCGGGGGCCGGGGCCGATGCCGCTGGCCGCCGTCGCCGCCCTGCCCGGCACGGCAGAGATCTGCGGCTGCAACGGCGTGTGCAAGGGCGCGATCATGCAGGCGGTGGCGGGCGGCGCCACGACGCTGGATCTGGTGCGCGCGACCACCACGGCGTCGGCATCCTGCGGCACCTGCACCGGGCTGGTCGAAAAGCTCATGGCGCTGACCCTGGGCGCCGATGCGGCTGCGGCTGCCCCCCGGACCATGTGCAAATGCACCGATCACAGCCACGAAGACGTGCGTCGCCTGATCCGGTCGCTGTCGCTGAAATCCATCCCGGCGGTGATGCAGGAACTGGGCTGGACGACGGTCGGCGGCTGCGCCTCCTGCCGTCCGGCGCTGAACTATTACCTGCTGTGCGAATGGCCGCTGGAATATTCCGACGACCGGCAGAGCCGCTTTGTCAACGAACGCAACCACGCCAATATCCAGAAGGATGGCACCTATTCGGTGGTGCCGCGCATGTGGGGCGGGGTGACCACCCCGGCGGAACTGCGCGCGATCGCCGATGCGGCGGACAAATACAACGTGCCGATGGTCAAGGTCACGGGCGGCCAGCGCATCGACCTGCTGGGGGTGCGCAAGGAAGACCTGCCCGACATGTGGGCCGATCTGAACGCCGCCGGGATGGTGTCGGGCGCCGCCTATTCCAAGGGGCTGCGCACGGTGAAAACCTGCGTCGGCAAGGAATTCTGCCGCGTCGGCACGCAGGATTCGACCGGCCTTGGCATCAAGCTGGAAAAACGCATGTGGGGGTCGTGGACGCCGCACAAGCTGAAACTGGGCGTGTCGGGCTGCCCGCGCAACTGCGCAGAGGCGACCTGCAAGGATATCGGCGTGGTCTGCGTCGACAGCGGCTATAACATTTCCATCGGCGGCGCCGCCGGGATGGAGGTGAAGGAAACCGAACACCTGACCTCGACCTCGTCCGAGGATGAGGCGATCGAGATCATCCTCGCCGTGACCCAGCTTTACCGCGAGAACGCCGGATATCTGGAACGGATCTGGAAATGGATGGGTAAGGTCGGGCTGGACTGGATCCGCGCGCAGGTCGTCGATGACCTGCCGCAGCGCAAGGCATTGGTCGCGCGGTTCGAAATCAGCCAGTCCGTATTCCGCACGGATCCCTGGCCGCGCTGTCCACCTCGAGGAGGCGCCGAAATGGCGCCCCCTGGTCGATCTTGCACTGGAGGCTGCAGAATGAACCGCTTTGTCGATATCGGCGCGCTGGAGGATATCCCCGCGCAGGGCGCCCGGCTGGTCCGGACCGCGCAGGGCTGTATCGCGGTATTCCGCACCGGCGATGACCGCCTGTTCGCGCTGGACGACCGTTGTCCGCACAAGGGCGGGCCGCTGTCCGAAGGGATCGTGCATGGCGACAGGGTGACCTGCCCGCTGCACAACTGGGTCTTCGACATGAATTCCGGGCAGGCGCAGGGCGCCGACAGCGGCGCGGTCAGAACCTATCCCGTCGCGGTGGAAAACGGCCGCATCCTGCTGGATGTGGCGGATCTGATGCGGCGCAACGCCGCCTGAGGCAAACCCGGATGAAACCCTTGCCCATGCTCCTGCTTTTCGCGGGCGGAACCCTCATGCCCGCCTGCATCCGGGACAGGACCGCCCGGATATTGCGGTCGCTTTTCCGGACCCGGATCGCGACCGCCACCCCGATCTGGACCCGGCGCGGGCAACCGCGCCAGTGTCTGCGCACAGCGCCGCGCGCCAAAGCTGATCCTGCCATGGGGCCGTTCATGGGGCCATGTGTCGGATGAGCATGCGAGAGGTCAAAAGCGCCTGTCCCTATTGCGGTGTCGGCTGCGGCATCGTCATGCAGATCAGGGACGGGCAGATCGTCAAGGTCACGGGCGACAAGTCGCACCCCACGAATTTCGGCCGTCTCTGCACCAAGGGCAGCTCGTGCAATATTCCGGTCGCCGCGCCGGGACGGCTGGACCGGGCATGGGGTCGCGTGACCGGCACGGCGGAACATGCGCCGCTGGCCATGTCCGCCGCCATCACCCGCACCGCGCAGGCACTGCGAAAGATCATCGACCGCGACGGGCCGGATGCGGTCAGCCTGTATGTTTCGGGGCAGATGTCGCTGGAAGCGCAATATCTGGCCAACAAGCTGTGCAAGGGCTTTATCGGCACCAACAATATCGAAAGCAATTCGCGGCTGTGCATGGCCAGCGCCGGTTCGGGCTACAAGCTGTCGCTTGGTTCGGACGGGCCGCCGGGGTCGTATCAGGATTTTGACCGGGCCGATCTGTTTTTCGTGATCGGCGCGAATATGGCCGACTGCCACCCGATCCTGTTCCTGCGCATGATGGACCGGGTCAAGGCCGGGGCCAGGCTGATCGTCGTCGACCCGCGCCGCAATGCCACCGCCGAAAAATCCGACCTGTTCCTGCAGATCCGGCCCGGCACCGATCTGGCGCTGCTCAACGGTTTGCTGCATCTGCTGCACAAGGCGGGCAGGACCGATCCCGCCTTTATCGCGGCCCATACCGAAGGCTGGGATCAGATGCCCGATTTCCTTGCCGATTACAGCCCGGACAAGGTCGCCGCCCTGACCGGCCTCGCCGAAGACGACATCCGCCGGGCCGCCGGAATGATCGGCGACACCCGCGACTGGATGACGCTGTGGACGATAGGGCTGAACCAGTCCACCCACGGCACTCGGAACACCAACGCGATTTGTAACCTGCATCTGGCGACCGGGGCCATCTGCCGCCCCGGCGCGGGGCCGTTTTCGCTGACCGGGCAACCCAATGCGATGGGCGGGCGCGAGATGGGCTATATGGGCCCCGGCCTGCCCGGCCAGCGGGCGGCGCTGGTCGATGCCGACCGCGCCTTTGTCGAAGATATCTGGCAGGTCGCCCCCGGCACCATCCGCCCCACCGCCGGCGGCGGCACCATCGCCATGTTCGAGGATATGGCGGCGGGCAGGATCAAGGCCTGCTGGATCATCTGCACCAATCCCGTGGCCTCTGTCGCCAACCGGCGCAAGGTCGTCGCCGGGCTGGAGGCCGCCGAACTGGTCATCACGCAGGATGTCTATCTGGACACCGAAACCAACCGCTACGCGGATATCATCCTTGCGGGCGCGCTCTGGGCCGAAGCCGATGGCGTGATGATCAATTCCGAACGCAACCTGACCCTGTGCCCCAAGGCCGTCGACCCGCCGGGAGAGGCGATGCCCGACTGGCAGATCATCGCCCGCGTCGCCTGTGAAATGGGCTATGCCGAGGGGTTCAGCCATGCTTCGGCATCCGAGGTCTTTGATGAAATCCGCCGCTTCTGGAACCCTGGGACCGGCTATGACATCCGCGGCATCGACCATGCCCGGCTGGCGCGGGGGCCGGTGCAATGGCCCTGTTGCCCGGATGGGGCCGATGACCGCAACCTGATCCGCTATCTGAACACCGGGACGAACCGGAAACTGCTGACCCGTGATGATGGCGAAACCCCCGCCATCGCCTTTGCCACCGCCAGCGGGCGGGCCGTTCTTTTCCCGCGTCCGCATATGGACCCGGCGGAAATGCCCGATGCCGACTATCCGATGGTGCTGAACACCGGGCGGCTGCAACACCAATGGCACACGATGACCAAGACCGGCAAGGTGCCGGTGCTGAACAGGCTGAACGCCGGTCCCTTCATCGAAATCAACCCCGAGGATGCGGCCGCGCTCGGGATCGGTGACGGCGATCAGGTCGAACTGCGCTCGCGCCGGGGTCGTGCTGCTCTGCCGGCGGTCCTGACCGACCGGGTGCGGGCGGGGAACTGTTTCGCGCCGATGCACTGGAACGACAGCTTTGGCGAAAATCTGGCGGTCAACGACCTGACCAGCGACGCCGTGGACCCGATTTCCCAGCAACCCGAATTCAAGGTGACCGCCGTGGTCCTGACCTGGATTTCTGGCCCGGTCCGCAGGACGGACCCGGCACCTTCAGGCAAAGAGGCAAATCGCCCCGCGATGGATGAGCAAAGCACTTTCAATACCGATGCGCGTGCCGATGTCTTTGCGCGGATGCTGGGCGTTCCGGGCGGCATGGCACCCAGTTTCGCGCCGTCTGAAATGGCCTATCTTGCCGGGTTTTCCAACGCGCTGCGGGCGGGTGGGGCGATCGAGGACCGGATGAGTACCGATCCTGCCCCCGGATGCGCCGTTCCGGCCCGAGGCGCGGGCCTATGTTTCGGGGCTGCTGGCCGGGCTGTATGCCCGCGCGCCCTGGTCGGATGCGGCGTATCGCGATGCGCTGGCCGTCGCGGATGCCGCCGGTCAGGGCGGCGGGGGCGGGATTCTGGTGCTATGGGCCTCGCAGACCGGCAATGCCGAAGAATTCGCGACCCATGTCGCCGCGCGGCTGCAGGCGGCGGGCCGGACCGTCACCGCGATGCCGATGGATTCGGCTACGGCTGCCGACCTGCAGGCCTCGGCCCATGCGCTGTTCGTCGTCAGCACCTTTGGCGACGGCGATGCGCCCGACAATGCCGGGATGTTGTGGCGGGTGCTGTCCGATGGGGACGCGCCATCGCTGAACGGCATGACCCATTCCGTGCTGGCCTTTGGCGATTCGAGCTATGATCAGTTCTGCGGCTTCGGCAAAGAGCTGGAGGCCCGGCTGGAGGAGTTGGGCAGCCCGAAAATCGCGCCCCGTGTCGATTGCGAACCGGATTACGAAGACGGGGCCAATGCCTGGCTGGAGGTGACGCTGGCTAGGCTGGCCAGATCCCCGGCGCAGGACGGGATGCGGGACGGCGCGCAGAAAGGGGCGCCGATCCCGGCTGAAGCCCGCCGATCCGGCGCCGGTCGCCGCCGTGGCCTTTGGCCGGAAATCGCCCTGACGACGCGTCTGATCCGCAATACGCTGCTGAGCGGCGCGGGATCGGCCAAGAGGTGCGGCAGTTCGGCTTTGACATCGCGGGAACGGGCTTCACCTATGAGGCGGGCGATGCGCTTGGGGTCTGGGCGCGGAACTGCCCCGATCTGGTCAGCGAAATCTGCGGGGTTCTGGGCCTGTCATCCGATGCGCCGGTGTCGCTGAACAAGGCGGGCGACATGCCCCTGTCGCAGGCGCTGACGGATCATCTGGATATCACCGGCCTGACCAGAGGCTTTCTGACCACGCTGGCGCGGCAGTCACCTGACGCGGATTTCGCCCCGCTTCTGGACCCGGCGCGCAAACCCGATCTGGACCGATGGTTGTGGGGGCGGCAGGTCGCGGATGTGCTGCACGACACCCGGCCCGCGCTGGAGGCGCAGGATCTGGTCGGCCTGCTGCGCCCGATGCAGCCCCGGCTTTATTCGATTTCGTCCAGCCCGCGCGCCGAAAGCGGCGAGGTGCAACTGACCGTTTCGGTCCTGCGCTACGCTTGTGACGGGCGCGCGCGCAAGGGGCTGGCCTCGGCCTTTCTGGCCGACAGATGCGACGGGACCGATGTGCGGATCTTTCCGCAACCCTCGGCGCATTTCCATCCGCCCGAAGACGGCGCGCGCGATATCATCATGGTCGGGCCGGGCACGGGCATCGCGCCATTCCGCGGCTTTCTACATGATCGCAGGGCCAGCGGCGCCACCGGGCGCAACTGGCTGGTCTTTGGCGAACAGCATGCGGCAAGCGATTTCTATTATCGCGACGAATTGCAGGCATGGCGGGATTCGGGCCATCTGACCCGGCTTGATCTGGCCTTTTCGCGCGATCAGGCAGAGAAGGTCTATGTCCAGACGCGGATCGAGGAACAGGGCGCAGAGCTGTGGAACTGGCTGCAGGGCGGCGCGGCATTCTATGTCTGCGGCGATGCCAGCCGCATGGCGCGCGACGTCGATATGGCGCTGAAACGGGTCATCGCCCGGCATGGCGACATGACCCCCGACGAAGCTTCGGTCTATGTCCACAGGCTGCAACAGGAAAAACGCTATGGCCGCGATGTTTACTGACCGCGCGGGCACCGCGACGAAAGCACCCCGGCCCCGGTCATGACCCCGGCGCCCCGGCCGTGGCGCAGCCCGTCTGGAATTGCGGCGCATGGTGGAACAGCGCCAGCAATTCGTCGGGGTTTTCCGTCACATCGCTGAGCGTATAGCGGCGCAGAACCGCGATGAAGGCCGCCACCGCCTCGGCAAAGATGGATTTGAGCCGGCAGCGCGGCGCCAGCACACAGGTGCCGCAATCGGCGATGACCATGCTGTCCTCTGCCGCCGCAATGATTTCGCTCAGGCTGATTTCGGCCGCCGGACGGCTAAACCGGATGCCCCCCGACCGGCCACGCACGCTGTCCACGAAACCCTGCCGCACAAGGTCGGACACCACCTTCATCACCGTGCTGTGCGGCATGGCATAGGCGCGGCTGACATCGCCGACCGCATGCAGCCGGGTTTCATCCGTCGCCAGATAGATCAGCACGCGGATCGCATAGTCGGTGGTCAGGTTGAGACGCATCACATCCTCCACTGCGACAAATATTCCGATTGACGGAATGTTTCAATCCTGTGAAATACATTCTGCTTACAGGAATGATTCATCAGGCGCAGCACGAAAAGGACGCTTACCATGGCCAAGCCGCTCAGCCCCGCAACCATCGCCACCGTGAAGGCGACCATTCCCGCCCTGCAGGCGCATGGGTTCGACATCGTCAAGGCAATGTATGCGCGCCTGTTCCGCATCCCCGAGGTGGCCATGCTGTTCAACGCCTCGCATCAGGCGGGGGGCGATGCGCAGCCCAAGGCGCTGACCGGCGCGATCCTTGCCTATGCGCAGAACATCGAAAATCCGGGCGTTCTTGCCGCCGCGATCGAGCGGATCACGCAAAAGCATGTCAGCCTGCAGATCCTGCCCGAACATTACCCCCATGTCGCCGATGCCCTGCTGGGCGCCATCGGCGATGTGCTGGGCGAGGCCGCCACGCCCGACGTCCTGAACGCATGGGGCGAAGCCTATTGGTTCCTGGCCGATGTGCTGATCGCGCGCGAGGCGCAGGCTTATCAAGACATCGCCGCCCAACCCGGCGGCTGGACCGGCTGGCGCCGCTTTACCGTCGCGGACCGCCATGTCGAAAGCGAACAGATCACCTCTTTCATCCTGCGCCCCGTGGATGGCGGTGCCGTTATGGCCCATCGCCCCGGCCAGTATCTGGCCTTTGACATCGCCATTCCGGGTCAGGGCAGTCACCGGCGCAATTACTCGATCTCCTCGGCACCGAACAAGGATCATTACCGGATCACGGTAAAACGTGACAGGCTGGTCAGCAGCTGGCTGCATGACGCGGCCGTTCCGGGAACGGAGCTGAACGTCGCGGCGCCCGCCGAGGATTTCTTCCTGCAAGACGACAGCACGCGCCCGCTGGTGCTGCTGTCGGGCGGCGTGGGCCTGACGCCGATGCTGTCCATCCTAGCCGCCCTGCCGAAGGAACGGCGCAAGGATGTCACCTGGATCCACGCGACCCACAACGGCCGTTCGCTGGTGCAGGGCAAGGAAATCCGCGAAATGGCCGGGCGCAGCGCCGTATTCTTCGAATCGCCCGATCCGCATGAGGCGGAAGGCGTCAGCCATGAGGTGACCGGCCGCGTCACCCCCGAATGGCTGGCCGCCAATACGCCCGTGGCGGATGCGGATTTCTACATCTGCGGGCCGAAACCATTCATGGCGATGGCGATTCACGGTCTTGAGGCAGCGGGTGCAAAGCGCGTCTATCACGAATTCTTCGGTCCCGCCGAAGACCTTGCCGCCTGAACGGCTAAAACCGCCTTTATCAGCCGTGCGGCGGTCAATAGGCAGACTTGCCCATAGCGAAATAGACAACTGCCCAAAGTTGTAGCAAGCGAATAGGTTGGATCACAGTAAGCGAGTGATGTGTTAATCCTGATGGCGGACCAAATCTTGTGCAGATTGGTCCGCCGTATTTCCTGAATATGTCGCTTCGGATTAACGCCACTGTCGCCATGACATTAGGCGCCGGAACGGATGTTTTCTAATAACAGGGTCTGAAAATCGCGGGGCCGGGCAGGTGCCGGATCTGGTTGCAATAAGCGAACTGCCTTGAAAAAGGCGACCGATACAATCAGAACGCGATTTATACAATTATATTCATCCTCCGGGTGGTGTTAAATCACGAGCTTTGCGGCGGCTTTGTGTCCACCCTTTACCGCAGCTTTGCCGCCCACAGCCGGTAACGGGTCGCGCCGGTGGCCTCGCGGATCAGGCCCATTGCCTGCATGCGCGCCAGCAGGCGTTCGGCGGTGATCCGGCTGACGCCCGCGCGCGTGGCGACATCGGCGGTCAGCAGCATCGGATGCGCGGCCAGAACCGACAGGAGGCGGCCCGGATTGCCGCCCTTGATCCCCGCGACCCGGTCCAGCGCGTCAAGGTGCCAGGCCCTGACCTGCGCCAGATGCACCCGCGCCTGCTGCGCCGCCTGTTCCAGCGCCAGCGAGCATGGCGCGCCATCCGTTCGGCTGGCGGGCCGCTGTCGACCAGCAGCCGCAGATGGGCGCGGCCAAGCGGAGCAAAGGGCAAGGCCGTGCAGGCGCTGGCAGAATCGCGCGCGACCCAAATCGCAGCCTCGGCCCCGTCGTCCTCGGGCGACAGGCCGGCCAGCCGCCACAAGACCCGCGCATGCGGGCCGCGCGCCAGCGGATGCAGGCCGGAACGGTCGATATGGTCCAGAAAGTCCCGCGCCAGATCGTCCAGATCCTCGGCCCTCCGCCGCCCGTGGATCCGCGCCGCGCCGGGCGGGCTGCGATGCAGCGCCAGAAAGCCGCGCAGATCGGTGGTGGCGCCCTGCCCCTCCAGCCGCCGCACCGCCCACCGGGCAAAGCGCAGGGCCTGAATGTCATCCGTCGGCGCCGCATCCAGCAGATCGGCGGCGATCTCTTGCAGGGGGATCGGGCGCCCGCTGGCCGACAGGATCGCCGCGACCTCGATCAGGGCAAGCCGCCGGATCGCGCCACATCGGTCGTCGGGCGGCAGCGCCGACA
Source organism: Paracoccus sp. DMF-8 (assembly GCF_029309835.1). GTDB lineage: Bacteria > Pseudomonadota > Alphaproteobacteria > Rhodobacterales > Rhodobacteraceae > Paracoccus. Next base: position 3,225 of record NZ_JARJHL010000012.1, on the reverse strand, counting down.
GATCGGCATCCAGCTGGCCAAGCGCAAAGCCCGCGCGCGTCATGGCGACGGCATTCGCCGCTTGCGCGGCGCGCCAGGGGGCGGGTCTGCTCAGGTCCGGGGCGGGTTGTGCGTCATCCATGTATGACGGCCTATGTCGCCCCATATCATCATAAACGCAAGATAATGATGATTGCCCGGGTGTTTTCTGCACTGCCCCATCACTTGCGATAAGATGCAATTATCGCAACTCTTGACAGCAGTGCCGGAATGCGCCCCAATCCCCATATGATCCTGCCTGTTGTTCCCGCTCACCTGCCCCTGACCGAGGCTGACGCGCTCGCCGACCTGTATCGGCGCGGCACGCCGGACAACACGCAACGGGCCTGGGAACGCGATCTGGCCTATATCGCGGCGTGGAAGCGGGCGACCTATGACGCCCCTCTGTCCTGGCCAGAACAGGAAGCCGTGGCCCTGCGCTTTGTTCTGGATCATGCGCAGGATCTGGGCGCGACGGATGGCGAGGCGCGCCGCACGGCCGAGGCACTGATCGCCATGGGGCTGCGCCGCGACCTGTCCTGCCCGGCGCCCGCGACGCTGGACCGCCGCATCGCCAGTTGGCGCGCCTTTCACCGGATGCAGAACCTGCCCAGCCCGTTCGAGGCGCCGCTGATCCGTCAGGCGCGCGCCAAGGCTCGCCGCGCCGCCGGTCGCGTGCGGCAGCGCAAATCGGAAAACCCGATCACGCGCGAGGTGCTGGAGGCGATGCTCGCGACCTGCGATCACAGCCATCGCGGGCGGCGCGACCGGGCCTGCCTGATGCTGGGCTGGGCCTCGGGCGGGCGGCGGCGATCGGAAATCGTGGCCCTGAACCGCGATGATATCGACGACCGCGAGATGGCGGAAAAGGGCCTGATCCGCATCCGTCTGCTGACCACCAAGACGACCGGCCCCGACATGGCCCCGCGCCTGCCGCTGAAGGGGCGCGCGGCGCAGGCGGTCATGGCCTGGATCGCGCTGGCGGGGATCGCGCGCGGCCCCCTGTTTCGTCCGGTCAGCCTGGCGGATCGCCCCCTGCCCCGCCGCCTCTCGGGCGCGGGGCTGCGCGAAATCATCCGGCACCGGCTGGAACTGGCGGGCTATCCGCCGGATTTCGCCTCGGCCCACGGGTTGCGCGCCGGGTTTCTGACGCAGGCGGCGCTGGACGGCGCCCCGCTGCCCGCCGCCATGCAGCTGTCCCTGCACCGCAGCGCCGATCAGGCACAACGCTATTACGCCGATGTCGATATCGCCGAAAACCCTGCCACCGATCTGCTGGCCTAAGGCTCGTGGACATTCAGGATTCCCATCGCGGTCAAGCTGGATTACGTCGATGCCAAGGAAGGTGTGCGCAGCAAGGTCAGCTATCTCAGCGCCGCGCTGGAAGGCAGCGCCGGACAGGGCGCGACGGTCGCCGGCGCGGTGGGGTCTGGGGTCGGTTCGGCGGGGGGGGGCCAGCTCTGCCCGTGCCGAGCGGCTGCGCGCGGTTCTGGCCGCCGTCAACGCCCGCACGCTGACGCAGCGCGATGCCGGCAGGCGCCTGTTCATGCGGCAATTGCCCGACGCGAATCTGCGCGACGATTTCGAACGCCATGGCTGGATGTCGCCCCTGAATGCCGAGGGCGTCGCGGCTTTCTGGGCGGACATGTCGCCCGAGATCTTCGGGTCGATCGCACCCTGGATCGGGCCTTGGGCGCGACATGGGGGGCAGGAGAGCAGAGCGGCGGCATCCCGCGCCGCTCTGCCCGGGTCTTAGCGACGCACCAGCGGCTTGCTGTTTTCGATATGGCGGACGGCCATCTTGCGCGCCGGGCGCCCCGAGGCAAGCAGACGGGCCGCTTCGGGCACGGTGGTGTCATCGGCAAGTTCAGGGAACAGCGCCAGGATTTCCGCGCGGGCGGCGGGGCCGACGCTTTTCAGCGCCTCGGCGCCCGTATAAAGCGATTCGGTTTCCGCGCCGTTCGAGATGATGATTTCGTGGCGGTCGAACAGGATGTGCAGATATTCGACCTCTGCCAGATCGGTGACCAGGTCGATCCCGTCCATCTGCAGCAACTGTTTGGCCGGGCTCAGCACCTCCATGGTGCCGAACATGCGCTGCGCGATCTGCGAGCGCACCAGGATGCGGTGCTGCGGCGACCCCAGCAGGTCGGTGGTGGGGGTCTTTGCCCCGAGGGCGCCGGCGCGGATCCGGACCGGACGCAGATGCGGCGAAGCCTGAAGGGTATGGGCGCCAAGTTTGCGGCGACCGATCCAGCGGACCGGCTGCGGGCCATGGTCCTTGGTCAGCACCGGGTCGCCGACGCGCAGGTCCCGGACTGCGACATCGCCATCGACCGTGCGGATCATCGTGCCCGCGGTAAAGCAGGGAATGATGTCGATATCGACGATGTTGGGGTTGAAGCCGACGGTGGGGCTGGATGGCCGCGTTGTCGGGGATCTGGTTCGCCGAGGACAACCTCGATGCTGTAGATGCGGGGCGACATCGGTGGTCCAGCCGTTGACAGTGTCCGGCACCGGTCGAAAAGAACAGGTCGCCATTGTCCATCTGAGCGAAAAGACTCGTATAGCCGCCGACCACATATTCATTGCCGTCGGCATCCGGTCAGTGACCCGGAATTATGTCTGCAGGGCCGATGTGATGCGGGCGTCGGTGACTCTCGCCCGTCCTCATCCGAGCTGCCGTTCATCTGGGTGCCGCCCGGCAGGGTCACCGCGCCGCCATAGGTCTCGTTGAACGTCGTCTGAAAGTTGCTTCCCAGGATCTCGCCGTTCATCATCAGTGGTGCCAATTCGGTCGATCCGGTGGCGGTATAGCCGATGATGCTGTCGGCCTCGGTGTCCTGTCAGGTCTGCGTCGTCGGGGTCGGGTTATACCGTGTCAGAGTTGTTCCCGATCCACATCCAGTAAAGGCATTTCCCCCCTGTGCCATCAAGGCAATCAGATTTCGCTGCAAATGGGGGATGCCGTCAGGACCTTCGCGCCGATCTGGCGCGGTCGTTACCTGCCGGGTGGGTTCTGTCAGACGGCGATCCCATCGATTATGTGTCCTGCGAAACACCCTTAATGTGTAATCCAAATTTCGGTTCTTAGCAAAATAGAAATTAATGTAACGTGCGGTTATGGCTGCGGCTGCCGTTGTTGAGGTGTTGCACATGAGTATGGAAGTCGTTCTTTAACCTTAGCAATACGTAACTGAACGAAGC
>NZ_JARJHL010000011.1 GCF_029309835.1 Paracoccus sp. DMF-8 | reverse complement strand
AGCAGGCCAAGAAGAAGATAAAGATCTGGAAGTTGTTCAGACCGGGGAACACGCCCGGATCGACATGCTGCGCCACGCCGTTCGACAGCGCGCCACCCAGCCACCAGTCCTTGAGCGCGTCACCAAGGGTCGCGCCCTCCATCACGTAATACTGGCCCGCCCAGAAGCCGAAGCCGATGAAGAAATAGGTCGCGAAACCAAGAAAAAACCCCACCGTCTTTTCGATGGTGGAGTTGAAGAGACTGTTGCTGCGCGTGGTGCCCGCGTCGATCATCAGAAGACCGACCACCACCATGATCGCACCCACCGTGCCGGACCCGTAGATGAGGTTTTGCACGACCGAGTTCAAAGTCACCTGTTCCGCAAAGAACGGGACTGCGGCTTGTTCCATGTGTAGCTCCCTCGTTGGTAGTGCCGACGGCGCGTTTCAAACGACCGGCACATGCTTCCATCCGCCTGTTGGCTATGTGTCAGGCTGCTTGCGGCCTGTTGCGGACAGAATGCGCCTGCTTTGGCCATTGGCAAATAAAAATTTTCCTGTCGCGCAATTTTTTTCATCCTGAATGTCTTTTTCAGGCAGCATCGCCGGTGATTGAGGCAGTCCGGATCGGCCGGAATATCCGCGATTCCCGGCAGGCAGGTTTTGCGCTGGAATGTTTTTAATACAACTGCTTGCGCCGGATTGGGCCGTTCCGGGCCTGAATGGCGGGGAGGTCGGGTTGGCCGGGTCTTGCGCGGGGTGGCAGGTTATCGCCGCAGATCACGGGATCGCGGCCGCGACAGGCGTGGACAGACGGAATCCCGCCCACCGCCGCACTGTTGGCGTGGTGAGTCTGGCGTCCTTTCGCCCTTTGGAAACAGCTCGGGACGGCGGATCCGCTGCTGTTGGGTATTTATGTGATAGAGAATGCGAAAGGGCCGCGCGGGGGCGGCTGTGCCATCGGCATGGCCGGGGGCGCGCCCGGCCATGCGATGTTGATGATTCCCGCCTTAGAAGGGGCTGTCGGGGAAGTAGTAGCCTTCGGCGTTTTCGGGGGTGACGAGGGTCGAGCCGATGATGAAATCGCCTGCGACCGGCGCCGATGAGACCATGCCGACCGCCGTGATTTCAATCGCGGTGGCGATCATGGCCGGCGGATAGGTGACATTGGCCGGGATCATCGCATCGCCGTCCATGGTGCGCTTGACCATTTCCTTCATCCCGGCGCCGCCAGGGACGAATTTGATGTCCTGACGGTTTGCGGCCTCGATCGCGGCCAGAACGCCCACGGCCATATCGTCATCCGAGGCCCAGACCGCGTCGATCTGGGGGTGTTTCGACAGGAAGTCCTGCATGACGGTAAAGGCCTTGTCGCGGTTCCAGTCACCGTGTTCCATGCCGATGATTTCGATGTTCTTGCCGTCGATGGCGGCCTGGAAGCCTTCGACCCGTTCGTTGTCGATGGTGGTCGGGATGCCGCGCAGGACAACGATCTTGCCACCTTCGGGCAGGGCACCGGCGACATATTCGCCCGCGACGCGGCCGAAGCCGGGGTTGTCGCCCGCGACATAGAGGTCCTGGATGCCATCGACCGCAAGGCCACGGTCGACGACCGTGATCCATGCGCCCGACGCCTTGACGTTCTGGACCGGGCCCGTCAGCGGTTCGGATTCAAAGGGCAGGACGACCAGCGCGTCGATGTTGCGGGTGGCGACCATGTCTTCGATGTCGCTGACCTGTTTGGCCGGGTCGGATGCGGTGGCCAGAACGAAATCCAGTTGCGGATAGGCTTCTTCCAGCCGCTCGACCGTGGTTTTCGCGAAATAGTTCATGCCGCCCGCCCAGCCATGGGTCGCGGCGGGAATGGACACGCCGATGACCTTGGTATCCTGCGCCATGGCCGGGACGGCCAGTGCCAGCGAAAGCGCCAGCGACGGGATGAGCCCCTTGGTGAAATGTTTCATTGCTTCCTCCTCCTTGGTGGTCCGGGTTCAGGTCCCGGATTTGGCTTCGCGCTGCAAAACCACAGCGAGAATGATGATCGCGCCCTGGATGGCGCCGTTCAGATAGGGTGACACGAAATCGGTCAGGTTCAGGATATTGCCGATCAGGACAAGGATCAGCACGCCGATCACCGTGCCCCAGACCCTGCCGAAACCGCCCTTGAGCGCGGTGCCGCCGATGATGACGGCGGCAATCGCCTCCAGCTCCCACAGGACCCCGGTCGAGGCGGAGGCCGAGCCGAGCCGGGGGACATACATGATCGTGGCCACCCCGACCAGCAGCCCCAGCATCACATAGGTCGCCAGCCGCACACGGGCGACGCGGACGCTGGAATATTTCGCAACCTGATCGTTCGATCCGATGGCGGCGCAATGGCGGCCGAAGGCGGTCGAGCGCATCAGGATCTCGCCGATCACGACCACCACGGCAAAGACGATGATCGGCCAGGAAATCCCGAAGATGCCGCCGTAATAGACCGGCTGGTAAAAGCTGCGCAGGCTGAAATCCAGCGACAGCGTGCCGCCATCGGCCAGCCATGTAACAAGGCTGCGGTAGATGCCCATCGAGCCAAGGGTGACGATGAAGGCCTCGATCCCCAGCCTTGTGATCAGGATGCCGTTCAGAAAGCCCGCGACCAGCCCGGCGGCCAGCGCGACGGCCATGCCCAGCAGGATGATCGGCACGCCGACGCCCATCACGGGCAGCGCGCTGTTCATCACAAGGATCATCAGCCCGGCGATGAAGGCCGCCATGGAGCCGACCGACAGGTCCAGCCCGCCCGCTGTGATCACAAAGGTCATGCCGACCGCGATGATGCCGATAAAGGCGGAGCGCGCCAGCACATTGGTAATATTGTCCCAGGCCAGAAAATTCGGGTTCATCAGCGCGCCCGCGACGATCAGGACGATCAGCGCCAGCACGGGGCCGATCACCGACATCTGCAATCTGGCGGTGGGCTTTGCGATATCGCTCATGCGATGTTCTCCTGTGCGGGGGCGGCGGTCACCCCCATGGCAAGGCGGACGATGGCATCTTCGGTGGCATCCGGTCCGGTCAGTTCGCCGGCGATGCGGCCCTGGCGCATGACAAGGACGCGGTCGGACAGGCCGATGACCTCTTGCATTTCGGATGAGATGACGACGATGGCGCGGCCCTGATCGGCAAGGCTGCGGATAAAGCCATACATCTGCTGTTTGGTGCCGATGTCGATGCCGCGCGTGGGTTCGTCGATGATGATGATGTCGGGGTCGGACAGCATGGTTTTCGCAAACAGCAGTTTCTGCTGATTGCCGCCCGACAGGTTGCCGACGGTGGCGGTGCGGGCGCCGCGAATGTCGAAATCGCGGATCGCCTGATCCAGCGCGCGTTCCTCGGCCGGTTTGTCCAGGAAGAACCCGCCGAAACGCGACAGGGCTTGCAGGGTCAGGTTGTCGCGCAGGCCCTTTTTCAGCAGCAGGCCGCGGGTCTTGCGGTCCTCGGTCAGGTAGGACAGGCCGTGATCCAGCGCGTCCTAGGGATGGGTGATGCGCACCGGCTGGCCCTTGATGCGGACAGTGCCGGTGGCGGGGCGCAGACCGGCCAGACCCTCGAACGTCTCGGTGCGCCCGGATCCGGATCAGGCCCGCGACGCCCAGAATCTCGCCCTTGCGCAGGGTCAGGCTGATGGCTTCGGCATGGCCGGGGACGGTCAGGTTTTCGACCTGCAGGATGATCTCGCCGGACGTGCTGTTCTTGGGCGGGAACAGGTCCAGCACCTCGCGCCCGACCATGGCATTGGCCATCTGGTGCTGGTCCATTTCGGCGGCGGGGCCGGTCCAGACGACGCGGCCGTCGCGCATGATGGTCAGGTCGTCGGCGATCTCCTGCACCTCGTCCAGCTTGTGCGAGGTGAACAGCACCGCCGCCCCCTGTTCGCGCAGCGCCCGCACCTGCCGCATCAAGACGGCGGTTTCGGCGCGGGTCAGCACGGCGGTCGGCTCGTCCATGATCAACACGCGGGTATCGCGCAGCAGGGCCTTGGCGATTTCGACCATCTGCTTGTCGGAATTCGACAGGGTCGACACGATGCGGTCGGGCGAAACCCGGCAATCCAGCCGGTCCAGCAGCTCGCGCGTTTTCGCCCGCATCGCGGATTTATCCAGCAGGAACCCGCGTTTCAGCTCGCGGCCAAGAAAGATGTTCTGTTCGACCGTCAACTGTTCGGCAAGGTTGAATTCCTGATGGATCAGGGAAATCCCCAGATCCTCGGCCTGCCCCATGGTGGCGAAGGCGATGGGCTGGCCATCGACCAGCACCTGCCCGGAACTGGGGGGCTGATAGCCGGTCATGATCTTCATCGTGGTCGATTTGCCCGCGCCGTTTTCGCCGATCAGCGCATGGACGCGGCCCGGTTGCAGGGCGATATCGACGTCGTGCAGCACCTCGATCGGGCCGAAGCTGCGGCTGACGGATTGCAGGGCCAGCACGGTCATGGCGCGACCCATGAGGCATTCGATTGCGCGGATCGGATGCAGGCGCGGATGAAACGCATGCCGTCCAGCCCGGCCTCTATCCCCGGCAGCAGGGACAGGTCCGGGGTCTGGCCCGCATCCGCCGCGCGGATCGCCGCCGCTGCTGCCGTGTAGATATTGGCGAAACCTTCCAGATAGCCCTCGGGATGGCCGCCGGGCGTGCGGCTGACGGCATTGGCCGCGTCGGTCGCGCCCGCGCCGCGCCGGGTCAGCAGGCGCTTGGCGTCGCCAAAGGGGGTGAACCACAGATAATTCGGGTCCTCTTGCCCCCATTCCAGCCCGCCCTTGTCGCCAAAGATCCGCAGCCGCAAACCGTTTTCGCAACCCGGCGCGACCTGCGAGCACCACAGCATCCCGCGCGCCCCGCCGTCGAACCGCAGCAGGATGTTGGCATTGTCATCGACCCGCCGCCCCGGCACGAAGCTTTGCAGATCGGCGGCAAGGCTTTCGACCTTCTGGCCGGTCACGAAACAGGCAAGGTTATGGGCATGGGTGCCGATATCGCCAATCGCGCCCCCCGCGCCCGAGCGTTCGGGATCGGTGCGCCATTCGGCCTGTTTGTTGCCGCTGTCGGCGGCTTCGGTCAGCCAGTCCTGCGCATATTCGACCTGCACGACGCGGATCTGCCCCAGATCGCCCCGCGCGACCATGTCACGGGCCTGCCGGATCATCGGATAGGCGGTGTAGTTGTGGGTCAGGATGAACAGGGCCTGCGCCTCGGCCACAGCCGCCGCCAGCGCCTGCGCCTGATCCATCGTCGCAGTCAGCGGCTTGTCGCAGATGACATGAATGCCGCGTTTCAGAAATGCCATCGCGGGGGCGGCATGCATGTGGTTGGGCGTGACGATCGCCACGGCGCGGATGCCGTCGGGGCGCGTGGATTCCGCCTGTGCCATCTGTTCGAAATCCGCGTAGCAGCGCGCCGGGTCCAGCCCAAGCGCCGCGCCGCTGTCCCGCGCCCTTTCGGGGGTCGAGGACAAGGCCCCCGCCACCAGATCGAATTCCCCGTCCAACCGCGCGGCGATACGGTGGACGCCCCCGATAAAGGCGTCCTTGCCACCACCCACCATGCCCAGTCTGATACGTTCGGCCATCACGAAATCCCCAGCATGCGGCGGTTGGCGGCATCATCCGTGCCGCCATCCGCGAAATCGTCAAAGGCCTTGTCCGTCACGCGGATGATATGGTCGCGCACGAATGCCGCGCCTTCGCGGGCGCCATCCTCGGGGTGTTTCAGGTAGCATTCCCATTCGACGACCGCCCAGCCATCGAAATCATTCGCCGCCATTTTTGAAAACACCGCGCCGAAATCGACCTGCCCGTCGCCCAGACTGCGGAAACGGCCCGCGCGGTTCACCCAAGGCTGGAACCCGCCATAGACGCCCTTGCGGCCGGTCGGGTTGAACTCGGCATCCTTGACGTGGAACATCCGGATCCGGTCGCGGTAAATGTCGATATTATCCAGATAATCAAGGCATTGCAGGATGTAATGCGAAGGGTCATACAACATGTTCGCCCGCGCATGATTGCCGACCCGGTCCAGAAACATTTCAAAGCTGTCGCCGTCATGCAGGTCTTCGCCGGGGTGGATTTCATAGCAGATATCGACCCCGCAATCTTCGGCGTGATCCAGAATCGGGTGCCAGCGGCGGGCGAGTTCGTCAAAGGCCGCCTCGACCAGACCCGCCGGGCGCTGCGGCCAGGGGTAGACAAAGGGCCATGCCAGCGCGCCCGAGAAACTGGCCATCGCCGTCAGCCCCATGTGACGGCTGGCGGTCAGGGCCTTGCGGACCTGATCCACCGCCCATTCCTGCCGCGCCTTGGGATTGCCGCGCATCTCGGGGATGGTAAAGCCGTCGAATGCCTCATCATAGGCCGGGTGGGTGGCGACCAGCTGGCCCTGCAGATGGGTCGAAAGCTCGGTCACCTGAATGCCGTTTTCAGCCGCCACCCCTTTGAATTCGTCACAATAATCACGGCTTTCGGCGGCGCGGGACAGGTCGATAAGCCGCCCGTCCCAACTGGGCACCTGCACGCCGATATAGCCGCAATCGGCGGCCCATTTCGTGATGCTGTCCCACGAATTGAAGGGCGCGTCATCACCCGCGAATTGCGCCAGAAACAGCGCAGGCCCCTTGATCGTCTTCATGCCCGAACCCCTTTCCTACACATAGCGATTGACCAGATTTTCCAGCCGCTCCTGCCGGCCGGACACCGGCTGCGGATCCAGCCCGCGTGCCTCGGCCGCGTCGGCGATGGCGTCCAGCGTGGCGCCGGGCGCCAGCATGGCCTGCGCCTCTGCCCCCTGCCAAGCGGCATAGCGGTCGCGGCGCGCGGTCTCTAGCCGGTCGTCTTCCAGCATCCTTGCCGCCGCCTTCAGGCCGCGCGCGCAGACATCCATGGCACCGGCATGGGCCATGACCAGATCCTCGGGGTCCAGCGACTGACGGCGCAGCTTGGCGTCGAAATTCGTGCCGCCAGTGGTAAAGCCGCCCGCCTTCAGCACTTCGTAATAGGCCAGCGCGGTTTCGGGGACATTGTTCGGGAACTGGTCGGTGTCCCAACCCGATTGATAATCGTTGCGGTTCATGTCGATCGAACCAAAAATCCCCAGAGCCGCAGCCAGCGCCAGTTCATGTTCGAACGTGTGCCCGGCAAGGATCGCATGGCCCTGTTCGATGTTCAGCCTGACCTCGTTTTCCAGACCGTAGCGGCGTAAAAAGCCGTAAACATTGCCGACATCGTAATCATATTGATGCTTGGTCGGTTCCTGTGGCTTGGGTTCGATCAGGATCGTGCCCTTGAACCCGATCTTGTGCTTGTAATCGACGACCAGCGACAGAAAGCGGCCCATCTGGTCCAGTTCCTGCCCGATATCGGTGTTCAGCAGCGTCTCATACCCTTCGCGACCGCCCCAGAGGACGTAGTTTTCGCCATTCAGCCGATGCGTCACATCCATGCAGGCGCGCACGGTCGCCGCCGAATAGGCAAAGACATCCGGGTCGGGATTGGTCGCGGCGCCGGACATATAGCGGCGGTTGGAAAACAGATTGGCCGTGCCCCACAAGAGTTTCGGCCCGCCCGCCGCCATCTTTTCGGCAAAGAGATCGGCGATGCGGTTCAGACGGTCGCGGCTTTCGGTCAGGCTGGCACCTTCGGGGCGCACGTCGTGGTCGTGAAAGCAGAAATAGGGCACGCCAAGGATGCGAAACAGGTCAAAGGCGGCATCGGCGCGGGCGCGGGCCAGTTCCATCGTATCGGCGGGAAACCACGGCCGGTCAAAGGTCCGCCCGCCAAAGGGATCGCCGCCTTCCCACACGAAGCTGTGCCAATAGGCGACGGCAAAGCGCAGATGATCCTCCATCCGCTTGCCCAGGACGATTTCGTCGGGGTTGTAATGGCGAAAGCCGGGGCCGTCGCCATCGGGGTCATAGGCCAGCGGGGCAATCGCGTCGAAGTAACCGCTCATGGATTTTCCTTTTCGCTGCCGGGATGCGGCAGGTTGTCTTTCAGATAGATCGCCGGGGTGATCTGCCCGGCGTCGGGTGGGATCTGCTTGCCATCCGCCAGCGCCCTCATCAGATCCAGCGCGGTCGAGACCTCGGTCGCGGGGCGCTGGTCGATGACCGCGTCGATCAAGGCGCGCTCCAGCCCCGGACGGGTCACCGGGGTCAGGTCGTGCAGCACCACGAAAGGGCGCGGCGCGGGCAGATGCGCCAGGATGCGGATCAGGGCGCGGTTGCCCGCCCCCATCGAATAGATCCCCGTCACGTCCGGGTTTTCGGCCAAAGCGGCGCTGACCGCATGTTCCATCACCTCGGGGCGGTCCTGGACGACCAGCGGGGGCAGAATGTCCAGCCCGGCATGGGCCTCGGCCAGAACGGCGCGGGCACCGTCCAGCCGTTCGCGGTGATCGCGGGCGGTATAGGCGCCGATGATCGGCAGGATGCGGCCCCGCCTGCCGGTGTGGGCCAGCCGGATCAGCCGCCCCGCCGTCCGCCCCGCCACGCTGTTGTCGATCCCGACATAGGCGGCACGGGCGGCGGCTGCGGCGTCGCCGATCAGCGTCACGACCGGCATCCCGCCCGCCGCCAGCCGTTCGATCTGCAGGGCGATGCCGGGGGTTTCGATGCCGACCAGCGCCAGACAGTCGAAGTCCTCGGGGCGCAGCCGCGTCAGTTCGTCCGCCAGCGGGGCCGGTTCCAGCGCGGGCAGTTCGCGGATGGTGATGCGGATGCGGTCCGCCTGACGCAGGGCCGATTGCGCGCGCACGCAATCGCCAAGGACGCGGAAAAAGCTGTGATCGCCGCGCGGCAGCAGAAACAGGAATTCATAGGTGCGGCGGCGCGACAGGTTCGCGGCCTGCTGATCGCGTTCATAGCCCAGGGCCTCGATGGCACTGCGGACCCGCAGCACGGATTTTTCCGCGACTCCGCCCCGCGCATTCAGCACGCGATCCGCGGTGGCATAGCTGACACCAGCCATCCGCGCCACGTCCCGCAGCGTCGGCTTTTTCATTCCCGGCCTCCTCCCTGCGGATCAGAGTGCAGCAAAAATGATAGACGTCAATCATTTTTCGTCGAGCCGGTGAATTACGGGGTTTTGCGCTGCGCGGGAAAGGCTGGTTCATGGCCGAAACCGCCGGGGCAAGTGGCGTCAGAAAGGCCCCGGCGGTCGCTGTCGCGAAACGGCAAAAGGGGCGGCATTCGCCCGCCCCTCGCTGCCCGTCTTTCGCGCCAGAGCGGCGACCTGCCAGCCGGAACCGATCCCAATCAAGCGCCGTGTTTCGCCATGACGCGATCGTGAACATCCGGGCGAAAACGCGCACCCGCAGATATCTGAGACGAAACGTCACTGTGCAGATCCGGTCGGGTTCAGCCGCGTGTGAAAAGGACGGCCATGCCACCAGACGCGGCCCTCGGGCCTATTAACCGCCTGCCGCGAATCACCTGCCCCCGGACGCCTTGTCAGCGCGCTGCGGGTTCAGTCGCCTGCAGCAGCGACCTCTGCCCCACGGACAAACTCATCAATCAGCGCAGCCGTCTGATCGACGTAATCCTGCACATAAGCCAGCGAGGACAGGACCGAATGTTCGCGCTGGTCAAAACCGTGATCGGCGCCCTGCAGCACGCTCAGCCTGATATCCGCGCCGCCCGCGATCAGCCCCTGCGCCATGGTTTCGCATTTTGCCGTATCCACGATGCGATCCTCGGATGACAGGATCATCAGCGCGCGGACATGCGCGGGCCATTCCGCATCACCGGCGCGGCTGATCACGCCGCAATAGGGGTAAAGCAGCACGACAGGCCCGATCCCGGCCGCAAGCCGTTCGGCGGGCACCGGCCATTGCCCAAGACCCGGCGGCAGGTCGCCGCTGTCCAGCAGGTCCAGATATTCCATCACCGACCAACCGCCATGCGAGGCGCCCAGCAACAGCATGTCACGGGGGTCGATCTGCGGCATCGCGGCCAGCGCCGCCTGCGCCACGGCGATATCGCCCGCGCGTTCGGCCCCGGTCAGAAGCTGCGCGGCGCAGACCGCGCGCCAGGACTGCATCCTGTCCAGACCGCGCGGGCCGTGGCTGTCGACGATCAGGGCGGCACGACCCAGGGCGACCATCTGCCGCGCCCAGAGGTCCATGTTGTCATGCACCCCGTCGCAGCCGGACATCAGAATGGCCGCGCGGAACGGGCCGGCGCCCTCGGGCTGGATCAGCCGCCAGCGGGGAGCCAGCAGCGCCAGCCGCTCGGCCGGGGTTTGCGTCACCGGTTGCCAGCCTGCGGCGTTGCGCGCCGTATTCACCCCCAGCATCGCCGCGATCACGCCCAGAACAAGCGCCGCAGCGATCACGAACCGTTTGCGCAACCCAGCAGCCCCCCTTGCCCGCAATGCGCCTTGAGCCGGGTGGCCGCCGCGCCGTCCCAATGATCGGGCCGGGTCACGGCGGACCAGGCGTCGATATAGTCATGGACGTGATAGACATGGCCATAACCCGGCGGCGTCGAGGTGCTGAGGGCCAGATCCACCGTCAACTGCAACTGCGTCACGATCGGGGTAAAGGACAGCAGGGGCGACACATCCGGGGCCTTCGGCTCGCGCATCCAGACCGGTTCGCGCCAGGCAGAGGATGCGCTGTAAAAGACGATCGGATCGCTGGCATATTGCAGGAACAGGACGCGCATCCGGCCCCAGCCATGATGCAGCCGCAGCGGCTTGGCATATTGGCTGGCATAGCGGATCACCTGCCCGTCATCGACCACCGGCAGGACAAAGGGGCTGTCGGGCTGACGCGCCGCATTCGCCTGATTCCACAGCGTCGAGGGGAAGGGCGGCCCGACCCACAGCGCCCCGTTGATCGGTTCGTTCATCATCTGAAAGACATTGAACGCATACATCGACGACCACGAACCCAGTGAAATCCCGTGCATGTAAAGCTGCGGCCGCTGATCGCGGGGCATGGCGGCCCAGTGTTCATAGACCAGCTGCACCAGCGCGGCGGCCTGATCCAGACCGGAATCCGCCTCGAATATCAGGGCCAGAGGGCTTTGCAGATAGGAATATTGCACCGCAACCGTCGCGACATCGCCGTCATGCATATATTCCAGCGCGTCATAGCTGGCCGGGTCCATCCAGCCGGTTCCCGTCGGGCTGGAGACGACCAGAATCCTGCGTTCAAAGGCGCCGACACGCTGCATTTCATCGAAGGCGATCCGGGCGCGGACCTGCGGATCGCTGTCCTGCGCCAGACCGACATAGATGCGCAGCGGCTGTTTCGCGGGACGGCCGTTGAAGGTCTGGATCGCCCGCGCATCCGGCCCGCCGCGCACGAAATCACGCCCCGGCTTGCCCATCAGATCCCATGAAACCAGCGATTCGGCCGATCCGGGGCGCCATGGCTCGACCGGTTCAGCCGCCTCGGGGTGGGTCAGGTGCTGGGCGGCGGCATAGGACGGATCGGCAAAGCGCATCAGCGCGCCCACGACACCGTCGCGGGTGACGATCAAAATCACCAGCGCGGACAAAAGCAGGCCCAGAACATCGGCGCTGCGCGTCGGAATGTGACGGGCCAGCCGCCGCCGCAGCAGGTTGAACAACCCCTGAATCAGCAGCCCGATCACATAAAGCGCCAGGAAAACCGCCAGGGCGATCATCGCCATGCGCAGGGTATTGACCACCTCCAGCTCTGACAGGCCCATGCGGTGGCGGATATCGTTCTGCCAGCTTCGCGCGCGCAGCAGACAGAACAGCAGCAGGCCCAGCACGGGAACCGCGACAACCAGATGCGCCGCACGCGCCCCCGCGCCCCGCAGGACCGGAATTTCCAGCGACCGCCACAGCGCCAGCACGAATTGCGTGACCAGATAGCCCAGTGCCATCGAGGCTCCCGCCAGCACCCCCTGCGCCACCGTTCCGCGCGGAATCAGCGATGGCGTCAGCGATGCCGCCGCCAGCAAAAGCCCCATCAGCAGCGGCAGAACCGGCCCTGCCCAACCGCCGATCCGGATCATGACGCCGCCCGCGTCCCTATCGCCCATTCGCTTTTTCCCCGCCCTTCGCCATCGCGACCATGCCCGATCTTTCTAAAGAAAACGTTGATTTCTTATGACCGCAGCCGTGGCAAACTGTGCCGCGCCAGCCCCGGCCACGCAACCCGGTCCCGCAGGCGCCCCGCAATCTTCGCGCTTTCGGTGGGGCTTTCGGGCTGTTAACTGAAACCATGACCCCTGCCCCCAAACTTCTTGTTCTGGATTGCGACGGCGTGCTGATCGACAGCGAGATCATCAGCGCCCGCATGCTGGTGGCCGAACTGGCGAATTTCGGGGTCTCGATCGACCTGGGCTATGTCGCCCAACGGTTTCTGGGCCGCAGCTATCCCACCGTTCTGGCCGAGATCCGGCGCGATTTCGGCATCGACCTGCCCCCCGCCTTCGAGGATCAGTATCGCGAGCGCCTGCTGGACGCCTTTCGCCGCGAATTGCAGGTGATGCCGGGCGTGCCGCAGGTGCTGGACGCGCTGGCCATTCCCTTTTGCGTTGCGACCTCGTCCAGCCCGCGCCGGGCGGAATTTTCGCTGCAGCAGGTCGGGCTGTGGGATCGTCTGCGCAATCTCACCTTCACCGCCAGCGAGGTGGCGCGGGGCAAACCCGCCCTCGATCTGTTCCTGCATGCCGCGTCCCGGATGGGCGTCCCGCCCCGCGACTGTCTGGTGATCGAAGACAGCCTGACCGGTATCCGCGCCGCAAGGGCCGCAGGAATGGCGGTCTGGCGCTTTACCGGGGGCAGCCATATGCGGGGCGATACGCCGCCCGAGCCGGATGACGCCCGGCCTGACCTGCATTTCGCCGATTTCGCCGATTTCTTTCGGCTGGCACCCGAATTGCTGGCGCCCGAGTTGAGGAGAGCGACATGAACCCGTCCGGGGCCGAGCCGACGCCACAGGATGATGCCGCGCGCGCGGGCTGGCTGTATTACGTCGGCGGGCTGACGCAGGACCAGATCGCGACGGAACTGGGCATCAGCCGCCAGCGCGCGCAGCGTCTGGTCAGCCGCGCCATGGCCGAAGGGCTGATCCATGTCCGCCTGAACCACCGCATCGGCGCCTGCATGGAGATGGAAAGCCGCCTGCGCAGCCGCTTTGATCTGGGGCGCTGCCGGGTCATGCCCTCGCTGCCCGCGGGCGCGGATCCGGTGCTGGCCATCGCGGGCGCAGCGGCGGCGGAACTGGAACGGTTCCTGCGCATGCCCGAGCCGCTGGTCATCGGTCTGGGCACCGGCCGCGCCCTGCGCGGTCTGGCCGAGGAACTGACCCCGACCGAGGCGCAACAACATAAACTTGTCTCGCTGATCGGCAATATCGCCCCCGACGGCTCGGCCAGCTTCTTCGACGTGGTGATGCGCGTCGCCGACAAGGTCCGCGCGCCGCATTACCCGATGCCGGTCCCGGTGATCAGCACCTCGCCCCAGGAACATGCCGCCTTTCACAGCCTGCCGCCGGTGCGCCGCGTCGTCGATCTGGCGCAGAGTGCCGATGTGGTCTTTGTCGGGGTGGGCCAGATGTCGGATGACGCGCCCCTGCGCGCCGACGGGTTTTTGTCGCTGGACGAATTGCAGGACATGCGCGCGGCGGGCGCGGTCGGCGAAGTCGCGGGTTGGGTCTTTGATCCGCAGGGTCGTTATCTGGATGTCGGCACGAACCGCCGCACCGGCGGCATCCGGGTCGCGCCGGGGCTGGATCGCCCCTCGATCGGGGTGGCGGCGGGCGACAGCAAGGTTCCGGCCATTCTGGGCGCCATGAAATCGCGTATTATCAACGGTCTGGTCACCGACGAACGGACCGCGCAGGCCCTGCTGGCCTGAACCCTGCCCCCGCCCTTTGGACATGAACGTCAAAAAACTACGACAAAAGTGTTTGCATTTCAGCGCCCATGTGTGAGTATTTGCCCATCAAGCGATCAAATGCTCATTGCTTGAAAGGGAGGGAAGACAATGCAGATGAATATCCGCGCGCTGATGGGCGCGTCGGCACTGGCCATGTTCGCAGGGGCAGGCCTTGCCGAGACCACCATCACCGTCGCCACGGTGAACAATGGCGACATGATCCGCATGCAAAAGCTGATGCCCGCCTTCAACGAGGCCCATCCCGACATCAAGGTCGAATGGGTCACGCTGGAAGAAAACATCCTGCGCCAGCGCGTTACGACCGATATCGCCACCAAGGGCGGCCAGTTCGACGTGCTGACCATCGGCACCTATGAGGCGCCGATCTGGGGCAAGCAGGGCTGGCTGATGTCGCTGAACGACCTGCCCGCCGAATATGACGTGGACGACCTGCTGCCCGCAATCCGGGGCGGGTTGACCGTCGATGACCAGTTGATTGCCGCGCCGTTTTACGGCGAAAGCTCGATGGTGATGTATCGCACCGACCTGATGGAACAGGCCGGGCTGGAGATGCCCGAGGCGCCGACCTGGGAATTCATCCGCGAAGCCGCCGAAAAGATGACCGACAAGGGCAATGAGGTCTATGGCATCTGCCTGCGCGGCAAGGCCGGTTGGGGCGAAAACATGGCATTTCTGACGGCGATGTCGAACAGTTTCGGCGCAAGCTGGTTCGACATGGACTGGAAACCCCAGTTCGACCAGCAGCCGTGGAAGGACACACTGAATTTCTATCTGGACCTGATGAACAACTACGGCCCTCCGGGCGCGTCCAGCAACGGGTTCAACGAAAACCTGTCGCTGTTCCAGCAGGGCAAATGCGGCATGTGGATCGACGCGACGGTCGCGGCGTCCTTTGTCACCAACCCGGCGGAATCGACGGTCGCGGACAAGGTCGGCTTTGCGCTGGCGCCCGACAACGGGCTGGGCAAGCGCGGCAACTGGCTGTGGGCATGGAACCTGGCCATCCCGGCATCCAGCACGAAAGCCGATGCGGCGAAAACCTTTGTCGCATGGGCCACGTCCAAGGAATATCTGGCGCTGGTCGCCGAAAACGAGGGCTGGGCCAACGTCCCGCCGGGCACGCGCCAGTCGCTGTATGACAACCCCGAATACCAGAAAGTCCCCTTTGCCAAGATGACGCTGGATCTGATCAATTCGGCCGATCCGACCCATCCGGCGGTGCATGACGTGCCCTATATCGGCGTGCAATTCGTCGCGATCCCCGAATTCCAGGGGCTGGGCACGGCGGTCGGGCAGATGTTTTCGGCAGCCCTGGCCGGGTCGACGACGGCGGATCAGGCGCTGTCGCAAGCTCAGGCGCTGGTGACGAACGAGATGACCCGCTCGGGCTACATCAAGTAAGCGTCACAGCCCCGGCGCGGGGCCTGCCTCTCCCTCCTTGAACAGGGTCCCGCGCCACATTTTTTCCAGTCTTACGGGTATCGCCATGGCAACCGAACATTCTCGGACGGCAGCGCGTCTCATGGTCTCTCCGGCCGTCATCCTGTTGTTCTTGTGGATGATCGTGCCTTTGGGGATGACGCTTTACTTCAGCTTCCTGCGCTACAACCTGTTGATGCCGGGGATGGAGACATGGGCCGGTTTCGACAACTATTATTATTTCGTCAACCAACCCGCCTTCTGGTCGGCGCTGACGAATACCCTGCTGCTGGTCGGCGGTGTGTTGTGCATCACGACGGTCGGCGGCATCGCGCTGGCCCTGCTGCTGGACCAGCCGTTCAAGGGGCAGGGCATCGTGCGGGTGATGGTGATCGCGCCGTTCTTCGTCATGCCGACCGTGTCCGCGCTGGTGTGGAAAAACATGTTCATGAACCCCGTGAACGGCATGTTCGCCCATATCGCCAAGGCTTTGGGCATGCAGCCCTATGATTTTCTGTCGCAGGCGCCGCTCGCGTCCATCATCCTGATCGTCGCATGGAGCTGGCTGCCCTTTGCCACGCTGATCCTGCTGACCGCGCTGCAAAGCCTTGACCGCGAACAGATGGAGGCGGCCGAAATGGACGGCGCAAGCTGGTTCAACCGTTTCATCCATCTGGTCCTGCCGCATCTGACGCGCTCGATCACCGTGGTCATCCTGATCCAGACGATTTTCCTGCTGTCGGTTTTCGCCGAAATTCTGGTCACGACCAATGGCGGGCCGGGCACGGCATCGACCAACCTGCCCTTTCTTGTCTATGCGCAGTCGCTGCTGAACTACGATGTCGGCGGCGGTTCGGCGGGCGGCATCATCGCGGTCATTCTGGCCAATATCGTGGCGATCTTCCTGATGCGGATGATCGGCCGGAATCTGGAGAGCTGAGGATGGCACGCAAAACCTCGCCCACCCGTCAGGCCGTCGTCACCATCGCCGCATGGACCATCGGTTTCCTGATTTTCTTCCCGATCCTGTGGATCATCATCCTGTCGTTCAAATCCGAAGGCGATGCGATCAGGACGCCCCTGCAGGTGCTGATGTCGGACTGGACGCTGCAAAGCTATCACGATGTTCAGGAACGCTCGAACTATGCGCGGCATTTCTGGAATTCGGTCATCATCTCGCTTGGATCAACCGCGCTGGCGCTGGTCATCGCGATCCCCGCCGCGTGGTCCATGGCCTTTGTGCCGGGGCGGCGGACCAAGGATCTGTTGATGTGGATGCTGTCGACCAAGATGATGCCCGCCGTGGGTGTTCTGGTGCCGCTGTATCTGCTGTTTCGCGATTTCCGGCTGCTGGACACCCATATCGGCCTGATCGGCGTGCTGACCATGGTCAACCTGCCCATCGTGATCTGGATGCTCTATACCTATTTCAAGGAAATCCCCGGCGAAATCCTGGAAGCGGCCCGTGTCGACGGTGCATCCCTGCGCCATGAAATCATCCATGTGCTGACGCCGATGGCGATCCCCGGCATCGCATCCACGCTGCTTCTGAACATCATCCTGGCGTGGAACGAAGCATTCTGGACCCTGCAACTGACCACGTCAAAGGCGGCACCGCTGACCCAGTTCATCGCCAGCTATTCATCGCCCGAGGGGCTGTTTTACGCAAAACTTTCGGCCGCATCGACCATGGCGATCGCGCCGATCCTGATCCTTGGCTGGTTCAGCCAGAAACAACTCGTCCGCGGCCTGACCTTCGGCGCGGTGAAGTGAGGTAGAGATGGGACAGATCACCCTTTCATCGGTCACCAAAAGCTTTGGCGAGGTCAATGTGATCCCGCCGCTTGACCTCGACATCAACGATGGCGAATTCGTCGTCTTCGTCGGGCCTTCGGGCTGCGGGAAATCGACGCTGCTGCGGCTGATCGCGGGGCTCGAAGACATCACTTCGGGCCAGATCCGCATCGACGGGACGGATGCGACGGATACGCCGCCGGGCAAGCGCGGGCTGGCGATGGTGTTTCAATCCTATGCGCTTTACCCGCATATGACGGTGCGCAAGAACATCGCCTTTCCGCTGAAGATGGCGGGGATGGACAAGGCGCAACAGGATGCCAAGGTCGAAAACGCCGCGCGCATCCTGAACCTGACCAATTATCTGGACCGCCGTCCGGGGCAGTTGTCGGGCGGCCAGCGCCAGCGCGTCGCCATCGGCCGCGCCATCGTGCGCGAACCGGCGGCCTTCCTGTTCGACGAACCGCTGTCGAACCTTGATGCGGCGCTGCGCGTGACCATGCGGCAGGAAATTTCCGAACTGCATCAGACCCTGAAAACCACGATGATCTATGTCACCCACGATCAGGTCGAGGCGATGACCATGGCCGACAAGATCGTGGTGCTGAACGCCGGCCGCATCGAACAGGTCGGCAGCCCGCTGGACCTGTATCGCAGCCCCCGCAACCTGTTCGTCGCGGGTTTCATCGGCAGCCCCAAGATGAATTTCATCACCGGCGATCAGGCCGCCCGCGAAAGCTGCGTGACGCTTGGCGTGCGCCCCGAACATCTGGCCGTGACGACAGGCGGGCGCTGGAACGGCACCATCGGGCTGGCCGAACATCTGGGCTCCGACACTTTCCTGAAGGTCGTCACGGATGAGGCGGGCGAACTGACCGTCCGCGTCTCTGGCGAACAGAACCTGCATCACGGCGACCGCATCAGCCTGGAACCGCAGGCCGACCGGCTTTACCGCTTCAACGCCGACGGATTGGCGCTCTGACAACCATCCCGACAAGACGGCCATCCCGACAACCGGAAGATCCGAGACATGCCTTCTGACACCCCGACCCAAATGCCCCGCTATGATCGCGGGGCACTGACCCCCGGCATCGTCCATATCGGGCTGGGCAATTTCCACCGCGCCCATATGGCCGTCTATCTGGACGACCTGTTCAATCTGGGGCTGGGCCATGACTGGGCAATCATCGGCGCAGGCGTGCGCGCGCCCGATGCCGCCATGCGCGATGCGCTGCGCGGGCAGGATTGCCTGTCCACGGTGATCGAACTGGACCCGGCGGGCAAGACCTGCCGGCGCATCGGCGCGATGATCGACTTTCTGCCCGTCCAGCCCGACAATGCCGCGCTGATCGCCGCGATGAGCCGCCCCGAAATCCGCATCGTGTCCCTGACCGTGACCGAAGGCGGCTATTTCATCGACGCGAATACGGGCCGGTTTGACCCGACGGCCCCCGAAATCCGCGCCGATGCCGCGCGCCCCGACAGCCCCGCCACGGCCTTTGGTGCCATCGTCGCGGCGCTGAAGGCGCGGCGGGCGGCGGGCATCCCGCCCTTTACCGTGATGTGCTGCGACAACCTGCCGGAAAACGGCCATGTCACCCATTCGGCGGTCGTGGGCCTTGCCCGCCTGTCGGACCCCGAACTGGCCGCCCGGATCGACGCCAATGTCGCCTTTCCGAATGCGATGGTCGACCGCATCACCCCCGCGACCGGCCCGCGCGAACGCGCCCTCGCCGCCGGTTTCGGCCTGAGCGATCCGGTTCCCGTCACCTGCGAGCCGTTCCGTCAATGGGTGGTCCAGGACAATTTCCCCGCAGGCCGCCCGCCCTCGGAACGGGTCGGCGTGACCTTTTCCGATCAGGTCCACGCCTATGAGATGATGAAGATCCGCATCCTGAACGGCGGCCATGCGATCATCGCCTATCCGGCCGGGCTGATGGATATCGAGCTGGTGCATGAGGCGATGGCCGACCCGCTGGTTTCCGCCTTTCTGGACCGCGTCGAAAGGGGTGAGGTCATCCCCTATGTGCCCCCCGTCCCCGATACGGATATCCCGGCCTATTACGACCTGATCCGCAACCGCTTTTCCAACCCCGAGGTCGCCGATACGGTCCGCCGCCTGTGTCTGGACGGATCGAACCGCCAGCCGAAATTCATCCTGCCATCGGTGCGCGATGCGCGCGCGGTCGGCGGCTCGGTCCGGGGGCTGGCGCTGGTGTCGGCGCTGTGGTGCCGCTATTGCCACGGCACGACGGACAGCGGCGCGGTGATCGCGCCGAATGATCCGAATTGGAACGCGCTGACCACCCTGTCGCAAGCCGCGCGGTCGCGCCCGCAAAGCTGGCTGGAACAGCCCGCCGTCTATGGCAATCTGGCCAATGATGCCGAGTTTTCCGCAGCCTTTGCGCAATGGCTGGACAGGCTGTGGACCGAAGGAACCAAGGCGGTGCTGCGCGACTATTGCGGCTGATCAGGCAAGGCGACCGGGCCAGAATCGTGGTGCCAGAATCGCGATGTCGCAATCGCGATGCCGCAATCACGGTCGCCACCTCCGCCCACCTGCGCGGGCATCCGCATCGCCGGATGCCCGCTTTTTATTGTGCCCACGGGAATCGGAGGGCGTCATCACCACAGCCGCGCCCCCGCCCCGCGTCACCATAGCCAGACCTGCACCCGAAGGTGCTGAACCGGCGGATCGCCTGCGCGTCGGTTTCACGGTCACGAAAGGGCAGCCGGAACAGCGGACCCGGCCCCGGCATTGCACGGAAAATGTCACATGTTTCGCCCTGATCCGCTGCCCCGGACAGCACGCGATTTCTGTCCCCTGCGCAAGCGCCTGTCCGCCTGAACCGCGACCTTCTGGCAGGCTCCCGCCTGCACCTGCAAAACGGCGCAGATGATTTCCGCTACCGCCCCTGTTCGCTGCGCGGCAAGGCCCGAATGCTGCCGGGGCCACATCGGCACATGGTTTCCCCTGCCCCCTCAACCCCGCGCAAAACGGGCGGGATGAGATGGCACCCCCGCTCCGTATGCAGGGGAAACGTGTTGATGGCGATACAGATGAACGCATTTTCACCGGGCACGGCAGATTCCAGACCTGCCGCGGGCGATCCGGCACCGGGCTTTGTCCAGCGCAGCCCGCAAAACCCGCGCTATAGTTTCGATTCCGCAGCGGGGCGCTATCTGGTCCTGTGCTTTTTCGGCAGCGCCGGGGACGGGCTGGCGCAGAACGCGCTGAAGGCGGTCCTGTCGCGTCCCGATCTGTTCGACGACCGTCACGCCAGCTTTTTCGGGGTCAGCAACGATCCCGCCGATGAACAGACCGGGCGGCTGGCAAACCGCACGCCGGGCTATCGGTTCTTTTGGGATTTCGACCTGCTGGCCGCCCGCCGCTATGGCGTGGTGCCGCCGGACACGCTGGCCAAGGATACGCCGCTGGTGCTGGGTCGGTGCTGGATCGTCATCGACCCGACGATGCGGGTGATCGCGACCATCCCCTTTCAGGAGGACGGCGGTTGCGCGGCCTGCGTCATCGACCTGCTGGCCACCCTGCCGCCCCCCGCGCGTTTCAGCGGGATCGAGTTGCAGGCCCCGATCCTGTTTCTGCCCCGCGTCTTTGAACCAGAGCTGTGCCGCCACCTGATCCGGCTTTACGAGGCCGAAGGCGGCGCGGAAAGCGGCTTCATGCGGCAGGTGGACGGGCGCACCGTGCCCATGCAGGACAGCAGCTTCAAGCAGCGCAAGGATTGCAACATCCGCGACAAGGACCTGATCGCCGCCATCCAGACCCGTTTCCTGCGCCGCGTCGTCCCGGAAATCACCAAGGCCCATCAATTCGCCGTCACCCGGATGGAGCGTTATATCGTCGCCTGCTATGCGGCTGAGGACGGCGGCCATTTCTCGGCCCATCGCGACAATACCACGGCGGGGACGGCGCATCGCCGCTTTGCCGTGTCGATCAATCTCAACGACGATTTCGACGGCGGAGAGGTCGGCTTTCCCGAATATGGCCCGCGCAGCTGCAAGGCGCCTGTGGGCGGGGCGGTGGTGTTTTCCTGTTCGCTGCTGCACCGGGTCAGCCGGGTGACGCGCGGGCGGCGCTACGCCTTTCTGCCCTTTCTTTACGACGATGCAGCGGCAAGACTGCGCGAACAAAATCTGCGCTACCTTGGCGATGCCGACCTGACAAAAGACGCGGCGACGGACAAGACACCTGCACCGCACAGCAACGAAAGCTAGATTCATATGGGGCGCCCAACCTTCGATATCGTCAGCCACCTGCCCGGCCTGCGCCGCTATGCGCGGGTGCTGGCGCGTGCCGGGCAGGATGCCGACGATCTGGTGCAGGGGGCGATGCTGCGCGCCTATGAACGGCGCAGGCAGTTTCGCGAAGGCGCCGACCTGCGGGTCTGGCTGATGGCGATCCTGCACAACCATTTCATCGACCAGACCCGCAGCCGCATCGCATCCGAGGCGCGCGATCAGGCATGGGCCGAACTGAATCCCGGCTTTGCGATCCCGGCGGGGGAACAGGCGGCGCGTCTGGCACAACTGCGCGGCGCCTTTCTGGCCCTGCCCCGCGAACAGCGCGAAGCGCTGCATCTGGTCGCGCTGGAAGGGTTCAGCATGGTCGAGGCGGCCGAGGTGCTGGGCGTGCCCGCCGGCACGGTGATGTCGCGCGTCGGCCGCGCCCGCGCCAGCCTGCGCCGGTTCGAGGACGAACCCGCCCCCCATCTGCGCGTCGTCGGCGGCGGCAGGCGGAAACAGGCGAAAGGACAGGCAGATGACCCGGCATCGTGACGACATCCCCGAAGGCGACATCCACGCCCTGCTGACCGGCCGGCTTGATGCCCGGCAGCGTTTCGCGCTGGCCGATCATCTGGCCGCCCATCCGGACCGCGCGGCCGAGGCGATGGCCGATCTGCGCATCCATGAAGGGTTGCGGCTGGCCTGCGGCACCGTCGATGCGCCCCTGCCCGACCAGATGCGGCGCGGTGCGGCGCGGCTGGAACGCAACCTGCGCGCCAGCCACCGGCTGCGCCGGATGCGGCCCCTTGCCGCCGCCGTGACGCTGTTCGGTCTGGGATGGCTGGGCCATGCCCTCTGGTCCGAACCGAGGGGCGCGGCCGTGGCGGCCCATGTCCTGCCGCTGGCCGAAACCGCGCTGGATGCGCAGGCGGCGCTTGATCTCAACCGCGCGCTTTTGCCGGGCAAGGGCCGTCCCGCCAGCGATCCGCAGGTGATCGCGGCCAGTCTGGGCGTCGCGCTGCCGCCGCTGCCGCATGACTGGATGGTGCGCGATGTCCAGATCGTCGCGACCCCGAACCGCCCTGCGCTGGCCTTGCTGCTGGACACCCCCGACATGGGCGAGGTGATGCTGTTTTCCGTCGCCCGCGACACAACCGGACCCGACCTGCAACCAAGCGCCTTCGACTATCGCGGCAATTCGGTCGCCGTCTTTGAACGCGACCGCTCGGCCTATGTGCTGGTCGACACTTACGGCCTGCCCGCGCAGGTTTCGCTTGGGGCGGAACAGTTCCTGCGGCGTTTCAACTGATCCCCTGCCGCATGGCCATGCGCTGGCGGCATTCCCCTATTCTTTCAGTCAGGATTGACATTTCCCCGGGACAGGCATCAGATCGCCGCTGCCAGAGGGGTGGCCCGCTGGCATGAGTCAGCCGCATCGCGGCGCCCCGACCCCCGGATCTTCCGCCCACCCGGATCTTCTGGCCGTCCCGGCTGCCGCCGTGCGATCCAGCAGGAAAGAGGGCGATGCTTGCTCCGTTTCTGATCATGCTGCGCGAGGGGCTGGAGGCCGCCCTGATCGTCGGCATCATCGCAGGCTATCTGCGCCAGACCGGACGGCAGGACTGGCTGCCCGCGATCTGGGTCGGCGTCTTTCTGGCCGCCGCGCTGGCGCTGTTCGTGGGTGCGGGGCTGCAACTGGTCAGCGCCAGCTTTCCGCAAAAGGCGCAGGAACTGTTCGAGGGGCTGATCGGCCTGCTGGCCGTCGCCGTGCTGGTCGGCATGGTGTTCTGGATGCGGCGCGCGGCGCGCAACATCCGTTCCGAACTGCATCACGGCATCGACCACGCGCTGGAACGGCGCACCGGCATCGGCGCGACATGGGCGCTGATCGGCATGGTCTTTTTCGCCGTCGCGCGCGAAGGGCTGGAATCGGTGTTTTTCCTGCTGGCGATCTTTCAGCAAAGCCGCGATGCCGCCGCGCCGGTCGGCGCGCTTCTGGGCCTGCTGGTGTCGGTCGGGGCCGGTTGGGCGATCTATGCAGGTGCCTTGCGGCTGAATCTGGCGCGGTTCTTTCGCTGGACCGGGGTCTTTATCCTGTTCGTCGCGGCGGGGCTGCTGGCCGGAACGGTCAAGGCATTCCACGAGGCGGGCATCTGGAACGGCTTGCAGGGCCGGGTCTATGACCTCGGCGCCACGCTGCCCGAATCCAGCCCGCTCGGCACCGTCCTGTCCGGCCTTCTGGGCTATCGCGAGGCCCCGACGGTGGGCGAGGCGCTTGTCTGGCTGGTGTTTCTGGCCGTCACCCTGTTCCTTTTCCTTCGCCCGATGACGCCCACCGCAGGGGCAGCACCGGCCCATACCAACCCGACCAGCACCGCAGGACGTAACTGACATGAGCGAACCGGACAGCCCCGAAACAGGCAGGCCACGCGGGATGAAACTGGCGATCGCGGGCGCCGCCCTGCTGGTCGTCGCGGGCGCCGCGACCTTCTGGTTCGCGACGGAGCAGAACATGCGCGCCAATCAGGGCCGGACCTCGGACATGGTGGTCACGGTGGGCGCGAAAACCTGCGACCCGATGGATATCACCCTGCCCGGCGGCAAGCGCAGTTTCGACATCGTCAACGCCTCGGACCGGCCGATCGAGTGGGAAATTCTGGACGGCGTCATGGTCGTCGCCGAACGCGAAAACATCGCGCCCGGGTTTCAGCAGGTGCTGACCGTGCAACTGCAGCCCGGCGAATACGAAATCACCTGCGGCCTCTTGTCGAACCCGCGCGGCAAGCTGACCGTCACCCCCTCGGACGAGGCCAGCGCCGCCGCGTCCGAGGTCACGCTGCGCAAATTCCTGGGCCCGCTGGCCGAATATCGCGTCTATCTGGTCATGCAGGGCAATGCCGCGATCAAGGACGCCCAGACCCTGCAAACCGCCATCGCGGCGGGCGATCTGGACGCCGCCCGCGCCGCATGGAAAGCCGCCCACCTGCCTTACCGCCGCATCGAACCGCTGGTGTCGCGCATTTCCGATCTGGAAAACGCCATCGACCCGATGGCCACCTATCTGGAGGGCCGCGAATCCGACCCCGCATTCACCGGCTATCACCGCATCGAATACGGGCTGTTCCACGACAATTCGACCGACGGGCTGCAGCCCGTGGCCGACCGGCTGGTCAGCGATCTGCAAACCCTGTCGGCGCGCATGAAAGAGATGCAGATCGACCCGCAACTGCTGGCCGCCCTGCCCGGCGACATGGCCGCACAACTGGCCGAGGCTTTCGTGCCGCACGGCCAGAACCTTTATGCCGGCAACGATCTGGAGGATCTGGCCGCCAGCACCGATGGCATCGCCAAGCTGGTCGGGCTGATCCGGCCGGTTCTGGTCGGCGTCGATCCCGCGCTGGACGAAAGGCTGGCCGCCGAACTGGACCGCATCCACGGCGACCTGATGGCGCTGCAAACCGCCGAAGGTTTCGCCCCCTATGCCACGGTGACCGAGGCGCAGCGCGCCGAACTGGCCCGGAAATTCACCGCCCTTCAGGCCACCCTGACCGAGGCGCAGGGCAAGATCGGAATGAGCTGAGATGACGACGACGCCCACCCCTTCCGCCAGCCTTGCGGCCAAAGGCCTCGCGCGCCGTCAGGTGCTGCAGGCCCTTGGCGCGGGCGTGACCGGGATCATGGCAGGTCACACGGCATTCGCCCGCGCGCTGGCACCGGACCAGCCCGGCGCCGTGCAGGAGGCCCCCCATGCCGACGCGGTCACCGCCGCGCAGCAGGTGCCCTTTCACGGCATCCATCAGGCGGGCATCGTCACGCCGCGCCCGGCCAACGGGATCATGGCGGCCTTTGACGTGGTCGCATCATCGCTGGACGATGTGGAACGGATGCTGAAACTGCTGACCGAACGCGCGGCATTCCTGACGCTTGGCGGGCCGGTCCCGGGACGCGACCCGAAACTGCCCCCGGCCGATCCCGGCCTGCTGGGGCCGGTGGTGTCGCCCGACAACCAGACGATCACGCTGGCTTTGGGCGATTCGCTGTTCGACCGGATGCCCGAACTGCGCCCGCTGAAACCGGTCCGCCTGCAACGCATGGTGCAATTCCCGAATGACGCGCTGGAATCATCGCTGTGCCACGGCGATATCTCGATCCAGTTCTGCGCCAATATTCAGGACGCCAATATCCATGCCCTGCGCGATATCGTCAAAAACCTGTCGGAATTCCTGGTCATGCGCTGGATGGTCGAGGGATCGGTGCCGCCCGAATTGCCCGACGCGACCGGCAAGACCGCCAGCGCGCGCAATTTCCTGGGCTTTCGCGACGGTTCGGCCAATCCCGACAGCAGCGATGCCGAACTGATGGACCGGGTGGTCTGGGTCAGCGCCCCGGATGAACCCGAATGGGCGCATGGCGGCAGCTATCAGGCCGTGCGCATCATCCGCAACATGGTCGAACGATGGGACCGCACGCCGCTGAAGGAACAGGAAGACATCTTTGGCCGCCGCAAGGACAGCGGTGCGCCGATGGACGGGCCTGCGGATGCGACGGAACATGACGTGCCCGATTACGCCGCCGACCCCGATGCGGCCGTGACCTTCGCCGACAGCCATATCCGTCTGGCGAACCCGCGCACGGCAGAAAGCGACGCGCATCTGATGCTGCGCCGCCCCTTCAACTATTCGCGCGGCGTGATGAAGAACGGCCAGCTGGATCAGGGGCTTTTGTTCATCTGCTATCAGGCGGATCTGGAAAAGGGCTTCATCCATGTCCAGAACCTGCTGAACGGCGAACCGCTGGAGGAATATATCAAACCCATCGGGGGCGGCTATTTCTTTGCCGTTCCGGGCGTGCGCGATGCCGGGGAATATCTGGGATCGCGCCTGATCGACGCAGCCAGACGGGCCTGACCCGCCAAGCCGAAAGACAAGACCAAGCACAACATACGGAGCGTGAAAATGGTCGCTAACTTCCTGAAAACCACAGCACTGGCGCTGGCCCTTGGCGGCTGGTCGCTGGCTGCACATGCGCAGGATGCCTCGCTGGATCTGGTCGGGCCGCTGTCCGACTATAAAATCTA
The DNA here is from genome assembly GCF_029309835.1 of Paracoccus sp. DMF-8. Taxonomy (GTDB): domain Bacteria; phylum Pseudomonadota; class Alphaproteobacteria; order Rhodobacterales; family Rhodobacteraceae; genus Paracoccus. The sequence goes on along the minus strand of NZ_JARJHL010000011.1, from coordinate 359,898 downwards.
TGTCGCTGAAAACACCGCGAAACTGGTCGAGGATTCCAGGGCATTCACCGATGCCGTCAAGGCGGGCGACGTGGAAAAGGCCAAGTCGCTGTTTGCCCCGACCCGCACCAGCTATGAAAAGATCGAACCGATTGCCGAGCTTTTCTCGGATCTCGACGTGTCCATCGACGCCCGCGCCGATGATTACGAACAGGCCGAACAGGATCCGAAATTCACCGGCTTTCACCGCATCGAATACGGTCTGTGGGAACAGAACTCGACCGAGGGGCTGACCGAATATGCCGATCGGCTGCAAAAGGATATCGAGGATCTGAACAACCGCATCAACGAACTGACCTTTCCGCCCGAGGTCGTCGTGGGCGGTGCCGCCGTGTTGATGGAGGAAGTCGCGGCGACCAAGATCTCGGGCGAGGAAGACCGCTACAGCCACACCGACCTGTGGGACTTCCGCGCGAACTTTGACGGTTCGCAAAAGATCTATGACCTGCTGCGCCCGCTGATCGCCGAGAGCGAGGCCGAATTCGTGTCCAAGGTCGATGCGAATTTCAAGGATGTCGATGTCGTGCTGGAAAAATACCGCAGCGCGGACGGCGGCTTCGTGTCCTATGAAGAACTGACCGACGAGGATCGCAACGTCCTGTCCGTCAAGGTCAACACCCTGGCCGAAGATCTGGCGACGCTGCGCGGCAAGCTGGGTCTGGGCTGAACCCCATCCCCGAACAATGCAAAAGGGCCGCCGGGCGCGGCGCTCTTTGCTGCCTGTCCTGTGGTCAGGAAATCATCAGATGCGCGTATTTTTCGCGGATGCGGGCGTTCGCTTCGGCAAAGGGGCCAAAGACATCGCGGAACACGGCTTCCAGTTCCGGTGTCATCGACGCCTCGGGACCGACGTTCACCGGCTCCAGCGGGATATCGCCTTCCAGCGGCGGAATGCCCAGAAAGGTGCAGATGTTTTCGGTGGTCATTTCCGGGTCGGTCCACATGTCTTCGCACTGGATCAGGCGGACGCGTTCCTCGCCCAGGGCGGAAACCAGCGTTTCGACATGGGTTTCGGTCTGCGATTGCGGCAGGATATTCGGCGACAGCAGCAGCGCGCGCAACTCATCGGTGCCAAGCGCGCCCAGATCGCTGCTGCGCCCGGCGAAACGCTGGTGGAATTTCGCATGGCTGAAGGCGCGCGCGATCGGATCGCGGAAACAATAGGTGACGCGCAGCTCATCGGTCAGACTGGCGACCTGCTGCGAGCCTTCGGCGTGGATCGTGCAGGTCAGGTTCGAAAAATCGGCCGCCCACTGATCTTCACGGATGCCGGTGAACATGTCCTGATACCAGCCCGGCGTATTGACCGGGCGCAGATAGTTCGCCGCCCATTGCAGCAGATACCGATAGCGATAGATCGGGCAGTTGGATTCGGTTTCCTTTTCGACGAATTGCTTGGCCTTGCGCATCCGCACATGGTCGCTGAGAATCCGCACCGTGCCATAGGCTCAGGCCCCATTGATTTCAGACCTTTGGCATGATTCAGGCTCTGCAAGGAGACTGCACAATGAGCAACCTTTACTGGCTTTCGGACGCCCAGATGGAAGGCATCAAGCCTTTCTTTCCGAAGAGCCATGGCAAGGCCCGCGTCGATGACCGCCGCGTCCTGAGCGGCATAATATTCATCAATCGCAATGGCTTGCGCTGGCGTGATGCGCCGCAGGAATATGGCCTGGCCAAGACCCTCTGCAACAGGTGGAAGCGTTGGAGGTGAGTGGCTGAACGCCACTGGTCCGAGAGAGGCCACGAACGCGGGGTCTTCGCCAGGATCATGGTGGGCCTGGCCGCCGAGCGCGCCACACAAGTCCATCATGATCGATGTGAGCAGGCGAACGCCATGCGTTCGAGAGAGCCTGCGCAAGTACCTCAAGGCGCACCGCACGGCGTCGAGCCTGCGGGTCAAAAAGGGGGGCGTGCGCGCCAGATCGGGCGAACCAAAGGGTTCGAAGGATCAGGAAACTGTCCGGGGGACAGCTTCCCCGAAGAACGGAACACCAGACTGCACGCTGTTTCCGACGCCAAGGGGCGGCCGATCGGGTTCTTCATGTCGGCGGGTCAGGTCAGCGATTACACCGGCGCGGCGGCGCTTCTGGGGAGCCTACCGAAGGCGGGATGGCTGCTGGCCGATAGAGGCTATGACGCCGACTGGTTCAGAGAAGCGTTGAAAGACAAGGGGATAAAGGCCTGCATCCCCGGCCGGAAGGCCCGTAAGAAGGCCGTCAAATATGACAAACGGCGCAACCGCATCGAGATCATGTTTGGGCGGTTGAAGGATTGGCCAATCGTCGGGAAAACAGTCCACTGGACTGTTTTCTGATCCTCCTCATATGTCGCCACCCGATACGACCGGTGCCCGGAAACCTTCTTCTCAGCCATCATGCTCGCCGCAACGGTCTTGTTCTGGCTGTGACCAGAACGAGTCCTGACCCTAGGGCAAATCTCGTGCCTTTTGGCTGATAGAAGGGTTTGCTCCGGGCAAGCGTGGCCACCTCTAACGCGAAAGCCGGAATTGCAACAGCCCTGTCACGCCCGATCCCCGTTCTTCGCCGGTTTGCGGCAACGATCACGCCGCACGGGGCCACGCGCCCTGACTATTCGGCAACGCTTTCCGCCACCGGCAGATAGGTCGCGAACAGATGGTCAACGATGCGCTTCACCACCGGCACGCGGGCATGGACATTGTCATCGCAAAAGGCCTGCAAGCCGCCCGACATGGCGATTTCATAGCTGGGGAAATAATCGACACGACCCGCGAAAACCGTGCAAAGCCGGTCGGCCACCGCCCGCAGCACCGCCTTGGAACGCATGTTGGCGGTCACGCAATCCTGCCCGGTAAAGGTGGTTTGCAGCGGCACGGGCGACACGGTCAGGATGATATGGCGGTCATCGTCCGACAGCACCGCCTGCATCGCGGATTCCAGCTGCCTGACGCATTCGCCAAATTCCAGGTTGCGGAAACGATAGCGCCCGCCCCCGCTGCCGCGCAACACCGCAGCGGGCGGCATCCGGTTCAGGAATGTCCGGGTTTCGTTGTCATACCAGCATTCGGTCAGGCCAAGGGTGATCGTCACCACCCGGCTGCCCGGCAGTTCGGCATAAACCGCGTCGATTTCCTTGCGCCGTGCCAGCGCACGCGCGCGCGTACGCCGGGCGCGGTCGGCAGCAGCAGGTCCAGCGTGTCGTCTTCGGGTCCGATCAGGGTGCCGGGCATGTCTGCGGTGGGCCGGCCTTCGACGGCCCAGATCATGCGCTGCGCAATCGTGCCCGCGTTATATTCGTTCAGCAGCCCGTTGGGACGGCTGGCCCATTCGCTTTTCTGCACGGAAAAGCGCCGGGTCGGGACATCGAAATCGGTCAGGAAATCTTCGACATTGCGGGCGAAACAGGAACCGATGGTAAAGATCCGCTGCCCCGGCACCAGATGAAAGGACGGCGTGACCGAAGGAAACAGCAACCCGTCCTGATCCCGGGAATCGGCCTTGTTCGGAAAGCGCGAGGTGCCACGGGACTTCAATGCGCGCTGAAATGCCCCCAAGGCGGGTATGTTCATTTCGGTCCACCCAATGTCTTTTCGGCCGGATGGCCCTGCAATCGAAAGGCGGTCTGCCCGGTCGCCATCTTACCTGTGCGCAAGCCCGATGAGCAAGGCGGCCGGCGACGCGATGACGGTTCTTTGCCCATTCCTGCGTCATGGGCGCGCGATCCTGCCTTTCACGCGGCAGGATGCCCGGCCCGAACCGATGACCGGCAGGGATCCGACAAGCGTGCCGGGACCCGGCCAGCCGGGGCGGCGTCAGCCATCAGGGGAACGGGCGGATGAGCTTTCGCCCGGCGGTCATCATGGATCGCATGCAGGACCGGCAACCGGCGCAGACGCGCGGGTTGCCGGATCAGGCCACGGGTTCAGGCCAGCGCGCCAAGCGCCTGAACGATCTTGTCGCCCATTTCAGCGGTCGAAACGGCAGTGCCCCCTTGCGGCCCCAGCAGATCGCCGGTGCGCACGCCATCGGCCAGCACCTTTTCCACCGCCTTTTCAAGCAGGTCGGCATTGGCGCCTTCGTCATAGGAATAGCGCAGCGCCATGGCGAACGACAGGATGCAGGCGATCGGGTTGGCCTTGCCCTGCCCCGCGATATCGGGGGCGGAGCCGTGGACCGGCTCATACATCGCCTTGGGGCGGCCGTTTTCCATCGGCGCGCCAAGGCTGGCCGAGGGCAGCATGCCAAGCGAGCCGGTCAGCATCGCCGCCGCATCCGACAGGATATCGCCAAACAGGTTATCGGTCACGATCACGTCGAACTGGCGCGGGTTGCGGACCAGCTGCATCGCACCGTTGTCGGCATACATATGCGACAGCTCGACATCGGAGAATTCGTTCTTGTGGACCCATTCGACCTCTTCGCGCCACAGAATGCCGGATTCCATGACATTGGCCTTTTCCATCGAACAGACACGGTTGCCGCGCTTGCGGGCCAGTTCGAACGCCGAACGCGCGACCCGGCGGATTTCGCCCGAGGTGTAGCGCTGCGTGTTGATGCCGACGCGACCGCCTTCGTTCGCGGGATCGTTGTCGTCCTGAATGCCGCGCGGCTGGCCGAAATAGATGCCGCTGGTCAGTTCGCGCACGATCAGGATATCCAGACCGGCCACGACTTCGGGTTTCAGCGACGAAAAATCGGCCAGCGCGTCAAAGCATTGCGCGGGGCGCAGGTTCGCGAACAGGTCCATTTCCTTGCGCAGGCGCAAGAGGCCGCGTTCGGGTTTCACGCTGAAATCCAGATTGTCGTATTTCGGCCCGCCGACCGCGCCCAGCAGGACCGCATCGACCGATTGCGCCTTTGCCATCGTCGCATCGGACAGGGGCTTGCCGTGGACGTCATAGGCGGCGCCGCCGACCAGATCCTCGCTGACGTCGAATTTCAGGCCGCGGCTGGTTTCGAACCACGAAATGACCTTGCGCACTTCGGCCATGACTTCGGGACCGATGCCGTCGCCGGGCAGGATGAGCAAGGAATAGGTGGTCATCGGGATCGTCCTTTTGCAGGGATTGCGTAGGGGAATGCTGGCATTTCGCCTATAGCCGGGGCCCGGAATCGTCAAGACGGCCCGGACAGGACGGCCCGGATCGCGCATGGCGGAATGGGCCGGACCGGGACGGCTGGCGGGGTGCTGGCTGGTCCGGCAAGGCCGCGATCAGCGGCGGGCCAGTTCTTCGGTCGCGATGGCGGTGCGGCGGGTGTTGTCATAGATGCCAAGCGCCAGATAGATCCCGCCAAAGATCAGCAGCAGATACAGGGCGCCGAACACCAGGACGCCAAGCCCCTGCAGGAAGCCACCGCCCGAGGCCCCGCTGAACATCACGACCAGCGCGGCGATGACGATCCCGATGGCGGCCAGAACGACCAGCGCATTGACGCATTTTTCCATCGTGCCGATAAAGATTTCACGCATGAATATCTCCTTCATGTGAACGGCCGGATATGGCCGCGCAAAGCGTGGCAGCCCTGCCGGACGGGATCAATAGCCGACCGCCCCGGCCGTCAGGCATTTCAGGCAAAAGGAAAATCTGCCGTTGCGTCAGCCTGTGTGACCGATGGCGGGACGGCGCAGGGCGGCCATCCGACGGCCCTGCACCGCCCCGGGCTGACACCTGGCTCACGTCGAATTGGGTTGCGACTTGGGCCGGGATCGGGCGGGATGGCCGCAGAATGCGACGACTGAAGGGGATATGATGCGATTCTGGAAAGCCGCCCTGGCCGGGATTTTCATCGCAGCGCCAGTTTGGGCAGCGCCGGTTTGGGCCGATGGCGGCATCACGGTCAGCCTGCCCGATGTGTCCCGATTGTCGGATGCCGAGGCCAAGGCCCTGATCGCCGAACTGGCCAATGTCAATGTCATCACCTCGAACTGTCCGGGTTATGAAATCTCGAACGGGGAATGGGCGCTGATCACCGGCACCGGCGACCGGCTGGCCGCAAGGCTGGGCATGGACCCGACGGCCTATGACCGCAGCTATTACGGCCCCGCCTTCAAGCTGCTGGACGACCCGGCCGCCTGCGACCGCGTCGGCCCGACCGCGCAGCCGCTGATCCAGCGGCTGATCGGCATGGGCGGCGGCACGACCCCGGTCAACCAGCCGCAATAGCGCCGCCGCTTGCCGCGCGCGCCGCTTGGCCCTAGCTTTCGCGCATGAGCGATCTGAGTTACCGGGGATCTGCGCTGGACGCGGAAACCGCGCTGGCTTTGCTGCAATGGCAGGCAGAGCTGGGCGCGGATGAGCCATGCCTTGACGAACCCATCGACCGCTATGACGAGGCCCGGGCGGCCGAGGCCGAACGCAGCGCCGCCCGTGCGCCCATCGCCACCGCCGCGCCGCAATCCGCCCCCCGCCCGCCGACGCCTGCCGCAGCCGCGGCGGATGCGCTGGCCGAACAGGTCACCATCGCGACCCGCCTTGCCGCCGCCGCCACCACGCTGGAAGAACTGGCCGAGGCGCAGCGCGGTTTCGACGGCATCGAATTGCGCAAGGGCGCCCGGAATTTCTGTTTCGCCGATGGCAACCCCAAGGCCCGCGTCATGGTCATCGGCGAAGCCCCGGGCGAGGAAGAGGACCTGCGCGGCCTGCCCTTTGTCGGGCGCGCCGGGCAGCTTCTGGACCGGATGTTCGCGGCGATCCATTTGGCCCGCGATGCCGTCGATGCCGAACGCGCGCTGTATATCGCCAATGTCCTGACATGGCGCCCCCCCGGCAACCGCCGCCCCGAACCCGGCGAGGTCGCCGTGATGCTGCCCTTTCTGGCCCGTCACGTCGATCTGGTCGACCCCGAGGTCATCGTGCTGATGGGCAACACCCCCTGTCAGGCGGCGCTGGATCCGCAGGTGATCCGACAGGGCATCCTGCGCCTGCGCGGCAACTGGACCACCGCCTTCGGCCGCCCCGCCCTGCCGATGACGCACCCGTCCTATCTGCTGCGCACTCCTGCGGCCAAGCGCGAGGCATGGGCCGATCTGCTGTCGCTGTCGGCGCGGATCGACCCGTGACGGGCGGTCCAGACCTGCGGTGAAACAGGCCAAAAGGCGTGGATATCCGCCGGGATGATCCGGGGGAAACAGATCCCCCCTGCCGACGCGGGCTTAGAAATTCTTGGCGGCGCCTTGGCTGACGCTGTCGCAGCCGGTGATTTCCTGCGCGTCATCGCCGGAAATCAGCGTGATGCGCAGGCGGTCGGGGTCCAGCGCAAAGGGCTTGCCCGTCTCGTCGATGAAATCGGATGCGGCGGTCAGATGGCCGCCGTCGCGCCGCGTTTCGGGCTGCGACACCCAGACATTCGCATCGTCCAGTTCCATCGCCACCGCCGTTTCGCCCGTCCGTTCCTGCGGCTGATCGACCGTCGCGGAAACCCGCATCCCGTCCGGGATTTCCTCGATCCGGCAGGTCAGGGGCAGGTCCGAGGGGTCGGGCACGCGGTCCAGCGCCGCCTGAATGCGCGGATCGGGATCGGGTTGCGCGGTGCCTGCCTCCAGCGTGGCATGGCCGGGGACGCAGATATCCAGACACAGGCCGAAATCGACGCTGCCGCGCAGGGTCAGGGGCGCATCGGGGTCGGCGGGGGTCACCTCGATCGGCAGCACCAGCAATTCGTGATAACCCAAGGTGATTTCGCCACCGGATTCGATCATTTCGGGACGCGGCCAATGCACCGCGACGGTGCCCAGATTATCCGATCCGGTCCAGTCGAATTCGGGCGGCACGCCGGTATCGCCGGGGCTGCGCCAATAGGTTTTCCAGCCCGGTTGCAAACGCAATTCCAGCGCCACCATGCGATTGCCATTGGTCAGTTCCCATCCCGGCAGCAGCCGCGCAGAGATCAGCCCCGGCTCGGCCGGTGCGTCAAAGGCCCGCCGCCAGACGGCCAGCCCATCGCCGCCGCCGGCCTCTGCGCGGGTCTCTGCCCCGGCCGAGGCGCCGCCCGACATGCCGCCAGCAGGCGGTTCGAACAGCGCCTGTGCCATCGCAGCCGCGCCAAAGCTCAAAGAGCCGATCAGGAAAAGGGCAATCGCTTTCATAGCCAGACAGATAGCCGCGCATTGGCCACAGGGTAAGTCACAACTTCGCCAATCCCTTGCGGATCGCGCCCCAAGCCCCGATCTTGGGACGGAACGCACAGGAGAGAACCCGGATGGACACATCAAGCAATCTGACAGGCAAATTGCTGATCGCCATGCCCGGCATGCTTGATCCGCGCTTTGAACGCACGGTCATCCTGATCTGCGCCCATTCCGATGACGGCGCGATGGGGCTGGTGGTGAACCGCGCCCTGCCCGATGTGCGGTTTCCGCAACTGCTGGAACAGTTGGGCATCGGTCCGGGCCATGCCACCCGCGACATTCCCGTGCGCTTTGGCGGGCCGGTCGAACCTGGTCGCGGCTTTGTCCTGCACCGCGCCGAAGCTGTGGGCGACGATCCCGATCACGCCGATCCCGAAGGCACGGTCCGCATCGACGACGATCTGGTGATGACCACGACCCGCAACATTCTGGAAGATTTCGCGGCGGGCCTTGGCCCCGAACCGGCGGTTCTGGCGCTTGGCTATGCTGGTTGGGGGCCGGGGCAGTTGGATAACGAGATTCTGCAGAACGGCTGGCTGACGTCGGAACGCGGGGACGAGATCGTCTTTGGCACCGACAATGACGCGAAATGGATGCTGGCGCTGCGCGACATGGGGATCGACCCCTTGCTGCTGTCGCCGTCAGCGGGTCACGCCTGAAGTTCCGTCACGCCTGACGCTCAGCCACGCGGCGCGGCGGCCCGGCGCAGGCGGTCGTTGATCGCCGCGCCCAGACCGTGATCGGGCACCGGGGCGACCGCAATCGGCAGGCCAAGCGCATCGGCACGGTGCAGGATGTCGAACAGCCGCGCCGCCGCCTCGGCCAGATCGCCGCGTTCCGACAGGGACAGGGGCGCGGCAACAGGTCCGAAGCCGATCAGCGTTTCGCACGGCCCCGCCCGATCCGCATTCAGCCGCAGCGCCACACGCGGCGCGTAATGGCTGGACAACTGACCCGGAGAGCTGGGCGCCGTCTGATCCGATTCCGGCCGCAGCAGCGTGGTGCCCAGCAGGGTTTCGATATCCTCTGCCGGGATGCCGCCGTGGCGCAGCAGCGCGGGGCGGCCGTCATCGGACCAGCCGATGATCGTCGATCCGACGCCGACCGGGCAATCGCCGCCATCCAGCACCGCCGCGATCCGCCCGCCCAGCCCGGTGTCGGGATCGGCGACATGGGCCGCGCTGGTCGGGCTGATCCGCCCCGAGGGGTTCGCCGAAGGCGCGGCCAGCGGGCGGCCAAAGGCGCGCAGCAACCGCCGCGCGACGGGATGGGCGGGCACCCGCACGCCGATCGTCGGCAAGCCCGCCGTCACCAGCGACGCAATCCCGGCATCCGCCCGCAAAGGCAGCACCATCGTCAGCGCGCCCGGCCAGAAACGCGCCGCCAGCAGCCGCGCCTGCGGCCCCATTTCGGCAATCCCCAGGACGCTTTCGGCATCGGGCAGATGCACGATCAGCGGGTTGAAGGCAGGCCGCCCCTTGGCCGCATAGATCCCCGCCACCGCCTTGCCGTTCGTGGCATCGGCGGCAAGGCCATAGACGGTTTCGGTCGGCAGCGCGACACAGGCACCTTCCGCCAGCAAGTCACATGCCGCCTTGATACCGCGGTCATCAGCCTTAAGGATGAGAGTCGTGACCATCTGGGTTTCCTGAATTGACGTCGGGTAGATGTTGCTGGAAGTCGGTATCGGGCTAAATTGAACGGGTCGTCATCGTTTCGTTTGGTAAAAGCCTAAATTCGCCATCAAGGGAAGAGACTTGCATGTCATATCGTGCCCCGATAGCTCAGATGAACTTCATCCTGACCGACATCGTCGGCTATGATGAGTTATCGGGAAATGACGCTTTTTCCGACAGTTCCGCCGATATGGCACTGGCCGTCCTGACCGAGGCGGGCGCGCATCGCATCGATGTTTACGCCCCCTGAACCGCGCGGGCGACCTGCATCCGGCGCGGCTGGAAAACGGGGTGCTGCGGTCGTCTCCGGGCTATGCGCAGGCTTTCAGGCGATGGCCGAAGGGGGCTGGATCGGCCTGTCCGCCGACCCGGAACACGGCGGCATGGGCCTGCCGCAATCGCTTGGCGTCGCGGTCAATGAAATGCTGTCGGGCGCCTGTCTGGCGCTGCAATTGAATTCGCTGTTGACGCAGGGTCAGATCGACGCGCTGGAACATCACGCCAGCGACGACATCAAATCGCTGTATCTGCCCAAACTGAATTCGGGCGAATGGTCGGGGACGATGAACCTGACCGAACCGCAGGCCGGTTCGGACGTCGGCGCGCTGACCACCAGGGCCGAACGCGCCGATGACGGCACCTATCGCATCACCGGGCAAAAGATCTTTATCACCTGGGGCGACAGCGATGTGACGCAAAACGTCTGCCATCTGGTGCTGGCGCGGCTGCCCGACGGCGGTGCCGGCACGCGCGGCATCAGCCTGTTCATGGTCCCGAAACTGATCCCCGACGAAAACGGCAATCCGGGCGTCGCGAACAGCCTGCGCGTCGTCAGTCTGGAACACAAGCTGGGCATCCACGGCAGCCCGACCTGCGTCATGAGCTTTGAGGGCGCGACCGGCTGGCTGGTCGGTCAGGAACACAAGGGCATGGCGGCGATGTTCACGATGATGAACAGCGCGCGGCTTGGCGTCGGCGCGCAGGGCGTCGGCGTGGCCGAGGCCGCGCTGCAACAGGCCGTCGAATATGCCGCCGAGCGCAAGCAGATGGGCGCGATCATCGCCCATCCTGATGTGCGCCGGATGCTGGCCACCGCGCGCGCTGAAATCTTTGCCGCCCGCGCGATCTGTCCGGCCTGCGGCGTGGCCTTGGACATGGCGCGCGGCACGGGCAGCGCGGGAATGGGCCGCGCGCGGGGCCTTTCTGACGCCGATCGCCAAGGCTTTATGGCACAGATGTCGGCGTGCGCGTGTCCGATACCGCCGTTCAGGTCCATGGCGGCATGGGCTATATCGAGGAAACCGGCGCCGCCCAGTATTTCCGCGATGTCCGCATCACGCCCATCTACGAAGGCACCAACGGCATTCAGGCGATGGATCTGGTCGGGCGCAAGCTGTCGGATGACGGTGCCGCCGCCATGGCCTTGCTGGATGAAATTCTGGACGGCGCCAAGGCCGCGCAGGACAAGCTGCCCGATCTGGCCAATCAGGTCTGGCAGGCCGCCGAAACCCTGCGCGAAGCCACGCAGGAGATGCTGGACGCGGGAATGGACGACCGCTTCAGCGGTGCCGTGCCCTATCTGTCGGCCTTTGCCCGGGTTCTGGGCGCGCATTTCCACCTGCGCGCTGCGAATACCGGCGACGAACAGCGCATTGCTCTGGCGCGGATTTTCGTCACCCGCCTGCTGCCCCGCTATGCCTCGGATCTGGTCGAGGCGCGGGCGGGGCTGGCCGATCTGCGGCTGGTCAGCGACGACACGCTGGCGGGGCTGGCGCACTGATGCTGCGCTTCGCCGCCGAGGCGCCACCCGCGCCCGGCCAGACGGTCGAAATCGCGCCGGGCATCCTGTGGGCCCGGATGCCGCTGCCGATGCGCCTGAACCACGTCAATGTCTATGTGCTGGACGAAGGCGAAGGCCGGACGGTGATCGACACCGGTTTCGATTCGCGCACCAGCCGCGCGGCACTGGCAGGTCTTGCTGGACGGCCCGCTGGCCGGGCGCCCGGTCGGGCGCGTCATTGCGACGCATCACCACGGCGACCATATCGGCCTTGCAGGCTGGTTCATCGACCGGGGCGCCGATCTGTGGACCAGCCGCACCGCATGGCTGATGGCGCGCATGCAGATCCTGGATGTGCAGGACCGCCCGACCCCGCAGGCGCTGGCGTTCTGGCGCCGCGCCGGGATGGAGCCTGACCTGCTGCAACAGCGCGCGCAGGAACGGCCCTATAACACCGCCGATGTCCGCCACCCCCTGCCCCCGGCTTTACCCGTCTGGCCGAAGGCGACCTGCTGCGCGCCGGCGGGCGCGACTGGCGGGTCCGGATGGGCAATGGCCATGCGCCCGAACATGTCACGCTATGGTCCGAAACGGATGATCTGGTGATCGGCGGGGACCAGCTTTTGCCGTCGATTTCCCCCAATCTGGGCGTCTATCCGACCGAACCCCTGGCCGATACGGTCGGCGACTGGATGGAAAGCTGCCGCAGGTTGCTGCCCCATGCCCGGCCCGACCAGCTTGTCCTGCCCGGTCACGGCATGGTCTTTACCGGCCTGCCCCACCGCCTGCGCGCGCTGATCGAAAACCACGAAACCGCGCTGGCCCGTATTGTCGAGGCCCTGCGCAGATCGCCGCGCACCGCCGCGGGCTGTTTCGACATCCTGTATCGCCGCCGCATCGACGCCGACACCTATGGTCTGGCGCTGGTCGAGGCGGTCGGCCATATCAACCACCTTGCCGCAACGGGTCAGCTGCGTGCCGTCGGCACGAATAAGGACGGGGCCACCCTTTGGGGGCGTGACAGAGCCTGCGCATTGCGCTATCCCTTTGCCGAATATTCAAGCGATCAGGGTTGGAACATGGCCACGCATCACGAAGTCAAGCACCACGTCGTCGGCGAGATGGATGTCCGCGAACAGCAAAAAACTTTCACCGGCTTTCTGAAAACGGCGCAATGGGTCGTGATCCTGTCGATCTGCGTGCTGATTTTCATGGCGCTGGCAAACGGCTGACCGGCCAAGATTTCCCGAAACCCGGACGGAGCTTCCTGACAGATGCAACGGCGTAGCTTTCTGGCGCTGACCGTGCCGGCCGTGCTTGCGGCCTGCGGTGCAGACAACAAATGGGCCAGTGACGATTCCCTGCGCCGCGCGCGCTATGTCTCGAACGAACCGCCGTCCATCACGCTGCTGACCGTGATCGGCATTCCGCGCGGCGAAGGCGGCCATTCGGCGCTGATGATCAATGGCAGCCAGCGGGTGATCTTTGACCCGGCGGGGTCGTGGGAACATCCCTCGATCCCGGAACGCCATGACGTGCTGTATGGCATCACCCCGAATTTCAAGAATTTCTACATCGACTACCACGCCCGCGAAACCTATTGGGTGGCCGAGGATACGATCCTTGTTTCCCCGCAGGTGGCAGAGGCGGCGATCCGTGCCGCCGAACAGCGGGGCCCGACCAACAAAAGCTTTTGCGCGGTCTCGACCGGTCAGGTGCTGCGTCGCGTGCCGGGGTTCGAAGCCGCGCCGACGGGCTTCAACCCGGTGAAGCTGCGGCGATGGTTCCTGACCCTGCCCGGCGTCACCTCGAAACGTCATATGGATGGCGATCCGGCGAATAACCACAACGTCCTGCTGCGCCAGAAAAGCGGCGAGATCCGGGGTTACGGGACTGACGGGCAGCTGCATACGCAGTAAGCTGGTGGACCGCTGACGGGATGGAAAGAGGGGCCGTTGCGCCCCGTTTTGTCATCCCAGCAGATAGAGCATCGCAAACAGCGTCCCGCCCCCGCCAAGGATGGCGGCCAGCGTGTTGCGCGTGAACAGCCCGACCAGGATCGTCGCGGCGGCGGCGGTCAGTCGGGCGGGATCGGGCTGACCTTCGGTCGCGGCGGGCCAGACGACCAGCGGCGCGACCAGCGCGGGCAGGACCGCGACGGCGGTATAGCGCAGCATCCGTTCCGCCCAGACCGGGATCGGGCGGTTGCCGATGGCGCCCAGAAAGGACCAGCGCAGCAGATAGGTGCCGATGCCCAGCACCACGATGACGAACCAGATCTTCAGATCAGACATGGCCTGCCCCCTTCGCCTTTTGCCGCGCCATCCAGGTTTCGAACAGCGCGCCCGTCGCCATGCCCAAAGGCGCGGCAATCAGCATCCCGGTGCCCGAGGGCATGAAGGAAAAGCCCAGTGCCGCGACAATCGCAACCAGCGCCGCCGCCATATGCGCCGCCGTCCGCAAAATCGGCGCGATCATCGCCAGAAAGGTGATCGGGATGACGAAATCCAGCGCCCAGCTTTCGGGGATCGCGCTGCCGATGGTCGCGCCCAGATAGGTGGCAATCGACCACGGCAGGCAGCAGGTCAGGCAGGTACCAAAGAAATAGGCCAGCCGCTGGCGGACCGTCAGATCCGGATATTTCTCATATTCACGGATCGACAGCGCATAGGTCTGGTCGATCAGCAGATAGGCGACAACACCCCGCGCACGTGGGCTGGCGCTACCGATCCACGGCACCAGCGATGCCGAATACATCGCCATGCGCAGGTTCACCGCCAGCGCCGACAGGATGATGACGATGGTCGGCGCCTGATCGACCAGCAGTTGCACGGCAGTGAACTGCGACGCCCCCGCCAGCACCAGAATCGAAAAGCCCATGGTCTGGGTGATGTGCAGCCCGGCCTCGGTCGCGACGACGCCGAACAGCAGGCCAAAGGGCAGGATGACCAGCATGAAGGGCAGCGACTGGATAGTGCCCTGACGGAAACAGGCCGCAGGGCTGCGGGCCAGAACGCGGGCAACGTCCGGGCTGACCTCCGGCGCTTTCGCCGTCGGGGCGGATTGTGGAATCGGAGACATGGCGGAAACTTGTTTGGATCGGACAGCGGCCAATCTGACGGAAGCCCGCGACCAAGACAAGCACCGCCGGAAAGGTTAAAGGGGGGCCATGCGACACGCCAACCTGACCCCCAGCACCTGCCATACGCCGCCGCCCCCGGCCGCATTGGCCAGAATCAGCCCCGCAGCGGGTCCGAAATCATCCGGCGCGGCATCGCCCCGGCACAGGCCGAGGATGCGGTGGCGCTGTATTGGCGGGCCTTTGGCCGCCAGATCCTGCCCCTGCCGGTGCGCGCGGCGCGCGGTCAGGCGCTGCTGCTGCGCTGCCTGCATCCCTTCCGCGCCCTCTCGGCCGAGGCGGATGGCGCGCTGATCGGGGTGATAGGCCTGCGGGACGCGTCGGGCGGGCTGTTCGGGCCAGAGCCTGCGCAGATCCAGGCCATCTGGCCGGGTGGCACCGGGCGCATCCTGAACGCCGCGACCCGGCTGCATCGTGCCGGCCCTGCCAGTGACGAGATGGTGATCGACGGAATCGTCGTCGCCCCGGCGTGGCGTGGCCGGGGCATCGCGCCGCCGCTGGTCCGCGCCGCCACGGCCGAGGCCGCCGCACGCGGCTTTGCCGGTCTGCGGGCCGAGGTCGCACCGCGCAATCGCGCCGCGCTGGCCCTGTATCAGTCGCTTGGGTTCACCCAGATCGCGCAGGCGCGCATCGGCTGGCCGTGGTCGAGGTTGCTCTCGGGCAAGGCGCGGATCATGCGCCTTGCGCTGCGACCTCTACCGGGCTGCCCACCATCCCCGTGACCTGCGCCAGCAGGGTAAAGGCGCGACCGGATCGCGTATCCGACAGGGCCGCCAGCGCCTGATCGTCATAATCTTCGGCGGCGCGGCTCATCACCCGGTCGAAGTGGCGCAGAAAGTGATGCGCGACATCGCGAAACACCTCGTCCCACCGCAGCATGCCGGCGGCGGTCTGCAAGGATGCCTCGTCCGCGTCCAGCGACAGATCGACCACCTCGGTCCCGCGCGCGCCACAGGCGAAACGGCGCCACAGCGCGGGATGCAGCGTTTCGGCGCGCATGTCGTCCATATAGACCCCCTGCCCGGCCAGCAGCGTCACCACATCCTGCGCGGCGCGAATCAGCCGCGCCAGTTCGGGATCGGCCAGCCCCTTGCGCAGCGCGGCGATCGCCACGCGGTCGTCGGGTCCATCGGGAAAATTCAGCGCGGCGACCAGTTCATAGGGTTCCAGTTCGGGGGGCGCGGGCGCGTCCAGCCCAAGGCTGGCCTGCCGCCCATCGGCGGGCGCCGGGGCGCGCGGCGCAGCGCGTGTCGGCGCCGGGGCGGGCCGCGCAGGCGCGGCGGCTGGCGTAGCGGGGGCGGCTGTCGCAGGCGCGGCTGGCAAGGGCGCGGCGGCTGGCAAAGGACGCTGCGCGGCGGGCAGGCCCGCAGCGTCATCCGACCGTGCCATCGCCAACTGGGCGCGCAGATGCGCCGCCTCGGTCCGCAATTCGTCCAGCGCGCGCGCGATCCAGACGGCCAGCCAGATCAGCGCGACCGGCATCAGCACACCGGCCAGCGCGACCAGCCTTTGCGCCAGACTGCGCCCGCCGTCCTCATAGCCGAATACCGACGCAATCAGGACGACCAGCAACCAGACCCCGGTGGCGATGGCGCCGATCCGAACCAGCCTGTCCTGTCCCAAACCCATCATGCCGCCCACGGTTTACTTGTATTCGACCGAAAGGATCTCATACCCCTTCTGGCCGCCGGGGGTGACGACCTCGACGCTGTCGCCTTCGTCCTTGCCGATCAGCGCGCGCGCCAGCGGTGAACGGATGTTCAGCAATCCCCGCTCCAGATCGGCCTCGGCCTCGCCGACGATCTGATAGGTGCGCTCTTCCTCGCTGTCTTCGTCGACCAGACGGACGGTCGCGCCGAATTTGACGCTGCCCGACAGTTTCGCCGGGTCGATGACTTCGGCGCGCGAAATCAGACCTTCCAGCTCCTTGATGCGGCCTTCGACAAAGCTCTGCTTTTCGCGGGCGGCGTGGTATTCCGCATTTTCCGAAAGGTCGCCATGTTCGCGCGCCTCGGCGATGGCGCGGATCACGGCGGGACGCTCTTCCGACCTGAGAACACGCAGTTCTTCGTCCAACTGGGCGAAGCCTGCACGGGTCATCAATATCTTCTCCATTCCAGTCCTTCCGGCGGCAGTTGCACAGCAATGTTGATCGAACGCCCCCACCATTCCGGCAGGGGCGTTCAGAAAAATCCGATGGGTATCGTGGACGTTTCCAGCAGGTCATGCAAGCCTGTTGACAGCAGGGCAAGCAACAGCCTGCCCATGGCAAAGGCAGGGACCAAACCTTGCGACATATCGCCGTCTTTGCCGGTTTCGCGTGGGAAATAGACGGTTTGTGGCGTTGCCCAATGGAAAAATCCGGTTTACCTGTGCCCCGTTGCAAGATGCATTGCCAGGCAGGAGGACCCAAGCGATGACCGACATGACCCGCGAGTCGATGGATTATGACGTCGTCATAGTCGGTGGTGGTCCGTCAGGTCTTTCGGCGGCGATTCGGCTGAAACAGGTCAATCCGGACCTGTCGGTCGTGGTGCTGGAAAAGGGCTCGGAAATCGGGGCGCATATCCTGTCGGGCGCGGTTCTGGACGTCTCGGGGCTGGACCGGCTGCTGCCCGACTGGCGCGAGATGGGCGCCCCCATCGAAACCCCTGTGACCGAAGATAATTTCTACGTCCTGGGCGAGGCGGGCCAGATCCGCGTGCCGAACTGGCCGATGCCGCCGCTGATGTCGAACCACGGCAAATATATCGTGTCGATGGGCAATGTCTGCCGCTGGCTGGCCGAACAGGCCGAGGCGCTGGAGGTCGAGATTTTCCCCGGCATGGCGGCAAGCGCGCTGGTCATGGACGGCAACCGGGTCGCGGGCGTCGTCGCGGGTGAAATGGGCCTGAACCCTGACGGCACCCCCGGCCCCCATTACGAGCCGGGGATGGAACTGCGCGGCAAATACGTCTTTATCTGCGAGGGCGTGCGCGGATCGCTGGCCAAGGAACTGATCCAGAACTACGATCTGTCCGCCGGTCACGAGCCGCAGAAATTTGGCATCGGCATGAAGGAAATCTGGGACATCGACCCGGCGAAATCCCGCCCCGGCACCGTGACCCATACGATGGGCTGGCCGCTTGGCAAGAATGCGGGCGGCGGCAGTTTCGTCTATCACCTTGGCAACAATCAGGTTCTGGTCGGCTTCGTCGTCCACCTGAACTATAAAAACCCCTATCTGTATCCCTATATGGAATTCCAGCGTTTCAAGCACCACCCGCTGGTCGCCGAACTGCTGGAAGGCGGCAAGCGCGTCGCCTATGGCGCGCGGGCCATTTCCGAAGGCGGCTGGCAGTCGATCCCGAAACTGACCGTGCCGGGCGCGGTCCTGCTGGGCTGTTCGGCCGGTCTGGTCAACGTCCCGCGCATCAAGGGCAACCATAACGCCATGCTGTCCGGCATCGCCGCGGCCGAGGCCGCCGCCGCCGCCATCGCCGCCGGCCGTGAAGGCGACGAGTTGACCGATTACGAAACCGAGGTCCGCACCGGCGCCATCGCCCGCGACCTGAAACCCGTGCGCAACGTCAAGCCGGTCTGGTCGAAACTGGGTCTGTATCCCAGCCTGATGCTGGGCGGCTTCGACATGTGGGTCGCCAATATCACCGGCTGGAACCCGCTTGGCACCTGGAAACATGGCAAGACCGACGCCGAAGCGACCGGCAAGGCCGCCGATTTCCAGCCGATCGACTATCCCAAACCCGACGGCAAGCTGTCGTTCGACCGCCTGACCAACGTCAGTTTCAGCTTTACCAACCACGAGGAATCCCAGCCCTGCCACCTGCGGCTGAAAGATGCCTCGGTCCCGATTTCGGTGAATCTGCCGGTCTATGCCGAACCCGCGCAACGCTATTGCCCCGCAGGCGTCTACGAGGTGCTGGAGGATGAAAACGGCCCCCGTTTCGTCATCAACTTCCAGAACTGCGTCCATTGCAAGACCTGCGACATCAAGGATCCGTCGCAGAACATCAACTGGACGACGCCGCAGGGGGGCGACGGGCCGAACTACCCGAATATGTGATGCGCAAGGGCAGGCCGATCCGGCCGCCCGCCGTTGCCCTCATCGGCGCCGACCGCTAGGGTCTGCGCTGAACATGTCACATTCGGGCCGCAACTCGTGAATATCAGATTGCTTCCGCTGGCGCTGATCGCGCTGATCTCGACCCCGCTTCACGCTCAGGAAGCGCCAGAGGCGACCCCGGACCAGCAAAGCCAGGAACTGCCCGCGCCCCTGACGCGCGGGCTGGCCGGTCCCTATCTGGCCGGGCGCCTTGCCGCGCTGGACAATGACTTTCGCGTGGCCGCCGATTACTACAATCGCGCGCTGTCGCAGGATGGCAGCGACCCCTATCTGCTGGACAGCGCGCTGGTGTCGATGATTTCGGCGGGCCAGCTGGACGAGGCCATGGCGATGGCATCGCAAAGCACGCAATCGGGCAGCGGGACCGAACTTGCGGGCCTGATCAACTGGGCCAAGCTGGCGCATGACGGCCAGTGGGATGCGCTGATTCAGGCCTTTGACCAGAACCCCGGCCTTGCCTCGCTGTCGCAGGGAACGCCCAGTGAAAACAACCTGCTGGACGGGCTGCTCAGGGCCTGGGCACTGCTGGGGGCCGGGCGTGCCGCCGATAGCGAAGCGGCCTTTGACGAACTGGCCCGCATTCCCGGCGCGCGGCCCATCGTGAATTACCAGTTGGCCTTGGCCAAGGCGATGGTCGGCGATTACGAAAACGCCGACCGCCTGCTGACCTCGGGCGCGGCGGCCGACCATATTCTGGGCGTGATCGCGCGGGTGCAGATCCTGTCGCAACTGGAACAGAACGCCACCGCCGCCACCCTGCTGGAAGGTCAGCCGGGCTTTCCCGACGAACCCGGCCTGATCGCCATGCGCGACCGGCTGAACGCGGGCGAAACCCTGCCCTTCGACATGGTCGAAACCCCGGCCGAAGGCATGGCGCAGGTCTTTCTGACCTTTGCCGCAGCCCTTGCCGCAACCGACGAACCGGACCCGCTGTCGCTCTTGCAATCGCGACTGGCCGAATATCTGGCCCCCGATCTGGGCGAGGCCCGCCTGCTGACCGCCCAGCTTTTGCAGATGTTCGGCCAATATGATCTGGCCGAGGCGGAATTCGACGCCCTGCGCGAAATGGGCGACATGCGCCCCATCGCCGAACTGACCCGCATCGACGCGCTGGCCCGTGCCGAACGTCTGGACGATGCAGAAAAGGCCGCGCTGGCGCTGACCGCCGCCCATCCCGAACTGGCGCAGGGCTGGATCGCGCTTGGCGACCTGTTGCGCCAGCAGGACAAATTCGCCCAGGCCGTGCCCGCCTATGACAAGGCGCTGAGCCTGCTGAAAGACGCGGGCAATCTGCGCTGGTTTCCGCTTTATGCGCGCGGCATCGCGCTGGAACGGTCCGGCCAGTTCCCGAAGGCCGAGGCCGATTTCCGCGCCGCGCTGGAAATCCAGCCCAATTCCGCGACCGTCCTGAACTATCTGGGCTACAGCCTTGTCGACCGCGACGAACGTCTGGACGAGGCGCTGCCGATGATCCAGCGCGCCGTCGAACTCAGCCCCGACGACGGATATATCCTTGATTCGCTGGCCTGGGCCTATTTCCGCCTTGGCCGCTACGACGACGCCGTGGCGCCGATGGAACGCTCGGTCGCGCTGATGGCCAGCGATCCGCTGGTCAACGACCATATGGGCGATATCTACTGGATGGTCGGCCGCAAGCGCGAGGCCGAGATTCAATGGCACCGCGCGCTGAGCCTGAAGCCCGAAACAGAGGCCGAGGAAACCCGCATCCGCGCCAAGCTGGAACGCGGTCTTGACGCGGTCCTGTCCGAGGAAAAGGCCAATGGCGGGCGAGTGCCGGATGATGCGGGCCGCCGTTCCGGCGGCGAACAGGACGCGCCTGCCGCAGATGCCGAATGGGCCGCTGCCCGCCAGGGCGGTCTCGACGCTTGCCCCGGCCAAGATCAACCTGACCCTGCATGTCACCGGCCAGCGCGCCGACGGCTATCACCTGCTGGATTCGCTGGTGGTCTTTGCCGGTCTGGGCGACCGCGTGACGCTGGCCCCCGGCCCCCTGTCGCTGCGGATCACCGGACCTTTCGCCGATGGGCTGGCGGCGGATGGTGACAATCTGTGCCTGCGCGCGGCCCGTCTGGCGGGGCTGGATGCGGCGATCACGCTGGAAAAGAACCTGCCCGTCGCCTCGGGGATCGGCGGCGGATCGGCGGATGCGGCGGCGGTGCTGCGCGCGGCGGGGGGGCGCCCGGCGCAGCCCGAAACGCTTGGCGCGGATGTGCCGGTCTGCATCAGATCGGCCCCGGTCAGGATGCGCGGGTTGGGCGAGGTTCTGGACCCGATCCCGCCCCTGCCCCCCTTTCACATGGTTCTGGTCAACCCCGGCCATGCCCTGTCCACCCCCGCCGTGTTCAAGGCGCTGGCCCGGCGCGACAATACGCCCATGCCTGCGGATCTGCCCGAATGGCCCGACCTGCCTGCGCTGGTCGATTTCCTGCATGGCTGCCGCAACGATCTGGAACCGCCCGCCGCGGCCCTGCTGCCGGAAATCGACAACTGCCTGAAATCGCTGACGGATGCGGGCGCCATGATCGCGCGCATGTCGGGTTCCGGCGCCACCTGTTTCGGCATTTTCCCCGATCCGACCGCCGCGCAATCCGCCGCACAGGCGCTGGCGCGTCCCGGCTGGTGGGTCGCTGCGACGGGACTCGCCCCCGCCAAAGGCTTGGGCTAACCTGCCCGCGACTACCGGAGGGGAAACCATGCTGCGCCTTGGCGTCAATATCGATCACGTCGCGACCATCCGCAACGCCCGGGGCACGCCCTGGCCCGATCCGCTGCGCGCTGCGCGGATTGCCGAAGATGCGGGCGCCGATGGCATCACCGCCCATCTGCGCGAGGATCGCCGCCACATCACCGACAGCGATATCGCCCGGCTGTCGACCGAAATCGGCGTGCCGCTGAACCTTGAAATGGCCGCGACCGGGGAAATGCAGCAGATCGCCCTGCGCCACCGCCCCCATGCCGTCTGTCTGGTCCCCGAAAAACGGCAAGAGCGCACGACCGAAGGGGGGCTGGACGTTCTGGGCGACGAACGCCGCCTTGCCGAATATATCGCGCCCTTGCGCGACATCGGCAGCCGCGTGTCGCTGTTCATCGGCCACGAACCGCGCCAGATCGAAGCCGCCGCCCGCATCGGTGCCGCCGTCGTGGAACTGCACACCGGCCTTTATTGCGATCTGGACACCGAAGGCCGCCATGCCGAACGCGACTCAGAACTGGCCGCGCTGAAACAGGGCGCTGAACTGGCCGCGTCTTTGGGGTTGGAGGTCCACGCGGGCCACGGCCTGACCTTGGACACCGTCGGCCCCATCGCCGCCATTCCCCAGATCGCCGAGCTGAACATCGGCCATTTCCTGATCGCCGAGGCGGTCTTTACCGGCCTTGGCGGTGCCATCCGCGAAATGCGCGCCCGCATGGACGAGGCGCGCGCGTGAAAGCCGCCATGTCTTTGACCGCGCTGCTTCTGGGCGCGGTCGCCGCGCAGGCCGAGCCGGTGATGGGATGCCGCGACGCATTCGCGCGCGGTTTCGATCCCGATGCGATTGTCGAGCCGTGGCAGGACAATTCCGCGACCTATGCCAATGGCGAAATCCGCATCGCCAAGCTGGACATGATCGAACCCGCAGGCACGCCCTATCGCCTGCTGGTGCTGATGGGGCCGCGCGACGAGGTCGGCGGGCGCCGCTGTGTCATCGTGCAGGACAGCGACGGCGATGGCTTTGCCCGGCTGGATTTCGCGGGCCGCACCTCGGCCTATGACCCCGTCACGGGCCTGACCCTGACCTTTCCCGTCGAAACCGCGATCGGCGGCGATCAAACCACCCTGCACGTCATCAGCATTGAACTGAATTCGCAGACGGGCGATGTGTCCTCTGACAAGAAACCAGCGGAACGATGATCCTGGGCATCGGCACCGATCTGGCGAATATCGAACGGATTCAGGGCACGCTGGACCGGTTTGGCGACCGTTTCCGCAACCGCGTCTTTACCGAAACCGAATTGCGCAAGGCCGCCGCCCGCAAGGATGAGGCGGGGACGCTGGCCAAGCGTTGGGCCGCGAAAGAGGCCTGTTCCAAGGCGCTTGGCACCGGGCTGGCCATGGGGATTTCATGGCGCGACATGGCGGTGACGAACCTTGCGACCGGCCAGCCCGTCATGGCGCTGACCGGATGGGCGGCCGAGCGGCTGGCCGCGATGACCCCCGCAGGCCATCATGCCGTCGTCCATGTCACCCTGACCGACGACCACCCCCGGGCGCAGGCATTCGTGGTGATCGAGGCGCGGCCGGGTCCAGCCCCAAGCCCCGCAAATCCCGGCTGACCGCCCGAAACCATCCCGGAACCACCCGTCACGCCTGCTTGCATGGCGCAAGCCCGCGCTTGACTTTCCCCCATCGCGGGGACCATGAACGCCCGAAGCTTTACCACGGGACACAGGCAGAACATGGCCGACAAGACCGCACGCAAGGAAAATGGCCTTTGGGAGACCGTCAAGACGATCTTCTGGGCGCTGATCATCGCCGGGATCTTTCGGACGCTGTTCTTTCAACCCTTCTGGATCCCTTCGGGGTCGATGAAGGACACGCTGCTGATCGGTGATTTCCTGTTCGTGAACAAGATGGCCTATGGCTATTCGGCGGTCTCCTGCCCGTTTTCGATCTGCCCGATTTCGGGGCGGATTCTGGAACGCGAACCGGAACGCGGCGATGTCGTGGTGTTCCGCCACCCGACCAAGGATGTCGATTTCATCAAGCGCCTGATCGGCATGCCCGGCGACCGCATCCAGATGCAAAACGGCATCGTCATCATCAACGGAACGCCCGTCCCGCAGGAACCGAACGGCTTTTTCACCGAACCCAAGGAACCGCAGGGTCCGGGCCAGCAACTGCCCTCCTGTTCCAACGATCCGGTCCCGCAGGGCGGCGAATGCCGGGTCGAGCGGGCGACGGAAACCCTGCCGAACGGCGTCAGGCATGACGTGCTGAACATCACCAATGCCGCCTATGCCGACAACACCCCGGAATTCACGGTGCCCGAAGGTCAGTATTTCTTCATGGGCGACAACCGCGACAATTCCGAAGATTCGCGTTTCCCCCCACAGATCGGCGGTCTGGGTTACGTTCCGAAAGAATATCTGATCGGTCGCGCTGACCTGATCCTGTTTTCCTCTGCCGGGAAATCCCTGCTATACTTCTGGACATGGCGTCCCGACCGCTTCCTCAAGAGCGTGCATTGAAACTGTCCGAGGATATCCGCGCCTTTTCGGCAAGGCTTGGGCATGACTTCGCACGGCCCGAACTGCTCAGCCGGGCGCTGACGCATGGCTCGGTCGCCAGCGCGACCCGGCCCGACAACCAGCGGCTGGAGTTTCTGGGCGACCGCGTTCTGGGCCTGACCATGGCCGAGGCGCTGGTGCTGGCCGACCGCAAGGCGACCGAAGGGCACCTTGCACCCAGCTACAACGCGCTGGTGCGCGGCGAAACCTGCGCCGCCGTCGCGCGCGAAATCGGTCTGGGCGATGTCTTGAAACTGGGCCGGTCGGAAATGATTTCCGGCGGCCGCCGCAGGAAGCCCTGCTCGCGGACGCGATGGAGGCGGTTCTGGCCGCGATCTATCTGGACGCCGGTTTCGATGCGGCCAAGGCGGTGGTGCTGCGGCTGTGGGCCTCGCGTCTGGCGACGGTCGATCAGGACAGCCGCGACGCGAAAACCGCCTTGCAGGAATGGGCGCAGGCGCAGGGCATGACGCCGCCGCGCTATGTCCAGACCGACCGCAGCGGTCCCGACCACGCCCCGAATTCGAAATCCGCGTCGAACTGGACGATGGCCGCGCCGCATCCGCACGCGGCACCGGAACGAAACGCAGCATAGAACAGCTTGCCGCGCAGGCCCTGCTTGAACAGATCGAGGTCCAGCCATGAGTGAGCCCGACATGAATGACACCCCGACCCGCGCCGGTTTCGTCGCCCTGATCGGCGAACCCAATGCCGGAAAATCGACGCTGCTGAACCGCATGGTCGGGGCCAAGGTCTCGATCGTGACGCATAAGGTCCAGACCACCCGCGCCCGCATTCGCGGCATCGCGGTGCATGGTGCGGCGCAGATCGTCTTTGTCGATACGCCCGGCATCTTCCGCCCGCGCCGCCGTCTGGACCGGTCCATGGTCAAGGCCGCCTGGGGCGGCGCCGCCGATGCCGATGTCATCTTGCTGCTGGTCGAGGCGCATCGCGGCCTGACCGATGGCACGCAGGCGATCATCGACCAACTGGTCGCGCAGAACGTCAAGACGCCGGTCGCGCTGGTCATCAACAAGATCGACCGGGTCAAGGCGGAAAACCTGCTGGCCCTGACCCAGCAGATGAACGAGGCCTATGGTTTCACCCGCAGCTTCATGATTTCCGCCGAAAAGGGCTATGGCTGCGACGATCTGCTGGACTGGCTGGCCGACAACCTGCCCGAACACGACTGGCTTTACCCCGAGGATCAGGTCGCCGATCTGCCGATGCGCGTGATCGCCGCCGAAATCACCCGCGAAAAGCTGACCCTGCGCCTGCACGAGGAAATCCCCTATCAACTGACCGTCGAAACCGAAAAATGGGAAGAACGCAAGGACGGTTCTGCCCGGATCGACCAGATCATCTATGTCGCCCGCCCCGGTCACAAGGGCATCGTTCTGGGCAAGGGCGGCGAGACGATCAAGGCGATCAGCCAGGCCGCGCGCGAGGAACTGGCCGAATTCATGGGCCGCCCGGCGCATCTGTTCCTGCAGGTCAAGGTCCGCGAAAACTGGCTGGACGAGGCCGAACGCTATGACGAAATGGGCCTGAATTTCCGCGATGGCGATGGCTGAGGCGCGGCTTGCGACGGGGATCTGGGTTTCCGCCTATCTGACGCGGCTCGGGCTGGCCGATATCCCGGCCTATGTCACCCGCCACGGCGACGACAATGCAGGCGCGGTCATGGTCAAATGCGCGATGCTGGACGGTCAGGCCGGGCTTTGGGCGCGGGAATGGGATCTGGACAGCGACCGGCGCCGGTGGGTGCCGCTGAAACAGGCGCCAGAGCGCGACATCGACGCCGAAATCGCCCGCCATTCGGCCCGCGACCCGGATCTTTGGGTCATCGAAATCGAAAGCCGCGACGGGCGGACGCTGCTGGATCAGGACGGAGCTGGCCTGAGGCCGCAGCGCGCGCCCCGCCGAAGCCTTGATTTTTCAGGCTGAAACCACCAAATATAGCGTCTCTCCCGTGACATTCCCGTATCACGACACTATAAATGCCGCACGCAAGGCAGGATGATTTTCGCATGAGCGCAGACAACCCGACACCCGCCGAATATGGCGCGGATTCCATCAAGGTTCTCAAGGGCCTGGAGGCGGTTCGCAAACGTCCGGGCATGTATATCGGCGACACCGACGACGGGTCGGGCCTGCATCACATGGTCTATGAGGTCGTGGACAACGGCATCGACGAGGCGCTGGCCGGTCATGCCGATTACGTTCAGGTGAAAATCCACGCCGACAGCAGCGTTTCGGTGCGCGACAACGGGCGCGGCATCCCGGTCGATCTGCACCCGACCGAAGGCGTTTCTGCGGCCGAGGTCATCATGACCCAACTGCACGCGGGCGGGAAATTCGACAGCAACAGCTATAAGGTCTCGGGCGGTCTGCACGGGGTCGGGGTGTCCGTCGTGAACGCCCTGTCCGACTGGCTGGAACTGCGCATCTGGCGCAATGGCAAGGAACATTACGCCCGTTTCGAACATGGCGATACGGTCGAACATCTGCGCGTCGTGGGCGACGCCGCGCCCGGCGAAACCGGGACCGAGGTGCGCTTTCTGGCCTCCAGCAAGGAAGACAGCCCTGACGGGACGTTTTCCGACCGCGAATTCAAATATACCACGCTGGAAAACCGCCTGCGTGAACTGGCATTCCTGAATTCGGGCGTCCGCATCATTCTGGAAGACGAACGCCACGCCGAAGAGCACAAGACCGAACTGCATTACGAAGGCGGCGTCCGCGAATTCGTCAAATACATCGACCGCTCCAAGACGGCGGTGATGCCGGAACCGATCTTCATCACCGGCGAAAAGAACGGGATCGGGGTCGAGGTCGCGATGTGGTGGAACGACAGCTACCACGAAACCGTGCTGCCCTTTACCAACAACATCCCTCAGCGCGACGGCGGCACCCATCTGGCCGGTTTCCGTGGTGCGCTGACCCGCGTGATCAACAGCTACGCCCAGACCAGCGGCATCGCGAAACGCGAAAAGGTCGATTTCACCGGCGACGACGCCCGCGAGGGTCTGACCTGCGTGCTGTCGGTCAAGGTGCCCGACCCGAAATTCTCCAGCCAGACCAAAGACAAGCTGGTGTCCAGCGAGGTGCGCCCGGCGGTCGAAAGCCTGGTCAACGAAAAGCTGGCCGAGTGGTTCGAGGAAAACCCGAACGAGGCGAAATCCATCGTCGGCAAGATCATCGAGGCCGCTTTGGCCCGCGAAGCCGCCCGCAAGGCCCGCGAACTGACCCGCCGCAAAACGGCGATGGATGTCGCATCCCTGCCCGGCAAGCTGGCCGATTGTCAGGAAAAGGACCCGCCCTGTCCGAAATCTTCATCGTCGAGGTGACCTCGGCCGGTGGTTCGGCGAAACAGGGGCGCTCGCGCCAGAATCAGGGCGGTCCTGCCCCTGCGCCGGGAAAATCCTGAACGTCGAACGCGCGCGTTTCGACCGGATGCTGTCGTCGGACATGATCGGCACGCTGATCACCGCGCTTGGCACCGGGATCGGGCGCGACGAATTCAATCTGGACAAGCTGCGCTGCAGCAAGATCGTCATCATGACCGATGCCGACGTGGACGGCGCGCCATATCCGCACGCTGCTGCTGACCTTCTTCTTCCGCCAGATGCCGCAGCTGATCGAGGCCGGGCACCTGTATATCGCCCAACCGCCGCTGTACAAGGTCGCGCGTGGCCGGTCCGAAGTCTATCTGAAGGACGAGGCCGCACTGGAAGATTACCTGATCCAGCAGGGGGTCGAGGGCGCCAGCCTGCGCCTCGGCTCGGGCGAGGAAATCTCGGGCGCCGATCTGACCCGCGTCGTCGAAGAGGCGCGTCTGGCCCGCCGCATCCTGCGCGCCTATCCGACGCATTACCCGATCCACATCACCGAACAGGCCGCCATCGCAGGCGCCCTGCTGCCCGGTCGGGTCGAGGCGGACGCCTAGAGCGTCGCCACCGCCGTCGCCGCCCGTCTGGACCTGATCGCCGAAGAATTCGAGCGTGGCTGGACCGGACGCCCGGCGCAGGACGGGGGCATCCGCGTGTCGCGCGTGCTGCGCGGCGTCGGGGAATTGCGCAGTCTGGACGGCCCGATGCTGCATTCCGCCGAAAGCCGGCGCCTTGGCACGACGACGCAGTCGCTGCAGGAAATCTACGGCCAGCCCGCGCAACTGATCCGCAAGGAACGCGAAGTCCCGATCCACGGCCCCATCAGCCTGCTGTCGGCGATCTTTCTGGAAGGGGAAAAGGGCCTGTCGCTGCAACGCTACAAGGGTCTGGGCGAAATGAACCCCGACCAGCTTTGGGAAACCACGCTGGACCCGGTCGCGCGCACCATGCTGCAGGTGCAGATCGATGATGTCAGCGATGCCGACGACATTTTCACCAAGCTGATGGGCGATGTCGTCGAACCCCGGCGCGAATTCATCCAGCAAAACGCCCTGAGCGTTGAAAATCTGGATATATAGTTCAAATTTCAGTGAATTTTCTGTCCGCATGGCAACGGTTTTTCAGGGAAAACCCGATCCATATGGGTTTGTTGCACAGATGCCGCGCTTTTCCGCAAAACCACCCGCGCGCAGCGGCGCGCGCCTTGTCCGCGGGGGATAGCTGCCCTAAGTTCCTGACCAACAGACAACCAACCGTCAATGCCCGCCCCCAATTCAGGCGCCGCATGATCGCCGGAGATTATAATATGACCATTCGCAGCTTCGTGAAATCCACCGTCGCCGCCGCTCCCCTGTCGATCGCTCTTGGCGTTGCGGCACATGCCGGTGGCTTCATCGCCCCCGTCGTCGAACCCGCCGTTTCGCCCATCGTCGAAACCGCGCCGGTCGGCAACTGGGCGGGCGCCTATGCCGGTGCGACGCTTGGCTATGCCTTCGGTGGTGAAGACCGCATCGGTCTGGCTCAGGGCGAGGGTGCCGTCACCAATTACGACAAGCTGGACCTCAGCGGCGTGAACGGCGGCCTGCGCATCGGTTACCGCTGGCAGAAAGACAACTGGGTCTTTGGTCCGGAACTGGGCTATGAGGCGGGCAATATCGAAGATTCCTTCTCGAATGACGGCGGCGTCAGCGCGAAGTCCAAGATCAAGAACATCGTCGGCCTGCGCTTCAAAACCGGCTACGCCGTCACGCCCGACACGTTGGTCTATGGTATCATCGGTGCAGCCCGCGCCAAGGTCGATTACGAAGTCACCGGCGCCAGCGTTCCCGGCACCGCCGCGATCAACGACAGCATCTCGCGCAGCGGCTATATCGTCGGTCTGGGCGCTGAAAAGCAACTGACCGAACGCGTGTCGATCACCGGCGAATATGAATACGCGAACTTCGGCAAGGAAACGGTGTCCGACGCCGGCGGGATCCAGACCGAAGCGACCGCGAAATACAACAACGTAAAACTGGGCGTGAACTTCCGCTTCTGATCGAAGCCGAAGGTTTGGGATCAGGGGCCGCGTCAGCGGCCCTTTTTCGTTGCGCGATACGGCCCAAGCGGCACCGGCAGGACCTGACCGGGACGGGCGTGATCGCTGTGGGCATGGGTGATCAGCCCGCGCGCCACAGACCGCAGCGGGTCGATGTGGACATCCCCCGCCGGACAGTAAAGCCCCGCTTCGGTCTAAAAAAGGATGGTATCGGGGCGCATGCCCCAGATATTACCCCACGCGCCGCGTTTTTCAGCCGCTCCGTTTATGTTCCGGGCATTCTTCCAGCCACCGCCGGCGATATTCGCGCAGCAGCCCGGCGCGGCGCGGGCGGAAACTGCTGCCGCCAGGGCTGGCGCAGATGATGCGGTGGACGTGGAACAGGCGGAAATCCTGGCGCATCCGGCAATGGGCCAGCAGCATCAGCGACTGGTCGGAATAGCTGAGCGCAAGCGGCCAGATCTCGCGCTGCGTCACCCGATCCTGCAAGTCGCGATAGGTCATCACCACAGATGTTTCATCCCAGCAGGCGGCACGCAGCATGTCCATGTCGATCACAGGGCGGGCGCGCTGGCGGGTTTCGCGGAAACTGCGCATCACGGCATGCAGCGCCTGCTGGCTTTGGCGTTCGGGCAGGGTCGCGATGATGCGCGCCATCGCCGCCTCTCCGGCGCGGGACAGATCGCCATCGCCCATATGGCGCAGCTCGGCCACGGCCAGCAGCAGCGCCTCGATCTCCAGACGCGAGAAGCTTTGCGGCGGCAGGGCGCTGTCTTCGGTCAGGGTGTAGCCGACGCCCGCCGCGCCGTCGATCAGGGCGCCACCGGCGCGCAGGGTGGCGATGTCGCGGTAAAGCTGGCGCAGGCTGACCCCGGTTTCATCTGCCAGGCGCGCGGCGGTGACCGGCGCGGGCAGGCGGCGCAGGCATTCCATCAGGCGCATCAGGCGGTCGGTGCGGGCCATATCCTCTGCCATGTCTCCTCCTGCCGGAAACTGTCAGCAGCGGGGTGCATACTGACCCCATCAGAAACAGCAGACAATCATGCCTGACAGTTTATCATGCGCCGAACAGCCGTTCCTCGACCGTGGTGCAATTGCTGCGCGAAATGGGCATCGCGAACCGCGTCGATATCCGCAACGTCTCGATCCGGCGGATGGGTGGTGCGGGTGCGGTGGATCCCGCGAACCCCCATCCCGAAGGCAAGGTGCCCTATCTGGTCGATGGCGATACGCAGGTCCGGGAAAGGGGGGCGATCATCCTGTATCTGACCGATCTTTTCCCCGAAAGCGACTTGGGCCGCCCCGTCGGGCATCCGCAACGCGGCGCCTATCTGTCATGGCTGTTTTACTATCAGGGCGTGGTCGAGGCGGTGGTGGCGATCCGCTTTGCCGGGGTGGAAAGCCCCGTTTTCCACGACAGTTTCCGCGATTACGCGACCATGCTGACCCGCATCGACGAGGCGCTGCAGGACCGGCCGTGGCTGCTTGGCGACAGCCCCTGTGCCGCCGATCTGCTGATCGGGGGGCCGTTTGCGACATTCGCGGACATGCTGCCGCCGATGCCGCCCGCGATGGCGGCATGGGTCGATCGCTACCGCGAACTGCCCTCGACCCGCCGGATGGACGCCGAGGATGCGGCGGGCTGAGCGGGCAGTTTCGACCGCTGCACCATCAGGATCCCCGCCGCGATGATCAGCGCGCCCGCCGCATCGGTAAAGCCAAAGCGTTCGCCCAGCACGATGGCGGCGACAAGGACACCGAAAAAGGGCGACAGGAAATGATAGGTCGCGGCGCGGACGGCGCCGATGCGGTTGACCAGCAGAAACCAGATCCAGGTCGCGGCGATCCCCGGCGCGACTACCGTATAGACAAAGGCGTAAAGCAGCGTCCAGCTATAGGCGACGGGCTGGCCCCATTCCATCAGCGCGGCGGGCAAGGCCAGCGACAGCGAACCGACCGCCATCTGCAGGCCGACGATCATCATCATGTTGCGGCTGCCGCTGGCGCCCCGCGCGCTCAGCGTGGCGATGGCCAGCGCGACCGCGGCCAGCAGGCACAGGATCGTGCCGGGAATGCTCAGCCCGTGCTGCAGCCGCACTCCCATGATCAGCGCGACGCCCAGCACCCCGACCAGCAGCCCGACAAAGGCCATCGGCCGCAGCCGGTCGCCAAGCGCGGCCCAGCCCAGAAAGGCCACGATCAGCGGCATCATCGAAGCGATGATCGAGGCGGCAGAGGCCTCGACCCATTGCATGGCGACCCAGTTCAGCCCCAGATACAGCGCGTTCTGGCAGATCCCGAACAGGACGACCGCGCGCCATTCGGCGCGGCTCAGCCGAAAGCTCTGGCCCATCGCCAGCGCCAGCCCGATCGCCAGCGCCGCCGACAGCGCAAAGCGCAGGGTCAGCGCGGTCAGCGGCGGCGCGGCGGTGACGATGATGCGCGTCGTCGTAAAGGCCGAGGCCCAGACAAAGGCGAAGGTCACGCCCATGATGACCGAACGAAGATCCATGCTGTTCCTGCCGAAATGCTGCCTGCGACAGACCCCCTGCCGCAGATCCCTGTTGCTGGCACAGCAGGGGGACAAGGGCAAGGCGTCGGATGTTTCGGCCGGGGTGGTCCTGTCAGGGGCGGTTCGCGGCGATGAAATCGGTGATCGCGGGCAGCAGCAGCGGATCGGGGGGCAGCGCGGGATTGCCATAGGTCGCAAAGGGCTGTCCCGGAATGTCCAGTTTCAGCATATGGGTCGCCTGCGGCAGCAGGACCAGTTGCGCCTGCGGCATGGCATCGGCCAGTTTCTGCGCATCCTGCGGCGTGACCTGAAAATCGCGCGCGCCCTGCAGGATCAGGACCGGGCCATGCCATTCGGCCGCAACCCCGGCGGGGTCATATTGGAACAGCCCGACCATGTAATCCTGCAACCCCGGCGCAAAGATCGTCCGCAGCGCCGGAGAGATGTCCTGCACCGGGCGGGTCCGGCCATCCTCCAGATCGGCGACGATATCGCGCAATTCGGGCATCAGCCGGGTCATCGCGGGCAGGTTGTCCATCTGCCGGATCATCAACTGCCCGATGGGCTGGCCCGGCGTCGCCAGCAGGATGACGCCGCACAGCCCTGCAGGCGGATCCTGCGCCGCGACCAGCGCGACCAACCCGCCTTCGGAATGACCGGCCAGCCAGACGCAGGGCGCCAGATCGCGCGCCTTTTCGACCCAGCCCCGCATGTCCTGCGCGTAATTCGCGATGTTGATATCCGCAGGTTCGGCCGAGGCTGCGGCGCTGGCGCCAAAGCCGCGCTTGTCCACCCGGATCGAGGCAATGCCCCGTTCGGCCAGCCCCTCGGCCATCTGGCGATACAGGTCGGACACGATCCCCACCGCCGGGCCGTTGCCGTCGCGGTCGATGGGGCCAGAGCCCGGAATGATGACGACGACGTCACGGCTGCCCGCGACCGCGATGGCTTCGGCCATCAGGGGACCTGCCGGGCCGGGGATGTTGATTTCCTGCGCCTGAACGGCGCCCAGCCCCAGAAACAGGCCGGTCAGGGCGCCCAACCCGTGTTTCGGAATGCCCCTGAATGGGTTGAAGCCGCTGCTCATCTGTGTTCCCCGGATTTTGCGTCTCATTAACGGGCGAAACGGTGCGGGCGCAACCATGCCGCTGCATCGGCCCCGTCCGAGGATGCAAAAGACGCCATCAATTTTCAGACGCTGAACAGTCGGTCGATTCCCAAAGACACGCGGGACGCGGCGCCGGCCCGCGAAACAACCCAAAGGCGAAACGGACAGCCATCGCCGGCATGAAAAAGGGCCGCGCACAAGGCGCGACCCTGAAAATTCCGGTTTGCCAAGCCCCGGAGCCCGGATCAGGCGTTGACGCTGTCTTTCAGCGCCTTGGCGATGGTGACCTTGACGACCTTGTCAGCCGGTTTGGTCATCATTTCCTGGGTTTGCGGATTGCGGACCTGACGCTCGGGACGCGCACGGCAGGCGACTTTGCCGATGCCGGGGATCGTCACGGCACCGCCTTCGGCGACGACACGGGTCACGACAGACGAAATCGCATCCAGCGCCGCGGTCGCGGTTTTCTTGTCGCTGCCCATTTCGTCGGCCAGAGTTGCGACAAGCTGGGTTTTCGTCATCGGTTTGCTGTTGGCCACGGCCATCTCTGTCTCCTCGTTGTCCCCTTGGTGGGAAATGTTGGGCGCCACCTTGGCGGCACTGCGCCCGCTACACAAGGTTTTTATGCAATTTTCAAGCGTTTTCCCGCGTCAAACCTGAACGAACAGGTGCGCCACGGCCAATAGGCGCCGATCCGGCGCTAAAGAAAGGCCGTTTCGTTGAAACTGCGCAGTTTGCGGGAGTGAATCCGCTCGAGCGGCGTCGCGCGCAGCTTTTCCATGGCGCGGATGCCGATCAGCAGATGGTTTGCGACCTGGCTGCGATAAAAGGCGGTGGCCATGCCCGGCAGTTTCAGTTCCCCGTGCAAGGGCTTGTCCGACACGCACAGCAGCGTCCCATAGGGCACCCGGAAACGAAAGCCGTTGGCGGCGATGGTCGCGCTTTCCATGTCCAGCGCAACCGCCCGCGATTGCGACAGCCGCTGCACCGGGCCGGAATTGTCGCGCAACTCCCAGTTGCGGTTGTCGATGGTGGCGACGGTGCCGGTGCGCATGATCCGCTTCAGCTCATAGCCTTCCAGTTGGGTGACTTCGGCGACGGCTTCCTGCAGGGCGACCTGCACCTCGGCCAGCGCGGGGATCGGCACCCAGACCGGCAGGTCGTCGTCCAGGACGTGATCTTCGCGCAGATAGGCATGGGCCAGGACGAAATCGCCAAGCTGCTGGCTGTTGCGCAGCCCCGCGCAATGGCCGACCATCAGCCAGGCATGGGGGCGCAGAACGGCGATGTGGTCGGTTGCGGTTTTCGCATTCGACGGGCCGACCCCGATATTGACCAGCGTGATCCCGTCATGGCCCGGCCGTTTCAGGTGATAGGCGGGCATCTGCGGCGTCTTGGCGCCCGTCGCCAGCAGTTCCTGCGGGTCGCGGACGATGCTGTTTCCGGGGCCGACGAATTCGGTATAGCCGGAATCCGGATCGGCCAGAACGCGGCGGGCAAAGGCCTCGAACTCATCGACATAGAACTGGTAATTCGTGAACATCACGAAATTCTGGAAATGCTCGGGCGAGGTCGCGGTGTAATGTTCCAGCCGGGCCAGCGAATAATCGACGCGCTGCGCGGTAAAGGGCCCCAGTGGCTGGCTGCCATCGGCATTCGGTCCCGAGGTCCCGTTGACGATATCATCATTCGTCGTGCCAAGGTCGGGCACATCAAACACATCGCGCAGCGAATAGTTCAGCACGCCTTCCTGCGGGACGTTCAGGCTGCTGCGCGCGGCCACGGCAAAATGCACCGGCATCGGCGTGTCGCTGTCCGTCACCACGATCGGGACATTGTGGTTGCGCATCAACAACCCGATCTGTTCGACCAGATAGTCGCGAAACAGCGCCGGCCGGGTGATCGAGGTCGAATAGCTGCCCGGCAGCGCGACATGACCAAAGGCCAGCCGCAGATCCGTGCGCGAATGGCTGGATGTCGTCAGCCGCAATTCGGGATAAAAGGCGCGATAGCGCGCGGTCGGGGCTTCGCCGTCCAGCGTGCGCTGAAAATGGCTCAGCAGAAATTCCGTGGCGCGGTCGTAAAGCCGGGTCAGCCGGTCCACGGCAGCCACGGGGTCGTTGAATTGTTCGTTGCCGATGGGATCGGGGGTCTTGACCGGAAGCACCCGGTTGTCGTCGGTCATCGCGCTCTCCTGCGTTGGGCGAACTTTGCCAGCGGGCCGGGGAACTGGCAAGCGGCTGCATTCCTTCCTATGTGATGGTCAAAGACAGGAAAGCGATCCGATGCAATATTCCATCCTTGACCTCAGCCCCGTTGGCGAAGGTTTCGACATTTCCCAGGCCATCGCCTCATCCGTGAAGCTGGCGCAGGCCGCCGAGGTGGCGGGCTATCACCGCTACTGGCTGGCCGAACACCATAATATGAAAGGCATCGCCAGCGCGGCGACATCCGTTCTGATCGGCCATATTGCCGGACATACCCGGACCATGCGGATCGGCGCGGGGGGGATCATGCTGCCCAACCATTCCGCCCTGCAGATCGCCGAACAATTCGGCACGCTGGCCGCGATCCACGGGCCGCGCATCGACCTGGGGCTGGGACGGGCGCCGGGCGGCGACGGGGCGGTCATGCAGGCCCTGCGCCGCAATATGCAAAACAACGACGATTTCCCGAACAATGTCGTCGAATTGCTGGGCTATCTTGGCCCCGAACGTCCCGCTGCGGGTGTCAACGCATGGCCCGGTCAGGGCAGCGATGTGCCGGTCTGGATCCTGGGATCCTCCCTTTACGGGGCCAGTCTGGCGGCGGTTCTGGGCCTGCCCTATGCCTTTGCCAGCCATTTCGCGCCGGGCGATCTGGATCAGGCCGTGACGCTCTATCGCGAGCGTTTTCAGGAAACCCAATGGGGCACCAGGCCGCATTTCATGCTGGCCGTGAACGTCGTCGCCGCCCCCACCGATGACGAGGCGCATTTCCTGCGCACCAGCCAGCAGTTGCAATTCGCCCGGCTGCGCATGGGCAACCCCGGCCTGTTGCCGAAACCCGTCGAGGATATCGGCGTCGAGGTCCCCGAGGCCTATCAGCGCCTTGTCAATCAGGCGCTGGCGATCACGGCGGTCGGATCGCCGCAGGCCGTCGAACAGCAGTTGCGCGGTTTCATTGAAAAATATCAACCGGATGAGCTGATCCTGACCGGCAATATCCACGACCCGGACAAACGCATCCGCTCGTTCCGGATGGCGGCCGAGATCATGCGGGGCATTGCATGAGCATGGATGGGCAAAAACGCATGGTCGTGCTGGGTCACGGCTATTCGGCGGGCTGGCTGACGCCCGAACTGATCCGGCGCGGCTGGCAGGTGACGGGAACGACCCGCAACAACCTGCCGCGCGTCGCGGCCAGCGGCGCGGATGCGCTGCGCTGGCCCGGTCAGGATGACGCGGTGCGCCGCGCCATCGCACGGGCCGACGCGCTGCTGGTCACCGCCGCGCCCGACCGCCACGGCGATCCGGCGCTGATGGCCTATCGCGACGATATCGCCAGCGCCCGGCCCGCATGGATCGGCTATCTGTCCACGACCGGCGTCTATGGCGACCGTCAGGGCGATTGGGTCGATGAAGGCGACGCGCTGACGCCTTCGACCCTGCGCGGTCAGGAACGTGTCGCCGCCGAACAGGCATGGCAGCATCTGGCCCGCGAACACGGGCTGGCGCTGCATATCTTTCGGCTGGCCGGGATCTATGGGCCGGGGCGCGGGCCCTTTGCGAAACTGCGCTCGGGCACGGCGCGGCGGATCGTGAAACCCGGCCAGATCTTTTCGCGCATCCATGTGCAGGATATCGCGCGGGTGTTGCTGGCATCGCTGGACCGCCCCAGCGCCGGCGCGGTCTATAACGTCTGCGACGACGACCCCGCCCCCCCGAGGATATCATCGCCCATGCCGCCGAAATCGCCGGCCTGCCCCTGCCCCCGCTGGAGGATTTCGCCACGGCAGAGATGACCCCCATGGCGCGCAGCTTTTATTCCGAAAGCAAGCGCGTGTCGAACTGCCGCATCCGCGACGAGTTGGGCGTGGAATTGCTGTATCCCGATTACCGCGCCGGGCTGGCGGCGCTGGCGCGGGATGAAAACGGCTGAAACCGGGGTCACGCCGACATCCCACGCCGGACGACGACCCCGCCATCGCGCTTCGGCGGCTCTGCCAGCCATATATGGGTTATCTGCCTTGGCGCGCCACCGAACAACAGCCGTTCAGCATCCGCGAGGGCTGATCGCCGCCGTCCAGAATGACCGTCGCCGACAGGCCGAAATCGCGGTCGGACATGCCGTCCGAACAGAGGCCGGGCTGGACAACCGCCGTGACGCGGCCCCTGTCGTCGCCCGCGATCAGGGCGCGCATCGCGTCTTCGGCCATGCCACGGTCCAGAACGCGGCGCAGTTCCAGATCGCGGGGCTGGCCGTCGGGTTCGGCATAGCTCATCCGGCCATCGACCTCGTTCAGCGACCAGAACGGCTCTGTCCCATGGCAGCGCATCCCCGAGGGCAGCTTGCCCGGCGTCCAGTGGTGCGGTCCATCACCAGAAACCGCCCCGAGGCCCAACCTGGAAATCTCGCCCAGGCTGACCCGCGCCCATTGCCCGGTCGGGTCGAAATGCACGATCTCGACCCCTTTGGCATCGGCGGGCAGCGTGCCCAGAATCGCAGCCCTCGGCATTGGGTTCGGCGCGCAGGTTCAGCACGTCATGCGCGGCAACCCCGCTGACATCCGCGCGCGACGGCAGCAGGGCCTCGGGCGTGGTCGATGCCGGGGTCGCCAGAACGGGGGCGGCGGCCAGCACAGTTATCAGGATCAATCCGCGCAGCATCCAGAACTCTCTAACCGGCGGTGACGCCGAAAACCCTGCTGATCAGCGCCGTCGCGATAATCGCGACCACGCCCCAGATGATGACCCGCACGACCGCGCGGCCGACCGGCGCACCACCTGCCCTGGCCCCGATCATCCCAAGAGCGGCCAGCGCAAGCAAGGTCGCAACCAGCACCGTCACGATCAACATTCCGGCAGGTGCCAACACCGCGCCCATCAAGGGGATCGCCCCCGCGACCGTGAACGTCACCCCCGAAGCCAGCGCCGCGACAAAGGAGTTTGCGGCATGTATATCGGACATGCCCAGTTCGTCGCGCAAATGGGCGCCAAGCGCGTCATGTTCGGTCAGTTCGACCGCGACCAGCCGCGCGGTATCGGGCGCCAGCCCCCGCGATTCGTAGATCGAGATCAGCTCCTCCAGCTCGATATCCGGGTCGGCATGCAAGGCGCGGCGTTCGCGGTGAATATCGGCGCGCTCGATATCCGATTGCGACGAACCGGAAACATATTCCCCCGCCGCCATCGACATCGCCCCGGCGACCAGCCCCGCGATCCCCGCCACGATCACCGCCCCATGTTCCCCCGAAACCGAAGCGACGCCGACGATCAGCGACCCGATCGACACGATCCCGTCATTCGCCCCCAGCACGGCGGCGCGCAACCAGCCCGAACGGCTGATGTAATGCGGATCGTCGGGATGGGCGTCGGGGTGCGTGAATTGGGTCATGCGGCGTGGTCGGCGAACGGGGGTATCGGTAAAATAGCTATCAGCCGTGACAGCCCGGCGAAACCCGAAATTCTGCCGGGATCCCTGATCCGCGCACCAGCAGAAGCGCATTCATTCGTGCGCCGCAAAATAACCCCTTAAAAATTCGTTAAAATAGTATTGATTTCCCCAACGCAAACATAGCAATCTATGCGAGAAGGGATTTGGATCGAATCATCCTGAGAGCGTCCCTTCATCGATGGGGACACCGTCTGTATCAATCTCCGAGTTCATTTTTTGGCATCCCCAAAATTTAAGTCAATCTGCCCCGTGTTCAAGGGAGGGAATGCCGCATGCCATATATTGCCCAGGTCCCCAACGACCTGCTGACACTTGATGTCGATGCCTGGGTCATCGACACGAACTCACAACATCTGCTGAACGACTTCTTTACCGGTTCAACCGAAACCACCGGCGACATCAGCGCGACCAATCAGGGCGGCGATGGCACGATTGCCGAAACGGGCGAAACCGTCACCGTGCCGACCGCGGGGGGCGATATCACCGGCAGCTGCATCGGGCCGGTGGTGCTGTCGACGGCCAATGTCGTCGTGGGTGTTGAAGGGCTGGCAGGCATCAACGTCCAGGTGAACGACATCGAGGGTCACGCGCTGCGCGCCGGCGATGGCTCAACCTATATCGTTTCGGATCAAGAGCTTGCAGAAGATCGCCTTGGCGCCACGGTCAGCGTCAACGTGCTGGGTGAAGACATCGAACTGGTGGATGTGCCGCTGTCCGAAATCACGTCCGGTCTGGCCGATGCAATCGACGATATCGCCAGCGACCTTGGCCCCGTCCTGGGGGCGCCTTTCGCACTGATCGCAGCCACGGTGCGCGCGACCACCGATCTGGGGCAGACGGTGATCGACCGTGTCACACTGAACGTCGCCGAAGGCAATGGCACGCTGGATGTCGTCTGCTTTGCGCGCGGCACCCTGATCCAGACCGAACATGGCCCTGTCGCCGTCGAGGATCTGGTCGCGGGAATGCGGATCATGACCCGCGACCGTGGCCTGCAGACCCTGCGCTGGATCGGCGCGCGCCGCCTTGGTCCGCTGGCGCTGATGGCCAACCCCGTGCTGCGCCCGATCCGGCTTCGTGCCGGGGCGCTGGCTGCGAATATTCCCGCACAGGATCTGATCGTGTCACCGCAGCACCGCATTCTGATCAGATCGCGGGTCGCGCATCGCATGTTCGACACCGATGAGGTTCTGGTCGCGGCCAAGCAGCTTTTGCAACTGGACGGGGTCGATATCGTGCAGGATCAGGACAGCGTCGAATACTTCCACCTGCTGTTCGACCAGCACGAAATCGTCATCTCGAACGGTGCGGAAACGGAATCGCTTTACACCGGCGCGACCGCTCTGGACATGCTGTCGCAGGCCGCCCGCAACGAGATTCTGGCGATCTTCCCCGAACTGGCGGATGAGACATTTGTCCCCGAATCCGTGCGTTTCCTGACCTCGGCGCGTCAGGGCCGGAAACTGGCGGTCCGCCACCGGCAGAACGGCAAGGCGCTGGTTCAGTAACCGCGCGCCACCGCAGCCATGCCAAAATCACGCGCGGGACAACAGTTCCGCGCGTGTGTCGTCAAACGGCGCCTATGCCCTTTTGTCCGCGATCTGGGCCACGCCCAGCACATCAAGCACCCTGGCCTCGATATCGGGGGCGTTCATGCGGGCGTCGCGATACATCGCTTCGGGGCTGGCATGGTCGATGAATGTGTCGGGCAGCACCATCTGGCGGAAACGCAACCCGTGGTCGAACACGCCTGCGTCCGACAAAAGCTGTGCGACAAGGCTGCCGAAGCCACCGACCGCGCCCTCCTCGATGGTGATCAGTGCCTCATGCGTGGCGGCAAGGCGCAGGATCAGGTCGCGGTCCAGCGGTTTGGCGAAACGCGCATCGACCACGGTGGGGGTGATGCCGCGCGCGCCCAATGCCTCGCGGGCGCGCATGACCTCGGCCAGACGGGTGCCGAATGACAGGATGGCGACGCGCTTGCCCTCGGCAATGACGCGGGCCTTGCCGATTTCCGAGGGAATGCCGCGTTCGGGCATCTCGACCCCCATGCCTTCGCCGCGCGGATAGCGAAAGGCGATGGGGCCGTCGTCATGGGCGGCGGCGGTCGCGACCATATGGACCAGTTCGGCCTCATCCGCGGCGGCCATGACGACCATGCCGGGTAGGTTCGCCAGAAAGGCCACGTCATAGGCCCCGGCATGGGTCGCGCCATCGGCGCCGACCAGACCGGCGCGGTCAATGGCAAAGCGCACCGGCAGGCGCTGGATCGCGACATCATGCACGACCTGATCGTAGCCGCGTTGCAGAAAGGTCGAATACAGCGCGCAAAAGGGTTTCATGCCCCCCGCCGCCAGCCCCGCCGAAAAGGTCACGGCATGCTGTTCGGCGATACCCACGTCGAAACAGCGACGCGGAAAGCGTTCGGCGAACATATTCAACCCGGTGCCATCGGGCATGGCCGCCGTCACGGCGACGATCCTGTCATCGCGCGCCGCCTGATCCACCAGGGCGCGGGCAAAGACCGAGGTATAGCTGGGCGCGTTCGATTTCGATTTCGCCTGCGCGCCGGTCGCCACGTCGAAGCGGCCACGGGCGTGGCCCTTGTCGGCGGAATGTTCGGCCGGGGCATAGCCCTTGCCCTTTTTGGTCACGGCATGAATCAGAACCGGACCGTCGGCGCGGGCGCGCACGGTGCGCAGCAAGGGCAGCAACTGGTCCAGGTCATGCCCATCGACGGGGCCGATATAGGAAAAGCCCAGTTCCTCGAACAGGGTGCCGCCGACGGCCATGCCTTTCAGCATTTCCTTGGCGCGTTTGGCGCCTTCCTGCATCGGCGGCGGCAGCAGGCTGACGGCGCCCTTGGCGGCGGCCTTCAATTCCTGAAAGGGGCCGCCGGTGTAAAGCCGGGTCAGATAGGATGACAGCGCGCCGGTGGGCGGGGCGATCGACATTTCATTGTCGTTCAGAATGACGAACAGCCGCTTGCCCAGATGACCGGCGTTGTTCAGCGCCTCGAAGGCCATGCCCGCGCTCATGGCGCCATCGCCGATCACGGCAATCGCATCGCCCGGATCGCCGCCCAGTTCGCGCGCCATGGCAAAGCCCAAAGCCGCGCTGATCGAGGTCGAGCTATGCCCCGCCCCAAAGGGATCAAAGGCGCTTTCCGACCGCTTGGTGAAACCCGACAGCCCGTTTTCCATGCGCAGGGTGCGGATGCGGTCGCGCCGTCCGGTCAGGATCTTGTGCGGATAGCACTGATGGCCCACGTCCCAGATGATCTTGTCGCGCGGGGTGTCGAACACCGCATGCAGCGCCACGGTCAGTTCGACGACGCCCAGCCCCGCGCCCAGATGCCCGCCGGTTTCGGACACGGCGCTGATGGTTTCCGCGCGCAATTCATCGGCCAGTTGGCGCAATTCGCGATCCGTCAGCCCCTTGAGATCAGAGGGCAGGCCCACCCGGTCAAGAACGGGGGTCAGGGGACGGTTCGGCTGATCGGTCATCGGCTGGCCCTTTTCGGGTGGCGGTTCTGTTCACGCGTAGCGGTCGATAACGAAACGCGCCAGTTCACGCAAGTTTCCCGCCCTGTCACCATAGGTCATAAGCGCGGCATCGCCCGCCGCCACCAGTTCCCGCGCACGGGCCCGCGCGCCTTCCAGCCCCAGCAAGGACACGAATGTCGCCTTGCCCGCCGCATCGTCCTTGCCCACGCGTTTGCCGGTCTGCGCCTCATCGCCGGTGACGTCCAGGATGTCATCAGCGATCTGGAAGGCCAGCCCCAGATTGCGGGCGTAATCGCGCAGGGGGGCCGGATCGGCCCCGGCCAGCAGCGCCCCGGACATTGCGGAAAAATTCGATCAATGCGCCGGTCTTGCCCGCCTGCAGCCGGGTGATCTGGTCCAGCGTCAGCGGATCAGGCGCGGTTTCGGCGGCAATATCCAGCATCTGGCCATAGACCATGCCCCGCGCACCGATGGCATCGGCAAAGGCGCGGGCCAGCGCGACCTGCACGGCGGGGGTGCCGGTTTCCGGGCGCAGCAGCAGGTCGAATGCCAGCGTCTGCAAGGCGTCACCGGCCAGAATCGCCGTCGCCTCGGACCAGCGGACATGGACGGTCGGCTGGCCGCGCCGCAGGTCGTCGTCATCCATCGCGGGCAGGTCGTCATGGACGAGGCTGTAGGCATGCAGCGCCTCGACCGCCGCGGCGACGGGCAGCGCGGCGCTGTCAGGGACGCCATGCAGCCGCGCCGATTCCATCACCAGACAGGCCCGGATACGCTTGCCGCCCTGACAGGCGTAAAACATCGCATCGCGCAATTCACCCGCAGGCAACGCCAGAACAGCCTGATCCAGCGCGGCCGCGACCTGCGTCCTGACCTCATCCATCCGCGATTTCATGGGTTACAGACCTTCGGCCGTCGTCGCGCCCGATGGCTGACCATTCGCGGCTAGGGTGATCTTTTCCACCCGTTCCTCGGCCGCGCGCAGCACGTCGTCGCAATGTTTGCGCAGGGCGGCGCCGCGTTCATACAGGCGGATGGATTCCTCCAGCGTGGCCTCGCCATGTTCCAGCTTGCCGACTGTCGCCTCAAGCTCCTTCATTGCGTCTTCGAAGGACAAATCCTTGATCTCGGTCATCTAGAACACCTCTGCCAGAACATCGACATGGGCGCGCACAGAGCGGCCCAGAGCGTCCAGATCATAGCCCCCTTCCAGCGCGGATACCACCGGGGCAGAGACCATTGTCGCGGCATCGCAGATCATCCGGGTAATGGCGGTGAAATCGCTTTCGTCCCAGTCAAGGCTGGCCAGCGGATCGTCGCGATGGGCGTCGAACCCGGCCGAAATCAGGATCAGCCGGGGCCGCCAGGCAACCACCCTTTCGCAGAT
This sequence comes from Paracoccus sp. DMF-8, assembly GCF_029309835.1. Taxonomy (GTDB): domain Bacteria; phylum Pseudomonadota; class Alphaproteobacteria; order Rhodobacterales; family Rhodobacteraceae; genus Paracoccus. The sequence continues at coordinate 316,145 of NZ_JARJHL010000011.1, read as the reverse complement.
CCGCGCCCATGCCGCGCGGGCATGGCTGCCGCCGCTGCCGGGCGGCAGGGGAATGTTCAGGACCTGGCCATGCGCGCCGACCTCGTCCGCGCTGCCCGTGCCCGGAAACAGCGGCTGCTGGTGGGTCGAGGCGAAAAAGGCGCGGCCCTCGTCCCACAGCAGCGCCTGCGCGCCATTGCCGTGGTGGACGTCGAAATCCAGCACGGCGACGCGGTCCAGCCGGTGATGGTCCAGCGCGCGTTTCGCGGCAATCGCGACGGTGCCGAACAGGCAGAACCCCATCGGGGTTTCGCGTTCGGCATGGTGACCGGGCGGGCGCATGGCGACAAAGGCATTGGGCGCGCGGCCCGACAGCACCGCATCGACCGCCGCGCAGGCCCCGCCGACGGCGCGCAGCACGGGTTCCAGACTGCCGGGGGACATATAGGTGTCGCCGTCCAGCATGGCCCAGCCTTCGCGCGGGACCGATGCCTCGATGCGTTCCAGATAGCTTTCGGGGTGGCAGCGCAGGATATCGGCGCGGTCCGCGACCGGCGCCTCGCGCGGATCGACCGCCGCGCCTTGCAGGGCGTCTATCACCGCGCGGATCCGCCCGACCTGCTCGGGGTGCCCCGGCGGTTCGGCATGGTCAAAGGCCGAGGGATGGGTGAACAGCAATGTCATGCGCACCCTGCCTTGGATCTGGTCATGTGATGTGGCTCCTCCCGCATCGGGCGAGGCTAAGCGCTGCTGTCCCTGCCTGCAAGGTCGCTATTCCGGGGGCTTGTCCGGCGGCGCGGCGCGGCGGCGCGGCTCGTTCTGGGTGATCAGCCGCGCGGTGCTGTTGCGCGACAGAAAGACCCACAGCCAGCTGAGCGCGACCGACAGCCGCGACCGCGCATTGATCAGGAAATAGACATGGGCAAAGCCCCACAGCCACCAGGCGAGCCAGCCGCTCATGCGGAAACGGCCGTATTCGATCACCGCCGAGTTGCGCCCGATGGTCGCCAGATTGCCCATGTTGCGATAGCGGAAGGGCGCGGGCGCAGGCTTGCCGGTCAGGCGGCTGCGGATGACGCGGGCGGCATGGTTGCCCTGTTGCTTGGCGGCGGGTGCGACCCCCGGCACCTGCTTGCCGTCGCTGGTGACATGGGCGGTATCGCCCAGCACGAAAACCGCAGGATCGTCGGCAAGCGCCAGTTCCGGCGTCACGATCACCCTGCCCGCCCGGTCGCCTTCTGCCTTCAGCCAGTCGCGGGCGCGGGACGCCTGCACGCCCGCCGCCCAGACAATCGTGCGCGACGGGATGGTCTGGCCCGCGACGACAATGCCGCGCGCCGAACATTCGGTGACGGGATCGCCCAGCATGATCTCGACCCCCTGCCGCTGCAGCGCGCGGGCCGCGTAATCCGACAGGCCGCGGCTGAAGCTGGGCAGGATCGCGGGCCCTGCCTCGATCAGCAGGACGCGGGCCTTGCGCGTATCGACGCGGCGGAATTCGCGCGGCAGGACGCGATGGGCCAGTTCGGCGATGATGCCGACCAGTTCGACCCCCGTCGGTCCCGCGCCGATCACGGCAAAGGTCAGCAGCGCATCGCGTTCGGCCGGGTCGTCGGTGCGCTCGGCCCGCTCGAAGGCCAGCAGCAGGCGGCGGCGGATCGTCGTCGCATCCTCGAGCGTTTTCAGGCCGGGGGCATGGGTCTCCCACCCGTCATTGCCGAAACAGGCGTGGCGCGCGCCGGTCGCGACGATCAGCGTGTCATAGGGAATGCGGCCGCCATCCTTCAGCACCACCTGTTTCGCGTCGCGGTCGATGTCGGTGACGGTGCCCAGCAGGGTCGTGACATCCTTGCGATCCCTCAGCAGCGAGCGGATCGGCCAGGCGATATCCGAGGTCGCCAGCAGTGTCGTCGCCACCTGATACAGCAGCGGCTGGAACAGATGGTGGTTGCGCTGGTCGATCAGCGTGATGTCGCAGCCCGCGCCCTGCAGCCCCATCACGGCATGCAGCCCCGCAAAGCCCGCGCCGATCACCACGACCCTGTGCTGCCCCGCCTGCGTTTCGCCCATCCGCCATACCTCCGCCGGTTGTTTTCGGCGGGCACAGTTGGACGCCGCCGTTCGGTCCTGTCAAGTCGCGGGACAGGGACAGGGGGCTTTGGTCGGACATGCCGCATTCGGTGGGTTCCGGTGCGAAGCCCGCATCACGGTCCTTGTAGGGGGTGCGGCGGCAGGGCAGAATGAAGCCTCGCATGTCAGGAGAATGAGATGAAAAACCCCTGGATGAGCGCATGGCTTTCCGCCGCCAACAGCATCACCGGCGCGGCCCGCGGCCAGATGATGGCCGAGATGAGCAAAGCTCAAAGACAGATGATGAAAGACTGGCAAAAGATCTGGATCGACAGCTGGATGGCCATGTGGCTGCCGGGCGGCAAGCGCAAATAGTAATTTCTTAACCATCTTGCGCGATCATGGGCCATGTCGCGCTACCTTCGCCCCCGCCGCCCCGGCACCCCGATCTTTTTCACCGTCGCGCTGGCGCAGCGCGGCAGTTCGCTGCTGGTCGATCAGATCGGCTTGCTGCGCGAGGCCACGCGCGTCACCCGTGCCGAACGCCCTTTCGAGATCGAGGCCTGTGTCGTCCTGCCAGACCACCTGCATTGCATCTGGCGCCTGCCGGATGGGGATTGCGATTATTCGGTGCGTTGGGGTGCGATCAAGTCGCGGTTCACGCGGGCTGTCCGGGAAACGGTGGGGTGGAACCCCACCCTACGGTCGCCGTCCAAGATCGCGAAAGGTGATGCCGGGTTGTGGCAACGGCGGTTCTGGGAACATCATATCCGTGACCGGGCCGATTTCACCGCGCATCTGCACTACTGCTGGCTCGATCCGGTAAAACACGGGCTGGTGGCACGCCCCGAGGACTGGCGGTATTCCTCGATCCATCGCGACATCAAGGCAGGGCGGCTCACCGCGTAGGGTGGGGTTTCACCCCACCACCCGGTGAACGCGCCTAATTATCCATCTTCAACGCCTGAATGAATGCCGTCTGCGGGATCTCGACCTTGCCGAACTGGCGCATCTTCTTTTTACCCGCCTTCTGCTTTTCCAGCAGCTTCTTTTTCCGCGTCGCATCGCCGCCATAGCATTTGGCGGTCACGTCCTTGCGCATCGCGGACAGGGTTTCGCGGGCGATCACCCGCGCGCCGATGGCCGCCTGGATCGGGATCTTGAACATGTGCCGCGGGATCAGCTCTTTCAGCTTTTCGACCATGACGCGGCCGCGCGCTTCGGCGCGGTCGCGGTGGATCATGATCGACAGCGCATCGACCGGTTCGTCGTTCACAAGGATCGACATCTTGACCAGAAAATCCTCGCGGTATTCGCTGATCTGATAGTCGAAGCTGGCATAGCCCTTGGTCACCGATTTCAGCCGGTCGTAGAAGTCGAAAACCACCTCGGCCAGCGGCAGGTCATAGACGACCATGGCGCGGCTGCCGGCATAGGTCAGGTCCATCTGGATGCCGCGGCGGTCTTGGCACAGTTTCAGCACATCGCCCAGATATTCGTCGGGGACCATGATCGTCGCCTTGATGCGCGGCTCCTCGATATGGTCGACATAGGTCAGGTCGGGCATGTCGGCGGGGTTGTGCAGGTCGCGGACCTCGCCGTCCTTCATGTGCAGCTTGAAGACCACGGACGGCGCCGTGGTGATCAGGTCCAGATCGTATTCGCGTTCCAGACGGTCGCGGATCACCTCAAGGTGCAAAAGCCCCAGGAAGCCGCAGCGGAAACCGAAACCAAGCGCGGCAGAGGTCTCCATCTCGTAGCTGAAGCTGGCGTCGTTCAGCGCCAGTTTCTCGATGGCGTCGCGCAGGGCCTCGAAATCATTGGCATCGACGAGGAACAGCCCACAGAACACCACCGGCTGCGCGGGTTTGAAGCCGGGCAAAGGTTCATCCGCGCCCTTGCGCTCATGGGTGATGGTGTCGCCGACGCGGGTGTCGCGGACCTGCTTGATGGACGCGGTCAGCACGCCGATCTCGCCCGGACCCAGTTCGGGGATGTCCTGCATCTGCGGACGCAGCACAGCCAGCTTGTCGATGCCGTAGATCGCGCCGGTCTGCATCATGCGGATGCGGTCGCCCTTGCGGATGACACCATCCATGACGCGGATCATGACGACGACGCCCAGATAGGCGTCATACCACGAATCGACCAGCATCGCCTTGAGCGGCGCGTCGCGGTCGCCCTTGGGGGCGGGCAGGCGGGTGACGATGGCTTCCAGCACATCGGGAATGCCAAGGCCGGTTTTCGCCGAAATTTCAATCGCGTCGGATGCGTCGATGCCGATCACATCCTCGATGTTTTCCTTGACGCGGTCGGGGTCGGCGGCGGGCAGGTCGATCTTGTTCAGGACCGGCACGATGTCGTGGTTGGCGTCGATAGCCTGATAGACATTGGCCAGCGTCTGCGCCTCGACCCCCTGACTGGCGTCGACGACCAGCAGGCTGCCTTCAACTGCGCGCATGGACCGGCTGACCTCATAGGCGAAATCGACATGGCCCGGCGTGTCGATCAGGTTCAGGACGTATTGCTTGCCGTCCTTTGCCGGATAGTCGATGCGCACGGTGTTGGCCTTGATCGTGATGCCCCGCTCGCGCTCGATATCCATGCTGTCCAGCAACTGGGCTTTCATGTCGCGCTCGGCGACCGTGCCCGTCATCTGGATCAGACGATCGGCAAGGGTGGATTTCCCGTGGTCGATATGGGCCACGATCGAGAAGTTGCGGATGAGATCAAGGTCGGTCATGGCCGGGCTATACAGGGCGAAATGCGCTGCGGGAAGAGGATTCGAAAGGCTCTAGTCATCCAGCGTGACAAAGCCCGCCTGTCGCAGCCGCGCGCGCTTTTGGCGGGCCTCGCGCCACATGGTATAGCAGCCCGAGGCGACGACGATCACCGCACCGATCAGCGTCATCCCGTCCGGACGTTCGCCAAAGACGAAAAAGGCCAGAATCAGGGCAAAGACCAGCCGGGTGTAGCGATAGGGGGCGATGGCCGCGATTTCGCTGATCCGGGTCGCCGCAACCAGCAGCGAATAGCCCGTCACGCCAAAGACGATGCAGATCGCGATCATCGACGCCTGCGGCACCGTGGGGACGACAAACCCCTGCCCCATGATCGCCGCCAGCAGCATCGACGCCCCCGCCAGCGCCAGAAAGGCCAGCGCGCTGACCTGATCCGAATGGATATGCGACGGGATCCGCCGCGTCACCAGATCGCGCACGGCCAGCCCCACGACCCCCAGCAAGGCCAGCAGCGACACCAGGGTAAACCCTTCGCCGCCGGGCCGGATGATCAGAAGCACGCCGATAAAGCCCGCGCAGATCGCCGACCAGCGCCGCCATCCGACCGGCTCGCCCAGAAACAGGGCCGCGCCCAGAACCACCATCAGGGGCAGCGCCTGCGGGATTGCCGAGGTCGTGGACAGATCGCTCAGCGCAAGCGCGATGACAAAGGCGATCGAGCCGACGACCTCGCCCAGGGTGCGCAGTACCACGACCGGGTCCAGCAGATCGCGCGTCAGGAACCGCCCGCCCTTCAGCCGGAGCATCGCGAAAAACACCGCGAAACCCAGCACGCCCACGCTGGTCAGCACCTGCAGATAGGGCAGGTTGCCGGTCAGGATCTTGATGAATGTGTCCTCGGCGGCGAAAAACGCCATCGAAAGCACCATCAGGATCGCGCCTCGAAAGTTCTGCGGGGCTATTTGGGGAACCATGTCGGCATCCACGATCAGGGTTGGTCGCGCCCCCGTCACGGGGCCGTTCGGGTCAGGACCGCTGCCGGGGGGCAGCGGGCAGGCAATCACCTCGTCACGCAGCTTTGTTCAGGGGATCTGGTCGGTCTTTGTCCGCCTGCCCAGACGGGCGGACCGGACGGGAAACCGCCCGCTTCGGGCAGCGTCCCGTATCTTCTACGCCGATCATCGGCAAAGGACAACGGGGCCAGCCGGGGGGCCAGCCGGGGGGGGGCCAGCCGGGCGCCTGCGGATGCTTGCATTTCGCCGGGGCAGGCGGGACGATGCGCCCAACCATGACCTGCCGCCCCAAGGAGCGCCCGATGAAATTCACCGTCGCCGATATGAGCTGTGGCCACTGCACCGCCACCATCGAAAAAGCCGTGGCCGATGCCGGCGGCCGCGCCACCACCGATCTGTCCGAACACAGCGTCACGGTCGAAGGGCTGGACGGCGCCCGCGCCGAACAGGTGATTCGCGACGCAGGCTATCCACCCGAACCCGCGAACTAGCCTGCCCCTCGCCTTTCCGGGCCGGACCCGCAAGGACTGCGGCATATCTTGCGCGGCGCCGGACCGCCTGCACGACCTGTTGTCCACCCTGCGGAATTGAGACGAATACGCTCTTCTGCTAGGGTTGCGGGACGAACCGGCGCGGATCACAGAGGGCGAAAAGCCCCTGCGCCAGGGCAGAAACCGAGGAGACAGAGATGAAAAGCCGCCTGATGATCGCCGCCGCCGCGGTGATCCTGACCGCCCCCTTGGCCGTTGCGGGGCCGATCGATTCGGCCTGCATGCGGTCCGACCGCAACGCCCGCAGCACCGCGCTGTGCGGCTGTATCCAGCAGGTCGCCGACATGACGCTGTCGCGTTCCGACCAGCGCCGCGCCGCCGATTTCTTCAAGGATCCGCATCGCGCGCAGGAGGTCCGCATGTCCAAAAGCAATGCCGACAACGCATTCTGGGCGCGCTACAAGAATTTTGCCAGCACCGCCGAAGCCTATTGCGCCCGCTGATCTGATCCGATGCGCGTGACCATCCTGACCGGCGCGGGCATTTCCGCGGAAAGCGGCCTGCGCACCTTTCGCGCCAGCGACGGGCTGTGGGAAAACCACCGGATCGAGGAGGTCGCAACCCCCGAAGGCTTTGCCCGGCATCCCGAACTCGTCCAGCGTTTCTACAACGAGCGCCGGGCGCAGGCCGACCGCCGCCCAACCCAATGCCGCCCATCGCGCGCTGGCCCGGCTGGCGGGTCACGCCGAACTGGTCCTGATCACCCAGAATGTCGACGACCTGCATGAACGTGGCGGCTCGACCGGGGTGATCCACATGCACGGCGCGCTGAACAACGCGCTTTGCGCGGCCTGCGGCCAGCGCTGGCCCGCACCTGCCGTCATGGCCGCCACCGACCCCTGCCCCGCCTGCGCCCGGACCGCGACCCGTCCCGATATCGTCTGGTTCGGTGAAATCCCCTATCGCATGGACGAAATCTGGCAGGCCGTCGAACAGGCCGATGTCTTCGCCGCCATCGGCACCTCGGGCCAGGTCTATCCGGCGGCGGGGCTGGCCCAGCACGCACGCCGCAAGGGCGTCCACACGGTCGGGTGGAATCTGGCCACATCGGCGGTCAGCCGCGACTTTGCCGAACGGATCGAAGGGCCCGCGACGAAAATCGTGCCGGAATGGGTGGACAGCCTGATCGCCGCGAGCTGAAACGCGGCCACCCTGCCATCCTCTGTCAAAAGTTGCCCATGTCATCTGTCATTCTTGCCAATGCCCGCCTGATCCTGCCCGACGCCACCCGGCCCGGCGGCCTTGTCATCAAGGACGGCCTGATCGCGGATCTGCTGGACGGCCCCGACCTGCCCGCAGGCGCACTGGACATGCAGGGCGACTTTCTGGCCCCCGGCATGGTCGAGCTGCACACCGACAATCTGGAACGCCACCTGCGCCCGCGCCCCGGCGTGAACTGGCCCCATGCCAGCGCGATTCTGGCCCATGATGCGGAACTGGCGGGCTGCGGCATCACCACGGTCTTCGACGCGATGCGCATCGGCTCGATCCCGTCCGAGAAACAGGACGATTACGCCGCCTATGCCCGCCAACTGGCCGATGAGCTGATGGAGATCCGGGCCAGCGGCGCCCTGCGCATCAGCCATTTCCTGCATCTACGGGCCGAGGTCTGTTCCGAAACCCTGCTGGATGAAATCGCCGAATTCACCGAACGGGACCGCGTCGGCATCATCAGCCTGATGGACCACACCCCCGGCCAGCGCCAATTCCGCGACGTGACCAAGCTCGCGCAATATGTGCAGGGCAAATATGCGCTGAGCGATGCCGAATTTGCCGATCACATCACCCGGCTGCGCAATCTGCGCGCCCGCATTGGCGCCCGGCACGAGGCCGAAACCGTCGCCACCGCCCGCCGCCTCGGCGCAGTGCTGGCCAGCCATGATGACACCACCGCCGAACAGGTCGCGACCTCTGCCGGCTACGGCATCCGTCTGGCCGAATTCCCGACCACGGTCGAGGCCGCGCGCGCCTGCCATGACCACGCCATGATGGTCATCATGGGCGCGCCGAACCTGATCCGGGGCGGGTCGCATTCGGGCAATGTCTCGGCCGCCGATCTGGCGCGGCAGGGGCTGCTGGACATCCTGTCCTCGGATTACGTCCCGGCGGGCCTGCTGGCGGGGGCGATGATCCTGTCGCGGATCTGGGACGACCTGCCCCGCGCCATCGCCACCGTCACCGCCAATCCCGCCCGCGCGGCAGGCCTGAGGGATCGGGGCCGGTTGCAGCCGGGAATGCGGGGCGACGTGATCCGCTTTGGCATGCTTGGCGACACCCCGGTGCTGCGCGAAACCCGGGTGCGCGGAACGCGGGTCTGAATACAGGCGCCAACAGCCCCGCCGCGAAACGGAAACGACAACACGCCCATGCGGGATAAAGACCCGCCTTTCTTCATCACCCAAATACCCAAGGGACGGCTCAGTTCGCGCGCTGGCGCGGGATAAAGGGCAAGGGGGCGACGGGGATGCCGTCCTCGATCAGCTTGCGGGCCTCGTCGGGATGGGCCACGCCATGAATCGCGCGTTCGGGACGGTCGCCGTCATGCATGGCCCGCGCCTCGGCCGCAAAAGACATGCCGACATATTCTGAATTCTTTTCAATATGTTCGCGCAGCCGACCCAGCATGGTTTCGCGCTCATCCCGCGGCGCCTGCAAATCGGCCCCCTGACCCGCGCCCGCAATCCCCGGCGCCATCAGCGTCTTTTCCACAACGGTCGAGCCGCAGATCGTGCAGCTCACCTGCCCTTCGGCGCGCAGGGCGTCAAACCCGTCCGAGGACCGGAACCAGCCGTCGAAATCGTGATGGTTCTCGCAGCGCAGCGCATAGCGGATCATGCGAACTCTCCTTTCATCACAGATATCGGCAGATCAACGGTCAGTTGCAAGTCCGGCCCGGGCCAGCACGCAGATCCGGTCCAGCAGCGGGGCCGGGTCGCCCGCATCGCGCATCAGCACGGCCCGCGCCGCCTGCCCCATCCGCGCGCGTCGCGACGCATCCCCCGCCAGCGCGGTCAGCACATCACCCAAACTGTCGGCAGAGACCTCAAGGCTCGCGCCTGCCGCCTCCAATGCACGGTAATCACTGGAAAAATTTTCGACATGCGGCCCGTGCAGGATGGCGCAGCAATGGGCCGCCGGCTCCCACGGGGTATGGCCGCCGCGATCGGTAAACGCCCCGCCCGTGACACAGATCGCCGCGCGGTCATACCAGCGCGCCATTTCCCCCATCGTATCGGCCAGCAGCAGCGGCGCGGATTCATCGCCCCCCTGACTGCGCCGTTGGAACGCCAGTCCCCGCCCCCGCGATCATCGCCGCAACCTCGTCCCCGCGCAGCGGATGACGCGGGGCGAAGATCAGCCGCAGCGCCGGATCGGCGGCGCGGGCGCGCAGCCAGCCGTCCAGAATGACCGCCTCCTCACCCTCATGGGTCGAGGCGGCCAGTATCGTCCGGTCGCGCCACGGCCCGCCCGGCCCCGGCGTCACGGCAGCAGGGGCCAGCAGTTTCAACTGCAAACGCCCGACCAGGGCCCCCGGGAGCAATCCCAGATCCAGCAGCCGCGCCTCGGTCGCGTGATCCTGCGCGGAAAGCGCGTCGATTCCGGCCAGAACCGGCGCAATCAGCCCCGGCATCCGCGACCAGCGCCGCGCTGAACGCGCCGACATCCGCGCCCCGATCACGACCTGCGGAACACCCCGCGCACGCAACGCGGCGGCGCGGTTCGGCCAGATCTCATTTTCGATCGTGACCTGAACGGCGGGCTGCACGCGGTCCAGAAAACCGCGCAGCGCGCCCGGCACATCCAGCGGCGCAAGACAGGCCCGAAAGCCCCAGTCCCGCGCCGCATCGCGCCCCGTCAGGCTGTTTGACGTCACCGTCACGGGAAATTCCTGCGCCAGCGCCGCGATCAGCACCCGGGCCGAGGCCAGCTCTCCGACGCTTGCGCCATGAACCCACAGGCCGCCCGGCTGCGACGGCGGACCATCCCGCCCCAGCCTCTGACGAAAATCCGCGCCCTTCCATGCCGCCACAAGCGGCAGCACCGCCCCCGCCACATGGCTGAGACTCCGGTAAACCGCCCCGAGGGCGCTGCGGTGCTGCGGTGCTGTCATCTGCGGCCCTGCTGGACGATCGGTTGACGCGGACCTTAGACGCCCAACCGCCGACAGGAAACAGCCATCCGTCCGGACAGCCGGACGCACCAGTCATCTGAGAATGTCACCTCCAAAATCGAACCCCAAACCCGACTAGCGGGGAAAGATTAAAAAACCACCAACTCAACTGCTCAAACCGGCAAAGGCAGCAGGCCGCGCGCCAGAATAATCACCAGCCAAACCAAGACGACAGCGCCGATGGCGCCATTCACGAACGCGCGACAACCATGATCCCCCACCCGTCAATTCAGGCATCAGGGCAGCGTCGGGCGGCATTCGGCGCGGACCTGCAGCATGGCGACCCCGGCAACGGTCAGGGCGACATCCTCGCTGTGAAACTGGAACAGCCCTGCCCCACCCGGCGGAACGCTACCGACAGGGCCGCCCGCAACCGAACAGCCGGCGCGGCAACGCCCGCGCCGATTCGAAATACGGCTGCCCCCGCAAACCCGCCAGGAAGCGTTTTCGCCCCTTAACGGATACGGCCACCCACCCTATAGCGCGGCCTCGGCCGCGGCACGGATGGCCCGCATATTCTCGCCATAGGGCGCGGAATTCGAAACCGAGCCGCCCCGGAACACCGCAGACCCGGCAACCAGCACATCCGCACCCGCCTGAACCAGCATCGGCGCGGTGCCGGGATCGACCCCGCCGTCGATCTCGATATGCACGGGACGGTCCCCGATCATCTCGCGCAGACGACGGACCTTTCCGGTCATGTCGATGAATTTCTGCCCGCCGAAACCGGGGTTCACCGTCATCACGCAAACCAGATCAGCCAGGTCCAGCACATGCGCGACCGCCTCGGCCGGGGTGCCGGGGTTCAGCGCCACGCCCGCCTTCCTGCCCGTCGCCCGGATCGCCTGAAGCGTGCGGTGGATATGCGGCCCGGCCTCGACATGGGCGGTGATCAGATCGGCCCCGGCCTCGGCATAAGCCTCGATATAGGGATCGACGGGGGCGATCATCAGATGCACGTCCATGAAGGTCGTGACATGCTTGCGAAAGGCCTTCACGGCAGGCGGCCCAAAGGTCAGGTTCGGCACGAAATGCCCGTCCATCACATCGACATGAACCCAATCCGCGCCCTGTTCCTCGACCGCCCGGATCTCGCGGCCGAAATCGGCGAAATCGGCGGACAGAATGGACGGGGCAATCCTGATCTTGCGGTCAAACGTCATGGCGGTCCTTTTCTCGCGGCTGCCGTCTATATCGGACCCGCCCGGACAAAGACTCGGACAGGCCCGCAGGTTTCCACCCGATATGGTCGAAACCGCGCGGGCGTCAACCGGCAGGCCACCGCAAAATCATCCGGCAGGCCAGCCTGTCAGCCCCCTTTCTTCATCATGGAAATACCCCACGGGGGTGCGGGGTGTGAAACCCCCGCCCGGCCACATGCCCCCTTATGCCCCCCTGCGCGCGCGGCGTGAATCGCTGACGATCCGCGCGACCAGAGGCGTCAGGATCAGTTGCATCGCCAGGTCCATCTTGGGGCCCGGAATGACGATGGAATTGGCGCGGCTCATCCATGACCCGGCAATCATCTGCGTCAGATAGGGGAAATCGATGCCGCGCGGGTTCTTGAACCGGATCACCACCAGACTTTCATCCGCCGTCGGGATCCAGCGCGCGATGAAGGGGTCCGAGGTATCGACGACCGGCACCCGCTGGAAATTGATGTCGGTATGTTCGAACTGCGGACAGATGACATGCACATAGGCATGCATCCGGCGCAGGATGGTGTCGGTCACCGCCTCGGTCGAATAGCCGCGCGCGGCGCGGTCGCGGTGGATCTTCTGGATCCATTCCAGATTGATGACGGGCACGACCCCGATCTTCAGATCCGCATGGCGGGCGATGTTCAGGCCCGCGCTCTCGTCGATCACCGCACCGTGCAGCCCTTCGTAAAACAACAGGTCCGAGCCGCTTTCGAACGGCGTCCGAGGTGTGAACGTGCCGGGCGGGCAGCCCCATAGCGCGGCCTCGGCATCGTCATGGACATAGGTCCGCGTCACCCCGCCGCCGGTTTCGCCATAGATGCGAAAGACCTCCTCCAGCTTGTCCAGCTCATTGGCGTCGATGCTGAAATGGCTGAAGGTCTGGTCGCCCGCCTGCTGCCTGCGGGCCAGTTCGGCCTGCATCGCGGCGCGGTCGTAGCGGTGAAAGGCATCACCGCCGATCGACACGGATGTAATGCCCTCGCGCCGCAGGATCTGGTCGAATGTGTTCTTGATCGTCGTCGTGCCCGCGCCGGACGACCCCGTGACCGAGATGATGGGGTGCTTCTTGCTCATACCGTCTCCTCAGGCGCGGAACAGGCCGCGATTGCCGAACAGGGCCGAGACCTCGGGTTCGGGCAGATCGTGATAGGCGGCGACGCGGTCGACCTTGTCGCCCGATCCAAAGACAAAGGGCGTGCGTTCCTGCAGGCTGCCCGCCCGCCCCGCCAGAATCGATTCCGATCCATTGGTCGCGCGCCCCCCCGCCTGTTCGACCACAAAGGCGATCGGCGCGCATTGATGGACCATGCGCAACCGGCCCTTTTCACAGCCCTTGCGGCTGTCGGGGGGATACAGATAGATCCCGCCGCGCATCAGGATACGGTGGGTTTCGGCGACCAGGCTGGCGGTCCAGCGCATGTTGAAATTCTGTTCGCGCGGCCCATCCACCCCGGCCAGGCAATCGTCGATATAGGCCCGCACCGGGCTGGGCCAATGCCGGTAATTCGCGGCATTGATCGCGAATTCCGCCGAACAGCCGTCCAGCACCACCCGGTCGCGGACCGGTTCGAAAACGCCGCTGTCGGGGTTCAGCCGATACATCCGGGTGCCCGCCCCGAAGGTCACCACCAGACAGCAAGCCGGCCCATAGATGACATAGCCCGCCGCAAGCTGATCGCGGGCGGGGCGCAGAAAGCTGGCCCCGGCCGTGTCGGCTGCGGCAAAGACGGAAAAGATCGTGCCGACCACAGTATTGGTGTCGATATTGGTGTCGAATGTCGTGCACCGGCTCGCGGCCCCATCGCCGTCGCCTTCCAGCGGGTCCAGCGCAACGGCCAGATCGCCCGATGGCGACAGTTCCCGCGCATCGTCCTGACCGTCGCAGGCATACCAGCGGATGCCCGCATCGCGCAGCGCATCGCGAAACAGCGCATCGGCGCGGTGATGCAACGGCCCGCCGTCGGCCTCGCCTTGACGGATGAGTGTCGCCAATTGCCGCGCGGCCTGTGCCAGCGCGGTCATCAGCCCCTGAAATCTTTCGGGAATCCCTGCGGTGTCGATCACGCGGACAGCCAACCTCCCCCCTCGAAGCGCCCCCTCAAAGCGATAGGCGCGCGCATTGTTGACACAATCAGTTTTTCAGGAACATTTAAAAAAATTAAAATCAGATTCAGGAAAAGTGAATGCTGCATATGAACGCGCTGACCCTGCGTCAACTGCGTGCCCTGCGCGCGGTCGCGACGCAGGGCACGCTGACCGCGGCGGCGGGCGATCTGGGGCTGAGCCCTCCGGCGGTGCATGGCCAGATCCGCACGCTGGAGGATCTGGTCGGCAGCCCGCTGCTGCGCCGGGGGGCGCATGGGAATTTCGTGCCGACACACGAAGGTCAGGCCCTGCTGGACGCCGAATCCCAGATCAATATCGCGCTGGAAACCTGCGCGCGGCGGGTCTCGGCGCTGCAAGGCGGCCAGACCGGCAGCGTGGCTTTGGGGGTGATTGCCACGGGGAAATATTTCGCGCCCCGGCTGGTGGCCCGGCTGCGCCGCGCCTTTGCGGATATCGAGGTGACGCTGCGCATCGGCAGCCGCGATCAGATGCTGCTGGCGCTGGCGGGCAATGCCGTCGACATGGTCGTTCTGGGACGCCCGCCGCGCAATATGCCGGTCGTGGCCGATCCCATCGGACCGCATCCCTATATCATCATCGCCCCGCCCGACCATCCGCTGACCCGGTCCGACCCGGCCATGCCCGCCGATCTGTTTTCGGAAACCTTCCTGATGCGCGAGGAAGGTTCTGGCACGCATATCCTGACCACGCGCTTTCTGGACCGGATCGGCGACGGCATCCTCTGGCGCGCGATCGAGATGGGCAGCAACGAAACGATCAAGCAGGCGGTGATCGCGGGGCTGGGCATCGCCCTGATTTCCGCCCATACCGTGACCGAGGAACTGCATAGCGGGCGGCTGGCCTCGATCCGGGCGATCGGGCTGCCGATCCAGCGGACATGGTATCTGATCCGGCGGCAGGATGGTGAAATGGGCCCAGCGGCGCGGCGCGTGCATGACCATATCCGCGCGCTGAGCGGCAGTTTCCTGCCGCAATGATCCCGCGCCCCGCCCCGCGCCCGGCTGTCCCCTGCGATGCGGCGGCTGCATGGCGGGGCGCTGTCTGGCGCTAACCCCTTGGGGTTTCCGGCGCGCCGACTATATTGGGGGCAACCCGCATCACCCCCCGCATCACCCTTTTTGGGGGGATGGTGCGCATCAGACATTCCGAAAGGCATTCCATGACCAAGATCAACCAGATTGCCTGGGACGACACCATCCTGCCGTTCCAGTTGGACCGCTCGGGCGTCCGGGGCCGCATCGCGCGGCTGGACGGCGTGCTGGAACATATCCTGTCGCGCCACGACTATCCCGCGCAGGTCGGCGCGCTGGTCGCCGAACTGGCCCAACTGACCGCGCTGATCGGCCAGACCGTGAAACTGCGCTGGAAACTGAGCCTGCAGGTGCGCGGCAACGGCCCGATCCGCACCATCGCCACCGATTACTACGCCCCCGAGGAAGACGGCGCCCCCGCCCGCATCCGGGCCTGGGCCAGCTTTGACGCAGAGCGGCTGGATGCGGATACGCCCGCCTTCGACCAGATCGGTCAGGGCTATTTCGCGGTGCTGATCGACCAGGGCCACGGCACGACGCCCTATCAGGGCATGACCCCTTTGGCGGGCGGTTCGCTGGCAGCCTGTGCGGAAACCTATTTCGCGCAATCCGAACAGCTGCCCACCCGTTTCGCGCTGGCCGCAGGCTGTTCGCAACTGGCCGGTGACCGCCAGCGCTGGCGCGCGGGTGGCGTGATGCTGCAGACCCTGCCCGCCCAACCCATGCCCGAAGGCGCGGGCGGCACCGGCGAAGACGGGCTGATCCAATCCGCCGACATCCTGCAGGGCACCGAATCCGAAGACTGGAACCGCGCCAACCTGCTCTTGGACACGGTCGAGGAAATCGAGCTGATCGGCCCTTCGGTCGCGCCCACCGACCTGCTCGTGCGCCTGTTCCACGAAGAAGCGCCGCGCGTTTTCGACCCGCAGCGCGTGGAATTCGGCTGTTCGTGCAATGCCGACAAGGTGCGCGGCACGCTGTCGATCTATTCGGCCAAGGATATCGGCCGGATGACCAACGATCAGGGCCGCGTCACGGCGGATTGCCAGTTCTGCGGCGCGCATTACGAATTCGACCCGCAAAGCCTGGGGTTCGAGGCAACGGTCGATGCCGACGGCAATCCCCTGCCTTCGGCGGCGGAGAATATGGCACAGAATCGGGCGGCCGAGTGAACATGGCGGGATCTTCGGTGCGCGACCGGCTGTTGGCGGCGCTGGAGATTCCGGCCGCGCCGACCTCGGATTTCGATCTGACGCCTGCGGCGCAGGTGCCCGACGTGACCCTGCGCCCGGCGGGCGTGCTGGCCGCGTTCCATCAGGACAGCGGGCGGCTGGTGCTGACCAAACGTTCAGCCGCGCTGCGCCATCATCCCGGCCAGATCGCCCTGCCCGGCGGCAAGGTCGATCCCGGTGACGCCGATGAAACCGCCGCCGCGTTGCGAGAGGCCCGCGAGGAGGTCGGCCTCGACCCCGCGCAGGTCGAGGTGCTGGGCCTGATGCCCCCGCACCGCACCGTCACGGGCTTTTCCATGACCCCGGTGATCGGCCTGATTCACGGCCCCTTCACCCCCATCCCCGAAGCCGGAGAGGTCGCAGAGGCCTTTTCCGTCCCCTTCGGCCATATTGCCGACCCGGCGAATTACCGCATCGAAAAGCGGCTGTGGCGCGGTGAATGGCGGGCCTATCAGATCGTGCCCTTTGGCCCCTATTACATCTGGGGCGCGACGGCGCGCGTGCTGCACGCGCTGGCCCGCAGGCTGAACGCATGACCGGCGACACCCCCGCATCACGCCCCCCCACATCACGGCGGCCTTCCTGAAGCAGCCGGGCCTGCAGCAGATCATCGCCATGCTGGCCGCGGGCGGCCATCAGGCGCTGATCGTCGGCGGCGCGGTCCGCAATGCGCTGATGGGCGAACCCATCGCCGATATCGACATGGCCAGCGATGCGCACCCCGAACAGGTGATGGAACTGGCCCGGTCTGCCGGGCTGCGCACCATCCCGACCGGCATTCGCCACGGCACCGTCACCCTGCTGACGCCGGATGGCGCAAGCTATGAGATCACGACATTCCGCCGCGACGTCGAAACCGATGGCCGCAACGCCACCGTCGCCTATGCGACCGATGTGGCCGAGGACGCGCGCCGCCGCGATTTCACCATGAACGCGCTTTACGCGCAGGGCGACGGCACGGTGCTGGACCCGGTCGGCGGCCTGCCCGATCTGCGGGCGCGGCGCTTGCGCTTTATCGGGCAGGCCTGCGACCGCATCGCCGAAGATTACCTGCGCATCCTGCGCTTTTTCCGCTTTCACGCCTGGTATGGCAGGCCGGGCCGCGCCGATCCCACGGCGCTGGCCGCGATCCGCGACCTTGCCCCCGGCCTTGCGCGGCTGTCGAAGGAACGCATCCGGGCCGAACTGCGCAAACTCCTGCTGGCCCCCGACCCGGTCGATGCGCTGGAACTGATGCAGGATTGCGGCGTTCTGGCACGGGTCCTGCCCGGCGCCCGGACCGGCCTGATCCCCGACCTGATCGCGGCAGAGCAGGCAGCGGGCCTTGCCCCCGACTGGCTGCTGCGGCTGGCGGCTTTGGGGGGCAACAACCCCCGGCAGGCGCTGAAGCTGGCGAATGACGAAACCGCGCAACTGGACGAATTGCGCAAGGCGGGTGCCGACAGCCTGCAACGCACCGCCTTTCTGATGGGCGCGGATCGCGCGCGCCAACTGGCCGTGCTGCGCCATGCGCAGGGCATGCCCCTGCCCGCAGGCTGGCGCGGCCTGATCGACGACGCCAGCCGTCAGATCTTTCCGCTGCAGGCGACGGATCTGATGCCGGAACTGAACGGTCCCCGGCTTGGCCGCGCCCTGAACGCGGCCCGGGACCATTGGATTGAGAGCGATTTTCAGGCCGGGCATGACAGCCTGCTGGACATCGCGAGGGCGGCCGCAGACGCCGCCCCGGAAAGGAAAAGCATAGCGAAAGATGCATAATCTGTTTGCCCGCATGATCGACGCTTTCCGCCCCGCGGACGGCCCCCCGCCGCAAAAGCTGCTGGCCTTTTTCCGCTGGTGCCTGTCGGGGCACTGGGGCGGGCTGACGGTGGCCGCGATCGCCTCGGCGCTGAGCGGGATTGCCGATATCATCTCGGCCGTGTTGCTGGGCAAGGTGATCGACGCCGTTGTGGGGTCGACCCCCGGCACGCTGATCCCGAACCACTGGTCGCTGATCACGGGCTTTGTGGTCTTTTTCCTGGTCATCCGCCCGACGATCTTTGGCCTGTCCACGGCGTCATCCAGCGTCATCATCGGGCCGAACCTGTTCCCGCTGGTCCTGTCGCGGCTGCACCGCTGGACGATGGGCCATTCGGTGACCTTTTTCGACAACGACTTTGCGGGCCGTATCGCCCAGAAACAGACCCAGACCGCGCGCGCCGTCACCGATGTCGCCACCGAATTCGTGAACGTGGTGGCTTTCGCACTGGCCTCGATCCTGGGATCGGCGGCGTTTCTGATCACCGTCGATGGCTGGGGCGCGGTGGCGATGGTCGTGTGGCTGCTGTCCTATCTGGCCCTGATCCGCTTTTTCCTGCCGCGCATCCGGTCGCGGTCGGCGCAACGCGCATCCGCCCGCGCGCTGGTCACCGGGCAGGTCGTCGACACGATCACCAATATCAAGACCGTCAAGCTGTTCGCCCATGACGACCACGAGGACCGCGTCGCACTGAGCGCCATGGCCGGTTTCCGCGAACGGGCGCTGGATTTCGGGCGGGTCAGCACTTGGTTCCGCTTTTCGCTGATGTTCATCGCGGGGGCGCTGCCGGTGGTGCTGATCGGCGGCACGCTGATGCTGTGGCGCGACGGGTTGGCCACGGCGGGCGATATCGCCGCCGCCGGGGCGATTTCGATGCGCCTGTCGCAGATGACCGGATGGGTCAGCATGGCGCTGATGGGGGTCTGGGGTTCTGTGGGCGAGGTCGAGGACGGGATGAAGACCCTCTCGCCCCCGCATGGCCTGACCGACAAACCCGATGCGCTGGTGCTGGACCGCGCGCAGGGCCGGGTCGATTTCGACCATGCCGGATTCAGCTATGGTCGCGGTTCGGGCGGGATTCAGGATATCGACCTGCAGATCCTGCCGGGCCAGAAAATCGGCATCGTCGGCGCCTCGGGTGCCGGAAAATCGACGCTGGTCGCGCTGCTTTTGCGGCTTTACGACGTCGAAAAGGGCGCGGTCAGGATCGACGGCCACGACCTGCGCGACGTGACGCAGGAAAGCCTGCGCCGCAATATCGCGATGGTCACGCAGGAAACGGCGATGTTCAACCGCTCGGCCAGGGAAAACATCCTGTATGGCCGCCCCGGCGCATCAGAGGAACAGATGATAGAGGCCGCCAAGGCGGCCGAGGCGCATGAATTCATCCTCACACTTCAGGACCATATGGGCCGCACGGGCTATGACGCGCATCTGGGCGAACGCGGCGTCAAGCTGTCGGGCGGGCAGCGCCAGCGTATCGCGCTGGCCCGCGCCTTCCTGAAAGATGCGCCGATCCTCGTGCTGGACGAGGCGACCAGCGCGCTGGACAGCGAGGTCGAGGCGCAGGTGCAGGACGCCCTGCTGCGCGTGATGCGGGGCAAGACGGTGCTGGCCATCGCGCATCGCCTGTCCACCATCGCCGAACTGGACCGCATCATCGTGCTGGAACAGGGCCGCATCGTCGAACAGGGCAGCCATGCCGAACTGCTGGCGCTGAACGGCACCTATGCGCGCTACTGGAACCGCCAATCCGGCGGTTTTCTGGGCACCGAGGACGAAGACTCCGCGACCGAGGCCGCCGAGTGACGCGGTTACAGCCCGAAAGGTGGCAGATCGACAGGCTGGGCCGTCGCGGCGACGGCGTGGCGCGCAATGCGGCGGGCGATCAGGCTCTTGCCGCGCTGGTCCTGCCCGGCGAGGTGATCGAGGGCGAGGCTGTGGATGGCCGCATCCCGTCGCCCCGGATCATCACGCCCTCGCCCGACCGGGTGCGCGCCGATTGCCCGCATTACCGCGCCTGCGGGGGCTGTTCGCTGATGCATGCCAGCGATGATTTCGTCAAAAGCTGGAAGGCCGAACAGGTCGACGCCGCGCTGCGCGCGCAAGGCGTTCCGGGGCGCGTGCAGGGCGTCAGCACCTCGCCCGCGCGGTCGCGCAGGCGGGCGGTCCTGTCGGGGCGGCGCACGAAAAAGGGCGCGTTGCTGGGCTTTCATGCGCGCGCCTCCGATGTGATCGTCGATGTCACCGATTGCCGCGTGCTGCGCCCGGCGATCCTGTCGGCGCTGCCGCTGCTGCGCCGGATCGTGACGGCGGGCGCCTCGCGGCAGGGGGAGATGGACCTGACCGTGATCGAAACCCCGGCCGGGCTGGACGTGACCGCACAGGGCGGCAAGGCGATGGACCCCGCGCTGTTTTCGACACTGGCCGGGTTGGCCGATCAGGGCGATCTGGCACGGTTGAACTGGGGCGACCAGCCGATCACCCGCCGCCCGCCCGCCGTGCCGATGGGCCGGGCGCAGGTCGTGCCCCCACCCGCGGGCTTTCTGCAGGCGACGCGCGAAGGCGAGGCCGCACTGGTCACCGTCCTGCGCGACATCGTCAGCGATGCGGGCCGGGTGCTGGATCTGTTCGCGGGTTGCGGCACCTTTTCCCTGCCGCTTGCCGAACGGGCCGAAATCCATGCCGTCGAAGGTCTGGCCGCCCCGCTCAAGGCGCTCGATTCGGCATGGCGTGGGGCGCAGGGCCTGCATCGCATCACGACAGAGATCCGCGATCTGGCCCGGAACCCGCTGCTTCCCGCCGAGCTGGCCGGTTATGACGCAATCGTGATCGACCCGCCGCGCGCGGGTGCCGAGGCGCAGGCGCATCAGATCGCGGCTTCGGATGTGAGACAGGTGGCGTGGATCAGCTGCGAACCCATCGGATTCGCAAGGGATGCGCGGATTCTGGCCGAGAAAGGTTTCGCGATTACGCGCCTTTACGCGGTGGATCAGTTCCGCTGGACTCCTCATGTCGAAATTGCAGCGGAATTTCGCCGAAGCTAGAACTTTCTTAACGGATCTGGTATTCAATCATCAAAGAAGAAACTCGCAAAACAGCGGATTCGGGCAGTGATGAACAGAATTTTCCGCGTCATTTCGGCGCTGATCCTTGTTGGCGTGGTGGCGGCCTGCGGCTCGACCCCGCCAGCGCGAACGACCACGGTCAACAAATTCAGAAGCTATGACGGCCCGCCGGTCACGCAGATCGTCGTGAACAAGGGCGATCGGCGCATGCATCTGGTCAGCGGCCGGACCGTGCTGAAAAGCTACAACATCAGCACGGGCAATCAACCCATCGGCCACAAGCAATACGAAGGCGACGGCCGCACGCCCGAAGGCACCTATTTCATCAACCGCTTCAACCCCAACAGCCGCTATCACCTGTCGGTCGGGATCTCTTATCCCAACACGCAGGATGCCAACCTCGCGACACTGGCCGGTCTGCGCCCCGGTGGCGACATCATGATCCACGGTCTTGGGCCGGAAGGCCGCGCGATCAACCGCCCCGACTGGACGGCCGGCTGCATCGCGGTCTCTGATGACGAAATCGAAGACATCTATGCGATGCTGCGCCCCGGCGTGCCGATCTTCATCTACCCCTGACCTTGCCCGCCGTGGCGCCAGGCACGGCCCGATCCCGCCCGCGCGCCCGCGACAAGGACAGCCCGTTGAACCCAAGGCCCCGGCATCGCGTCGGGGCCTTTGCCTTTCCAGACAGGTCGGCTGGCCAATGCACGGCCCGCTTTTCACTCGGGGTCGATGATCTGTTCGATCCCGGGCGCCGTCGACGGCGGGCCATCGCGCAGATAGTCGGTGACGATGCGGTGCAGGCCGGTGGGCGTGACCTGCTCTGCCGTATCGGCCAGCTCATCCAGATGCCACCAGCGGAATTCGCGCAGGCTTTTCGCCTCGATCCGGTCCCGCATCCGCGGCTGAAACCGGGTGATGGGGATCAGAAAGAATTCTTCGTATTGGCACCAGCGTTGACCATAAAGCGTGGTCTGATGCTCGCGCCGCCGCAAAAGCGGGCCAAGCGGGCGCGGTTCCAGACCCAGTTCTTCGGACAATTCGCGATGCAGCGCCTGCGCCGCAGTCTCGCGCGCCTGAATACCGCCGCCCGGCGCGATCCAGAAGCATCGGCCCTGAACCGCGATCCGCATCAGCAGGACCCGGGCCTCGGGCGTCAGCAGGATGGCGCGCACAGCGCGGCGGCGGATCATCGGGGCCATGATAGCCCCTCGGCGCGCGGCCGCGACATCAGCGACCGGTGATCAGCACCCACCAGATCTTGCCCGAGGGTTCCTGATACCAGCCAAGGCCAAGCTGCGTCGCGCTATTGTCCATGATGATGTCGCGGGTTTCGCGGGTCTGCATCCAGGCGTTCAGCGTGACGATGTCGTTTTCATAGGTCTCGCTGATGTTTTCGCCGATCAGCGTGCCGAAATAGCCGGCGTTGCGGATGCGATCCAGCGGCGACGACCCGTCCGAACCGAAATGCCAGGCCCGGTTCTGCGCCGACATGTCGCGCGCATGGGCGACCGATGCCGCATCAAGCTGCGGGCTCTGGACCAGCGGGGCCGCGCCGATATTGGCGCGCAACATATTGATCTGCCCCAGAACGCGGCCCGGAATCGCGGCGCTTTCGCGAGGCGTGATCCTGTAGGCCACCGGCGCGGCCTGTCCATCCGGCCCGACCTGAGGGGGGGCCGCCGACTGGCAGGCCGCCAGGGCCAGGATCGCAACCAAGGCCAGGGATTTGAGCTTGAACATGTCTTCTGTCCCGCAATTCTTTTGCCTCAGCCATAGCGAAGCGGCCCGCAGCGTTCAAACCCAAGATTGCGTGAAGGTCACATCTGGCGACAACCATGTGGCAATGACGCCAGTTTGCATTGCAACCGACGGTCCTGCGGGCCTAAATCGCAAGCCATGAGGCATATATCGGGACATGAGGGCCGGTCGATTCGGTCCGACATGCAAGCAGGAGCGTCAAGATGTCCAACCCGAAACGACCGGCGGTCACCCGCCGGACCTTTCTGACCACGACCATGGCCGTCGGCGCGACCGCCGGTCTGGCCGCCCCCGCGTTGGCGCAAGCCATCGACCCCTATACCGGCCAGCCGCTGCAAAGCACCGGCGCGATGGGGGCCACGCCGGATGCGGGCATGGTGCAATATGATGCGACGCAGGATTCGCGGCGCAACATTTCCAGTTTCCACATGCAGGACTGGCGGCCCCATTTCTCCAGCCTGACCAATGGCGCCGTTCTGGTCGATCTGAATTCACGCGCATTGCATTTCTGGTCCGAGGACGGCGCGACCTACAAGCTGTTCCCGACCTCGGTTCCGGTCAGCGCGGAACTGACCCGCACCGGCCGGACCGAAATCATCCGCAAGGTCGAAGGCCCCAGCTGGGCGCCCACCCCGTCGATGAAGGAACGCAATCCCGAATGGCCCGATTACGTCCCGCCGGGCGATCCGAACAACCCGATGGGCACCCATGCCCTGTGGCTGAGCTGGCAATATTACCGCATCCACGGCACGCATGACACGCGCAAGATCGGGCGCAAATCCTCGAACGGTTGCGTCGGTCTGTATAACGAACACATCAAGCAGTTGTTCGACCTGACCAAGGTCGGCACGCAGGTCGTTCTGCTGTAAAAAAACCGCATCGCGCGACATTCAGACGGGGCTTCGGCCCCGTTTTTCATATCCCCTTGCCCCTCCTGATCCGCCTCTAGGGCCAGCATGGGGGCAAGAGATGAAGATCCGCTTAATGCGCGTGCGGATCAGATCCAGCCCGCCAGATTTTCCCCGATCAGCGTCATCAGCATGTCGATATGCGCCGGATCGTCGTTCAGGCAGGGGATATAGGTGAAATTCCGGCCGCCGGCATGGGTAAAGGCTTCCTGGATCTCGCCCTGAATCTCCTCCAGCGTCTCGATGCAATCGGCGGAAAAGGCCGGGGAAATCACCGCGATATCGGTGATGCCGCGCTGCGCCAGTTCGGCCACATGCTTGACCGTATAGGGTTTCAGCCATTCCTCGGAACCGAACACCGACTGGAATGTCGTGTCGATCACCCCATCCGGCCAGCCAAGCCGCGCCTGCAACAGCCGCGAGGTCTTTTGACATTGGCAATGATAGGGGTCGCCTTCCTTCAGGTAGCGTTCGGGCATGCCGTGATAGCTGGCGACCAGCCTCGGCGGCACCCGGCCCTGCAGGGCGCGCTCGACCGATCGGGCCAGCGCGTCGATATAGTCGGCACGGTCGAAATAGGGCGGCACGGTGCGGCTGGCGGGCTGCCATTTCTGGGTCATCAGCGCGCGGAAGAACTGGTCATTGGCCGATGCCGTCGTCGATCCCGAATATTGCGGATACAGCGGCAGAAAGACGATCCTTTCGCAGCCCGCCCTGACCATCCGATCCACCACCGCAGGGGTCGAGGGGTTGCCGTAGCGCATGCAGAAATCGACCATCACCCGGTCGCCCCACAGCGCCCGCGCGCGATCCGAAATCGCCGCAACCTGCGATTTGGTGATCGTCATCAGCGGGCTTTCGTCGGCCTCGTTGTTCCAGATCAGCTTGTAATTCGCACCCGAGGTAAAGGGCCGCTTGGTCAGGATGATCCCCTGCAACAGCGGCTGCCATTTCCACGCCGGATAGTCGATCACCCGCTTGTCGGACAAAAATTCGCTGAGATAGCGGCGCATGGACCAGTAATCGGTCGCGTCCGGCGTGCCCAGATTGGCGATCAGGATGCCGATTTTCGGCTGCGGCAAGGCGGGGTGATCGGCAAGGCGCGGGCTGGCGTCCTGACCGGAACGGTCGTCCTGGCGGGTGGTCACGGATCGGTCCTCTTGCTGGCCAGCGCCTCGGCAAGCGGCATGCGGGCCGATCCGGGGCGCAGTGGCTTTTGCTGGTTGTCGGCGGGCGCCCATCCGGTCAGAAAGACCAGATCGAATGTGGCGACGACCCTGCCGGGATGGTCGGGATCGGGATGATCCGCCTGATAGATTTCGGCGGCGCGCAGCACAACATCGCGCCGCGTCAGGCCGCGTGTCCGCGCTGCCAGCGCATTGGTTTCCCCCATCGCGCGCAGGTCGGCGGCCAGGTGGAACAGGTCGCGATAGCTGGTGCGCTGCGGGAACTGATCGGCCACCGTCAGCGCCAGTCCCGACCGCGCCAGCAGCCCGCCCAGATCGCGAATTTCGCCCATCGGCAGGATGCGCGGGGACAGGCCGGAAACGACCTGAGCCTCGGCGCGGGTCAGGCTGTCGCGCAATTCGGTCAGCGTGTCACCGCCCAGCATGGCCGCGATGAACAGCCCATCCGGGCGCAGGGCGCGGGCCGACTGGATCATCTGGCCGACCGGATCATTGGCCCAATGCAGGGCCAGCGCGTGGATCACCAGATCATGGGCCTGCGGTTGCAGCGCCAGCGTGTCATCATCGGCCACGACCAGCGCCTCCGGAAAGGCGGCCCGCCAGAAATCCGGCGCGCCCGTCACAATCGCGACGTCGCTAAACCTTCTGTTAACCTCTGACAGCCTATCCTGCACCTCGGTCAGGGCGAGTTCGTGCAGGAACGGTTCGAACCCGCGGCGGTCGGCGCGGGCGCGGTATCGGGTCAGGGCGGCGCGGTCGACCAGACCGGGCGAAGCGACGGGGGAAGGTTCGGACGGGGTATTCATGGGCCTGCACATTAGAAGCCTTCGCAGCCTGATGAAAGGCGCATTGCGGATCGTCTATCCGCCGCAATGCATGGGCTGCGGCGAAACGGTGGGTCAGACGGGCGCGCTGTGTCCGGCCTGCTGGCGAGAGACGGATTTCATCGCGGGCGCGGCCTGCGCCTGCTGCGGCACGCCCCTGCCCGGCGATGGCAGTTTTGCCGAAGATGTGATCCATTGCGACGAATGTCTGGCCACGCCGCGCCCCTGGCTCCGGGGACGCGCGGCGATGACCTATCGCGGTGCGGGGCGCAAGCTGGTGCTGATGCTGAAACATGGCGACCGGCTGGATATCGCGGGGGCGCTTGGAGACTGGCTGGCCGATGCGGCGACGCCCCTGATCATGCCCCGGATGGTGGTGGCGCCGGTGCCGCTGCATCTGCGGCGGCTGTTCCACCGGCGTTACAATCAGGCGGAACTGCTGGCCGGGCGGGTCGCGCGGCAGCACGGGCTGGATCTGATGCCGGGTCTTTTGCAACGCCACCGCCACACGCCGCCGCAGGATCATCGCGGCGCGGTCGAGCGATTCGCCAATCTGCAGGGCTCGATCCGGGTCCGGCCGGCCTTGGTGCCGCTGATCGCCGGCCGGCCGGTCCTGCTGGTGGATGACGTGATGGCCTCGGGCGCGACGCTTGGCACCTGCGCACAGGCGTTGCTGGATGCCGGATCGGGGCCGGTCCGCGTCGCGGTTCTGGCGCGCGCGGTCAAGGATCCCTAGATAGGCAGAAAAGCAGTCAAAGGAACCCTCATGGCCAAGGTCGAAATCTACACCACCCCCACCTGCCCCTATTGCATCCGCGCCAAGGCGTTACTGAAAACCAAGGGGGTCGACTATCAGGAAACCGACGTTTCGCGCGATCCCACCCTGCGCGATGCGATGATGCAGCGCGCGGGTGGCCGCCGTTCGGTTCCGCAGATCTTTATCGACGGCCAGCATATCGGGGGCAGCGACGACCTGCATGCGCTGGATGCGCGGGGCGGTCTGGACCCGATGCTGGCCGCCTGAGCGGCGCAGGGCCTGAAACCGGCATCCGCACTTGCCCAAAGGGGCGGCATGACGCAACATGCCGCCGTCTGCGATCAGCCGGGCGACTTGCCCGGCGCCCGCCCTGACACCTGCCACCCCCTCCGCCAGCAGCGAATCGGCCCAGAGGTCACCAGATGAACGATCACTCCAGCTTGTCCGCCGGACTTGTCCAGCTTTGCGTCAGCGACGATCCGGCAGCGAACCTGTCCGTCACGCAGGGTTTCATCGCCGAGGCCGCGGGCGCTGGCGCCGGGTTTGTCCTGACGCCCGAGGCGACGAATATCCTCAGCCCCGACCGCGCGTGGAAAGACCGCGTCCTGACCCGAGAGGCCGAGGATGCGACGCTGGCCGCCCTGCGGACGCAGGCGGCGGATCTGGGAATCTGGCTGCTGATCGGGTCGCTGTCGCTGAAATCGGGCGATGCGCAGGACGACCGGTTTGTGAACCGCAGCTTTCTGATCGCGCCGGATGGCGCGATCGCGGCGCGCTATGACAAGCTGCACATGTTCGACGTGACGATTTCCGACAGCGAAAGCTATCGCGAATCCGCAGGCTTCCGGCCCGGAACGCAGGCGGTGGTTGCCGACGGCCCGCTGCCGATCGGCATGTCGGTCTGCTACGATCTGCGCTTTGCCTATCTGTATCGGGCGCTGGCGCAATCGGGCGCGCGCATCCTGACCGTGCCCGCCGCCTTCAACGACACCACCGGCGCCGCCCATTGGGAGGTGCTGCTGCGCGCCCGCGCCATCGAAACGGGCTGCTTTGTGCTGGCCCCCGCCCAGACCGGCCTGCATCCGACGCCGCACACGCCCGACGCCCGCCCGCGCCGGACCTGGGGCCATTCGCTGGCCGTCGCGCCTTGGGGTGAAATCATCACCGACGGCGGCGCTGAGCCGGGTGTGACCATCGCATCACTTGACCTGCAGGCCATTGATAAGGCACGGTCCCGCGTCCCATCCCTGACCCACGACCGCGCATTCGACGGACCATGACCGACAAGACCGCCCCGCCCCCACCCTTTGGCAATGCCGGCGATCAGCCGACCGATGCCCTTGCAGCGTCGCTGTTTGCCGAGGTGTTCATCGCCGATCAACTGGCGCGCGAACTGGTGTCCAAGGCCCTGCCCGGCGGCATGCGGATTTCGCATTTCTCGGTGCTGAACCTGCTGGCGCATCTGAATGTCGAACGCACCCCCGCCGAACTGGCCGATGCCTTTCACGTCACGCGGGGCGCGATGACGAACACCCTGTCACGGCTGGAATGGGCGGGCCACATCCATATCCGCCCCGATTGGGACGATGCCCGGCGCAAGCTGGTGTCGATCAGCCCGGCGGGCCGGGCCGCGCGCGATGCGGCGCTGGCCGCGCTGATGCCCAAGATTGCCGATGTCGTGCGCGATGTCGGCGCGGAACGGGTCCGCACCACCCTGCCCGTGCTGCGGATGCTGCGCAAACGGCTGGAGGAAACGGCGATCAGCCGGGGCGAACAGCGGTCAGCAGATAGTTGACCGACAGGTCGCGCGACGACAGCGACCAGCTCCACCCCAGAGGGTTGAAGACCATGCCCGCACGGTCCACCGGGTCCAGCCCGGCGGCCCCGGCCATCTGCTGCAACTCGCCCGGGGTGATGAAGCGGCGCCAGTCATGCGTGCCCTTGGGCAGCCAGCGCATCACCCATTCCGCCCCGACAATCGCGGCGGCAAAGCTGCGCGCCGTGCGGTTCAGGGTCGAGCCGATCAGCATCCCGCCCGGACGCAGCAGATCGTGGCAGGTCTGGATGAAGGCCTGCGGATCGGCGACATGTTCGACGATTTCCAGCGCCATCACGACATCGAATTCGCGCCCCTGCGCGGCCAGCGCCTCGGCGGTTTCGTTGCGGTAATCAATCGCCAGCCCCTGTTCCTCGGCGTGCAGGGCGGCAACCGCGATATTGCCGGGCGCCGCATCGGCGCCCGTGACCGTCGCGCCAAGCCGCGCCATCGGTTCCGACATCAGCCCGCCGCCGCAGCCGATATCCAGAATCCGCAACCCCTGAAAGGGCAGCGGCGCGCGCCGGTCCAGCCCGAACTGCGCCGCGATCTGGGTCGCGACATAATCCAGCCGGGTGGGGTTCAGCATATGCAGCGGCTTGAACTTGCCGTTCGGATCCCACCATTCGCGCGCCATGGCCTGAAACTTCGCCACCTCTGCCGGGTCGATGCTGCTTTGGCGGGTATCGGTGTTCATCTTGTCGTCCTTCGAGTGGCGGGCGCGCGCGCGCCGTTGTATAGTCATGTCATGGACAGATTGGCAGGGCAAATCGGCGGCTTTCCGTCACATGGCAGGCTTCACCCCCAGGTCGAGCCTTACGACCAGCGCATGGTGCCCACCGGCGACGGCCACGAGCTGCATGTCGAGCAATCGGGCAATCCCGATGGCGTCCCGGTGATCGTCCTGCATGGCGGGCCGGGCGGCGGCTGCAGCCCCTATATGCGGCGCTTTTTCGACCCGACGCATTACCGCGCGATCCTGTTCGACCAGCGCGGCTGCGGGCGTTCACGGCCCCATGCCTCGGTCGTGGCCAATACCACCGCCCATCTGGTCGCGGATATCGAAACCCTGCGCAAGGTGCTGGGCATCGGCCCCGCGATCCTGTTCGGCGGCAGTTGGGGGGCGACGCTAGCGCTGGCCCATGCCCAGGCCCATCCCGAATCCGTCACCGCGCTGGTGCTGCGCGGGGTTTTTCTGGGCATGCGGCGGGAACTGGACTGGTTTTACGCAGGCGGCGCGGCGCGGTTCTTTCCCGACCGTTGGGCCGGGTTCTGCGCGCCGATCCCGGACAGCGAACATGACGACCTGATCGCGGCCTATCACCGCCGCCTGTTCTGCGACGATCCGACCCGCGAGACACGCTTTGCCATGCCTTGGCTGATGTGGGAAAACGCGCTGGCCGGGCTGGACATCACCGGCCCCGGCCATGCGCCTCCGGCCTATGCGCGCACCTTTGCGCGGCTGGAAAATCACTATTTCTTCAACGACTGCTTTCTGGACGATGGCCAGTTGCTGCGCGACCGCCACCGCATCGAACACCTGCCCGCCTATGTCGTGCAGGGCCGCTATGACATGATCTGCCCGCCGCAAAGCGCATGGGATCTGGCGCAGGGCTGGGCGCGCTGCGACCTGCGGCTGGTGCCCGCATCCGGCCACGCCCTGTCCGAGCCGCGAATCACCGCCGAACTGGTGCGCATCATGGACGGGATGCGCTGACCCTTTGCGACCGCCGGAACCGGGGCTGAAATGCCGCGGCCTTATTCTGATGGTTGCCCGACAGGGATTGCTTGCAATTGGCGCCCGCCGGGTCTATATGGCGTTCAACAGCGGCGCAGGCTTCCACAACCTGCCCACCGGTAAGACGCACGGGCCGCAACGGCCCGTTTTTCGTATTTGGAGACCACATGAGCGACCTCATCGCCAAGACCGCCATCGACCGGCGTCTGGCCGAGATCATCCGCCCGGTGATCGAGGATCTGGGCTTTGAACTGGTCCGCGTCCGCTTGCAGGGCGGCAAGACCGCGACGCTCCAGATCATGGCCGACCGCCCCGAGGGCGGCATCAACGTCGATGACTGCGCGGATATTTCCACCGCCGTCAGCGCGACGCTGGATGTCGAGGACCCGATCGAGGATAATCATCATCTGGAAGTCAGCAGCCCCGGCATCGACCGCCCGCTGACCCGGCTCAAGGATTTCGAAACCTTTGAAGGTTACGAGGTGCGGCTGGAAACGAATCAGGCCATCGACGGCCGCAAGCGATTCAAGGGGATGCTGGCGGGCGTCGAAGGCGACGAGGTCCTGATCAATGTCGAGGAAGGCACGATCGGGCTGAATTTCGACTGGCTCAGCGATGCGAAACTCGTCCTGACGGATGATCTGATCGCCGAAATGCTGCGCCAGAAAAAAGACGCGGGGGTCGAGATCGACAATCTTGACGAAACCGCATTCGACGACATCGAAACCGAAGCCGGCGAAACCGGCGATTCGAAGGATTGATCCATGGCAATCACCTCCGCGAACCAGCTTGAACTGCTGCAGACGGCCGAAGCCGTCGCGCGCGAAAAGATGATCGAACCCGAACTGGTCATCGAAGCGATGGAAGACAGTCTGGCCCGCGCGGCAAAGTCGCGCTACGGCTCGGAAATGGATATCCGGGTGCGGATCGACCGCAAGACCGGCAATGCCACCTTCACCCGCGTCCGCACCGTCGTCGAGGACGAGGAACTGGAAAACTATCAGGCCCAGTTCTCGGCCCAGCAGGCCCGGCCCTATTTCGAAAAATCGCGCAATGCGGACAGCTTCTGGTCGCGCGACGGCGCCCGGATCGAAGATTTCGCCGGCGGCCCGCAGATCGGCGACGTGTTCCAGGAACAGGTGCCCCCGGTCGAACTGGGCCGCATCGCCGCGCAATCCGCGAAACAGGTCATCCTGCAGCGCGTCCGCGAGGCCGAGCGTGACCGCCAGTATGAAGAATTCAAGGACCGCGCCGGCACCATCATCAACGGCGTCGTGAAACGCGAGGAATACGGCAATATCATCGTCGATGTCGGCCGTGGCGAGGCGATCCTGCGCCGCAACGAGAAGATCGGCCGCGAAAGCTATCGCCCGAACGACCGCATCCGCGCCTATGTCAAGGACGTGCGCCGCGAAGCGCGCGGCCCGCAGATCTTCCTGTCGCGCACCGATCCGCAATTCATGGCGGAACTGTTCAAGATGGAAGTGCCGGAAATCTATGACGGCGTCATCGAAATCAAGGCCGTGGCCCGCGACCCCGGTTCGCGCGCCAAGATCGCCGTGGTTTCCTATGACAACTCGATCGACCCGGTCGGCGCCTGCGTCGGTATGCGCGGATCGCGCGTTCAGGCCGTCGTCGGCGAATTGCAGGGCGAAAAGATCGACATCATCCCGTGGAACGAGGATGCGGCGACCTTCCTTGTGAACGCGCTGCAACCGGCCGAGGTCGCCAAGGTCGTCATCGACGAAGACGCCTCGCGCATCGAGGTGGTGGTGCCCGACGAACAGCTTTCGCTGGCCATCGGCCGTCGCGGCCAGAACGTCCGCCTGGCCAGCCAGCTGACCGGGCTGGATATCGACATCCTCACCGAGGAAGAAGAATCCAAGCGCCGTCAGGCCGAATTCAACGCCCGCACCCAGCTGTTCATCGACGCGCTGGATCTGGACGAATTCTTTGCCCAGTTGCTGGTCGCCGAAGGCTTCACCAACCTGGAAGAAGTCGCCTATGTCGAATCGGATGAACTGCTGTCCATCGAAGGCGTGGACGAAGCCACCGCCGAGGAACTGCAGACCCGCGCCCGCGAACATCTGGAGGCCGCGAACCGCGCCGCGCTGGAAAACGCCCGCGCCCTGGGGGTCGAAGACAGCCTGATCGAATTCGAAGGGCTGACGCCCCAGATGGTCGAGGCGCTGGCCAAGGACGACATCAAGACGCTGGAAGATTTCGCCACCTGCGCCGATTGGGAACTGGCGGGCGGCTGGACGACCGTGGACGGCCAGCGCGTCAAGGACGACGGGTTGCTGGAAGGCTTTGGCGTATCGCTGGAAGATGCGCAGACCCTGATCATGACCGCGCGAATCATGCTGGGCTGGGTCGATCCGACCGAGCTGGAATCCGACGCGTCCGAAGACGGCGCCGAGGACGACACCGAGGAGGCCGGGGTGTAACGCCCCGGACAATGGATGACACGCGGGGGCCGGACCAAGGACCGCGAGACGCCTGATCGGCGCTGCATCGTCACGGGCGATGTCGGGCCGAAACACGGGCTGATCCGTTTTGTCGCCGGACCCGATGGCACGGTGGTGCCGGATCTGGCGGAAAAATTGCCCGGCCGGGGCTTCTGGGTGACGGCCGATCGCACTATATTGGGGAAAGCGATGAAAAAGGGGCTGTTTGCGCGCGGCGCAAAGGCCCCGGTCAGCGCCTCCGACGACCTTCTGGACCTGATCGAAACGGGCCTCGCGCAGCGCATTGTCGGGCTGGTTTCGCTGTCCAGAAAAGCGGGCGATGCGGTCGCCGGATTCGAGAAGGTCAAGGACTGGCTTGCACAGGGCAGGGCCAAGGTTCTGCTGCAGGCATCGGACGGGTCGGAACGCGGAAAAGGCAAGCTGTGGACACCCGAGGGTGGACGCTGGTTCGGCTGCCTGACCGCATCAGAATTGGGTTTGTCCTTTGGACGCGATCATGTCATACACAGCGCGCTTGCGCCGGGGGGCCTGACGGAACGCGTCATCAGGGACGCAAGCAGGCTGACAGGTCTGCGCGGGCATGACGGCGGAAGCTCCGCCGGGAAGGATTGAAGATCGGAATGAGCGATAGTGACGGAAAGAAACCCCTGGGTCTTGGTAGTGGTGGTGCTGGCCGTTCGGGCCATGTGAAGCAAAGCTTCAGCCACGGCCGGACCCATAATGTGGTTGTCGAGACCAAACGCAAGCGCGTCGTCGTGCCGGGCAAGCCCGGTGCGGCTGGCGGCAATGCGTCACGCTCGGGCTCGGCGGTCTCTGGTGATCCGTCGAAACGTCCCGCCGGGATCTCGGATGCCGAGATGGAGCGCCGTCTGGCCGCCCTGCGCGCCGCCAAGCAGCGCGAGGTCGAAGAGGCCGCACAGCGCGCCGCCGACGAAAAGGCCCGCGAGGAAGAACGCGAGCGTCGCCGCGCCGAAATCGAGGCGAAAGAGCGTGAAGAGCGCGAACGTCTTGAGGCCCTGCGCCTGAAGGAAGAAGAGGACGCGCGCAAAGCCCGCGAGGCGGAACTGCGCGCCCAGAAGAAAGAAGAGGTCCGCGCCAAGCCCGCAGCCGCCGCGAAACCCGCCACGCCGGCGGACCGCGCCGCTGCCGAGGCCGCAGCCTCGCGCGCCGAAACCAAGGGCGTCAGCTCGACCGGGCCGCGCAAGCAGCCGGATCGTGAACGCGATACCCGCAGCGACGACAGCAACAACCGAAACAAGGGCCGTGATGACAGCCGCCGCACCGGCAAGCTGTCGATCAGCCAGGCACTTGGCGATGGCGAAGGCGGGCGTCAGCGCAGCCTTGCCGCGATGAAGCGGAAGCAGGAAAAGGCCCGCCAGAAGGCGATGGGCGGTGCGACCCGCGCCGAAAAGCAGGTGCGCGATGTGCAGCTGCCGGAAACCATCGTCGTGTCGGAACTGGCCAACCGCATGGCCGAACGCACGCCCGATGTCGTCAAATCGCTGATGCGCATGGGCATGATGGTCACGGCGAACCAGGCGATCGACGCCGATACCGCCGAGCTGGTGATCGAGGAATTCGGCCACCGCACCGTGCGCGTGTCGGATTCGGACGTGGAACAGGTCATTGATCAGGTTCAGGACAAGGCCGAAGATCTGCAGCCGCGCGCCCCGATCATCACGATCATGGGCCATGTCGACCACGGCAAGACCTCGCTGCTGGACGCGATCCGCAAGGCGAATGTCGTCGCGGGCGAAGCCGGTGGCATCACCCAGCACATCGGCGCCTATCAGGTCCGCACCGATTCCGGTGCGCTGCTGACCTTCCTGGATACGCCGGGCCACGCCGCGTTCACCTCGATGCGGGCGCGCGGGGCTCAGGTCACGGATATCGTCGTTCTGGTGGTTGCCGCCGATGACGCCGTGATGCCGCAGACGGTCGAGGCGATCAACCACGCCAAGGCCGCCGGTGTCCCGATGATCGTCGCCATCAACAAGGTCGACAAGCCCGCCGCCAACCCGCAAAAGGTCCGCACCGACCTGCTGCAACACGAGGTTGTCGTCGAAGCCCTGTCCGGCGATGTGCAGGATATCGAGATCTCGGCCAAGACCGGTCAGGGCCTGGACAACCTGCTGGAAGCCATCGCGCTGCAAGCCGAAATCCTGGGATTGAAAGCCAACCCCGACCGCCCCGCCATGGGCGCGGTGATCGAGGCGCAGCTGGACGTGGGCCGTGGTCCCGTCGCCACCGTTCTGGTCCAGAACGGCACGCTGAAACGCGGCGACATCTTTGTCGTCGGCGAACAATAGGGCAAGGTCCGCGCGCTGATAAACGACAAGGGCGACCGCGTCGAAGAGGCCGGACCTTCGGTCCCGGTCGAGGTGCTGGGCCTGAACGGCACGCCCGAAGCGGGCGATGTGCTGAACGTCGTCGAAACCGAGGCGCAGGCCCGTGAAATCGCCGATTACCGCGAACAGGCCGCCAAGGACAAACGCGCCGCCGCCGGTGCCGCGATCACGCTGGACCAGATGCTGGCCAAGGCCAAGGCCGATGAAAGCGTCGCCGAGCTGCCGGTCGTCGTCAAGGCCGACGTGCAGGGTTCGGCCGAAGCGATCGTCCGGGCGCTGGAAAAGATCGGCAACGACGAGGTTCGCGTGCGCGTCCTGCATTACGGCGTCGGCGCGATCACCGCATCCGATATCGGCCTGGCCGAAGCCTCAGGGCGCGCCGGTCATCGGCTTCAACGTCCGTGCCAACGCCCCCGCGCGCAATGCAGCAAACCAGAAAGGCGTGGAAATCCGCTATTACTCGATCATCTACGATCTGGTGGATGACGTGAAAGCGGCGGCCTCGGGCCTGCTGTCCGCCGAGGTGCGCGAGCATTTCATCGGCTATGCCGAGATCCGCGAAACCTTCCGGGTTTCGGGCGTCGGCATGGTTGCGGGCTGTCTGGTCACCGGGCTGGCGCTGCCCGCCGTTCGGCTGGCGTGCGCCTGCTGCGCGACAACGTGGTGATCCACGAAGGCACGCTCAAGACGCTCAAACGCTTCAAGGATGAGGTCAAGGAAGTGCAATCCGGTCAGGAATGCGGCATGGCCTTTGAAAACTACGACGATATCCGCAAGGGCGATATCATCGAGATTTTCGAGCGCGAGGAAGTGCAGCGCCAGCTGTAATGTCCAAGCCCCCTTGCCAATCGACAAAAGGGCGCCTTTCGGGGCGCCCTTTTCTTATGCTACAAACTTTTGCCGCGAACCGGCCATCAAAAAACGAGGCGCCGGTTTCCCCAACACCTCGTTCGGAAATCGTTACAACGGCTTTTGACGTCAGGAAATGACAGGTTTACCTTCGTAAGTCTTGGTGCCGACCCGGACCACAATATTTCCGTTGGACGCCTGACGTTCAAAGATACCCTGGACTGAAATACAGCTTCCGATCGTGACCGTGCGAATCATGTCCACTCCTCCTCCCTCTGAGTTTCATAGTATCTTCATAAAATTTTCGGGAAGTTAATATTTTATATGCGCCGCGGTGCAGAAATGATGCGCATTTACACTATTTTTCTGCGCCGCGCGTATTGTTCCGATTACAGCCAGTCGCGCAGAATGGGAATCAGCGGCAGATCGGCGGGCGGCATGTCGTATTTGCCCAGATCAAGCGCACGAACCCAGGCCAGTTTCTGACCCTCTTGCGGGATTGGCGTGCCATTCCAGCGCCGACAGGCATAAAGCGGCATCAGCAGATGGAAATCATCATAGCTGTGGCTGGCGAATGTCAGCGGCGCAAGGCACGAGGTCCAGGTATCAATGCCCAGCTCTTCGTGCAGTTCACGGATCAGCGCCTGTTCGGGGTTTCGCTGGGATCGACCTTGCCGCCGGGAAATTCCCACAGCCCCGCAAGCGTTTTGCCTTCGGGGCGTTGGGCCAGAAGCACGCGGCCATCCGCATCTATCAGCGCCACGGCCGCGACCAGAGTGATTTTCACGACCGGTAATCCGCGTTGATGTCGATGTAGCCATGCGTCAGATCGCAGGTCCAGACCGTGCGCGCCGCGTCGCCCAGCCCCAGATCGACACCGATCACCAGATTGTCGCGCTTCATATAGGCGCTGGTCTTTTCCTCGTCGTAATCGGGGGCGCGCCAACCCTTTTCGGCCAGCACCAGATCGCCGAAACGGATCGTCAGCCTGTCGCGGTCGGCCTGTGCGCCGGATTTGCCGACGGCCATGACGACACGGCCCCAATTCGCATCCTCGCCCGCGATGGCGGTCTTGACCAGGGGCGAATTGGCAATCGCCAGCGCGACCTTGTTCGCATCGGATTTGCTGGCCGCGCCCGTGACCTGAACCTCGACGAATTTCGTGGCACCCTCGCCATCACGGACGACCTGCTGGGCCAGATCCAGCATGACCCCGCGCAGGGCCGCCGTGAATTCGCGCGCGGGTTTGCTGCGCATATCGGCGAGCGGCGCGGCATCGGATTTGCCCGTCGCCGCCACGATCAGCGCATCCGAGGTCGAGGTATCGCTGTCCACGGTAATCGCGTTGAAGGTGTCGCCGACCTGTTTCGACACGATCTTTTGCAAAACCGGCGCCGAGATTTTCGCATCGGTAAAGATATAGACCAGCATCGTCGCCATATCGGGGGCAATCATCCCCGAGCCCTTGGCAATGCCCGCGATGCGGATCGTGCCGCCTTCGCCCTGCACCTCGGCCGCGGCACCTTTCGGGAAGGTGTCGGTGGTCATGATCGCCTCGGCCGCACCTTTCAGCCCGTTCGCATCCAGCTTGCCCGCCAGATCGCCGACCATCGCCACGATGCGGTCATGGGGCAGCGGCTCGCCGATGACGCCGGTGGACGAGGAAAACACCCGGCCCTGCGGCACGCCGGTCGCGCGCGCCACCGCCGCCGTCACCGCATTGACCGAGGCCTGCCCCGCCGCGCCGGTAAAGGCATTGGCATTGCCCGAGTTCACGACAATCGCCGCGCCGCCGTCGCTTTCGGCATGGGCCGCCAGCTTTTGCTGGCAATCCAGAATGGATGCCGCGCGGGTCGAGGATTTCGTGAAGGCCCCGGCAATCGCCGTGCCGGGCGCCAGACGGATCAGCGTGACATCGGTGCGGCCCTTGTATTTCACGCCCGCCGCGCCGGATGCGAATTCGACGCCCGCAATCACCGGCATGGTCGGGAAACGCGCCGGCGCCAGCGGAGACAGCTTTTTCCCCGCCTTGGCCGAAGCGACGCGGGTCACCGCCGCCGCAACCGCGCCTTCGACGCCCGCGACAGCCCCGGTCACGGCATCGGCGCCCTTGGCCTTCAGCTTTTTCAGGCGCCGCTTCAGTTCCTTGACCTTGTCGGCTTCGCTGAGATTTTTCAGCTTTTTGTCGCCCTTTGCCATGATCTTATTGCTCCAGCAGTTCGGTCTTGCCCAACAGGGCCGGGTCGATCCCTTCGACCTTTTCTATCGTGGCTTCGTCAACGCTTTTCTGGATCTGGCTTTCCACACGCTCGCGGCGAACCTGAATGGCAAGCTGTTCCTTGACCTCTTCGTATTTCGGCGGCTCGACATTGCGGGTTTCATTCAGCTTGATGACATGCCAGCCGAATTGGGTTTCGACGGGTTTCGACAGTTCGCCGGGTTTCAGCGCCTGCACGGCCTCGGCAAAGGGGGCGACCATCTGGGCGGGCTGGAACCAGCCCAGATCGCCCTTGTTGGCCGAAGAATTGTCGGTCGATTTCTGTTCGGCCAGCGTGCCGAAATCGGCGCCGCCCGCCAGTTCCGCCTCGATCGCCTTGGCCTCGTCTTCGGTTTTCACCAGAATATGGGCGGCGTTGTATTCGATCCGGGCCTCGCCATCATCGCCGACCAGACGGTCATAGATGGCGCGCATTTCGTCGTCGGTCGGATCGGGCGTCGCGATTTCCTCCAGCGCGGCACCGGCCAGATAGGCGCGGCGGTCGATTTCCAGCGCGGCCTCGTCACGCTTGGTCAGGGCCTCGGCGCGGGGCTGGCCCACGGCGGTCTGGCGGATCATCTGGTCCAGCATCAGTTCCCACAGCACGGAATCCGGCAGGTTCGCGGTCGAGGGATCATTCAGCCCTTCCTTCATCGCGATCATCTGGCCAAGCGTGATGGTCTGGCCATTGACGGTCGCGACAACGGTGTCGGCGTCCTGTGCAAAAGCCGGCGCAGCAGTCAGGATCGCGACCGCAAAGATCGGTTTCATCATCTTATTCCCCATGCCGGGCCGGGTATGCGGGACGGCAGACCGGCGCAAGCGTTGACAGTTGGACGGTCGAGGCATACATCCGGCGCAACCGATAATGCGCGCCCGCCGCCATTATTGCCGCCCAGTGATAGGGCAAGGCCGATGGTGCGGGCAAGTGGCCGAAAGGCGCAGTGCATCCCGATACACGAATTTGAAGGCTCATATGCTCGGCTTCGGAACTCTGGCTAAGAAGGTCTTCGGTACGCCCAACGACCGCAAGATCAAGGCAACCCGCCCCATCGTCGCACAGATCAACGCACTGGAACCGCAGTTTCAGGCGATGTCGGATGCGGATCTGATCGGCAAGACCCGCGAATTGCAGGGCCGCGCGCAATCCGGCGAAAGCCTGGACAAGCTGCTGCCCGAGGCCTTTGCCAATTGTCGCGAAGGCGCGCGCCGCGCGCTTGGCCTGCGCGCCTTCGATGTGCAGCTGATGGGCGGGATTTTCCTGCATCAGGGCAATATTTCCGAAATGAAAACGGGTGAGGGCAAGACGCTGATGGCGACCTTCCCCGCCTATCTGAACGCGCTGGCGGGCAAGGGCGTGCATGTCGTCACCGTGAACGACTACCTTGCCAAACGCGACGGCGAATGGATGAGCAAGGTGTTCGGCGCCCTTGGCCTGACCACCGGCGTCGTCTACCCGTTCCAGCCCGACGAGGAAAAGCGCGCGGCCTATCAGGCCGACGTGACCTATGCGACGAACAACGAACTGGGCTTTGACTACCTGCGCGACAATATGAAGGGCGCCATCGACCAGATGACGCAGCGCGGGCATTTCTTTGCCATCGTCGACGAGGTGGACAGCATCCTGATCGACGAGGCGCGCACGCCGCTGATCATTTCCGGCCCCTCGCAGGACCGTTCGGAACTGTATGTGACGCTGGATGCCTTCATCCCGGAACTGACGCCCGACCATTACACGCTGGACGAAAAGACCCGCAACGCGACCTATACCGAAGAGGGCAACGAATATCTGGAGAACCGCCTGCACGAGGCGGGCGTCCTGCCCGAAGGGCAGACGCTGTATGACCCGGAATCGACCACCATCGTCCACCACATCAACCAGGCCCTGCGCGCGCACAAGCTGTTCCAGAAGGACCAGCATTACATCGTGCGCGACGATGAAATTGTCCTGATCGACGAATTCACCGGCCGGATGATGAAGGGCCGTCGCCTGTCCGACGGGTTGCATCAGGCCATCGAGGCCAAGGAACGCGTCACCATCCAGCCCGAGAACGTGACGCTGGCCTCGGTCACCTTCCAGAACTATTTCCGCCTGTATGACAAGCTGTCGGGCATGACCGGCACCGCCGCCACCGAGGCCGAGGAATTCGCCGAGATCTATAAGCTGGGCGTGGTCGAGGTTCCGACCAACCGCCCGATCCAGCGCATCGACGAACATGACCGCGTTTACCGCACGGCGGCCGAGAAATACGATGCCGTGATCGAGGCCCTGAAAGAGGCCCATGCCAAGGGCCAGCCGGTTCTGGTCGGCACCACCTCGATCGAGAAATCAGAAATGCTGGCGAATATCCTGACCCAGCAGGGCATCGCCCATAACGTCCTGAACGCGCGCCAGCACGAACAAGAGGCGAAGATCGTCGCCGACGCGGGCAAGCTGGGCGCCGTCACCATTGCCACCAACATGGCGGGTCGCGGCACCGACATCCAGCTGGGCGGCAATGTCGAGATGAAGGTGATGGAGGCGCTGGCCGCCGACCCCGAGGCCCATCCCGACGAATTGCGCGCCCGTATCGAAGCCGAGCACGCCGCGGAAAAACAGGCGGTTCTGGACGCGGGCGGGCTGTTCGTCCTGTCGACCGAACGCCACGAAAGCCGCCGCATCGACAACCAGCTGCGCGGCCGCTCGGGCCGTCAGGGCGACCCCGGCCGCTCGTTGTTCTTCCTGTCGCTGGAAGACGACCTGATGCGGATCTTCGGCTCGGAACGGCTGGACAAGGTGCTGTCCACGCTTGGCATGAAGGAAGGCGAGGCGATCATTCACCCCTGGGTGAACAAATCGCTGGAACGCGCCCAGGCCAAGGTCGAAGGCCGCAACTTCGACATCCGCAAGCAATTGCTGAAATTCGACGATGTGATGAACGACCAGCGCAAGGCGATCTTCAGCCAGCGTCTGGAAATCATGCAATCCGAAGACGTCAGCGACATCACCCGCGACATGCGCGAACAGGTGATCGACGATCTGGTCGAGGAATTCATGCCCGCGAAATCCTATGCGGAACAATGGGATGTGACGGGGTTGAAAGGCGCCGTGATCGACCGGCTGAACATGGACCTGCCGATCACCGACTGGATAGAGGAAGACGGCGTCGATCAGGAAAGCGTGGCCGAAAAAATTCTGGCCGCGACCGACGACTATATGGCGCAGAAAATCGAACAGTTCGGCGCCGAAAACATGAACCAGATCGAAAAGCAGATCCTGCTGCAACAGATCGACGGCAAATGGCGCGAACATCTGATCACGCTGGAACATCTGCGTTCCGTCGTGGGTTTCCGCGGCTATGCGCAGCGCGACCCGCTGTCCGAATACAAGACCGAAGGCTTCCAACTGTTCGAACGCCTGCTGGACGGCCTGCGCGGCGCGGTCACGCAGCAACTGGCACGCATCCGCCCGCTGACCGATGCCGAACGTGAACAGATGATCCGCGAATACGCCGAACAACAGGCCGCCGCGCAACGCCAGATGCAGGCCACCCACGAAGAAGCCGAGGGCGGCGAACCAAGCGCACGCGCGCCGGGCTTTGACGCGGGCGACCCGACAACCTGGGGCAACCCCTCGCGCAATGACCCCTGCCCCTGCGGCTCGGGCGAAAAGTTCAAGCATTGCCACGGCCGTCTGGCCTGATCGTAACGCAGCGGCACAGACACAGGGGCAAGGGGCGGGTCGCGGGACCTGCCCCTTGTCGCATCTGGCCCCCTGTCGCATCTGGCCCCCTGTCGCATCTGCGACCTTTGGCGGATGCCGCGACCGGCGGGGATTGCCCTGCCGCGGCCGTTCATGTTCCATGCCCCGTGTCATTGCCCTGGAGGCCACCATGCCGCGCCCCGCAGCACTTCAACGCCTTGTCGATACCGCCCTGCCCGCCATGCGGGCGCGCGCGCCGGAACCCGCGGCGGCAATATCGCTGGACAGGATCGAACAGGCGCTGGCCCAGGCGGTCGAGGGCGGGGCCGCCCCCGCCGAATTGCCCGTCTGTTCATGGCTGGAACCCGCGCTGAACCAACCGACGGGCGCCGCCGATCTGGATGCGCTGTTTGACGCGTTGCGCGAATTGGCGCCGCTGATGTGCTGGCGCCCTTCGGGGCGCGAAGGCGATACCACCCCGGAATTCGACGACAACCACGCCAATGCCATGCTGATTGGCCCCGGCGGGATCGAACATCGCGGGGATGTCTGGATCGGTCTCAGCCTGCTGGCCCCCGCCACGCGCTATCCCGACCACCAGCACAAACCCGAGGAAACCTATCTGGTCCTGTCGCCCGGCCAGTTCCGCAACCACAGCGGTCCGGACTGGTTCACCCCCGGCATGGGCGGCAGCTTCTACAACCCGCCCAATGTCGTCCATGCGATGAAATCCGCAGACGACGCGCCGCTGCTGGCGCTTTGGGCGCTGTATCCGGAACGCGAAGCGGCCTGAGCCTGCCGGCCTAGTCGGGCACCAGCATATAGCCGGTGCCCCGCACGGTCTGCAGGAAACGCGGCTCTTTCGGGTCCAGTTCGATCTTGCGGCGCAGGCGGGTGATCTGAACGTCAATGGCGCGTTCGGAATTTTCGCCTGCATCATCAGCG
This sequence comes from Paracoccus sp. DMF-8, assembly GCF_029309835.1. GTDB lineage: Bacteria > Pseudomonadota > Alphaproteobacteria > Rhodobacterales > Rhodobacteraceae > Paracoccus. The sequence continues at coordinate 273,619 of NZ_JARJHL010000011.1, read as the reverse complement.
GGCGCGCGGCCCAGATCCTCGATCAGATCGGCGCGGCTGACCGCCTCGCCCACCGATGCGGCCAACCTGCGCATCAGCGCCTGTTCCGTCCCGGTCAGGCGGATCAGATTTTCACCCTGCCAAAGTTCGCTTTTTTCAATGTCATAGCGCAGACGACCAAGGGTCAGGAACTGCGGCCCCTTTGCCTCTGACACCGGCACGCGGCGCAGGATCGCGCCGATCCGCAGCAACAATTCGCGCGGGTCGAAGGGCTTGGGCAGATAGTCGTCGGCGCCGCTTTCCAGCCCCTCGATCCGGTCGCCGGTTTCACCCTTGGCGGTCAAGAGCAGGATCGGCGTGGCGCGTTTCTTGCGCAGGCTGCGGGTCAGGGAATAGCCATCTTCGCCCGGCATCATCACGTCCAGCACGATCAGGTCGAATTCCAGACCCGACAACAGCCGCCGCGCCTGTTCGGCATCACGCGCCGTCGTTACCAGATAATCGTTGCGGCGCAGGAACTTGCCCAGCAGCGCACGGATACGTTCGTCGTCATCGACGACAAGGATATGCGTTTCCGGCTGGCTCATTCGGCGGATCTCATTGCTGGGCTCATTGCTGGGCGTCGTCGCGCATCGCGTGGAACTGGCGCAGGGTATCGCGATCCATCATGGATTCCAGCACCTGACGAAACCCGGCAACCGCCTGAGGCCCCGCGTTGCGATAGGCGCTGCGCACCCGCGCGCGTTGCGGTTCGGACAGGCGGCGTTCCAGCTCCTGCCCCTTTTCGGTCAGGAACAGCAACCTTTCGCGGCGGTCACGGCGGCCGACGCGGCTGTCGACCAGCCCGTCCTCGATCAGGGTGCGCAGGACGCGGTTCAGCGATTGCTTGGTCACGCGCAGCACATCCAAAAGCGCGGTCACCGTCAGCCCCGGTTCGCGGTTGATGAAATACAGCGCCCGGTGATGGGCGCGGCCATAGTTGATGTCCTGCAGGATCAGATCGGGGTCCGAGGTAAAGGCGCGATAGGAAAAATACAGCGCCTCGATCCCCTGCCGGATCTGGTCATCGGTCAGAAACAGCAGATTTTCGCTGTGATTCCCGACGATAGAACCCTCTTTTTGCATGGCGACCCCTGCGATACCCGTGATGTGCTGGCACTTATTACGTCAGACTTGTTGACTTTCCAATCACGAATGGATAGCCGGAATGACAAGTTGGGCAACTTTATTCCGATTGAACCGGATAACCGCGCAACATTCTTAACTAAAGCGGAGAACAAGGTAATGGCTGGCGCTTATGACGATCGTGACGGGAAAATCTGGCTGGATGGCGAACTGGTCGATTGGCGCGATGCGCAGGTGCATATCCTGACCCACGCCCTGCACTATGCCAGCTCTGTTTTCGAAGGCGAGCGTTGCTATGCCGGCAAGATCTTCAAGGGCCATGAACATTCGCTGCGCCTGATCGAATCGGCGCGGCTGCTGGACATGCCATCACCCCTCACGGCCGAGGAAATCGACGCGGCCAAGGAACAGGTGCTGCAGGCCAACGGCTTCACCGACGCCTATGTCCGCGCGGTGATGTGGCGCGGTTCCGGCCCCGAGATGGGCGTCTCGGCCAAGGGCAACCCGGTGCGCATCGCCATCGCCGCCTGGGAATGGGGCAATTACTACGGCGATGCGAAATGGCAGGGCGCGAAACTGGACATCGCGAAATGGAAGCGTCCCAGCCCCGAAACCATCCCGACCGCAGCCAAGGCAGCGGGGCTTTACATGATCTGCACCATGTCGAAACACGCCGCCGAGGCAAAAGGCTGTTCGGATGCGCTGTTCATGGACTGGGAGGGTTTCGTGGCCGAGGCGACCGGCGCCAACATCTTTTTCACCAAGGGCGGTGAGGTCCACACCCCGCTGGCCGACCGTTTCCTGAACGGAATCACCCGCCAGACCATCATCGCCTTGCTGAAGGACGCGGGCCGCACCGTTCACGAACGCCGCATCCTGCCCGAGGAACTGGCCGATTTCGAAGAATGCTGGCTGACCGGCACCGCGGCCGAGGTCACCCCGGTCGCCCAGATCGGCGATTACAGCTTTACCGTCGGCCCGATCGCGCGCGAGGTGTCGGATATCTATGAAAAGCTGGTGCGCAGCTAAGACGTATCACGCAGGCATGAAAAAAACCGGCCGGGCAACGCGCCCCGGCCGGTTTTGCTTTGGCCCGGTTTTGCTTTGGCGCAGACCGCAATCAGGCCGTGTGGCCGCGTTCGATCCGCGCATATTGAACGGCGCGGCCCTGGCCGACCGCCTCGCCCTTGGCGCGGGAATGCAGGGCGCGAATGGCGGGGTGAATGCCCGATTCACGCTCTTGCCGGACGAAATGACGGAAACGCCCGGTGCTGGTCGGTTGCGCGGGGGGCGGGGATTTCTTGTCCATCTTGCATCACCTCCACTTGATACGAACGGAACGGGGACAGCATAGCCCATCCCCGCGCCGAAATCAGCAACTCTTGCGGGAAAATTACGCGGCCTTGATGCCCGGCGCGGCGGACAGCAGCGCATGCAGCGTTACCGCATCGTCATTCACCCGCAGCTTGGCGCGCAGATCCTGATCGCGCAGCGTCCGCGACACCAGCGCCAGCGCCTTGAGGTGATCGACGCCGGTATTCTTGGGCGCGAGCAGCGCAAAGATCAGATCGACCGGCTGGCGGTCCACGGCATCGAAATCAAGCGGCTTGTCCAGACGCAGGAACAGCCCCACGACATGGTCCAGCCCATGCAGCCGGGCATGGGGCAGGGCCACGCCATGACCCACGCCGGTCGGCCCAAGGCTTTCGCGTTCCTGCAGCGCATCCAGCGTCTGCACGGCATCGACGCCGTAGACCTGGCGTGCCATTTCCGCGATATCCTGGAAAAGGCGTTTCTTGCTGGTCGTCTGCGAGAGTGTCTTGACCGCCGCCGGGGCCAGAATATCTACGATCTGCATATCCAATTATCCCAGTCCCGGCTGCAAATGGCAACCGGGACGACTTGCTGCGGGTGCAGCGGTTCAGTTCGTGAGGTTGCGGGGATCAATCCAGCCGACGTTGCCATCTTCGCGGGCATAGACGACGTTCACGCCACCATGTTGTTCGTTGCGGAACACGAAAAGCGGCTTGCCTGCCAGTTCCATCTGCATGACCGCTTCGCCGACGGAAAGGGTGGGAACCCGGGTTTCCATTTCAGCGATGATCATGGGCTGGGGCAGACCGTCGTCTTTCATTTCCCACTGATCTTCATCAGAGGCGAGCACATACAGCCCGGCGGTTTCAAAGGCAACCGGTTCGACCCGATCCTTCTTGTGATCCTTGATCCGGCGCTTGTAGCGGCGAAGCTGCTTGTCCATGCGTTCGCGGCTTTGTTCGAATGCCGCATAGATTTCGGTGGCCCGGCCCTGCGCCTGCGCGGTCAGGCCGGTGGACAGATGCACAACCGAATCGCAAAGAAACTCATGAGCGCTGCGCGAAAACGTCACCGTCGCATCCGTCGGCCGCTGCGAGTATTTCTCGACCGTGGCACCCAGTTCGGTTTTGACATGCGAGGCCAGTGCTTCGCCGACATCGATCTGTTTTCCGCTGATTTGGTAGCGCATGATGTTATGTCCTTTCGGTTGCCCTTGGGCGCAGAGCGTCCGACCCGCGCCGGTCGGGATGTGTCTGGGAAAGAGAAGCCAAGGCCACGTTCCCATCACCTCATTTGGGGACAGGTCCGCGCATCTGTCAACGGGCATGGATGAACCGGCGGATTCGCGTCATGCGCGCAGGACCGCGCCGCGCACAACCATCAGCCCATGCGAAAGCCTTCGCCCAGATAGACCTGACGGACCTGCGGGTCGGCGACGATTTCCTCGGCCGTGCCGGAACGCAGGACATGGCCGTCGTGCAGAATATAGGCGCGGTCCACGATCCCAAGGGTTTCGCGGACGTTGTGATCGGTGATCAACACGCCGATGCCACGGCTTTTCAGGTCATGGACCAGACCGCGGATTTCAGCGACGGCAATCGGATCGACCCCGGCAAAGGGTTCGTCCAGCAACAGATAGCGCGGATTTGCCGCAAGGCAGCGCGCGATCTCGACCCGCCGCCTTTCGCCCCCCGACAGCGCCATGGCCGATGCGCCGCGCAGATGGCCGATGGAAAAATCGCCCAGCAACTCCTCCAGCCGTTCCTGACAGTGATGGGCGTTGCGGGTGACCAGTTCCAGCACGGAATTGATGTTCTGTTCGACCGTCAGGCCGCGAAAGATCGACATTTCCTGCGGCAGATAGCCGATGCCCATGCGGGCGCGACGGAACATCGGCAAGGCGATGGCATTCGCGCCGTCGATCAGCACCTGCCCCGCATCCGGCGCGACCAGCCCGGCGATACAGTAAAAGCATGTCGTCTTGCCCGAACCGTTCGGCCCCAGCAGCGCCACGACCTCGCCCCGCGCCAGTTCCATCGACACATCGCGGATCACCGGGCGGTTGCGATAGCTTTTGCGCAGCCCGCGCACATTCAGGCCGGTTGCGCCCAGGCCGGTTGCGCCATCGCCCTGCCCTGCCCCGACCACGCTCATGGGCGGGATTCCGGCTGAAAGACCGAACGCACGCGACCCGCGACATTGGCGGTGCCGGTGGCAAGGTTCACCTCGACCGTTTCGCCCGACAGGACATTCTGGCCCTGCGTCAGCACGACATCGCCGGTCAGGATGACATTGCCGCTGTCGACGCTGTAATCGGCGCGCGCCGCCTCGGCCGCGTCGGGACCGTTGACCAGCGTGACATTGCCGGTGGCCTGCAGCGCGCTGATACGGTTCTGGCCGCCCTGCGCATAGGTCACGGTCACCTTGTCCGCCGCCAGCCGCATCGCCCCCTGCCCGATCACGACATTGCCGGTGAATGTCGCCAGCCCGCTGGCCTGATCGACCGACAGATTGTCGGCCGTCACCTCGACCGGGGCCTTCACATCCGCGCGCTGGCCAAAGCTGACGCTTTGCCCCACCGCCGAAAAAGGCAGCATCAGGGCCAGAGCGGCGAAGGCAGCGCAAAGGAATCGAGGCATCGGAAACCCTTTCAAGGGACGCCCGGCCAGGGTCAGGCCGGCGAGTCAGCAGCATCAGCGGATCACGGGCGATATAACATCCGCACTCCACCATTCAAATCAAGAACATGGTTGCCGGCCCCGTCAGGCGTGCGGCGCAGCGTCATCCCGCCTGCCGTCAGCTCGCCGAACGGGGCAGTGACATCGACCCGGCTGTCGGAGCGCAGCGTGCCCTGATCCAGTTCGGCCAGCAATTCCTGCGAGGTCAGCACCCATCCGGTCGAGGTATCCATGCGGACATCATCGGCCAGCCGCAACTGCTGGCCCATCATCTCGCCCTGCTGCGCATCGACATGGGCGACGACGCCATCGGTGCCGGTCAGGGTCAGCCGCACCTCATCCACGGTGCTGCGCCCGTCCTGCTGTCCGGGGGATGCGCTTTTCGCCTCGACCGCGATTTCCGTCCCGTCGCCGGCAACCCCGGCAAAGCGGGGCTGGGTGATCTGCGGGCGCGCGGCCAGTTCCTCGGGCGTGACATCGGCATAGGGCAGCGACGCGCCCGGTTCGGGTTTCCTGCCGAGCAGGAACAGCGTCGACAGGATCACCAGCGCCGTCAGCGGCAGGATCACGCGCAGCCAGCCGACGATCCGGGTCCGCGTCATCTCAGACCGCCCCGATCCGCAGGAAATCGTGGATATGCAGGATGCCGACGGGCCGCCCGTCCTGAACCGCGAACAGGCTGGTGATCTTGCGGTCCTGCATCTCGGCCAGCGCGGATTCGGCCAGCGCGTCGGATTGGATGGTGCGCGGATTGCGGGTCATCACCTGCGCCGCGGTCTGGTCCAGCAGCCCCTGCATATGGCGGCGAAGGTCGCCGTCGGTGATGATGCCAACCAGCGCGCCGCTGCCATCGGTGACGCCGGTGACGCCGAAACCCTTTTGGCTGATGACCAGCAGCGCATCCGACATCGGCGCGTTTTCCGCGACCAGCGGAATGTCGCGATGCATCAGGTCGCCGACCCGCGACAGCCGCGCCCCCAGCTTGCCGCCGGGGTGGAAGGTGCGGAAATGTTCGGGGGTGAACTTGCGATGTTCCATCAGCGCGATCGCGAGGGCATCGCCAAGCGCCAATGTCATCGTGGTCGAGGTCGAAGGCACGATCCCGGTCCCGCAGGCCTCGGGCGCGGCGGGCAGGACCAGCGCCACATCGGCCTGACGCAGCAGCGTCGATTGCGCCTTGCTGGCGACGCCGATCAGCGGGATCTGAAAGCGCCGGGTATGGGCGATCAGATCGGCCAGTTCGGGCGTTTCGCCGGAATTCGACAGCACCAGCGCGACATCGCCCTGCGTGACCATGCCCAGATCGCCATGGCTGGCCTCGGCCGGGTGGACGAATTGCGCGGGCGTCCCCGTGGATGCGAATGTCGCCGCGATCTTGCGCCCGATATGACCGGATTTGCCCATGCCCGACACGATCACGCGGCCTTTCGCCGCCAGGATCAGTTCAATCGCGCGGGCAAAGCCGTCATCAAGGCTGTCAGCCAACCGGGCCAGACCTTCGGCTTCGGTGGTGATGACGCGGCGGGCGGTGTCGATATATGCGTTCATGGCAGCTATCTAATGCCGGAAAATGTCATTTTCATCCCCCCACCCCATCAGATCCAGATGGGCGCGGGCGGGCAGGAAATCGAAACAGGCCTGCGCCAGGCCGGTCCGGCCCTCGCGCTCCAGCCGCCTTTCCAGTTCGGCCTTGAGCCTGTGCAGATACAGCACGTCCGAGGCCGCGTATTCCAGCTGCGCATCGGTCAGATCCGCCGCGCCCCAGTCACTGGTCTGCTGCTGCTTGGAAATATCGACGCCCACCAGTTCGGACAGCAGGTATTTCAGCCCGTGCCGGTCGGTGAAGGTCCGCACCATCTTGGACGCGATCTTGGTGCACCAGACGGGCGCGGTGACGACGCCAAAGGCCGCCTCCAGCGCGGCAATGTCGAAACGCCCGTAATGGAACAGTTTCAGCACATCGGGATCGGCCAACATCCGCACCAGATTGGGCGCCTCGCGCTGGTCACGGGCGATCTGGACCAGATGCGCGGCACCATCGCCCGACGACATCTGCACCAGACACAGCCGGTCGCGGCGCGGGTCCAGCCCCATGGTTTCGGTGTCGATCGCAACCACCGGCCCAAGGTCAAGATCGTCAGGCAGGTCGTGCTGGTAAAGATGGATGCTCATGCGGGGGCCCCGGAAATCTGTCTGGCCCCGTCTAATCCCTTTTCGCGGTCACATTCCAGCCCGGATGCGCCCCACATCCTGCGCCATCGTGCAGGCGTCGTGCAGTTCGTTCCAGCGCGAATGGATCATCGCGCAATGGTCCTGTTCCTTGAAGAACAGATCCATGGCCCGGATAAAGGCCGACCGCGCCGCCGAAGGTTGCTGGCGATAGACGCGCGAGCACAAGGGTTCGGTCTTGTTGCCGCATAGGGCGCGGTTGATCGTGACAGAGGTCTTCCACCAGGGGTTCATGGCCATCCCCAATGCAATGCTGTTCAGCAGCATATCTAGCGGATGATTGTGACACCGCCGCATAACAGCGGGAACAGTTCCATATCTTGTGGATGACAGTTCGCTGAACATATCCGCCCCGCAGATGGCGTTTTCGGGCCATATTTCGGGCCATGTCCGGAAAATTAAAAAGCCCGCGATCCGTTTCGGGATCACGGGCTTTTTAATGGTGCCCAGAAGAGGACTCGAACCTCCACGCCTTGCGGCACACGGACCTGAACCGTGCGCGTCTACCAATTCCGCCACCTGGGCCGGTGTTGTGGAGGCGGGATTTAGACCCAGCCCGCAGGGGTGTCAACGGGGCCATGACAGAAATTTTGCAAATTCTTCATTTCTTTCTGCCACAGCTTTCGGTGCGGGGTGAAAATCGCGACGATCCCCGGTGTTTCCGCCGCTGTGCCCGTGACAGGGCGCCGCACGGTGCTTGCCGCTGGCGGGCAGCTTGGGTAATGAGCGGGAGGGCACCTACCAAAGGAGCGGCGCATGTCCGTAGCGAAACTGGTCACCGTTTATGGCGGCTCGGGGTTCCTTGGCCGGCAGATCACGCGAATGCTGGCCGAACAGGGCTGGCGCGTCCGCGTCGCCGTCCGCAGGCCGAACGAGGCCGGGGTTGTGCGCACCTATGGTGCGCCGGGTCAGGTCGAGCCGGTCTTTTGCAACGTCCGCGACGACCTGTCGGTGCAGGCCGCGATGACCGATGCGGATGCCGTCGTGAACTGCGTCGGCATCATCGTCCGTCAGGGGCGCAACACCTTTGACGCCGTTCATGTCGAAGCTGCGGGCCGGATCTCGCGGCTGTCGGCGCAACTGGCTGTGCCCCATCTGGTCCATGTCTCGGCGCTTGGTGCCGATGCAGGATCGGACAGCCGCTATGCCGCGACCAAGGGGCAGGGCGAAGCCGCCGTGCTGGAACATCGCGCGGATGCGGTGATCCTGCGTCCCTCGGTGATCTTTGGTTCGGACGACAGCTTCTACAACCGCCTGGCCGGCATGACCCGCTTTGGCCCGATCCTTGCGGTTCCGGGCGCCGGGGCAAGGCTCCAGCCGGTCTATGTCATGGATGTCGCCCGCGTCGGCGCGATGGGCGCCGAAGGCAGGCTGCAGCCCGGCATCTATGAACTGGCCGGTCCCGATGTCATGTCCATGCGCGAAATCGCGCAGCAGGTCCTGAAGACCGTCGACCGCCGCCGCCTGATTCTGGGCCTGCCGCTGTGGATGGCGGGGATCATGGGCGGCGTTCTGGACGCGGTGCAGGTCGTGTCGGGCGGGCTGCTGACCAACCGCATCCTGACCAGGGATCAGGTCAGGCAACTGCGCCACGACAATATCCGCGGCCAGGACACGCCCGGCTTTGCGGATCTGGGGATCGAGCCGACCGCGACAGGTGCCGTGATCGGTGAATATCTGTGGCGCTTCCGCCCGCTTGGCCAATACGAATCGATCATCGACACAGCCAAGCAACTGCGCCGGAACTGATGGAACACAACACGATCGTCGCGGCCATTCTGGGGCTGCTCGAAGGGCTGACCGAATTCATCCCGGTTTCCTCGACAGGGCATCTTTTGCTTGTCGGCCATTTTCTGGGATTCGATTCGCCCGGCCGCACCTTTGAGGTGCTGATCCAGTTGGGTGCGATTCTGGCGGTGCTGGGGGTCTATTCGACCAAGCTGTGGCATCTGATCACGACCGCCAGCCATAACAGTGAATCGCGGCGGTTCCTGACCGGCGCGCTGCTGGCCTTTCTGCCTGCGGCCTTTGTCGGCGTGTTGCTGCATGGTTTCATCAAATCGGTGCTGTTCGAAACGCCCGCGCTGGTTGCCGCGATGCTGATCGTCGGCGGCGTGATCCTGCTGGTCGTGGACAAGCTGGCCGATCATCCGCGCCATTTCCGGGCCGAGGATTTTCCCCTGCCCATGGCGATCAAGATCGGCCTGTTCCAATGTCTGGCGCTGATCCCCGGCGTGTCGCGTTCCGGCTCGACCATCGTTGGCGCGCTGCTTCTGGGCGCGGACAAGCGTTCCGCAGCAGAGTTCAGCTTTTATTTGTCCATGCCAACCATGCTGGGCGCCTTCACCTATGACCTGATGAAGAACCGGGACCTGCTGGAAGGGGCGGCCCTGTCCAATGTCATCATCGGCTTTGTCTGCGCCTTTCTGGCCGCCATCGTCGTCGTCAAGGGCGTTCTGGGTTATATTTCCGCACATGGATATGCCCTGTTCGCCTGGTGGCGAATCATCGTCGGCAGCGTGGCTTTGCTGGGGCTGGCGACAATTGGGTAAATCTTGCTGACCTATTTTTCACCCATCAGCGGAAAAAATTAACCCGCCGGGCCTGGAAAACGTAAAATAGGTAAGCAGAACTGACTTTTAATTGACGGGGCCAGCGCGTATTCCCTGTGGACAAGGATTGTTCACCGGGGATGCGCAGCAATGGCCACGCAAAAGATGCTGAAATTCGTCACGATCGGCCGCGAGATGCCCGAGAAACGTGACGCGGCAGACCGCTCGCATGATTTTCACGAAATCTACCGTGAATTCGCCGAGGCGAAGGCGACCGAACAGGCCAGCCGCTGCAGCCAATGCGGCGTGCCCTATTGCCAGTCGCATTGCCCGCTGCACAACAATATCCCCGACTGGCTGCACCTGACCGCCGAAGGCCGCACCGAAGAAGCCTATCTGCGGTCGCAGGAAACCAACACTTTCCCCGAAATCTGCGGCCGCATCTGCCCGCAGGACCGGTTGTGCGAAGGCAATTGCGTCATCGAACAATCCGGCCATGGCACCGTCACCATCGGCGCGATCGAAAAATACATCACCGACACGGCATGGGAACAGGGCTGGGTCCGCGCCATCGCGCCATCGGTCGAACGTGCCGAATCCATCGGCATCATCGGCGCGGGTCCGGGCGGGCTGGCCGCCGCCGACCGCCTGCGCCGCATGGGCTTTCAGGTCACCGTCTATGACCGCCACGACCGCGCGGGCGGGCTGCTGATCTATGGCATCCCCGGCTTCAAGCTGGAAAAGGACGTGGTCGAACGCCGCAATGCCCATCTGGCGCAGGGCGGGGTCGAATTCGTGCTGAACCAGAATGTCGGCGAGGATATCAGCTTTGACGCGATCCGGGGCCGCCATGATGCGGTGCTGATCGCGACCGGCGTTTACAAGACCCGCGATCTGGACATCGACAATGCCGATGCACGCGGGGTCGTGCGGGCGCTGGATTACCTGACCGCCTCGAACAAGGTCGATCTGGGCGACGAGGTTCCCGATTTCGAAGATGGCGAACTGAACGCCCAGGGCAAGAACGTCGTCGTCATCGGCGGCGGCGATACCGCGATGGATTGCGTGCGCACCGCGATCCGTCAGGGCGCGACGTCGGTGAAATGCCTGTATCGCCGCGACCGCGCCAATATGCCCGGCTCGCAGCGCGAGGTTCAAAACGCCGAGGAAGAGGGCGTCGAATTCGTCTGGCTGTCCGCCCCCGGCGCCTTCGCGGGCCATGTCACCGGCGAAGCCGCGACCGCGCAGGAAATCGACGTGGACGGCGATCCGCGCGTGGGAGATCCGCGCGTGGGATCGGTCCGGGTGCACAAGATGCGGCTTGGCGCCCCCGATGTGTCGGGCCGCCGCAGCCCCGAACTGATCGAGGGCGCCGATTACGACGAACCCGCCGATCTGGTCATCAAGGCGCTTGGCTTTGAACCCGAAGAAATCCCGCGCCTGTGGGGTGTCGACGGGCTGGAGGTCACCCGTTGGGGCACGATCAAGGCCGATTTCCAGACCCATGCGACCAGCCTGCCCGGCGTCTATGCCGTGGGCGATATCGTGCGCGGCGCAAGTCTGGTTGTCTGGGCGATCCGCGACGGCCGCGAAGCCGCCGACAGCATCGCCGAATATCTGACCAATGCGTCGCGCATCGCGGCGGAATGACGAAAGGCAGGATGCAGATGTTTCGTAACTTCTTTTCCCCGATGCCGATTCTGACCGCCGCCTTTGGAGTTACGGCAGCAATGATGACCCTTTCGGCACAACCCGCTGCCGCCGCAGGTATTTTCACGCCGCCCGCTGGCTGCACGCTGGAAATCACCGTCCAGAACCGCAGTTGCACCGTGTCGCAGCACTATCGTTGCACCGCCGATCAGGCGGGCGATCAGCGCGTCACGATCTTTACCCCCGACGGGCCGGTCTATGAATCGCGCATCGACGTCGAAACCCGCTGGATGCAAAGCCGCAACCTGCTGTCCGGGCTGGCCGATACGCTGGTGGACGATTCACCCGACCATGCGTCTTTCTCGACCCTGCTGGACAGCGGGCGCGACGATTTCGATTTCTGGACCGTCTCGAACACGGGCGAGCGTCTGCACCATGTCGGCCATGACATCCTGACCGGCGAAACGACCGAAATCAGCGGCGTCGCGCTGGAGGTCACGCAGTTCGACCTGAAAACCTACAGCGAATCCGGCGATCTGCTGATCCACCGTCAGGGCAGCCAGTTCATCAGCCGCGCCCATGGCCGTTTCTATGGCGGGACCGAAAAATCGACCGACTGGACCGGCAATGCGGTCGAAGACAACGACACGCCCGTGCGCTTTGCCTTTCCCGGCCAGCCCGGTTTCGGCGACACCACGCCGCAATATGACTGCGACCTGCAGATGGTCCGCGCCAGCGACCCGCTGCAATCCGGGGCAAAGCTGTGACCGGCGCCCTGCTGCATGACCGCAGCGGCCGCTGCCTGTGCGGGGCGGTGGGCGTGCAGATGCGCGATCTGGGCGCCGATCTGCACGCCTGCCATTGCGATAGCTGCCGGCGCAACAATGGCGCGATGTCGATGACCGTGATGGTGCCCGCCGATGCGCTGACGGTGACCGGGGCGGAATGGGTGGAAACCTATGTCTCGTCGGAATGGGCCAGCCGGTCCTTTTGCCGCCGCTGCGGTTCGTCCCTGTGGTTTCGCATGAACCAGCCGGGCAGCGATTATTACCTGTCGGCGGGCCTGCTGGACGATCTGTCCGACATGCGGCTGGCCCACGAAATCTATTTCGACAGCAAACCCGACGCATGGGGTTTTGCCGGTCCCACCGAAAAACTGACCGGAGCAGAGGTCGAGGCGCTCTTCGCCGATCCCGCATCCGATCCAGCCAACCCCGCCTGAAGGGAGCCAAGCCATGACCGAATTCGACAGCAACTGGGAAGCCGCAGAGCAGGCCCGCCGCGACTGGATGGCGCAGAATTCGCTGTATCGCGAGGAAGACGAACATTCGTCCTGCGGCGTCGGGCTGGTCGTGTCCATCGAGGGCAAGCCAAGCCGCAAGGTCGTCGAAAGCGGCATCGACGCGCTGAAAGCGATCTGGCACCGTGGCGCGGTCGATGCCGATGGCAAGACCGGCGACGGCGCGGGCATCCATGTCCAGATCCCCGTCCCCTTCTTTTACGATCAGGTCCGCCGCACCGGGCATGAACCCGACAAGTCGAAACTGATCGCCGTCGGCCAGGTGTTCCTGCCCCGCACCGATTTTGCCGCGCAAGAACGCTGCCGGACCATCGTCAGATCCGAAGTCCTGCGCATGGGACACTATATCTACGGCTGGCGCCACGTCCCCGTGAACACCAGCGTTCTGGGCGAAAAGGCCAATGCGACGCGCCCCGAAATCGAACAGATCCTGATCCGCTGCGAAAAGGACATCGACGAGATCCGCTTTGAACGCGAGCTGTATATCATCCGCCGCCGCATCGAACGCGCGGCGATTGCAGCGCAGATCGCGGGGCTTTACTTCGCCTCGCTGTCCTGCCGGTCGATCATCTACAAGGGCATGATGCTGGCCGAACAGGTCGCGGAATTCTATCCCGACCTCAAGGATGAACGGTTCGAATCGTCATTCGCGATCTATCACCAGCGTTATTCGACCAATACTTTCCCGCAATGGTGGCTGGCCCAGCCTTTCCGCATGCTGGCCCATAACGGCGAAATCAACACGCTGAAAGGCAACCTGAACTGGCTGCGCAGCCATGAAATCCGCATGGCCAGCAATGCCGCTGGCGAGATGGCGGACGAAATCAAACCGATCGTGCCGGGCGGGTCGTCGGATTCGGCGGCGCTGGATGCGGTGTTCGAGGTTCTGGTCCGCTCGGGCCGTTCGGCCCCGATGGTCAAGACGATTCTGGTGCCCGAAGCATGGTCAAAGGCCACGACCGACATGCCGCGCGCATGGGCCGACATGTATGCCTATTGCAATTCGATCATGGAACCCTGGGACGGTCCGGCGGCGCTGGCCATGACCGATGGCCGTTGGGTCTGCGGCGGTCTGGACCGCAACGGCTTGCGCCCGATGCGCTATGTCGTGACGCAGGACAAGCTGCTGATCGCCGGTTCGGAAATCGGCATGGTCCCCGTGAACGAGGCTTTTGTCGTCGAAAAAGGCGCGCTTGGCCCCGGCCAGATGATCGCCGTCGATATGGCCGAAGGTCGCCTCTATCACGACCGCGAGATGAAGGACACGCTGGCCGCCAGCCTGCCCTTTGGCGATTGGGTCGAAAAAGTCATCCAGCCGTCCGAGGAAATGGCCCAGCTGGACGAACTGCCGCTGCATGCGGGCGACGACCTGCGCCGCCGCCAGATCGCGGCGGGCTATACGGTCGAACTGATCGAACAGGTGTTGGCCCCGATGGGCGAGGACGGCAAGGAGGCGCTGGCCTCGATGGGGGATGACACGCCGCCTGCGGTGCTGTCGCGCCAGTATCGGCCGCTGTCGCATTACTTCCGCCAGAACTTCAGCCAGGTCACCAACCCGCCCATCGACAGCTTGCGCGAAAACCGCGTGATGAGCCTGCGCACGCGGTTCGGCAACCTGAAAAACGTGCTGGAGGAAAGCTCGTCCCAGACCGAAATCACCATGCTGGAAAGCCCCTTCCTGGCCGATCGTGAATTCGAGGCGCTGTCCGTGATGTTCGGCGAACAGGTCACGAAAATCGACTGCACCTTTGCCGCCGATGGCGGGCCGGATGCACTGGGCGAGGCGCTGGCCCGGATCCGCGCCGAGGCAGAGGATGCCGTGCGTTCGGGCGAAGGCCATATCATCCTGACCGACGAAGGCATCAGCGATGCCCGCATCGGCGTGCCGATGATCACGGCGACCAGCGCGGTTCACGGCTGGCTGACCCGCAAGGGGCTGCGCACCTTCTGCGCGCTGAACGTCCGTGCATCCGACTGCATCGACCCGCATGATTTCGCGGTGCTGATCGGCTGCGGCGCGACCACGGTGAACCCCTATCTGGCGCAGGCCACGCTGGCCGACCGGATCGAACGCGGCCTGCTGGCGGGTGAGCTGAAGGACATCATGGACCTGTATCGCCACGCCATCGACGCGGGCCTGCTGAAGATCATGGCGAAAATGGGGATTTCGGTCCTGTCGTCCTATCGCGGCGGCCTGAACTTTGAGGCGGTCGGCCTGAGCCGCGCCATGGTCGCCGAATATTTCCCCGGCATGCAGTCGCGGATTTCCGGCATCGGCCTGCACGGCGCAGGCCAAGCTGATCGAGGCGCATGGCAAAGGGCTTTGGTCAGGATGCGGTCGGGCTGCTGCCGGTCGGCGGTTTCTACAAGGCGCGGCGATCTGGCGAAAAACACGCATGGGAAGCCAACACCATGCGCCTGCTGCAACTCGCCTGCGACAAGGCGTCCTATGATATCTGGAAACAATATTCCGCGCAGATGCGGGCCAATCCGCCGATCCATATCCGCGACCTGCTGGATATCAAATCGCTTGGCAAACCCGTGCCCATCGAGGAAGTCGAAAGCATCACCAGCATCCGCAAGCGTTTCGTGACGCCGGGGATGTCGCCCGGCGCGCTGTCGCCCGAGGCGCATATGACGCTGAACATCGCCATGAACCGCATCGGCGCAAAATCCGACAGCGGCGAGGGCGGCGAGGATCCGGCCCACAGCCACCCGCTGCCGAATGGCGACAACCCCTGTGCCAAGATCAAGCAGGTTGCCTCGGGCCGTTTTGGCGTCACGGCGGAATATCTGAACGCCTGCGAGGAGTTGGAAATCAAGGTCGCCCAAGGTGCCAAACCCGGCGAGGGCGGCCAGTTGCCGGGGATGAAGGTCACCGATCTGATCGCCCGCCTGCGCCACTCGACCAAGGGCGTGACGCTGATCTCGCCCCCGCCGCACCACGATATCTACAGTATCGAGGATCTGGCGCAGCTGATCTATGACCTGAAACAGATCAACCCGCGCGCCAAGATCACCGTCAAGCTGGTGGCCTCGTCCGGGGTCGGCACGATTGCGGCGGGTGTGGCCAAGGCCAAGGCCGATATCATTCTGGTGTCGGGCCATAACGGCGGCACGGGCGCCAGCCCCGCGACATCGATCAAATTCGCGGGCCTGCCCTGGGAAATGGGCCTGACCGAGGCGCATCAGGTTCTGGCGATGAACAAGCTGCGCGAACGCGTCACCCTGCGCACCGATGGCGGGCTGCGCACGGGCCGCGACATCGTCATGGCCGCGATGATGGGGGCCGAGGAATATGGCATCGGCACCGCCGCCCTGATCGCGATGGGCTGCATCATGGTGCGCCAGTGCCAGTCGAACACCTGCCCCGTCGGCGTCTGCACGCAGGATGAAAAGCTGCGCGCCATGTTCACCGGCAGCGCGGACAAGGTCGTGAACCTGATCACCTTCTACGCGACCGAAGTGCGCGAGGTGCTGGCCAGCATCGGCGCGCGTTCGCTGGACGAAGTGATCGGCCGCGCCGATCTGCTGACGCAGGTCAGCCGTGGCGACAAATCGCTGGACGATCTCGACCTGAACCCGCTGCTGATCACTGTCGATGGCGCGGACAAGATCGTCTATGACCGTTCCAAACCGCGCAATGCCGTGATGGACACGCTGGATGCCGAAATCATCCGCGATGCGGAGCGGTTCTTCAGCGATGGCGAGAAAATGCAGCTGTCCTATGCGGTGCGCAACACGCTGCGCACGGTGGGGACGCGGACCTCCAGCATGATCGTCTCGACCTTCGGGATGCGCAACAAACTGCAACCCGATCACCTGACCGTGCGGCTGACGGGTTCGGCGGGCCAGTCGCTTGGCGCCTTTGCCGCGCCGGGGCTGAAGATCGAGGTTTCGGGCGATGCCAACGACTATGTCGGCAAGGGCCTGTCGGGTGGCACCATCACCGTGCGCCCGCCGATGGACAGCCCGCTGGTCGCCGCCGACAACACGATCATCGGCAACACGGTCCTGTATGGCGCGACCGATGGCTATCTGTTCGCGGCGGGCCGTGCGGGCGAACGCTTTGCCGTCCGCAACTCGGGCGCGAAGGTGGTGATCGAGGGCTGCGGCACCAATGGTTGCGAATATATGACCGGCGGCGTGGCGGTGATTCTGGGCCGGATCGGCGCAAATTTCGGCGCGGGCATGACCGGCGGCATGGCCTATCTGTATGATCCCGACGGCATTGCGCCGGATTATATCAACCCGGAAACGCTGGTGACCTGCCCCATCGGACATGCACATTGGGAAGCCCAGTTGAAGGAACTGATCGAAACCCATGTCAAGGAAACCGGGTCCCTGAAGGGTGCCGAGATCCTGAACCATTGGGAAACCGAAAAAGCCAACTTCCTGCAGATCTGCCCGACCGAGATGCTGGCGCATCTGAAATACCCACTGGCCGATGTGGCCGAAAACGACGCCATCCCCGCCGAATAGGCCGACAAGGCAGGCCGGTGTTACAGAAAAGGGCGGCAGCCATGCCGCCCCTTTCGATTGCCGCGGCACGATCACGGGCCTGCGGCAGATCCACACCAGTTCCACCTTCGGCCTTGCGGCCACATACGGGCGCGTTTCCCGTTGCACATCCATGTTCTACGCTTGCAGGTGTGAACGTAAGATTAACAACTGAACCGCTTTTCCAGATATTTTATGTAATCTCTGCACAATACGCAGGCGCGGCGGAACAGAGCCGCCAGCCACGGCGTTGGCCGTCACAGCCGAAATCTCACAAGGTAAATCCCTCATGTCCGATCTGATCGTCATCGCATTCGAAGATGAGCCAACCGGGTTCGAGCTACGCGCCGAACTGGTCAAGATGCAAAAGGAATACCTGCTGGAAATGGATGACGTCGTCGTCGCCACCCGCAGTTCCGAAGATGACATCCGCCTGCATCAGGCGGTCAACCTGACCGCCGCGGGCGCGGTCGGCGGCGGCTTCTGGGGCGCGCTGGTCGGGGTGCTGTTCCTGAACCCGCTGCTTGGCGCGGCGGTGGGCGCGGCATCCGGCGCGATTGCCGGGCGCTTCACCGATATCGGCATCAATGACGATTTCATGCGCGAGGTCAGCCATGCCGTCGTCCCCGGCGGCTCGGCGGTTTTCGTGCTACTGCGCAAGGTCACGGCCGACAAGGTCCTGCCCCGGATCGAGGCTTTCAACAAACGTGGCCGCGTCCTGCAAAGCTCGCTGTCGAATGCCGATGAAGACCGCCTGCGCGAGGCCTTTGCGGGCGGCAGGCTGCACGAAACCGTCGCACCGCAACCCGGCGCCAACACGAACACTAACACTGGCACCGACACCGACGCGCCGCCTGCGGCCCCCACGACCGACGTGCCCCCGGTCCCCGATCCCGGCCCCATCGGGCGCTGATTTCAGCAGCCTCGCCCGCGCAGTCTGCTGTCAACGCTTGACCTTGTCACCGTCATCATGACACCACGCCCCCATGCGGCAGGGTGGCAACCTCTCTGATACGGAACGCCGGTCCCGGAACAGCTTGTTTCGGGGCCTATTTGCGTGGCTCTGGGGTTGGGTCCGCTGGCTTGGGCTGCGCTTTGCCGCGCTGATGGTCGGGCTGGTGCTGTTTTACAGCATGATAAACCCGCCGACGACATGGACCATCGTGGCCGAAACCCGCCAGCATCCCGGCACCGCGCGGCAATGGACCCGCTATCACGACATCGCGCCGGTGATGATCCGTTCCGTCGTCGCGGCCGAGGATGCGAATTTCTGCAATCACTGGGGTTTCGACATGACCGAAATCCGCAAGGTCGTGGCTTCGGGATCGTCGCGCGGCGCCTCGACCCTCAGCCAGCAGACGGCCAAGAACGTCTATCTGTGGCAGGGCCGCAGCTGGCCGCGCAAGGTTCTGGAAACCGCCTATACCCCGCTGATCGAGGCCCTGTGGTCCAAGCGCCGCATCGTCGAGGTCTATCTGAACGTCGCCGAATTCGGCCCCGGCGTCTTTGGCATCCACGCCGCCGCGCGCCACCATTTCGGCACCACGCCCGACAAGCTGACCACCCGTCAGGCCGCCGCGCTGGCCAGCATCCTGCCCGCCCCGAAAAGCCGCAGACCCGATACCGGATCGCGCCGCACAAGGGCCATTGCCGATGGCGCGGCGACCATCGCGCGCGACGGGCGCGACCGCTGCCCTGGGCTGTCGCTGCGCGAAAACGCCTGCTGATCCCGGATCGGCAATGCGTCGCGGTTGAAACGCAAGAGCCGCGGGCGTATCACCGCCCAAAGCCACAAGTCCGGGTCCAGCCGCGCAATGAATACCTCGTCCTCTTCGCAGACCATCCGCCTTTACCACATCCCGCTGTCGCCCTATTGCCGCAAGGTCCGGCTGGTTCTGGGCGAAAAGCGGATCGAGGTCGAACTGGTCGAGGATCGCTATTGGGAACCCGGCTCGGAACTGCTGCGCCGCAACCCGGCGGGCAAGCTGCCGGTGCTGCGCATGGATGGCCGCCTGCTGGCCGAAAGCCAGGCGATCTGCGAATATCTGGATGAAACCTATCCGATTCCGGCCCTGATGCCGACCGCGCCCGCCGACCGCTACGAGGTGCGCCGGTTGTGCGCGTGGTTCGACGACAAATTCAACGCCGAGGTGACGCAGCCGGTGATGACCGAACGCGTCTGGAAAAAGGTGATGAAGGCCGGTTACCCCGACAGCCGCACCGTCAAGGCGGGCCTTCGGGCAATCAAGGATCATATGGATTACCTGACCGGGCTGCTGGAAACCCGCCGCTGGCTGGCCGGGCCGACGATGACGCTGGCCGATTTCACGGCGGCGGCGCATTTTTCCTGTCTGGATTATATCTCGGACGTGGACTGGACCCGGTCGGAACTGCTGCAGGAATGGTATGCGACGATCAAGTCGCGCCCCGCCTTTCGCAGCCTGCTGGCCGATCACCTGCCGGGCGTGCCCCCGGCGCCGCATTATGCCGAACTCGATTTCTGAAACCCCGGCCGCGTCGAAGGCGCGGCTGCAGGACCATGCGCGGAGCGAGGGGTTTTCCGACATCGGCATCTGCCGCCCCGACGCGGTCCCCGCCCTGCCCGAACGGCTGGCCGCCTTTCTGGAACAGGGCCGCCACGGCGACATGGGCTGGATGGCCGAGCGCAGCCACTGGCGCGCCAGCCCCGCCGCGCTATGGCCCGAGGCGCGTTCCGTCATCATGCTGGCCGAACTGTATACGCCGGGCTACGACCCGATGGACACCGTCGGCCAGTCCGACAAGGGCGCGATCAGCGTCTATGCGCAGGGCCGCGATTACCACGATCTGGTCAAGAAGCGGCTGAAGCGCGTCGGTCGCTGGCTGCTGGACCAGCGCCCCGGCGAACAGATCAAGGTCTTTGTCGACACCGCCCCGGTCATGGAAAAGCCGCTGGCGCAGGCGGCAGGTCTGGGCTGGCAGGGCAAGCACACCAACCTCCTGTCGCGCCGCCTTGGCAGCTGGTTCTTTCTGGGTTCGATCTTTACCACCATCGACCTGCCCGGTGACGGCGCCGAGGTGTCGCATTGCGGCAATTGCCGCGCCTGTCTGGACGCCTGCCCGACCAATGCCTTTCCGGCGCCCTATCAACTGGATGCGCGGCGCTGCATTTCCTATCTGACAATCGAACACAAGGGGCCCGTCCCGGCCGAATTCCGCCCGCAACTGGGCAACCGGATCTATGGCTGCGACGATTGCCTTGCCGCCTGCCCCTGGAACAAATTCGCGCAAGAGGCCAGCGAACTGCGCTATCACGGCCCCCATCGCGCCCCCGACCTGGCCGATCTGGCGGCGCTGGACGATGCCGGATTTCGCGAACGCTTTTCCGGGTCGCCGATCAAGCGCATCGGGCGCGACCGGATCGTGCGCAATGTTCTGTATGCCATCGGAAATTCCGGCCGCCCCGAATTGCGGGCCAGCGCGCAGCGCCTGACCCAGGACCCCGATCCCGCCGTCGCAGATGCCGCCCTCTGGGCGGTCGAAAGGTTGTCATGAGCCAGTCAGGCAAGGGCATCGCCCTGAAACTGTCCAGCGTTATCGTCTTTACCCTGATGGCCGCGCTGATCAAGGCGACCTCGGACGCGGCGCCACCGGGGGAGCAGGTGTTTTTCCGGTCCTTTTTCGCGATTCCGGTGATCGTCATCTGGCTGGCGATCCGGCGGGAACTGCGGCAGGGCGTCGGCACCCGCCAGCCGATGAAACATTTCTATCGCGGCTTTATCGGCACCTCGGCGATGGCGCTGAACTTTGCCGCCCTTGGCTATCTGCCTTTCCCCGAGGCGACGGCCATCGGCTATGCCGCACCCCTGCTGACCGTCATCTTTGCCGCGATGTTTCTGGGCGAGGATGTGCGCGCCTTTCGCCTGATTTCCGTGCTGGTCGGGCTGATCGGCGTGGTCATCGTCCTGCTGCCCCGGTTCGGCGTCGACAGCGCGCATCTGACGACGGCGCAGACGCTTGGCGCGGTGCTGGCCCTGTCAGGGGCAAGCTGTTCGGCGCTGGCCCAGATCTTCATCCGCAAGCTGGTGCAGGAAGAACGCACGGTGGTCATCGTTTTCTGGTTTTCGATCACCTCATCGCTGCTGGCGCTGACCACGCTGCCCTTTGGCTGGGTGGTGCCGACGGGGTGGACGCTGGTGATGATGATCGCCACGGGCCTGCTGGGCGGGATCGGGCAGATCCTGCTGACCTCGGCCTATCGCCATGCCGATGCCTCGCTGGTGGCGCCGTTCGAATATGCCTCGATCCTGCTGGCGCTGGTGATCGGCTATGTCGGTTTCAACGAAGCCCCGACGCTGACCATGCTGACCGGTTCGGCCATCGTCGTCGCGGCGGGAATCGCGATCATCTGGCGCGAACGTCAACTGGGCATCCGCCACGCCCGCCAGCGCAAGGCGATGACGCCGCAGGGTTGGCGTCATTCAAAGCCAAAGGCAACGTAATCGCGCAGATAGGCCGCGCGGGCGGCCTTGTGCAGGCGCGGCTTGTCGATGAAGGCGGGCATGGTTTCCGGCCTTGGCGCGCCGTCGCCCGCCACCGCCGTGCTGTCGGCCACCCAGCCCAGCCCCCGCGCCAGATCATCTTCGCGGATCACGAAATCGGGCGGGGAAAAGCGCGCAAAGCCCTGCAGGACCTCGGACTGGCTGGCCCAACCGGGGTGAACGGCCAGCGTCGTCTGCGCATTCAGGTTGCGGCGCAGAAAGTCCAGAAATTCCCCAAAACGATCAATGGTTTCGGATTGCGTCATGGCAGGGATATCCATGTCCGCAGGCAGGTTGACGCGGTAAACCTGACGCATCATCTGGCGCTGGTCGGCGTTCTTGCCGGTCAGCAGCGCCTGAAACGCGGTCCATGCCCGGAACAGGGGGTGGCGCAGCACGGTAAAGCTGCGATGCCCCGGACGGTCGCGTTTCCACTGGCGCAGGCTGTTCTGGTTGAAGCTGCGTTCCAGCCGGCCCTGCGCGCGCAACCACTGGATCACGGCATCGGCCGGCCCGCCCTTGACCGGCATGAACAGGATGCCCCGCCCCGCATCGGCACCGACGAATCCGGGAACATTCGGGCCGCGGCGCGGTTCGAAATTCGGGATGCGGCGCAGCATGAACGGATCAAGCTGCGCCAGATCGGCCTGCATCTCGTCGAAATTCGTGACCTTTTCCGCCAGTTCGCGCGGGTTCTGGGGCACCTGATCATTGGCAGGCTCGACCCGTTCCAGATCGGTGCGGCCCAGCCAATGCAGCAGGCCGGTCATCACATCGGCGTCGCGCAAATCCTCATACCCCAACCAGAACCCGGCCTGCCCGCTGGTCTGCAAGCGGTTCAGCACGCGCAGCTGAAATTCCTCGATCGCGGACAGATCGCGGCGGAATTCGTCGCCGTCGAAACGGATCGCGGCGGGGATCGGGGTCTCTGTCTCGTTCAGCTTCCACTGGTTGGTTTCGCGCGCCAGCACGGTCGAGACATAGCTGTCCACCGGATTGCGCGTCAGGATGATCTTGGCGCATTCGCGGTCGTCCATGATCGCGTCGAACACGCGCGGGTCATGGTCGTGGAAATAGCGAAAGCCCGGCAGGTGGTTGGGCTTGTCCCACAGCGCAGCCAGCAGGCGCAGGGGATCGGCCTCGCGCTCGGCGCGGGTGATGCCCTTCAGTTCGTCCTTGTCGGGCCAGCCCATCATATAGGGGTTGAAGGCCTCGCCAAAGCAGGTGACGCGCTTCAGCGCGTTCAGCGTCGCTTCCAGCAGGTTCGAGCCGGTGCGCATTTCGGCAAAGATCACGAAACGCTTGAATTTGGGACTGTCGCTCATGTCGGCCCTGCCTTTTGTGGCGGTTCTTCGACCGCGAAATCACCCATGTTCTGCGGGCGCAGCCCCGCGTTGCGCAGACGCTGGAAAAAGCGCCCGATGCCCGTCAGATCGCGGATCGCAGGCGGATCCGCGGCCTGCGCCGGCTCTCCGCCAAGGCGCTGCACCACGGTTTGCAGCGCCGCCGCCGGCCGGGCCGAGAAATCGGCAAGGTTCCAGCTGTGCACCCGCGCCTTGAGCCAGACCGATTGCAGCACGGCCAGCATGTCCGTTTCCTTGCGCTGCAGGATCGCCGCGATCCGCCGCACATCGTCAAAGGGCATGCCGGATTGATACAGGGGCAGCGCCCATGCCCCTGTGATCACAAATAGCCGGGCATTGGGGTCGGTGGCCATGAACCAGTTCAGATTCTGGCGGTCGCGCGGGCTGAACTGCCAGATCTGGGTCCGGTTCGAGGCGCGGATCAGGTTGGCCAGAAAGCCCTTTGGGTCCAGATCGCGCAGCGCCGCACTGTTCGGCAGCGCCCCCGGCCCGACCTGCGCCCCGCCCGCGAATTCGACCTCGTCCGGGGCCAGCAGATGGCCATGGACATCGGCATCGACGCGGGCCTGCAGCCATTCCTGAAAGCCGGGGAACATGTCGGAAAAGCCGTAAAGCACCGCATAGGGCGCGGCGGTCTTGCCGTTTTCGCAGTCCTGTCTGGGAAAGCGGCTTTGCATATACAGCCCCGGCCGCCCCAGATTGCGCCGCGCCACCGCCCGGTTGATCAGCCGCCCGATCCGCGCGGGCTGCGGTTCGGCGGCGGATGGCGCGACCCCTGCCGGGCGCGGAAAATAATCGTAAAGCCCGGTTGCATGGGGCCAGATCTTGCGGGCGATGAAACAGCCCGATTCCTCCAGCATCTGGCGGTGATCTTCGTAGAAGATATAGGGTTTGCCCTGATCGTCGAATTTCGCCAGCGTCAGCGACCGGCTTTCGATATTCACCGAATGGCGCCGCGCCAGCGTCTGGAAATAGCTTTCATCCGGCACCCAGACCCGCTGGAAATAGCGGTCGAATTCCGGGCGGCGCGGATCGGTCAGGATCGCAGTCAGCGTGCCCCGCGTCAGGCACCACCATTGCGATCCCAGATGCGGCACGATGCCTTCGGGGATCCTGCGCCGCACCCGCAACCGGCGTTGCAGGTCAACATAATTGTCGAAAAGCCAGCGCCGGTGGCGAAAGGAAAACGGAAAACGCAGGGTAAAGCGTTCCTCGTTCAAGCCGCCGACGGTCCAGCCGACATCAACCGCCGTGACGCTTTCCAGAAAGTCGCGCTGCGGGTGGCGTTGCAGAAAGGCGACCAGATCGGCAATCGGACGCAGCGGCAGGCAAGAGCCCGAGACCAGCAGCACATGGGTAACATGCTCGAAACGGTCCAGCAGCATCGCCGCCGCCTCTTGTGTGGCGTCGACCATGCCGAACATGCCCCATTCGCAGGGCCGCCTGCGGCAAAAGACGACATCGCGCTGATCGGCCAGCGCGGCCTGCATCCCGGCCACCTCGGCATCGGGGGTGCGGGCATCGACATGGACCGACACCGCCGCCCCGCCCGTGACCCAGGTCCGCACCATGCGCGCGGCCAGCGCCAGTTCGTTGTGGCACAGCATCACCACGCCCAGCTTGACCTGCCTGCCGCCCGCCACCGCCATCGTCATGCCCAGTTGCCCTTGGAAATCAGGCCAAGGTCCTCAAGCTGGCGCCAGTCGTCGAAGCGCCGCGACTGGTCGCACCACAGGTCGATGTCATCCTTCAACGCGGAATGATAGGCGCGGTATTCCTGACTGTCGGCATAATGCTGCTGGCGGTCCAGTTCTTCGGCCGATTTGGCGACGAAGGTGGACAGGAATTTCGCATGCAGCAGGCACCCCGAGGCCTTTTCGCCGCCATCCTCGTCATAGACGAGGTTCAGCGAGCGCGGCAGCAGCATATGGGTCGAGCTGGCATAGGCATAGGACCGTTCCCACCGGACCAGCGGGATCTTGTTCAGCGCGGGGGCGTTCTGCGGATCCTCGGGGAAAAAGACACGGCCGCGCGGCCCGCCCTGAATCCACAGATTGCCGAATTCGCCATTCTTGCGGATCGCGTAATTCGCCGGATCGAACCAGCAGGCGATTTCAAAGGGGTTCTGCCCTTCGACATAGGGTTGTTCGGTGATCTGGCCCTTGGGATACATGTCCAGCAGCATCGCGGAAAAGGATTTGATCGTCGAGGCATCCAGCCAGTCGGTCAGCGCCCGCAGGGGCCGCGTATCGCAATGTGGATAGACCAGAAATTCGTCGGGATCGACCGTCAGACACCAATGCCCGCTGCCATGGCGCCGCAGCAGGTAGTTCATCCAGTCCATGCCAAAGCGGCTGTCCTTGTAGCTGGCGCGCGTGGACCAGACTGAAATATCGGGCTGGCCCGCCAGATATTCCCCGCTGCCATCATCGGAATCGTTGTCGACGACCAGAAAATGCTGGACGCCAAGCCGCCGGTAATAGTCCAGAAAATAGGCCAGGCGCGGCTTTTCATTGCGCAGCGTCATGAACAGCAGGATATCGCCCCGCCCGATCTGGCGGGTGCGGTTGACGATGGGGTGCAGCCTGCGGCGACGACGGATGGCACGGCCCAGCAGGTATTGCCTGTGGGCACGCATCTTCAGCCTGCGCTTTATTTTCCTGATAATGCGCACCAATGCCCGACCACCCCGTTAACCAGTCTGATAGACCAGTCGCCTTGCTTCATCAATGACGCGATGCACACTTTCAAAGTGTTGTTGCCAGGTAACATTCCCGTATTGCGGCAGTCGCTGGCGCGATTCTTTCGCCATGCGCAGGATGGTTTCGGCCCATGCGGCGGGATCGTCCGGGTCCAGCCAGATCGCGTAATCGCCCAGCATTTCGCGCGCGGCGGCAAGGGGCGTGGCCAGCACCGGGATGCCGCGCCCGGCCGCCTCGGTCAGGGGCAGGCCGAAGCCCTCGGCCCGGCTTGGCATCAGCAGGCCGTAGCTGCGTTCCAGCAATGCCGCGACGGTCGCATCGTCCAGATCGTTGAATTCGCGCACCGGACCGTCCTGCGGCAGGGCGTCCAGACGGGCAAATGTGTCGTGGTTTTCCCACCCCCGGCGTCCGATGATGAACAGGCGCGGCAGATCGGCGGGCGGCAGATCGCGGGCAAGACGGTCCCAGACATCCAGCAGCAGGGCATGGTTCTTGCGCGGCTCGATCGTGCCAAGGGTGACGAAAAAGGGCCGCGTCAGGTCCAGCCCCTGCGGCGGGTTTCCGGCGGGCGCCAGCCTTGTACCGATGGGCGTCGCGACGATCGGCGCGCGGCGGGCGATGGCCAGCCTGCCCCGCCACAGGGCAACCGCATCGGCGCTGGCCTGCGATACCGTCAGCACCAGATCCGCCATGCCGACCGCAACCATGAAGCGGTCGCGAAAGACCTGTGACTGGCCCTTGCGGGTGAATTCGGGGTGGTCCAGCGGGATCGTGTCATGGATCAGCACGGCCCGGTGCAAGGGGGACAGCGCGGCAAAGACGCGGCGGTCCCAGTTTGCATGGCCCAGGTTCAGATAAACCGCCCCTGCCCCAAGCCGCGCCGCCGCCCTGTCGCCAAGCCCATGCGCGCGGCGCGTCGTTGCGGCCACCGCCATGCGGCGCAGCGCGGCCTGCGCGCGGTGAGGGGCGCCATTGCGCCCGCGCAACCGGTCCAGCAGGCCGGGCGCGGGCAGGTCCGACAGATCGCCCGCCGACCAGCCGAGCAGCAGGGCACCAGCGGCCGGCGGCAGCAAAAGCTGCCCGCCGGAAACCCGGCACAGCAACAGGTGATCGCGGCCCTGCAGATGGTCCAGCCATTCGGCCTCGACCCGGTCGATGCCGGTCAGCGGACCCCGCCCAAGACGCGAGACCAGCCGCGAGACATCCAGCAGGATGCCCGGTTCAGCGGTCATAACCGCCGTTCTGGTGCCAGCGCCACGCATCGGCAATCATCTGCGGCAGGGTCGAACGATCCGGCTGCCAGCCAAGATCCGACATGGCCCGTTCGCTGCCGCAGACCAGCTTGACCGCATCACCGGCGCGGCGCGGCCCTTCGGTCATCGGCACGGTCCTGTTGGTCACATGGCGCGAATGGTCGATGACCTCGCGCACGGAAAAGCCGTTGCCGGTGCCCAGACAGAACACCTCGGTCCCGCCATCGGGGATGATCCGGCCTTCGCGCAGACGTTTCAGACCCAGCACATGGGCATCGACCAGATCCATGACATGGACATAGTCGCGGATGCAGGTGCCGTCTTTGGTCGGGTAATCGGTGCCGTGGATGGTCAGCGCCGGACGCTTGCCGTCAACGGCATCCAGAATCAGCGGAATCAGGTGGGTTTCGGGCTGGTGGAATTCGCCGACCTCGCCATCGGGATCCGCGCCCGCGACGTTGAAATAGCGAAAGATCACCGAGCGCAACCTGTCCGAGGCGCCGAAATCCTTCAGCATGTCTTCAATCGCGCGCTTGCTGGCGCCATAGGCGTTCAGCGGCGTCTGCGGGGTGTTTTCGTCCAGCACCACGCCGTCATGATCGCCATAGGTCGCGCAGGTCGACGAAAAGACGAAATCGCGGATGCCTGCGGCAATCACCGCCTCGATCAAGGACAGCGAGGCCGTGACATTGCCGCGCCAGTATTTGCCCGGTTCCCGCATCGCCTCGCCCACCTGGCTGAGGGCGGCGAAATGCATGACGGCGATGGGGCGGTGTTCGGCCAGCACCTGATCCAGCCGCGCCCGGTCCATCAGGTCGCCGCGTTCAAAGGGGCCGAATTTGACCGCCTGTTCCCAGCCTGTGCAGAGGTTGTCATAGGTGACGGGGATGAACCCCGCCGCTTTCAATGCCTTGCAGGCGTGCGAGCCGATATAGCCCGCGCCGCCCGTCACCAGAACCCTGTCCGCCATGGTTATTCGGCGGCTTTGCGCATCGACATGATGTCATGCAGATATTCGGCGAATTCATCCTTCAGTTCGTCGCGCGCCAGACCGAATGCCACGGTCGCCTGCAGGAACCCGGCCTTGGACCCGCAGTCGAAACGCTGGCCGCGAAAGCGCAGACCGTAGACGCCACGGCCTTCGTCGATTTCGTCGGCGATGGCATCGGTCAACTGGATTTCCCCGCCCGCGCCCTGTTTCAGCTTGTTCAGGTTGTCCATCACCGTCGGCGCAAGGATGTAACGCCCGATCACCGCGAGGTTCGAGGGCGGGTTTTCCTTGGGCTTTTCGACCATGCCCTTGGCGCGGACGATGGCGCCCATATCCTCGGCAATGTCCAGAACACCGTAGGCCTTGGTCTTTTCGATCGGCACCTCCATGGTCGCAACCATGGTGCCGCCGGTTTCCTTATAGGCTTCGACCATCTGTTGCAGGCAGGGCGGTTCACCCATGATGACGTCATCGGTCAGGATGACGGCAACGGGTTCGTCGCCCAGCAGGCGACGGGCGCACCAGACGGCATGGCCCAGACCAAGCGCCTTGTGCTGACGCACATAGGCAATGGCGCCGCTGTCCATATTGGTGCCGCGCAGAATGTCCAGCAGTTCGGTCTTGCCGGATTTCTTGAGGCTCGATTCCAGCTCATGCGCGTGGTCGAAGTAATCTTCCAGCGCGCCCTTGCCCCGCGAGGTGACAAAGATGAATTCGGTGATGCCCGCCTCACGCGCCTCGTCGATGGCGTATTGAATCAGGGGGCGATCCACCAAGGTCATGATTTCCTTGGGAATACTTTTTGTCGCCGGCAGAAAGCGCGTCCCAAGTCCCGCGACGGGGAAAATGGCTTTGGTGACCTTACGAGTCATTACGATCTTCTCCTGATGCGTTTACGCACGATCCTTGAGGGTGTGTTTATGTGTCACCCTGCGATGGATCAACTAAAGATTGGTGAATTGGTTGCCGTCGGTAGAATATTGATCTGCTTTACTTTTCCGCAGGCTTTCTGGCCCGTTGCCTACAAATCGGCGAATCATCGCCGCCTGAAAGCGTGAAACCAGCAGATTGCGGCTGCGACGCAGGCGGACGGCGAATGGTCGGGAACTTTTCACCTGCCCCCAAAGCCCGCCACGCTGTTCCCACCAGCCACCGGGGGTCAGGGTCAGCTCATGGGGCAGGATGGTCGGGGTCAGCAGCAGCAGGCAGGCGGTGCGGCCGGCGGCCACGGCCTGCGCGGCGCGGGCGCGCAGCCTGGCGGCCTGCCAGTGCCAGCCGGTCAGCACCAGTGGCGCAGCGTCGGCAAGCGGGACCGCGTTCAGGGGCAGAAAATCGCGATCCTCCGCCCGGATCGGTGCGGGTGGCGCGGGCGGCGGGTGGTGCAGCGCCTCGGCCATGCCCCGGCGCAGGCTGGCCAGCAGGCGCCCCACGCCAAGCGGGCCTAGCCGCCCCCCCAGCATATGCCGCAAAGCCGTTGCCGCTGTTCCAGTTCCAGCGGCGGCAGGCTCGCCCGATACCTCTGGGCAAAGATCACGGCAGAGCGGCCGATATCCGTCAGGCTGCGCGGCACGCCCTGCGCGGCGCGTTGCGGACCTGCGGCAATGCCGTGGATCACCTCGGCATCCGGAATGATGGCGGTCAGCGCGTCGGGAAAGCGGGCGGCCATGCGCATGTTCACGTCGCTTTCATCCAGAAAATAGCGAAACGCCGGGTCGAAACCGCCAATCGCCAGCAGCGCGTCACGGCGAAAGGCGCAATTCGTGCCGATGGTGCTGACCGGGCAGCCGTCGCGCGGGCCAAGGCCGACCCTGTCGGCCACGGCAATCGCGAATGTTTCCCCGCTTGGCGCGATGCGTTCGCCCTGCGCCTGCCATGACAGCCCGTCAGGCCCACGGGTGAACCCCGTCGCCGCGATCACGCGCGGATCGGCGAAACCCGCACAAAGCCGCCGCGCCCAGTTCGGCGGCGCCAGCGCATCGTCGTCGATAAAGGCAATCACCTGCCCCGCAGCCTGCGCGATCCCCAGATTGCGCGCCGCCGAGACATTCGCCCGGTCAAAGGAGATGCGCTTGATGTTCAGGTCCGGGCGCAGGTCCAGACCCGCCGGATCCGCGACCAGCACCAGTTCGAAATCGGGATGATCCTGCCGTTCCAGCGCCGCAAGGCACAGCGCCAGCGCCTGCGGACGGTGACGGGACAGGATGACGATGCTGAGACGCGGCAGACGGGTCGGGGCCGTGGCCCCTGCCGTCGATTGGACCTGCCCGCTCAATCCAGTCCCATGCGGTGCATCATCTGTTCGATACGCGCCACGTCAGAGGGGTTGTTCAGTTCCCAGAACTCGCGCCCCCGCGCCTCGACCGGGACGCAAAGCACGCGGCGGCCGCGTTCAAGGAAACGCAACTGCTCCAGCCCCTCCAGCACCTCGGCGCGGCCTTCGTCCCAGGTCGCGTATTCGGCCAGCGCGGCGGGACGATAGGCATAGACGCCGACATGGTGGAACACCGGCGTCGGCTGATCGTCGCCGTAATCGCCGCCCGCATAGGGGATGACCTCTTTGGAAAAATACATCGCGCGATTGTCATGGCCAAAGACCGCCGTGGTGCCGCCGACGCGGCCCTGCCTGCGATCCTCGATCAGATCGGCGCGCATCGCGCCCGTGCATTGCAGCACCGGGGTCGCCACATCGGCGCCGGGATCGGCGCGCAGCCCGGTGACCAGATCCTCGATGAACCATGCGGGGGTCAGCGGCGCGTCGCCTTGCAGGTTCACGACGATTTCGGGGGCGATGCCCAGATTGGTCACCGCCTCGGCGCAGCGTTCCGTGCCATTGCGCGCGGCGGGCGAGGTCATCACGACCTCGGCCCCGAATCCCTGCGCATGGTCGCGGATGCGGTCGTCATCGGTCGCGACGACGACACGATCAATACCGGCGACCTCTTGCGCGGCCATCCAGCTGCGCTGGATCAGGCTGAGTTCGCGCCCGGAGGCGCCCTTCAGCGCGACCAGCGGCTTGCCCGGATAGCGCGAGGACTGGTAGCGCGCGGGAATGACGATGACGGTGGACAAGGCTCAGCCCTTCACCAGCAGGACGCCCGGCGCAAAGGCGATGAAGAACGGATTGTCAAAGCCCGGCTTGCCATAGGCCAGCGGCGTGTGATCGTCGAACCGCACGACCTGCCCGCCTGCCGCGCGCAAAACCGCATCGCCGGCCGCCGTGTCCCATTCCATGGTGCGGCCAAGGCGGGGATACAGATCCGCCTCTCCGGTCGCGACCAGACAGAATTTCAGCGACGACCCCGCGCTGGTCATGTCGCGCACGCCATATTGGCCGATATAGTCGTCCGTCGCCTGATCGCGGTGCGATTTCGAGGCGACGACCATCAGCGCGCGGTTGTCGAGAGTCGAGTTGACGCCGATCGGGGCGACCTCGCCCGGCGTCGGGCCGAACGGGCCCTTTTCCTCGACCGCGCCTCCTTCGGCGGTGGTGTAGAACAGCCGTTCCCTGGCCGGGGCATAGACCACGCCCAGAACCGGGGTGCCGTCGACGACATAGGCGATATTGACGGTGAAATCGCCACGGCGCTGGACGAATTCCTTGGTGCCGTCCAGCGGATCGACAATCAGGAAGGTGGACAGGGTCTGACCATGGGTCGCGGCCTGTTCTTCGGTTACCAGCGGAATATCGGGGAAAGCGGCGCGCAGACCGGCGGAAATCAGCGCATCGGCGGCCTCATCCGCCTCGGTCACGGGCGAAGCGTCGGATTTGGCGCGGACCTCGAAATCATCGGCGCCATAGATTTCCATGATCCGGGCCCCGGCCTCCAGCGCCAGACGGCGCAGTTCGATCATCATTGATTCAGATTGCATGTAAAATCCTTTCCCGCCCGGCGGCGGAAGGGTGTAACCCGATTGAACCCCGTCGCGCGGCCTCTTATGATCCGCCGGGACGGGATGGGCAAGCCGCCCGGGTCAAACACAGCACGGTCGATCGCATTCATGTTCACAGCGCGCCGAAATCGCAACATGGTGGAGGCCGCGTTCACCACGCTGGCGCTGATCTATCATGTCACGGTCTATGATCTGCGCAAGGAACATGCGAATGCCGTCGTCGGCCTGCTGATGACGATCGTGCAATCCAGCCTGTTCATTCTGGGCTTTTACGGCATCTACATGATCATGGGTGTGCGCAATTCGCCGATCCGGGGCGATTTCATCCTGTATATCATGTCCGGCATTTTCATGTTCATGACCTATTCCCAGACCATGGGCGCGGTCGCGGGTGTCGGTGCGGGCGGGGTCGGCGGGCTGACCAAGCACGGCCCGCTGAGCACCGCCGTGATGATCACGGCCGCCGCGCTGGCGGTGCTGTATCGGCAGACGATTTCGATCTTTGTGCTGCTGTGGGGCTATCACGTTCTGGTCAAGCCGATCACGCTGGACCAGCCGCTGGCCTGTTACGCGATGCTGCTGCTGGCCTGGTTTTCGGGCGCGACCGTCGGCCTGGTCTTTCTGGCCCTGCGCCCGTGGTGGCCGCAGGGCACAAAGATCCTGACCCAGCTTTTCCAGCGCATCAACATGATCGCATCGGGCAAGATGTTCGTGGCGAACACCCTGCCCCCCTTCATGCTGAAGATGTTCGACTGGAACCCGCTGTTCCATATCGTGGACCAGACGCGCGGCTTCACCTTCATCAATTACGCCCCGCGCAATTCCAATCTGGAATATCCGATCTATGTCGGCCTTGCCGTGCTGATGATCGGGCTGATGGCGGAATTCGTCACCCGCAACGCCATGTCGGCAAGCTGGTCGGCGGGCAAATAAAGGCGGCGGGCAGGTAAACATGCCTTTCTTGCGCGCGGCCCGGCGTTCAGCCTGACCGGATCCGGGTGCGGCTTATCCATCACAGCGGATTATTCTGCACTTGCCCGTCAGCCACCGCCAAGATAAGCGGAAATCCGCCAATCTTGGGGAAACGGGTCATGAGTAAAGACAGTACCGAACAGCATCTGGAACTTGCAACCGGGGATCCTGCCGTGGCGGAAACCACGCTGCAAGGCGCCGAACTGCTGGAACAGGCCAGCCGCCTGCTGGTCAGGCTGGAGCATCAGGTCGGGCTGCAATCCAACCCCATCGACGGCACCTGTCCCGTCTTTTACGAGGATGAGGTCTTTCAGATCGCGCTGCCCTAGGCGGCCTTTGACGGCTATCAACTGAAAATCGCGACCCGTCACACGGTGCCGGACCCGGTGCTGTTCGTGCAACTGTTCGATCTGCTGCCCGATCTGAACGGACGGGCCTTGCTGGATGTCGGCAGCTATACCGGCCTGTCGGGGCTGGTCATGCACCGCTTTCTTGCCCCCTCGAAACTGCATCTGGTCGAGCCGCAAAAGGTCATGCAGGATCCGCTGCGCCGCACGATCAAGGCCAATCTCAAGACCTCTCAGGTGGTGCTGCATGATTGCATCATCGACGATGGAACCTCGGCCATGACCCGCGCCAGTTCGCGGCCCGACCGCCTGTCCGAAGCGACCTATCTGCGGCGCGACGGCGGCAAGCTGCAGTCCGCCACCATCGACGGTCTGGGCATCAAGAACCTTGGCCTGATCCATCTGGATACGCCCGGCCAGAAAATCTATGCCCTGCGCGGCGCGGAAAAGGTGCTGGAAAACGACCGCCCCATTGTCGTCGCCAACCTTGCCGGCCGCGACATCGCCGAACAGCGCGAATTCATGGAGGCGCGGAATTACGAATATGTCCGCGCCGGCAAGCACGCCGCGATCTTTTTGCCAAAGTGACGCGCGCAGATGTCCGTCGCCTTTGTCACGATGGTCTATAACGACCAGTTCTTTCTGGATATCTGGCTGCGCCATTACCGCAAGCATGTCGCGCCGGAGCACCTGTATATCATCACCCACGGCCCCCAGCCCTATGCGCATGAGATGGCGGGCGACTGCAATGTCATCGAAATCGAACGCGATCCCCTGAACCCGCGACTGGATCAGGACCGCTTTGTCTGGCTCAGCACCTTTTGTTCCGAACTGACCGAACGCTATCAGCGGGTGGTGTGGAACGATGTCGATGAAATCCTGGTGCTGGACCCGCAGCACGGCGCGGGGCTGGTCGATTACATTCTGGGCATCCCCCGCGAACAAGAGGTGATCACCGCCCTTGGGCTGGAGCTGTGCCACCGCTTCGATCAGGAAAACGACTACGATTATTCCCGCCCGATGTTCGCGCAGCGCCGCTATGTGCGGATGAACGGCTGGTATACGAAGCCCAGCATGACCTCGGTGCCGATCATCTGGGGCCCGGATGGGCATGGATCGTCCTATCACCAGATCCATCTGGACCCGAATCTGTATACGTTCCACCTGAAATGGTTCGACCAGATGTTTCACATCAACCGCCACCGCGACCGGCTGAAGCTGCGTTTCAAGGACGGCGAGGGGCAAGAGGTCATCGTCGGCGCGGGCAGTTGGGCATGGTCGGAACAGACCTATCTGATGGTGTCGAACGCCTTTCTGCGCCAGCGCATCATCGACGACGAAAATGCCTTTGATTTCTCGCGCCATCGCCAGCGCGTCATCGACAGTTTCAAGGAAGGCCGCACCGGCATGTACAAGATCGACTGGTTCGTCGATGGCGACCTGCATCTGCTGCCGGAACGCTTCATCGGCACGGTCTGACCGGCGGTGAAGATCTGCAAAATCATCTGTTCCTGACCGCTTGCAGCCCGGTTTCGTCACCCTATATAGAGTTGCGAGCCGCCACGGGGCTGCAAGGTTCCGTCGGTGTTCATCAGGGATTAGGTCCCAGAGGCCGGACAGGATCTGAGGGCCGTCAAATCGCCGCAAGAGAGGATATGGTATATGTCTAAAGTTATCGGCATCGACCTGGGCACGACCAACAGCTGCGTCGCCATCATGGACGGCAGCCAACCCAAGGTCATCGAAAACTCCGAGGGTGCGCGCACGACCCCCTCGATCGTCGCATTCACCGAAAACGAACGTCTGGTGGGCCAGCCTGCGAAACGTCAGGCCGTGACCAACCCGACCAACACGATTTTCGCCGTCAAGCGCCTGATCGGCCGCAAGGTCTCTGACGCCGAGGTGGAAAAGGACAAGGGTCTGGTTCCCTATGACATCGTCGATGGCGGCAATGGCGATGCCTGGGTCGAGGCACGCGGCGAAAACTATTCGCCCGCCCAGATCAGCGCCGTCACCCTGCAAAAGATGAAGGAAACCGCCGAAAGCTATCTGGGCGAACCCGTCACGCAGGCCGTCATCACGGTTCCCGCCTATTTCAACGACGCGCAGCGTCAGGCGACCAAGGACGCGGGCAAGATCGCGGGCCTTGAGGTTCTGCGCATCATCAACGAACCGACCGCCGCCGCGCTGGCCTATGGTCTGGACAAAAAGGAATCGAAAACCATCGCGGTCTATGACCTTGGCGGCGGCACCTTCGACATCACCATTCTGGAAATCGACGATGGCCTGTTCGAGGTAAAATCCACGAACGGCGACACCTTCCTGGGTGGTGAAGATTTCGACATGCGCGTCGTCAACTATCTCGCGGATGAGTTCAAGAAAGAGCATGGCAACGACCTGACCAAGGACAAGATGGCCCTGCAGCGCCTGAAAGAGGCGGCTGAAAAGGCCAAGATCGAACTGTCCAGCTCGAACCAGACCGAAATCAACCTGCCCTTCATCACCATGGATGCGCAGAACGGCACGCCGCTGCACCTGGTCATGAAACTGACCCGCGCCAAGCTGGACAGCTTGGTCGGCGACCTGATCAAGCGCACCATGAAGCCGGTTCAGGAAGCCCTGAAAGACGCCGGCATGTCCAAGGCCGACATCGACGAGGTGATTCTGGTCGGCGGTCAGACCCGCATGCCCAAGGTCATCGAAGCCGTCACCGAATTCTTTGGCAAGGAACCGCATAAGGGCGTGAACCCCGACGAGGTCGTGGCTCTGGGCGCCGCCGTTCAGGCCGGCGTTCTGCAAGGCGACGTCAAGGACGTGGTCCTGCTGGACGTGACGCCGCTGTCGCTTGGCATCGAAACGCTTGGCGGTGTCTTCACCCGCCTGATCGACCGCAACACGACGATCCCGACGAAAAAGTCGCAGATCTTTTCGACCGCGGAAGACAACCAGAACGCCGTGACCATCCGGGTGTTCCAGGGCGAACGCGAAATGGCGGCCGACAACAAGCTGCTGGGTCAGTTCAACCTTGAAAACATCCCGCCCGCACCGCGCGGCATGCCGCAGATCGAAGTGACCTTTGACATCGACGCCAACGGCATCGTCTCGGTTTCGGCCAAGGACAAGGGCACGGGCAAGGAACAGAAGATCACGATCCAGGCCTCGGGCGGTCTGTCCGACGAAGATATCGAGAAGATGGTCAAGGACGCCGAGGCGAATGCCGAAGCCGACAAGGCCCGCAAGGAACTGGTCGAGGCCCGCAATCAGGCCGAAAGCCTTGTTCACACGACCCGGAAATCGCTGGAAGAACATGGCGACAAGGTCGACGGCTCGACCGTCGAAGTGATCGAACTGGCGATCGGCGCTCTGGAAGACGCGCTCAAGTCAGATGATGCCGGCAAGATCAAGGGCGCCATTCAGAACCTGATGGACGCCTCGATGAAACTGGGCGAGGCGATCTACAAGGCCAGCCAGTCCGAAGCCGGTGACAGCGCCGATGGCGAACCCGGTCCCCGCGACGTGGACGATGAAATCGTCGATGCCGATTTCGAGGACCTTGGCGAAGACAAGCGCAAGTAAGCGATCCGGATGACACAAGACCGGCCCATGACGCACAGGCGCAGGGCCGGTCATTCACATGAAAGGCCCCTGCGGGAACCACATGGCAAAACGTGATTATTACGACGTGCTGGGTGTCACGAAAGCTGCCTCGGCCGATGAAATCAAGAAAGCCTATCGTTCAAAGGCCAAGGAACTGCACCCCGACCGCAATCGGGATTGCAAGGTGTCCGAAGCCGCCTTCAAGGAAGTGAACGAGGCTTATGACTGCCTGAAAGACGGCCAGCGCAAGGCGGCCTACGACCGTTTCGGCCATGCCGCCTTTGAAAACGGCGGTGGCGGTTTCGGGCGCGGCGGCCAGCCCGGCGGCGATTTCGGTTCGGCCTTTGCCGATGTGTTCGAGGATCTGTTCGGCGACTTCATGGGTCGCGGCGGCCAGCCCGGCGGGCGCTCGCGCGCCAGCCGTGGCCAGGATCTGCGCTACAACCTGCGCGTCACCCTGGAAGAGGCATATAATGGTCTGCAAAAGACCATCACCCTTCCCGGCTCGGTTGCCTGCACCGCCTGCAACGGCACCGGCGCCGAGGGCGCGGTCGATCCGGCCACCTGTCCGACCTGTGCGGGCATGGGCAAGGTCCGCGCCAGCCAGGGTTTCTTTACGGTCGAACGCACCTGCCCGACCTGCGGCGGTCAGGGCCAGATCATCAAGAACCCCTGCACCAGTTGCCACGGCGCCGGTCGCATTGAAAAGGACCGCAGCCTGTCCGTCAACATCCCGGCGGGCGTCGAAACCGGCACCCGCATCCGTCTGGCGGGCGAGGGCGAGGCCGGCATGCGCGGCGGCCCCTCGGGCGACCTGTATATCTTCATCGAGGTCAAGGAACACGCGATCTTTCAGCGCGACGGCAAGATGCTGGCCTGCGCGGTTCCGGTCAGCATGGCGACCGCGACCCTTGGCGGCGAAATCGAGGTTCCGACGATCGAAGGCGGACGTTCGCGCGTCAAGGTGCCTGCGGGAACCCAGACCGGGCGGCAGATGCGCCTGCGCGGCAAGGGCATGCCGCCCCTGCGTCACGGCGCGGGAATGCAGGGCGATCATGGCGACATGCTGATCGAGCTGACCGTCGAAACCCCCGTGAACCTGACCGCGCGGCAAAAGGAACTGCTGCGCGAATTCGAAGCGATCCAGGCCGACAACAACCCGCAAACCTCGGGCTTCTTCCAGAAGATCAAGAATTTCTGGGATGAGATGAAAGGTTGACCAACGGGCCCTTCGGGGCCCGTTAACGCATTTTTCACCACTCATCTGCAAAGCTGGGGCATGGACAAGAATCATGCCTTCGACGAAGCCCCATTACCGCTGTTCGGCCACTCCGCTCCGGTGGTCATCGGCGGCAATGAGGCGGGTCCCGTCGCCCTGCTGCCCAAGGGCGCGGGGCGTTTGCCCAGCTATATCGCGGATCACCGCGCCCGCCTGCGCGAAAGATTCATGTCCGGCGGCGCCGCGGCCATGCCCGATTACGAATTGCTGGAACTCGTCCTATTCCGCGCCATCCCCCGGCGGGATGTGAAACCGCTGGCGCGTCGGCTTCTGGACCATTTCGGCGATTTCAACCGTGTGCTGTCGGCCAGCCCCGCACGGCTGACCGCGATTTCCGGCGTCGGCCCGGCCGTGGTTCAGGAACTCAAGATCGTCGAGGCGGCGGCGGGCCGGCTGGCGCGGTCCAAGGTGATGAACCGCCCCGTTCTCAGCAGTTGGGATGCACTGGTCGATTACTGCCACACGGCGATGGCCCATGCCGAGATCGAACATTTCCGCATCCTCTATCTGGACCGCAAGAACGTGCTGGTCGCGGATGAAGAACAGGCCAAGGGCACGGTCAACCATGTCCCGGTCTATCCGCGCGAAATCGTCCGCCGGGCGTTGGAACTGAACGCAAGCGCCCTGATTCTGGTCCA
Organism: Paracoccus sp. DMF-8; assembly: GCF_029309835.1. GTDB lineage: Bacteria > Pseudomonadota > Alphaproteobacteria > Rhodobacterales > Rhodobacteraceae > Paracoccus. Next base: position 234,738 of record NZ_JARJHL010000011.1, on the reverse strand, counting down.
CAATCACCCCTCGGGCGATCCCTCGCCTTCGGAAGCGGATATGATCATGACCCGCCGCATCATCGACGCGGCCGAAGTGATGGAAATCACCGTCCACGATCATCTGATCATCGGAAAATCCCGCGAACTCAGCTTTCGGGCGCAGGGTCTGCTGTAGGGGGGATATCGCCACGCCTTGCCGTCATGCGATTGTCGCGAAAACGAATCCTTTCTCGCGGCAAAGGCTGCGACTCACCGTCGCAGCGGATTTGTTGGCGCGATCACCGCAATGTCGGGCGCTCCGGCCTCGCGTCAGGGGTGAATCCGCTGCCTTTGACCAAATGCAAAGCGGAATTGCGCGCCCAAAATCCCACAGTTGCGGCGGATTGCCCCGGTTTGATGGCTGGCGGGCGCTGGACTGACAGGATTTTGATCGCTACAACCGCCCCGCGAAGGTCGCGCAAAACGCGGCCCATACTGTCGTATAGCCGTATAGCCCTACGGGCAGAATTGGAGATCTGATCGTGTCCCACGCAGACGAACACGCAGGCGATCACGGCGCCACTCGGAGAGATTTTCTTTATTACGCGACGGCCGGTGCCGGCACCGTCGCGGCCGGGGCGGCCGCCTGGACCCTTGTCAACCAGATGAACCCTTCGGCGGATGTCCAGGCACTCAGCTCGATCGAGGTTGATGTCAGCGGTGTTGCCGTCGGCACGCAGCTGACCGTGAAGTGGCTGGGCAAGCCCGTGTTCATCCGCCGCCGCACCGAAGCGGAAATCACCGATGGCCGTGCGGTCGAGCTGAACCAGCTCATCGACCAGGACGCCGAAAACGCCAACAAGCCGGGCGAACCCGCGCTGGACGAAAACCGCACGCTGGACGAAGCGGGCGAATGGCTGGTGATGATCGGCGTCTGCACCCATCTGGGCTGCGTTCCGATCGGCGACGGCGCGGGCGATTTCGGCGGCTGGTTCTGCCCCTGCCACGGTTCGCATTACGACACCTCGGGTCGCATCCGCAGAGGTCCGGCACCGCAGAACCTGCATGTTCCCGTCGCCGCTTTCCTGAACGAAACCACCATCAAGCTGGGCTGAGGAGAGGCACATGGCTGGAATTCCCCACGACCACTACGAGCCCAAGACCGCTTTCGAGCGCTGGCTTGGTCGCAGGCTGCCTGTCATCGGCCTGGTTTACGACACGATCATGATCCCCACCCCCAAGAACCTGAACTGGTGGTGGATCTGGGGCATCGTGCTGGCATTTTGCCTTGCACTTCAGATCGTTACCGGCATCGTTCTGGTGATGCACTACACGCCGCATGTCGATCTGGCCTTTGCCTCGGTCGAACATATCATGCGCAACGTGAACGGCGGCTACATGCTGCGTTACCTGCATGCCAACGGCGCCTCGCTGTTCTTCTTTGCCGTCTATATCCACATCTTTCGCGGCCTTTACTACGGCAGCTACAAGGCCCCGCGCGAGATCACCTGGATCGTCGGCATGCTGATCTATCTGTTGATGATGGCAACCGCATTCATGGGCTATGTGCTGCCCTGGGGTCAGATGTCCTTCTGGGGCGCGACCGTGATCACCGGCCTGTTCGGCGCGATCCCCGGCGTGGGCGAGTCGATCCAGACCTGGCTGCTCGGCGGACCGGCTGTCGACAACGCGACGCTCAACCGCTTCTTCTCGCTGCATTATCTGCTGCCCTTCGTGATCGCCGCGCTGGTCATCGTCCATATCTGGGCCTTCCACACCACCGGCAACAACAACCCGACCGGGGTCGAGGTCCGTCGCGAATCGAAAGAGGTCGCCCGGAAAGACACCCTGCCCTTCTGGCCCTATTTCGTCATCAAGGACCTCGTCGGCCTGGCCATCGTCCTGGTCGTGTTCTTCGCGATCGTGGGCTTCATGCCGAACTACCTGGGCCACCCCGACAACTATATCGAGGCGAACCCGCTGGTCACGCCCGCGCATATCGTGCCGGAATGGTATTTCCTGCCCTTCTACGCGATCCTGCGTGCCTTCACCGCCGATGTCTGGCTGGTCATGCTGGTCAACTGGCTGTCCTTCGGCATCATCGACGCGAAATTCTTTGGCGTTCTGGCGATGTTCGGCGCGATCATCGTGCTGGCACTGGTGCCGTGGCTTGACACCTCGCGCGTGCGTTCGGGCCGTTTCCGTCCGCAATTCAAGTGGTGGTTCTGGCTGTTTGCGGTGAACTTTGTCGTCCTGACCTGGGCCGGTGCCATGCCTGCAGAAGGGATCTATCCCTATATCTCGCTGGCCGGCGCAGCCTATTGGTTCGCCTATTTCCTCATCATCCTGCCGATTCTGGGCGTGGTCGAAAAGCCGCTGCCGATGCCGCAGACGATCGAGGAAGACTTTGACGCGCATTACGGCGCCCAAACCCATCCTGCCGAGTAAGGAGAGGCAACAATGACCCTGAGAAACACGACGCTCACGGCTGTTGCGGCCCTGACGGTTGCCTTGGCAGGCGGTGTCATGGCGCAGGACAACAGCACGGCACCGGGCGTCACCGCCCCTGCCGGGTCCAGCTATCATTCGGGCGCAGCCGCGCCCGAAGCAGAAGCCGCACCGGAAGCCGCGTCAACCGAATCCGCACCCGAAGCAGAAGCGGAGACCGCCCCGGAAGCAGAGGCCGCCCCGGCCGCCGCCGAAGAAAGCGCGGTAGAGGAACCCGCAGCAGAGGCGCCCGTCGCGGAACCCGAAGCAGAGGAACCGGCCGCAGAAGCCGAAGCCGCCGCCCCCGAGGCAGAGGCCGAAGCCCCCGCAGCAGAGGAAGCGCCTGCGGAAACCGACGCTGCCCCGGCAGCCGAGGAAGCCCCCGCTGAAGAAGCTGCGGCCGCCGAGGACGAAGCTGCCCCGGCCGCCGAAGGTGAACATGCTGCCGAAGAAGGCGATCTGCATGCCGCCGCGCATATCGAAGACATCTCCTTCAGCTTCGAAGGTCCCTTTGGCAAGTTCGACCAGTTCCAGCTGCAACGCGGCCTTCAGGTCTATACCGAGGTCTGCGCGGCCTGCCACGGTCTGCGCTACGTCCCGATCCGCACGCTGTCCGACCCGAATGGCGTCGGCCTGCCCGAAGATCAGGTCAAGGCCTATGCCGCGAACCTGAACCCGATCATCGACGCCGAAACCGGCGAAGAACGTCCCCGCGTCGTCACCGACCATTTCCCGACGATCCCCCACGCCGATGGCATGGGTCCCGATCTGTCGCTGATGGCCAAGGCGCGCGCCGGCTTTCACGGCCCCTACGGCACCGGTCTTTCGCAGCTTGTGAACGGGATCGGCGGCCCGGAATACATCCACGCGGTTCTGGTCGGCTATGACGGCGAAACCAAGGAAGAGGCCGGGACGACGCTGTATCACAACGCCGCCTTTGCCGGTAACTGGATCCAGATGCCGCAACCGCTGATGGACGATCAGGTCACCTACGAAGACGGCACGCCCGCGACCGTCGATCAGATGGCGCAGGACGTGGCGGCCTTCCTGATGTGGACGGCGGAACCGAAGCTGATGGACCGCAAACAGGTCGGTCTGGTTTCGGTCCTGTTCCTGATCGTGCTGTCGGCGCTGCTCTATCTGACCAACAAGCGCCTGTGGTGGCCGATCAAACACCGCGACGAAACACATTGATCGCCGCAGGATCAACGACATGGAACGCGCCCTTTGGGGCGCGTTTTTCATTTCGGCCCGCCCCGTGCGGAACTTTGCCTGCGGGACTTCGCGGCAACCCGCGCCGATCCCTTGCCAGCCCTGCCCCGCGCGCCTATGTCGGAGGGCACGAGAATCCCGTTCATCACGCGCAAGCCCACCGTCGCCGTCATCCGCCTGCAAGGGCCAATCGGCATGTCCACACGCGGCACATCGCTGTCGGATGCCTCGGTCGCGCCGATGCTGGAACGTGCCTTCCGCCGCCGCAAGCCGGTGGCCGTGGCGATTGCCGTGAACTCTCCCGGCGGATCGCCGGTGCAATCCAGCCTGATCGCCGCCCGCATCCGCCGCCTGGGGGATGAGCTGGACATGCCGGTGCATATCTTTGTCGAGGATGTCGCGGCTTCCGGCGGCTATTGGCTGGCCTGCGCGGGCGACCGGATCTGGGCCGATGCGACCTCTGTCCTGGGGTCGATCGGGGTGATTTCGGCGGGCTTCGGCTTTACCGAACTGATCCAGCGCTACGGGATCGAACGGCGCGTCCATACCGCCGGGCGCTCGAAATCCATGCTGGACCCGTTCCAGCCGCAAAAACCCGAAGATGTCGCACGCCTGAACCGCCTGCTGGAACCCATGCACGAGACGTTCAAGGATTACGTCCGCCAGCGGCGCGGCAACCGGCTGGCGCCGGATACCGACCTGTTCACCGGCGATATCTGGACCGGCAATCAGGCGGTCGAACTGGGCCTTGCCGACGGCATCGGCCATCTGATCCCCAAGATGCGCGAACTTTACGGCAAGGATGTCGCCTTCCTGCCCTATGGCCAGCGTGTGCCGCTGCTGCGCCGCTTTGGTCTCAGCGCCGATGATTTCGTCGAGGCCGCCGAACGTCGCGCCGCTGAAATGCGGTTCGGGATTCGCGGCTGATGGTCAAGATCGTCCTGACCTTCCTGCTGATCATGGTGGCGCTGGCGCTGTTGGCCGGTCCCGCCGTTCGCCGCACCATCGCCCGCTTCCTGGGCATCAAACGCCGCTAGGGAGGCATCCGATGACCGCACTCGTGACCGGCGCCGGCCGCCGTCTTGGCCGGGCGATCGCCCTGTATCTGGCCGGGCGCGGCATGGATGTGGCGATCCATTACAACGGCTCGGCCGAAGACGCCCTGGCCACCGCGACCGAGGCCCGCGCCCTTGGCGTCCGCGCCGAAACCTTTCAGGCCGATCTGCTGGATCTGGACGCGGCCGAGGCACTGGTGCCGCGCGTCACAGAGGCGCTTGGCCCGTTGCGGGTGCTGGTCAACAGCGCCTCGATCTTTGAATATGACAATATCCGCACGGCCAGCCGCGAAAGCTGGCGGCGGCATTTCCATTCGAACCTGCAGGCGCCTTTTCTGCTGACGCAGGCCTTTGCCGCGCAGGTCCCCGCCGCCGACCGCAGCGGGGCCGAACCTGTCGCGCAGGGGTTGATCATCAATATGGTCGATCAGCGCGTGCTGAAACCGACGCCGGAATTCATGACCTATTCGCTGGCCAAGGCCGGGCTGTGGACATTGACACAGACCGCCGCGCGAGAGCTGGCGCCCGATATCCGCGTCAATGCCATCGGGCCGGGACCGACCATGCAGGGCATCCGCCAATCCGCCGATCACTTTGCCCGCCAGCGCGCCGCGACCATTCTGGAACGCGGCGCGGATGCTGCGGATGTGACGGCGGCAGTGGGTTTTTTCCTCGATTCGCCCTCGGTCACGGGACAGTTGATCTGCGTCGATGGCGGGCAGCATCTGGGCTGGCGCACCCCGGATATTCTGGGCGTGGAATAGGCCGCACACGCAGGGGCTGCGACAAGTTGTGCACCTTTCACCTATCCGTCACGGTTCCGTCAGAAAAACACTCGGAATATCAGCGGCTTGCGATTATCACATAAAATTTCCTTTATTTTCAATGCACTTAAAAGATGCCTATTTTTTAAGCAAACCATCGAAAACCCGGTGAGCCGCGGGTTACACTCTGTGATTGAACCTTTCTCCACAAAGTTATCCACAGATTCCGTGGATAGGTTTCGCCTTGATCTCACCCTTCGGAACTTGCAGCCAGTCGCGGGAATCACTTTGTTAACAGCATGACCGACGCACCCCCAGAAAAGGCACCCGAGCGGCCCGCTGGCCTGACCGGAAGCGCCCTGATCCAGGACTATGTCCGCAACCTTGACGGCAGCCCCGGCGTCTACCGGATGCTGGATCATCAGGGCGCGGTTCTGTATGTCGGCAAGGCCCGGAACCTGCGCGCGCGGGTGTCGAACTATGCGCGGATGACCGGCCATTCGGGGCGCATCGCCCGGATGATCCGCGAAACCTGTTCCATGATGTTCCTGACCACGCGCACCGAAACCGAGGCGCTGCTGCTGGAACAGAACCTCATCAAGCAGCTCAAGCCCCGCTACAACGTGCTGCTGCGCGATGACAAGTCGTTCCCGAATATCCTGGTCGCGAAATCCCACGAATTCGCCCAGATCAAGAAACATCGCGGCGCCAAATCGGAGCCGGGCGATTACTACGGCCCCTTTGCCAGCGCGGGCGCGGTGAACCGGACGCTGAACCAGTTGCAGCGGGTGTTCCAACTGCGATCCTGCACGGATGCGACCTTTCAGTCGCGCACCCGGCCCTGCCTGCTGTTTCAGATCAAGCGCTGCGCCGGTCCCTGCGTGGGCCGGATCGGGCTGGCCGATTATCAGGCGCTGGTGTCGGATGCCGAACGCTTCTTGCAGGGCAAATCGACCAGCATTCAGGCCGAGCTTGCGGCCCAGATGGCGCAGGCGTCCGAGGATATGGAATACGAACGCGCCGCCGCCCTGCGCGACCGCATCAAGGCGCTGACCGCCGTGCAATCGGTGCAGGCGATCAACCCGCGCGGCGTCCCCGAGGCCGATATCTTCGCGCTGTATATGGAAAACGGACAGGCCTGCGTTCAGGTTTTCTTCATCCGTGGCAATCAAAATTGGGGGAACCGCGACTTTTATCCCCGGCTTGGCGGTGCCGAATCACATGATGAGGTGATGCAGGCCTTTCTGGCGCAGTTCTACGATGGCAAGGTGCCCCCCCGCATGATCCTGCTGTCCCACGGGGTCGAGGATCAGGATCTGCTGACCGACATTCTGTCGGAACGCGCGGGGCGTCGCGTGACCATCGGCGTCCCCCAACGCGGCGAAAAATCCGAGCTGGTGGAAAACGCCCTGCGCAATGCCCGCAGATCGCTGGCCCGCCGCATGTCGGAAAGCGCGACTCAGATGCGCCTGCTGGATGGTCTGGCGGAAAAGCTGGACCTGCACGCCCCGCCCCGCCGGATCGAGATCTATGACAACAGCCATATCCAGGGCACCAATGCCGTGGGCGGCATGGTCGTATCCGGGCCCGATGGCTGGATGAAGAACCAGTATCGCAAGTTCAACATCAAGGGGACGGAAATCACCCCCGGCGACGACTTCGGCATGATGAAAGAGGTGCTGACCCGCCGCTTTGCCCGCCTGCTGAAAGACGACCCGGATCGCCGGACCGAAGCCTGGCCCGACCTGCTGCTGATCGACGGCGGCGCGGGGCAGATCAGCGCGGTTCATGAAATCATGGTCGAGATGGGGGTCGACGACATCCCCGTTCTGGGCGTCGCCAAGGGCGTCGACCGCGATCACGGCAAGGAAGAATTCCACCGTCCCGGCCAGCGCCCCTTTGCCCTGGCGATGAATGATCCGGTCCTGTATTTCATCCAGCGCCTGCGGGATGAGGCGCATCGTTGGGCCATCGGCACCCACCGCGCGCGGCGGGCGAAATCGGTGATGGCGAACCCTCTGGACGAAATCGCGGGGGTCGGCGCATCGCGCAAACGCGCGCTGCTGGCGCATTTCGGCAGCGCCAAGGCGGTCAGCCGCGCTGGTATGCCCGATCTGATGGCCGTCGACGGGATCAGCGAATCGCTGGCCCGGAAAATCCACGACCATTTCAACGCGGGCTAGCCCTCAGCGCGCGGTGACGATCCGCTGTGGAAACAGGCCCATCGCGGTGCCACGCCCCTCGACCGCGATCCGATGTCCGCGCGCCAGCTTGCTGCGGACCTCGGACCGGATGCCGCACAGGCTGTCGTAGATCGGCGGCATGTCCTGCAGTTCGACGGAACCGCGGCAGCCGCGCCGGTCATAGCGTGGCACATTGTCGACGACATAGGTGATCTGCGTCTGCTGCCCCGCGACCAGCGCCATCGCCATCGGCGCGGTGACGGAAACCACCAGCAGGCCAAGGGCGAATCCCGCGCCCGCAAAGGCCAGCCGGGCCACGATCCGGCGCAGGGGATGGTAATGCGGAAACATCGCCCCCGCGACCCAGATCGCAAAGAACACGGCAATCAATCCGCCCGCGATCAGCGCGGCCGTCTGCGACCTTTCCGCCCATGCCGGAGACGGCAGAAAGGGCTTGCCAAGCATCATCGCGGCAAAGGGCGCCAAGGCGACCGCCACGATCAGCGCAGCCGCAAGCTTTTGCCAGCTGCGATACCAGGGTTGTTTCCGTTCCGGTTGGGTCATGGCCGATCCTTTCAACTCATTACGCACCCGTCTTGGACCGGCACCGGAGCGGGGGCAAGCTCTGTCGGCGGGATGGGCGGGTCCTTGCGGATGACTGCCCCCTTCCCCCCGCCGCCGCAAAGCCCTAGATTGCGCGCATGCGCTGGACCTTGCCAAATATCCTGACCCTTCTGCGGCTGATCGCGGCGCCTCTGGTGCCGCTGATGTTTTTCTGCTTCAGCAGGCCAGAGGCCGATTTCGCAGCCCTTGCCCTGTTCCTGATCGCCGCCGTGACCGATTGGTTCGACGGCCATCTGGCCCGGAAATGGGGGCAGGAAAGCCGCTTTGGCGCGGCGATGGACCCGATTGCCGACAAGGCGATGGTGGTGATCGCGCTGGTCGTCATCACCGGCTATTCCGGCATGAACCCCTGGCTGATCCTGCCCGCGACCGTGATCCTGTTCCGCGAGGTCTTTGTGTCCGGCCTGCGCGAATTCCTGGGCGCCAATGCCAGCAAGCTCAAGGTCACCAGGATCGCCAAATGGAAAACCACCTTTCAGATGGTGGCGATTGCCGTGCTGTTTCTGGGCACCGGGCTGAATTATTACGAAACCGGCCATCCGCCGCTGGTCGGCGAAACCAGCCTGCCATGGTCCGACAGCTGGTCGGATCTGGCGACGCAGGCGGGGCTGGCGCTGATCTGGATCGCGGCGGCGCTGACCGCCATCACGGGCTGGGATTATTTCGTCAAGGCCAAACCCTATCTGCGTGACCGCGATGCAGGTTGATGTCCTGTATTTCGCATGGCTGCGCGAACGCATCGGCCAGCCCAGGGAACGGATCGAAACCGAAGCCGCGACCGTTGCCGAACTGGTTGCGCAGCTTGCGGCGATGGATGACTGGCACGCGCTGGCCTTTGCCGACATGCAGGCGGTGCGCTGCGCGGTCGATCAGGAACTGGCCGAACTGGACACGCCGATCACGGGCGCGCGCGAGATCGCCTTTTTCCCGCCGATGACCGGGGGCTAGGATGGTCGCCCGCGTCCAGACCGCAGCCTTTGACCTTGCCGCAGAACTGGCGGGTTTCGGCAAGGGCGCGGGTGCGATCGTCACCTTTTCCGGGCTGGTCCGGGGCGAAGGGGGGCGCCTGACCGGGCTGGAAATCGAACATTACCCCGGCATGACCGAAAACCTGCTGAACGATTACGGGCGCAGGGCCGCCGACAGGTTCGGCCTGTCGGACTGGCTGGTCATCCACCGTTACGGCCTGATCGCCGTCGGTCAGCCGATCATGATGGTCGCCACCGCTGCCCGCCACCGCGCCGCAGCCTTTCAGGGGGCGGAATTCCTGATGGACTGGCTGAAATCCCGCGCGCCCTTCTGGAAGCGCGAAATCACCGCCGACGGCCCCGGCGCATGGGTCACGGCCAGGGACAGCGACGACGCCGCGCTGGCCCGCTGGACTGCCACCTGAAAGTTGCAATTCCGCCCTATGCACCGCATATAGGCCACGACTGTCCACGCACCGGAGCAACGGATGACCTATCTCGATTTCGAAAAGCCCCTTGCCGATATCGAAGGCAAGGCCGAAGAGCTTCGTGTTCTGGCCACCAAGGGCGAAGGCGTCGATCTGGAGAAAGAGGCATCCGCGCTGGACAAAAAGGCCGATGACCTGCTGCGCGACCTTTACAAGAACCTTGACCCGTGGCGCAAGGCGCAGGTCGCGCGCCACCCGAACCGGCCCCATTGCAGCCAGTATATTCAGGCGCTTTTCACCGAATACACCCCCCTGGCCGGTGATCGCGCCTTTGGCGAGGATCACGCCGTCATGGGCGGTCTGGCGCGTTTCAACGATGCGCCTTGCGTGGTGATCGGCCATGAAAAGGGCAATGACACCAAGACCCGCATCCATCATAATTTCGGCATGGCCCGCCCTGAAGGCTACCGCAAGGCGATCCGCCTGATGGATCTGGCGCATCGCTTTCACCTGCCTGTGATCACATTGGTCGACACGCCGGGCGCCTATCCCGGCAAGGGTGCCGAGGAACGCGGCCAGTCCGAAGCCATCGCCCGTTCCACCGAAAAATGCCTGCAGATCGGCGTGCCGCTGGTGTCTGTCATCATCGGCGAGGGGGGGTCCGGCGGCGCCGTGGCCTTTGCCACCGGCAACCGCGTCGCCATGCTGGAACATTCGATCTATTCGGTGATCTCGCCCGAAGGCTGCGCCTCGATCCTGTGGAAGGACGCCGAAAAGATGCGCGAAGCGGCCGAGGCGCTGCGCCTGACCGCGCAGGACCTGAAAAAGCTGGGCGTCATCGACCAGATCATTCCCGAACCGATGGGCGGCGCACAGCGCGACCCGCAGGCCGCGATCAGCGCCGTCGGCCGCGCGATTGCGGATATGCTGGGCGAAATGGACGGCATGTCCCCCGCCGATCTAATCCGGTCGCGCCGCGAGAAATATCTGGCGATGGGCAGCAGGACGCTGGCCAGCTAAGGCCCGTCATCCCCGGAATTCCGGGGTGGCGGCCGCTGCCACTTGCGCGGCGGCCCATGGCGGGGCAGCCTGTGACTTTACCCGAAAGCCGCGCATGTTTCCGATCCGCGATCACAATCCATCGTCCCGGACGCCCTATGTCACCATCGGGCTGATCGCGCTGAACCTGCTGATCTATGTCCTGACCGAAAGCTGGGGCGGCAATATGCTGCGGCTTTGGGTCGAAAACGCGCTGTATCCGCTGGCCATCACCGAAGGCATGCGCCTGCCCGCGCTGGTCACCCATATGTTCCTGCATGGCGGGTTGCTGCATATTCTAGGCAACATGCTGTTTTTATGGGTCTTTGGCGACAATATGGAGGACCAGATGGGCCATGCCGGCTTTCTGGTCTTTTACCTTGCCTGCGGCATGCTGGCGGCGCTGGCGCAGGTTGTGACCGATCCTTATTCGACGGTGCCGATGGTCGGGGCCTCGGGGGCGATTGCCGGGGTGATGGGGGGCTATCTGCTGCTGTTTCCGCGCGCCCGCATCGACGTGATCGCGATCATCATCATCCTGATCCGCCGCATTGTCGTTCCGGCATGGGTGATCCTGCTGGTCTGGTTCGGGCTGCAACTGATCATGGGGCTGACCAGCGGCGCCGATTCCGGGGTGGCCTATTGGGCGCATAACGGCGGCTTTGTCGCGGGCATCCTGCTGACGCTGCCGCTGTTCCTGCGGCGCGGCGGCACCGCCTTCTGGAACCGGACACGCGGCCAGCCGCCCCATCCGGCCACGAAGTTCCGGCCCAGCCATATCCCTGAGGTGCGCCGGGATCGTCGCGGCGGCCCCCGGGGCTGATCCTGCGGGGCGCGCGCGCCTAACCCGGCATCCGCCCCCGGCTCATATGCCGTTTGCCCGCGAAACCCGGCGCCCTTTCGACCGCGAACCCCGCCGCCTGCAGGGCGCGGCGGACATGGCCCGCAGCGGTATAGGTCGCGAACGTGCCGCCCGGCGCGGTGTGGCGCCCGACCCCGGCCATCACATCCTCGCCCCACATATCCGGGTTCTTGGCGGGGGAAAAACCGTCCAGGAACCAGACATCCGCGCGGCCCGGCCAGTCGGGCAAACTGGCGCGGACATCGCCGGTGATGATCTCGACCTCGATCCGGCGCAGGCGAAACCGTGGGGCGGACCAGCCCGCGCGCAGCTCTGCGGCCAGATCGGCCAGTTCGGGAAAAGCGCCATGGGCACGGGCCAGCTCCGCCACGCTCATCGGAAACCCCTCGAACGAGGTGTAGCGCAGGGCCATATCCCCCGCCATCTGCGCCAGCGCCAGCAGGTTCAGCCCGGTGCCAAAGCCCAGTTCGGCGATATGCAACCCCGGCCGCAGCCGCGCGGGCAGATCGTTTCCGGCCAGAAAGACATGGCGCGTCTCATCCAGCCCCCCCGCCAGACTGAAATAGGGGTCGTCAAAGCGGGTCGAGACGGGAATCCCGCCCTCGCGCCATTCCAGCGCGGGATCGGTTGCATCGGGCTGGCTCTGGTCCGTGGCGGTCATTCGCGCTAACTCCGGCGTTTCGGGGCAGATGCGGAAAGGGCGGCGGAATGGCAAGCGAAAAACCCGTGACGATCGCGGGCGGCGGCATTTTCGGCCTGTCCTGCGCATGGGAACTGACCCGGCGCGGCGCCCCCGTCCGCCTGTTCGAAGCGCGGCAGATCGGCGCGGGATCGTCGGGCGGCACCGTCGGCGCGCTGGCCCCCCATGCGCCTGAAAACTGGAATGACAAGAAACAGGTGCAGCTGGAGGCGCTGGCCGGCGCCGCCGACTGGTGGGCCGGCATCGCCGCAGCGGGGGAGACAGATCCCGGTTACGGGCGCACCGGCCGCCTGCAACCGCTGGCCGCCGCGACCCTGCCGCGCATCCGGGACCGCATCGCCGCCGCGCGCCGGAACTGGCCCGAATGGGCGCGGCTGGAAATTCTGGACAGCCCCGATGCGGCCCTGATCCCCGAAAGCCCGGACGGGCTGTGGCTGTTCGACAACCTGACCGCGCGGCTGAATCCGCGCCGCGCACTGGCCGCGCTGGCCGCCGCCCTGCGGGCCGCCGGCGCCGAGGTGATCGAGGGTACGCCCGCCCCCGATGACACGATGATCTGGGCGACCGGCGCGCAGGGGCTGGCCGAATTCGGCGGCAATGGCGTCAAGGGCCAGTCGGCGCTGCTGCGTTTCGACGCGTGCGACGCGCCGCAGGTCTTTGCCGAGGCACTGCATATCGTGCCCCATGGCGACGGGACGGTGGGGATCGGGTCGACCTCGGAACGCGAAAGCGACGGGCTGGGGACAGATGGTCAACTGGACGAGTTGATCGACCTGGCCCGCCGCCTGTGCCCCGCGCTGGAAGGGGCCGAGGTGATCGACCGTTGGGCAGGGCTGCGTCCGCGCGCCAGATCCCGCGCGCCGCTGGTCGGGGCTGGCCGGGGCGGCCCGGGCGGTTCGTCGCGAATGGCGGGTTCAAGATCGGCTTTGGCATGGCCCCCGCCGTGGCCGGCATGATCGCCGATCTGGTGCTGGAGGGGCGCGACCGCGTGCCCCCGGATTTTCGCCCCTAGGGCATGGGCGACACGCCGATGACGGCGGTGTGGAGATGCCAGACAACCGCCCACAGCCCCAGTCCGGTCACGATGCGCAGGGGCGTCGGCCTTGGCCGGAATGCGGGCCTTGCGCGGGCCAGACCGGCCAGCGCATAGGCCAGCATCAGCCCGAACAGGATGACATGGGCAAGGTCTCCGTTCGCGATCAGATGCGCGCCCGACCACAGCGCAAAGCCGGTCAGGATCCCTGCCATGCCGCAGGTCGCGCCCAGCAGAAAAGCCAGCGGCATCACGATATTGACCAGCCAGCGCATCCATTCCTGCTGTGGCCAGAACGCGACATGTGGCGCGCGGCCTGCGGCCATGATCAGCCAATACAGCAAGGCCAGCGACAGCAGGCTGAAGGCGATGATATAGCCGCGCCGCCCAAGCAACGCGGTCAGCGGTCCCTTCAGGCGGACGGGCACCATATGCGCCGCCAGAAATGCGGCCAGCGCCGCGATGAATTCGACCCAAGACATCATGGCGACAGGCTATTGCCGCGCCGCATCCTCGGCAATGCGATTGACGCCCCGGCCTGCTGCGGCAAAATGACCCCAGCCAAATCCGGAGCCCCAGATGTCCCGCCTTCAGACCGCCTTCGACGCCATCGACAAGGCCAATGCCCAAGACCCGCACCTGACCGACGGCCAGCCTGCCGAACTGCTCTATGGCCAGCGCATGACCGCCGAACAGGAGCTGCTGTATCCCGATGCGGACGCCCCCCTGCGCATCGCCTGCCGGGGCCAGCATATCGAACGCTGGACCCTGCCCCGCGCCGATTTCCCGATGGACCGCGCGGGCTATCTGGCCTGGCGCACCGAACAGGGCCGCCGCCACGCCGCCCGCGTCGCGGGCATCATGCGCGATGCCGGTTATGATGACGGTGCGGTGCACCATGCCGAAAAGATGCTGATGAAACAGGGGATCAAGCGCGACCCCGATGTGCAGGCGCTGGAGGATGTCGCCTGTTTCACCTTTATCCGCTGGTATATGGGTCCCTTTGCGGGGACGCGCGAACCCGATGAAATGGTCCGCATCGTCGACAAGACGGCGCGCAAGATGTCGGCCATGGCGCGGGCGCGGGCCTTGCAGGAATTCGATATTCCCGAACCTTTCGCGACATCCTTTCGTGACTGAGCCCGCCATCCTCATCGTCGCCCACGGCCAGCCGGGCGACCCGGAAGGCCAGCAACAGGCGGTCGAGGGGCTGGCGGCGAAGGTTTCGGCCATGCTGGGCGCGCGCGATGTCCGGGGCGCGACGCTGGCCATGCCCGGCGCGCTGGAGCGCGCGGTCGCGGCCTCCGTCGGCAAGGCCGGCGCCGGGCGCGGCCTGCTGGTCTATCCGATGTTCATGGCCGGGGGCTGGTTCACGCGGGTCGAACTGCCGCGCAGGCTGGCCGAGGTGGGGGCCGGAATCGAGGCTGGCGCGCCCCGCATCCTGCCCCCTTTCGGCGCCGATCCGGGTCTGGCGCAGCTTGCGCTGGCCTTGCTGACCGAGGCCGCCGCCGCGCAGGGCTGGCGGCTGGCAGAGACGGGCGTGATGATCGCGGGTCACGGTTCGGGGCGGTCGCGGGCACCCGCCGAAGCGGTCTATGCGCTGGCCGAAAAGCTGATCCCCCATGTCGCCCGCACCGCCTGCGGCTTTGTCGAGGAAGCCCCGCATATCTTTGAATCCGCGCGTGGATTCGGGCAGCGCGCGATCTGCCTGCCGTTTTTTGCGACGCGCGCGGACCATGTCACCCAGGACCTGCCCCGCGCCCTGGCCGAGGCGGAATTCGAAGGCGTCGTCCTGCCCCCTATCGGCCTCGCCGCCCAGGTGCCCGCGATGATCGCCCATGCCATTGATCGGGGCCATTGATCGGGGCCATCAGCCGGGATGGGACGGGATAGAACGGCCCGCATCGCGCGGGGGCCAGCGACGTTCCCCGCCGCAGCCCGGCAGGGAAGATCATCACCGGGTTTTCAGACGTTCAGGCACCAGCGCATTACCGCCTTTTGCGCGTGCAGGCGGTTTTCAGCCTCATCAAAGACCACGGAGTGCGGGCCGTCCATGACGGCGCTGGTGACCTCGTCCTCGCGATGGGCGGGCAGGCAATGCATGAACAGCGCATCCGGCTTGGCATGGGCCATCAGCTTTTTATTGACCTGATAGCCGCGCAACTGGTTGTGGCGGCGTTCCTTGGCGGATTGCGGATCATGCATCGACACCCAGGTATCGGTGACCACCAGATCCGCCCCCGCCACGGCCTTGGCCGGATCGCGCTGGATTTCAGCGGCCACCCCCTGTTCGCGGGCGAAATCCATCCAGACCCGTTCCGGGTCCAGCGCCGCCGGGCCGGTAAAGGTAAAGTCGAAACCGAATTGCCCCGCAGCCTGAATCAGGCTGGCACAGACATTGTTGCCATCGCCCGACCAGACGACTTTCTTGCCCGCGATGGGGCCACGGTGTTCCTCATAGGTCAGGACATCGGCCATGATCTGGCAGGGGTGGGTGCGGTTCGTCAGCCCGTTGATGACCGGCACATCGGCATATTCGGCCATTTCCTGCAGGGTCGCTTCCTCGAAGGTGCGGATCATGATCAGGTCGACATAGCGCGACAGCACGCGGGCGGTGTCGGCGATGGTTTCGCCATGCCCCAGTTGCAGTTCCGTCCCCGACAGCACCATCGTCTGCCCGCCCATCTGGCGCACGCCAAGGTCGAAGCTGACGCGGGTCCGGGTCGAGGGCTTTTCGAAAATCAGCGCGACCATGCGGTTTTTCAGCGGCAGCTCGTCGTCCGGGGCGCCCTTGGGCCGGCCATTGCGCGCCTCTTTCATGCGGCGGGCGCTTTCGATCATGCCGCGCAGTTCGGATTTTTCGGTGGTGTGGATATCAAGGAAACTGTTCATGTGACATTGGCTTTCAGATGCATCCCGCGAGCCAAGCAAGAAGGCGGGTGGCGGGTCAAGTGGGGAACGACAGGCAAACCGGGGATTCTGGTGCGGATTTTGCACGCCTCATCGGTGGCGCGTCATGATCCGGGCCGGGTTGCCCTGAGCGTCATTGCCCATGCCGCGATCCGTAAAGCCCGCGCCCTGATAGGCCGCGACCGCGCGCATATTGCCGGGTTCGGGATCGACGACGATGACGAATGCGCCTGACAGCAGGCGGTCGCCCAGTTCGCGCAGCCATGCCTTGCCATGCCCCAGCCCCTCGGGTCCTGCAAAGCAGTCGATGGCCAGCGCGCCCTGCGGCTGCGCGGCCAGATGCGGGGCGTCAAAGGCGTGGACTTCGTAGACCTGGGCATAGGCGATGGGGTCGCCGTCGGCGGTGACAATGACCTGTTCCATCTGCGGATTGGCCAGATCCTGCTGGATTTCGGCAAGCTGACGCACCGGGTCGCGCCACCATGCCGCAACCACGGGTTCGCGCAGCCAGCGCGCCAGCAGGATCATGTCGCCATGCGCGACCGGGCGGAAGTCATAGGTGACCCCCGCCCCTTCGCTGGCATCGGGTTGCTGGTCCTCAGCCATCCAGCCGCCCCGCAGCCCGGTCCAGCCGGGCCACGGCCTCGGCGATATCTTCGTCCGCGATGTTCAGGGGCGGCAGCAGGCGCAGGGTGTTGTCGGCGGCGGGAACGGTCAGCAGATGTTCGGCGTAACCGGCCTTGACCAGATCGGCGGGCGCGATTTTCAGCTTCAGGCCCAGCATCAGGCCCTGACCGCGCACGCTGTCGAACACGGCGGGATGGGCGGCGACCAGCGATTCCAGCTTCTGGCGGAACAGGGCGGCCTTGCGGTTCACCTCGGCCAGAAATTCGGGGGTGGCGACGATATCCATGACGCGGGCACCGACCGCGCAGGCCAGCGGGTTGCCGCCATAGGTCGAACCATGGCTGCCCGCGACCATCGCTTTCGCCGCCTTTTCGGTGGCCAGAACGGCGCCCAGGGGGAACCCGCCGCCGATACCCTTGGCGACCATCATGATGTCGGGCGTGATGCCCGCCCATTCATGGGCAAACAGCTTGCCGGTCCGGCCCATGCCGCATTGCACCTCGTCCAAGACCAGCAGCGCGCCGGTCTGGTCGCAAAGCGCCCGGATGGCGGCCAGATCGGCATCGGGCAGCGGGCGGATGCCGCCTTCGCCCTGCAAGGGTTCCAGCATGACAGCGGCGGTCTGGTCACTGATCGCGGCTTTCAAAGCGTCGATATCGCCCCAAGGCAGGCTGCGAAAACCGGGCATCAGGGGGCCGTAACCCGCGACCATCTTTTCCGACCCGGCAGCGGCAATCGCCCCGGTCGAACGACCATGGAACGCACCTTCAAAGGTCAGGATCTCGATCCGGTCGGGCTGGCCCTGATCGGTCCAGTATTTGCGCACCATCTTGATCGCCAGTTCGGCGGCCTCGGTGCCGGAATTGGTAAAGAAAACCGTATCGGCAAAGGTGCTTTCGACCAGTTGATCGGCCAGCTTTTCCTGCTGCGGGATGTGATACAGGTTGGATACATGCCAGATCCTGCCCGCCTGTTCAGTCAGCGCCGCGACCAGATCGGGGTTGGCATGGCCCAGCACATTGACCGCGATCCCGGCGCCCAGATCCAGATATCGCGTCCCGTCGGTCGCGATGGCCCAGGAACCCTCGCCCCGTTCAAAGGCAAGATCGGCGCGGTTATAGGTCGGCAAAACATGCGGAATCATGGCGATATCCTTTGCAGGGATCAGCCGCGCAGGGCGGCGTTGGCGATGTTTGGAAAAGGCAGGCGTGATCGGGCGTTGAATGTCAACGTCGGGGAC
This sequence comes from Paracoccus sp. DMF-8, assembly GCF_029309835.1. GTDB lineage: Bacteria > Pseudomonadota > Alphaproteobacteria > Rhodobacterales > Rhodobacteraceae > Paracoccus. Next base: position 216,646 of record NZ_JARJHL010000011.1, on the reverse strand, counting down.
GGATGGAAAGGGCGGTCCGGATGATCATGGCGCCCGCATATCGCGGAAATCGCAGATTCGCAAGCGGGCTTAGAACCGCGACAGCACCAACCCGCCCGCCACCATCAGCGCCGCCACGATGCGCGGGATCGAGACCTCGCGCACCGGCAGGCCAAAGGCCCCGACACGGTCCAGAATGATCGCCGCGACCATCTGGCCAAGCGCCATGGCGCAGATCGCGGTGACGACGCCCATGCGCGGCAGGGTCCAGACGATGGTCCAGACGTAAAAGGCGCCCAGAATGCCGCCCAGCCACAGCTTCCAGTCCTGACGAAAGGCGGTGGCAAACCCGCGCCCGTCGCCCGAGGCAAAGGCCGCCAGCGTCAGCAGCACGAAACCCACGGCAAAGGAAATCGCCGCCGCGACCAGCGGGCTTTGCACCGCGCGCCCAAGGGCCGCGTTGATCGGTGCCTGAATGGAAATGCAGGCACCTGCCAGAATGACGAAGATGACGGCAACAAAGGGGATTTGCATGGTTTTCCTTCCTCGACGGGCGGGCTGACGACAGGCCGCCCTTTTCCTGCGCCGCCAAACCGCGGGACGCAACCCGGCATTTTTCAAGATCCGCTATATATTCCCGACACAACAGATCGTATTTTCCCGGCCCGCCACATTTGCTATGACGCGCGCATGAGCATCATCCTGCACGGCTACCGCTACAGCGTCTATTCCCGCATTGCCCGCATGGTCCTGCATGCCAAGGGCCTGACGGCTGAATGGGCGGAAATCGACCCCTTTGGCCCGCTGCCCGACGACCATCTGGCGCTGCATCCCTTCGGCAAGGTGCCCGCGCTGGAACATGGCGATTTCGCGATCTATGAAACCGGCGCGATCTGCCGCTATCTGGACGAGGCCTTCGACGGCCCGAAACTGCAACCCAAAGGCCCGATCCGCCGCGCCCGCATGGCGCAGGTGATCGAGGTCGCGGACAACTACGGCTATGACCCGCTGGTCCGTCAGGTCTATACCAACGCGGTCTTTTCCCCGGCCAAGGGGTATGAGGTCGAACATTGGCGCATCCACGCCGGGCTGGATGCCAGCCGCAAGGTGCTGGCCGCGCTGGACAGGCTGGTCGCCCCGAATTCGGCACAGAACCCGACGCTTGGCGACCTGCATCTGGCGGGGATGATCGACGCCTTTGCCTCTGCCCGCGAAGGGGCAGAAGTGCTGGCCGAATATCAGGTCCTGTCGCGGTGGTGGGCGGTGATGCGCGAAAACCCCTCGGTCCTGGCGACGCGGGACGGGCTTTTGGTCATGGCTTCATCCGATAGCCTGTCCTGAGCCAGCGCCAGGCGATGAAGCCGACGACCAGAACCGAGACCAGCACCACGCAAAAGCCGCGCCAGACCGGCGCGTCACTGACGCCAACGAAACCATAGCGCGCCCCGTCGATCAGGAAAAAGATCGGGTTCCAATGGGCCAGCGTGCGGAAAGGCTCGGGCAGGGCCTGCACGGAATAGAAGGTGCCCGACAGAAAGGACAGCGGCGTCACGATGAAATTCGTGATGACCGCCATCTGGTCGAATTTCTGCGCGATGATCCCGCCCAGCAACCCCAGCCCGCCCATCAGCAGCGCGCCCAGCACGACAAAGACCAGCGCCCAGACCGGATGGGCAACGCCCTGCCCGATCGCCAGCGCCATGCCCGCCGCGATCACGGCCGCGACGATCAGCGCCCGGATCAGCGCGCCGGTCAGATAGCCGGTCAGGATTTCCCCCGCCGACAGCGGCGGCATCAGCGTATCGACGATATTGCCCTGCATCTTGGCCGAAATCATCGAAGACGAGGTATTCGCAAAGGCATTCTGGATCACCGTCATCATCAGGATGCCGGGGCCAAGGAATTCCAGATAGGGCAGGCCCATGACCGCGCCGCGCCCCTCGCCCATCGCCAGGGCGAAAACGGTGACGAACAGCGCGGCCGTCATCAGGGGCGCAAAGATCGTCTGCTGCCACACGGACATAAAGCGCATCGTCTCGCGCCGGCACAGCGTATACAGGCCGATCCAGTTGACGCGGCCAAAGCGGCGCACGCCGAAATCGGAAAATTCTGGGGTAGTCGCGGGGTCGCGCATCGGCGCTCCTTGAATTTGCCGGGTTGTGCGGGTATTTCAGTGCATCCCGTATTAGATGCGGGCCTCGCAGAATTAAAGCCGCAACAAGTCTCTCGGGCGATCCGCGCCCGGAATGGAAAGGCAAGTCATGTCCTGGACGGATGAACGCGTCGAAACGCTGAAACGCATGTGGTCCGAAGGCCAATCGGCCAGCCAGATTGCAAAAGAGCTTGGCGGCGTGACCCGCAACGCCGTGATCGGCAAGGTCCACCGGCTTGGCCTGTCGAACCGCAATGACGAAACCCCGGCCCCGGCAGCCGCGCAACCCGCCGCAGCGCCCGCACCGGCCCCCGAACCCGCTGCAACCGCCGCGCCGAAACCCGCGCCTGCGGCCAAGCCCGCGCCCGAACCGCAGCCCCGCCCGGTCGAAGAACCCGCGGCCGAGCCCGCACCGGTGGCCGAAACCGCGCCGCAACCGCAATTGCGCCGCACCGTGATCCCGGCCGGCCAGCCCCTGCCCCCGGTGCCGACGAATGAAATCAGCCCCGAAACGCTGGCCTCGGTCCGCGAGATCGAAAAGAAATCGCGCAAGCTGACCCTGATGGAGCTGACCGAGCGGACCTGCAAATGGCCGATCGGCGACCCCGCGACGGAAAAATTCTGGTTCTGCGGCATGCCCAGCCAACCCGGCAAACCCTATTGCGAGGCGCATGTCAGCGTCGCATTCCAGCCCATGAGTTCGCGCCGCGACCGTCGCCGCTAAGGTGGCTGCGGCCCGCGAACCGGCGGGCTTCTGGCCCGAGATCCTGGCGGGGGCCTGCTGTGCGCTGCTGTTTGCCCTGTGGCGCGTGGGCTATCCCGCGACCCCGGCCGCGATGATCGCCCCTTTGGCCGCCTTTCTGCTGGTCGGCGCAGGTATCTGGCAGCGCCGCATCCGTCTGGTTCTGGCCCTGCGCGAAAGCGTCTTTCTGCCGCAATCGCGCTATAAGCACTGGTTCACCGGACGGATCAGCGGCGCGATTCTGGCCGTGGTCGAGGCGGGCGCGATCACTCTGGGCGTCTTTCATTTCGCGCTTGGCGCCCATGGCGCGGAACTGCTGCTGGCCGCCGCGCTTGGGCTTTGCACGCTGGCCGCGGTGGCCGCCCTGCGCCGCATCGCCGCGCGCGAATTGCGCCCGGAATTCGCGGTTTCGGCCAGCGCTTGGGTCGCGGCGGGTGTCGCGCTGCCCTTTTGCCTTGTCCATTTCTGGATGCAGCAAAACATCCTGCCGCCCCCCGCCTATCTGGACGCGGGCAGTTTCGCGCAGGTGCTGAACGCCGCCTTGCAGGAACTGCCCGCCCGCCGCGACGGCATGATCGAGGCGCTGAGCGCGCTGCAACTGCTGGAAGCCGCGATCCGCTGGATGCTGAAATCGCTGAACAGGATCTGGGGCGGCGCGGCCTTGCTGTTTGTCTATAATGCGCTGATATTCATGGCGATTGGCCGGTTTTTCGGCGATATTGCCACGACTTTCAACCTCGTCAGGCTGCGCGCATGAACCCGCTTTCACCCGCCACGACCAGGCCGACGGGACGCGGGATCGGCTTTTACTTCTGGGCGACGATTCTGGTCCTGATCGCGGCCACGCTGATTCTGGTCGGTCTGGCCCTGCTGCGCCCCCTGCCCGACGCGCCCCCGGCGCCGGCCAGCCTGACGCAGCAACAGTTGGGCCAGATCGAAACCCGCGCAAGGCAGGCGGGCGCACAGGCGGTCGCGGCCCATCTGGACCCGGCGCTGGACCGCATGTTCCGGCCCGTCCATGCCGCGATTCCCGCCTATGCCGATTTTCATTATTCGGTCTGGGGCCAATATGCCGAATTGCTGGCGGCAGGCGCGGAAACGCTTGGCATCGAGGAAGAAGTCGGCAGCCTGATGCGCCAACATCTGTTTGCCGGGTTCGAGGATCGTCACAGCGCCGAGATGGCCGCGCTGACCGAGATCTATCGCACAACCGTCACCGATGCCTTCACGCGCGAAGGCGAGAGACTGGCCGAAACCACCGGCCAGCCCCTGACCGACGCAATCGAAAAATCGCTGCACGATGCACAGCGGCGGATGCTGGTCACCGCCCCGCTGGCCTCGGCTTCGGCGACCGTGGCGGTCGTCGCCATCGTCAAACCCATCGCCAAGAAAGTCGTGGCCGCAACCGCCGCCAAGGCGGCGGCCAAGGGTCTGGGCAAGGCAGGCGGCATCGGCGGCGCGGCGGCGGCAGGTGCGGCGGCAGGCAGCGTCGTCGGCCCGGTGGGCACCGTCGTCGGCGGTGTTGCCGGCGCGGTCGTGGGCTGGCTGGCCGTTGATTATGCCGTTGTCAAACTGGACGAATATTTCAACCGTGAAGAGTTCGAGGCAGGACTGGCCACCGCCATCGACGAGCAAAAAGCCGCGATGCGCCAGTCCATCCTGAACAGTGTCGGCGCCACGCCCGGATAGACATGACGACAACCGCTGCGCCATCTTACCCCCGTCTTGCCGCGCTGGCGGTGGTGATCCGCGACGGTCAGGTGCTGCTGGTGCGGCGGAAAAATCCGCCGGACGCCGGGCTTTGGGGTTTTCCGGGCGGCCATGTCGAGCCGGGCGAGACCGCGCTGGACGCCGCCGCCCGCGAACTGGTCGAGGAAACCGGCGTCACCGCCCGTCCGCTGGCCTATCTGGACAATGTCGATGTGATTCAGCACGGCGAGGATGGCACGCTGCGCTTTCATTTCCTGCTGGCGGCGGTGCTGTGCGACTATCTGGAGGGCTTTCCCGTCGCAGGCGATGACGCGCTGGAGGCCAGTTGGGTGCCCGTCGGCGATGCGCTGTCGGGCGCGCTGCCGACAAGCGCGGCCGTGGACCGCGTGATCCGCCGCGCGCTGAACTTGCCGCGATCCGCCTGACCGGATCGCTGCGCGCCCAGATCACGCACCGGCCTTGCGTAATAGATGACGGCCTGAATCAGCAGGATCGCCATCACCATCTCCATCAGCTCCTCGAATCGGCCGGATTGGGTGACGAAATCGCGTGAAAAACTGATGCCGAAGGGCGCGAGCTTGCGGTCGATCCCGTCCAGCGATTTCGCCACGATCAGCAGCACGCTCGATGCGCCGACCAGCCAACTGGTCGGATCGCCCCTGCGCAGCCCCCGAAACCAGCGGGGCAGGTTGAACCATGCCAGCCGCAGGCCGCAGATCAGGATCAGCAGGACGAAAAACGCCCCGATGGCCTTTTCCCACAGCGGCGCCGCGCCCGAATACAGGCGAAGCTGCAAGATGCCCTCGGTCGTGAAGGCCTTGTCAAAATCCAGTTCGCGCAGCGCCATCAGGATCAGGATGACCGGAATATGCCAGTCGCGCGGTTGGCGGCGATGGGCGCCAAAGCCGAACCACATGCCCGCCGCCACCAGCAACAGAATGGCCGACATGCCTTCGATGCTGTGATTTTCCTTGAAAACCTGGGTGATGGAATCGCTCAGCACCAGATCGGCGATCAGCGCGCCCAGGGTCAGTGCCAGCACCCATGACAGATAGAATGACGGTGGCCGCATCGGCCCATAAGAAAGTTTCATGACGTTCAGCCGATCTTTGCGTGACGGTTCTGCGCAGGTTTTTTGTCAAACGCTCGTTCGGATACTATGCCCGCCACGTCAGATCCGCAAGTTTTTCGATGCTGCAGGTTGTCCGGCCCGCAAAACGCTCATCCTGACATGCGCTGCGCGGGAACGGCTGGCATCTGGTCAAGGCGGGCACCTGACGCTAAGAGTCCCGCAGGTTTTTCAGGACGCGCACATGGCCCGGCATCTCATCACCTCGGCGATCCCCTACATCAACGGGATCAAGCACCTCGGCAATCTGGTCGGCTCGCAACTGCCGGCGGACCTGTTTGCGCGATACCTGCGCGGGCGCGGGCATGAGGTGATGTTCATCTGCGCCACCGACGAACATGGCACGCCCGCCGAACTGGCCGCCGCCAAGGCAGGCCAGCCGGTCGAGGTGTTCTGTGCCGAAATGCACGAGGTTCAGGCCGAAATCGCGCGCAACTTCGGCCTGTCATTCGACCATTTCGGGCGGTCGTCCAGCCAGCGCAACCACGGGCTGACCCAGCATTTCGCGGGCAAGCTGGACGAAAACGGCTGGATTTCCGAGGTCGAGGAAAAACAGGTCTATTCCATTGACGACGGCCGTTTCCTGCCCGACCGCTATATCGAGGGCACCTGCCCCAACTGCGGTTACGACAAAGCGCGCGGGGATCAGTGCGAAAACTGCACCAAGCAGTTGGACCCGACCGACCTGATCGACCCGCGTTCCGCGATTTCCGGCAGCACGAACCTTGAGGTGCGCACGACCAAGCATCTCTATCTGCGCCAGCGCGCGCTGAAGGACCAGATCGCGGCATGGATCGACAGCAAGACCGACTGGCCGATCCTGACCACCTCGATCGCGCGCAAATGGCTGAATGACGGCGACGGCCTGCAGGACCGGGGCATCACCCGCGACCTGCATTGGGGCATCCCGGTGAAAAAGGGCGACCAGCCCTGGCCGGGGATGGAGGGCAAGGTCTTTTACGTCTGGTTCGACGCCCCCATCGAATATATCGCCGCCACCGCCGAAGGCACCGACAGGCGCGGCGAACCCGACAGCGCATGGCGGCGCTGGTGGCGACTGGACGAAGGCGCGGGGGACGTCACCTATACCCAGTTCATGGGCAAGGATAACGTGCCTTTCCATACGCTGTCCTTTCCGGCGACGATCATCGGCTCGGGTGAACCGTGGAAGCTGGTCGATTACATCAAGAGCTTCAACTACCTGACCTATGACGGCGGGCAATTCAGCACCAGCCAGGGGCGCGGGGTGTTCATGGATCAGGCGCTGTCGATCCTGCCCGCCGATTACTGGCGCTGGTGGCTTTTGTCCCACGCGCCGGAATCGGGTGACAGCGAATTCACCTGGGACAATTTCCAGCAGTCGGTGAACAAGGACCTGGCCGATGTGCTGGGCAATTTCGTCAGCCGCATCACCAAATTCTGCCGCTCGAAATTCGGCGAGGTGGTGCCCGAAGGCGGCAGCTATGGTCCCGAGGAAGAGGCGCTGATCGCGGCGCTGGCCACCCGCATCCACGCCTATGAGGGCTTCATGGACCATATGGAGGTCCGCAAATCCGCCGCCGAACTGCGCGCAATCTGGGTTCTGGGCAATGAATACCTGCAATCCGCCGCGCCCTGGTCCACCTACAAGACGGACCCGGAAAAGGCCGCGATGCAGGTGCGGCTTGGGCTGAACCTGATCCGGCTGTATGCGGTGCTGTCGGCGCCCTTCATCCCCTTTGCCGCCGATCAGATGCTGGCCGCGATGGGCACCGGGAACCGCGACTGGCCGGGCGATATCGCGACCGCGTTGCAGGCGCTGCCCGCCGGTCATGCCTTTACCACGCCGGATGTGATGTTCGCCAAGATCAGCGACGAACAGCGCGACGAATGGCAGGAGCGGTTCAAGGGCATCCGCAGCTAGGCCCGGAGCTTTCCGAATTCAGGCGCCCGCGCGATGCGTGGCGGCTTTTTTCTGCATCGACGGGCAAGGCTGCCGGTGGACCTTTGCCCGAACTGGCGGCATCCTGACCCCGACCCATCCATCAGCAGGAAAAGCCATGACCCATTGCATCCTGATCGGCGCCCCCGTCGACGAAGGCCAGCGCCGCCCCGGCTGCGTCATGGGGCCGGCGGCCTATCGCGTCGCGGGCATCGCCCAGACCCTGCAAGAACTGGGCCACACGGTCGAGGATCGCGGCGACGTCGCTCCGACGCCGCTGCGCCCCGCCAGCCACCCGAATGCTGCCATTCACCATCTGCCCGAAATCATCGCCTGGACCGAGGCGCTGGCCGCGGCAGGCACCGCCGCAATGGTTGACGGCATGCCGATCTTTCTGGGCGGGGACCATGCGCTGTCCCTGGGGACGGTCGCGGGGGTCGCCGCGCAGGCCAAGGCGCTGAACCGTCCGCAATTCGTGATCTGGCTGGACGCGCACAGCGATTTCCACAGTTTCGAGACGACGAGTTCGGGCAATCTGCACGGCACGCCGATGGCCTATGCGGCCGGGCGCGCGGGCTTTGATCCGCTGCTCCCCTTTCCGCTGCGGATCCCGCAGGAAAACATCTGCATGTTCGGTATCCGCAGCGTCGATCCCGCCGAAAATGCCGCGCTGATGCAGACCGACATCATCGTGAACGACATGCGCGTGCTGGACGAACGCGGCATTGTCGCGCCCTTGCGCGAATTTCTGGACCGCGTCAGGGCGGAAAACGGCATGCTGCATGTCAGCCTTGATGTCGATTTCCTGGACCCCGCGATCGCCCCCGCCGTCGGCACCACCGTCCCCGGCGGCGCCACCTTCCGCGAGGCGCATCTGGTGATGGAACTGCTGCACGAAAGCGCGCTGGTCACCTCGCTGGATCTGGTCGAGCTGAACCCCTTTCTGGATGAACGCGGCAAGACGGCGCGGCTGATGGTCGAACTGGTCGGCAGCCTGATGGGCCGCAAGGTTTTCGACCGCCCCACGCGCAGCTATTGACGACACGCCCTATGTGTGTCGCCGCGCTTGCGCGGTAACCCAAGGCGCGCTAGTCAGAAACAACTTGCGGGCGTGGCGGAATGGTAGACGCATGGGACTTAAACTCCCTGGGGCGCAAGCCTGTGCGGGTTCAAGTCCCGCCGCCCGCACCACCGCCCCAATGCCGGTTCCGCCCGCAAACGGGCGTCCGGACAGCCAGATCCGCTGCACTGACAGGGCTCCGAAAGTCACGCGAAAAGATGCGGTGCGACGCGACGTCAGGCGGGAAATAATGAAGGGTCCCAGCCCCCCTAAGGCCGGAACCCTTCTATCGCGCGTGCCACCACACAACCACGCACGAGTTAACAAACTGAACCTGACCATCCCGGCCCTTCTTCATCCATAGCCCCGGCGGTGATTCGACGCAAACGCAAAGCCCCAAGGTTTTTAGGAAATAGCCTTGGTTGCGGCGATATGCTCGGCTAAGTTCGCGCCGATCACCCAGCACGAGAGCAAGAGCATGACGCAACGTCTTCACCTCGTCTTCGGCGGAGAGCTTGTCGATTCCGCGCGGACCGAATTCCGCGACCCCGACAAGATCCACGTCGTCGGCGTTTTCCCCAATTACCAAGCCGCCCATGCCGCCTGGAAGGCCGAGGCGCAGCGCACCGTGGACAGCGCCCAGACCCGCTATTTCATCGCCCATCTGCATCGCCTGCGCGACGAAGAGATCGAGGCCAGCGCCACCGAAAAGCTGGGCGGCTGACCCGGATTGGCGGCGCTGCATGACAGCGCGGGCAAGCTGGCGCTGTGGCTGCACCTGCGCAAGACCTTTCCCGCAACCGAGGATGTCGCGATCCCCGAACCCGGCCAGTTGCCGGGGCCGGGGCCTTTGCTGTTCGTGCATCTGGAAAGCGGCGCCGACGATCCTGCGGCGCTGGCGCCCGTGCTGCAGGCGCTGCGATCCTCGCGCCCGGATCTGCGCATCCTGATTTCGGGGGGCGGGACCAGCCTGGACGGGCTGCCGCGCGGGACATTGCGGATGCCGCCCCTGCCCGACGCCGCCAGCGCCACGCGCATGACCGCGCAACTGGACCCCGCCGCCCTGCTGATTCTGGGCGAGGATCTGCCCGCCGCGCTGATCGCGGATTTCGCCCATCGCCACGCCCCGATCATCATGGCCGAATCGCGCCTGACCGGCCAGAACCGGCGCGGCTTCTGGAAAAACAGCCTGACGCGCAGCCTGTTTTCGCGCATCGACCATATCCTGGCCCCCGACCAGCCTTCGGCCACGCTGGCCCGCGACCTTGGCGGCCGCCGGGCCGCGATCGAGGTGACAGGGCCGGTGACCGATATTCGCGCGCCCCTGCGCGGCAATGAGCCCGAACGGCTGGTCATGGCCCAGTTGCTGCGCGAGCGCCACATCTGGCTGGCCGCCTCGCCCACCATCCCCGAGGCGCATGTCGCAATCGCCGCCCATCAGGAGATGCTGCAATACAACCACCGCGCCATGCTGATCCCGGCGGGCGTGCCCGGACGGATCATCCCCGAACTGACGGAAATGGCTGCGGAAATGGGGATGGCCGTGGTGCTGCGTTCCGATGACGAAGACCCCTGCGCGGATGACCAGATCCTCATCGCCGAAGAGGATGACGAAATGGGCCTGTGGTATCGGCTGGCGCCGGTCTGTTTCATGGGCGGCACGCTGATCGAGGGCGAGGGCCTGCCCCCCCGCCATCCCTTTGAACCGGCGGCGCTTGGCTCGGCCATCATCCACGGCCCCCTGCCCGGCCCGTTCGAGGCCGAATGGGCGCAACTTGACGGCGCGGGGGCGGCGCGTCCCGTTCCCGATGCCGAAGGGCTGCGCAAGGCCCTGAACGACCTGTCCGCCGCCGATCAGGCCGCGGTTCTGGCACAGAATGCCAGGGGCGTCAGCACCGGCGGCGCGGCGGTCATCCGCCATATCGCCGCCACGGTGCTGGGCGCGATCGGGGCGCGGCCAGTGACGCTGCGCGCGCCCCGGTTCTGGAACGACCGCAAGCCCGGACTGGCTGCCCGCGCGCTGTCGCCGCTTGGCGCGCTTTACGCCACGGGCACGGCCCGGCGGCTGGCGCGCGGGTCGCGCAGGCGCGTCGGCGTGCCGGTGATCTGCATCGGCAATATCAACGCGGGCGGCACCGGCAAGACGCCGACCGTCATCATGCTGGCGCAGATGCTGGACCAGCGCGGGGTGCGGGTGCAGATCGTTTCTCGCGGCTTTGGCGGCAGCGAAAAGGGACCGTTGCGCGTCGATGAGCGCCGGCACAAGGCCGCGCAGGTCGGGGATGAGCCGCTGCTGATGTCATCCTTCGCGCCGGTCTGGGTCGCAGATGACCGCGTGGCGGGCGCAGAGGCGGCGGTGGCGGATGGCGCGCAGGTGATCGTGCTGGACGACGGCTTTCAGGACCCGTCGCTGCATCACGACCTATCGCTGGTCGTCGCCGATGCCGCGCGTGGTTTCGGCAACGGGCTGTGCCTGCCCGCAGGCCCGCTGCGCGAACCCGTCGCGCGCGGCCTTGCCCGCGCCGATCTGCTGCTGACCATCGGCGACGCCGCCGCGCAGGCGCGGTTCGCGGACAACTGGGGCGATGCGGCATCAGGCGTGGCGCGGCTGACCGGTTCGCTGGATCCGTTGCAGATGGGCATGGACTGGCACGACCTGCGCGTTCTGGCCTTTGCCGGGATCGGCCATCCGCAGAAATTCTTTGCCACGCTGTCCGGCCTTGGCGCCCAGATCATCCGGGCCGAGGCGCTGGAGGATCACCAGCCCTTTACCCAGGCCCTGCTGACCCGTCTGGAAACCGAGGCGCGGCTGACCGGCACCCAGCTTGTCACCACCGAAAAGGACGCCGTGCGCCTGCCCCGCAGCTTTCGCCCCAAGGTGCTGACCCTGCCGGTGCGCTTGCGTCTGGACGATGCGGCGCCGCTGGCCGACGAGCTTGCCGCGCTCGGGCTTTAATCGTCCTGCCCAAGACGCGGGGACGCCCGGTCCAGCGACAGTTCCGAATCGGAAAAGACGATGGGGGTGCGGACGCCGGGGATGCCTTCGGGGGCGATTTGCAGGCCCCGCGCGATGATCTGGGGATCGGCGAAGACATCGGCCATGTCGTTGATCGGACCGGCGGGCACGCTCTGCGATTCACAGGCGGCCAGCAGCTCGTCGCGTTTCCACAGTTTCGTCACGGATGACAGGGCCGCCGTCGGCTCTCGCGGTTGGCGATGTGCGTTGGGCGTTGGTCGTGGACATCGGGCGCATCGGCCAGCGCGGGCAGGCCCAGAACCGGCGCACAGGCCGGCGATATTGCCCGTCATTTCCGGTCGCGATGATGATCCAGGCATCGGCGCAGTCAAAGACCGCATAGGGCACCAGATTGGGGATGGGCATTGCCAAGCCGCTGCGGTGCCGTCCCCGTCGCCAGATAGTTCATCGCCTGATTGGCCATCACCGCCGTCGCGACATCGAACAGCGCCATATCGATACGTTGGCCCCGGCCCGTGGTCTGTCGCTGATGCAGCGCCGCCAGAATGCCGACGACGGCATAGATGCCCGTGAAAATATCGAGCGACCGGCACGCCGACCTTTTGCGGCTGGCCATCGGGCGCGCCGGTCACGCTCATCAGGCCGGACATGCCCTGAATGATGTAATCGTAACCCGCGCGGGCCGCATAGGGGCCGGTCTGCCCGAAGCCGGTGATCGAGCAATAGACAAGCCGCGGGTTCACCTGCGCCAGCGACGCATGATCCAGCCCGTATTTCGCCAGCCCGCCCAGCTTGAAGTTTTCCAGCACGACATCGGCGTCGCGGATCAGGTCGCGGACCTTGGCCTGCCCCTCGGCCGTGCGGAAATCGGCGGTGACGGATGCCTTGCCGCGATTGGTCGCGTGGAAATAGGCCGCGCTTTCGTCGCCGTCGCGGGTGATGAAGGGCGGCCTCCAACGGCGGGTGTCATCGCCTTCGGGGGCTTCGACCTTGATGACCTCGGCCCCCAGATCGGCAAGCGTCTGACCGGCCCAGGGGCCAGCCAGAATCCGTGCCAGTTCAACGACTTTCAGCCCGGCCAGAGGCTTCACGGCCTATCAGCCCGCTGCCGCAACCTTGGCGTCCAGAACCTCCTTCAGCGATTCCTAAGGTTGGTTGTGGACGGTTTCGCCATTGATGATGAAGGTCGGCGTGCCTTCGATCTTGTCGCCGCCTGCGTTGGTCTGGAAGGTCGTGACCAGATCGGCGACGGTCTGCTGGTTGTTCCAGCAGGCTTCCATCTGGTCGGGCGCCATGCCCGCCTTGGCGCCGATCTTGCGCAGGTTCGTGGCGATTTCCTCGCCGGTCTTGCCCGCCAGCCAGGTCGTCTGTTCGGTGAACAGCAGGTCCGAGACCGCGTAATATTTGTCGTCACCGCCGCAGCGCGCCAGCACGCCCGCCCACAGGCCGACCGCGTCGAAATAGACATCGCGCTGGATGAACTTGACCTTGCCGGTGTCGATATATTCCGTCTTCAGCTTGTCAAAGTTGTTGTTGTGGAAATCGCGGCAATGGCTGCAGGTGAAGCTGGCATATTCGATGAAGGTGACCGGCGCGCTTTCCTGGCCCAGCACGATGTCGGGCAGGACCTTGCCCTCGGGGGCTTCCTGGCTGGCCTGCGCGGTTTCGCCCTGGGCGGGGGCGGCGTCCTGCGCCAGCGCCGGGCCAAAGGTAAGAGCCGAAATCGCGGCGGCGGCGGCCACCATGAAGAAGGGGCGGTCAAGGGTCATCTGCGTGCCTTTCGGTCGTTGTCGTCCGTTTTGGACATGGTGTTCAGCGCCATCTGCCGGATTGCGGCGGACAGGACGGGATCTTGAAAACCGCCGGCGATGGCCTCGGCCTGCCGGCAGGCTTCGGGGCTGGGCGGGCGACGGCGGGGTTCCTTCGGCCCGTGGTCAAAGCTGGCCTGCCCCTCGGCAAAGCCGGTGGGCGCGGTCTGGGTCAGGGTGATGCGCGACACCGCGTTGAAGCCGTAGCAGGCGTTCACCTTTTCCCTGATGCGGTCCTTTTGCATTTCGATCAGGGGGGCATGGGCGCCCTGCACCAGCAGGGTCAGCGTCGCGCCAAAACCGCGCCCGTGGCTGATGCGGACGGGGCGGGTCGATTGCGCAAGCTCGGGGCCGACCACCTCGGCCCAGTTGGTCAACAGCCGCGCCACGGCAAAGCCGCGCGTCTCACCGACCGCCCGCACCGGGGTTGCAACCAGCGCCGCCGCCGTTTCAAAGCCGCGCATGCGACGGCGCAGGCCAGCATCGTTGCGGCGGTTGTCGGCATTGTGCTTGGCTTTGGTCTGGGCCATCTGGAACCGCATGGTTAAACTGCGCCGCAGTCTGGACCGCCCCGCATCCATTTGCCAGAGACAAGGTCTGAAAATTGCGTGAAAGCTCAGTGATCGCGACACGGCTGCTCGGCTGGTATGACCGCCACGCCCGCAAGCTGCCCTGGCGCGTCCCGCCCGGCGCGGGGCGCGGCGACCCCTATCGCGTCTGGCTGTCGGAAATCATGTTGCAGCAAACCACTGTCGCGGCGGTGAAATCCTATTTCGAACGCTTTACGACGCTGTGGCCAACGGTCGAGGATCTGGCCCGCGCCGATGATGCGCAGGTCATGGCCGAATGGGCGGGTCTGGGCTATTACGCCCGCGCCCGCAATCTGGTCGCCTGCGCCCGTCAGGTCGCGGCGCAGGGCGGCTTTCCGACCACGCGCGAGGGGCTGGCCGGGCTGCCCGGCGTCGGCCCCTATACCTCGGCCGCGATTGCGGCGATCGCCCATGACGCGCCTGAAACCGTGGTCGACGGCAATGTCGAACGTGTCACGGCGCGGCTGTTTGCCGTCGAAACCCCGATGCCCGCCGCCAAGCCTGTTTTGCGCGATCTGGCCGCGACCCTGACCCCGCAAAAGCGGCCGGGCGATTTCGCGCAGGCCGCGATGGATCTGGGCGCGACGATCTGCACGCCGCGCAGCCCGGCCTGCACGATCTGTCCCCTGACGGACGATTGTGACGCCCGCGCGCGGGGCATTGCCGCCGATCTGCCGCGCAAATCCCCGAAAAAGCCGAAACCCGAACGTCGGGGCATTGCCTGGGTCGGGCTGACGAACAGCGCCGTTCTGGTCGAGGAACGCGCGCCCAAGGGCCTGCTGGGCGGCACGCTGGCCTTCCCCTCGACCGGGTGGGACGGCAGCGACCTGCCCCCGCCCGCCCCCGCCGACTGGCGTCAGGTCGGCGCGGTGCGCCGCATCTTTACCCATTTCGCGCTGGAGCTTACAGTGATGGCCGCCCCCTTGCGACGCCAGCGACGCGCGGCAGGCTGTCCCCTGGACGAATTCGACCCAGAGGCGCTGCCCGGCCTGATGCGCAAGGTCTGGTCGCTGGCCTGTCCGGCAGATCCCACCGCAACCAGCCCTGCCCGGAGCCTGACATGACCCAACCGCTGCGCCACCGGCTGATCGACGCCCTGCCCTTCTGGATGTCGCTTGGCATGATCCCCCTGACGGTGCTGGCGGCACTCAAGGGCGGCTGGTGGTTCCTGACCCTGCCCGCCTATGCGTGGTATCTGGTCACCTTCATGGATCTGGTGCTGGGGCTGAACGGCGAAAACCCCGATCCCCAAACGCCCGAGGAACATCTGTTCTGGTATCGCGCCATCACCTTGATCTGGTTTCCGGTTCAGGCGGCTCTGATCTTTGGCACGATCTGGTATGTCACGCGGCAGGGGCATCTGGGCGGCCCTGAAAAGCTGGGGCTGTTTTTCGGCATCGGCGTCAGTTCCGGCACCATCGGCATGGTTTACGCCCATGAGCTGCTGCACCAGCGCAACCGGGCAGAGCGGTGGCTGGGCGATCTGCTGCTGGCCTCGACGCTCTATTCGCATTTCCGCACCGAACATCTGCTGGTGCATCATTCTTGGGTGGCGACGCCCCGCGATGCGGTGACGGCACGGTATAACGAAGGCTTTTTCCGCTACTTCCTGCGTGTCTCGGCCGATTGCCCGGCCAGCGCATGGCGCGCCGAAACCGCGCGGCTGACGCGGTCGGGACGGTCGGCCTTTGATCTGCGCAACCCGTTCTGGCGCTACGGGGCGCTGCAACTGGCGATGCTGGCGCTGGCCCTGGTCTTGGGTGGCGGGACGGGGCTGTTGCTGTTCATCTGGCAGGCCTTTGTCGCGATCTGGCAGTTGGAGCTGACCAATTACGTCGAACATTACGGCCTGACGCGCAAATATCTGGGCAATGGCAAATATGAACATGTCCTGCCGCGTCATAGCTGGAATGCCTCGCATACCGCGTCGAACTGGCTGCTGATCAACCTGCAACGCCATTCGGATCACCATTACAAACCCGACCGCCGCTTTCCCCTGTTGCAGACCTATTCGCAGGAAGATGCCCCGCAACTGCCGTTCGGCTATCCCGCGATGACCTTTGTCGCGATGATCCCGCCGGTCTGGCGGCGGCGCATGAACCCGCGCGTCCGCGCATGGCGGCGCCAGTTCTATCCCGAGATCGCGGATTGGGCGCCCTATACCCGCGGCGAAAACCCGCCCCCGCGCGGTGCGCTATAGCGCCGCGAAACAATATCCTGCGGCGCGCTATAGCGCAGCAAAGGCCCGGATCACCGCATCCACCTGCAAGGCGCCATAGCTGGCATTGGCATGGCCGTAATCATCCGCGTCATGGGGCACGTCGTCATGCGGGTTCAGCCGTATCGAGCCGCGCATCCATTCCGGCGCGGTGAACAGCCCGTCAACGACGGTTTCAGCAGGCTGCGGCAGCCGGATCGCCGCATCGCCGATTTCGCGGTCCAAAAGGTCGATATAGCGCGCGTGAAAGGCCGCACCATCGCCGCGCGCGACCATTTCGACATAGGTCCTGAAACCCTTGGCCCCCACATGCGCCTCGGCCGAAGGAAAGACCGTATCCATGAATACCACCGGCCCCTGACCCAGCCCATGCAGCGCGCGCATGACCCGCAGCGCCGAGGAATCGGCGATCCGGCGCTGCATCATCGCATCGACAAAGCCGGTCGAGACCAGACGGCAGGCCTTGCCCGCCCGGACCGAGGGGAAATCGCCGCTGCGATGCGTCGCCTGCAATTCGGCGATCTGTTTGAAGGAAATGCCCCCCAGCACGACAAAGCCGTCATAGCCCGACAGCGGCAGTTCCGGCACGCCGTTGTAAAAGACCATCTGCTTTTTCGTCTCGGCATCGGTCGGCACGAATGCGCGGTCACGCAGTTCCAGCCTGAACAGCGTGCCCCCCGGCATGGCAAAGATATCCGGGTCGAAACCGGGCCAGCGTCCGGGCCCGTCGCGCAGCGCGATCCGCACCGCCGCAGTATGCGAATTGCCGATCACCAAAGGGTTGCGCGGCATCATTTGCGCAGCGCCTCCAGCAGGATTTCCTCGCAGATGACATCTTCGGCGGGAGTGGTGTCGGTCGGGGTGTCGACCTCCAGCGGCTGCGGCGCGGGAGCGTCGATGCCATGGGCGCCCAGAAACGTCGCGATGACGGTATCGACGCCGGCTTGCGTCACCTCGCGCAGGTTCGGGGCGAAAAACCCGCCGCGCGCCGCCGGGTTGGTCACGATTTCATAGGACGGAAAGTAATCGACATCATCATGCCCGGCCGCGAATTCATTGGCGGCGGCCAGCAGCACCGCCTTGGACCGGCTGGTCGCGGGCAGGACGTGCCGCCCCGATGCGGTCGCGGTCAGCGGCACGGGCGACACCGTCAGGATCATCTTCATCCCCGGATGCAGATCCTGCAACAGCCCGCGGGCCAGCGCCAGATCGGCCATGACATCCTGCCAGCCAAGGTTCAGGAATTCGTGCTGCGCGGGGTCGAATTCGCCCGCCACCACGCCCGGACAGGTCGGCCAGACCCGGCCCGTTTCGCGATCCGCCCAGCATTCCGTCAGCCCAAGCGTGAACACGAAATGCGACGCCTTGCGCAGCATCCCCAGCACCGCGCGCAGATGGGCCCGACGCAAGGCCACCGCCTCGTCCAAGGAGGCCAGCCCGCCCGGCTCGACGGTCGGGCGCAGCGCGTCATGGAAACGCCCGTCGCGGGTCCAGATATCGGCGGGATCGACACGGCCCGCCATCGCGTCACGGATCAGCTGGACCAGTTGCCGGGTCGTATAGATATTGCCGTAACGCGCCGAATAGACGCCGTAGCCATAGGCCTCGGCGACGCGCTTCGGCCTGCCCGCAGGCGCGGGTTCGGCGTCCAGCACGTTCAGCCCGGCCCGGCGCAGCGCCCGCCCGATATGCTGGGCGAAGCAACTGCCCGCCGTGGCAATCGCCGCGCTGCGGTCCAGCGGGAATTTCGGCGTGAAGATCCCCTCCAGCGCCTGCGGCCCCGCCTCGGCCACGGCGCTGCGCCAGAAGGCGCTGTCGGGAAGGTCGTCATAGGGATGCGTCATCGCGCCTGAATGCCACGGCAAGGGGAAAACGAAAAGTCCCCGCCCTTGGCACCGGCGGACCGATGCAAAAGGCGGGGCAAGTTTGGTCCCGGCCGTGCGGAACTCACGGCAAGCGGGACTCGGCGAAACGCAATTCCTGTGTCGGATCAGTTCGGGCGGCCGGTTTCGTCGGCCTGCATTTCCGCGCGGATCTGCTGGCGCAGGATGTCGATGGGGACCATCTGACCCTCGCGCTGGAAATGCCAATAGGTCCAGCCATTGCAGGACGGCGCGCGTTGCAGTGCCGCGCCGACCTGATGGATCGAGCCCTTGACGTCATCGCCGATCAGGCTGCCATCGGCGCGCACCTTGACCTTGTGGCGGTTGTCCAGCGAATACAGTTCCTCGCCCGGACGCAGCATGCCGCGCTCGACCACCTGACCAAAGGGCACGCGCGGCTCTGCCCGCTTGCCGGTGGTCGTGGCCAGCGCCGAGGCATCCAGACGGCGCACCCGGTCCAGACGCTTTTGCGCGATGGCGCGATAGGCGTCCTCGCGTTCGATCCCGATGAAATTGCGGCCCAGCATCTTGGCGACGGCGCCGGTCGTGCCGGTGCCGAAGAACGGGTCCAGCACGACATCGCCGGGGTTGGTCGAACCGATCAGCACGCGATGCAGCAGCGATTCGGGCTTTTGCGTCGGATGGGCCTTGCCGCCATTCGCGTCCTTCAGCCTTTCGCCGCCGGTGCAGATCGGCAGCACCCAATCGGAACGCATCTGAACCCCTTCGTTCAGAGATTTCAGCGCCTCGTAGTTGAATGTGTATTTCGCGCCTTCGGATTTGCTGGCCCAGATCATCGTTTCATGGGCGTTGGTCAGACGCTTGCCGCGAAAGTTCGGCATCGGGTTGGACTTGCGCCAGATCACATCGTTCAGGATCCAGTAACCGGCATCCTGCAGCGCCGATCCGACGCGGAAAATATTGTGATAGGACCCGATCACCCAGATCGCCCCATCGGGTTTCAGCACGCGGCGCGCGGCGGCCAGCCATTCGCGGGTGAACTGGTCATAGGCCGCAAAGCCAGAAAACTGGTCCCAATGGTCATCAACGGCATCGACCTTGGAATTGTCGGGGCGATGCAGATCGCCGCGCAACTGCAGGTTGTATGGCGGGTCTGCAAAGATCAGGTCCACGCTGTTTTCAGGCAGGCTGTTCATGACCTGAATACAGTCGCCAGCCAGAATGGAGTTCACAGGAAGGTCCTGCGGCCCGGCGCTCCGGGTCGATTGGGTTTTCGTCATCACTGCCTCATCTGCCGGCTGTTATTCGCCGATCTGGTATGCCGCTTATGATGAGTCAGAGCCGATTCGCCGTCAATTTCTTTATTGAATCAACAACTTGGCTTTTGGTCTTTACACAAGATGTTGTGGATGGGTTTGAACGAACGCCGATGATGTAGAGTTATCCCCAGCCTGTGGATAGATTCGCGATGCTGCGCTGTCGGATAACCCGCGTTTTTCTCCCAGCCATAGCCGGGATGCTGTTGCGCCAAATCCACCATGATCCGATCGCGCAGCACCTTGGCCACGATCGAGGCTGCCGCGATCGATAGCGAACGGGCATCGCCCTTGATGATTCCCTCGGCCGGGATCTGCAACGCCTACGGGACCGCCTTGCCATCGACCAGAACGTAATCGGGCATCATACCGCGCGGATGCTGGGCCAGCCGTTCCACCGCGCGGCACATCGCCAGATGCGAGGCGTGGTAGATGTTCAGCCGGTCGATTTCGGCGACATCGGCAAGGCCGTGCCCCCAGATGCAATGCTCCATGATCCATTCGGCCAGATTTTCGCGCCGGCGCGCGCTGGTCTGTTTCGAATCATTGATGCCGGGGGGCAGCGGCCCGGCCAGAATCACCGCCGCCGCGACCACCGGCCCGGCCAGCGGGCCGCGCCCGACCTCGTCGACGCCCGCGATGATGCGCGCGCCGCGTGCCCGTGCCGCTTCCTCGAAACTCAGGTCGGGAAAGGTTTTCATCGGGTGATCGTCACGCCGGGAATCACGACTTCCTCAAGGTTCACGCCATCGCCTTCGCGGTCCACGACCAGAAAATCGGCGGCATGGTCCAGGGGTGTCAGCACCCCGTGCCAGGTTCCCGCATGCAGGTTCACGCCCACGCCTGCGGGCACGATAAAGGCCAGCGGCTGGCCGGGCCTGCCGCCTTCGTCCGGGGCGACCACCGACAGCCAGGGCTGGTCGCCCAACGGCATGAAGGCCTGAGAGCCAAGCGGGTGGCGTTCCAGCAACCGGCATTCATAGGGCAGGCTGACGGGTTCGGAACGGAAGATGGAAATGATCGCCTCGCCCCCGCCGCGCTGCACGGTGGCCAGCGCATGATGGCGTTCGCATTTCCCGGCATTGATCATCTTGCTGGGCGTATCGCGGGCGGTCAGGACCTCGCCAAAGGGGGCAAAGGCTGCGGCGGTGATCGGGGTGGCCTTGATCGTGGTCATGTCATCTCCTCGGGTTGTGGCCTGATTAACCCGCCCCGCCGATTCCGTCGAGGATATGGGTCAAGGCCATCCGCCGGATCGCGGGGTCGCGCAGATAGGCGGCCTGAACCCGCGCGGCCTGCGACATCTCTTTGCATTTGTTGGGGTTTTCGCGCGCCCAGGCCAGTTTTTCGGCAATATCGGCGCAATACCGTTCCAGCGGTATATAATGTATCCACGGTTTGAAGCGTCCGGAATAAAACACTTCCCAACCGTCTTCTTCCTTCAGCAGCACCGACTGGCTGTCGATGGCGCCGATGAAATTCGAGCCGTGATCGTAACCCGCCATATACAGCTGATAACGGTAGCGATTCATCAGACCGCGCCCCGCGCGCGGGCGGCAATAGGGGGCCAGCAGCGGGTCATCGGCAAAACCGCGGAAGCGCCAGGCCATGACGACGCCGATATCGAAATCGGGATGGTCGATCCAGGCCCGCACGAACGCCAGCCGAGAGGTGCGCGACAGCTTGTCCCAAGCCTCGGCCCGCGCGGCAGGGTCATCGCCCGCCTGTTCCAGATCGTTCAGGAAATGAAAGGACGGCAGACCGGGGCGGCGTTCGCCCGTCACCAGATTGCCGGAAATCATGCCGCGCCAGAGCACCTTGTCCAGCTTGTCCTCGAAGGGGATCGGATCGGGGCGCGCAGCGGGGTCAAAGCCCGGCAGGCCGATATCGTGCTGCCCCGGCAGCGGCCAAAGGACGACATTGCGCGCGCCGGCGCGGCGGTTGCGGCACAGGACGGGCGCGCCAAGGGGTTTGCCATCGGGCGAGCCCATCCAGCGCGAATCCTCCATATCGACGCGGATCGGATCGGCGCGGCCAAGACGCAGCACATCGTTGATGACACCCGCCAGCCGCCCCTGTTTGAAATGCAGGTCCAGATCGGCGACCGCGATGCGCCGCGTGCCGGTGCCGTTTCCCGCGCCGGTCAGGGCAATCGGCAATACCGCGCCATGCCGCCCGCGCAGCTGATCGCCGCCGTCCCAGTGGCAGGAATAGCGCGAGACCGCCTCGGTTCCCGTGCCATCCGGCGACAGCCCGGCAAGGCAGAAATCCGCGATATCGCGCGCGATATCAGCGGCATCGAGGGCGCCGGTTCCGGCGCGGTCTCCAGCAGGGACAGCAGGCCCTTGGCCGCGTCGGTTTCAGGCAGCCACGCCCGCCCCGCAGGCACGGTTTCAAGGGCATCAGCGCGGCCATCCTGCGGCACAGGTCGGCCGGGGTTTCGCGGTCGATATCCACGCGGATCAGCCGGGGATCATCGCCGAAATGGGCCTGAACCGCAGCCTGATGGGCGTGCCAATCGGCCTGCCAGATGTCGGGCAAGGCATCGGGGGCAACGTCCAGATGCCGGGCATGGCAGCGGGCCAGCGCGCCGCCGTCGCGGGTCAGGCGATCCAGAATCCAGCCCTCGGGGTCGCGCGTGGTCAGGATGAAGGCGGCGCGGGGAAAGGTCCGGTCCAGCCATGCGAACCGGCGCCATGCCTCCAGCGGGGGCTGCCATGCGGGGCTGGCGGCATAGAGGCCGGTGAACAGGCAGATGCGCGGCCAGCGCGTCAGGGCCGCGCGGCCCGTCGCCTGCGAAAAGACGATGTCACGGGCCACCGCGCCGCTGTCGTCGCACAGCGCGCGGTAGCCGTTCAGGCGAAAGGCCTGCGTCACGCGTTCCTGCCCGCACCACTCGGGGCTGATGTGAAAGACCCGCGTGACCGGGGCCTTCGGAACGGGGGCCATCAGCGCAGCCTGTGCATCGACCTGGGCAGCAGGATCGTCAGCACGCCAAGCAACGGCAGGAACGAACAGATCCAATAGACATATTCGATGCCGCGTGCGTCCGCGACCTCGCCCAGAACGGCGGCGGCAACCCCGCCCATGCCAAGGGCAAAGCCGAAAAAGATGCCCGCGATCATGCCGGTCCGGCCGGGCACCAGTTCCTGCGCAAAGACCACAATGGCCGGAAAGGCCGAGGCAAGGATCAGCCCGATGACGACGCTGAGAATCGCCGTCGCCTCGAACCCGACATGGGGCAGCGCCAGCGTAAAGGGCAGCACGCCGAGGATCGAGAACCAGATCACCTTGAGCGGCCCGACCCGGTCGCCGACCAGCCCGCCCAGCATGACACCCGCCGCCATCCCGCCCAGAAACAGGAACAGCATGAGCTGCGAGGTCTGTTCGGACACGCCGAATTTCTCGATCAGGAAAAAGGTGTAATAGCTCGACAGGCTGGCGGTATAGATGTTCTTGGTAAAGGTCAGGATCGCCAGCACGATGATCGCGCGCACGACAACGGGTTTCGGCAGCGGCAGGGGCGGGCGTTGGCCGGTGACGGCGGTGGCGCGTCGCCGCCCCTCGGCCCGAGATCCGATGCGATACAGCACCATCGTCCCGATCGCGGCGGCCACAGCGACAAAGACGATCGAGGGGCGCCCGAAGGGCACGACCAGAAAGGCCGCCAGCAGCGGGCCAAGCGCCTGACCGAAATTGCCGCCCAGCTGGAACAGCGACTGCGCCGTCCCGAACCGCCCCCCCGATGCGGTGCGCGCCACACGCGAGCTTTCCGGGTGAAACACCGCCGATCCGATGCCGATCAGCATCGCGCCGACCAGCAAAAACCCGTAGCTTTCCGCAAGCGCCAGCATCATCACCCCGATGAAGGTCGAACCCATGCCAAGCGCCAGCGACCGGGGCATCGGATGCTTGTCGGTCACGATCCCCACCAGCGGCTGCAGCATCGAGGCGGTGAACTGGAAGGCAAAGGTGATATGCCCGATCTGGCGATAGCTGAGGTCGAATTCCTGTCGCAGCAGCGGATAAATCGCCGACAACATCGACTGCATCACATCATTGACCATGTGGCACAGGCTGAGAGCAACCAGAACGGTCCAGGCCGTCGCCGTCGGCGCGGCCATGCGCGTTGCGCTTGAATCCGTCATTTTCGACCTATTCGCTGAAAATTCTCGCAATCCGGAAGGCTTCTGCCCGCATTGCCGGAATGTCAATCCTCGACAAGGTGATTGCGTATGCCGGAAATCAGGTATTCAGCAAAGCTATTGATGTAAACCCGTCGGTTCATTATAACATAACCTTGTATATGTTTATGTTAATGATGCATAGTCAAACCGCCCCGTTTACCCTATAATGAACATGAATAGCATCAATGTCTTAACTGATCGTTCCACGCCGACTCCGATATCGCCCGAGCAGGTAAAGGGAACTCGCCGCATGATGACGTGGCAGGCAGTACAATCCGAGGTTCTTTCGCGGATCCGAAATGGCCAATGGCCGGGCACGCTGATCCCCACCGAAACAACGCTGGCTGCCGAATTCGGCTGCGCGCGGGCGACGATCAACCGGGCATTGACCTCGCTGGCCGAAAGCGGCCTGCTGGAACGGCGGCGCAAGGTCGGCACAAGGGTCGCACAGCACCCGCCGCAGCAATCGACGCTGCCCAAGATCTTTATCCGCGACGAAATCGAGGCGCGCGGCGCCCTGTATGGCTACTCGGCTTGTCGGGCGCGATCTGACAATTCCTGCGACAAGGTCGCCCGGCAGTTGATCCTTGGCTGCGGCATGCCCGCGAGTGAAGCCATGCCATCCATCTGGCTCGATGACCAGCCTATTGCTGCGAATTGCGTTGGGTCAATCCGAGGCCGCACCGGGCTTCGCCCTTGCCGATCTGGACCGGGTTTCGCCGCATGAATGGCTGTCGGCCAATGTCTCCTGGAACCACGGAACCATGAAAGTGTCCGCGACGAATACGGCGCAACTGCCTGATTTCGTGGGTCGGTGCATGCGCTCTGCGGGTGCGCCGGTGCTGATGATCGAACGGACCTATTGGGCCGATGCCGTCGCGGTCACGGTTTCACGCCAGTATTTCCGCGAAGGCTATACGCTGAACTCGACGATCTGATGCCGCGGCCATCACCCTGACCGGGTGTGGCGCGGCTTTGTCGCCACCGTCTCCCCCAGAACGCTGTCTTGAATCAATCGTGATCCCACCGCGCTTGCAACGCGGCGGACAAGCGCCCGCCGAAGCGAAAAAAACGTTCCGAGCAGCCCCGGAGCCGTCCGTAGACCAAAGCCCCGATCCTTGCCCGTGCGCAGGATTGCTGCCGCATCTGACCCGCAGCCGTTTCCGGCATCACCCAGTGCGCAGTGTTTTCTGGGTGTGGCAGGCCGCATTTTCTGCCGAAACGCTGGCGTGTCCGCCGCTGGCGACAGGCTCCAGCTCCTGCGCAGACGGCCACGGCGCTGCGCTTCACCACACGCCGATATCGAGGCTGCGGATTATCAGTGCGGCGACCTGCCTTCGGGGCAGTCGGCGATCACCGCCAGGGTGCAGATCCTGCTGGACCGGTCGGGCATTTCGCCCGGCGTGGTCGATGGCTGGCGCGGCGGGATGAGCGAGCGCCATCAAGGCCTTTCAGCGCCCGTGCCGGTCTGCCCGGCGGACGGGCGGATGAGCCCGGTGGTCTGGCAGTTGCTGCAGCCCTTTGCCGCCGAACCGCTGACCATGACCTATACGATCACCGACGAAGACAGCTATGGGCTGGTCGACAACATCCCCTCGGACTACGGCGAAAAGGCCAAGATGACCTCTCAGGGCTATACCTCGATCGAGGAAAAGCTGGCCGAACGCTTTCACATGGACGAAAAGTTTCTGGTCAGGCTGAACCCCGGCATCGCCTTTGTTCCCGGCGCCACGATTCAGGCAACCGTCCCGGCCAAGCCGATTCGCGGCAAGGTTGCGCGCATCATCATCGACAAGGCGACCCGCCGGGTTGCGGCCCATGATGACCGCGGCCGGATGGTTGCCGATTATCCGGCGACCGTCGGCTCTGATCAGACGCCGTCGCCGCATGGCACCCATACGGTCGATGCGGTCGCACTGGACCCGGTCTATACCTACAACCCCAACCGGAATTTCAAGCAGGGCAACAATGACCGCGTCCTGACGATTCCGCCCGGACCGAACGGCCCCGTCGGCAATGTCTGGATCGACCTGTCGCAGCCGACCTATGGCATCCACGGCACCGCGACCCCGTCAAAGCTGTTCGTCAGCCAGTCGAATGGCTGTGTGCGCCTGACCAACTGGGACGCGCGGGAACTGGCGGGCATGGTGCAGTCCGGCAAGACCGTCGTCGAATTCCTGGCCCCGGGTCAGCCATCGCAGATGTGACTGGGGTGACGACACCCGCCGCGACGACCTCGGCAGCGGTGGCCACGACCGTCGTTTCGGTCAGCGCCACGCGGCCCATGGCCCGCCCCCGGATCGTCGACATGTCCGCGCCACAACCCGCGACGCCCGACACGCCAAAAACACCTGACGCACCGAACGAAACCGCACCCGCCGCCGTGACGGCCCTGCCCGACCAGACACCTGCGGCGGCGGCGGTCGCCGAAACGGTGGCCGGCCAATCCCCCTCATCCACATTGCCGGTGGCGCCGGTGGATGGGGCGGATCCCCTGTCATCGGCCATCGCGCAGGCTGTCGGTCCCGAAGGCGTCCCGACCGATCCCACTGCAGTTTCCCCGGCACATGCCGCAGGCACGATCACCACGACCACCCTGCCCGCCGCACCCGTGGCAAGCGAAAGCCCGCAACCCACCCTGTCGCCGACAGCCCCGCCGCGCCGTCGTGCCGCACCGCCTGCGGATACGGTCGTGACCCCGGCGAACGCCGCGCGGACAGGTCACTAGGATGTGGCGCGGCGCCCGGATCGCCCTTGCGCTTTTGGCGCTTGGCCTGCCCGCAATGGCACAGGAAACCGCAGCCGATCGCCCGGCACCCAAGCCCGATACCGCACAGACGCCCGACCCCGCCACAGATCCCGCAAGGCCCCCGCAATCGGGGCCAGCGACAACCGAAGACGCCCCCGCGACCGATGAACCCGCCGCAGCCGAACAGGGCGATCCGGCGCCGTCCGGGAATGACGCGGACCAGACGCCCCCCGCGACCATCCCGCCCGAGGATGAGTTTGCCTATTCCGCCTGCCTTTTGACGCTCTATTCCCTTGGCAGCAGATATGAGGAACTGCCCGCCATCCGCGAAACCGACCAGCCCGGCTGCGGCATGGAACGCCCCCTCCGGATATCGGAGATCCTGCCCGGCCTGACCCTTTCGGGTGCGCCGGTGATGCGCTGCGAGACCGCCCGGCAACTCGCGTTCTGGTCCCGCGACCATTTGCTGCCCGCCACGCATTTTCTGCCCGGCGCGGCACGTCTGACCACCATCGAACCCGGCTCTACCTATCAATGCCGCGATGTGATCGGGAACGGGGGCGGCGGCGATCTGTCCGAACATGCGACCGGAAATGCCTTTGATATCATGGCTTTCGGATTTTCCGACGGTTCGCGGTTCGACATCACGCCGCGACAGGATAGCGGCGATCTGGCCGAAGCCTTTCAGGCGGCGATCCGCAGCGCCGCCTGCCTGTATTTCACCACGGTTCTGGGCCCCGGCGCCAATGCCGCCCATGACGATCACCTGCATTTCGACGTGAAGCCGCGCAACGGCGGCTGGCGGCTGTGCCAATGAATTCCTAACCCCGCGCACCGCCGCGCGCCGCGCCGGGCGACAGGCTTTCGCCCAGCATCGCAAAGCTCTGCGCGACAGAGGGGCTGGCCAGCGTCACGAAATGGTCCAGCCCCGGATAAAGGCGAACCGCCTCGTCCAGAATCGGGTCAGAGCCGGGGGAATACAGGCCGGCGCGAATCATCAGTTCGGATTCCGAATAGGAGCCCAGCATGGCGCGGGCCTTTGCAATCATGCGGTTTTCGTCGGATGTCGCAGCATGCGGCAAGGACCGCGACACCGAGCGCAGCACGTCGATCGCCGGGAAACGCCCCCGTTCCGCAATCGCGCGATCCAGCACGACATGGCCATCCAGCACGCCGCGCAGGATATCGGCCACCGGCTCCTCCATATCCGAACCGGCGACCAGCACCGAAAAGATCCCGGTGATATCCCCCGCCCCCTCGGGCCCCGGCCCGGAACGTTCCGCCAGAGCCATGATCAGGTTCGAGGTCGAGGGCGGAAAGCCGCGATAGCTGGGGGCTTTCACCGCCCGCCAGGGCGATTTCGCGATGCGCCTCGGCAAAGCGGGTGATGGAATCGGCCAGAAAAAGCACATGCTTGCCCTGATCCCGGAAATGTTCGGCCACGCTCATCCCGGCCCAGGCACAGCGCCGGCGCATCAGCGGCGACTGATCCGAGGTTGCCGCGACGACAACCGCCCGCGCCATCCCTTCGGGGCCCAGAACCGATTCGACGAATTCACGCAATTCCCGCCCCCGCTCGCCGATCATGGCGATCACCACGACATCCGCCGCAACCCCCTTGGCAAGATTGGACAAAAGCGTCGATTTCCCGACACCGGAACCCGCGAACAGGCCCACCCGCTGCCCCCGCACCAAGGGCAGCAAGGTGTCAAAGATCGCCAGCCCCGTCGCCAGCCTTGTCCCCAACCGCTTGCGCGTTGCGGCGGGCGGCAGGGCCGCGCGATAGGGTCGTTCCGCCGGGCCAGCGCCAAGCGGCCGACCATCCAGCGGCCGGCCAAAGGGGTCGATGATTCGTCCGACCCAGCTTTCCGATGGCGCGATGGCGGGGGAAAACAGCAGTTCGGCACGCGCGCCGATATGCAGCCCCTCTGCCGGGCCCTCGGTCAGGACCGATGCGATTCGCCCCTCCAGCGCGATGATTTCGCCTGCCAGTTCCGCGCCGCCGGGCATGTCGAATCGCACGCGATCCCCCAATGCGGCATGGTCGTTCAGCCCTGCGACCAGCACCACCCCCGCCTGAATCGCATGCACCGCGCCATAATAGCGGACGGGCCGCATCTGCCTGATCCGCGAGGTGATCGAGAGAATTCGTTCCAATTCCCGTGCCCTTCCGTTCTGAAATCCGCGCCCTTCGAAACGGTTTCTAAACCTATCGGGGTTAAGACCGGGTTATCGACGGATGGGAGATTTCTGTGTTTGAACGAATCGATACGCTTCGGATGGCGGATGCCCTGATCGCCCATGGCGCAAAACGCCAGCGGCTGATCGCCACCAATGTCGCGAATGCGGATACCCCGGATTATCGCGCAAAGGATCTGGCCGGTTTTGCCCGCTCTTA
Organism: Paracoccus sp. DMF-8; assembly: GCF_029309835.1. GTDB lineage: Bacteria > Pseudomonadota > Alphaproteobacteria > Rhodobacterales > Rhodobacteraceae > Paracoccus. The sequence goes on along the minus strand of NZ_JARJHL010000011.1, from coordinate 187,866 downwards.
TGACGAAACGGCGCCGACGGGCCTGCGCGCCACCCATGATCGCCATATCCCGGGTTCGGGCTGGGGCATGGGTGCGTCGCGCCTGATTGATGCGGATGGCGAACCCGCGCCGAACGGCAACACCGTCTCGATCGAGGATGAGATGTTCCGCCTGGCCGATGCCAAACGCGAATTCGATCTGGCGCTGACAGTCACGAAAACCTCGCTTGGCCTGATCCGCACCAGCATCGGCCGCCGCGCGTAAAGGAATCAGCCCGTGTCAGACACCCTCTCGGCCAGCCAGATCGCCATTTCGGGCATGAAGGCCCAGGCCGTCCGACTCCGCCATGTATCGGAAAACATCGCCAATATCGACACGCCCGGCTATCGGCGCAAGCTGGTGACCTTTCAGCAGGCGGTCGATGGCGGCACCCGCACCGGCGGCGTCGAACCCAGCCCGACCCGGCTGGATACGCGGGAACTGCCGCAGGTCTATGACCCGGCGCATCCGATGGCCAATGATGATGGTTATTACGCCGGTTCGAACGTCGATCTGATCGTCGAAATCGCCGATCTGCGAGAGGCGAGCCGCAGTTATGAGGCGAACCTGCGCGTGTTTGAGCAATCGCGCCAGATGAACTCTTCCCTTCTTGATCTGATCCGCCGCTAGAAAGGCACATCCCATGATTTCAGCAACCTCTGCCATCTCTGCCTATAGTCGCGCGCTGCCCTCGATCGCCCCCGAGGCCGAATCGCTGCCGCAGGGCATGACCAATGCCGCAACCGAATTCGCGCGCGTCATGCAAGGCGTCGACACGACCGCGACCGCAGCAATGACCGGACAGGCCGAAACCCATGATCTGGTCCAGGCCATCGCCCGCGCCGAAGTCGCATTGGAAACCGCCACGGCGATCCGCGACAAGGTGGTCGAAGCCTATCAGGAAATCCTGCGGATGCCGGTCTGAGGCCGAGATGCCCGAAGATCTCATCTTTGACCTGACGCGCCGGGCTTTATGGATCGCAGTCCGCATGGCCGCGCCGCTGCTGCTGGCCGCCCTTGTGACGGGCGTGGTCATCGGCCTGTTTCAGGCGCTGACCTCGGTTCAGGAAATGACACTGACCTTCGTGCCCAAGGTCGGCCTGATGCTGGTCGTGTTCTGGGTCACGATGAGCTTCATGACGGCGAATCCTGTCGGGCTTTTCACCGACCAGATCATCCCCCTGATCAGCGGAGGCTGACCCATGGAAAACGCCATCTATGCCGCATTGACCCGGCAATCGGGCCTGATGCGCGAAATGCGCACCGTGGCTAACAATATCGCCAACGCGAACACGAACGGCTTTCGCCGCGAAGGTGTGGTCTTCACCGAATACATGGTGTCGCTGGACCGTCGCGGGGAAACGCTGGCCATGGCCAATGCGCGCGGACGGATGGTCGATCTGAGCCCCGGCGTCCTGACCCAGACCAACGGCCAGTTCGATATCGCGCTTGAGGGCGAAGGTTTCTTCATGGTCCAGACTGCCGAAGGGCCGCGCCTGACCCGCGCCGGCGCCTTTACGCCCAATGCCGACGGCGAACTGGTCGATATGGCCGGCAATGCGCTGCTGGACGACGGCCGGGCCCCGATCGCCATTCCCGCAGGCGTCAGAAATGTCGGAATCGGTGTCGACGGCACGATATCCGCAGACGATCAGCCGATAGGTCGGATCGGCGTCTATGCCGCGCCCGACCCTTCGGAACTGCTGCATCAGGAAGGAACCCTGTTCACCCCCGGCAACAACCCCGAACCGCTGGAGGATCCCCGCGTGCGTCAGGGCTTTCTGGAGGAATCGAACGTCGACCCGGTTCTGGAAATCACCCGCATGATCGAGGTTCAGCGCGCCTATGAGCTGGGCCAAAGCTTTCTGGATCGCGAAGACCAGCGCATCCGGACCGTCATCACCTCGCTTACTCGTTGAAAGGTAACCCGATGAGAGCCCTTCAGATCGCCGCCACCGGCATGAACGCCCAGCAAACCCGGGTCGAGGTCATTTCGAACAACCTCGCGAACATGTCCACCACCGGCTATAACGCCCGCCGCGCCGAATTTGCCGATCTCTACTATCAGCAGGCCGTGCGCCCCGGCACGCTGACCTCGACCGAAGGCACGATGGTGCCGACCGGCGTCCAGATGGGTCTGGGGGTGCGCCCGACGGCCGTCAGCGTCGTGCTGGCCCAGGGACCGCTGCACGAAACGCGGGGCGAGCTGGACGTCGCCATCGACGGCAATGGCTATCTTGAGGTGACGCTGCCTTCGGGCATGTCGGCCTATACCCGCGACGGTGGCCTGAAACGCTCGGCGGATGGGCTGATCGTCACCTCGGACGGCTATCCGGTTGCGCCGGGCATCACCATTCCCGCCGACGCCCGCAGCATCGCGATCAACCCGAATGGCGAGGTGTTCGCCTATTTCAACGACCGGGTCGAACCCGAAAACCTGGGTCAGTTCACGCTTGCGAATTTCGTCAACGAAAAGGGTCTCGAGGCGATCGGATCGAATCTGTTTCTGGAAACCCCTGCCTCGGGCGCGCCGCAGGTCGCCATGCCGGAGGACGAAGGCCTTGGCGTGCTGCGCAACGGCTATCTCGAAGAAAGCTCGGTTGATCCGGTCCGCGAGATCACCGAGCTGATCAAGGCGCAGCAGGGCTATGAAATGAACTCCAAGGTGATCACGGCCGCCGACCAGATGCTGGGCACGACGGTGCAGATCCGCTGATGCGCTGGCTTGTCATTCCATTGGCGCTGATCGCCGCCCCGGCTTTCGCCGATACGCTGGTTGCCGCACGCACGCTTGCTGCGGGAACCGTCATTCAGGATGAAGATGTCCTCATCCAGCCCTCGGACGACCCCAGGGGCGCAAGCCTTGGCGAGGTGCTGGGCATGCAAACCCGGGCGATGATTTACGAAGGCCGGCCGATCCATCCCTCTCGTTTGATCGAACCCGTGCTGGTCGCCCGCAATCAGGTCATCCGGCTGGCCTATCAGACCCCCTTGATGCGGATCGAGGCCGAAGGCCGCGCGCTGGAGCCGGGACAGGCCGGTCAGGTCATCCGCGTCATGAATCTTTCATCGCGCACCACCGTTTCAGGCCGCGTCGAGCCGGACGGCACGGTCATCGTTCAGAAAAAATGAGTATTCACATGATGAAGAAATCGTCTGTTTCCGCTCTTCTCGGGATTGCCGTCGCGGTCGGTGCCAGCGGCTGCGCGCGGGTGGCCAATGTGGGCAGCGTCCCCGATATGACCTCGGCCCAGCAAACCGAGGAATTTCAGGCCATGACGGCGGCGGCATATTCGGAACCGCCGCTGCCGCAGACCGCGACCGGCGCCGCTTCGCTTTGGACGACCAGGCCGATGTCGCTGGTCGGGGATCGCCGTGCCGGTCAGCGCGGCGACATCCTGACCGTCGCGATCGAGATCAACGACCGCGCCGAGTTCCAGAACACGTCGGGCCGCTCCAGATCATCGGCGGACGAAGTCAGCATTCCGTCGATGGTCGGCCTGCTCCAACGCATCGACAGGAAACTGCCCGAAGGGGCGTCGATGGCCGATATGGTCGAGGCGGATTCGTCATCCTCGTTCAAGGGCACGGGCAATATCTCGCGCCGCGAAAAACTGACGCTGCGCGTGGCGGCCACCGTCATCGACGTGTTGCCGAATGGCGTCCTGCACATTCAGGGTTCGCAGGAGGTTCGCGTGAATTATGAAATCCGCGAATTGACGGTCAGCGGCTTCGTGCGCCCCTCTGACATCGGGCGCCGCAACGAAATCGCCTATGATCGCATCGCCGGCGCGCGCATTTCCTATGGCGGTCGCGGACAGATTTCCGACGTGCAGCAACCCCGTTACGGCCAGCAGATCGCCGATATCATTCTGCCCTACTGAGGCCCTCTGATGAAAAAGAAAATCCTGTTCGTCATTCTGGCGCTTGCCGCCCTTGCCGGGGGCGCGGCAGGCGGCATGTTTCTGAAACCGCAAAAGGAAGCCACCCAGGAGCAGGCAGCCGGGGAACCTGCCGACACTGGCAAGGAAGCGCAAAAGGACGACAGCGAAACGGAACTGACTTGGTTCAAATTCCCAACGCAGTTCTTTGTGCCCCTGATGCAAAACGGCCAGGTCTCGGGCACGATGATCCTGTCGCTGGTGCTTGAGTTGCCGCAAGAGGCGACGGAACGGATCAACGCGCAAGAACACCGGCTGCGCGACGCGCTGCTGCGCGCGCTCATGATCCGGGCCAATACGGGAGGGTTCAATGGCAACTTCACCTCGGACGTCCAGATGCAGGAATTGCGCGCCGTCTTGCTTGCTGCGGCGCAAGAGGCCAGCGGCACCGATGTCAGGAACGTTCTGGTCGAGGATATTGCCCGGCAATAGGGTAATTCTCCCGCATGACTTTGGCTGCGTTTCAAGCGATGTCAGGGCTGGCATCACACCGTCCAGCACATTAATTCTTGCGGGCAACCCAAACGGACCAGACAGTGCCGCCACCCATCACGATCGCGCTTGCGACCTATCAGGGCGCAAGATTCCTGCAGCCGCAACTGAACAGTTTCGCCGCTCAAACATTCGCGGACTGGCGGCTGCTGATTTCGGACGATGGGTCGACGGATGACACATTGGATATTTCGCGCGGGATTTGCATCGTCGCATCCTGCCGGGCGGGTCAGGATCATCGGCGGACCGGGGCGGGGTTCGACCAGCAACTTCCTGCACCTGATCGAACAGGCGGATCCCGATCACTGGTTGGCGCTCAGCGATCAGGACGATGTCTGGCTGCCCGATAAACTTGAACGCGCCGCAAGGTTTCTGAAGGATCAGAACGGCCCTGCCGTTTATGCCGCCCGCACCACGATCTGCGACGAGGCGCTGAATCCTGTCGCCCCCGCCCCCGCCTTTGTCCGGCCGCTGCGCTTTCGCAATGCGCTGATTCAGGCGTGTCTGCCCGGCAATACGACGGTGCTGAACCAGTCGGCCGCCGCATTGTTGCGCCGGGCGACGCGGGCGGCACGGGAGGCCGGAATCATATCGCATGACTGGTGGATCTATCAGCTGCATGTCCGGTGCCGGCGCGGCGATGATGCGGGATCGCGCGCAGGTCCTGCTGTATCGCCAGCATCCCGAGAACCTGATGGGCCGCAACGACACGACGCGCGCGCGGGCCGCGCGGCTGAACATGCTGACCGATGGAACCTTTGCCGGATGGCTGCGGCAAAATCAGGCTGCATTGATGCCGGTTCAGGAGTTGCTGACCCCCGAAAACAGGGACCTGCTGCACCGTTTCGGACATGCGCTGGAACGTCCGGGACCCGCCATGATAGCGGCATTCATCCGCATGGGGCTTTATCGGCAGACGCGCAGCGGAACCGCGGCCGTCATGGCCGCCGCACTTGCCGGGCGTTTGCGGATCCGGTCGGGCTGAAGCGCGGCTTCGTCACCAATCACGCCTTGGCCGGAAACCCGGATCTCGCGAATTTCCGACCCTGCTGATCCGGTCTGAACGGAGGTTCAGGGGATCAGGCGCGACAGATACAACCCATAGTCATTCTTGGCGAATTTGCGGGCCCGTTCGCGCAGGGCATCGGCATCGATCCAGCCCCTTTCAAAGGCGATTTCATCAGGGCAGCCGGTTTGCAAACCCTGCCGACGCTCAAGCGTGCGCACGAAATTTCCCGCATCCAGCAGGCTTTCATGGGTGCCGGTGTCCAGCCAGGCATAGCCGCGACCCATGCGCTCGACCGTCAGGTTGCCTTCATGCAGATAGGTTTCCAGCAGCGTGGTGATTTCCAGCTCTCCACGCGCCGAAGGCTTGACCTGACGCGCGCGGGCCAGGGCTTCGGCGTCCAGGAAATAAAGACCGGTCACCGCGTAATTCGACGGCGGCACCGCGGGCTTTTCGATGATCGCATGGGCCTGACCATCTTCGCCAAAGGCGACGACGCCATAGCGTTCCGGATCGGCGACGCGGTAGCCGAATACCGTGCCGCCGCTGGTCCGGGCATCCGCAGCGCCAAGCAAATTCTGCAAGCCCTGCCCGAAAAAGATGTTATCGCCCAAGACCATGGCCGAGGGCGCCCCGGCCAGAAAATCCTCGGCCAGGATATAGGCCTGCGCCAGCCCGTCGGGGGAAGGCTGCACGATCCATTCGAACCGCACGCCCCATTGTTCGCCGCTACCCAGCAGACGCTGGAACTGGCTTTGATCGTCCGGGGTGGTGATGATCGCGATATCGCGGATCCCGGCCAACATCATGACCGAAATCGGATAATAAATCATGGGCTTGTCGTAGACCGGCAAAAGCTGTTTCGAAATGCCCATGGTGATCGGATACAGCCGCGTGCCCGATCCGCCGGCCAGAATGATGCCCTTGCGCGGCAATGTCGTGTTGCTCATCGTCCCAGATCCTTCAGCACTTCGGACAGACCGGCCCGCCAGTCGGGACGCGCGATGCCGAAATCGCGCGCGATCAGGTCGCAGTTCAGGCGCGAATTGCCCGGACGTCGCGCCGGGGTCGGGTAATCGGCGGTCGCGATATCGGTGACCCGGCAGGTCAACCCCGCCATCGCCATGATTTCGCGCGCAAAACCGGACCAGTTCGTGTCCGGCGCGCCCGAGAAATGATAGGTCCCGCCACGCCCCGGATCCGCCCGCATCGCCTGAGCCATGGTCAGGCAGGCGGCGGCAATATCGCGCGCCGGCGTTGGCCCGCCATGCTGGTCGGCGACGACGCGCAACTCGTCGCGCTCGGCGCCAAGGCGCAGCATGGTTTTCACGAAATTCGCACCATGGGCCGAAAACACCCAGGAGGTGCGCAGCACCGCCCATTGGCCGCCCGCCGCCGCAATCGCCTGTTCGCCGTCCAGCTTGGTCGCGCCATAAACGCCAAGCGGGCCGGTCGGGTCGCTTTCCCGCCAGGGCGCCGTGCCGCTGCCGTCGAAAACGTAATCGGTCGAGATCTGCACAAAGGGCACGCCCGCCAGAGCCGCCGTCCTGGCCATCGCGGCAGGGGCCAGCGCATTGACCGCGCGGGCGGTGCCCTGATCGCTTTCAGCCTTGTCGACCGCGGTATAGGCCGCCGCGTTGATCACCGCCGCGCAGCCCGAATCGCGAATGGCGGCGGCGCAGGCGGCGGGATCGGTCAGATCGGCATCCGCGCGGCCCAGAAAGCGGGCATCGGGTGCAAGCCGCGCCAATTCGGTGGCGACCTGCCCGGTCCTGCCGAAAACCAGAAGCCCGCTCATGCCTTGCCCAGCCTTTCGCCGACACCCTGACGGTCCAGCAGCGGGCGCCACCAATCCTGATTTTCCAGATACCATTCGACGGTGCGGCGCAGCCCCTGTTCGACCGTGACCGAGGGGCGCCAGCCCAGTTCGGTGCGGATGCGGGTCGGGTCGATGGCATAGCGGCGATCATGGCCGGGCCGGTCGGTGACAAAGGTGATCAGCCGGTCATGCGGCGCGGCATCGGGGCGCAACCGGTCCATTTCGGCGCAGATCGTGCGGACGAGGTCGATGTTCTTCGCCTCGTTCTCGCCGCCGATATTGTAGCTGCGGCCGATTTCGCCCTTTTCCAGAACCAGCAGCAGCGCATCAGCGTGATCTTCGACATACAGCCAGTCGCGGATATTGCCGCCATCGCCGTAGACCGGAATCGGGCGGCCATGCAGCGCGTTCAGGATGACGACCGGCACCAGCTTTTCGGGGAAGTGGAACGGCCCGTAATTGTTGGAACAATTCGTCAAAACGACCGGCAGCCCATAGGTTTCGTGCCAGGCGCGGACCAGATGATCCGAGGCCGCCTTGGACGCCGAATAGGGGCTGCGCGGGTCATAGGGCGTGGTTTCGGTGAACTGCCCATCCGCGCCAAGCGAGCCGAAAACCTCATCGGTCGAGATGTGGTGAAAGCGGAAATCCTGCGGCCTGCCCTGCGCGGTCCAATGGGCGCGTGCGGCCTCCAGCAGGTTGTAGGTGCCGGTCACATTGGTTTCCACGAAAGCGCCCGGCCCGTCGATCGAGCGGTCGACATGGCTTTCGGCGGCCAGATGCATGATCGCGTCAGGGCGGTGCTGGTCCAGAATGCGGTCCAGTGCGGCACGGTCGCGGATATCGGCCTGCTCAAAGCTGTAATCGGGCGAATCCGCGACCGAGGCGACGTTTTCCAGATTGGCGGCATAGGTCAGCGCGTCCAGGTTGACGACCTGATGCCCCCGCGCCACGGCCAGCCGCACCACGGCCGAACCGATGAAGCCCGCGCCACCCGTGACAAGGATCTTCATGCCCGCGCCTCATAGGTAAAGGGGCTGTCGAAATCGGCCAGTTTCACCGCCGTCGTATCCTTGGCCGACAGAATCGGATCGCCGCCCAGCCCCATTCGATGCCGACCAGATCCCAGGCCACGCCGCCATCGCAGTCGGTGCTGTAAAAATCGGTGCATTTGTAGACAATTTCCGTATCCGGTTCGCGCGTGGCAAAGCCGTGCAGGAAACCCGCCGGGATCCAAAGCTGGCGACCGTTTTCAAAGGACAGCTCTTCGCCCACCCATTGACCATAGGTCGGGCTGCCCTTGCGGATATCGACCGCGACATCGAACAGCCGCCCGCGCCCGCAGCGCACCAGCTTGCCCTGCGCATGGGGGGGCGACTGAAAATGCAGCCCCCTCAGGGTGTTGACGGCCGTGGAAAAGGAATGATTGTCCTGCACGAATTCGGGCAGATGAACCCCGGCCCCTTCCAGGGCCCTGCGGTTCCAGCTTTCCGAGAAAAATCCACGGGCGTCGCCGTGACGCCTGGGCGTCAGGATCAGAACCCCCGCAAGCGCCGTCGTTTCAATCTGCATCGATCACTCGTCATTTGCAGCCCATGTCAGGGACGCTATGGCCGAGCAGGGCCGGAAAAACAAGGCCGATGCCCAGAACAAGACTAAAATGCAAGCGAAACTGTGCCTTAGATCGGCCCGCATATCGACACATTGTTAACCCGCCAATCCTAGCCTGACCCCCGGTGTGGATGAAAATTCGGTGGATCGTTTGACGTGGTGCAGCTTCGGCACATTGCGACCTATCTGGCTTCGGACGAAGCCTATTCGGTCAACATAACTGACCTTGCGGTCGTGTGGACGGATACGGGCTGGCGCCTGATCAGTGCCACGCATATCGGCGGCGGCATGGCCGCCTTTGCGCTGGCATCGGCGGATGCGCCGATTTCCTATCTGGGCGGCCGCCCCTATGGCATGGCGATGGCCTATGTCGATGCCCCGAAGATCGAGGTGATCAGGATCGGCGGCAAGGATGTGGTCATGGGCACCGGCATCCGTCTCGGCACCAGCTTTGGCGCCGCGCTGGAAGGCGCCGGGGCCTTTGGCGCCAGCTTCAGGTTTCCCGGAACCGGCGGGCTGGCCAATGACGTGATCGAACTGGCGCAATATTCGACGCCGGCGGGTGATTTTCTGGTTTCAGCCCGCAACGGCATGACCGGTTACGACACCTGGAAAATGGGCGGCGACGGGTCGCTGACGCTGGCGAACCGCTACAGCCTGCCCTTCAACGGCACCCTGTCGCGCACCGAGATCGACGACATGCTGGTCGTCCGGGCCGGTCAGAACCAGTATCTGGTCACCGTCTCTGCCCTGGCCAATGCCGTTCTGGTCCAGCGCATCGACGCTGACGGCGGCCTGGGCATCGCCCGGATGCTGAGCGCGCAAAACGGTATCGGCCTGGAAAAACCCACGCAGGTCAAGGCGATGACCATTCAGGGGGTGACCTTTCTGGTGGTCGCCTCGGGGGAAAGTTCATCGCTGACCACGATGCGGCTGACGGCGGCGGGGACACTGTTTCCGGTCGATCATGTCATCGACGAACGCACGACCCGCTTTTCCGGGGTCACCGCGCTGGAAACGGTGACGCTTGGCGGGCGCTCCTATATCTTTGCGGGGGGCAATGACGACGGCATTTCGGTCTTTACCATCATGCCCGGCGGCCGGTTGCTGCATCTGACCACGCTGGCCGATCAGGACGGGATGTCGCTGGCCAAGGTCGCCTCGATCACCGCGCAGGTCATCGGCGGCAAGATCGCGCTGTTCGTGACCTCGAAAACCGAAGCCGGGATCACCCAGTTCAGCTTTGACCCCGGCGCAATCGGGCTGACCACGACCGTCGGTCCGGGCCATGTCACGGGCACATCGGGCAGCGACCTGCTGATGGCGGGCGACGGCACGCTGAGCATCTCGGGCGGCGATGGCGACGACATCCTGATCGCGGGCAGCGGATCGGTCGCGCTGACCGGGGGGGCGGGGGCCGATCTGTTCGTGGCCAGCCCGATGGGCGTGGGCCGCATCGCCATTCGCGATTTCCAGCCGGGCATCGACAGGCTGGACCTGACCAATCTGGGCATGGTCCGCAGCACGCTGCAACTGATCATGAAACCGCAGGCCTATGGCATCAAGATCTTTTACGGCGATGTGGTGATCGACATCCATTCCGCATCAGGCGGGCCGCTGGCGACGTCATGGTTCACCGATGCGATGTTTCCCCATGCCCATTACCCGCCCGCGCTGATGGTCAATGCCGTCTATGGCACGGGCTGGAACGACACTCTGCTGGGCGGTCCGGGCCTGACGCGGTTTTACGGGATGGCGGGGCATGATCTGATCTATGGCTTGATCGGCAACGAATATCTGGCCGGTGGACAGGGCAATGACACGCTGTTTGGCGGCAATGGCAACGACACGCTGATGGGGGAACAGGGCGACGATGCGCTGCGCGGCGGTGCGGGGCATGATCTGATGGTGGGCGGCGCGGGCAATGACAGCCTTTATGGCGGCGACGGAAACGACACCCTGCGCGGCGACATCGGCAATGACCGGCTGTGGGGCAATACGGGCGACGATATCCTGTATGGCGGCGCCGGCAACGACACCCTTCACGGCGAGGCTGGAAATGACCGCATCTTTGGCGAGGCGGGCGACGATCACCTGTATGGCGGGATCGGCAATGACACGATCACCGATCTGCTCGGCTCGAACCGGCTGTGGGGCGGCAATGGTGACGACCTGCTGACGACCGGGGGCGGCAATGACAATATTTCAGGCGGGATCGGCAATGACACGATCCGTTCCGGCGGCGGGCGGGACACGGTCGATGCGGGCGCCGGGGACGATCTGGTCTTTGCCGGACCGGGCGATGATCTGATCTACGGCCGCACGGGCAACGACACGATCCATGGCGAGCTGGGCAATGACACGATCCGCGGCGGAAATGGTAACGATATCCTGTTCGGCGGCGCGGGCAATGACCGGCTTTTCGGCGAATGGGGCAATGACAGCATCCGGGGCGGCCTTGGCAATGACTCGATCCTTGGCGGGCTTGGCAATGACACCCTGCTGGGCGAGGGGGGCAATGACACGCTGGACGGCGGCATGGGCACGGACCTGCTGCGCGGCGGCGACGGGAACGACCTGCTGCGGGGCGGCGCGGGCAAGGACACGATCCACGGCGGCAGCGGCAATGACCTGCTGCTTGGCGGCGACGGCCATGACCTGATCCGCGCCGGGCCGGGCAACAATACGCTTTACGGTGGCGCGGGCAACGACACGCTGATCGGCAGCGGCGGGATCGACCGGATTTATGGCGGTTTCGGCCATGACATGATCCGTGGAAATGCGGGCAACGATCAATTGTTCGGCGAGGCGGGCAATGACACGCTGCAGGGGGGCGCGGGCAATGACCGGCTGGACGGCAGCATCGGCAACGACCGGCTGGAGGGGAGCTCGGGATCCGACACGCTGATCGGCGGGCCGGGCAGCGACTGGCTGATCGGCGGGATCGGGGCGGATTTCTTTGTCTTCAACGCTGCGGGACATTTCGACCGCTCGACCGATACGATTGCGGATTTCACGCGCAGCATGGACAGGATCGACATGCGCGGGATGGGCTTCAGCTATATCGGAACGGCTGATTTCACGCGTAGCGCGGGGCAGGTCAGATACAGCGTCGAACAGGGTGCGGCGGTGGTTGGCGTGGATGTGAACGGCGATGGCGCGGCCGATCTGACGATCCGCCTGCCGGGCGTCACCATCCTGTCGGGCAACGACTTCCTGCTTTAGCGTTCCATCAGGTCGCGATAGTTGCGCAGCAGCAGAAGCAGGCCAAAGAACAGCAGGACCGCCGACAGGCCAAAGACATAGGAGATGCTGATATAGCTGCCCTCATAGGTGGGATACAGCCCGCGCCGCATCATGCCGACGCAATGGATCAGCGGATTATACCACAGGATATTCTGCGCGATCGGCGGCATCATGTCATAGGTAAAGAACACGCCCGAAACCAGAAACAGCGGTCGCGTCAGAATGTGCCAGATCCGTTCCCAGACCGGGAATGAGGTGATGAGGTAACAGTTCAGCACGCCGATACCGACCCCCAGCATCACCACCATCATCAGTGATTCGAGGACCGGACCGATGCGGACGTTCATCGGCAACTGAAAGATGATGATGATTCCGGCCAGGACGATCCCGATCACGCAGGCATGCGTCATCGTGTTCAGGATCATCCGCGCCAGTATCGCATCCATGAAGGTGACGCTTGGATAGGCCAGGAACGGACGCGAGAAACGGATCGACGCCGCCGTCTTGTTCGACATGTCGTTGAACATGATGAAGGGCAGGAACCCCGAGGCGTAGAACAGCGGAAAATTCGTGCCAAGTGCCGGTTTGTGAAAGGAAAGTGCGAATACCGTCGACAGCAGCGCAATGCCCAGGACCGGCTCCAGCAGGGCCCAGACATAGCCGCCCGCCGACTTGCCATAGGTCGTCGCCATCTCGCGCAGCATCAGCGCGGCGATGATCCGCCCCATCTGAAAGCGGGGCCGGGGCGTCTGATGCGCGCGCAGATAGGCCCGCTGCGGCTCTGGTCCCGGCCGGTCACCTGGGCTTGTGCCCGTATTGGAATTGGGGTCGGGGATGTCGGACATGTGAATGCAAAGGCTGGTCTTGGCGAACGGCAATATGTAACAACTGCGCGGAAAAGGTAAACCAGCGAAAGCCTGACCGCCGTGTCCCAGAACTCCGATCCCACCGAAGGGCGGCCAGAACGCCGGGCCGATCAATCCGACGCGGCAGGTGCGGATGGCGGTCCCCGCATCCAGCGACAGGGCGCAGGACCACAGGACGGCAAGCCGAACCCGCAACAGCGCCCCGGTGCCGCAGCCATGGCCGCGCGCCGCGCCGCCGCCGAACAGGCCGCCGGGGGGGATGAGGTGCGTCCCTTTACCGCACGCCCGATGCAGGCCGCCCGCGCCGCCCGGATCGGCGGTCAGCAGCAGGGGGCCGGTCCCTTCAAGGCCCGCCCGATGCAGATGCGCGCCGCCGCGCCCCCCGCAGCCCCTGCCGCCGCAACCCCCGCCGCCGCAGGCGCAACCCCCGCCGCCGCAGGCGCATTGGCGCCCCGCCCGGCAGGCCAGCAGCAGGTCGCCCGCCCCGCAAGCCCGCCACCAGCAGCCCCCGCGCAGCCCGTGCGCAGCCCGGTCCATGCCGCCGCGCCCCGGCGCAGGCACTGGATGTTGCTGGCCAGTTTCATCGCCGTCGTCATCCTGCCCAGCCTGATCGCCGCCTGGTATCTGTGGAACCGCGCCACGGATCAATATGTCTCATCCCTGGGGTTTTCCGTGCGGCAAGAGGACGCCCAGCCCTCGATCGACCTGCTGGGCGGTCTGGCGGCACTGGGGGGCGGCTCTGGCGGGGCCTCGGACACGGATATCCTGTATCAGTATATCCGCAGCGCCGATATGGTCGAAAAGGTCGACGAACAGCTGGATCTGCGCGACAAGTTTTCGCAGCAATGGCCGAATGACTTTGTCTTTGCCTATGACCCCGACGGCACGATCGAGGATCTGACCGATTTCTGGCAGCGTCAGGTCCAGATCTATTACGACAGCGCGACCGGGCTGATCACGCTGAACGTCAGCGCCTTTACCCCGCAGGATGCCCGCGACATCGCGCAGGCGATCCTTGAGGAAAGCACCGACAAGATCAACGAACTGTCGTCGGTGGCGCGGGAGGACGCGACCCGCATGGCCCGCGAAGAGCTGGAAAAATCGCGGGTCGAGCTGACCTTGGCGCGGCAGGCCATGACCGCCTATCGGATGGAAACCCAGATCGTCGACCCGCAGGCCGATCTGGCCGGGCAGATGGGCATTCTCAGCGGATTGCAGGCGCAGCTGGCCGAACAGATGGTCCAGCACGACCTGCTGCTGGACAACAATGTCCGCGCCGATGACAACCGCGTCATCCAGTCGCAAAAGAAAATCGACGCGCTGCAGAACCTGATCGCCCGCGAGCGCGCGAAATTCGGCGAGGAAGGCCACGGGCCGGGCGGCGAAAGCTATGCCCAACTGGTCGCCGAATATGAAAAACTGGCCGTTGACCGCGAATTCGCCGAAGCCGCCTATCGCGGTGCCCGCATCGCTTACAGATCCGCGCTGGTCGAGGCGCAGCGCCAGTCGCGCTATCTGGCCCCGCATATCACGCCGCGCGTGGCCCGGGCCTCGACCCAACCCCAAAGGCTGCGCCTGCTGGCGCTGACGGCGGGCCTGCTGCTGATCGGCTGGTCGATCATGACGCTGGTCTATTACAGCGTCCGCGACCGCGGTTGATCCGATGATCCGGCTGGAAAACCTGACCAAGGTCTTTCGCCGCAACGGCAACCGGTCGCTGGTTGCCGACAATATCAACGCGGTTTTCCCGACCGGCGCCTCGGTTGCGCTGCTGGGGCGGAATGGCGCGGGGAAATCGACGCTGCTGCGCATGATCGCGGGCACGATCTCGCCGACCTATGGGCGCATCGTTTCGACCGGGACGATTTCCTGGCCGGTGGGCTTTGCGGGCAGTTTCCACCCCGAACTGACCGGCGCGCAAAACGTCCGTTTCGTCGCGCGCATCTATGGCGTCGACACCGATGAGCTGATCAGCTATGTCGCTGAATTCGCTGATCTTGGCGCGCATTTCTACCAGCCCTTCGGGACCTATTCATCGGGGATGCGCTCGCGTCTGGCGATGGGGACCAGCATGGGGATCAAGTTCGACACCTATCTGGTGGATGAGGTGACCAGCGTCGGCGATGCCGAATTCCGGGCCAAATCGCAAAGCGTCTTTGCCGACCGGATGAGCCAATCGGGCGCGGTCGTCGTCTCGCATTCGATGGGGATGGTGCGGTCGATGTGCAACATGGGCGCGGTGCTGGACCGGGGCCACCTGACCCTGTTCGACGATCTGGAAGAGGCGATAGCCCATCACGAATCGCTGCTGAACCTGCCGCCCGCCCCGGCGCGGCAGCCGACACAGGCCCCCGGCCCCGCGGCCATCAGCCAAAAGGGCGCGGCGGGCAAATTGCCGCCAGCCCGCCCCGGCCCGGCGCTGCCCTCGCGCTGAGCCGCCTTAGCCGTTTCGCAACATCGCCCCGATTTCCGCCGCGCGGTCGCGCACCAGCGCGGCATCGCCCACCGATTCCACATTCAGCCGCACCACGGGTTCGGTGTTCGAACTGCGCAGGTTGAACCGCCAACCCGCGAATTCCAGGCTGGTGCCATCGGTATCGTCGCGGCGCAGCGCGTCCGGCGCGAAATGGTCGATGACCCGCGCCATCGCGGCCTGCGGGTCGTCCAGACGAAAGTTGATTTCCCCCGAGGACGGAAAGGCCCGCATCCGTTCGGACAGCAGTTGCGACAGCGCCACGCCCTTGCGCGACAGCAGTTCCACGACCAGCAGCCAGGGGATCATCCCGCTGTCGGCAAAGGCGAAATCGCGGAAATAGTGATGCGCCGACATCTCGCCGCCATAGATCGCGCCCGCCTCTCGCATGGCCTTTTTGACAAAGGCATGGCCGGTGCGGGCCTGCACCGCCCGCCCGCCCGCCGCCGCAATCACATCGCGGGTGTTCAGGACCACGCGCGGGTCATGGACGATCTTTTCGCCCGGCGATTTTTCCAGAAAGGCCGCCGCCAGCAGGCCCACGATATATTCGCCGGGGATAAAGCGCCCGGTTTCGTCGAAAAAGAAACAGCGGTCGAAATCGCCATCCCAGGCCACGCCCAGATCCGCGCCATGTTCGCGCACCGCATCCGCCGTCATCGGCTGGTTTTCGGGCAAAAGCGGGTTCGGGATACCGACCGGAAAGCTGCCGTCCGGGTCGTGATGGATGCGGATGAAGCGCAAGGGGGCGCCGCGCCTGTCCAGTTCGGCGGCAATCGCGTCAAAGGTCGGCCCCGCCGTGCCATTCCCGGCATTGACCAGCACCACCATCGGCCGCAGCACGGTAACGTCGATGAAATCGACCAATGCGCGGGCGTAATCCGCGCGGGCCTGACCGAAATCGCGGGTTGTGCCCTGACGGTCGGCGGGCGCGAAATCGCCCGATTGCGCCAGCGCGGCCAGATCGGCGAATTCGGTCGCGGGGTCCAGCGGACGGGCGCCCGCGCCGACCAGCTTCATGCCGTTGTAGTCGATGGGGTTATGGGACGCGGTGACCTCGATCCCGCCATCGGCGCCGGAACGGGCGGTGGCGAAATACATCTCCTCGGTCCCGGCCAGCCCCAGATCGCGCACATCCGCGCCGCCGTCGGTCAGCCCCCGGATCAGCGCCGCAGCCAGCGCGGGCGAGCTGTCGCGGCTGTCGCGCCCGACCACCACATCCCGCGCGCCCTGCGCCTGCGCAAAGGCACGACCGATGCGATAGGCCACATCCTCGTCCAGTTCCATTCCCAGCCTGCCACGCACGTCATAGGCCTTGAAACAGTCGATCTGGCGCGGTCCTTGGGCGGTCATCGCGGGCTCCTGTCCTTGGGCGATGGCGCCTTGTTCGCAGAAGGCGCGCGGAAAATCCACCGCCCTGACGCAAAGCCACCGCCTAAACCAAAGGATGTAAGTGACCGGGGCGCGCGAACCGGCTAAAACCCCTTGAAACCGACAGGAGATCACGATGGACACGAAAGCGCTCATCACCGCCTATTATCAGGCCTTCAACGAAGGCCGCACCGACGACATGCTGAAAATGCTGGCCGATGACGTGGAACATCACGTCAACGAAGGCGGTGTCCGCAAAGGCATCGAGATGTTTCGCGAATTCAACGCGCATATGACCAGCAGCTACAAGGAACTGCTGACGGATATCGTCGTGTTCGCCAACAGATCGGGCGACCGGGCGGCGGCGGAATTCGTCGTGAACGGCACCTATCTGAAAACGGATGAGGGCCTGCCGGAAGCGAACGGCCAGACCTATCGCCTGCCCGCAGGCACGTTTTTTGACGTCAAGGGCGGCAAGATCACCCGCGTCACCACCTATTACAACCTGAACGAATGGACGCGTCAGGTCGTCGGATGATCACCACCCGCGTTCTGACAGGCCATGACGTCGCCCCCGCGCTGGAGGATCTGGCGCGGCTGCGCATCGCGGTTTTCCGTGACTGGCCTTACCTTTACGACGGCGATCTGGATTACGAACGCGACTATCTGAAAGTCTATCAGGCGCCCGGCGCCGTCGTCGTGACGGCCTGGGACGGCGACCGGATGATCGGCGCCTCGACCGGCGCCCCGATGGAAGATCACGCCGCGGATTTCGCCGCAGCCTTTGCCCATCGCCCGGAAAAGCTGGATCAGATCTTTTACTGTTCGGAATCGGTCCTGCTGCCCGAATATCGCGGCCATGGTCTGGGCCATGTCTTTTTCGACGGGCGCGAGGCGCAGGCCCGCAGCCTTGGCCGCCGCTACAGCGCATTCGCCAGCGTCAAGCGCCCGGCCGATCACCCGATGCGCCCCGCCGATTACCGCCCCTTGGACGGGTTCTGGCGCAAACGCGGCTATGCGCCGCTGCCCGGCGTCATCGCCGAATTCGACTGGAAGGATATCGGGGAACCCGCATCCACCCGCAAACCCCTGCAATTCTGGATGAAAGAGCTGTGACTCAGGTTCGCATCGCCACCTCTGCCTATCCTTTCGACTGGTTCGACAGCTTTGACGACTATGCCGCCAAGGTGACGCGGTGGGTTCAGGATGCCGCTGATTGCGACCTGCTGCTGTTTCCCGAATATGGCGCGATGGAACTGGCCTCGCTTGGCGGTCCCGAAATCGCGCGGGATCTGGAACAATCCCTGCACGAGGTCGCCCGCCATGCCGATGCCCGCGACGCCTTGCATGTGGCATTGGCGGCAAGGCATGGGGTGCATATCCTTGCGGCTTCGGGGCCGCATTTCGATGGCCCGCGCCCCAACGACACGCGCCCGGTGAACCGCGCCGTGCTGTTCGGCCCGGATGGCCGGATCGGGCATCAGGACAAGCAGATCATGACCCGGTTCGAACGCGAGGACTGGGACGTCGTCGCAGCCCCCGGATTGCGCGTCTTCGACACGCCCGTCGGGCGGCTTGGCATCCTGATCTGCTATGACAGCGAATTCCCCCTGCTGGCCCGCGAACTGGCTCAGGCCGGGGTTGAAATCCTGCTGGTGCCGTCCTGCACCGATACCGTCGCGGGCTATAACCGCGTCCGCATCGGCGCCATGGCCCGCGCGCTGGAAAGCCAATGCGTCGTGGTGCAATCGCCGACCGTGGGCAATGTCGACTGGAATCCCGCCATCGACGAAAACCGGGGCGCCGCAGCGATCTATGGTCCGCCGGATGGTTTGTGGCCCGAAAACGGCATCGTCGCGATCGGCGAGATGGACCAGCCCGGTTGGGTCAAGGCGACGGTCGATCTGGCCCGCGTCGCCGAAAGCCGCAGCAAGGGCGGCGTCCTGCCCTTTGCCCATTGGCCCGAAAGCGCGGCCAGCAAGGTGATGGGCGTTTAAAGGTGGCGGGCGTTTAAGGGTGATGGGCGTTTAGTCCCGCCATCCGCTGGATCGGATCGGCATGGACCCGTCCGGGTCGCAGCAATGCCCATAGATCGCGCCAATATGCGCCACCGTTTCCGGGCAGGCCCCATGCCCCCAATGCCCCCCCGCCCCCGACCCGGATGCGCAGGCGACGGTTGCAATCATGCGCACATACAGGGCGGCAAAGGGATGGCCCGGTGTAACCCACGGGCGGGGCTAATCCCCGGTCAGGCTGCCGGGGTGCGGATCGTCCAGCGGCAGGGCGTCGGCGCTGCCGTCCTTCAGCGCGATGCCGGTCTGGCCCAGATTGCGCGCGGCCGTGATCAGCCAGCTCAGCCGGTCGGCGGCGCGGTCATGCGACAGCCCGCCCCGGTCATGGATGTTTGACACGCAATTGCGGGCATTGTCGCGCAGACCGGGGCGCGGCGCCATCGTCAGATAGGCACCCAGACTGTCGGCGACGGTCAGCCCCGGCCGTTCACCGATCAGGACCAGCACCATTCCGGCCCCCATCGCCGCACCGATGTCATCGCCAAGCGCGACCCGCGCGCCGCTGGCCAGCACCACCGGCTGCCGCGCCAGTTCCGGCAGGCGCGCGGCCAGCGCATGAACCACCGCCGCGCCATGCCGGTCCAGCGCCTGTGCCGACAACCCATCGGCCAGAACGACGACCAGCGGCGGGTTGCCGCAGGGCAGATCCTGCCCCGGCGCCAGCCTGCGGCCCAGATCGGGGCGGCGCAGATATTCGGCACGGCCCTGCGCGCGACTGCTGACCTGAATACTGTCCAAGGGCGCCAGATCGCGCGCAATCGCCTGCCAGTCGGCGCTGCTGTGGATCACGTCGCGGGCGGCGGCGTGGTCTTCCTGAAAGGCCAGCAGATCGCGCATCGGCACCGGCCCGGCGCGGGCGTCCAGCCGGACGCGGGCGGGGGTCAGGCGGCTCAGACCCGGAAAGCGCGTGACGGGATCGGTCATGCGGGCAGCCCCAACCTGCGGGCCAGATCACCGGCATCGGGCAAGGCACGGGCGCCCATGCCGCGCGCCAGCCCCATCCGGTCCAGCCAGTTTTCAAATTCCGGGGCGGGCTTGCGGCCCGACACCTCGCGCAGATAGGCCAGATCGTCGAAGGCAAGGCTTTGATAACCCAGCATCACGTCATCGGCCCCCGGCACGGTGATCAGAAAGCTGACGCCCGCATCGACCAGCAGGGTGGCAAGGCTGTCCATATCGTCCTGATCGGCCTCGGAATGGTTGGTGTAGCAGACATCGACGCCCATCGGCAGGCCCAGCAATTTGCCGCAGAAATGATCCTCAAGGCCCGCGCGGATGATCTGCTTGCCGTCGAACAGATATTCCGGGCCGATGAAGCCCACGACCGTATTGACCAGCAGCGGGCGAAAGGCGCGGGCGACGGCCTGCGCCCGGACCTCCAGCGTTTGCTGATCGACGCCGTGATGGGCATCCGCTGACAGGGCCGAACCCTGCCCGGTTTCGAAATACATCACATCCTGCCCGATACTGCCGCGCCGGGCGGCAAGGCCCGCCGCCTGCGCCTCGGCCAGCATGGACAGGGTGACGCCGAACCCTTCGTTCGCGGCCTGCGTGCCCGCGATGGACTGAAAGATCAGATCGACCGGCGCGCCGCGTTCCAGCAGTTCCAGCGAATTGGTGACATGGGTCAGCACGCAATTCTGGGTCGGAATGTCGAAACGCTGGCGCAGATCGTCCAGCACGATCAGCAGATCGCGGCAATTCGCCAGATTGTCCGAGGCCGGGTTGATCCCGATCACCGCATCGCCCGCGCCATGCAGCAGCCCGTCAAGGATCGACACCGCGATGCCGCGCGGATCGTCGGCGGGGTGGTTCGGCTGCAGCCGCGTGGACAGCGTGCCGCGCTGGCCGATGGTGTTGCGGAATGCGGTGACGATTTCCGGCTTGCGCCCGACCCGGATCAGATCCTGATTGCGCATCAGCTTCGACACGGCGGCGATCATTTCGGGCGTCAGCCCCGGCGCGACACGGGCCAGGGCCGCCGCATCGGTTTCGGGCGACAGCAGCCAGTCGCGCAGATCGCCCACCGTCATCGCGGACAGGGGTGCAAATGCCGCCGCGTCATGGTTGTCGATGATCAGCCGCGTGACCTCGTCATCTTCGTAGGGGACAAGCGCCTCGTTCAGAAAGGTTGTCAGGGGCAGATCCATCAGCACCCGCCGCGCCGCCACCCGTTGCAGGGCGCTGTCGGCGGCAATCCCGGCCAGCTGGTCGCCCGAGCGTTCTGCCGAAGCCGCCGCCATCACCTGCGCAAGCGACGAAAAGCGGAAATTTTCCTGCCGTGCCTGCGCCTGATATTCTGCCATGTCGCGCCCCTTTCGCGGATCCTGCCGGGCCTGATGCGGTCGCCATCCGCATCTGCCCAGCATCCGGCGCAAGGGGCGCGCTGTCCAGTGTCAGGAACCGGATTCGCCGTCCAGAGCGGCCTTCAGCCCGTCAAGACCGTGGCTGATATAGGCGTCCATCGCAGTCACCGCGGCTTCGTCGCTGAAGCGTTCCTCGGGTTCGTTGGTCGTGTCGGCGCGAAAAAAGCTGGCGTGCCATTTGATGTCCGAACCCGCGCCGTCCGGGGTCACGGTGATGTCGTTGGTGTAGAAGCTGACCGGGAAAACCTCGATCGCTTCGGTGCCAAGTCGCCAGCGGATACTCATGTTTTCGTCGTTGATATTGTCGATGCCATCGACCAGCGTGCCGGTTTCGAATTCGACGGTGCGGCGCGCGCCCTTGCCTTCGCCTTCCATGGCGATGGATTTCACGTCGGGGTGCCATTCGGCCAGTTTCGAGGGATCCTTGACCAGCGTCCAGACCACATCCGGCGCGGCATCGACCTGAATGTTCTTGGTCGCGGTCTGTGGGGTCGGCCCATGCGCGAAGGCGGGCAGCGCCAGCGCCGCCGATATCGCAAGGGCACAAAGTCGCGTCATCATGTCAGTTTCTCCTGTCTTGACATGGTTGGGGATGGGTTACGCGGGCCATCTGACCGGCCTGATCGCGCCCGGCCCGTCGGCCATGCCGCGCCAAGCGCGATCAGGGCAGCAAGGCCAAGCAGCGGGCCCAGCCCGCGCAGGGTGCGGGTGCTGCGTCGGGGCGCGTTGGCCGCCAATGCCGCATCCAGGGCCGCCGCGCCTTCGCCAAGGCGGACAAAGCCCAGACCGCGTTCCTGGGCCAGCGCGCGCAGGTAATCGGCGCGCAGGGCGGACAGATGTTCGACGCCTTCCAGATCGGATTCGCCATAGGGGTTCTGGCGCGGATGATAGCCCGGACGTTCCGTCGCATCTGCGGGCAGGGGCCGACCCGGCTTGGCGCGTGCTGCACGTCATTCGGCCCGTAAAAGCCGGTTTCGCGGCCCAGATCGTCGAACATCGGGATCGGCGCGGGGGTGTCGCCCCCCGCCCCCACGATCACCCCGCCGGGGCTGTCGCCGCGCCAGGCATCGGGACCGGCATAGGGCAAGGGCGGGGCCTCTTGCCCGTCGGTGATCAGAACCAGCGGCACGCCAAAGCCCTGTGCGCGGGTCAGCGCATGGTTCAGCCCCTTGGCGATCATGCTGTCGCCTTCCCATGCCATGCGCCAGCTCATCGCCTGCAGGCTGCCTGCGATGCTGGCGTAATCGGCGCAGATCTCGACCGGCTCGAACAGGGTCAGGCTGCGGCGTTCGGTAAAGATCGCCAACCCGATGCGACTGCCGCAGGGCAGGCCCGAGACCCATTGCAGCAAGGTGTCGCGCGTTGCATCCAGCCGCGAAACCCCGTCCATGTCGCGCACATTCATCGAGCGCGTGACATCGACCACCACCAGCGCATCGCGCAGATCGCGCGTCATCGGCAGTTTGGGATCGGCCAGCGCGGCCAGCGCCAGCAGCCCGGCCAGCGCGGGCAAGGCCATGCGTTGCAGGATTGGGCGTTTCAGGATGCGGCGGTTCAGGATTGGGCGGTTCATGGCGCGCCCCGTGGCAGGCCGGGCAGATCGGTCCACAGTTCCGACGGCTTGATGTCGGGGTTTTCCTCGCCGTCATTGCCTTCGCGCGGCAGGTCGCGGAACAGGCGGGTCGCCAGTTCCAGATTGACCTTGGCGTCGAAATTGCCCGGATCGGCGCGCAGGGCGTCGCGATAGGCGGATTTGGCCAGATTGACCTCGGCCATCGCGCCGTCCAGATCCCGCGCCTCCAGCGCGTCATAGCCGCGCCGCATCCGGGCGTTGGCAATGGTCATGCGCGCGCCCGATTGCAGGGCGGGCGCGGCACCCGACAGGGCGGGGACCAGCGCCTCGGCCTCGGGGATGCGGTCGCGCCGGGCCAGAAACAGGATGCGGGCATGGGCGACGCGCGGGTCGGCACCATCGCGCGGTTCGGCCGCGCGCCCGGCGGCCAGATCGCGGATCGCGCGGTTGTCGGCATGATCGCCCCAGACCCGCCAGCCGAACCAGCCCGTCGCGCCCGCGGAACCCGCGACCAGCAGCACCAACAGGGCAAAGATCAGCCGCCTCATGCCCGCACCAGTGCGGGTTTAGCGGGGCGCGGGGCGTAATCGCGTTCCAGCCAACGGGCAACGGTCAGACCGGCGGCACAAAGCGCGGCCAGCAACCGGGCGAACCCGTCCAGATCACGGCGCGGCACCTGCCGTTCGGTCAGGATCGGATGCGCCTCCAGCTTGTCGATTTCGGCGACGGCCTGGGCCACGGCGTCGGGGCTGTCGGCCTCGAACGCCTGATAGGACAGGCCGAGACGTTGCAACAGCAGATGCAGATGGCGTTCGGGGCGGCGCTGCGCGGTGTCGACCTCGCCCGGGGCGGGAATGTCGAAGATCCCCCGCGATCCGGCGGTGCGCAGATACAGCCAATACAGGTTGATGCTGCGGCGGCGGGCCTCTTCGACCATGACCTCTTGCACCTCCGGCGCGATGACGCCCGCCCCGTCCGAGACCATGACGATGGCGCGCGAGCCGTCTGCGGCCGTGTCCTCCAGCATGCGCATGGCCAGCACCAGCCCGCGCCCGATATCGGTCTGCGACAGGCCGCGTTCGCCTTGCGCGGCGATCGCCGCCGAAATGGCGCTGCGGCTTTGCGTCATCGGCAACACCTGCATGGGCGAGGTCGAGAACGCGGCAATACCAACGCGATCATCGGGACGATGGGTGATGAAATCCAGCAGGATGCGGCGGGCGGCGCTGGATTTGCTTTCCTCGGCCCCGCTTGGCGCGCGGCCCGCGAAAGTGTCGTCCATGCTGGACGAACGGTCGATCAGCAGCACGATATTCGCCCCGATGCCGCGATGGGGCACGGTGCTGCCGCGCAGGAACGGCCCGGCGATGCCGACGATCAGCGCGGCGATCCCCAGCATCCCCATCGCGGTCAGCCCCCGGTCGATCAGCGCGGATGCGCCGTCGCGCGGGCGCAGGTCCAGCCGCGTCACCATGGACGGCCGCAGCCAGCGCCTGAACAGCGGCAGCAGCGCCAGCGGCAGGGCCAGCAGCACCAGCGGCCAGGTAAAGCCGATCATGCCCGCCCCCTTTCGACCGCCGCGAGGTCGCGGGCCAGCGCGCGCAGTTCCGCCCCGTCGCCATCGCGGCCAGCGGCGCGGTAAAAGGCATCATCCGACCCCGCGAAAAACCCGCCAAGCCGGTCGGTCAGGCCCGTGAATTCGGGGCGCCGTTCGATGAAACCCGGCAGGTCCGGGCCGATCAGCACCCTTCCGTAGGCCGCATCCAGCCCCCGGTGCAGTTCCTGCCGCAGCCGCGCCGCAGGCGCATCGCCAAGCCGCGCGATGCGCCGCCGGGTCCAGGTCAGGGGCCGCGCCGGGCGCGCATGGAACGGCCACCAGCCCTGATGCCACGCCAGCGCGGCCAGCGTCGCCAGCAGCGCCAGAACCGAAGCCGCCAGCCCCACCCGCGCGGGCAGCGGGTCGATCAGCCGGTAACGCGCATCCGGCAAAAGCTGGTCGGGCGAGGACGGCGCCAGAATCGGCCGCAGCGGAGAGCTGACGAAATTGAAGCCGGGCAGTTGCACGCGGCTGCCATCGCTGAGCATCAGGGGGCTGGCGGGGACTTCCCGCAGGCTGGGTTCCAGCGGAGAATAGAAATTCTGCCAGTGCAGGATGACCTCGACCCCGCTGTCGGTGTCGCGGGTCGTGACGGAGTGCAGGTCCAGCCAGTATTCCACCGCACGCGGCCGGGGCAGCGAGGCCGGATCCAGCGTAACGCCCGGCGGCAGGTCGATCCGGACGCGCTGCTCCAGTTGATCGCCCAGCCACCAGCCATGCAACCGGGGATTGTCGGCCGTGACCTCTGCCAGCGCGGGCAGCGGCAGCAGGGCAAGGATCAGCCACAGCCTCATGCCGCAGCCCCCGCAGGTGCAGGCGTCGTGACGCGGCCGGGGGGCGCAGCGGGAAACAGGCCGTGATCGGCAAGGATCGCCACCCGCACGCCGCCGGGGGCGGCATCCGCCACGGCAGGCGACAGCAGGACAGGCGCCAGCCAGATCCTCATCCGGTCGCCCCCGCAAGCGCCGCGACCAGATCGCCGACATCGACGCGGTCAAGGATTTCAACCGGATGCAGCCCGTGATCGGCAAAGACCGACATCAGCGCCGCGCGGTGATCCTGCGCGGCCCGCGCCTGCCGCGCGGCCCATTTCCGCGTCGTCAGAAAGGTCCGCCGCCGCCCGGTTTCGGGGTCACGGCCCTCGGCCAGACCAAAGCGGCCGGGCGGGTTTTCCAGACCGCTGTCGCGCAGCCAGATCGGCAGGACCGGGCGCGGGTCCAGCGCCGACAGCAGCCGGTCCAGCTCATCCGGGGTGTGGTCGAAATCCGACAGCAGGGTGACCAGAACGCGGCTTTGCGGCAGGGCCGCCGCCGCCTCGCACAGGCCGGAGACGCCGGAACCGGCGGGCACCATCGCCCGCACCTCTTCGCGCAATTCGGCGCCCAGACCGGCGCGGCGGGCGCGCGGGGTCTGCGCCAGCACCGCATCGCCGCCGACCGCCGTCAGGGCGAACAGATCGCCGCCGCGAAACGCCGCCTGCGCAAAGCCCGCAACCAGCAGCGCGGCCAGCCCCTGCCGGTCGGAACGCGCCCCCGCCGACAGCGAGGCCGATGCGTCCAGCAGCATATGCAGCACCAGATCGGTCCGGGTTTCAAAGCGGCGCACGAACATCGTCCCGAAGGGATCGGTGATCGAACGCCGCACATCCAGCCGGCGCGGATCGGGATGGGCCAGCAGCGGCGCGACATCGGCAAAGGCATCCCCCGCACCGCGCATCCGCGCGCGATGCGGCCCCGGATGATGGCCGGGCAGCGCCGCGCGCAACCGCCATGCGAGCGCGTCGAACAGGCTGATTTCGGCCGGGTCGGCTGTCATGAGGCAGGCACCGGGATCTTGTCGAAGGCGGCCTGAACCAGCGCCGGCACGATGGTTTCGCGGCGGGGTTCAAACCCCGGCGTCAGGAAAATGCGATGCCCCATGACCGGGGCCAGAACCTGCCGCAGATCCTGCGGCATCACCGCATCGCGCCCGTCCAGCCATGCGGCGGCACGGGCCGCGCGCACCAGCGCCTGCAACCCGCGCGGGCTGACGCCGCCGCGCACCAGCCGCGCCACGTCCAGCCCCTGCACCTCCAGCCCGGCGGCGGCGGGGTCGCGCAGGGCCTCGGACAGGTCAAGGACATAGCGTTGCAGGGTCGGGCTGGCGAAGGTCACGTCCTGGATCTCGCGCGCCAGCCCGTTCAACTGCCGGAACGACAGCAGCCCCTGCGGCAGGGTCGCGATCAGGCTGTCGGTGTCGTGAAAGCGCGTGTCGAAGGCCAGGGCGATGCGCTGGTCCGGGTCGGTCGGCGCGTTCACCGGCACCTCGATCATGAAACGGTCGCGGGCGGCGGCGGGCAATTCGAATGTTTCGTCCCGTTCGATCTGGTTGCGGTCGGCAAAGACCTGCAGATGCGGGAATGTCCATTCGCGACGAAAGGCGGTCAGGCTGCGTTCGGCCATCAGCCGCAACAGCAGCGCATGGACCTGAGGGCGCGCGCGGTTGATTTCGTTGAAGAAAAAGATCGACAGATCTTCGCCCTGCGACAGCACGGGGCCGGGTTCGATGCGCGGGCGGCCGTCGTCGTCGATATGGGCGGTATAGAGCATGTCGGTCGGCAGCAGGTCCACCGTGCCCTCGATCCGGGCATAGGGGCCGCCGATGATCCGGGCCACGGCGCGCAGCAGCGTCGTCTTGCCGGTGCCGACATCGCCCGCCAGCAGCACATGGCCACGGCACAGCACCGACAGCAGGATCAGCCGCACCGCGCGGGTCTGGCCGATGACCACGCCGTTCAGCGCGGTCTCGGCCTGTTGAAAACGATCGCGCCATTCGGCATGGCCGACGGTGGTGTTGCCGGAAATGTCAGCCATCATGTCCTCGTCCTTCGGGGCGCGCTGCGCATGGTCTGGAGAAAGTCCCTTGGCGAAGAGATTCCCATGCGCAGCGCATCCACCTGCTTATTCGGCAGGAGGAGCCGCAGTCTCGTCGTAGCCTTCGATCTTCTTGACGTCGAATTCGAAGGTGCCGGTCTTTTTGGCGTTGTAGATGCGCCATTCGTTGCGCTGCTGCATATTGGCCAGCGCCTCGGTCTGCTTGTTCAGCTCGGCCGGGTCGTGCTGCGGGTCGTATTGCGACCCTTCGACCTTTTCGGGGTAGCCGGGCTTGGGTTCCCAGCAGTTGCCGGGCGCCTTGCAGTTGGTGCCGTCATAGGCCAGCGCCGGGCCCGACAGGGCGAATGCGGCGGCAAGTGTCAGGGCGATCTTTTTCATCTGTCCTCCTCCTCAGGAATGATTGCCTTGCAGGGTCCTGCCGGGCGAACAGGCCGCCCGGAGGGGTGGTGCCGGGTCAGGACTGTTCGCTGTCAGCCTTGTCCTTTTCCTTGGGTTTGAAAGGGGTGAAACGGGCGCGCTGTTCCTCGGTCAGCCAGCCCGCAGTGTTCGGCTCGCCGACATAGAGGTGCCGCACCCAGGCCATCGTGTGCAGCATTTCATCCAGCGTCAGCGACCCCCACATCGGCCCCATCTGACCCGTCGCCCCGCCATACAGCGTTGAAAACAGGCCAACATCGGTGTCGTTGCTGGGATAGGTCCAGTAGTCGTCATTCAGGCCGGGGCCGATCTTGCCCTCGGCATAATGGCCGTGACACCCCGAACACATCGCCAGATACAGGTCTTCCGCCTCGGCCATGACTTCGGGATCTTCGCTTTCATTGTAAAGATTTTCGCCCGTTTCCATGAAATGTTTCACGGCTTCGGTATCACGGCCTTCTTCCATGGCGTCGTCGAAGCTCAGCGGCGATCCGTCCACGATATTGTAGAACTGCTGCTGCGCGAATGCTGCGCTGCCCGCCAGGATCGCTGCGGCTGCCACAAGGGCAAGCTTCGTTTTGCTGTGTTGGTTCATATTCAGCTTAGCGGCATCGTCGGGATGCCCTCCTCTTTCAGGATGGCGTCAATCTTGTCCTTGCCAGAGACCAGCGCCTTGTTGATGGGTTCGACCAGTTCCGGACGCGATTTCGCGATGCCCACGGCCTGTTCGTATTGCAGCGGGATGACGACACCGTCCGCACGCTCGATCCCGTTGGTGATCAGCGTCATCTTCAGCGGTTCGCGGCTGTCGCGGACGTAACGCGCGGCTTCCGGGGCAAAGATGATGCCCAGATCGGCATTGCCCGCCGACACTTCGGACACCACCAGCGAAGCCGGGATCTGGGTGTATTTGTTGCGCCGGTCCTCGAAGTTCGACAGCGAGGCGTGGTAGATCATGTTGTATTCGTAGCGACCCGTATATTTCAGGATCGTTTCCGCCGGGGTGTGATAGCGCATGGCAAAGGTGTTGAAGCCTTCCTGATCCACCGACTGCCAGGTGTCGCCGTCGAAGTTGCGATCCTGACGGGACACCAGCGCATAGCCGGTCTTGTAATAGGGATCAGAGGTCAGCAACCGCTCGTCGCCCGCATCGACGCCCACCAGCACGTCGCACAGGTTTTCATCGACACCGTCGCGAACCAGATAGATCGCATCCTTGTCGATCATCACCAGATCCAGCGTCATCCCGGTTTCTTCGGCCAGAACGGCGGCGATGCGGTTTTCAAAACCGGAACCGTCCCTGTCCGAATAGGGCGCGTCCTTGGTCGAGGCGCAGACGCGCAGGGCATTCGGGTCAACCTCGGCGGCGCCTTCGGCCGATGCGGCCAGGGGCAGCGCCATCAATGCGGTGCCGATCAGGGCACCACGCAGAGCAAGGGGTTTCATGTCATCTCTCCAGATTTTCAGGTCAGGTGCAGTCGGCCGTCGCCCGGCCGACTGTCCGTCATCGCCAGATCAGGCAGGCTGACCCGACACGTATTCACCAACCATCGGGTCAGAATACGGGCCTTCGCCATCGATCGAGAAGACCATGATGCCGCCGCCCATCTGAGTGTATTCCTGCAGGCGTTTGAAGGCACCGACAGAACCCAGACCAGCCGTCGGGTCGGCAAGGTCAAAGACCAGACCCACACCCGGCCAGCCGCCGACGCCGTAGTAAATGGCGACATATTGGCGACCATCGTGCTGATAGGTCATCGGGTGACCGATCACGCCCGAGGGCAGCTTGAATTTCCACAGCAGGTCGCCCGTGTCGCTGTCACGCGCCTTGATGAAGCCGTCCAGCGTGCCGTAGAAGGTCAGGCCGCCAGCGGTCGCCATGGTGCCGCCCCAGACGGCAAAGCGTTCCATGTGCTCCCATTTCATCTCGCCCGAGATGGCGTTATAGGCCTTGATCTGACCCAGACCCAGGGCGTTCTGACGGTCGCCTTTCGGTCCCGGATACATGTTCAGCGTCGCACCGACAAAGAACTGGCCGGCACGGTAGGGCAGCATGAACGGTTCCCAATCCATGCAGATATGGTTGATCCCCATAAAGAACAGTTCGCGTTCCGGGTCATAGCTGTCATGGCCCTGGTTGTGGTAACCCATCGCCGAAGGACAGATGTCGCGGGCCATGTGGTCCATGCGCGTGCCGAATTCCGGATCGCGCAGCGGCAGGCCGGTTTCCAGATTGACCTCTTTCACCCAGTTGACCGTATCGTCCATCTTGTCGGCCGAAACCAGGTCGCCATTGGTGCGGTCCAGCGTATAGACGATGCCGTTGCGGTCGGGGTGGGTCAGCAGCTTGCGTTCGTTGCCTTCCTTGTCCTTCTGCACCGACAGCATCATGACGTTGACGCCGGCATAGTCCCATTCGTCATGCGGGGTTTTCTGATAGGCGAATTTCGCCTCGCCCGTGGTGGCCTCACGGCCCCAGATCGCCATGGTCCATTTGTTGTCGCCCGGACGCATGGTTTCGTTCCACGGCGCCGGGTTGCCCGAACCGTAATAGAACAGATCCTCTTCGGGGTCATAGGCATACCAACCCCAGTTGGTGCCGCCGCCGATTTTCCAGGCTTCGCCTTCCCAGGTCTCCGTGCCCAGATTTTTCTGACCGTAATGCGGGTTCGGCGCGTTGAAGTCATCCGCCAGCAGCAGTTCTTCGTCCGGGCCGGTCGCAAAGGCACGCCAGCGCTGTTCGCCGGTTTTCACGTCAAGCGCCGTGACATAACCGCGAACCCCCAGTTCGGCGCCCGAGGAACCGATCACAACCATGTCCTTGATGACATAGGGTGCGATGGTCAGGGTCGCGCCGACGCGGATGTCGGCGACTTCCATCGCCCAGACCGTTTCGCCGCTTTCGGCATCCATCGCGACGACCTGACCGTCAAGCTGGGTGCGGAACACCAGAGGGCCACGGCTGTCGTCGCCCGGCCAATAGGCCAGACCGCGGTTCACCACGTCACAGCAGGCAACGGTCCGCGCGGTCGGGTTCTGCTTGGGCTTGTTTTGCCACAGGATATGGCCCGGATCGTTCAGATCCAGCGCAAAGACGGTGTTCGGGAAAGGCGTATGGACATACATCTTGTCACCGACGACCAGCGGCGTGCCTTCGTGCCCATGCAGAACGCCGGTCGAGAACGACCATGCCGGGCGCAGCTGCTTGACGTTTTCCTTGTTGATTTCGGTCATTTCCGAATAGTTCTGCGCGTTGTAGTCGCGACCGGTCATGACCCAGTTCGCCGGGTCCTTGGCCAGCTCGACCAGCTGGTCATTGGCCAGCGCGGGTCCCGCCGCGACGCCAAGCGCTATCGTCAGCGCAAGCGCCGATGTCTGACGCATCCCGTTTCGTGCTAGTCTGTTCATCACGTTCTCTCTCCCCATTCGGCAATAGGCGCCTGTCGCGATCTCCGGGTCGCCTCCACGACCGGAAGTCGGCAATCCTCCTGCGCCAACCATGTTGATTGAAACACCAGCCACCCCTGCCGTCTTGATGGGTGATGACCCGACTTTGACAGGGGATTTACCCTGCCCAAATCAGGGGGTTTCGTGTGTCAACAGCGAATGCGTCATACCATTGTGCGAAGGTTCGCAGGTTGTCTAAAACCTAAGGTGGACCTAACTTTCGAAAATCGGGACGACAGCGCCCGCGAATCATCTTCTGTCGGCGGGAGGCGCACGGAATGGTTCCCAAGCGACCCAGCACAACCGCCGTCGTGGCCGCCCTGATCATGGCCGCCGCGACCCTGTCCGCATGTCGTCAGGATGAAGATGAAACCCTGCCCGCTGCTTCGGAAACTGCTGCCGAAACCACCGCCGCGTCGCCGGCGCAAGGCAGCGCGTGGCTGGAAATCGGCGATACCGAAGATCCCGCCGGTTTTCTGGCCCGCATCACCGACACGCCCCGCGCGGATATCGAACCGCGGCTGACGGCGCTGGATGCGCAATATCGCGAAAGCGCGCGCATGGTCGTCAACCGCGCCGCCCAGCTTTGGTATGAGGTGCATGCCAATGACCCCGACCTGCCCCTGACGCAGCTTCTGGATGACCTGTCGCGCCCCGATGCGCTGCGCGACGGCGAAAGTTTCGGCCCGATCGTCCAGCAATATCTGGTCCAGCGCCGCGCCGGGGTCGATCACCCCGCCGCCGCAGAGGCCGCCCTCTCGGGCCACCCCGACGCCGCCGAAACCCCAGAGCCCAGGGTCGGCGAATGAGCCAGAGCGCCCAGATCGGCCGTGCCGAGCAGACCTCGGGCCTTGTCGGCACGATGTTCCAGCGCCGTATCCCGATCCGGCTGCTGGTCGGTCTGGTCTCGGCGGTATTCGGGCTGCTTTGATGCGTCGCCGTGGCGACCATCCTGATCGTCAACGCGCGCGAGGCGGTGAATCAGGAAATCCAGTCCGCCTATGGCATCGCCCGCGCCTCGGCCAGCATGCGCCTGCCGCAGGAAACGCGCGGCACCGATGATACCATGGCGATTGCCCGCCAGCTTGCCGATGAACTGGACGGGTTGCGCCATGTCGCCGCTGATATCACCGACCCGCGGGTGACCCGATCTATGCGCCCGACCATGCCGGAACCTCAGGATGAGGACCCGCCGCCCGCCTGGTTCGCGGCCCTGATGCGCCCCGAGATGAGCGAGGATCGCCTGGCCATCACCCGCTATCCGAACGTGCTGGGGTTCCTGCATATCTCGACCGACCCGAATGACGAAATCGCCGAAGCATGGGAGGATTTCCGCATCGTCCTGCCGGTGCTGATCGGCACCGCCCTGTCGCTGATCGCGCTGGCCGTCGGCCTGACCGTCTTTGTCCTGCGGCGCCTGCAACTGGTGCAGGATGCCATGGCCCATATTCAGGCGGGCGACCTGACCCGGCGCGCGCCGGACAGCCAGTTCGTCGAACTGGCCAGCCTTGCCGAAGCCGCGTGAACGAGCTTGCCCTCGCACCTGCAGGCGCAGCGGGCGGAAAACGATCTGTTGCAGGCCCGGCTGATCAACCTGTCCGAGGCCGAACGCGCCGCCATCGCATCCGATCTGCATGACGAAATGGGCCCCCTGCTGTTCGCGGTCCGCGCCGCCGTCCAGCAGGCCGAAGCCGCCGCGACGCAGGTCACCGGCCCCGGCCTTGCCCAGTTGAACGAGGCGCTGGACGCCATCGCCCGCCACGCCGCCGAGGTCCAGCGCGGCACCCGCGACGCGATCAACGACCTGCGTCCGATGCTGGCCGGCGACGCCAGCCTCAGCGAGCTGCTGGAAGAACTGGTCGCCTCGCTGTCGGAAATCGCGCCCGAGGGCCGCATCACACTTTCGGCGGATAAGGGCGTATCAACGAGTCATCTGGGTGAATTGTCGATCTATCGTTTCGTGCGTGAAAGCGTGCTGAATGCCTTGCGTCACGGACAGGCGGACCATATCCGGGTCTCGTTGAAGCTGTTGCGCGGCAGCGGCGCCATCGTCACCCGCGTCGCCGACAACGGCATCGGCCCCGGCTTGAACGCCAGCCCCAGCATGGGGCAGATCGGCATACGCGACCGCGCCCGCGCCCTTGGCGGCACCTATCTGCCGCCCTGGCGGGACGAAGGCTGGACCCTGACCGAACTAAGGATGCCACTCGAATGAATGCGCTGAGCGAAGCCCCCGCCAAGAACGGCCACAAGGTCCCCCGCGTCCTGATCATCGACGACCACCCCGTCGTGGTCGAGGGGTGGGAACGCATCCTGCGCGTGAATTTCCCCTGCGAAATCGCGACGGCGGCCAGCGTCATCGACGGCTGGCGGGCATGGCGCAACAACCGCCCCGACATCATCGTCGTGGACCTGACATTCGGCGACCATAAGGTCGCGGGCATCAAGCTGATCACCCGCATCCGCAGGCTGGACCCCGGTATTCCGATGCTGGTTTTCACCATGCACCGCAGCCCGATCCTGGCCCGCCGCGCGCTGGAGGCGGGCGCGAACGGCCTGATCAACAAGGATTCGGCCCCGTCCGAGGTCTGCACCGCGATCACGCAGGTCCTGCGCGGCGACAACTATCTGGACACGCGGCTGGCAACCCAGATCGCGCTGATGAACGTCCCCGGCGCCCGCAGCAAGACCGGCACCCGCCTGACCCCAAGGGAAGAGGAAATCCAGGGCATGATCACCGACGGCCTGTCCTATCGCGACATCGCCGACCGCGCCTGCATCAGCTACAAGACCGTGTCGAACGTCAGCCTTGTGCTGAAGGAAAAACTGGGCGCGAATTCCATCGCCGATCTGGTGGTCAAGGGCCTGCGCTATTTCGAAGGCGGCTGACCGACCCCACGGCTTTTGCAGACACCCCGACCATGATTTTCCGTCAGAATTCAACGCGGATCGGATCGCAATGATAATGTCTGCTATGCGGGACAAAACAGTCATTCAAACTGTTTAGCGGGGGGCGATAGTGAAATGGCATACTGTATCCATCTAGAGAGAGCGAAAGGTGCTGCGGTCACTCTTCAGGAATGGAAAGGGGTTGTTGCCAAGCACCCTCTGTTGCGCCTTTCTCAAGAAGCAGAGCGCTCGGTTGTGAACCCGGAAAGTGGCGAACGGATCAGCAGGACATCGACCGACGGTGACGCTGAAATTTGGGTTGAGGAGGCGCAGGCATGGGTCCGTGCGCTGCGATGGAGCGACGGCCGCGCCTCTGTAAACGCATCGCGAGACTTCGATGAGCCAAGCAGCTTTCTTCGCAAGCTACTGCGCCAACTTGCTGAAGACCTCAGCGCCGGCATCTACGGTGATGAAGGGGAGGAGTATCAGTAGCCGGGCAAGACTGTCCGCAATGGGCTCAAACCCCCAACTCGAATCCGGTCGAATGCCAAAAGGTCATGCCAGTGACCGCAGCCGTCAGACTGCGGTCACTGGCGGGGCGGCTTACTGTGCGGCCTGCGCGTAATCCTCGACCGGGGGGCAGGTGCAGATCAGGTTGCGGTCGCCATAGGCATTGTCCACCCGCCCAACGAGGGGCCAGTATTTGTCCACCCGGAACGCCCCCGCCGGGAAACAGCCCTGTTCGCGCGAATAGGCGCGGTCCCAGTCGGCGACCAGATCCTCGACCGTGTGGGGGGCGTGGCGCAGGGGGCTGTCTTCGGCCGCGATGCGGCCTTCGGCGACATCGGCGATCTCGTCCCGGATGGCCAGCAGGGCGGTGATGAAACGGTCGATTTCCGCCTTGGTTTCCGATTCCGTCGGTTCCACCATCAAGGTGCCCGCCACCGGCCAGCTCATCGTCGGGGCATGGAAACCGTTATCGACCAGACGCTTGGCGATATCGTCCACGGTCACGCCAAATTCGGCAAAGGGACGCGTGTCCAGAATACATTCATGCGCGACGCGGCCCCGGTTGCCCATGAACAGCACCGGATAGGCGGCCTGCAACCGGCTGGCGATGTAATTGGCATTCAGGATCGCGACGCGCGTTGCCTGCGTCAGCCCCTCGCCGCCCATCATCAGGATATAGGCCCATGAAATCAGCAGGATCGACGCAGATCCCCAAGGCGCCGCGCTGACCGCCCCCTCACCCATTCGGGGGTCGGCGGGCAGAAATGGCGCCAGATGCGCCTTGACCCCGATCGGCCCCATGCCGGGACCACCACCGCCATGCGGAATGGCAAAGGTCTTGTGCATGTTCAGATGGCTGACATCGCCGCCGACATCGCCGGGCCGCACCAGACCGACCAGCGCATTCATATTCGCGCCGTCGATATAGACCTGCCCGCCGTGGTCATGGGTGATGCCGGCAAACCTCGCGCACGGTATCCTCGAACACGCCATGGGTGCTGGGATAGGTGATCATCACCGCCGCCAGCCGGTCGCCTGCCTTGGCGGCCTTGTCGGCGAAATCTTCCAGATCGATATCGCCATTCGGGGCGGATTTGACGACCACGACCTTCATCCCGCACATCTGCGCGCTGGCCGGGTTGGTGCCATGGGCAGAAACCGGGATCAGGCAGATATCGCGATCCTCGCCCCGCGATTTGTGATAGGCGGCAATCGTCAAAAGCCCGGCATATTCGCCCTGAGCGCCGCTGTTCGGCTGCAAGGAAAACGCGTCATAGCCGGTGATCCGGCACAGCTTGTCCGACAGATCGGCAAACATCTCGTGATAGCCCGCCGCCTGATCCTGCGGCGCAAAGGGGTGCAGCGCGCCGAATTCGGGCCATGTCAGCGGCATCATCTCGGCTGCGGCATTCAGCTTCATCGTGCAGGAACCCAAGGGGATCATCGCGCGATCCAGCGCCAGATCGCGGTCGGACAGACGGCGCATATAGCGCATCATCTCGGATTCTGCGCGGTTCATGTGGAACACCGGATGGGTCAGATAATCGCTGTCACGCAACAAACCCTCGGGGATCGCGGGCGCATCGGCCGGCACCGCCGCCTCCGTGATGCCAAAGGCGTCCAGCACACGGACGATGACATCCGCATCGGTCGTCTCATCCACCGAAATCCCGACACGATCCCGCCCGACCTTGCGCAGGTTGATACCGCGATGCCGGGCGGCGGCCAGAATGCCCGCCTGCCCGACGCCGACGCGCACCGTGATCGTGTCGAAAAACGCATCCGGCGCGACCTCTGCCCCCGCCTCGCGCAGCGCATTGGCCAGCGTCACCGCATGCAGATGCACGCGCTGCGCAATCGCCCGCAACCCGACAGGCCCGTGAAACACCGCGTAGAACGAGGCCATCACCGCCAGCAAGGCCTGCGCTGTGCAGACGTTGGACGTGGCCTTTTCGCGGCGAATATGCTGCTCGCGGGTCTGCAGGGACAGGCGATAGGCCTTGTTGCCCTTGGCGTCGATGCCGACGCCGACGATCCGCCCCGGCATCGCCCGCTTCAGCTCATCGCGACAGGCCATGAACGCGGCATGAGGGCCGCCATACCCCATCGGCACCCCGAACCGCTGCGACGAGCCAACCGCGATATCCGCCCCCATCGCGCCCGGTTCCTTCAGCAGACACAGCGCCAGCAGATCCGTCGCGACAATCGCTGTGGCCCCCGCGCCATGCAGCGCCGCGCAATCATCCGTCAGATCGCGCAAATGCCCATAGGTCCCCGGATACTGGAAAATCGCGCCAAAGACCGAGGCGGCATCCAAATCCTCGGGCGCACCCAGGATCACCTCGATCCCCAACGGCTCGGCACGGGTGCGGATGACCGCGATCACCTGCTCATGCAGGTTGCGGTCGACGAAAAACGCCCGCGCCCTGGATTTGGCGCCCCGCTGCGCCATGGTCATCGCCTCGGCCGCCGCCGTCGCCTCATCCAGCAGACTGGCATTGGCAACCGGCAGGCCCGTCAGATCCGACACCATGGTCTGATAATTCAGCAAGGCCTCCAGCCGCCCCTGCGCGATCTCGGGCTGATAGGGCGTATAGGCCGTATACCAGGCCGGGTTTTCCAGAATATTGCGCTGGATCGCAGGCGGCGTGACCGTGCCGTAATAGCCCTGCCCGATCAGGTTGGTCATCACGCGATTGCGCCCGGCCACCTCACGCATCCGCGCCAGCAGGGCCGATTCCGACAAGGCGGGCCAGTCCAGACCCGCCTCTTGCCGGATCTGCGCGGGAACCGTCTGCGCGATCAGCGCCTCCAGATCCGGCACGCCAACCGCCGCCAGCATCTCGGCCATCTCTGCCGGCGAAGGCCCGATATGCCGCCGGTTCGCAAAATCATCGGGATTGTAATCGGTAGGGATCCACTTTGCCATCATCAGGCCCTGATCTGTCATGCCACGGCGGGCCCGCACCCCGGCCCCGCCTTTCTTCATCATCCAAATACCCAAAAGGGCGGCGACGTCAGCCGATCAGCGCCTGATAGGCGGCCTCATTCATGAAGCCATCGACCGCCGCGGCATCGGCGGGCTTGATGCGAAAGAACCAGGCCGCCAGCGGATCGGCATTCACATCGCCCGGCGCATCGGCCAGCGCGTCATTCACCGCCGTAATCACCCCCGCGACAGGGGCGGTGATGTCGGATGCCGCCTTGACCGATTCGATGACCACGATTTCCTCGCCCGCCTCGACCTCGCGGCCGACCTCGGGCAGTTCGATGAAAACGACATCGCCCAACTGCTCGCTGGCATGGGCGGTGATGCCGACGGTGATCTCGTCGCCCTCGGCGCGCAGCCATTCGTGATCTTCGGTATATTTCAGCATGGAATGCTCCTAGCGTTTGTAATGTGGCTGGATAAAGGGCAGGGCCGCGACCGTCACGGGCAGGCGCTTGCCGCGCAACTCGGCGAAAACCGTGGCGCCTTCGGACAGATCGGCGGGCAGTTCGGCCATCGCGACGGGACCGCCGACCGAAGGCCCGAACCCGCCCGAGCGCACGCGGCCGATCGGCGCGCCACCTTCGGCCGCCGCGAAAATCCCGACACCCTCGCGGATCGGGGCGCGACCTTCGGGGCGCAAGCCGCGACGGGTGACGGCAGGCCCGGCATCAAGCTCGGCCAGGATCACATCCGCCCCCGGAAAACCACCGGCCCGCGCGCCTCCATTGCGGCGCAGCTCGGGGATCGACCAGCCAAGCGCCGCCGCAGCAGGCGTCGTTCCGTCGTCCATGTCATGCCCATACAGCGGCATCCCGGCCTCCAGCCGCAGGCTGTCGCGGGCACCCAGACCGATCAGCGCGACCTCTGGCTGGTCCAGCAGCGCATCGGCCAGCGCGCGGGCGCGGTCATGCGGCACGGAAATCTCGAAACCGTCCTCTCCGGTATAGCCCGAGCGGCTGATCCACAATTCCGTGCCCTGCCAGTCGACATTGCGCGAGTCCATGAAACGCAGATCAGCCACGGCAGGGATCAGCCGGGCCAGCACGGGTTCGGCATCCGGGCCTTGCAGCGCCAGCAGGGACTGGTCGATGACCTCGACCGTGACGCCCTGCAACTGGCGCAGATGGGCAATGTCCTGATCGGCACAGGCGGCGTTGATGACCAAATACAGGTGATCGCCCTTGTTCGCGATCATCAGATCGTCCAGCACGCCGCCATTCGGCGCGGTGAACAGCCCGTAACGCTGACGCCACGCGCCAAGCCCCTGAATATCCGCCGGAACCAGCGTTTCCAGCCGCGCCGCGACATCATAGCCGCGCAGGATCACCTGACCCATATGGCTGACATCGAACAGCCCGGCATGGGCGCGGCAATGCAGATGTTCGCCCATCACGCCCATCGGGTATTGGACGGGCATGTCCCACCCGGCAAAGGGCACCATTTTCGCGCCACGCGCGATGTGCAGATCGTGTAATTCGGTCCGGCGCAATTCGCCCATGACAGCCCCCAAAGCATCACCTGCCGCAACAGCGCGGCCTGATGGCCGCAAAAGATGCCCCCTCTGTCCCTGCCCTCAACGGGCGCCTGAGATCGTTATCCCTTCGGCGGGCGCGGGCGCCACTCTCCAGAGCTTGTCGTCGCGAGTGGTCTTTTTGCCTGAGAGTTTACCGGGGCGGTTGCTCCTTCGGCCCTGACTTGCGCCAGCGTCTCCCACTCAGCCAAAAGTCTTAGACAGAGTTCGCGCGCCGGGCAAGTGCTTTATTCCGCTGCGGTCCTGCCGGACGCGGCCAGCGCCTCGCCGCGCGGAAAGACGAAGACGCGGTCACGGCGCAGGGTCAGCCACATGCGGGTGCCGGGTTTCGGCAGAAACACCCCCGGCAGCACGGCGTTTATCCGCGCGCCCACCTGATCAAAGCGGCCCTGATCCAACTGGAATTCGACCAGCGATTCACGCCCCATGAAGCGCGCCCGCAGGACGCGGGCACGGGCGCCCATCCCGGTTTCGGCCGTGGGCAGGGGGCCATTGCCGTTGCGGTCGAAATCGATATGGACATGCTGCGGGCGCACGACGATTTCGACGGGCGTGCCATCGGGCAGGCCGGGCGTCAGGAATTCGCCAAAGGCGGTTTCGGTCAGCGCCCCCCACGACTGGCCATCCAGCACGTTCACATCGGAAAAAAACGCCGCAGCCTGCCGGTCCAACGGGGCGTTGTAGATATTATAGGGCGCGCCGCGCTGGACGATGCGGCCGCCGCGCATCAGCAGGATCTGATCGGCCATGCGCATCGCCTCTTGCGGGTCATGGGTGACCAGCAGAACGGCGGTGCCTTCGTCCTTGAGCAGCGCAAGGGTTTCGTCGCGGATGCCGTCGCGCAGACGTTCGTCCAGCCCGGAAAACGGCTCGTCCATCAGCAGGATCCCCGGACGCGGCGCCAGCGCGCGGGCCAGCGCGACGCGCTGCTGTTCGCCACCGGACAGGGCGTGCGGGTAATCGCGGGCATGGCTTTGCAAGCGGACGCGGGCCAGCAGATCGGCAACGCGATCCGCATTCCGCCGCGCCCCGCCGGGCAGGCCGAAACCCACGTTTTCGGCAACCGTCAGATGCGGAAACAGCGCGAAATCCTGAAACATCATGCCGATGGCGCGGCGTTCGGGCGGCATATGGGTCGCGTCATCGCTGATCGCCCGCCCATCGACGCGCACCACGCCCGCATCCTGCCGGTCCACCCCCGCGACCAGCCGCAGGGTCGTCGATTTCCCGCAGCCCGAAGGGCCAAGCAGGCAGGCGACCTCGCCCGGGCGGACGGCGAATGACACGTCATCGACCACCCGCCGCCCCGCGAAATCGCGA
Organism: Paracoccus sp. DMF-8; assembly: GCF_029309835.1. Taxonomy (GTDB): domain Bacteria; phylum Pseudomonadota; class Alphaproteobacteria; order Rhodobacterales; family Rhodobacteraceae; genus Paracoccus. Next base: position 147,435 of record NZ_JARJHL010000011.1, on the reverse strand, counting down.
CACAGGCCCGCGACCTCCAGTCTGGCGCTGTCTTGCGGGGGCTGCACCATCCGGTCAGACCGAGATATTCGCCGCGCCGCCGTCCAGCATGATGTTCTGGCCGACCATGAAACGCGCGTGCTGGCTGCACATGAAGGCGCAGGTGGCGCCGAAATCCTCGGCCGTGCCATAGCTGCGGGTGGGAATCGCGGCCTTGCGGTTTTCACGCGCCTGTTCGATGGAAATGCCCTGTGCGCGGGCCACGCCGCTGTCCAGCCCTTCGGCCCGGTCGGTGGCATGGATGCCGGGCAGCAGGTTGTTCACGCAGACGCCGTTCGGCGCGACCGCCCGCGACATGCCCGCGACAAAGCCGGTCAGGCCAAGCCGCGCCGAATTCGACAGGCCCAGCACGTCGATGGGCGAGCGCACGGATTGCGAGGTGATATTGACCACCCGCCCCCAGCCCCGTTCCGCCATGCCCGGCACCAAGGCCTGCATCAGCGCAACGGCGGTCAGCATATTGGCATCGATCACCCGGATGAAATCGTCGCGCGTCCAGTCGGTCCATTTGCCGGGCGGCGGACCGCCCGCATTGGTGACAAGGATATCGGCCTGACCCACGGCGGCCAGCACGGCGGCGCGGCCCTGTTCGGTGGTGATATCTGCCGCGACCGGAATGACGCGGACGCCGTGACGCGCCGCGATTTCGGCGGCCGTGCGTTCCAGCGTATCGGCGCTGCGGGCGTTGATGACCAGATCCACGCCCGCCTCGGCCAGGGCCTCGGCACAGCCGCGACCCAACCCTTTCGACGCCGCGCAGACAAGGCCGCGCTTGCCCCTGATCCCCAGATCCATGACCACCTCTTTCGCTCGGATACCGGGCAAAAGACCCCAAAAGGGCCCGCTTGTCCAGTAACGCGGTGTCAGGTCGGGGTCAGAAGCACAGGATTTCCGCCTCGGCCTCGGCGCGGCGGAATTCGCCCACGATTCCGGCCATGCGCCCGCCCTGCCGGAACATGCCCGAGCGTTCGCCCGTGGTCTGGCGCATCCGCATCACGGTTTCCGCCTCGACATATTTGTCATAGGGCAGGATTTCCGAAATCTGGTCGATGGCGCAGGAACAGCGGTCCAGCATGTCGCGGGTCTGGCCGTTCGTCGACATGCAGACAAAGACGTAATCGGCCCGCGCATTGGTCGGATAGTCGTTCACCGCCTGCGCATGGGCCGAAACCGGGGCGATCAGCGCAAGGGTCAGGGCCAGCCGTTTCATTGCCGCACCATGGATATGCGAAAGCCCAGCCCCTCGGCGCTGGTCGCGGCGACCATGCTGGAGATCGGCTGTTTCGGATCGGCCACGTCGAAGGTCAGCTCCAGCGTGTCGAAACCGGCCATGCGGTCCTTGTTCTTGTCATCCTGAAAGGGGCGAAAGACGGCCTTGCGGGTGCCGTCCACCTCGACCACCTCGCCGCCGCGAAAGACGGCATCCTTGATGCGGTTGCGGATGTAGAACGGGCTGCCGCCGGTGATCCGGGCCATTTCGCGGGCCGTGGTTTCCAGAAAGAACACCAGCGCCGGATCGCCGCCCGACACGGGATAGGGGCCGATCGTGCGTTTGAGATGCGGCGTGTCTTCGTGCAGTTCCAGCACCGCTTCCCCGTCCGAGGCATCGACGGCTTCCGCCAGTTCGATGCGCCCGTCGGTGACCGGCACAAAGCCCTCGACCGTGGCGGGGCCTGCGACATCCAGCCGCCATGTGATCGTCCTGTCGCCAAGCTGCCGGGGGCCGCGTTCGGCAAATACCAGTTCACCTGCCTCGTCTGCGAAAGCGGGTGCAAGGCCCAGGCCGGTCGCCAAAGCGGCCCAGAGCGCCAGCGGGCGCAATATCTTCATCTCGGTCTCTCCCTCCGATATGGTCCAGCCTGCATCCGCTTGCGGCGCGGCAAAAGCCGATGCCCGGATGGCTGGTCCCTTTGTCTTAGGTCAGGACGCGCTGCAACAGCATCGCGCAGCTCTTCGCTGCGGACGGGCTTTTCCATCAGGGGCACGTCGATGCTGGCGCAGGCGCGGGTGATATCCGCATCGCGTTGCGCGGTGACCATGATCGCCGGAATGCCGCTTTGCGCGGCCTCTCGCAATTGGGAAATCGCCTGCAATCCGGTTTCGCCATTGTCCAGATTGTAATCGGCCAGAATCAGATCGGGCGGTTCGTCGCCCATCGTGGCCAGCGCCTCGGAAGTCCCCCCCGCGATGCGCGGCACCATGCCCAGTTGGTCGCGCAAGACCAGTTCATAGGCGCGGCGCATGCTGGGGTCGTTTTCGACGACCAGCACGACACGGCCGCGCAGCGTATCGGCGGAATCCGCGACGGCGACGGTGTGCAATTCCTCGACCGGGGCGACCAGCGGCAGGCCGACGCGAAAGACCGTGCCGCGTCCCTGTTCGCTGTCGACGGCGATGGGATGGGCCAGCTTGGCGCAGGCGCGGCGCACGATCGACAGGCCCAGCCCCATGCCGGGCGCGGTGCCTTCGCGGCCGACGCGCTGGAATTCGTCAAAGATGCGGCTGCGATCCTCGGCCGGGATGCCGATGCCGGTGTCCCAGATCTCCAGCCAGGCCTGCTGGCCGCGCCGACGCACACCGACCAGCACCCGCCCCGATTCGGTGTATTTGATCGCGTTCGAGATCAGATTCTGCGCGATGCGCCGCAGGAATGTCGGGTCGCTGTCCACCACCACCGAGGTCGGCACAAAGGTCAGCGCCAGCCCCCGGACCTCGGCCATGGGGGCATATTCGACCGCCAGACGGCGCAGCATTTCACCAAGGTTGACGGGTTTGCGGTGGAATTCGATACGCTGGCTGTCCAGCCGCGAGATGTCCAGAACCGCATGCATCAGTTCCTCGACCGATTCGAAGGCGCCGGTCAGGCGTTCGGCCAGTTCCTTTTGCAGCGGGTCCAGTTCGGTATCGGTCAGCGCAGTCAGAAACAGCCGCGCCGCAGACAAGGGTTGCAGCAGGTCATGGCTGGCCGCGCGCAGAAAGCGGGTTTTCGACCGGTTCGCTTCTTCGGCCGCGGCGCGGGCCACGGCCAGTTCGCGGTTCTTTTCCGACAGATCGGCCAGCGCGCGTTCCAGTTGGCGGGTGCGGGCCTCGACCTCTTGCTCCAGCGCGACGGCGGCCTGAAACATCGACCATGCTGATCCCCGGCTGTCCTCCAGCCGGTCGATGCGGTCGATCAGCACATCGGTGATGCGGTTCAGTTTCTCGACACGCCGTTCAGGGCTGTCCTCCAGCCGGTGCAGCATCATGTCGGGGCCATCATGTCGGGGTGGGCGGCACGATGGCCATGCCCACAAAGGTCTGGTTGACATGCATGCCGCTGTGCTGTTCGCCATAGGTGTTGAAGCCGGCGACGCGATAACGCCGGAAAATCCCCGACATTTCATCGCGCAGGCCCGCGCGTTCCAGCGCAAGGCGGCGCAGCACGCAGTCAAAGCCCAGCACCATCACCGGCGGGCGCGGCAGCCGGTCCACGGCATCGGCAAAGCCCTGGGTCAGCCCCTCGACCCGGCCAAGGCGCAGGATCGTGCCCGCCTCGATCGCGGACATCAGTTCCAGCCCGCCGTCGGGGGTGACCCCGCGAATGGCACGGACATGGTTGCGCCGCCCGACGCGCAGGATCAGCGGGTGGCGGGCGAAATCGGTGGGTGTCAGATTGTCCGGGGCCAGCCGCGCCAGCCGCGCATATTCCACGGCGGCGGGTTCGGCGTTCAGTTCCAGAATGGTGCGGTTCTGCGGATCGGCGGCCGTCACCACCGCCCGGTCCGCCGTCGCGCTGAAATGGGCAAAGGTGATTTCCGACACGGCGAAATCGGTTTCGACAAGAATGAAGATCGCGGCCCCGGCCCGATCCTCGCCATTCACGATCTGGCAGGTCCGGCCAAAGCGCAGCCCGTCCGCCGAGGATCCGCCGACCACCGGCACGCCGGGGATCGTCGCATCCAGCGTGGCGACCAGCACGTCCTCGTGCCCGGCAGAGCCATCGGCCAGCAGGATGCCGAATGCCGCGCGGCGCGGATCATGGGCAAAGCCGGTGCGGAACTGGCGCAGTTGCGACATCCAGCGCGACACCGGGATATGTTCCTGTTCGGGCAGCACGCAGACCGCCGCGCGAAAGCTTTGCGCGGGAAAGGCGATGGCCGTGACCGTGCCGGCGCAATAGCCGCCCGGCCCGATTTCCCCGGCCGAGGAACAGCCGACGATCTGGCAGCCATCGGGCAATTCGGGTTGCAGGCGGCGCGACAGCGGCAACAGATGCTTGCCGTCCGAGGCGAAGATCAGCACCAGCCCCGGTTTCGCGGGCGCGATCCGGGCCAGCAGATCGGCGGCCGCATCCTCGCTGCTTTCATCCGCCGTGACAACGACGGGCGCGGCCAGCGATATCGCCGCCACGTCACGCCGCATCGGCCAAGGCGCGGTTGCACCCTGCATGCCCTGCATCATGTCGCACCCCGGATCATATCATGCCCCGGCGCCGGACGCATTGCCCGGATGCCCTGCCCCGTCGCTTGCCCTGTCGTCGGGATCATGTCGGCTCGAACAGGCGGACGGTGTTGGCCAGCAGGACGGCCTGCGTGCGGCGCCGCGCGTTGATCTTGGACATGATCGCGGTGATATGCGTCTTGACCGTCGCTTCGGCGATGGACAGCTCGTAGCTGATTTCCTTGTTCGCCTTGCCCTGACAGATCAGGCGCAGGATCTTCATCTGCTGCGGCGTCAGGCTGGCGAAACGGCGGGCCAGTTCGACGCGGGCACCGTCTTCTTCGCCTGCGGCATCGGGTTCATAGCCTTCGGGGGTGACGCGCTCGCCGTCCCACATGCGGCGCAGGCTGTCGACCAGCGCCTCGCGGCCAAGCGATTTGGAAATATAACCCTGCGCCCCCGCAGCCATCGCGGCCCCGATCATGGCGTTTTCCAGATCGGCAGAAATCATCGTGATCGGCACATCGGGGATCTGACGGCGCAGCGTCACCAACCCTTCGGAGCCGCGCGCATCGGGCAGGTTCAGGTCCAGGATCACCGCATCCGGCGCGCCAAGCGTGCGGATCTGTTCAACCGCCGCCGACAGGCTGCGGGCCGTGCGGACATTTTTCAGGCCAAAGCTGATCTTCAATGTCAGTGCCAGCGCATCGCACATCAGCGGGTGGTCATCGACGATCAGAATTTCACGGACACGATCCGCCGACGGGCGCGGCTGGTTCGATTTTTCCTGCGTAGCTATGGTTGTCATCGTTTTCCTCCCAAAAACGAGACAGACGGGAAGGCCCGTCCGGCTTGGCTGCAATCTTACGTCACGCCCCGCTTTGCGCAAGTGGGCTATGCGCGCCATCTACGACTTTGGTAGCAGATCTGCGTGTCGGCCAGACCGTGACCAGCACGAGGGCAGCCTGACCTGTCGCTGCCAACAGGTTGCGCAGCAACGTCGCGAAAGATCAAAATCGGGCGTCCCAGACCCGCCCATCGGTATCCTGGGCATGGACGGTCACAGGGGCATCGCCGTCATTATAGGCGAAACGAAAGACCGGGTCTTCCGAAATCGAGATTCCGGCGTCCATCGTGAACAGTTCGTCCTGACCCTGCCGGACCTGCAAGGTCTGGATGAATTCGGCGGGGATGGTCAGCAACGTCACCTGATCGCGCTGAAGGCCGGAAAAATTCGGGTGTCGGATCATCAGCGTGCCACTGTCGCGGCCCTGATCCTCGGTCCGGCGAAAACGCATCTCGCCCATGGTGGCGCGGACCTGATCCATGCTCTTGCCCGCAGGCGCCGCACACCCGCCCGAGGCCCGGACAAAGCGCCCGGCCATGACCTTGCGCCCATCGGCCAGCGTCGCGATGGCGCGCACGTCGGAATAGGCATCGACCCGGACCCGCACCTCGAAATCCAGCGGCATCAGCGCGGGGCCAAAGGTGAATTCGGCGGCGACCGGCGCGGGGTTGTGGTCGATGACCAGCGCCAGCGCAACGATGGCCGGGGCGCCTTCGGGTTGGGTGATGCGGACCGGGACCAGCGCCGGATTGTCGGCCCGGAAGGGCGCGGACAGATCAAGAATCGCGGGGTCGATGATCGGCTCGTCATCCGTGCCGATCACGGCAGAGCGCATATCGTCCCATTCCGGCGAAGGCTGCAGCGGGTTTTCCACCCCGACAGCTTGCGCCAGCGCGGCACCCGGCAAGGCCAGCAACAGCGCGCAGGCCAGCGCCCGGATCGGCGCCCCGATCAGCCCCCGCATCATGGCCGTTGCTCGCGTGGCATGCGGCGATAGACCAGCGCAACATCGGTGCTTGCGGAATCTTCGTCAGCGCGGGCCTGCAACTCGGCGTGGAAACTTGAACGCGAACAGACCGGATCGGTCGCCGTCGGATCGCCCGCCATCGCCATCGCCTGACAGCGGCAGCCGCCAAAGTCGATATCGCGGCGTTCGCAGCTCTGGCAGGGATCGGGCATCCATGCCGTGCCGCGAAAGGCGTTGAAGGCGCTGCCGAACTGCCAGATCATCGCCAGGGCACCTCGCGCACATTGTCGAAATCCAGATTCGGGATGGTCTGGGCGGCGTGGCAGGGCAGGACCAGCCCTTCGGGCGTGACGTTCAGCCCGGTCGAGCCCCAGCCCCCCATGCAGCTTTTCGGGAATTTCGCGTGGTGGTCGGCGGGAACATAGTCGATGACCAGCCGCCCGCGCAGCCGCGCCCGCGCCTCGTTCACCACGGCGCGCGCCTGCATGGCCTGCGCCATCGTCGGCATCAGCGTCTTGCGGTTCAGGTCCGCCCAGCCGTGGAACTGCACGGTTGCGACCTCGATCCGGCGGGCGCCAAGGTTCACGGCCATCTCGATCATCTCGGGCAGGCGGTCCATGTTCTGGCGATGCACCACCGCGTTCACGGTCAGGGGAAAGCCGATCTGCCCGATCCATTCGGCGACCTGCATCTTGCGGTCGAAACCGCCCTTGTAGCCGCCGATCCAGTCGGCCATTTCGGCGTTGATCCCCTGCAGCGAAAGCTGGACGTGATCGACGCCGGCGTGATCCAGTTCACGCAGGCGCGCCTCGGTCAGGCCGATCCCCGAGGTGATCAGGTTGACGTAAAGCCCGGCATCGCGGGCATGGCGCACGATTTCGGTCAGGTCCCGGCGCGAGGCGGGTTCGCCGCCCGACAGATGCACCTGCAAGATCCCCAGATCCGCCGCCTGCCGAAAGACCGAACCCCATTCATCCGCCGTCATTTCCGACGAGGCGCGGCTCAGTTCGACCGGATTGGAACAATAGGGGCAAGCCAGCGGACAGCGATGCGTCAGTTCGGCCAGCATCGCCATGGGCAGGCCCGGCGTTACCGGATTGCCGCGAATATCTTCGGCACGATCTTGTTTCATTCACGCCCCCTTACGAAGACCATGCGGCGGTCGATCAGACCATTCAGAAAGCCCCGGACATCTTCGGCGATCTGGTCGCGCGGTGCGTCATATTTCTGCGCCAGCCGGTCGATCAGCGCGCCAAGGCCGGTTTCCCCGTCCAGTTCGGACAGGATCGCATCCCCCACCGCATCCAGTTGCATCGCGCGTTCCGGCGCCTGAAGCACACGGATGCCGCGCACCCGGTCATCCTGCAGCCGCACGCCGCGCGGCAGATAGGGAATGGCGGCGTCGTCCAGATCTGCAGTGGCGGGTGGCTGCTGCGGGGCGTTCATGGCGTGGCGGAACCTTTCGCCAGACCCTCATCCGGGCGCCATGCGCCGGGGGGGATATTGCCCTCAACATAGCCATGCCACAGCGCGTCAAGCTGCGCCCACAACACATCCGTCTTGAAGGTCAGCGCCGCCGCCGCCGCATCCTGTTTTTCCAGCGTATCGGCGTGGTCCAGCACATAGTTCAGGCCGAATGCCACGTCCTTTGGCGCCTCTGTCAGACGGTTGCGGAAATAGGCAAGGCTGGTGTCATCGGCGAAATCGTAATGTTTCAGCAACCCTTCGATCCGTTCGGTGTGGATCTTGGGCGCGAACATTTCCGTCAGGCTGGCCGCGACCGCATCCAGCAGGGGCATGTCGCGGACAAAGCGGACATAGGCATCGACGGCAAAGCGCGTGGCCGGCATCACGCCGACGCCGCTGGCCACATAATCCGGATCAAGCCCCACCGCGCCGGCCAGCGCCAGCCAGCGCCGGATGCCGCCGCCTTCGGTGACGCCGCCGTCATGATCCTCGATCCGCGACCGCCAGCGGCGGCGCAGGTCGGGGTCGGTGACACGCGACAGAAAGGCCGCGTCCTTCATCGGGATACGCGACTGATACTGCCAGCGGTTGATGACCCAGGCCCGCACCTCGTCCGGGGTGCATTGGCCGCCGTGCAGACGCGCGTGAAAAGGGTGCTTGTCGTGGTAACGCTCATCCCCGATGCGGCGCAGGCGCTGTTCGAATTCGGCGCGCGATTGGGGGGCGTTGACCTTGGGGGCGTTCATGCGGAAATCTCCATCCCGTCGCGACCGATCTGCCAGCCGGCGGCCACGGCCTGCGCGGTTTCAGGGCTGCCCGGATCGGCAAGCGGGTTCGAATTGTTCATATGGACAAAGATGCGCTGCCCCAGCCGGACGCCGTCCAGCGCCGCAATGCTGCCATCCGCGCCCGAAACCGGGGCATGGCCCATGCGGCGGCCGGTTTTCCGGCCCAGACCCGCGCGGATCATTTCATCATCCTGCCACAGGGTGCCGTCGAACATCAGCAGATCCGCCCCGTCGATGCGGGCTTTCAGCCAGTCGGGAACCGTGGCGCAGCCGGGAATGTAATAGGCGCGCCTGCCCTGTTGTCCGGCACCGTCCTGTGCCGTCAGTTCGACGCCAACGGTCTGTTCGCCCAGCAGATCGGTCTGCACGTCTTCACCCTCCAGATACAGCGGCACCTTTCCGGGCACCGCGAAAAGCCGTGCCGTCAGGCCGGGCAGCAGCGCAAAGGGCTGGTCCAGCGCCACCGGCTTGCGGGTGACGAATTGCGGGTTCATGGCCTGAAAAATCGGGTTCTCGGCCAGAACCGCCTGAATTGCAGGTGTCGCGAACAGATCAAAGGGCTGGCTTTCGCGCAGCGTCAACAGGCCCGCGACATGGTCAAGATCGCCATTCGTCACCAGAACCGAGCGAATCGGCGAAACCCGCAACCCCGTCGGATGCAGCGCCCGCGTTGCCCCCAGCTGTTCGCGCAGATCGGGGGACGCATTGATCACAGCCCAGTTCAGGCCATCGGCACTGACCGCGATGCTGCTTTGCGTCATTGCCGGGATCCGGCCCGCCCGCGCCGCATCGCAATTGCGGCATCCGCAGTTCCATTGGGGAAGACCGCCACCGGCCCCCGCGCCCAGAATGATGATTTGCATTCAGTCAGATACCAGAAAGCAGCCCTGCCCGTAGATTGTCCGGGCAGGGCAAGGATTGCGCGAATTGTTCAATCAGAACAGAACGGGCTCATCCTCTGCCGGTGCGTACATGTTGATTTCCATGCCGCAGGCGATTTCCTTCAGGGTGGGTTTGGTCCAGGCCATAAGTCAACTCCTCCGATTGATGGCACCGCATGGTCGTGCGATTAGATGAATGTTAGGTTGTGCAGGCTTTCAGTCAACCACCCAAAGGTCGTATATCAGCGGTCGAATTGGTTGAAAGACGTGGAAAAGTCTATGTGATCGGGGTGCCATGTATCACGTTGTCTTGACTGCCTGCCTGATTTCCGCGCCAGAGGCCTGCGAATCGCGGCTGCTGCCTGCGGGCGATGCGCCGGACCTGCAGGCCTGTATCGCGGGGGCCGAAACCATCGCGCGAGACTGGCTGGCGCGTCACCCCGACCTGTCGGCGCAGGGGCAGGATTGCGTGCCGACGCAGGATCTGGCCGCGCTGGAACTGGCCGAAATCGCGGATGGTGTCTGGCTGCATCAGGGTGCGGCGGGCCAGATCTCGGCGGAAAACCGGGGCTGGATCGCCAATCTGGGCGTCGTCATCGGCGACAGCATCGCGGTCATCGACCCCGGCGCCAGCCGCGCGCAGGGCGAGGCCCTGTATGCCGCCATCCGCCAGCACAGCGACCGCCCCGTCAGCCATGTCATCCTGACCCATATGCACCCCGACCACATTCTGGGCGCCGAGGTCTTTGCCGAGGCGGGCGCCCGCGTCACCGCCAATGCCCGCCTGCCCGATGCGCTGGCCCTGCGCGGGGAAAGCTGGCTGCGATCCATCCCCGACCAGATCGGCACGGGGGCGCTGGCGGGCACGCGGCTGGTTGCCGTCGATATCACGATCGGGGCAAGGCAGGTCATCGACCTTGGCGCGCGCGACCTGATCCTGACGCCTGTCCCGCCTGCCCATACCGACAATGACATGACCGTGCTGGACAGCGCGACCGGCACCCTGTTCACCGGCGATCTGGTGTTTCAGGGGGGGCTGACGCCCAGCATCGACGGGTCGCTGAGCGGCTGGCTGGACTGGATCGACCTTGGCCCGCCGCAGGGGCCGGATGGCGCCCCGCCGCGCCTGATCGTGCCCGGTCACGGCCCCGTCAGCGATAGCTGGGACGCTGCCACCGCGCCCGGGCGCCGCTATCTGGACCGCCTGCGCGCGACCATCCGCGACCAGATCGCCCAGGGCGCGGCCCTGTCCGCAGCCATCCCCGAAACCGTCGCCGCCATGCAGGATCTGGCGCCGGAATGGCTGGATTTCGACGCCGTGACCGCCCGCAATGCCGCCACGGCCTATGCCGAACTGGAATGGGAGTGATTGCCAAAACCCCCGCCGGATGAGACAAATCCGACAGGGTCGGACGGGTGCGGCCCGCCGCTTCGGACTGCTTTCGGGATCAGCATCGGGGAAACGCATGTCACAGCTTTTCAGGAACATCCTTGCCGCATCGCTGATTGGTCTGGGGCTTGGCCTGCCGCAAACGGTGATGGCTCAACAAGATCCCCAACAGAATCCGATGACCCTGCTGCCCGAGCGCCGGCTGGATCTGACCGCCGGCTATGACATGCCGGGCGGCGATCTGGGGCCGATCTTTGACACGACCTTGCAGGCCTGCGTGAATGCCTGTCTCAATCTGGACAGTTGCAACGGGCTGACCTTCAACGGCCAGGCCCGCGCCTGTTTCCCGAAAGATGACCGCGCGGGCGCGCCGACGCCCTTCGCCGCCGCGCTGTCGGGCCGCATGGTCACGACCCCGGCCGAATCGATGGCGCTGGCCAGCCGCCGCGCCAATGCCGCCGCCCGTTTCATCACCGAATCCGACCGGCAGGCGGCGCGGGCGCAGGCGCTGTCGATGGCCGCGATGTATCCGCCGGGCGATGAACTGGACCCCGCCGCCGCCTCGGCCCGGGCCGAGGCAATCGGCGATGTCGCGACGGCGACCCGCATGACCGGCCTTGTCACCGCCCAACGCGACCGCCCCGAAGACTGGTCGAACCTTGCCCGGCTGATGCTGACCGAGGGCGAGACCAGCGATGGCGCGCGCTCGCGCAGCATCGCCATGGCCGCGACCAATGCCTATCTGCGCGCCGATGACGACGCGACCGCCGCCCGCGCCCTGAACTGGCTGGCCGCCGCCTATGAACGCATGGGCCGGGGGCAGGACGGGCTGGGCGTGCTGCGGCTGGCCGCCGGACTGGCGCCGAATGACGCGGGCATCGCCGATGCGCTGCAAAAATCGCAGGACCGCAACGGGATGCGCGTGACCGACAGTCAGGCAACGACCGACAGCACCAACCCGCGCTATTGCGTGACCATGTCGCGCCAGTTGAATGCCGGGCTGGATTACGCCGATTTCCTGCGCCTGCCCGCGCAGGACATGACCGTCACCGCATCGGGCCGGGATCTGTGCATCAGCGGGCTGACCTTTGGCCAGGAACTGGAAATCACCCTGCGCGCCGGTCTGCCCGCCAGCGATGGCGAGGTGCTGGCCCGCGATGTCACCCTGCGCAGCTATATCCGCGACCGCGACCCCTCGGTCCGCTTTCCGGGGCGGGCCTATGTCCTGCCCTCGGGCGGGGATCAGGGGCTGGGGGTGGTCACGGTCAATGCCGATCTGCTGGATCTGGTGTTGATGCGCATGTCCGACCGCAACCTGCTGCGCACCATGTCCGAAGGCATGTTCGCCACCCCTCTGGACAGTTGGGAGATGGATTATTTCGGTGACCGCATCGCCTCGACCATCTGGAAGGGGACGGCGGCGGTGCCGCAACCCGCCGATGGCAGCACCCGCAATGCCGAGGTGACGACCCGCCTGCCCATCGCCGCCGAGGCCGGCGATCTGGCGCCGGGCATCTACGTGTTGCAAGCCACCGTCACCGGCGAAAATCCGGGCGATACCGGCGCCGCGACGCAATGGTTCGTGATTTCCGATTTCGGCATCAGCACGCTGTCGGGCAACAACGGGCTGACCGTCGCCGTGCGCAGCCTTGCCACCACCCGGGCGGTGCAGGGGGCCGAGGTCGCGCTGATTTCCCGCGCGAACGAGGTTCTGGCCCGCGCCGCGACCGACGATCAGGGCATCGTGCGCTTTGCCCCCGGCCTGTCGCTTGGCCGCGACGGGGCGGCGCCCGCGCTGCTGACGGTGACCGCGTGGCAGGGTCAGGGGGCGGATCGCGCGCCGACCGACATGGCTTTCCTGTCGCTGACCGATCCCGAATTCGACCTGTCGGATCGCGGGGTCGAAGGCCAGCCGCCCGCGCCGCCCATCGACGTCTTCGCGACCACCGACCGGGGCGCCTACCGCGTCGGCGAAACCATCAATGCCACGGTTCTGGCCCGCGACACATCGGTTCACGCGCTGGCGCAACTGCCGCTGACCGGCGTCATCCTGCGCCCCGATGGGGTCGAACAGGCCCGCGTGCCCCTGACCGACGCGGGCGCGGGCGGCTATGTGTTGTCATGGACCCTGCCCGCCAATGCCCCGCGCGGCACATGGCGGCTGGATATCCGTGCCGAAGCGAACGGCCCCGCGCTGGCATCCGCCCGCGTGCTGGTCGAGGATTTCCTGCCCGAACGCATTGATTTCACGCCCACGGTTTCGGTAACCGACGGGGCGGATGATGCCCCCGCGACGGCGGGCCAGCCGATGCGCCTGTCGCTGGACGCACGCTGGCTGTTCGGTGCCCCTGCGGCGGAATTGCCGGTCGAAGGCGCCTTGTGGATGGTGCCGCGCCGCACGCTGGATGCCTTTGCGGGCTACAGCTTTGGCCGCCATGACAGCGATGCCCAGCCCACGGCCGACAGCATCCCTGGCGGCGCAACCGATGCGCAGGGTCATTTCCAGACCGATATCACGCTGCCCGACGCCGAGACCCTGGGTCAGCGTCCGGTCGAGGCGCGGCTGACCGTCAATGTCCGCGAAGGGGCGGGCCGTCCGGTCGAACGCAGCACATCGAAACTGGTGATGCCGGACCAGCCGATCCCCGGCATCCGCCCCCTGTTCGAGGACATGACCGTCGCCGAAGGGACCGAGGCGCGCTTTGCCCTGATCGCCGCAGGCCCCGACCTGCAACCGCAGGCCGCGCAAATCAACTGGGTCGTGAACCGGGTCGAAACCCAATATGAATGGTATTCGCTGAACGGCCAGTGGCAGTGGGAAGCGATCACCCGCCGCAACCGCATCGGCGGCGGCACCGTCGAGACCGGCAACACCCCGGCCGAAATCGCGGTTCCCGTCGAATGGGGCAGCTATGAACTGGTCGCCGAAATCGCGGGCGAGGGCGGGGCCGGTGCCTCGACCAGCTTTTATGCGGGTTGGGGCGTGGCCAGTTCCGGCACCGATACGCCCGACCGGCTCAAGGTTGCGCTGGACAAGCCCGCCTATCGCAGCGGCGACACCGCGCGGGTGACGGTCGATGCGCTGGCCGATGGCACGGGGATCGTGTCGGTCCTGTCGGGCGATATCGTGTCCTTGCAGATGGTCGATCTGAAGGCGGGCGAAAACACCATCGACCTGCCCGTGACCGATGAATGGGGCGCGGGCGTCTATGTGACGGTCAGCGCGATCCGTCCGCTGGACAATCTGCTACCGGGCGACCGGATGCCCGCCCGCGCGCTTGGCCTTGCCCATGCCGCCGTCGATCCGGGCAATCGCGCGCTGAAGGCCAGTCTGGAGATCCCGACCGAAATCCGCCCGCGCGGCAATGCCACCGTGACGCTGAGGGTTGACGGCGCGGAACAGGGCGAAACCGTCCATGCCACGATTGCGGCGGTCGATCAGGGAATCCTGAACCTGACCTCCTTCACCCCGCCCGATCCGTCGAAACACTATTTCGGCCAGCGCCGGCTTGGGGTTGCGCTGCGCGATCTGTATGGGCGGCTGATCCTGCCCACCGGCGCGCCCGATGGCGCCCTGCGCGAAGGCGGCGATGCGCAGGTGTCGGGCAGCGACGCCCCGCCCCCCACCGAAAAGCTGATGAGCTGGTTTTCCGGCCCGGTCACGCTTGGCCCGGACGGGACGGCGCAGGTCGACATCCCGGTGCCGGATTTCAACGGCGAAATCCGCGTCATGGCGGTCGTGTGGTCGCAAACCGGCATCGGTCAGGCCGATGCGACGATCCTGTCGCGCGACCCGGTGGTGATGACCGTGACCGCCCCGGCCTTTCTGGCGCCGGGCGACAGCGCCGAAATCGGGCTGCGGCTGACCCATGCCAGCGGCCCCGCCGGTCAGGCCCGCATCGCGATCACCCAGACCGAAGGCGACGCCGCCGTCGATGCCGCCCCGACGCAAGACAGCGTCACCCTGACGGAAAAGGGCGAGGCGCGGCTGAACGTCCCGATCACCGCGCAGGACCGCACCGGCCTTGTGCGGATGCGCCTGACGCTGACCACGCCGGGCGGCGAGGAACTGACCAAGGATATCGCGATGCTGGTCGCGATGAACGAACCCGATATCCAGCGGCAGGACCGTCTGGTGCTGGCCCCCGGCGCCAGCCTGACGGTGCCCATGTCGCTGACGCAGGGGCTGATGCCCGGCGCCGATCTGTCCATGGCGGTCGGCAATTACGCGAAACTGGACGTGGCGGGCGCGCTGGCCGCGCTGGAACGCTACCCCTATGGCTGCACGGAACAGACGACCTCTGTCGCGCTGCCGCTGCTGTATCTGCCGCGCCTGTCCGTGCTGGAGGGGATCGAGACCAACAACCCCAACCCCACATCCATCGAGGATGCCGTGGCCCGGATCCTGACGCGCCAGACCTCGGGCGGCAGTTTCGGCATGTGGTCGGCGGATTCGGGCGATCTGTGGCTGGATGCCTATGTCACCGATTTTCTGTCGCGGGCGCGTGAAACCGGCCATCAGGTGCCGGACAATGCCTTCAGATCGGCCATCGACAACCTGCGCAACCGGGTGAATTACGCGACCGACCCGAATTCCGCATCCGCCGATGAAAACGCCGCGCTGGCCTATGCCGTCGCCGTGCTGGCCCGCGAAAGGGCCGCGACCATCGGCGATCTGCGCTACTATGCCGATACCGCGCCCGAAGCCTTCAGGACGCCCATGTCGGCGGGCCATATCGGGGCGGCGCTGGCGGCCTATGGCGACCAGCCGCGCGCCGATGCGATGTTTGGCCGCGCCTATGATCTGGCAATGCAGGCGCCCCCGGAAAAACGGGTCTGGCGCAGCGATTACGGCACCTATCTGCGCGACAAGCTGGCGCTGCTGTCGCTGGCATCCGAGGCGGGCAGCACAGCATTCGACCTGAACCGGCTGACGCTGGATGTGGCCGAACAACTGGCGCGGCAACAGGAAAACCGCATCTACCGGTCCACGCAGGAACTGGTCTGGTCGGTGCTGGCCGCCGAAAGCCTGTCCGAGGACGCCAGCGCACTGACCCTGAACGGCGCGGCGCTAAGTTCCGCCGTGGCGACCCTGCCCGAAGGCGCGGCGCTGGCCAATCCCGGCACCACGCCCATCGAGGTCACGCTGACCGCCACCGGCCAACCGCTGGCGGCCCCGGCTGCGGGCGGCAAGGGCTATGCGATCACCCGCGACTATTATTCGATGGAGGGCGCGGCGCTGGACCCGGCCGAGGTCGGGCTGGGCACGCGCATGGTCACGGTCGTCACGGTGCGGCCCGACAGCTCGGACGGGGGGCGGCTGATGGTGACAGACCCCCTGCCCGCCGGGTTCGAAATCGACAACCCGAACCTGTTGCAGGCGGGCGATATTTCCGCGCTGAGCTGGCTCGAAGCGATGAACGGCACCGATATGGCCGAATTCCGGCAGGACCGTTTCGCGGCCTCGCTGAGCTGGTCCAGCGCCGAGCCGTTCCGGCTGGCCTATATCGTCCGCGCGGTGACGCCGGGCACCTTCCGCCACCCCGCCGCCAGCGTCGAGGATATGTATCGCCCCGAATTCCGCGCCTGGACGGATGGCGGAACGGTGCGCATCGCCCCGTGATGCAGGGGGCGACGCCCATCGCCGCAAAGAAGGGCGTCACCCTGATCCGCTGTGCGCGGGGTGTCTGGGCCTGCACGATGTCGCGGCTTGACCTGCCTGCGGCAAGTCACGCGAAACCGTCCTGACCAAAGCCGCCCCGCGCGGCCCCGGCGACACCGCCGGGGATGGGCGCAAGACCGCCGTTCACGCAGCATTTACCCTGCCGAAAAGGCGAGACTTGCCGGATGGGTCCGACTGCGTGATAATCCCCTGGTCGAGTAAGGGGGGAGGAAGCCTTGCCCGAAGCGCGTCAGGAAACCCGTCACGAAGACCGAGTCTCATCCGCGTCGCAATCGCCGGGGGCGGTGACGCGGCTTGCGGCCAGTTGGCGGCGGTCGATCGTCAAGCACGGGCTGGACCCGGCCCGCGCGCAGGCCCGCCAACGGCTGAGCGATGCGGAACTGGCCCTGCGTCGGGACGAAATGGGCAAGTTCCTGTCCGTCGCGGGGCCGCAGCTTGACCAGCTTTTCCAGCTTGTCTGCCCGACCGGCCGCAATGTGCTGCTGACCGACGCGCGTGGCATCGTGCTGGAACAGCGCGTCAGCGATGGCGATGCGGCAGCTTTTCAGGAATGGGGCCTGTGCCGGGGCGTCAACTGGTCCGAGGAGATCGAGGGCACGAACGGCATCGGCACCTGTCTGATCGAGGAACGTCAGGTGGTTATCCACCGCGACGACCATTTCTATGCCCGCAATATCGGCGTGTCCTGCATCGACGCCCCGATCTGGGGACCGGACGGGCGCATCATCGCGGCGCTGGATGTCAGCAATGCCCGATCCGATGGCAGCGAACAGTGGAACGCGCTGATTTCGGCGCAGGTCGCACAGACCGCGCGGATGATCGAAGCGGCGTTTTTCCGGGCCTCTTTCCCCGATGCGCGGATCATCGTCGCCCAGCATCCGGCGGCAGGGGAATCGGCGCTGCTGCTGGCCGTCGATCAGGACGACCTGACCATCGGCGCGAACCGGGCCGCGCGCCGGGCCTTCGGGCTGGAAAAGGAAGGCAGCCTGCGCCCCCGTCCGGCGGGCGACATTCTGGGCCGCACAGACGAATCACCCGAACTGGCCCGGGCCGAACGCGCCGCCCTGATGGGGGCGCTGGCCCGGGCCGAAGGCAATGTGTCCGCCGCTGCAAGGGCGCTTGGGATCGGGCGTGCAACGATGTATCGGCGCATGTCCAGGCTGGGGATCGACGAAAACCCCGGCCGACTGTCTCAATCGTGAAACACATTCTGCACCGCGGCGCGAATGCGCCCGTTGACGCATCGCGGCACCATTGCCCAGTCTGATCCATATCCCGGCTGGAGGGCCGGATTTTATAGGGAGAGAGAGATGCCAAACGACCAGACGCATGAATTCAAAGGCGTGAACGTCACCCCCTTTGCCAAGCGCTATGACAACTACATCAACGGCGATTGGGCCGCACCGCGCTCGGGCAAGTATTTCACCAACACCACCCCGATCACCGGCGTCGAAATCGGCGAAATCGCCCGTTCGAACGCCGATGACATCGAACTGGCGCTGGACGCCGCCCATGCCGCCAAGGACAAATGGGGCCATACCTCGCCGACCGAGCGCGCGAACATCCTGCTGAAGATCGCCGACCGGATGGAACAGAACCTGGAGCTGCTGGCCACGGCGGAAACCTGGGACAACGGCAAGCCGATCCGTGAAACCATGGCCGCTGACGTGCCGCTGGCCATCGACCATTTCCGCTATTTCGCCGGGGTCCTGCGCGCGCAGGAAGGCACCCTGTCGGAAATCGACAGCGACACCGTTGCATATCACTTCCACGAGCCTCTGGGCGTTGTCGGCCAGATCATCCCGTGGAATTTTCCGCTGCTGATGGCCTGCTGGAAACTGGCGCCCGCGCTGGCTGCCGGCAACTGCGTCGTCATCAAGCCGGCCGAACAGACCCCGGCCTCGATCATGGTGTGGATCAGCGTCATCGGCGACCTGCTGCCGCCGGGTGTGCTGAACATCGTCAACGGTTTCGGCACGGAAGCAGGCAAGCCCCTGGCCTCGAACCCGCGCATCGCCAAGATCGCATTCACCGGCGAAACCTCGACCGGCCGTCTGATCATGCAATATGCGGCGGAAAACCTGATCCCGGTCACGCTGGAACTGGGCGGCAAATCCCCGAACATCTTCTTTGCCGACGTGGCGCGCGAAGACGATGATTTCTTTGACAAGGCGCTGGAAGGTTTCGCGATGTTCGCGCTGAACCAGGGCGAGGTCTGCACCTGCCCGTCGCGCGTGCTGATCGAGGAATCGATCTATGACCGCTTCATGGAACGCGCCGTCAAACGCGTTCAGGCGATCACGCAGGGCGACCCGCGCGATGCAGCCACCATGATCGGCGCGCAGGCATCCAGCGAGCAGAAAGAAAAGATCATGTCCTATCTGGACATCGGTCGTCAGGAAGGCGCCGAGGTTCTGACCGGCGGCAAGGCTGCCGATCTGGGCGGCGAGCTGTCGGGCGGCTATTATATCGAGCCGACCATCTTCCGCGGCAACAACAAGATGCGGATTTTCCAGGAAGAAATCTTTGGCCCGGTCGTGTCGGTGACCACCTTCAAGGACGAAGCCGAGGCCCTGGAGATCGCCAATGACACGCTGTACGGCCTTGGTTCGGGCGTGTGGTCGCGCGATGCCAACACCTGTTTCCGCATGGGTCGCGGCATCAAGGCCGGCCGTGTCTGGACCAACTGCTACCACGCCTATCCGGCCCATGCGGCATTCGGTGGCTACAAGCAGTCGGGTATCGGTCGCGAAACCCACAAGATGATGCTGGACCACTACCAGCAGACCAAGAACATGCTGGTCAGCTATTCGCCCAAGAAACTGGGCTTTTTCTAAGCAAGAAAGCGGCCCCGCCGATGGCGGGGCCTGCGCCTCCGGCGGGGGTATTTTCATGAAAGAGAAACTGGATCAGGTCAGCGCCACGCCTGCCGCGTTGGAATTGCTGGCCGAAATCATCGAAGATCACGGGCCGGTGCTGTTTCACCAGTCGGGCGGGTGCTGCGATGGGTCGTCGCCCATGTGTTATCCGCAGGGCGAGTTCCGCATTGCCGATCATGACGTCCAGATGGGCGAGATCGGGGGGATGCCTTTCTATATCTCGGGGCCCCAATATGGGGCCTGGAAGCATACCAGGCTGATCATTGATGTCGTGCCCGGGCGGGGCGGCATGTTCAGCTTGGACAATGGTCGCGAAAAGCGATTCCTGACCCGGTCGGAAATCTGCCAGATCTGACAGGCTGGCCGCGCGCAGCGATGTTGCGCGCCCCGCTGCCGTTGCTGTTGCCGCTTGGGCGCGCTAATTGACAGCCGAGTCGGCGGGCGCGGTTGCCCGGACATCAGGAGGCGCGCATGGCACATAAGGTCTTTATCGATGGCGAGGCTGGCACCACGGGTCTGCAGATCCGCGAGCGGCTGATGCAGCGCGCCGATATCGAGCTGATCCAGGTCGATCCCGCGCGCCGAAAGGATGCCGATGCCCGGCGCGCGGCGCTGGCCGCTGCCGATGTCGCGATCCTGTGCCTGCCGGATGCCGCCGCGCGAGAGGCTGTGGCGCTGGCGGATGGTCTGGCGGTGCGGTTCATCGACGCCTCGACCGCGCATCGGGTTGATCCGGATTGGGTCTTTGGTTTCGCGGAACTGACTGCGACCGCGCGCGCCCGGATTGCGGATGCCCGGCTGGTGTCAAACCCCGGCTGCTATTCGACCGGCGCGATTTCGCTGCTGGCGCCTTTGGTCGCTGCCGGGCTGGTCGATCCGGCCGAGGCTTTGTCAATCAATGCGGTGTCCGGCTACACCGGTGGCGGCAAGGATCTGATCGGCGAATATGAACGCGGCGAGGCCCCGGATGCCTTTGTCTATGCCCTGGCGCAGCAGCACAAGCATTTGCCGGAAATCGTGAAATATGCCGGGCTGTCGGGGCGCCCGGTCTTTGCCCCTTCGGTCGGGAATTTCGCGCAGGGCATGGCGGTGCAGGTGCCGTTGCATCTGAACGGGCGCAGGCTGGCGGCGCTGCATGACGCGCTGGCGGCGCATTATGCGGGACAGCAATTCGTCAGTGTCGTCGCCCCCGAGGCGCGGGTCGTCCCGACCCGGCTGAACGGCACGAACCGGCTGGAAATTTCGGTGCATGGCAATGACGAAAACGGCTGTGCGGTGCTGGTCGCCGTGCTGGACAATCTGGGCAAGGGCGCATCTGGCGCCGCGGTCCAGAACCTGAACATCATGCTGGGCACGGATGAGGCGGCCGGGCTGTAAACCGCTGATCGTCAAGAAAACGCCGGGTCGAATGCCCGGCGTTTGCGCTCAATCGGCCTTGATCTGCCGGGCCTCGCCGACCAGCATGATCGGGATGCCGTCGCGGATCGGAAAGGCCAGACCCGCCGCTTTCGAGACCAGTTCCTGCCGGGTCGCGTCATAGGCAAGCGGCGCATGGGTGACCGGGCAGACCAGCGCCTCCAGCATGTGGCGGTCGAACTGGCGGCGGCGTTCGGGTGTCGTGTCGTTGTCCTGGCTCACTGGATCGTTTCCTCGTTGTCGCCGCCGCGCAGCGAATATTCCATCAACCCGTCCAGCAACTCGCGCCGTTCTGCAAGGGTGTGTGCCTCCAGCAGGGCCTGTTTTTCTTCCAGACCGAAGGGCAGCGCCATCGAAAGGGAATTGACCAGCATCTCATCCTCGACGGTCTGGGCGACTTCCCAATCGGTGGCCAGCTCATGCGCCTCGGCGTAGCGGCGCAGGCGTTCCAGAAAGCTGTCGCGGTCAAGCCGGGTATCGGCCTCGGCCATGTTGGACATGTCGCGGCGATAGCCGGACCAGTCCACATCCCCTGAAGATAGGGGGTAAATCCGGGCTGAACCTCGGTCAGGCGAAAGCGGGAAATGGCGCGCAGGGTAATCATGTAGCGCCCGTCATCCGCTTCGGAAAAGGCGGCGATGCGGCCCGCGCAGCCGACGCCCGCCAGATCGTCCAGCCCGTTTTCCTGTGGCTGGATCATCCCGATCAGGCGCTGCGGGGTGCGCAGGCTGTCTTCGACCATTTGCAGATATCGGGGTTCGTAGATCTGCAGGGGCAGGCGACCGCGCGGCATCAGCACCGCCCCCGCAAGCGGGAACAGTGGCAGGGTCTGCGGCAGATCGAACCGCCGCGCAATCATGAGAAGATCAGCGATGACAGCCGTCGCCGCCCCTTTTGCGCAACCGGGTCGGTGGGTTTCAGCGCATCGAAGATGGTGATGAGCTGGGCCTTGGCCGCGCCGTCATTCCATTCGCGGTCCCGGCGGAACGCTTCGAGCAACTGGTCGATGGCCTGCTCGACATCGCCCCCGGCATGCAGCGCGGTGGCGTAATCGAAACGCGCCTGCTGGTCGGTCGGGTCGGCGTCGATGCGGGCTTTCAGGTCATCCAGCGGGCCAGCCGATTCCGCCTGCCGGGCAAGCTGCAACCGGGCACGCGCGGCCTCGACCGGGGCGGCATTGGCGGCGGCGGCGGGGACCTGCGACAGCGCGTCTTCGGCGGCCGTCAGATCGCCACCGGCCAGACGGGCGCGGATCAGACCGCCCCAGGCCTGCGGGTTTTCGGGTTCTTCGCCCAGAATCGCGGCAAAGGTTTCGGCGGCGTCGTCATGGGCGCCTTCGTCCAGCATGGTTTCGGCGGCTTCCAGCGCGGCGCCAAGGCCACCATCGTCACCGCCAAGCTGGATCAGCTTTTCGACGAATTGCTTGATCTGGCTTTGCGGGATCGCGCCCTGAAAGGCATCGACCGGCTGGCCCTGGAAAAAGGCATAGACCGTCGGGATCGACTGCACGCGCAACTGGCTGGCGATCATCTGGTTTTCATCGACATTGACCTTGGCCATGGCAACGCGGCCCTTGGCGCGGGCGACCTCGGCCTCTAGCTGGGGGCCAAGCGTCTTGCAGGGGCCGCACCACGGCGCCCAGAAATCGACGATGACCGGCACCTCCATCGAGCGCTCGACAACGTCCTGCATGAAACTCGCCTCGGTCACATCCTTGATGAGATCGGCGGTGTTGGGCTGTGTCTCGGCTGAATCGGTCAGCAGCATGGTGGTCGGTTCCCGTAATCGTCTGTGTGCTTTGGCAGAATATAGGTGCGGCCCGGCCCGCGCCAAGGGCGGGTGTGGCGTCAGGGCGTCAGATCGAAGCTGGCCAGCACCGGAACATGGTCGCTTGGCTGATCCCAGCCCCGGACATCGCGCAGGACGCGGCTGCCGTGGCCGGCATTGGCGATATCGGGCGTGGCCCAGACATGGTCCAGACGGCGGCCCTTGTCGGCGGCGTCCCAATCCCTGGCGCGATAGCTCCACCACGAATAAAGGCGGCCTTCGGGGATATCCTTGCGGGTGATATCGACCCATTTCCCGGCATCCTGCGCGGCGGCCAGATGTTCGACTTCGATGGGCGTGTGGCTGACGATCTTCAGCAGGGCCTTGTGATTCCACACGTCATCTTCGCGGGGCGCGATGTTCAGATCGCCGACCATGATCGAACGCACGGGGTTGTCGGCGTGGAATGCGTCGCGCATTTCCGTCAGGAAATCCAGCTTTTGCCCGAATTTGACGTTCTGTTCACGGTCGGGAATATCGCCCCCCGCCGGGACATAGAAATTGTGGATCACGATGCCCGAAGGCAGGCGCGCGGCGACATGGCGGGCGTGGCCAAGGCTGGCGTAATCGCGATCGCCCGCATCCTCGATCGGGATGCGCGACAGGATGGCGACGCCGTTATAGCCCTTTGCCCGCGCGCGACCATGTGGGTATAGCCAAGCGCGTGGAACTGTTCGACGGGGATCTTGTCCACCGGGCTTTTGCATTCCTGCAGGCACAGGATATCCGGCGCCTCGTCGCGCAAAAGCCGCGCAACCAGCCCCTCGCGAAGTCGGACAGAGTTGATGTTCCAGGTGGCAAGCGTGAACATGGGGGCTTCCTTTTGTCGCGCGACGACCCTAGCCGCCGGGCGCGCCCCTGTCGAGACAAGCCAGCGTCGGGATCAGACATCAGGACGCGCGCCGATACACGAACCGCCCCGGCGGGGGCCGGGGCGGGACAAGAGAGAGCGGCCGTGTCCGGGCCGCCCGGTTTCGCTACCCAGTGTCGCGCCTGAAATGGTAGCTGGCAGAAAAACCGTTCCCGAAGCGGTCGGGTTCCCTCACGTCGCCGCGACGGCTGCCGCGGGCGCGACAAATCGCCGAAACCGTGGGTAAACCGGCCATGCGCCATGATAAAACCGGCCTTGGCGGCCATATGGCCGGGGCTACAGGTCGGTCCGACCCGCTGGCGCCCGGCCCCCACCGGCAAAGGGTTGCGGGGCCTGTGCGATTGACAGCGCGACCCGCGCCCGCCTATCCACAACCGTCCTGAAAGGAGTCGCCGTCCTGCCCCGCATCATCCGACAGATCGCTCTGACATGCTGTCTGGCCGGTGCGGCAACGGCGCAGGCGCCGCAGCGGGTGGTGTCGCTGAACCTGTGCACCGATCAGCTGGCGCTGCTGGTCGCGCGGCCGGGACAGATCCTTGCGCTGTCGCCGCTGGCCGCCGATCCGATGGTGTCGCTGATGGCCGAACAGGCCCGCGCCCTGCCCGCCCACCACGGCCGGGCCGAGGAAATCTATCTGCTGCGCCCCGATCTGGTGCTGGCGGGGGATTATACCAACCCCGAAACCCTGCGGATGCTGCGCCGGCTTGGCCTGCGGGTCGAAACCCTGCCCACCGCGAACACGCTGGCCGAGGTGCGCGGGCTGGTGGGTCGGATGGGCACCCTGCTGGACAGCCCGGATCGCGCGGCGCAGGTGCTGGCCGGTTTCGACGCCGCGCTGGCCGCGCTGCCGGGTCCGGGGACGGGTCCGGTTGCGGTGAACTACAATCCCAACGGCTACACGACCGGCAGCCTGACCTTTGCCGGGGATGTGCAACGGCAGGCGGGCCTGACCCTGCTGACCGACCGTTTGGGCATGGATTACGGCGGCAACCTGCCGCTGGAGGTGCTGGTGATGCAGCAACCCGCGCTGATCATCCCCGGCCAACGCTACGCGACGCCCTCTCGCTCCGAGGAAATCCTGACCCATCCCGCCCTGCGCCGCCTGCAGGCGGATTGGCACCCGGTGCCCGACCGCGACTGGATCTGCGGCCTGCCACAAGCCGCCACGCTGGCCGCCGAACTGGCCGCAGAGAACAGGGCCGGGGCCGTGAAATGAGATCGCCGATCCTGCCCCTGACGCTGCTGTGCCTTGCGCTGTTCGCCCTGTCGGTGCTGATCGGCCCGGCCGATGCGCGGATCGGCGAAAGCATCGCCGCGATTTTCGGGGGCGACGGGCCGCTGGTGCTGGTCATGCAGGAAATCCGCCTGCCCCGCGCCGTGCTGGCGGTGATGGTCGGAGCCAGCCTTGGCCTGTCGGGGGCGGCGATTCAGGGCTATCTGCGCAATCCGCTGGCCGAGCCGGGGCTGATCGGGGTGTCGTCTTCGGCGGCGCTTGGCGCGGTGCTGGCCCTGCAGACCGGGCTGGCCGCGACCTTCGCGCTGGCGCTGCCGCTGGCGGCGCTGGCGGGCGCGCTGCTGGCGGTCATGGCGATCATGCTGCTGGCCGGGCCGGGCGGGCAAAGCCTTGCGCTGATTCTGGCCGGTATCGCGGTGTCGGCGCTGGCGGGGGCGGCGACCTCGCTGGTGCTGAACCTGTCGCCGAACCCCTATGCGGCCAATGAAATCGTGTTCTGGATGATGGGGTCGCTGGCGGACCGGTCGTGGCTGCATGTCGCCATCGCCGCCCCGGTCATGGCGGCCGGCTGGCTGGCGCTGGCGGGCGTGGGGCGCGGCCTGAACGCCCTGACATTGGGCGAGGATGCCGCCGCATCGCTTGGTATCGACCTGCCCCGGCTGCGCCTGCGGGTGGTGCTGGGGGTCGCGGCCAGCGTGGGCGCAGCGGTGGCGGTGGCGGGCGCCATCGGTTTCGTCGGGCTGGTCGTGCCGCATCTGCTGCGCCGCCGGGTGGGCGCGCAACCCGCGCGCCTGCTGGGGGCATCCGCGCTTGGCGGGGCGGCGATGGTGCTGGCTGCCGATATCGCGGTGCGGCTGGTCCTGCCCGAACGCGACCTGAAGCTGGGCGTGCTGACCGCGCTGGTCGGCGCCCCGGTGTTCCTGCACCTGATCTGGCGACAAAGGAGCGGGGGATGACGGAAAGCGGCCTGACCCTGACCGACCTGACCGTGCGGCGCGGCGCGCGCGTCACGCTGGACCGCGCCAGCCTGTCGGTCGGGCCGGGCGAATTCGTCGGGCTGATCGGGCCGAATGGCGCGGGCAAGACCACGCTGATGCGCGCGGCACTGGGGCTGATCGCGGCCGGGGGGCGGTCGTCGCTGGCGGAACTGCCTGCGGCGCGGCGGGCGCTGGCGGCGGCATGGATGCCGCAGGGCCGCGACATCGCCTGGCCGGTCAGCGCCGCCGATCTGGTCCGGCTTGGCCGGATCCCGCACCGCCGCCCCGATGCCGATCAGGCCCATATCGCCCGCGCGATGGCGCGGATGGGCGTCACTGCGCTGGCCGACCGCCCCGCCACCGAACTGTCGGGGGGCGAGCTGGCCCGCGTCCTGATCGCCCGCGCGCTGGCGCAGGATACGCCCGTCCTGATGGCGGATGAACCGATCGCGGGCCTTGACCCGGCCCATCAGATCACCGCCATGGAAACCTTTCGCGCCCTGGCCGACGAAGGCCGCTGCGTCATCGCCTCGCTGCATGATCTGGGGCTGGCGGTGCGCCATTGCACGCGGCTGGTGCTGCTGGAACAGGGCCGCATCACCGCCGATGACGCCCCGCGCGCCGTGCTGTCGCCCGACCACCTCGCCCGCGCCTTCGGCATCTCGGGCTGGTTCGAGGAAACGCCGCAGGGGCCGGTCTTTCAGCCTTTGGCCCGGCTATGAAACTGACCCTGTGCGAACCCTGGCTGATCGCCGATCTGGGCGGGCCGATGCGCGTCCTGTCCTTTGCCCCCCATCGCCCCGGCTTTGTCACCGCCGAACGCATCCTGTGGCGCGAGGTGCGCAACAGTGACCTGACCCCCGATCTGGATGCCGAGGGCTGGCTGGCGCATCAGGTCACCGCGCTGGACGGCCCGCCTGCGGTCGCGATGATGACCTCGCGCGCGGTCGCGCGGTTCCGTCAGGCCAGCGCGGGCAGCGTGTCCTGCACGGCGACCGTCGGACTTGGCAATGCCGAACGCGTCGGCCACCGCCGGGCCCTGCATGACCACGACCTGCCCGCCTATGGCACGATCAATATCGCGCTGCGCCTTGACGCGGGTCTGACCGACCGCGCCATGATCGAGGCCCTGACCATCGCGGCAGAGGCCCGGACCGCCGCGATCATCCAGATCGGCATGGCGATTTCGACCGGCACGGCCACGGGAACCGGGACCGATTGCATCGCGCTGGCGGCGCGGCCCGGCACGGCCGATTATGCCGGCCTGCACACCGAACTGGGCGAATGGATCGGGCGCGCGACCCATGACAGCGTGCTTGCCGCAGCGCGGGACTGGATGCGCGAACAGGCCGCGCAAAATCCCTGAGCTTTCCGCATGGGGCGCAAAACTTCTGTTTGGTTTTGACCTGGGCAGGAGTAAACTTTACCCGCGGGCAATCGCGCCCCGGACAGGCGCCTGATGCCACGCCCATATCATCGAACGCGGGCGGAGCGTGACATCCGGCACTGCCATCCATTGACAAGGACGGAACTTTCCCATGCAAGGCGGCGCCTTGCGGACTTCTCATCTGATGTTTCAGGAGGAAGACATGGCAACGATTCTTGGCAGCTCAAACGGTGCAGGCGTAAGATACACGGTCAACGGCGGGCAGTCGCTGGTTCCCGACTACGCGCTGATCAATTCAACGACCAGCGACGGCATCCAGTCGCTGGTCGGCGGCAATCATGTCTGGGTGCGCGGCACGGTCAGCGGCAACAGCAACGCCATACAGCTTGGCGACGGCACCACGGATTTCGCGAACAGGCTTATCGTCGATCAAGGCGGCTTTCTGTCGGGCACCTATGCCGCGCGCATCTATGGCGACCAGTCTTCCGTGACCAACGCGGGGGTGATTTCGGGATCCACTTACGGGGTCTATTTCGTGGGCAGCGCGGGTCAGAGCCAGTCGCTGACCAATACAGGCCAGATCTTTGGCACCGGTGCGGGGCTGAGCATCAGCGGCGCTTCGAACTTTTCGCTGACCAATACCGGAATCATACAGGGCACGGTTTCGATCATGCTTGGAACCGGCAACGACATGGTGCGCAACACCGGCACCCTGATCGGCGATGTCCAGCTTGGGGCGGGCAATGACGTCTTTGACGGGCGCGGTGGCACGGTGATCGGCAATATCCTGGGCGGCGACGGAAACGACCGGCTGATCAATTCGGCCAATGCCGAAACCTTTGACGGCGGCGCGGGCGTCGATGTCGTGAATCTGGCCGGATCGGCCGGGGCCATCGTCTTTCTGGACGGCCGTGAATGCGGCGGATCCGCGACGGGCGACAGCTATCTGAACGTCGAAAACGTGGTCGGTTCGGCCTATGGCGCGGATCGCATCACCGGCAACGCATCGAACAACCTGCTGAACGGACGGGGCGGAAATGACTTTCTGTTCGGTGCCGCAGGCAATGACCAGCTGATCGGCGGCGAGGGTGTCGATACCCTGCGCGGCGGGGCGGGCAATGATGTCTTTGTCTTCCAAAGCCTGGACGACATCGGCGACGTGATTCAGGATTTCGGGCGCGGCATGGGCAACAACGACGTCATCCGCATCGTCGGTTCCGCCTTTGGCGGCGGGTTGACGGCCGGAGTGCTTGCGGCCGGCCAGTTCCGCACCGGCAATTTCAACACCGGCCAGGATGCCGACGACCGTTTCATCCTGCGCAGCACGGACAAGACGCTGTGGTTCGATGTCGATGGCGCGGGCGGTGCGGCGTCGGTGATGGTCGCCGACCTGCAAAACAACGCGCTTTTCAACCAGCTGGATATCCTGATCGTCTAGGCAGGATCGGGCGCGGTCTATGGATCGGGGCGGCTGTGAAACAGCCGCTCTTCGCGGCCCATCAGCCCGGCGCAGGTGCCTCGAAACTGCTGGCGGCGCAGGAACCAGTGGTTCCGGCGGGCTTCGTTATGGCTGGTCAGGAACTGCATGGCCTGACAACAGGCCGCCTGCACCGCCGCCGACAACAGCAGCCCGCCCATCCCCAAGCGAGAGCGCGCCAGCCGCGAGCCGGCCACCGCGACATGGCTTTGCCCCGTGCGGAACCGGCGATGGGCCAGCCATTCCAGTTGCAGGCGGTGCCGTTCGACCGGCTCGACCACCTCGGCATCGGGGGCAATCGCGAAACGCGCGCCCATATCGTGAAGCGCGCTGAAAAAGGCGATATCTTCGCCGCCCGTGCGCCCGCGCAGGGGGTCGAAACGGCGATCCTGCCAGGGCGCGCCGCGCCAGCGCAGCAGGGCATTGCCGGTATTGCCGGTGCGCGGATGGGGCTGGCGCGGGCCATAGCTGCGCGAATGCGGCGCCAGATCGCGCATCCATTTCGGCGCATCCAGCGGATAGGCCGCACGGATCGGGCCAAAGACCCCATCGGCGCCGCTGTCGGTCGCGCGGGCAAACAGCCGCGCCAGCCAGCCCTCGGGCGCGATTTCGTCATCGTCGATCGAGGCGATCCAGTCCGCATCCCCCGCCGCATCCAGACAGGCGTTGCGGGCAATCGCGATATTGCGGGCGGGCGCGTGCAGATAGCTGTAGCCAAAGGGCAACCGTTCCGCCGCCGCGACCACCCGGTCGCGCGCGCTTTCGGTTTCGTCATTGTCGATCACGAACAGATGCAGATCCGCGCCCGGCACGCGCTGGCGGGCCAGCGAGGCCAGCGTTTCGACGACCTGAGGTCGCCGATAGGTGCAAAGCTGGATCGCAATCACCGTCATGCGCGCAACCACCGGGTGGCGGCATGGCGGATGCGGCCCGCATCGCGGTTCGGGCGGTCTGTCGTGGTCACGATATCCCATCTGCATTGACAACCCGCAAGAGCGCGCGGGTCTGTCGAATGTGCCTCAGATCGGGCGGGGCGCAAAATCGCGGCGGCAGCATCTTGCCGCCGCCCTGCCCCACCAAAGGCGGGATTTCGCGTGTTTCACCGGCTTTTTCCGGAACGTCGCGTTCAGCCTGGGCGGGAAAATGCCCGAAACCGGCGCCCTAGCGGCGAAGATCTGCGATGACCAGCCCGTCATTCGGCAGGCTGCCCGGCGCCACGACCGTCACCGCGCCTTTCAGCCGGGTGATTTCGGACAGGCAATCGCGCAGCGCCGCCTGCGCCGCCGGATCGGCATGTTCGGCCAAAAGCTGCATCCGGTCCTGTTCGCCGTCCCGCCTGACCTCCAGCCGCAGACGGCCGCAGCCGGGCACGGCGCGGGCGATGGCCGCAACCTGTTCGGGGCGCACGAACATGCCCTTGACCTTGGTCGCCTGATCGGCGCGGCCCATCCAGCCCTTGATGCGGCGGTTGGTGCGGCCATCATCCGGCGCGGGATCAGTCAGGATCGCCGACATGTCGCCGGTCGCGAAACGCAGCAGCGGGTAATCGGCATCCAGACGGGTCACGACGATTTCGCCGACCTCGCCATCGGCCACCGGATCGCCGGTGCCGGGACGGACGATTTCGACGATGGCGTTTTCGTTCAGCACCATGCCCGGATGTGTCAGGTTCCGGTCGCCGGTTTCATAGGCGATGATCCCCAGATCGGCGGTGCCATAGCATTGCCGCACCGCAATCCCCCTGCCCGCCAGTTCCGCGCGCAGGGATCCCGGCAGCGCCGCCCCCGTCACCATGCCGATTTCCAGCGAGGAGCGATCCGCCCCCGTCTCATCCGCCTTGTCGATCAGGATCTTCAGGAAATCGGGCACGCCGATGTAGACGCGCGGGCGGAAATGGGCGATGGCGGCCAGCTGGTCGGCGGTATTGCCGGGGCCTGCCGGGATGACCGGGCAACCGATGGCGTCCAGCCCCGCCTCGAAAATGAAGGCGGCAGGGGTCAGGTGATAGGAAAAGGTGTTCAGCGCGATATCGCCCGGCCGCACCCCCGCCGCATGCAGCGCGCGGGCCGAACCCCACCAGTCAGGCCCCCGCCCCTCGGGGTCGAAAATCGGGCCGGGGGACATGAACAGCCGCCGCAGGCTGCCCACCGGATTGCCGTTCAGCCCGCCAAAGGGCGGCGTCCCGGCCTGCATCTGAACCAGATCGGATTTGCGCAGCACCGGCAGCGCCGCCATTTCGGCAAGACTGCCAAGCGGCGTGCCGTCCAGCCGCTCCGCCCAAAAGGGCTGCCCCTGCCGCATCCGGGCGATCTGGGCGTTCAGCCGGGCCAACTGATCCTGTTCGCGGTCCTGCGGGGATCGTCCCTCGGACGGGTCATAAAGCGCGTTTGTCATTGGAAACGCTCCATCTTTTTATCAGTCATCTTCTTTGACATGGCGGATCAGGCCAGCCAGCGCTTGCGGCGGCGGTAATGTTTGACATTGCGGTAATCGACCTTGCCCGCGCCGCCCAGATAGAAATCCTGAACATCCGGGTTGGCTTTCAGCACATCCGCCGCGCCCGACATGACGACCTGCCCCTGTTCGATCAGATAGGCGCGGTCGACGATGTCCAGCGTCGCCGCCGCATTCTGTTCGACCAGCAGCACCGACAGCTTTTCACGCGCGTTGATTTCGGAAATGATGCCGAAGATTTCCTGAACCAGCAGCGGCGACAGGCCAAGCGAAGGTTCGTCCAGCATGATCAGCTCGGGTTCGGTCATCAGCGCCCGGCCAATCGCCAGCATCTGCTGTTCGCCGCCCGACAGATAGCCCGCCTTGGATTTGATGCGTTCCTTCAGGCGCGGGAAATAGGCATAGACCTGTTCGCGCAGTTCATTGAAACGACCCGAATTTCCGCCGCGCCAGGCGGCGATCAGGTTTTCATCCGGCGTCAGATGGCCGAAGATCCGCCGCCCTTCCAGCACATGGACCAGCCCCGAGGCGACCCGTTCCGGCGCGCCCATCGCGATGATCGACCGCCCGTCCCAGGTCACATCGCCGCGCGTGACCAGCCCGCGCTCGGGGCCCAAAAGCCCCGAGATGGATTTCAGCGTCGTCGATTTCCCCGCGCCGTTCGAGCCAAGCAGGGCGACCATTTCGCCCTCTCCGATGTCAAGCGAGACACCTTTGATGGCAAGGAACACCTTGTCATAGATGACCTCGACGTTTTCCAGAACCAGCGCGGGCATGGGATCAGTTCCCCGCGCCGTATTTGGCGGCCGATTCCTCGATCTCGGCGCGGACCAGTTCGGGATAGGCGGCGTGCCAGTCGGACACCGGCACCCATGCCGCGCCGTCCCATTGCGAGACGCGACCCGCGCCACCGCCCTGATGGTCGGCGCCGGTGATGGTGATGGCGGGCATCAGCCCTTCGGCGTCATAGCCCGCGATCTGTTCAAAACCGGCCTTCAGCGTTTCGCCGGTCAGCGGGCCGCCCGCTTCCAGACCAAGCCGCGCGGCCTCGACGGAAACCGCCATGGTCGCGACGCCAAGGTTGTAATAGCTGGTGCCGACATTGGCCGCATCGCCCGAGCCCTTGCCCGGCGTGATGACCTTTTCCTGAATGCGCTGGATGATCGGGTGATCGGTGCCCGAGGCCGTCGCCTCAAACCGTTTCACGCCTTTCATCATCGGGCCGACATTGGCGGCGTCGGTTTCGGCCAGCCAGATCACCGACAGGATCTGTTCGGGACGCACGCCGTTCTGGATCGCGGTGCGCACCGACACCGCCTGACCGCCACCCGCGCCCCAGATCAGGACGTGATCGGGGCGATAGCGGCGCACCTCGGACCATGCGGCGGATTGTTCATTGCCCGGCGAGGCATAGGGAAAGGCGCGGTACTCGAATTTTTCCTGTTCCGCCAAAGCGTCAAGGATCGGCAGCGGCTCGCGGCCAAAGGGGCTGTCAATATGGACGATAGCGATCTTCTTGCCTTCCAGCCCGCCGTCATGGGTCTTGATATAGTCGATCAGGTTGGCGGCCTGCGCCCAATAGGTCGCCATCATCGGGAAGATATAGAGGAACACCGACCCGTCGGACGCATCGCCCCGGCCATGCGCGGGGGTGATGACGATGCGGTTGTCGGCATTGGCCTGATCCAGAATCGCGGCGGAAACCGGGGTGGACAGGAAATCGAACAGGATCGCGCCTTCTTCCTTGGCGCGGTTATAGGCCTCGATCCCGCGTTGCGGCTGGTTGCCGGTGTCGCGGACGATGGCGGTAAAGGTATTGCCGCCGATGCCGCCCTCTTCGTTGATCAGGGTCAGGTAATCCTGTTGCCCCTGATTGTATTGCCCGGTCACGAAGGTATAGACCGCCGTGAAATCCTGCAGCAGGCCGAACTTGATTTCCTCGGCCATCGCAGTGGTGACGGGACCGGCCGTCAGGCCAAGCGCCAGCACCGATGACAATGCCGCCTTGCGCATCCAGTTCATCTTGTTCCCTCCCATTTTACGCATCCCCCTCCCCAGGGTTGTCAGCTTTTGGCGTGGCGGAATGGCCAGACCAGGAAATATTTGCGGATGTTGTCGTAGATTTTCGCCAGTCCCAACGGCTCGAACAGCAGGAATCCGATAATCATCGCGCCGTAGATCATCAGGGGCAGGTGCGACAGAAAATTCTGGCTGACCGGCACCCAACCCGCTTGCGCAAGCCCGGCGATGAAGTTGGTCAGGAAGATCGGCGCCAGCAGCACGAAGCCCGCGCCCAGATAGGACCCGATCACCGACCCCAGGCCCCCGACCAACACCATCGCCACCAGTTGGATCGACACGTTGAAGCCGAATTGTTCCGGCGTCACCGCGCGATAATAGCAGAATGCCAGGATCGCGCCGGTCACGCCGCCCATGAAGGACGAGGTGAAGAACGCCATCAGCTTGGTCTTGAACGGATCGACGCCGATGACGGCGGCGGCGAAATCCTTGTCCCGGATCGCGACCAGCGCGCGGCCGAAACTGGTGCGGCGGACGTTCAGGCAAAACAGGGTCAGCAAGACGACCCAGCCAAGCGCCAGCCAGTAGCGCGCAGACAGGCTGTCGATGGGCATGAACAGGAAATTCACGGCAGGCGTGCGCAGCGTCGCATGGGCGCCGCCGGAAATCGCGGGCACGTTCACCACGGTCCAGTCGACCAGATATTGCATGGCCAGCGTCGCCATGACCAGATACAGCCCCTTGACCCGCAGGGCGGCCGCGCCGAACACCGCGCCGATGGCGGCGGATATCAGCCCCGACAGGACCAGCGCGATTTCAAACGGCACCCCTGCCCGGACAAGGTGGATCGAGGCATAGGCGCCGATCGCCATCACCGCAGCAAAGCCGAAATGCAACTGCCCGGCCATGCCCATCAGCAGGGTCAGGGACAGCGCCGCCGCCGACCAGATCACCCAGGGCAGGACATAGCTGCCCAGATACAGCGGCGCCACGAACAGGGGCGCCAGAACCGCGATGACCAGGACAGCCAGAACCAGCCAGCGGTCGGCCGGGATCTTCCACAACCGGCGGTCGGATTCATAGCTCGTGTGATAGGTTCCAGAGAGGCGGTAGAACATCGGTCAGATCCTCTCGATGTCTTCACGTCCGAAGATGCCGAAGGGCCGGACCATGATGGTGAACAGGATGATCAGCGAGGTCACGACATCACGCGTCCCGCCCCCCACGATACTGTCGAGATAGCCGGGAATGACCGAGCCCAGCACGCCGACCAGAATGCCCCCGACCAGCACGCCGGGAATGGAATCGATGCCGCCCAGAATGACCACGGCAATCGCCGGGAACAGCAGCGCCGACAGCGTCCAGTCGACGCCCTGCGCCGAACCCCACAGCGTGCCCGCGACCACCGCCGTGATCCCGGCAAGGCCCCAGGAAATCCCGATGGCGCGCTCGACCGAAATACCCACCGCCCAGCTGGAAATATGGTCGTCCGACACGGCGCGCAACTTGGTCCCCAGCCTTGTGCGAAAGAACGCCAGCGAGGCCCCGACCAGCGCCAGCGCGATCACGCCGCCGATCAGATAGGTGCGGTTGATGAACACGTCTCCGACGATGACGGGGGCAAAGCTGATGCCAAGGTCCAGCGGTTTCGGTGTCGAGCCCAGCACACCCGGCACCAGACCGCGCAGCAGGATATCCAGACCAAGCGTCAGCATCACGACCATGATCACCGGCTGGCCGACCATGCGCCGCAGCAGCAACCTTTCGACCACCAGACCGAACAGGAACATCACGACCATCGCGGCGGGGATCGCCAGAAACAGCGGCAGGCCCATGGACATGAACATCCAGACCGCATAAGCCGCCGTCATCACCACCGCGCCCTGCGCAAGGTTCGGCACGCCCGCCGATTTGTAGATCAGCACAAAACCCAGTGCGACCAGCGAATACATCAGCCCGGTCAGCGCACCGTTGATCAGCAGTTCAAAGAAATAGGCCATCACGCCGCCCCCTGCACATCGGCCAGCCGCAACACGCGATCCAGCGAACCCGTCTGGCCATTTTCATAGGTGATCCGTGCCTTGAAATCGATTTGCGACGCGCCGTCGTTCATCGCCTGAATGATCGGGCCATAACGGTCGTCGATGACATTGCGTTTCAGTTTGCGGGTCCGGGTGACCTCGCCGTCGTCGGGGTCGAATTCCTTGTGCAGGTTGACGAAACGCGCCACCGACAGGCCATGCGGCAGATGCGCATTCACCTCGGCGATCTCGCGGGCGATCAGGTCATAGACGGCGGGCTGCTGCGACAATTCGGCATAGGAGGTATAGGCCACGCCGTTTTCCTGCGCCCATTGCCCCACCGCCTGAAAGTCGATGCAGATGATCGCGGTCAGGATATCGCGGCCCTTGCCGATCACCGCCGCGTCCTTGATATGGGGCGAAAATTTCAGACGGTTTTCGATATAGGTCGCGATAAAACGGGTGCCGTCAGCCTTTTCCACCACCTCGGACACCCGGCCCAGAACCACAAGCTGCCCGTCCGGTTCGACCTGCCCGGCGTCGCCGGTATGCAGCCAGCCATCGACCAGCGCCTCGGCCGTGGATTTCGGGTTCTGGAAATAACCGTCAAAGATATTGTCGCCGCGCAACAGGATTTCGCCATGTTCGTCGATCTTCATCTCGACGCCGGGGAAAGGCCGCCCGACCGTGGTCAGCGAGATGTCTTCGGGCTTTTGCGCGACGGCGAGCGCGCAGTTTTCGGTCTGGCCATAGAACTGGCGCAGGTTCAGGCCAAGGGCGCGGAACCACAGGAAAACATCCTCGCCAATCGCCTCGCCGGCGGTATAGGCACGTTCGACGCGGGCCAGCCCAAGCCGGTCGCGCAAGGGGCCATAGACCAGAATTTCGCCCAAACGCCGGGTCAGCGCGCCCATCCGCACGGGCTGGCCATCCAGCTTGGCGCGTTCGGCGGCCATGGCGCGGGGCATGAAGTAATCATACAGCCGCCGTTTCAGCCCCCCGGTTTCGGCCATGCCGACCTGCACCCGCGTCAGCATCGCCGACCACGCCCGCGGGCTGGAGAAATACAGCGTCGGCGCGATTTCCCGCAGGTCATGCGCGGCGGTTTCCTGATCTTCGGGGATGTTGACGCTGAAACGCAGTTCGATCGCGGCGCCGATGGAAAAGATGAAATCGCCGACCCAGGCCATCGGCAGATAGGCCATATGAACCTCGCCCTGCCGGAAATATCCGGCGGCGGCAGCGTTCCTGACACCCGACAGGACATGGCCATGTTTCAGGGGAATCTCCTTGGGCGCGCCGGTCGTGCCGGACGAATGCATCAGCACCGCGACATCATGGATCGAAGGCCGCGCGATCAGATCGCCCGCCAGTGCCGGGTCAGCCGCCAACCGCGCGGCACCGGCGGCACGGATATCGTCGATGCCCGCGACACCATCAGGCTCGCGCCCCTTCAGCCCGCGCGGATCGTCATAGATGATCAGCGACAGGCCCGGATAGCTGGCCTGCGCCTCGCGCAGCTTGTCGACCTGTTCCTGATCCTCGGCAATCGCCACGCGGATGTTTTCGCGCGCCATCTGCGCGGCCAGTTCTTCGGTCAGGGCATCGGAATAGGCGGGCGAGGGGATGGCGCGCAGGGCACAGATCCCCAGCATCGCAAAATACAGGTTCGGGCGATTTTCCCCGATCACCAGCACGACATCCCCCGGCGCGATGCCACGGCTTTCCAGCCCGGCGGCGAATTCGGTGACGGCCTTCAGGTAATCGGCCCATGAATATTCATGCCAGATGCCCCGGTCGCGTTCGCGCATGGCGATCTCATCGGGGTGTTGGGCGGCATTGCGGGCCAGGATCGCCAGCAGATGGTCACCATCCTGCCAGTTCGGATGCAGCGCGCGGGACGCGCCTGTGTCAAAGGGTTCATGCAGCATCGCGGGGCTTTCCGATATAGGCCTCGATCACCTGCGGCTGCGCGATCGCCTCGCGCGCCGGGCCTTGCGCGATTTCCCGACCGTTGTTCAGGACCAGCACGCGGTCGCAGATGCCGGTCACGACATCCATGTGATGTTCGATGATCAGGACGGTCAGGCCCAGTTCCTCCTGCGCATCCAGAATGAAGCGGACCATATATTCCTTTTCTTCCTGATTCATGCCCGCCATCGGTTCGTCCAGCACCAGCAGGCGCGGTTCGGCGCAGAGCGCGCGGGCCAGTTCGACGCGCTTTTGCAGGCCCAGGGGAATGACGTCGACATGCTCATCGCGCGCGGGCGCCAGTTGCAGCAGGTCGATGACCTCCTCGACCTTGCGGCGATGGGCGATTTCCTCGCGCCGCGCCCACCACGGGTAGAACAGCGAGGCCAGCGGATTGGGCTTCATATAGATGTGGCGGCCCATCAGGATGTTGTCCAACACGCTCATGCCGTGAAACAGCGCGACGTTCTGGAACGTCCGCGCCACGCCCATCGCGGCGATGCGATAGGGTTTCAACCCGTTGATCCGGGTGCCGTCCAGCGTGATGCGGCCCTCTTGCGGGGGATAGAAACCCGTCACCGCATTGACCAGCGTCGTCTTGCCCGAGCCATTGGGGCCGACCAGCCCGAAAATCTCGCCGCGCCTGATCGCGACGGACACGTCCTTCAGCGCGACGACACCGCCGAAACGCCGCAGGACATGGTCGCAGACAAGGACATCATCGCCCTGTTTCGCACCGCTCATGCGCGGCACCGGATGTCAGGATGGCACCGCGAAAGCGGCGCGAATGCTCCGTGCATAGGCTGCTCCTCCCAAAACAGTCTTGCAGGTCGATCTGCGACCTCTGGATGTCTGGAAAGGCTAGCATTGCATTTGCTTTCCGGTAAACCGAAAAGAATAGCAAAGTTCTTTCAGGTTTCTTGAAATGCACCCCAACCTTGTCGATCACCTGACCGCCTTTTGCGCCGTCGTCGATCATGGCGGGCTGACCGCCGCGTCGCGGGAATTGCGGCGCCCGATTTCCTCGATCAGCTATTCGCTGGCGCAGTTGGAAAGCCATTGCGGATTTGCCCTGCTGGGGAGCGGCCCGCACCGGTCCGAACTGACCGAACGCGGCCGCGCCCTGCTGGCCGAGGCGCGCGCGGTGGTCGAACGGGCGCGCGGCTTTACCTCTCATGCGGTGTCGCTGGAAAAGGGGCAGGAAACGCGGCTGCGCGTGCTGGTCGATGTGCTGCTTCCGCAGGCGGACCTGATCCGCGCGCTGGCCGATTTTTCCGCCGAACATCCGCAGACGCGGATCCAGTTCTTCAATTCCTCGCTGGCGACGCTGTGGGATGATCTGCGCGACGGCGGCATCGACTTTGCCCTGACGCTGGCTGCCGCGATTCCGTCGGATATCGCGGCACGGCATCTGGGCAGCGAGACTCTGGGCCCGGTCTGCGCCACGGGCCACCGCCTGACCCGCCTGCCCCGGCCCCTGCCGATGAGCGCCTTCGACCGCGAGCGCCAGATCTATTACGTCGGTTCGCCCCGCATCGACATGGAGCGCGTCGGGCGGCTGTTTTCAACCGATGTCTGGACGGTGAACGATGTCGAAAGGATCAAGCATATGGTCAAGGCGGGGCTGGGCTGGTGCTTTTCCGGCACCCGCACCTTCGAGGCGGAAATCAGGCGCGGCGAGGTCGTGGCCCTGACCTGCGAGGATATGCAGTTCCACCCCGTCCGCACCGTCGTCGCGGCATGGCCCGCGCATCGCAGGCCCGGCCCGCTTGGGCGGCGGCTGATCGACTGTCTGGACCCGGCGCGCGCGGTGGCTCAGCCGGGATGGGATGCGGCGAATGCGGCGAATTCGTCGGGCGTGGCATAGGATTTCTGCGTCCCGCGCCGGGTGATCGACAGCGCCGCATAACGCGCGGCCTGCGCCAGCGCATCCTGCGGCGCGGCACCGCCCGCGTGGAAATGCGCAAACGCCCCGATGAACGCATCCCCCGCCCCGGTCGTATCGACCGGCGTGACCGGCACCGGCGCGATCCGGGTGACGCTGTCCCCGGTCACCAGCCGCGCCCCGCGCGCGCCAAGCGTCACCACGACATTTTCGATGCCGCGCGCGATCAGGGCGCGGGCGGCTGCGGTGATGTCATCCTCGGTTTCGGTGGGCAGGCCGGTCAACAGGGCCAGTTCGGTTTCATTGGGGCAGAACCAGCCCAGCCCCTTCAGCCGCGACACATCCAGATCGGGCGCGGCGGGCGCCGGGTTCAGGATCGAGGTGATGCCGTTTTCCGCAGCGAAAGCAACGGCATGATAGACAGCATCCAGCGGGATTTCCAACTGCAGCAGGATCAGGTCGCAGCGTTTCAGATCATCCGCCGCCGCGTCGATATCGGCGGGGGACAGGGTGGCATTGGCGCCCTTGACGATGACGATCAGGTTTTCGCCCGACGGTTCGACAAAGATCGGGGCGACGCCGTTCGCCATGCCCGGCACCTTGGCGGAATGGGTCACGTCGATGCCCTGTTCGCGCAGGTTTTCCAGCACGCCCTGACCAAAGATGTCATCCCCGACCCGCGTCAGCATCATCACATCCGACCCAAGCCGCGCCGCCGCGACCGCCTGATTGGCGCCCTTGCCGCCGTAACCCATGTCGAAACTGGGCGCCTCGATGGTTTCGCCGCGTTCGGGCATCCGCGTGACATAGGTCACAAGGTCAACCATATTCGATCCGATCACGCCAATCCGGCCCGCCATCATCCTATCCTTTGTTCAAACCCGCGATGCGCGCGGCGATATCCTGCGCCGCCGCCCGGTCGGCATAGCCCATGCTGACGGAAAACGCGGCCGTTTCGGCGGGCGCAAGCTGCCGCACGCGGCCCGCCGCCTGTTCGGCCGAAAAGCCTTCGGGATAGCAGGTCGAGGGCAGCGCGAAAGCCGCCACCTGCGCATCGCCATTGACCAGCACCCAACGCACCAGTTTCGGAAATTCCGCAGGCGCATAGGTCATCACGAAACCGTCGCCCTCGGGGCGTTCCAGCATCAGATGGGTCAGGCCGGCGGCATCGGTCGCGGGCTGTTCGATGTAGAAAACCTGTTCGGGATCATAGCGCTCCGGCTGGTCCAGCCGCTCCATCGCGTCGGGCCGGGCGGCCAGTTCGTCCAGAAAGGCGCGATAGGCGGGCGTCGCCGGGACATGCGCGGGAATGGCGGTGCGGACGCGGGTGCGATCCGGCGTCCAGGGCGCCGCCTGATGGATGCGCCCGCCCGGCACGAAACCGAAATTCGCATGGGCCATATACATCAGATCCATCGGCGCAAAGCTGCGGTTCGTCACCCGCATCGCCATGTCGAATACCGTCGCATCGGGCCTGACCATGACCGAAGGTTCCGCCCGGTAATTCGGGCCAAAGCCCATGATGTGATCGACATGCCCCGCCAGCCGCATGAACGGCCCCTGCCCGTCCGTGCCGATTTCCAGCCGCGCGGAATCCATCGTGGCGCAGGCCATTTCGCCATGCAGCAGGTGGTCGTCGCCCGGACCGGGGCAGCCGTTGCGCAGCAGCCCGCTGTGAAAGGCCAGACAGCCATAGGTTTCGACGATGACGCGCGCCGGGCGCGGCGCCTCGAACGGGCTGCCCATGGTCAGCCGCACCCCGTCGAATTCCGCATCCCAGACCATCTGGCCCAGCCAGGGCAACAGCTCGACCCATCCGCGCGGCGTGGCGATGGTCAGCGATTCGATGCCTGTCGGATAGCGGCGCAGGCTGGCGCTCATGCCCTGGGCGGTGGCGATGATGCGCGGTGCATCCGCCGCGAGTTCGCGGAAAAGCGGGATCGAAACCACCATGGCTATCCTTCGGATTTGCGGTTGCGCCAGGCATTCAGCGCAATGACCAGAATCAGGAAGGCGCCCCAGATGAAGTCAATCATATGCAGCGACACCCGCATCATCTGGAACCCCGACGACAGCAGCACCAGCGAAATCAGCGCCAGCGCCACCCCAAGCACCGACCCCTTGCCGCCCGCCGGATTGGTCCCGCCCAGAACCGCGATCAGCACCGCCTGCAACAGATAGGATGCGCCGTAATCGGATTTCGCGGCATTGGTCCGCGCCGACAGCAGGATGCCCGCAATCGCCGCCAGAAAGCCGGTAAAGGCATAGCTATACAGGATCATCCGGCTGCGCCGCAGCCCGGCAAAGACCGCCGCCTTGGGGTTCGTGCCGATCAGCATCAGGTTCAGGCCAAAGGGCGTGCGCGCCAGCAGCGCCCAGGTCGCCACGCAGATCACCGCAAAGATCACCAGCGGCACCGGCACGCCCGCCAGCTTGGCATTGCCGATGGCATTCCACGCCTGCGGGAAACCGACGATGGCGGGCCCGCCCGTCAGCACGACAGCAAGGCCGGTAAAGACCTGTCCCGACCCAAGCGTCGCCAGAATCGGCGTGACGCGCAGTTTCGCGATGACCAGCCCGTTGAACAGGCCCGCCAGCGTGCCCGCGATCAGCGCAATCGCCACGCCGCCGACAACCATGCCGATGCCGCCGGTGCCTGCCTTTTGAAACCACAGGCCGGCCGCGATCCCGGCAAGGTTCGCAATCGCCACGACCGACAGGTCGATCCCGCCGGTCAGCATGGCGATCATCATGGCGATGGCCAGAATCCCCAGCTCTGGCGCGAAAAAGCCCATGGATTGAAAGTTGTAGGGCGTCAGAAAGCGC
Organism: Paracoccus sp. DMF-8; assembly: GCF_029309835.1. Taxonomy (GTDB): domain Bacteria; phylum Pseudomonadota; class Alphaproteobacteria; order Rhodobacterales; family Rhodobacteraceae; genus Paracoccus. The sequence continues at coordinate 105,710 of NZ_JARJHL010000011.1, read as the reverse complement.
GGGTTCAGCAGCGCCATGACGACAAAGATCAGCACGCAGACGACCGCCAGTTGCAGGTTGGTGTCGAACCAGTTGCGTTTCGTTTCTGTCTTTTGGGGCGCGGGTTTTGCGGGGGTGGTTTCGGTGGTCATCGGCGCCCCCTATACCAGCGCCTTGCGATCGCGCAGCGCGGTCAGCGCCGTGGCCGCGATCAGCATGCCGCCTACCACGACCCGCTGCCAGGTCGTTTCGATCCCCATGAGGATCAGCGAATTCTTGATCATCACCAGAATGAACACCCCCAGCACCGTGCCCAGAACCGTCCCGCGCCCGCCAAAGATCGAGGCGCCGCCCAGCACGACAGCGGCGATCACGTCCAGTTCCCAGCCCAGAAAATCGCGGGGGTTGGCCTGCCAGATCATCGCGCTTTGCAAGATGCCCGCCAGCCCGGCCAGCGCGCCCGCCGTGACATAGACGAACACCAGCGTCCGCCCGATCGGGAAACCGACGCGCTTCGCCGCCTCGGGCGATGCGCCATAGGCATAGACGGAACGCCCGATCAGCGTGCGCGTCAGCACCAGATGCAGCACCAGCGCCAGCCCCAGATAGATCGGCAGCATCGCGGTCAGGCCGAATGTCGTGCCCCCGGCATTGGTCATGGTCAGGATATCGCTGCGACCGAATGCGATCAGTTCCCTGGGCATCTTGTTGATATTGACGATGGAGGTGCCGACCAGACCCAGCACCAGCCCGCGCACCACCGCCCCGGTGCCAAGCGTCACGATCAGCGGGATCATCCGCAGCTTGTGGACGATCAGCGCATTGACCAGCCCAAGCGCCGCGCCGATCCCGGTCGCGGCCAGCAGGGGCAGGACGACGCCGTCATAGCCGATATCGACCATCGTCCGAACGGTCAGATACATGCCCGCCACGGCGAATGCGGTGAATGACACGTCGATGCCGCCCGACAGCATCACCAGCAGCACCGCCAGCGCCATGATGCCGATGACGACATTCGACTTCAGCAGACTGAAAAGATTGTCCAGCGACCAGAAGGCCGGGTTGATCAGTCCGATCACCACCATGGCGACGATCAGGATCGCCGCAATCACCATGTCGCTGCTTGCTGCAAGCCTCATCCCCTACCCCCGGAAACGCAGTTTGTCGCCGACCGCATCCTCGGTCAGCGCATCGCCCGACAGCTCGCCGGTCAGGCGGCCCTGCTGCATATGGACGACGCGGTTGCAGTTCTGCACCAGTTCGGGCAGGTCGTCGGAAATCATCAGGACGGCCAGCCCCTTGTCGCGGGCAAGGCCATGAATGATCGCGTGAATCTGTGCCTTGGATCCGACATCGACCCCCACCGTCGGCCCGTTCAGGATCAGGACGCGCGCGCCGGTCATCAGCCAGCGCCCGATCACGACGCGCTGCTGATTGCCCCCCGACAGCGTGCTGACGGCGGCATCCGTGCCCGGCGCGGCGATCTGCATCGCCTTGAACATGTCCAGCGTGTCGGCACGGGCGCGGCGGAAATCCAGCAACCCGCCGCGCGAATAGCCGGGGATCGAACCCGCGATGGCATTGTCCTGAATCGATCTGGGCAGAAACAGCCCCTCGCTCAGCCGGTCCTCGGGGACATAGGCGATGCCTTCGGTGATGGCCTGCTGCACGGTCTGCAGATGCGCGGGCTTGCCGTCCAGCCAGATCTCGCCCCGGTAGCCGGGCCGCATCCCGAACAGCGCAAGCGCAAGTTCCGTCCGGCCCGAGCCGATCAGGCCGGACACGCCCACGACCTCGCCCGGCATCAGCGCCAGATTGATGTCGTAGATTTCGCCGGGCACGGTCAGGCTGCGCAGTTCCAGCCGGGGCATGCCACGGGTCGGCACCCAGTCATAGCGGCGCGCGGTCAGGTCGCGGCCGGTCATGGCGCGGGTGATCGCCGGTTCGTCGAATTCGGAAATCGGGCCTTCGGCGACTTTGCGGCCATTGCGGAACACGGTCAGCCTTTCGCTGATCTCCAGCATCTCGCGCATCTTGTGGCTGACGAAAAGCACCGCGATTCCATGATATTGCAGATCGCGGACGATGCGGAACAGGTTGTCCACCTCTTTTCCCGTCAGGGCGGTGGTGGGTTCGTCCATGATGATCAGCCGCGCATCGGCCAGCACCGCGCGGGCAATCGCCACGATCTGCCGCCCCGAGGTCGGCAGCGTTTCCACCGTCGCCGACGGGTCAAGCTGGACGCCCAGCCTTTCCAGAACCTCGATGGCATCGCGGCGGGCGACGCGCCAGTTGATTGCGCGCCGCCCGTCCTTGAGCAGGCTGTTCAGCACGATGTTTTCCGCCACCGTCAGCGTCGGAAACAGCGAAAAATCCTGATAGATGACCTGAATGCCATGGGCGATGGACAGGGGCGGCGACAGCGCGCCAACGGCTGTGCCGTCGATCAGGATTTCGCCCTGATCGGGCGTATAGACCCCAGATATCACCTTGATGATCGTCGATTTGCCCGACCCGTTTTCCCCGGCAAGGCAATGAATCTCGCCCGGTTCGATCCGCAGCGAAACGTCATCCAGAGCGGTCACCCCGCCGAAGCGTTTGGTGATGCCGCGTAGCTCGATCAAGGGCGCCATGATTCGATCCGTATCCGAGATCCGTAGTCGGGCCGTGTGCAGACCGGGGCCGGACAACCAGCCCCGGCCGTTGCGATCAAAAGTCGTAATCGGCCATGTTTTCGGCGGTCACGCCGACCCAACCGGCACCATACAGGATGTTCGGCTGGCCTTCGACCGGGGCAATCAGGCTGTCATAACCTTCCAGACCCAGATTCAGACCTGCGGCGATCTGGTCACGCTTTCCTTCCAGCGCGGCGACGGCCAGCATGTTCATGGCATAGCCCGCGACGGCCGGATCCCAGAACTGGATATAGCCGATATCGCCATTCGCCAGATATTCGCCCGCGACCGAGGGCAGCCCGGTGCCCGCGAAATGCACCTTGCCCTTCAGCCCGCCTTCGGCGATCATCCGGCCCGCACCGGCCGAGGTCGGCATCGGCCCGCCGACGATGCCCACGATATCGGGATGAGCGGTCATCGCCTCTTTCAGCTTGGTGTAATCCTGATTGGCGTCGTCATAGGTTTCCAGACGGCCCATCGCCTCGGACATTTCGGGGAAATGTTCCTGCTGGTAAGCCACCGCGCCGTCGATCCATTCCATCTGGCTTTTCGAGGTCAGGCTGCCGACGGTGGCGACATATTTGCCCTTGCCCCCGGTCGCCTCGCCCAGAACCTTCATCAGGTTGGCGCCATAGGCGAGGTTGTCGAATGCCTCGATATCGTAATCGACGTTCTGGATGTTCGACGCCTCGTGAGAAATCACCACGATCCCGGCATCGCGGGCCTTTTTCAGCACGGGTTCGACCGCTTCGACCGAAAAGGGCACGATGGTGATCGCATCGACGCCCTGCGCGATCAGGTTTTCGACGATCTGCACCTGCGCCGCCGCATCGGCCTGCGACGGGCCGATCATCCAGACATCATGGCCGGTGTCACCCTTGAACTGTTCCACCCCGTCGCGCATCCGGTCGAACCAGGCGATGCCGTCGACCTTGACCACGGTGGCGATGGTATATTTCTTGTCATCCGCGGTCGCGATCAGATCGCTGTTCACATTGGACACATCCACCACGCCATCGGCATGGGCGGCAACCGATGCGGCAAGGCCGAACACCGCCGCAACAAGCACCTTTTTCGTGGAAATCTTCCCCCTGATTTTCTCCCGCAGCCCCTGTTCCGGTCGGGCTGTCCAGGGTCAAGCCTGACATTCGCGCGATGGCAGAGTCAAGCTGGCCAGAACGCATCTGGTGAATGAAACCTGAATGTTCGAATGGGGGCACGCAGGCCGCTGGCGCGGTGCCGCGCCGCAGCGGTTCAACCGGCGCGCAGGGGCTGGTCGCCGGCGTCGGCATCGGCGTCGATCGACACCACGCCTTCCATCACGTCATGGGCGTATTGCGACGTTGCGCCCAGATTGTTGGCCAGCGCCTTCATCCTGGTATTTTCGCGGACATACAGCATGCGGATGCGTTTCAGGCCCAGTTTCCGGCCCGCGACGACCAGCGCGCGGGTCAGGATGCGGCCCAGACCGGCCTTCTGGAATTCCTTTTCGACGGACACCGAAAGCTCGCCTTCGTTGGTGTCGTCGATCCGCACCAGCTCACCCACGCCGCGCAGGATGCCATCGACGAAAATGCCGAAGATATAGGCATGGCTCCAGTCCAGACGATGGGCGTAATCGATGATCGCGCCATCGCTCATGGCGCTGTGAAAGCGCAGGCGGCGGTCTTCGGGGGTCAGGCGTTGCAGGTGGTCCTGATGTTGCTGGACGTCGCGCGGCGACAGGCCGCGCAGCGTGATCTGCAACCCGTCCGGGTTCCGGATATCCAGCCCCGACAGCGAGCGCCGGAAAATCGAATTGCGCGCGGCTTCGAACATGACGGCAACCTGCCTGTGCCCTTTCCCTGATCAGCGATCCAATTGCAGCGCCAGAACGATGCTGCACCGCAGAAAAATAGGCAGCCGCCTGTCTTGCGTCAATCGTTCCGCCGGGTCGCGAAATATGCGGAACCCATACGCGATTGCGCCGCGCGCGGCGCCGTCCCGCAACGATCACGCGGGATCGCGGGCGCGTCATTTGCGATTTCATGCGTGTTTCAGTCGGTTGAAACGACAATCCAGCGGATAAACCGCCGGATCAGGGGCCGGATGCGCAAGGAATAACGATTGCGTGACGACCAGCCTGTGGCGCGGCCGCATCAGTCAAGCGCAGCGGTGCGGCGCCCCGAAAAGCGCCCTCGCTGTATCGCGGCAACAGTCGTCACCGCGTCGCGGCAATGGCCATCACGGGGCGCGGACATAGCTGCCCGGTGCGGGCTCGATGGGCTTCAGCCTGCCCTTGCCGGGCTGATAGGCGGGCACCTGGTCCCCGGGGCTGAGAGCCGCGATCCAGTTCGCCCAATGCGGCCACCACGAACCTTCGTGGCGTTCCGCCCCCGACAGCCATTCGGCCGGATTTTGCGGATAGTCGGGCCGCGTCCAATAGCCGTATTTCGGGCGTGTCGCGGGCGGGTTGATGACTCCCGCGATATGGCCCGAGCCGCCCAGAACAAAGGTCGTATCGCCCCCCAGCAGTTGCGTCGTCGGATAGACCGAGGTCCAGACGGCGATATGGTCCTCTTTGGTGGACAGGACGTAAAAGGGGATGTCGATCTTGCTGATGTCGATCGGCACGCCGTCCATGGTCAGATGGCCGGGTTTGCGCAAGCCGTTCTCGATATAGATCTTTTCCAGATACCACAGCAGCATCGCGGCCGGCAGGCGGGTGCTGTCCGAATTCCAGAACAGCAGGTCAAAGGCCGGGGGCTTGCGCCCCATCAGATAGTTCATGACATGGAAGGACCACACCAGATCGTTTTCGCGGATCATCGAAAACATGTCCTGCAGATGGTGATTTTCCAGATAGCCCTTTTCCGCCATGTGGTGACGCAGCGCCTCGACCCTTTCGCGGTCGATGAAGACGCCGATTTCACCGACATCGGTGAAATCGACCATCGTGGCCAGCGTCGTCGCGGTCTTGATGCGCTTGTCGCCCCTTGCCGCCATATAGGCCAGTGTCGCGGTGACCAGAATGCCGCCGATGCAAAAGCCGAGGATATCGAATTCCTTTTCCCCGGTCGCCTTGGTGATCTGGTCCAGCGCGGTCAGGGGACCAAGCCGCATGTAATCCTCGAAACTCAGATGACCATGTTCGCGGGTCGGGTTGACCCATGAAATCAGAAAGACGCTGTGCCCCTGTTCCAGCATGTAGCGCACCATGCTGTTGTCGGGCTTCATGTCGAAAATATAGTATTTGTTGATCCAGGGCGGCACGAACAGCAGCGGGCGCCTGAACTGCTTTTCCGTCAGCGGCGCGTAATGGATGAGCTGCATCAATTCGTTCTGATAGATCACCTGACCGGGCGTCGTCGCCAGATCGCGGCCGACCTCGAAGGCAGAGGTGTCGTTGGTCGCGATATCCAGCCGCCCGTCGCCGCGTTCGATATCGTTCAGCAGGTTTTCCAGCCCGTCCAGCAGGCTGTCGCCTTCGGTGCGCATGAAACGGTCGCGGGCGGCGGGGTTCAGCATCAGAAAGTTGCTGGGCGACAGCGCGCTGAGCAGTTGGCGGGTATAGAATTGCACGCGCAACTGTTCCTTGGTGCCGCTTGGCAGGGTGGACAGCAGGCGGTCGGTCGCGGCCTCCAGCGCCAGATGGGCGTCGCGCATACCGCGGTTGGCGGGGTTTTCATCCCATTTCGCATCGCGGAATCGCCGGTCGGCCGGGCCTTCGCTTTCCGTCGCGCGCCATGCGTTCATCCAGGCCTTGCCGACATCGCGCATGACCTCATGCTGATAGGTCACCAGATCCCAGGGGCGCTGCGCCAGATCCAACATGGCGCGCAGATAGGCTTCGCTGACGGTCGAGGCATCGACGACGGAAAATTCCGATCCCGTCGCCTTGGCCAGCGCATTGCTGTGGGCGCTGATACCCAGTTGCTGCGCGCGCTGCATCAGCCCCCACATGCGGTCGATCTGCGTGGTGGTCATTTCCGAAGTCATCTTCAGGCTCCCTCCCCCTGCGATGCCGGTTTCCTGCCGGGCCAGTTGTCCGTTATGTCGGTCTTTTCGCGCGTCCCTGTTTCGATCATTACAGAATGGCGGCCTTGCGCAAGTGCGCTTGATGCCGGAAGCGTGATCGTTGGATTTCGGCCACGAAAATACGAGTTATATCAGTTGGATGAACAATCCGCGCCGCTGGCCGCCGGCACAGATCGGGCCCCGGACCGGGGCAGCAGAGGGGCGCGCGGCGTCGCCCGGCACGGTCGCGCCGCCAGCGTTTCGCCCGGTGGTTGCGCGGTGCGGCGCGCGGTCTGCGATCAGACAGAATCAGGGGCGCAACGCCCCCCTGCCGCCGGTTCAGAACCCCGCACCGCCACCCTGATCCCCAAGCGCCCGCGCCCGGTCGCGCAGCACGAATTTCTGCACCTTGCCGGTCGAGGTCTTGGGCAATTCGGTAAAGACGACGGTCTTTGGCACCTTGAAGCGCGCCATATGCTGGCGGCAGAATTCCAGCAGGTCGGTTTCGGTGATCTGCTGGCCGGGTTTCACCGTGACAAAGGCGCAAGGCGTTTCGCCCCATTTTTCATCCGGCCGCGCGACCACCGCCGCCTCCATCACGGCGGGGTGGCGATACAGCACGTCCTCGACCTCGACCGAGGAAATGTTTTCCCCGCCCGAGATGATGATATCCTTCGACCGGTCCTTGATCTCGACATAGCCATCGGGATGCATCACCCCCAGATCGCCCGAGGCGAACCAGCCGCCGCCAAAGGCTTTGGCCGTCGCCGTGGGGTTTTTCACATAGCCTTTCATGACATTGTTGCCGCGCATGAAGATTTCACCGATCGTCACGCCGTCATCGGGCACGGGTTCCAGCGTGGCGGGGTCGGCGACCATCATGTCGTCCAAGACGACATTCTTGACGCCCTGCCGGGCCTTCATCCGCGACCGGGCATCCGCATCCAGCGCGTCCCATTTCCCCTGCCATGCGCTGACGACCGAAGGGCCATAGGTTTCGGTCAGCCCGTAAACCTGGGTCACATCGACGCCCATCGCCTCCATGTTCATGATGACGGCGGCGGGGGGCGGGGCGCCTGCGGTCATCACCTTGATCTCGTGGTCGAAATCCTTCAGCTCATCGGGTGCGTGAACCAGCATGTTCAGGACGATGGGCGCACCGCAGAAATGCGTGACATTTTCATCGCGGAACAGCTGGAAGATCGGCTCGGCCCGGACGGCACGCAGGCAGATCGACACGCCCGCATTGGCGGCAATCGTCCAGGGAAAACACCAGCCGTTGCAGTGAAACATCGGCAGCGTCCACAGATAGCGCGCATGATGGCCCATGCCCCATGTGATGATGTTCGACATGGCATTCAGCGCCGCGCCCCGGTGGTGATAGACGACGCCCTTGGGATCGCCGGTCGTGCCGGATGTATAGTTCAGGCTGATCGCGTCCCATTCGTCGCCCGGCATGACCCATGCGAAATTCGGGTCGCCTTCGGCCAGCAGGTCGTCATAGGTGATGCGCCCGATCCGCTGCCCGCCCGCGAAGGACGGGTCCAGGATATCGACGACCAGCATATCGGGGCGGTGGGCGATCTTGATGGCGCGGTCCACGACTTCGGCAAATTCGGGATCGACCAGCAGGACCTTTGCCTCGGCATGGTTGAGGATAAAGGCGATCGCCTCGGCATCCAGACGGGAATTGATGGTGTTCAGGACCGCGCCCGTCATGGGGATGGCGAAATGGGCCTCGAACATCTCGGGGATATTGGCGGCGATGACGGAAACGGTGTCGCCCTTGCCGATCCCGCGCCCGGCCAGCGCGCCCGCGACGCGGCAACAGCGGGCGTAGGTTTCGGCCCAGGTGCGGCGCAGGTCGTTATAGACCACGGCGGTCAGGTCCGGATAGATCTGCGCGGTGCGCCGGATGAAGCTGAGCGGGGAAAGCTGCACGAAATTGGCCGGATTCCTGTCCAGACCGATATCATAGATCGTCGCCTTGTCCGCCATGCTGTCCCCCTTTGCCACGATTGCGGTTCGCCATCCATATGGTGACAGTCTGGTCTCATTCGCGGGTCGGCGGCAAGTGGCGATCATGCGGCCACAGGCAGCGCCACCCCGGCCAGCCCGCCCGCCAGCACCACCACCCAGGGCGGCAGGCGAAAGGCGGTCAGCGCGACAAAGCACAGGACGGCCAGCGCGAAATCGGGCTTTCCCTTGATCGCGCTGGTAAAAACCGGGTCATACAGGGCCAGCGCCAGCACGCCCACCACCGCCGCATTCGCCCCTTGCATGACATTTTGCGCGCGGGGCTGGCGGCGCAGCGCCGACCAGAAGGGAAAGGCCGCGACCAGCAGCAGAAAGCCGGGCGCGAACAGCGCCAGCAGCGCGACCACCGCGCCCGCAATGCCATTCGGCGGCAGATCGCCCACCGCGCCCAGCCATGCGGCAAAGGTGAACAGCGGCCCCGGCACCGCCTGCGCCAGACCGTAACCGGCCAGAAACAGATCCGGCGCGACCCGGCCCTGCGCGACGGTTTCCGCCTGCAGCAGGGGCAGGACGACATGACCACCGCCAAAGACCAGCGATCCGGCGCGGAAAAAGCCGTCGATCATCGCCAGCCCGTGGCCAAGGGGCGCCAGCAGCGGCAGCAGCACAAAGCCCGCGACAAAGGCCAGCAGCGCCGCCCCCCCCGCCCGGCGGCTGACGGGAAATGCCGCCAGCGCAGGTTCCTGCGGCGTGGCACGGCACAGGACCAGCCCCGCCGCGCCGCCCAGCACGATCACCGCCAGCATGGCAAAGGCACCGGGCATCAGCGCCAGCACCACCAGCGCCGCCACCGCAATCCCCGCGCGCGGCGCGTCAGGGCACAGGCTGCGCGCCATGCCCAGCACCGCCTGCGCGACGACCGCCACCGCGACGATTTTCAACCCCTGCAGCACGCCGCTGTCGGGCAGCGCCTGAAACCGGCTGGCCGCCAGCGCCAAGGCGGTCAGCATCAGCGCCGATGGCAGCGTGAAGCCCACAAAGGCCGCCAGCGCCCCTCGCCACCCCGCCCGCATCAGGCCAAGCGCAAAGCCCACCTGACTCGAGGTCGGGCCGGGCAGGAACTGGCACAGGGCGACCAGATCGGCATAATCGCTGTCGGACAACCATTTGCGCCGTGCGATCAGCTCATCCCGGAAAAAGCCCAGATGCGCGATCGGCCCGCCGAAAGAGGTCAGGCCCAGTTTCAGAAAGGCCCGGAATACCTCGGCAAAGGTTCCGGTCTGCGGCGTGGCTGGGGACATTCTGGATCCCGGCATGGGCGGTTCGGCTCAGCTTGGCACGATCAAGGATGGCATGGCGCGTCCGACGCAGACAAGCAGGTCGTTGATTGCGCAGCCGGATGACAGGGTGATGACAATCCGGCGGACGACCATGTCGCGCGGTCGCCCGGAATAAAGGTCGATGCGGCAGCCGTCAGGCAGACCACGCAAAACCGCAAAGGCTGCCCGGCCGGTCCACTGGCGCGACCAGCCGCCCCGGCACGATCAGTCGATATCCAGATCGAACTGCTCCAACCGGCCCAGTGCGGCCTCGATCCGGTCGGCATATAGCCCAAGCGCCGCGACCGCAGCACCGTGACCTTGCCAGATGACACGGGCGGGCGGATGCGTGGCCAGCGCGTTCAGCAGCGATTCAGGGCTGGTGATGCTGCGGTCCGGCAGGCCAAAGGCGCGTTCGATTTCGCGATTCGTGCTGGCACGGTCCGCCATCAGGCTGCCGTGCAGCAGCACCTGCATCAGGCGACCAGCCGCGCGCCGTCATGGCCGCGGATGGTGACATCCATCAGCGTGCCCTCGGGCATGTCGCGGTCAAAGGCGACCTCGGTAAAGCGTTCGGTCCGGCCAAGGCGCGGGCCTTCGGTCAATACGCGCAGGGTCTGGCCGACCTCGGCCTGCAGATGGCGGGTCAGGGCCGCGTCGCCAGCCGCCCGCAGACGCGCGGCGCGTTCCTTGATCGCCTGACCCGGCACGCGCGGCATCCGCGCGGCAGGCGTGCCCTTGCGGGCGGAATAGGGGAAAACGTGCAGAAAGGTCAGGCCGCAGTCATCGACCAGCTTCAGACTGTTTTCAAACATCGCCTCGGTTTCCGTGGGGAAACCGGCGATGATATCGGCGCCAAAGACGATGCCGGGGCGCAGACGGCGGGCATCCTCGCAGAAACGGATGGCGTCATCGCGCAGGTGGCGGCGCTTCATCCGTTTCAGGATCATGTCATCGCCCGCCTGCAAGGACAGGTGCAGATGCGGCATCAGGCGCGGTTCGGTCGCGATGGCCAGCATCAGGTTGTCGTCGGCCTCGATGCTGTCAATGCTGCTGATGCGCAGGCGCGACAGGTCCGGCACCAGACGCAGGATGCGCATGACCAGATCGCCAAGCCGCGGCGTCCCCGGCAGATCGGCACCCCAACTGGTCAGGTCGACGCCGGTCAGCACGACCTCGTTGAAACCCCGGTCGCGCAACCGCTTGATCTGCTCGACGACGACCCCCGCCGGGACGGAACGCGAATTGCCCCGGCCATAGGGGATGATGCAGAAGGTGCAGCGGTGATCGCAGCCGTTCTGGACCTGCACATAGGCGCGGTGACGGCCGAAACCGTCGATCAGATGGCCCGCCGTTTCGCGCACCGACATGATGTCATCGACGCGGATCTTTTCCGTCTCGCCGATCAGGTCGGGGGCCATGTTGGGCGAACGCAACTGTTCCCATGTCGCGGGCTGCATCTTTTCATGGTTGCCGATGACCCGCGTGACCTCTGGCATGGCGGCGAAGGTCTCGGGTTCGGTCTGGGCGGCGCAGCCGGTGACGATGACGGGCGCGCCGGGGTTTTCGCGGGCCAGACGGCGGATTTCCTGACGGGCCTTGCGCACCGCCTCGGCGGTGACGGCGCAGGTGTTCACGACCACCGCGCCATGCAGGCCGGCAGCCTCGGCCATCTCGCGCATCGCCTCGGTTTCATAGGCGTTCAGGCGACAGCCAAGCGTTGCGAAAATGGGCGCGTCTTGGGTCATTCGCGCCAGATCCCGTCAAAGACATGCGCGGTGGGCGCGGTCATCCACACGCCATCCTCGCGCCAGTCGATATCCAGCTGGCCACCGGGGACGTTCACGGTCACGCGCCGCCCGGTCAGCCCGCGCCGCGCCGCCGCAACCGCCGCCGCGCAGGAACACGACCCCGAGGCCAGCGTCGGCCCCGTCCCGCGTTCCCAGATCCGCAGCAGGATCTCGCGGTCGGACAGCACCTGCACGACCTCGACATTGGTGCGCTGCGGATACAGCGGGTGGTGTTCGTTCCGGCGGCCAAAGGACTCAAGGTCCACGGCGGCCGCGTCATCGACGAAAAAGGTCATATGCGGATTGCCCATGCCCGTCGCGACCGGATCGCCCGGCACCGGCAGATGCAGCGTATCGACCTCTTGCGCCAGGGGAATCGCCTGCCAGTCCAGAACCGGAGCGCCCATGTTGACCCGCGTCAGCCCGCCCCCGCATCCTCGGCCAGAAGCACGGCATGATCGGTGCGCAGCCGCAGGTTTTGCGCCCCCGTTTCATCCATCAGCCAACGCGCAATGCAGCGCGTCGCGTTGCCACAAGCCGCCGACAGCGTGCCGTCGGCATTGAAAAAGGTCAGCCGCGCGTCGGATTCGTCATCGGATCCGATCACCGCAAGCTGGTCAAACCCCACGCCACGATGGCGGTCTGCAATGCGCGTGACCAGCCCAGCATCAGGCAGATCGCCCCCCGCACGCAGGTCGATCACCACGAAGTCATTGCCCAGCCCATGCATCTTCATGAAAGGCAGGCCGAAAGAGGTTTGCCGGTAGGTTTGCGTGCTCATCCCGGCGATATAGGCCCTGGAAAAAGATTCCACCAGATCATTCGTTTTTCCTCTTGACCCCATTCGCATCGGCCACTAGTCAGGCGCCCTGTGATGGGCCCATAGCTCAGTTGGTAGAGCAACTGACTTTTAATCAGTGGGTCACAGGTTCGAATCCTGTTGGGCTCACCACCAAATTCATTTCATGGTTTTACCTGCTCGTTTTGTCCAACGGGTGTAGGTGTTGGACATTGAAGTAGCGCCAGGGCATCAGCAGCCAACTTCACGCGATTTTCGGCTTGGACGTAGCGCCGGGCCTCTTGGCGGGATCTTGTGCGCAAGAATGGCCATAATCTGAAATTCAGAAGCGCCCTGATCCGCAAGACGGGTCGCGCCATACTTGCGCAGCCCATGCGCCCGGCACTCATCAGGCAATCCGGCATCGCTGCACTGATCGGCGAACCAGTTTCCGAAACTCTCGGTCACATTGGGGTTGCCGTCTCGGTTCAGAATGAATGTCGCCTGCGTCGGCAGAAGCTGGCGAAGTTCGGTCACAAGCTCGGGCAGGTATTCCAGCGGAAGCTCAACATCCTGCCCAGTCTTGATTCGGCGATACCAGATATTCCCGCCCTTAATGTTCATGCAGTCCATGGCCCGCACATCCTGCCGGGCCGCTCCCGTGCCGACGATCAGTTCAAACGCCATCCGGGCAACCGTGCCGCTGGCGTGGTGGTCGCGGAATTTCTGAGCCTGTTCCTCGGTCCAGGTGTGGAAACCGCCAGACCTGATCTTGCGGCGGTCAACGCGCTCATCCTCGCCGCTGCCCTGCAGTTTGCGGTGCTGGGCAGCGGCTCCCTTTTGCCTCGGGAGGCCAGAACCATCAGAAGCAATGGTCACGCGGCGCTTTGCCGGGCGCTGATTGCCGCCCGGCAGGCCGCTGGCCTGACCCAGGCCGAACTGGCACAAAGATTGCGTTGTCACTAATCGCTTGTCGTCAGGATCGAGAGTGGCGAACGTTGGATCGATGTTGTCGAACGGATCGTGTTTTCGCGTGCGCTGGAAACAGATGCCTGTACGCTTCTGCGGGCAACGGAAGCCGCAACCGAAGCTGATCACCGGATCTGAACCCGGCGCGAGGTGCTCTGATCGTGTCGGTCCGTTGTAACTGCCCTGACGATGAGAGCCTGCGTTCGATAATGTCAGGCACATGATGGCGGGCAAGAAGGGACAAGGGTCTTACCGAAGACGGTCTGAGCCCCGCTTAATGGAAATCCCGGCTTGGGAACAGTCGCTTTGCCTGCTCGCGGGGGTGGTGCGCGCGTGCCATCGGACGCGCGCGCGGGGCGCTGTCGGTCTGGGGCGTGGTCTGCGCGATGGCATCTGCCAGGGGATGGCCCAGAGTCGCAAGCAGAGACGACACGTCCTCGATCCCTTCGGCGATCAGATGGGTCACGATTCCTTCGCGTTGCAGCCGCCCCGTCACGCGCAACAGCCGCCCGCCCATGACCGAACGGCGATAGCGTTCAAATACCTTGCGCCAGACCACCACATTGCTGACCCCGGTTTCATCCTCAAGCGTCAGGAACACGACGCCCGAGGCTGTGCCGGGGCGCTGGCGGGTGATGACCAGACCGCAGACCGTGGTCCGGCGCAAGGGCGAGGTGCGCAGCGCGTCATGCGGGGTCAGCCCCGGCAGGTCCGGGCGCAAAAGGGCCATCGGGTGGGCGCGCAGGGTCAGGCGGGTGGCGACGTAATCCTCGACCACCTCTTCGCCGATATGCATCGGGGGCAGGGCGGCGGGTGGCTCGGCAATCGCCTCGCCGTCGATCGGATCGTTGAAGAGCGGCAGCGGCGCCTGCCCGTGAATGGCGCGCACCTGCCAAAGCGCCTCGCGCCGGGTCAGGCGCATCCCCGAAAATGCATCCGCCTCGGCCAAGCGTTCCAGAATGGCAGGTGCTATGCCCGCGCGCAGCCACAGCGCCTGCGGATCCGGGTAGCCATTGCCCCGCGCCGCCGCGATCCAGTCGGCATCGTCCTGGCGGAAGCCCTTGATCTGGCGAAAGCCGAGTCGCAGCGCCAGGGTGCCATCATGCCGCCGCTCAAGGCTGTTGTCCCACAGGCTTGCATTGACGCAGACCGGGCGGATCTCGACCCGGTGGTCCCGCGCATCGCGCACGATCTGGGCGGGGGCATAAAATCCCATCGGCTGCGCATTCAGCAGCGCACAGGCAAAGACCGCCGGATGATGGCGTTTCAGCCAGGCCGAAACATAGACCAGCAGCGCGAAGGCCGCCGCATGGCTTTCGGGAAAGCCGTAATCGGCAAAGCCCTCGATCTGGGAAAAACACCGGGCCGCGATTTCGGGGGAATAGCCGCGCGCCAGCATGCCGGTGATGAACTTGTCGCGATGTTCCCCAATCGTGCCCATGCGCCGAAACGACGCCAGCGCGCGGCGCAGGTGATCGGCCTCTTCTGCGGTATAGCCCGCGCCGACGACCGCGATCTGCAAGGCCTGTTCCTGAAACAGCGGCACGCCGAGGGTGCGTTTGGTGACCTCTGCCAGCGCGGGGCCAAAGGGTTCGGGCTGTTCAAGGCCCTGCCTGCGGCGCAGATAGGGCTGTACCATGCCGCCCTGAATGGGTCCGGGGCGGACGATGGCGACCTCGATTACCAGATCATAGAATTCGCGCGGCTTCATGCGGGGCAGGAAATTCATCTGCGCCCGGCTTTCGACCTGAAACACCCCAACAGCGTCGGCAGCCTGCAACATCCTGTAGGTCGCGGGATCCTCGGGCGGGACGGTATCAAGGCGGAAATGCTGATTTTCATGGGTTTTCAGCAGGTCGAACGCCTTGCGGATACAGGTCAGCATGCCAAGCGCCAGCACATCGACCTTCAGGATGCCGAGCGCGTCGATATCGTCCTTGTCCCATTCGATCAGGGTGCGGTCCTCCATTGCGGCGTTTTCGATCGGGCAAAGTTCGTCCAGCCGGCCTTTGGTGATGACGAAGCCGCCGACATGCTGCGACAGATGGCGTGGAAAGCCGATGATTTCGCGGATCAGGCGCAGGGTCAGGGCCAGACGACGGTCATCGGGGTTCAGGCCCAGTTCGCGGATACGGACAGGATCGGGGCCGTCGCTTGAGTGGCCCCAGATCTGCCCCGAGAGGCCCCCCGTAACATCCTGACTAAGCCCCATCACCTTGCCGACCTCGCGGATCGCGGCGCGGGACCGGAAATGGATCACCGTGGCGCAAAGCCCGGCGCGGTGGCGACCGTATTTGCTATAGATCCACTGGATCACCTCTTCGCGGCGTTCATGTTCGAAATCGACGTCGATATCGGGCGGCTCGCCCCGATGGCGCGAGATGAAGCGTTCGAACACCATGCCGATTGTGTCAGGCGAGACATCGGTGATGCCCAGCAGATAGCACAGGATCGAATTCGCCGCCGACCCGCGCCCCTGACACAGGATCCCCTGACTGCGGGCGTATTGGACGATATCGTGGACGGTCAGAAAATAGGCGGGGAAGTTCAACTCTTCGACCACGGCAAGCTCTTTTTCCAGCAGCCCAAGCGCGCGGGCCGACGCACCTTGTGGATAGCGCCGGGCAAGGCCATCTTGCGCGAGGCGGCGCAGCCGGTCCATCGGGGCTTCGCCGCCTTCGGTGACCTCATCAGGATACTGGTATTTCAGTTCGGACAGGCTGAAACGGCAGCGGGCGGCGATTTCCAGCGTGCGGCTCAGGGCATCGGGATGATGGCGAAACAACCGCGCCATATCGGGCGCGCCTTTCAGGCGGCGCTCGGCATTGGGCAAGGCGCGGGTGCCGATATCGTCGATGGTGCAACTGACGCGCAGGCAGGTCAGCACATCCGCCAACGGGCGCCGCGCCGCGCGGTGCATCAGCACATCGCCCACCGCGACCATCGGCGCACCGCAATCCCGTGCGTGGCGCGCACAGATGTCAAACCATGCCTGATCCGAGCCGTCATAGCGCGGCGCAGCCCCCAGATAGACAAAGCCGGGAAAGTGCCGGACCACCTTTTGAATATCCTGTGCCCCGGCCATGCCCTGCGGCAGTGCAATCAGGATCAGACCTGCGCCGCCTTGCAGCAGATCTTGCAGGGTAAGCCGGCATTCGCCCTTACCCGCGCGCCGTTTGCCAAGGGTCAGAAGCCGGGTCAGGCGCTGATATGCGGCAAGGTCGCCCGGCAGCGCCAGCCACTCCACCGCGCTGTCTGACAGCACCAGACGGCAGCCAATGATCAGCCGGGGCAGACTGGCCGCAGCCGGGCGGGGGAGATCCTCGGGCGTGCCGATTTCCTGCCGCGAGCATGTATCCGTCCGGTGCTGCGACCGGATCGGCAATGCTTCATCCACCGCACGCTGCAATTCGCGCAGCGCGCTATAGGCCCGCACCACCCCGGCCAGAGAATTGCGGTCGGTAATGGCGATGGCGGCCAGCCCCAGTTCGGCGGCCCGCGCAACATATTCCTCGGGGTGCGAGGCCCCGGTCAGAAAGGTAAAATTCGAGGTGACGCAAAGTTCGGCATAATCGGGGGTGGGGGTATCAGGCTGCATCATGCGAATTCCCCCTGCACGAACCAACCGGGGTTTTGCGGCGTATGAAACAGCCACAGCCGCCGACCCTGCATGGTTTCGATGCGCCAGTAATCGCGGATGCCGCTGCGCCAGTTCGGGTCATCGCGCCACCATTCAGGGGCGATCCGTTCAGGCCCCGTCGCGCGCAATATGTCCACTTGCATGCGCCGCCACCGAAACCTCTGCGGCGGATGCGGGCCGGTGGCGGTGATCGGTTCCGGCGGAAACAGGATCAGCGGCCGGGGGTGCGCGGGCGGCGAGAATGGTTTGGGGCGGGAACAGGCCGCAGGCACAAGGGTAAAGCCATGCTCGGGGATATGGCTGTCGGCAGGGTGAAAACGGCGGATATTGTCGATCCCGATGCGGGTGCCGATGCGGGTGATCAGATCGTCCAGCCTGTCCGCCCGGGCTGCATCGCCCGTGCCGATCTGTTCGGTTGGCAACGGCTCGACCTGTGTTGCCTCCAGCCGTAACTGGTCAATGCCGAAGCCCGAATCAACCGTGCCGATGCACCGGGCGAACAGCGGCAGGATGCGCGCGGGGTCGCGCATGGCGCGGGCAAGGCGCAGTTCCACCCGTTCGGCCTGTTGATCGACCCGGCGCAGCGTCAATTCCAGCACGCGCGCGCCTGTGCCGTGTCCGGCCAGCTTGCTGCAACGGCGTTCCAGCAAGCGCGCGGTTCCCGCCGTGACATCCGCCTCAAGCCCAATGGGATCGGGCAGGCTGATCCGCACGCCATAATGCGGCGGGTCGGGGTCCGGCGAGATCTGCTCTGGCTCTCTGCCCAGGGCCTGATCCAGCCGCCGAAGCAGCTCCGGTCCGAAACGCCGCGCCAAGGGCGCGCGGGCCGTAGCCTCAAGCTGCGCGATCGTGCGCAGCCCAAGCCGTTGCAGCGCGGTGACGGTTTCAGCCTCCAGCCTCAGCGCCGCGACCGGCAAGGGGCCAAGCGCGGCCAAGGGCTGGCCCGGCTGCGCCATACCACCGCCATAATGCGCAAGCGCCCATGCGCCGCCGCGCGTATCACCCAGCCCGATCTGCACCGTCAGCCCGGCGCGGGTCAGGCGGTGACGCAGGCTGTCGATCAGCCCCGACTCGCCACCGAACAGATGGGCCGAGCCGGTGATGTCCAAAACCAGACCGTTCCCCTCAAGCCCGACCCAAGGGCAATAGCGCGTCGCCCATCGTCGCAGCCCGGTCAGAAAGCGCCGGTCGGCCATAGGGTCGGCGGTCCGGCTTTGCAGGTCGGGACAAAAGGCACGGGCATCCGAAACGGCCATCCCCACATGCAAACCAAACCGCTCAGCTGCCGCGTTCAAACAATGGATCCTGTTGGTGTTGTGTTGATGGATCGTCAGCGCAAAAGGCCCGAGGGCAGCACGCGCCCGCAGTGCCCGGTCACTCGCCAGCCCGGGAAACCACAGTGAGACGACGCGCCGCGCGGCTCCATCGAACATGCCAAGACCCAATTGTTCCCGATTTGTTCTTGATAAGCTGCCAGTTTTGAAGAGTCGAGTCTTCGGTCGGATCGGGGTCGGAAATGGCAGCGCATCTCCAGCGCGTCTCTGCCGCCGGACTGCCCATGCCCTCGGGGATCAGGCAAAGCCCGGTGGTGTGTCCGGCCTGCGCCGCCAGTTGCAATCTGCGTCCGGCGGTGAGACCGACAGGTGCCGTCAGCTCCAGGACGACCAGATCGACAGCACCATCGCGCAGGCCTTCCTCGGCCACTGCCAGGGTTTCGGTCTGATCCGCTGTCAGGGCTATCGTGATGCGCGCAGGATCCAGCCAGGGGCTCAGGCCGCTAGGTGCGATCATCTCGGGCCGCCAGCTGTCGCGGACCCACAGGATATGACCGGCCTGCGCCGCAGCGATCACCGCAAAGCCGATTGCCATCGGCCCGCAGGCTTCATGCACCCGCTCGGGGCGAAGGGGAAAAGCTGAAAGTCGAAGATTCATGCCCCATATTAGGCCGATGAAACGCCTTTTTGAAAGCCGCGAGGGCGCCAGATCAGAGGCAAGGTTGACCTGCGCCACAGACAGGTGCGCGGATGGCCTGCACGTTACAAGCTCCTCAGCGGGTTCCCGCGGATCACCCTTCGGTATTGCGCTCCGCTTTGCGTTTCGCGTGCTCTTGAACGGCTTCAAATGGCTAATTTCATCGCCGCTCGCCTATGGGATTTTATTTCTTTGAAAATGTGGTTGCAGATCAAGATGCGCCAACACGGTAGATGCAATCCAAGCATGTGCATTGAAGAGGACCAAATCACAACATCCGCACCGCTTTAGCGTCGCAACGGCGTTGTTGCAGAAGTCAGGGTGTTAGCGCCGGTGCCCCTTTCCCCGTTTGTTTCATGCCACGCGTTCGATCTCGGCGGAGCCGAGGGCATTGGATCGGTTCATCAGAGCGACGCGGATATGGATCTCGGCGGTTTGGCGGTCCGGGTCTCTGGATGCGATGCGTTCACCGAATGCCTTGAGACACCGCATCCTGGCTTCGATCCTGCTTCGGGCGTGATACCCGACCAGCGCCTCCATATGGTCCTGCCCGGGCGTTGGGTTGCCCGGAGGATCTCGTTGCGGACAGCGGCGGCAGGGCAGTCCTGCCGCCATCGTCGTCCGTTCTTGCGTATGGGTATGACCGCCGTGCCACCGCGTTCGAGGATCGCAGTGTGGCAGCGTCTTGTGTCGAAGGCGCCGTCCCCGGTCACGGTGCCAATCTGCTCATCAGGTGGGATCTGGTCGAGCAGGTGAGGCAGAATGGGGCTATCGCCCTTGTCGCTGGAGGTGAATTCCACCGCCCGGATGTCACCGGTGACAGGGGCCATCGCCAGATGGACCTTGCGATACTGGCGTCGGCGGCGGGTGCCATGCTTGCGCGCCAGCCATTCCCCGTCGCCGGGGAACCTGATCCCCGTGCTGTCCACCAGCAGGTTCAGCGGCCCCGGTGCACGGCGGCTCGATATCTGCACTTCGATGCTCCTCTGCCTGCAGCTCAGGGTCGAAAAATCCGGAACCGGCCAGTCGAGCCCGGCCATCGACAGGATGCTCGCCACCATCCCGGTTGTTTGCCGAAGCGGAAGCCCGAACAGGACCTTCACCATCAGGCAGAACTGGATCGCGGCATCGGAGAACACCGGCGGCCGACCATTACGACCAGCCCTGGGCGCCAGCCACACCATGTCCTTGTCCAGCCAGATCAGCAACGACCCCCGACGCCTCAAGGCATCCTTGCAGGATGTCCAGTTCGTCCTGCGGTAGCGGCTGCGCTCAGGATTACTCATCCCAGGGGCGTAGCCCACTGGATTCACGATGGGAACCCCTCAGAGAAGAGAGTTCTGCAACAACGCCCCTACGTCTACCAGATATTCCTCAACTCCGGTTGGTGGCGCATTGAACGAGAATATCGCCCCTTCACAGCATAGGTTTCCTGATGACACAGCGATTGGATCTGACTTTGGTCGCCAAGTTTCCGCAGTTACAAACGAATTTCGACACGGAAGCGGATAGCTTTCTTGATCTGCTTGCCCGGATGAGAAAGATCCCCGCATTCAATGTGGAATGGACCGCTCAGTGGAACGAACATGAGCGGCCGATCAGTCTGCAGGCCCGGAAAGATGAGTTCCTGGAAAAATTTCGCGAAGCAAATCGAAACATGGAGGGGATGAATCAGATCTGGGTGAACGAGGCAAGTGAACGTCTTTACGATTTCGACTATACATGGTGGGATTCTGATTCCGGCGTCCAACAGCCGACAATGCTGTCCGGAGAGATATACAAAAGCCGCCCGGCCATAAAGATTGATGCGCAAAGCGGAGCGGATCTGCTCGATATCATCACGCGCTGGCGTCGCCCCCACCATATCAGATTTGGGCCCATGCATTATTACATGGACCAACACCCCCTGGATCGTAGCCGTGAGGGAATCGGCTGGATGGGCTGGGTGCCATTTTCTCTGGCGCCGGCAGAAGTTCCTGAGGCCGAGATTGTGCAGCCCATGAATGGCGGCACTCTGATCGTGCCGCAATCCACGCTTTGGCAGGCCGTTGAAGGCCATCCGTCTTATTCAAAGGAGGGAATTGAGCGCGCGCAGGAGGTCGAGATACGTCTTAATATCCTGGGGGTAATCCCGACGAGCATGGATCTCGATAGAGGGGGCTGGGGGCAATAGATTACGACAGCATTGTTGCTGCCGCTGCAGTCAAGGGTCGGACAGGGGGATTAGCGCCTTAACCTGAGCAGATTCAGCTGGGTCTTTGCAAGGACGGCCGGTGCCGGTCACTCCAACCCGCGTCGGAGAATGTGGTCCTGAAGCTCCTTCAGACGTTCGAATGGGCTGACGGGGAATCAATCGGATATAAGCGTGGGAATCCCGGCCACAATTCGGCCGCCATGCGCGGTTTGATCGCCGATACGCATCACCCCGCGACCGTTGATCCTGACGCTGCCGGAACCCTTGACCATCGGATCCGACAGCGGAGGGGTGCCGGAATAGCCGGACGCCCGCCTTCGACGGCCAGCGGGATGCAGGTGATATCCCGACCCGGACCTGATGAGGTCGGATGGCAGCGTCAGCCGTTCGACCCGGCTCGCCCCGCAGCAAAGCCCTTCATCCAGCCCAGCCCCGCAGCGGTATCGCCGCACGGGCGATATTCGGCGCCGAACCAGCCGCGATAGCCGGCCTGCGCCATCCGGGGCAGCAGGTCGGCATAGTCGATCCGGCCGTGGTCAGGCTCGGTTCGGTCGGGAACGGCGGCGAACTGGACATGGCCGACCAGATCGCCCAATGCGGCCTGCACCGCCAAAGGGTCCAGCCCGTTCATCCCCATGTGATAGCAGTCCAGCATGACCCGGATATTGTCGCGCCCGGTTTCGGCAATGATCGCCGCCGCATGGGCCGGGTCGGTCAGGAAATAGCCGGGAACATCCCTGTGGTTCAGCGGCTCGATCAAAACGGTGATGCCGTGGGGCGCGGCCAGATCGCTGGCATGGCGCAGCGCCGCGACAAAACCCGCCTGCGCGGCATCGCCCTGCGCCTTGCCTGCCATGACATGGACGGCGCGGGCGTTCAGGGCGCGGGCCTTGGCCAGTGCGTCCTCGATTGCCGCGCGCGCCTGATCCGACCGGCCGGGCAGCGCCGACAGACCGAATTCGCCCGCTGCGACATCGCCGCGCGCCGTGTTCAGCCCCAGCAGCGGCAGGCCGGTCCGGTCCAGCGCGGCGCGGATCGCGGGAATGTCCCCTGCATCGGGCCAATGCAGTTCGATCGCGGTGAACCCTGCCGCCGCCGCGCGTGAAATCGCCCTGTCAGGTGCAAGACCGGGCCAGAGCAGCCCCAGATCTGCCGAAAACGCCAGTGCCGCCATGCCGCCCCTACCCTGTCCGACAAAAGAAAACGCCCGCAGCATAAGCCACGGGCGCGTCGTCCGAAATCGGCGAACGGATCAGCGGCGCAGACCCAGTTTCGCGATCAGCGCGGTATAGCGCGCTTCTTCCTTGCGCTTCAGATAGTCCAGCAGCTTGCGGCGCTGCGCGACCATCATCAGCAGACCACGACGCGAGTGGTTGTCTTTTTTATGGGTCTTGAAATGCTCGGTCAGGGTGGCGATGCGGCTGGACAGAATCGCGACCTGAACCTCGGGCGAACCGGTGTCGCCTTGCTTGGTTGCGAATTCGCTCATGACGCGAGCTTTTTCCTCGGCAGTGATCGACATCGGATCTCCTTTCAGAAACAAGGGTTTCGGGCACAGGCCGGGATGTCGTCCAGCAAGGTCCGTCATGCAAACCGCCCGGTTTCCCAAACGGATCGAGGGGCTATAGCGCCAAACGCAGCAAAAGAAAAGCTGAATCAGGCGCCCGTCATCCGCGTCACGATCAGATCGCGCAATTCGACCGCAGAGCCCGCAACCCGGCCGACGGCGATATCGTCAACGCTGATCACGCTCATCCCGTCATCATCGGTCGCGACCGAAATCCAGGGTTCGGCGTCACCGGGCTGGCGGTCGATCCAGATTTCGATGCGGTCAAAACGCGCATCGTAATCGCCGATCAGCGGCGGCGTGGCGGGGCTGTCGGCGGCCAGAATGAACAGGTCATTGCCCTCGCCCCCTTCGATGAAGTCATCGTCATGGCCGATGATCGTATCGTCGCCTTCGCCGCCATGCATCCACGCACGACCGGGGCTGTCCGAACCGATCAGCAGGTCGTCGCCAAGGCCGCCGGACAGGTCATCTTCGCCCGGCCCGGCGATCAGCGTGTCATTGCCCGCGCCGCCCATCAGCGTGTCATGGCCTGGTCCGGCAACAAGGCTGTCATCGCCATCGCCGCCCATCAGGCTGTCGTCGCCCGCACCGCCCAGCAAGGTGTCATTGCCATTGTCACCGGCCAGCATGTCGTCGCCATTGCCGCCGATCAGCAGGTCATCCCCACCGGGGCCGTAATCGCCATCGCCATGCAGCCAGTCATTGCCGTCGCCACCCTCCAGCCTGTCATGGCCCTGACCGCCGAACAGATCGTCATCGCCCGCGCCGCCGATCAGGTGGTCGTCGCGATCCGTGCCGCCCAGCCAATCGTCGCCCGAGGTGCCGGTCAGCGTGTCTCCGGGCGTGGAATTGTGACCGGGATTCTCGCCCAGATTTTCACCCGGATTTTCGCCGGGGTCGTCATTTTCCCTGTCGGAATTGGTGGCATTGATGGTCGCATCAAGCGCCAAACCACCGAATACCAGCCCCAATAGCGTGCCCAACATGAGCATCAAATTACACTCACCAAAAGAATCACCCACTCAAAACCGAATATATCCATGAAACGCGCAAGGAATGGAGCAAAGAATTAAGAGATAGTTAACCTGTCACAAATCCATTTTTCTCTGTAAACCATTCTTTTCGCAACACCCATCCCGGATTGTCACCCGGCCGGACATGAAAACGCCGGCCCGAAACCGGACCGGCGCCTGTCAACGGATATCGCCGCGCCTATTCGGCGCGCAGATAGCTTTCGGTCACCAGTGCCACGGCACGCGCCGAACCGCTGGCAAAGCCTGACGCGCCGACATCGGTCAGCGCGATCATATAGCGGCCCGGTGCCAGCCTGGTCGGCGGCAAACGGGAATCGCGCGAATCGCCGTAATCATCGTTTTCGGCCAGAACTGCGCCGTTTTCGCCAAACAGCGCCAGTTTCGGATCGGCGCCGGACAGGGAGCCATAGGCCTCGATCACGACGACCGCGTTGCGGTCGATCTGAAAGGTGAACCACTGCGCGCTGCCCCCCAGCAGGACGGGGGTATGCGCGGGCTTGGCCAGATCCAGTTGGGTCACCGGGAAATCGCCATCGAACGGGGGGACGATTTCGCCGCGACGGTAAGCCCCCGCCAGAAAGCTTTCCGCGTCCAGTTTCTCGGCCGAAACCTGAATGTCCTGTTCGCCCGCCGTCAGCGCCGTGACGGCAAGGCAATAGCTGCCCGCCTCAAGCTGGGCGGGGAAATCCAGCCGCGAATTGGTGCCATCCGCGTCGTCGTTTTCCGCCAGCCGCTGACCGGCAAAGTCGAACAGCACGACCGTCGGGTCCAGCCGGTCCGATTCCGCGCGCAGCGTCAGCGCCGTGGGTTTGGCCAGATCGAAGCGCAGATAGCTGACCCGATTGCCCGGAACGGCCAGCGAAACGCGGCCATTCTCAAGCCCCTGATCCAGATCGCCCGGCATCAGTTCGACCATCTCGGTCGAGGCGTTGCAGGTCCCGATGCGGTCGCTTGCGCTGACGTTGTCTTCGAACAGCCGGGGCTGGTCCTGCGTGCCGACCTGCACCTGCGCCGCCACGCCGCCCCCGTCAAATGACTGGACACGCACGCAGTAATCGCCCGGCCCAAGCGTGGTTTCGATCCGCGAATTCAGCGTGCCCCCGGCATCGTCGTTTTCCGCAATGCTGTCGCCATCGGCGGTCAGCAGCACGATGCTGGGATCGCCATCGTTCGAGACGGCCTCGATCCGGACGCCTTCGCTTTCGCCCGTGACGCGGAAACCGATCAGCGCACCGCCCTGGGCATGGGCGCCGACCGACATCTGCAGGGGGCTTTCGGCACCCGAGACATCCGATCCATCCGCCGCATTAGCGATCCAGGCGGCAGTCTCGCCGCCGCAGGTGGCGACAGAGGCGACCGCAGCCTGCTCGGCGGGCCGGGGCGTCTCATCCTGTGCAAGTCCGGGCGTCGCGAGCGCCATCAGCGCGCAAAGCGACAGGCCCACCGGCCTGTTGAAAGGTGTCATGACGGGCTCCGTTTCAGGGTCGTTCCGGCCGCATTCTTGGCATTGCGACCGCCAATCCGCAACGCCTGCTTTTCCGGAATGCCAGCCCTGCCGCCCAAAGGTCGCCGGCAGCCAATCACGCCCACCCGCACAGGCAGCGACAGACCCGGACGCCCCGGTCGCCTGTTCCGAATATGCTGCGGGACGGAAAGTTTTCCGGTTCCGTCCATGACGCCAAGGGGACAGGCCGTTCCGTCGCCCCTTGGGACCGCAGGGCAAGGCGTCGTCGGCCCGGCTGCGATCCTTGGTCGTCATATGCGCCTGTGCCATTGCGCCGCCCTTCAGCGCAGCATGTCGCGACATGACCGCCGCCGTCACGGGCAGCGCGACGAATTCACTGATCGGGCTCGTCCGGGACCTGCGTCTCGGGGGTGTCGGCCGGGGCGGTTTCGGCCTCTGTTGCCGGGGCGTTGACGGATTGTTCGGGATCAAGGCGGACGGGGCGGTTGTCTTCCCATTCGCCTGCCGCGACCTGACCCGTGGCATAGCGCATGACGCCCGCGCCCTGACGCTTGGCCGCGACGAAATTGCCGGTATAGACATCGCCGTTCGGATAGGTGGCCGTGCCTTCGCCGTCGATTTCCCCGGCCTTCCAGCTCCCTTCGTAGCGGAAACCGTTGGGGGTGATCAGGCGGCCACGGCCTTCGCGCAGGCCATCGACGAAATGGCCGTCATAGGTGGTGCCGTCGGGATAGGTGGCCTGACCTTCGCCGTGGCGCTGCCCCTCGCGCCAGGCGCCGTTATAGACATAGCCATCGGGATAGACCATGCGGCCCTGACCGTCGTTGCGGGCATTGCGGAAGCCGCCTTCATAGACCAGCCCATTGGCATATCTGGCGGTGCCCTGCCCTTCGATCACGCCCGCGACCCAATCGCCTTCATAGGTCGAACCGTCGGGATAGGTGATGCGGCCCTTGCCTTCGGGCAGGTCGTTCAGCAAGGCACCGTCATAGACCGCGCCATCCGGGTAGGTGATGCGGCCCGCGCCCTCCATCCGGCCATCGACCCAGGTGCCGTCATAGGCATAGCCATCGGTGCCGGTAAAGACGCCGCGCCCCTCGCGCCGGTCATTGCGGAACGTGCCTTCATAGCGGTCGCCGTTCTGATAGGTGGCGACGCCCTCGCCCTCGCGCTTGCCATTGGCCATGCGGCCCTCGTAGGTGTCGCCCGAGGTCTGGACCAGCTTGCCCTCGCCGCTCATCTGGCCTGCGGCCCATCCGCCGGTATAGGTCAGCCCGTCCGGCATGGTCAGCGTGCCCTGACCGGCGCGCTGGTTGGCCAGCATTCCGCCGTCATAGACCGCGCCGTCGGGATAGGTGATCTTGCCCTGCCCCTCCTTGGCGCCGCGCACCCAATCGCCTTCGTAGCGGTAGCCGTTGGGCTGGGTCAGCACGCCCTTGCCATTGTGCAGCGCGTTCAGGAAACCGCCTTCGTAGACGGAACCATTGGCATAGCGCGCCACGCCCTGCCCGGTGATCTCGCCGTCCAGCCAATCGCCTTCATAGGTGCCGCCATCGGCATAGGTGATCTGGCCCTTGCCGTTCGGCTTGCCCTGGGCAAAGGCGCCTTCGTAGACGGAACCATTGGGAAAGCTCGCCTTGCCCTGCCCCAGAATTTCACCCTCGACCCAATCGCCGGTATAGGAATAGCCGTTGGGCAGCGTATAGGTGCCGCGCCCGTGCTGCTTGCCGTTGCGGAAGGTGCCTTCGTAGACGCCGCCGTCATCATATTGCTTGGTGATGACCGATTCCGCAGCAGCCATCCCGGCGCTTGCCAGAAATACCGCCGCAATGGCAATCGCTGCCTTCATCGCCCTGCTCTCCTACCGGGTTGCCCGTGTTTTCGCTGGCCATATTTCCGTTGGCCGTGTTTTCACCGGGTTTACCGCATGAGGCCAGCGGGCGCAAAGGCCGACTTTTCCTTTCGCGCCGCCTCGCCTATCAACAATGCGAAGGAACCACGGAGACCGCCATGACCGAACGCTTCCGCATCACTCTGGGCCAGTTGAACCCGACCGTGGGCGATCTGTCCGGCAATGCGCAAAAGGCGCGCGCGGCATGGGAAACCGCCAAGGCGCGCGGCGCGGACATGCTGGCCCTGCCCGAGATGTTCGTGACCGGCTATCAGACGCAGGATCTGGTGCTGAAACCGGCATTCACCCGCGATGCGATGCGGGTGATCGCGGATCTGGCCCGCGACTGTGCAGATGGCCCGGCGATCGGCATCGGCGGACCTCTGGCGGATGGCGGCAAGCTGTTCAACGCCTATTACATCCTGCAAGGCGGCCAGATCGTCGCCCGCGTGCTGAAACACAACCTGCCGCACAAGCAGTTGTTCGACGAATTGCGCCTGTTCGATCCCGGCCCGATCTCTGGCCCCTACCGCCTTGGCCCGGTCCGCATCGGCAGCCCGATCTGCGAAGACAGCTGGTGGCCCGAGGTCACGGAAACGCTGGCGGAAACCGGGGCGGAAATCCTGCTGGTCCCGAACGGCAGCCCCTATCACCGCAGCAAGCTGGACCTGCGCATGGGCCATATGGTCGGCCGCGTCGTCGAATCCGGCCTGCCGCTGGTCTATCTGAACTCGGTCGGGGGGCAGGACGATCAGGTCTATGACGGCGCCAGTTTCGTGCTGAACCCCGGCCCGAATGGCGGCGCGGTCAAGGTCATGCAACTGGCACCCTTTGCCGAGATGCTGGTCGATCTGGATTTCGTGAACACCGATGCGGGTTGGCGGGCAGAGCCGGGCCAGATGGACCCCCAGCCCGACGAATGGGAACAGGATTATCAGGCGATGATGCTGGGCCTGCGCGACTACATGCGCAAATCCGGCTTTTCCAGGGCGCTTCTGGGCATGTCGGGCGGGATCGATCTGGCGCTGGTCGCGACCATCGCCGCCGATGCCATCGGCCCCGAAAACGTCCAATGCGTGATGCTGCCAAGCGAGTTCACATCGGCCGAAAGCCTTGAGGATGCAGCCGATTGCGCCGCCCGCATCGGCGCGAAGATGGATGAGGTCCATATCGACAGCGCCCGCGATGCCGTGTCTGGCGCGCTGGCCCATCTGATGGCGGGCACCACCCCCGACATCACCGAGGAAAACATCCAGTCCCGCCTGCGCGGCGTCATGCTGATGGCGATTTCCAACAAATTCGGCGCGCTGCTGCTGACCACCGGCAACAAGTCCGAGGTCGCGGTCGGCTATTGCACGATCTATGGCGACATGGCGGGCGGCTATAACCCGATCAAGGACCTGTATAAAACCCGCGTCTTTGAAACCTGCCGCTGGCGCAACGCCAATCACCGCGACTGGATGCTGGGCCGCGCCGGAGAGGTCATTCCGCCCCGCATCATCACCAAACCCCCCTCGGCCGAGCTGCGCCCCGACCAAAAGGATCAGGACAGCCTGCCCCCTTACGAGGTGCTGGATGCCATCCTTGAGGGTCTGGTGGAAAAGGACCAGTCGCTCGCCGATCTGGTCGCGCAGGGTTTCGATGCCGAAACCGTCGCAAAAATCGAAAAGCTTTTGTATATCAGCGAATGGAAACGCTATCAGGCCGCACCCGGCCCGCGCATCTCCACCAAGGCATTCTGGCTGGATCGCCGTTACCCGCTGGTCAATCGCTGGCGCGACCGGATCTAGACGACATACCGTGTCGGGCGGGCAGCCTCATCGCCAGCCCGCCCACGGGTTTCCGGGGGCTGAACACCAGCACACCACCCAAAGACTGGTAAAAAATTAGAAAAATTTCAATAAAGCTGGTTTCATTACCCAGCTTTTCCGACAGCTGGAAACCTGCTGTAATTTGCGTATTGATTGGGTTTCTGGCGGGTGCACACGGCTGCTCTCTCCGACGCTTTCGGACGAGGTCATGGCCAATATCCAAGGCAGTCAGCGCGCCCATAGGTTCAAATGTTCAACTTGTCGCAACTCAATTTCTGGGTTGCTGTGAAAGAGTGGAAATACCATGCCGACGACCACCACAATCGGTGTCATTTTACTGGGACACCATCGCGACCTGGATCCGACCGAGTATAACAACGGCACTCCCACCGCCGGCGCTGAGCGCGCGGGGGAGCTGGTCGGTCAGACCTTCGGAAGCGCCGACAATCCGCTTGCGCGCAACATCAACGAAGTTTCGCTGTATGATTCAAACTCGGACGGGTTGATTCCCTTCGACAATATGTCCAACCGTTCCGACCGCGACGATCCTGTGACGCATGTGGGCGGCACGGTCGAAATCGACACCGGCATCCTTTATCGCGGGACGGTGACATACACGGACGGAACTGTGGCGCAGAACGTCCTGCTGCGCGTGGTGCAGGACACGCTTGGCAATCTCGGGCTTGTGCCGCCGCCTCACGGGGCAACGGCGCAAGAGATCGAGGCGCTGACCACCAAACCCATACAATCCATTCAGATCACATCCGTCGCCCAAAACGATTTTACGCATCTTGATACGTCGCGTTACCAGATGGACAACGCCCCGGCGTTCATCTGCTTTCGCAACGGCACCATGATCCTGACGGATCGCGGCAATGTCGCGGTCGAGGATCTGAAGGTCGGCGATCTGGTCGTCACCCGTGACAACGGGCTGCAGCCGCTGCGCTGGATCGGCTCGAAAAAGATGGGTTCCGAACTGCTGCAGATGTTCCCGAAACTGCGCCCCGTCCGCATCCGGGCCGGCGCGCTTGGCCAGAACCTGCCGGAACGCGATCTGTATGTCTCGCAGCAGCACCGCATTCTGATCAGCTCGAAAATCGCGGCCCGCATGATGGGCGAAACCGAGGTGCTGATCGCCGCCAAGTTCCTGACCGATATCGACGGTATCGACATCGACGACAGCGCCGAAGATCTGGAATATTTCCACCTGCTGTTCGACCAGCACGAAATCATCCTGTCCGAAGGCGCCGCGACCGAGTCGCTGTTCACCGGAACCGAGGCGCTGCGGGCCGTCGATCCGGCAGCGCGCGCGGAAATGATTGCGCTGTTCCCGGAACTGACCGATGCGGATCACGAATTCGCAGCGGCGCGTCCGATCGGCACGGGCCGCGAAGGGCGCAAACTGGCACAACGCCACGCCGCCAACGGGCGCGAATTGCAAGGCGCCGGGCGCGGCTGATCGGCGCCGGAATACGAATTGAAAACCCCGGCCGTATCAAACGGCCGGGGCTTTTCCGTTTCAGGACCGCTCAGACCTCGACGGCGACCGATCTTTGCGCGCCGACGCCGAACACCTGCTTGTAACGTTCGATCTGGTCCTTGGGGCCGGTTGCCTTTTCGGGATTGTCCGAAAGCTTGACGGTGGGCCGGCCATTCGCGGCCACGGCCTTGCAGACCAGTGAAAACGGCGCCAGTTGATTGTCCGGCACCAGATCGCGGAAATCATTCGTCAGCAAGGTGCCCCAGCCAAAGCTGACCTTGACCCGGCCATGAAAGCGGTGGAACAGCTCGGCAATCTTGGCGACATCCAGCCCGTCGGAAAAGATGATCAGCTTGTCGCGCGGATCTTCGCCACGGCTGGTCCACCAGGCGATGGCGCGCTCTGCCCCCTCTGCGGGGTCACCGGAATCGACCCGGATCCCGGTCCAGCCCGCCAGCCAGTCGGGCGCATGTTCCAGAAAATTGCGCGTGCCATAGGTGTCGGGCAAGATGATGCGCAGGTTGCCGTCATGTTCCTCGTGCCAGTCGGCCAGAACGCGATAGGGGGCCTGCCGCAGGGCATCCTCGTTTTCGGCAAGGGCGGCATAGACCATCGGCAATTCATGGGCGTTGGTGCCGATCGCCTCGATATCGCGGCGCATCGCGATCAGGCAGTTCGAGGTCCCGGTAAAGCGCGTATCGCCCAGCCCCTCGATCATCGCCTGAACGCACCAGTCCTGCCACAGAAAGCTGTGGCGCCGCCGCGTTCCGAAATCGGCAATGCGCAGATCGGGACTAAGCTTGCGCAATTCCTCGATCTTTTCCCAGATCCGGGTCATGGCGCGGGCGTAAAGCACCTGCAATTCGAACCGGCCCATATCGTTCAGCACGGCGCGGGAGCGCAGTTCCATGATGATCGCCAGCGCAGGAATTTCCCACAGCATGACTTCGGGCCATTTGCCTTCAAAGGTCAGTTCGTATTGCCCGTCCTTCTTTTCCAGCCGATAGGGCGGCAGTTGCAGGTTTTCCAGAAACTCCATGAAATCGGGGCGGAACATCTGGCGCTTGCCATAAAAGGTATTGCCGCGCAGCCATGTGCTTTCCCCCCGCGACAGCGACAGCCCGCGCACATAATCCAGTTGCTGGCGCAATTCGCTTTCGTCGATGATATCGGCCAGACGGATGGATTTGGTGCGGTTGATCAGCTGGAACTGCACATTCGTATCAGGACGGTTCCGAAAAATCGACTGACACATCAACAGCTTGTAAAAGTCGGTGTCGATCAGCGAACGGACGATCGGGTCGATTTTCCATTTATGGTTGTATACGCGCGTCGCGATATCGACGGTCGGGGTTATCATGCGATTGTCACTCCTGCGGCGCACATGTTGCGGCGCGCCTGTTCCAGCGATCCGTCCAGGTCGATGGCCCGGCAGGCGCTTTCGACCACGGCCGCCCCAAAGCCCAGTTTCACCGCGTCGATTGCCGACCAGGCGACGCAGAAATCCAGGGCAAGGCCAACGAATGTCAGATGGCTCAGACCTCTTTCGCCCAGATAGCCCGCCAGCCCGGTGGCCGTGCTGTGGTCATTTTCGAAAAAGGCCGAATAGCTGTCGATTTCCGGGCAAAAGCCCTTGCGCAGCACCAGATCGGCAAGGCTGGTGTCCAGTCCCGGCACCAGATCGGCGCCACCCGAGCCGATGACGCAATGGCGCGGCCACAGCACCTGCGGGCCATAGGGCATCTCCACCAGCGAAAAAGGCGCCGCGCCGGGGTGATTGTCGGCAAAGCTGCTGTGATTGGCCGGATGCCAGTCCTGCGTCAGGATGACGGCATCATAGTCGCGCATCATGGCGTTGATCGGTGCGACCAGGTCGTCCCCACCCGCCACGGCCAGCGCGCCGCCGGGGCAGAAATCCACCTGCATATCGATGACGATCAATGCATTGCCCATCAGCGCCCCCATATGCTCATGCCCGGCAGCCTCGTCCCGCTCCTCTGGTCAGGGCGTCTAGGTTCGCGGCTTTTCCGACCGGCTGCAAGCAAATTGCTGCGATCACGACAGGGATCGCTTGCGCCACCGGCGAACTTGGTGCAAGGGGCCGAAATGTTCACCGTCGCCGCCCTGTATCACTTTACCCGCCTTGCCGATCCCGCCGCGCTACGCGGTCCCTTGCTGGATTGCTGCGAGGCAAACGGTATTCGCGGCACCCTGCTTCTGGCGCGCGAGGGGATCAATGGCACCATCGCGGGCAGCCGCGCGGGGATCGACGCCGTGCTGACCCATATCCGCGCCCTGCCCGGCTGCGCGGGGCTGGAATGGAAGGAAAGCAGCGCCGCCGAAATGCCCTTTGGCCGGATGAAGGTGCGGCTGAAGCGCGAGATCGTCACCATGGGCCAGCCCGATGTCGACCCCACCGCCGCCGTCGGCCGCTATGTCGATCCGCAGGACTGGAACGCCCTGATCAGCGCCCCCGACGTGGCCGTCATCGACACCCGCAACGATTACGAGGTCGAAATCGGCACATTCGCGGGCGCCGTCGATCCCCGGACCCGCAGCTTTCGCGATTTCCCCGCATGGTGGGAAGAAAACGCCCATCGCTTTCACAACAAGCGCATCGCGATGTTCTGCACCGGCGGCATCCGCTGTGAAAAATCGACGAATTATCTGATGTCGCAAGGCGTCGATCAGGTCTTTCACCTAAAAGGCGGCATCCTGAAATATCTGGAGGACGTGCCGCAGCAAGACAGCCTGTGGCAGGGCGAATGTTTCGTATTCGACAAGCGCGTCAGCCTGGGCCACGGGCTGAAACAGGGCGATTACGATCTGTGCCACGCCTGCCGCCGCCCGCTGTCCCCCGCCGACAAACAACGCCCTGAGTTTGAGCCGGGCGTCTGCTGCCATCGCTGTCAGGGCGAATACACCGACGCCGACCGCGCCCGGTTCCGCGAACGCCAACGCCAGTCCGAACGCGGTGAATTGGGGCAGCAGGGCAGATATGACATCCAGGCTCAGGACCCATTGATTTCCGACTGGCGGCGTGATCCACGGTTCGAAAAGCGAGCGGTGACCATGTCTGGATCTTTTTTGGTTGACGGACGCGCAGATGGCGCGTCTTGAGCCTTCTTCCCAAGTCCCACGGTAGCCTCGCGTCGATGATCGACGCGTGTAAGCGGGATTATCTTCATCAATCGCAATGGCTTACGGTGGCGCGATGCCCCGGCAGCCTATGGCCCGCACAAGACACTATACAACCGTTGGAAGCGGTGGAGCGACAAGGGCATCTTTGCCCAAATGATGGCGGGTCTGGCGGCCGGGCACGGCGAAGAGAAGACCGTGATGATCGACGCCACTTACCTGAAGGCCCACCGCACCGCGACCAGCATGGGCGTGAAAAAGGGGGCGTGGGCGCCTGATTGGTCGCACCAAGGGCGGCATGAACACCAAGTTGCACGCCATCTGCGACAGCCAGGGGCGCCCTCAACCTGTTCGTCACTGCCGGACAGGTCAGCGATTACATCGGCGCGCGGGCATTGCTGAGCAGCCTGCCGGATGTCGATTGGCTGCTCGGGGATCGCGGCTATGACGCCGACTGGTTCAGAGAAGCGTTGAAAGACAAAGGGATACGCGCCTGCATCCCAGGCCGGAAGCAGCGGAAGAAAACCGTCAAGTACGACAAGCGCCGGTACAAACGGCGCAACCGGATCGAGATCATGTTCGGCAGGCTCAAGGATTGGAGGCGTGTGGCGACCCGGTACGACCGTTGCCCCAAGGTATTCTTGTCAGCAATCGCACTTGCTGCCCTCGTCATCTACTGGCTTTGAAACTCAATGAGTCCAGACCCTAGCTTTGTCGCGCTAAGAGCCACCAGATCAAGCCAAATTGCCCAAGGTTCAGCACGATCAGAATAAAGCACGCATAATATGTTTTGGCGGCCGAACTCATTGCATACCAAGCGAACCTACTTGCCTGCGCAGAGCGATATTTTGCCTCTGCGGCATCCAGGCGTGCGCTTCGTAGAAGCCTTGCATCGGTGAAGCTCCAGTCGCTGCTACACGAAACCTCACGCCACTCGCCAAGCAGCCCCATATCCTTTTCCAAGTCCAGCTCAGCGGCTTTGACCGCCAATTGCCCCATACCGTCGGGGCGTTTGAAATTGACCCCCAACGCCTTATTGGCAGAAATATATGCTTCCAGC
Source organism: Paracoccus sp. DMF-8 (assembly GCF_029309835.1). Classification (GTDB taxonomy): domain Bacteria; phylum Pseudomonadota; class Alphaproteobacteria; order Rhodobacterales; family Rhodobacteraceae; genus Paracoccus. The sequence goes on along the minus strand of NZ_JARJHL010000011.1, from coordinate 70,973 downwards.
TGCGCCTGCGCCTCTTCTTCAATGCCCCTCATTTGCGCTCCGAATCGATAGCTTTATAATCTGGCATATCCTATCTCACAGGCACTTGAGCGGGAATGAGGCCAACAAGGCGTGCCGCGGAGAATACTTGACGCTATCAGAAAAAGGGCCCCCTATCACTTGACCTGACCCAGCTTGCCCGCCGCAATCGCGGCCATGTTCAGGATGTCGTTCACCGTCGAATTCGTCCCGCAGATCTGGATCGGTTGCGGCACGCCGGTCAGGATCGGGCCGATCACCGTCGCCCCGGCCATTTCCTGCAACAGCTTGACCGAGATCGAGGCCGAATGCCGCGCCGGCACCACCAGCACATTCGCAACATCCGTCAGGCGCGAGAACGGGTATTTCGCCGCCGCCGCCGGGTTCAGCGCGACGTCTACGGTCATTTCGCCCTCATATTCGAAATCGACCTTGCGGCGGTCCAGCACCTCGGTCGCGCGGGCCATTTTCACGGCGCGCTCGCTGACCGGATAGCCAAAGTTCGAGAATGACAGAAAGGCCACGCGCGGCTCCAGCCCCAGTTCGCGGGCGACATGGGCGCCACGGGTCGCGATATCGGCCAGGTCCTCGTCTTCGGGCCATTCATGGACCAGCGTATCGCCCATCAGCACGATGCGGCCATTCAGCAGGACGGCGGTGATCCCGACCGCGCCATCGGCGGGCGTCACGTCAAAGACATTGCCGATCTGGGCCAGAACATGCGCGTTCTTGCGCGTCGCGCCGGTCACCAGACCGTCGCCGTGGCCGTGTTTCAGCATCAGCGCGGCAAAGACATGGCGGTCGCGGTTGGCCAGCTTGTTGGCATCCTCGCGGTCGAAACCCCTGCGTTGCAGCCGCGTATACAGCGCCTGATGATAGGCATCCAGATGGCGCGAATTGCTGGCATTGGCGATGGTCAGTTCACGCACCGCATCGCCCAGACCGGCGGCTTCCAGCTTTTCGCGCACATCCGCCTCGCGGCCGACGACGATGGACTGGCCCATGCCGCCGCGCTGCCAGGCCACGGCGGCGCGCAGCACGCGCGGGTCGTCGCCTTCGGCAAAGATCATGCGCGCCTGCGCCTGACGCGCGCGGGCGTGGATGCCCTGCAGGATCGTCGCGGTCGGGTCCATCCGGGCCTTCAGCGACTGGACATAGCTATCCATGTCGATGATCGGGCGGCGGGCCACGCCGGTATCCATCCCGGCCTTGGCGACGGCGGGCGGCACGACATGGATCAGACGCGGATCAAAGGGCGTCGGGATGATGTAATCGCGGCCGAATTGCAGCTTGCGGCCATAGGCGACCGCGACCTCGTCGGGCACGTCCTCTCGCGCGAGCATGGCCAGAGCCTCGGCACAGGCGATCTTCATCTCATCGTTGATGGCGCGGGCATGGATGTCCAGCGCGCCCCGGAACAGATAGGGAAAGCCCAAGACGTTGTTGACCTGATTGGGATAATCGCTGCGGCCGGTCGCGACGATGGCGTCGGGGCGGACGGCATGGGCATCCTCGGGGGTGATTTCGGGATCGGGGTTCGCCATCGCGAAGATCACCGGATTTTCGGCCATCGAAGCGACCATGTCCTGCGTCACCGCGCCCTTGGCCGACACGCCCAGAAAGACATCGGCGCCCTTCATCGCGTCTTCCAGCGTGCGGGCGTCGGTCTTGACGGCATGGGCCGATTTCCACTGGTTCATGCCTTCGGTGCGGCCCTGCCAGATGACGCCCTTGGTGTCGCACATGATGCAGTTTTCATGCCGCGCGCCCATGGTCTTGACCAGTTCCAGACAGGCGATGCCTGCCGCGCCCGCACCGTTCAGGACGATCTTCACATCCTCGATCCGCTTGCCGGACAGTTCCAGCGCGTTGATCAGCCCGGCCGCGCAGATGACCGCCGTGCCGTGCTGGTCGTCGTGGAACACCGGGATATCGCAGATTTCCTTGAGCCGCTGTTCGATGATGAAACATTCGGGCGCCTTGATATCTTCCAGATTGATGCCGCCAAAGGTGGGCGACATCAGATGGACGGCCTTGATGATTTCATCGGCGTCCAGCGTGTCCAGTTCGATGTCGATGGCGTTCACATCGGCGAAACGCTTGAACAGGACGGCCTTGCCTTCCATCACCGGTTTGGATGCCAGCGCGCCCAGATTGCCCAGCCCCAGAATGGATGTGCCATTCGACACGACCGCGACCATATTGCCCTTGACGGTATAGTCATAGGCGGTTTCCGGGCGTTCGGCGATGGCCTGAACCGGAACGGCAACCCCCGGCGAATAGGCCAGCGACAGGTCGCGCTGCGTCGCCATGGGGGTCGAGGCCACGATGTCATATTTGCCCGGCCGCGGTTCAAGGTGATAGGCCAGCGCCTCTTCTGCCGTGATGCGCGACTGGCGCGGTGTGTTGTCGTCCATACCCTGATTTCCCCCTCATGCCGTGATCCGCTCAAACTGCGTCCAGAAAGCGAAACGGCGGGGGATGCACAAGGGGGTATCGCCGGGCCATGGGCCGAAAACGCAAGCCGCGCCCCGGTTTTCGCGATGCGAGCGCAAACAGGCGCGGTCCTGTCGGCATGCAGCCACAGGGCACGGCGGCCAGCCCGACTGACCATCGGAATATGGCTCACCGGCGGCATGGCTTGCGCGGCAAGAATGCCGTGCGTATCGCCAGCCTGCCGCGCGACGTCTCGGGGCGCTTCAGCGGCGTCCCGGAGATGGGTTCACGCGCCCCCGGACCCCATCGGGCCGACGACGCCGGGCGACGGCACGCCGGGCAGGTATCCGGCCAGCCAGACCATCGCGATCAGCGTCGCGACCGTCAGACAGGCCAGATAATACCATGTGATCCGGGTCGTCAGCAGGTCTTTTTCATCCGGCACATAGGCCAGTTCCACCACCGGCCGCAGCCCGGTCGCCGCGATGAACTGGCTGGAACTGCGCAGCACCGGCTGGCGCAGGTCCAGCAACAAGGCCACCCCCCCGGCGATCATCAAGGTCACCAAACCGCCCAGAAGCGCGCTTTTCTTGCGCCCCGACAGGGCCGGATATTCGGGCGGCACGGCGCGTTCCAGCACCACGAAGCGTTCGACCTGATTGTTTTCCTGCAAGGATTGCAGCATCTCGACCTCGGCCAGACGACGCGAGGTTTCCGCATAGCGGTCCTGCAGGCGCATCTGTTCGCGGGTCATCTGTTCGACTTCGCGACGCACCTCGGGGGTGCGGGCGCGGGCGCGTTCGATTTCGCCCTGCCGCGCAGAGATCTGGGCGATCTGCTGGCGCAACTGCTGCAACTGCGTGTCGATCAGCTGCACCTGCTGGACGATCCCCGACGGCTCGCTGACGCCGCCCTCCGACAGGCGGCTGATGTTTGCTTCCAGCCGCGCAATTTCGGGGTGGTCGGCCGAAAAGGTGCGGCGCGCCTGCGCCAGTTCCAGTTCCGCCACGCGAAGCTGCTGCGCGAGCGAGCTGACCGTGCGCCCGAGCCCCATCCCGTCGCCGGCCCGAACCGCCAGCCGCTCGCGGTCCAGCGACATGATTTCGCGGTCGAGCGCGGCCTCCTGCTCGGCCAGTTGGGTCAGTTCCTGCTGGATATATTCCTGCGCGCTCGGCAACGCGTCTTCGTTCTGGGTGTTGTAATCGGCCATGCGGCGGCCGTGGGCATCCAGTTCGCGTTCGATCCGACGTTCTTCCGCCAGCAGGAATTCGCGGGTTTCCTGAACGCGGGCCTCGCGGCTCGCCTCGTCCTGACCGATGATCGAATCGGCGAAATCATTGGCCAGATCCGCAGCCTTTTGCGCGGTTTCCGCCTGGACCGAAATCACGATCGCCACCAGAGAGGCGCCGCTGGTGGGGTCGCGCCCCGTCGCCTGAACGCTTTCGATCCGGGTCGAACCGCGGAACAGCGCGATCTTTGCATTCTCGGACAGGGGCAGGCCGACATACAGCTGATGCCGCTCGATCACGTCCAGCACATTGGCGCGCACCATCAGCCTTTGTTCGATCAACTGCACGCGCCGGGCCGCCGGCAGGCCCGCGTCATTGGTCGAATCGACGATGGCCGGCGCCTCGATCTGGATGACCGCAACCGCCTCGTAGACGCGGGGCGAGGTGACGGCCAGATACAGCGCGCCCAGAATGCCGATCGCCAGAATGGTCATGATCACCGGCAGCCGCCGCATGATCAGGGAAATCAGGTCTTGAATGGATTGAATGGGTCCCAACGTGCCAGACCTAACTTGATGTCTTGTTCAGAACGACGCCCATCAGCGGCGGCATATCGACCAGCAGGCGTTCGCATTCCTTCATATCCGCCGCCGTCGTGCGGCGCGCATCGGCGACCAGCAGGATCGCATCGACCAGCGGCAATGCGGCAATGCCGACATCGGTGCCCAGAAGCGGCGCGGTGTCGATCAGCGTGACATGGGCCGGATCGTTTTCGGCCAGCCTGCGCAGCGCGGCGGGCAGGCGGCCCCCCTGCAGGAATTCCGAGGCCTCGCTTTCGGGTTCAGAGGGCGCCAGCACAGCCAGATTGCGCTGATCGGGCAGGACCTGCAGGATCCGCGACAGATCCTCGCCCGCCTGAACGGCGCGGGACAGCGAACCGCAACCCTCGACCCCGATGCGCGCGGCAATCGCCGGATTGCCCAGATTGGCGTCGATCAGCATGACCCGTGTGCCCCGGTGGCGGATAATCATCCGGGTCAGATCGACGGCCAGCGTAGTTGCCCCGGCCCCTGCGGTCACCGGCATCACGGCCAGACGGTTCCAGCCCCTTTCGCGCATCTCGCGCATGATCCGGGTGCGCAGCATGGCGATACGCTTTTCATGTTCGGCCTGTTGGACGCGCGTCATCGCGACGCCGCCCTTGCGAGAAGGGCGGAAACGGGTGCGGTCCCACAGATTCCCGGCGGCAGACGGCTCTTCGGGACCATCCCCGGCCGGGGCGGCGACCGGGGTCGACGAAACGGCCTCGACCCGCGTCGAATCATCCATGTCGCTTCCCTCTTGGCTCACGCCTGTCAACATCGTATCCCTCGGTAAGCGGCCCATTGCCTGCGATACCCTCAACCCACGCATGATACCGTCGCCGTCATGCAGGCGACAGCCGGAATCGCCAATACAATTAATAGAGACATGACCGATTTGGCAAAGAATTCTCCTGACGTTACGGCGATTGCCATCGGACGCAATGAAGGGGAACGGCTGGTCCGCTGCCTGACCTCGCTTGCGTCGCGGGTGTCGCGGGTGGTCTATGTCGATTCGGGATCGACCGATGGCAGCACCGCCCGCGCGCTGGATCTGGGGGCCGAAGTCGTGTCCCCGGACATGTCCCGCCCCTTTACCGCCGCACGCGCCCGCAACGCCGGTTTCGCGCGTGTCGGCAACAGCGAATTCGTGCAATTCGTCGATGGCGATTGCGAGGTCGACGGCCAATGGCTGGACCGCGCGCTGGCCGAAATGGCCGCCAATCCCCGGCTTGGCGTCGTCGCCGGGCGCAGGCGCGAACGCTTTCCCGAAGCCTCGATCTATAACCGGATCTGCGATGCGGAATGGAACACGCCGATCGGCCCGGCGCAGGCGGTGGGGGGCGACATGCTGGCCCGACGCGCGGCGATCGCGGAAGTCGGCGGCTATGACCCGACCCTGATCGCGGGCGAGGAACCAGAGATGTGCCTGCGTCTGGCCCGCGCGGGCTGGCAGATCCGGCGCATCGACAGCGACATGACCCTGCATGACGCGGCCATGACGCGGTTTTCGCAATGGTGGAAACGCAACCGCCGCACCGGCCACGCCTTTGCCGAGGTCTCCTGGCGCTATCGCAACGGCCCCGAAGGTTTCTGGAAGCGTGAAACGCGGCGCGCGGCAATCTGGGCGGGGCTGCTGCCGGTGATCCTGCTGCTGGCGCTGGTCCAGCCGTGGTTCCTGCTGGCGCTGCTGATCTATCCCGCCCAGATTGTCCGCATGGCACGGCGCGACAGCGATCCGCAGGACAAATGGGCCCGCGCCGCCTTCAATATGCTGGGCAAGTTCCCCGAGGCGCTTGGCATCGCCGAATACCATCTGCGCCGGGTGCTGGGCCGCAAATCAGGGCTGATCGAATACAAATGACCCAGGCACATGCCGCAATTTCTGCGATCGGAACATGTGCAAATGATATGCAATCTACAACCTGAAGTTGATCTTGATTATATTCATCGCCATTAAGGCGATACCCGCAAAGAGCGATCCCGGCAAACTTGACAAAACTGGACAAATGTTCATTTCGCGGGCCTCTCGATCCCCTGTAAGCCATTGAAAAATATTAAACCTGTCCTTTTCGACAGCGGGGTGGTTAGATCTAGTTTTATTAAAATGCAGGACTATACTGCGACAGTACTTTAGTTGCGGGCGTAACGATGAAGCATGAAATCAATCTTTCTGCGAACGATCCCCGAAAGATCGAGTTTAGCAATTTTCAGACCAACACGGGTTTCGACGGGCTTCCGACAGGGATAAAATCCGTCCATGCACGTTTCATCAAGCGTCCGCTGGATATTCTGCTCGTCGTGCTGGCGCTTCCGATCGTCGTGCCGGTGCTTCTGATCCTGTCGATTCTGGTCGCGACGGACGGGCATTCGCCGTTCTATTCGCAATTGCGCGTCGGTCGTTCGGGCCGCAGCTTCCGTCTGTGGAAATTGCGCAGCATGGTGCCGAACGCGGATGCCCAGCTCGAAGCCCATCTGCAAAGCAACCCACTGGCCCGGGCCGAATGGGACCTGACGCAAAAGCTGAAAAAAGACCCCCGCATCACCCGCTTCGGGCGTTTTCTGCGCAAATCGTCGATGGACGAACTGCCGCAGCTTTGGAACGTGCTCATCGGGGATATGAGCATCGTCGGGCCGCGTCCGATGTTGCTGGAACAGGCCCAACTGTATCCGGGCGCCGATTACTACCACCTGCGCCCCGGCGTCACCGGCCTGTGGCAAATCTCGGATCGCAATGACAGCACCTTTGCCGCTCGCGCGAACTTCGACGCAGCCTATACGGCCAACCTGAGCCTGCGCAACGACACCAGGATCATCCTGCAAACGGTCGCGGTCGTGCTTCGCGGGACGGGCTACTGACTACTGCCGCCGTTCAACGGAAAGCGAAACGTAGCCACGATGGGCATTGGCGCCAACCCAGTGCCCATTTTCCTCTTCCCGCTCGGACAGAAGAAAACGCCGCCAGGACAGCAAGATCATGGTCGCAGCGCCGACGACCGAATAGACCAGCAGGCCCATCAGCAGCGAAATGTCCAGCAGAGCCGTCAGGCCAACGGCGGCGGCAGATGCTGTAGCAGCGGATATGAAAAGAGTTCCCAGCAGTTTCGTACTCCTTCCTTGCCATCCAATTGTTTCGGTCAGGTCCACAACCACAGCGTAATCTGCAGACCGTTACCTTGAGGTTAATTGTCCTGAAATTGGTTCAGGATTAAAGCAAACTTATCAGAATGGTTTTATACAGGCCCAAAATCGCTCAAACTGTCATGCAACTCGGCAACTAGCTGCCTATACCAATCCGTACCGTCCAAAATGTCACACGTATAAGTAGATAACACGCCAGATGAATCTACGAATCGGACGCATTGTCAACACTTTTCCGCCGCTTTCGCATCACTTCCTCTGCCATGAAATCGCCGCGCCGCCGCGTCAGGGGCCGACGATTCACCGATCTGCGATACGTGATGATGCGGCCGCCCCTGTATCGCGGGCAGGGCCGGTCTGCATGATCACCGCCGCGCAGACCGCTATGAAACACGCGGCAAGGCCGCGGGCGCTGGCCCGCCGCGATGTCAATCCTTCGGCAAAAATTCCGGCCCGTCTGTTTGCCGGGTGCGCCAACTGATCACCAGAAAATGCCCGGCGGCCTGCCCCCAGGCACCTGACAGAAATCGCCCGCAGGCCAGCCGCGCACGCATCCGATGCCCGGACAGGGCCAGGGCCGCATCGGTAAAATCCAGCATCATCCCGGTTTCGGGATATTGGCTTTTGAACAGCGATTCTTTCGCGCTGAAGGCCAGCAGCTCGGCATCCGCAACCGGCGGCCTCTGGCGCCAGGGCGCGATCACCTGCGCCAGATCATCGGGCCGGTCCGCAGCCATCCGTTCGATATCGACACCCGGACACAGGGCCGGATCGCTTGCCGCGACAGCGATGCAATAGTCGCGGCTATGCGACAGACTGGCCCGCAGCCCCGGCGGCAGATCAGGCTGGCGGTCGGATCTGGCAACAATCGGCTGTGCCGCGGGCAGTTTGTGCCCCGCCAGATGCAGCGCGTGGCGCAACACCATCCGCCCAACCGCGAATTCGTGGCGCCTGCGGGGTATGGCCCGCGCGACGCAGGCCAGTTCATCGGGCAGCAACGCCGGTGTCGCCATGTCGATGGGGGCAACCGCGCAGAAAAGCCCCGGCGCGGCAATGTGCCGGGCCAGCGCCTGTAATTTCGCCGCGCCCGCGACGCTCAACCGTTGCCGCGAAGCTGGGCGCGCAGGGCGCGGCGTCGCGCCATGGTGTCATCCGCAGCCCCCGCCGCCGGGGCGGCGGGCGGCGCGGCCGGGGTGACGGCGGCGACCAGCGGCGGCGCCACCGGTTGGGATACGACGGGCGGCGGAGCGGTAACGGGTTGGGCGGCGACAGGCCGCGCAGGCTCTGGCATGGGGCGGGGTGCCGCCGGAACCGCGCCGCCCGTGGGGGCCAGTTTCGCGACATGTTTCTGGAAGGCGTCAAAGACCGGGAAGCGGAAGATATCCGTCACGCCAAGCCGCGCCAGCCCAAGCCGGTCGCGCAGCGTCCGGTGTAACTGGATCGCCAGCAGCGAATGCCCGCCAAGCGCAAAGAAATTATCGCGCGCAGCAATATGCGGGACGCCAAGCGTTTCCTTCCAGATCGCCAGAACGCCCTCGGCCAGATCGGCGGCACCGCTATCCGCGACGGGGGTTTCCGGCTGGTTCGCGGGCGTCGCCCCGGGCGCGACCGGCGGCGCAATCGGGGGGGCAATCGGGGGCTGTGGTGCAGGCGCGACCGGCGCCGTCAGCGATTGCGGCTGCGCGCGCCCCGCTGCGGCGGGGGCGGGCAATTGCTTGCGGTCGATCTTGCGGTTCGGGGTCAGCGGCATGCGGTCCAGCGCGACGATGCGTCCGGGAACCATATGGCCCGGCAGATGCGTGGTCAGCGCCTCGCGCATCCGCGTTTCGTCGGGGATCTGGCTGCCTGTGACATAGGCGACCAGACGACGGTCGCCGGGCGTGTCTTCGCGCACGATGGCGACGGCCTCGCGCACGCCGGGCAGCGCGTTCAGTGCCGTCTCGATCTCTCCCAACTCGATGCGGAAACCGCGCAGCTTGATCTGATGATCGGCGCGGCCGATGTAATCCAGCAAGCCATCCTCGCGCCATTGCACCAGATCGCCCGTCCTGTACATCCGCTCGCCGCCGGGGGCCACGCGATCCGGCTGAACAAAGGGATCGGGGCGGAAGGCGGCAGCCGTCAGATCGTCGCGCCGCCAATAGCCGCGCGTGACGCCATGCCCGCCGATCCACAATTCGCCCTGAGCGTCGGGGGGCACGGGGTTGCCTTCGCTGTCCAGCACATAGATCTGGGTATTGGCGATGGGACGGCCAGGCGTCACCTCGGCCCTGTTCGACAAATCGGCCACGGTGGACCAGATCGTCGTTTCGGTCGGGCCATACATGTTCAAAATCCGGGCATTGGTCACGCCGCGGATGTCGGCCAGCAGCGACGGCGGCAGCGCCTCGCCCCCCAGCATCATGCATGTCAACCGGCCCAACTGCTGCGCAACAAGTTGATCTGACACCAGAATCCGGCCCATGCTGGGGGTGCATTGCAGATGCGTGACCTGATGCCGGCGGATCTGGGCGGCGATGGAATAATCGCCATCATCCTCGGCATTCCGGTTCACCGTGGCGCGCAGTTCGGCCAGCAGCGGAAAGCCCTGAACCACCTGCGCGGGCGCGATGCCATAGTCGATCAGGCAGGCGATCTCGCCCACGCCGATGGCTTTCAGATGCTCGACCCGCGCGACCGCATCGTCCAGCGACCCGAACAGGCCCGAATCCTCGAAATAGCGCAGGAAGGCGAATTCAAGGATGCCGTCCATTTCATCCTCGGTCAGCGAACCAAGGTCGATGGCCATCGGGTTCGACATGCCTTCGGGGCGGCGAAAGGCCGGGAAGTCCCAGGCATATTGCTTCACCAGCGCGGCGGCAGAGCGCAGATAGGCCTTCATCGGTTCACGGGCGATGTCGCGCGCGGTTTCGCGGTCATCGGCCAAACAGGTGTGCAGCATCAGCGTGACGGTGAAATCCTCGGGATCATGGCCCGCCTCGCGCAGGGCGGCGTGGTAATCCTTGATGCGTTCCTCGACCACGGCGATGCTTTGGCCCAGCAGATGGGTCAGCACGTTCATGCCAAGGCGCCCGGCCTCGCGCCATGTGTCGGGATTGCCCGCGACGGTCATCCACAGGGGCAGTTCGGGCTGGACCGGGCGCGGCTGCGTCACGACATCATGCGTCTTGCCGTCGTTGCGGGCAAATGGCACAGCCTCGCCCCGCCACAAACGGCGCAACTGGTCGATGCCCTCGATCATCGAGGTTTTGTTGTTCGGCGGCGTGTTTTCCGGGCGCAGCACGAAATCATCCGGCTGCCAGCCCGAGGCGATCGCCAGACCCGCACGACCGCCGGTCAGGTTGTCGATCACGGCCCATTCCTCGGCCACGCGGGCGGGGTGATGCAGCGGCAAGACGCAGCTACCCGCGCGCACGCCGATGTTTTTCGTCACCGCAGCCACCGCCGCGCCGGAAACCGAGGGGTTCGGATAGGGGCCGCCGAATGCGTGGAAATGGCGTTCCGGCGTCCAGACAGCGACAAAGCCGTTTTCATCGGCGAAACGCGCGCCATCCAGCAGCAGCTTGTATTTCTGCGGGCCGGGGCCGTCGTCATTGCCCCAGTAGAACAGACTGAATTCCATCCCGCCGGGCACACCGCGATGGCCGCTGCCCGACACCGCCAGCCGCGATTCCTCGCCCGCGATGACCAGCTTCATGCCGCGCGCCAGCGTCCAGAAAATCTCCAGCACGGAAATGTCGAATGACAGGCTGGTCACCGCCAGCCAGGCATCGCCCGGCTGATGCGGGATGAATTCATCCATGCCGACAAAGAAATTCGTGACATTGCGATGTTCGATCATCACGCCTTTGGGCCGACCCGTCGAACCCGAGGTAAAGATCAGATAGGCAAGGTTCGCGCCCGTCACCCTCGTCGCGGGAACCGGCGTGTCATGGGCCGGAATCGCGGTCGGGATGGTCACGACCTGTGCGCCATGGGGCGGCAGTTGGCCCGCCAGACCGTCCTGCGCCAGCACGATGGACGCGCCGCTGTCTTCGACATAAATCGCAATGCGATCAGCGGGATAATCCGGGTCCAGCGGCACATAGGCGCCCCCCGCCTTGAGGATCGCCAGCGCCCCGATCACCATTTCAGGCGAGCGTTTGGCGAAAATCCCCACCGGCTTGTCCGGCCCGACGCCAAGCGCGACCAGTTGCGCCGCCAGCGCGTTCGAGGCGCGATCCAGCTCGCCCCGCGTCATCATGCGGTTTTCAAAGACCAGCGCCACCGCATCGGGGTCGGCGGCAAGGCTGCGGGCGATGACTTCGTGCATGCATTCGGGCGCAACCTCGACCGCGGTGTCGCTGCGGCCGTGCAGCAGGGCGCTGCGTTCCGCATCGGTCAGCACGGGAATATCGCGCAGGGCGGTATCGCCCGGCAGGGCAAAGCCCACGCGCATCGCCGTCGCCGCACGTTCGGCGCGCGCGGGCGAAATCCGGCCGGGTCATAGTCGATCCAGCTCCTGCCCTTCGGCCAGCGTCACCCGCAGGGCCGCGCCATCGGCGGGCGCATCGCCGCGCAGGTCGATGGCCAGATCCGGGCGGGCGCGGTCGCGCAATTCGGCGCGCGGCGCAGCAGGTCATCGGCAAAGACGCCGCGCTGGCGGATGTCGCCCAGTTGCGCGCTCAGCGTCTCGGTCAGGGTGGAAATGTTGATTTCGGCGCGGCATTGACCGCCAGCGGCACCCAATCCGAACTGATCCCCGGATACAGATCGACCCCGTCCGGACGCAGGCCAAAGCCGGTTTCGGTCAGCCCGGCAAGGCGCGCCAGCACCGCCACGACCACCGCCAGCGCCTGATCCCCCGATGCCGCACCAAGCGCGACCCGTTCGCGCGGCGCCTGCGGCGCCGAAACACCGGGCAGCACCGCCGGGTTCATCAAAAACAGCCGCTTGCGCCAGAAACCGTCCTGTTTTGCCGCCCGGTCACCCGCCTGCGTCAGCGCCGCGCGCTGTTCCGGCGTCAGCACCGCCACGGTTTCGCCGACAAAAGCCGCCTGCGCATCCAGATCCAGCCGCACCGCGCCATCGGCACAGGCGACGGTCACGCTGTCGCCCGTGCGGATCCAACACCCGGCCCGGCTGGCCTGCGCCTTCGACGAATTCCGCCCCGCGCACCGGCAGGATCATTCCTGCAGGGCAGCATCAGTTTCTGGGTTCGGCCAGCGGGTTCCACAGCCGCCATGATCCAGACCCCGCACCAGATCCAGAATGGCCCGCACCCGGCCGGCCCAGATCAAGGACCGATGGCGTTTTCGGGCCGCCGGTCCCGGGCCAGATAGCTGCGCAGCGACAGGTCCTGCTTCTGGCGGATCGGCGCGCCGTTTTCCAGCATCCGGACGGCGATCGCCGGGGGCGGCTTCGGCCCCGCGCGCGAAACAGCGGGCATTCAGCGTCAGGGCATTGTCATCGCCCGCAATCGGGAAATGGCGTTGGGCCAGAATATCGCCTTCGTCGACGCCGCCGTCGATCATGTGCCAGTGATGCCGTGGCCGGTCTGGCCCTGAATGATCCCCCAGACCGGCGCGTTCAGCCCGGCCATGCGCGGCAACGGGCCGTCGTGGAAATTGATCGCGCCCGGAACGCCCGCGCGCCAGCATCTCGGGCTTCAGGATCGACAGGTTCTGCCACGCTTAGAACAGCCGGTCCGCGCCCGGCGACATCTGCCGCCACCGGGGCGTCCTGATCCTCGACCTGCAGACCTGCGCGCCTGGCCCAGTCCCGCAGATCGGCGTTGCGCGTCACCACCGCGACAATGCGATGCCCCCGAGACATCAGAACCTCGGCCGCGTGGCGCAAAAGCGATCCATTGCCGACCAGAATGGCGGAAAATTCGGTCATCACTCAACCCTTTCAAAATGCTGGCCTTTTCAATATGCCGGAGCTGTGGCCGCGCATTTCTCAGCGCGTGCGCGCCATCCGGGCCATATGGCCCTTGGGCACACCTGTTTCGCGACGCTGTAGCGTGCAGCGCAGACGCCACAGCGCCGTGCCGGACAGATTGGCCAGGGTCGTCACCAGCGCCCCGGCCCGGCCGCGGTGTTTTCGAACCAGCGGCGGCGGCTGTCATACCAGCAATCGGGCACCCGCGCCCAACGCTTCATGCCGGTGCTGGCGGAACCGATATGGGCGATTTCGCTGTCATAGACGTAATGCGTCTGCCATCCCGCATCGGCGGCACGGCGGCACAGGTCGGTTTCTTCGAAATACAGGAAAAATCCTTCGTCAAACAGGCCGATCTGGTCCAGCACATCCATGCGGATCATCATCGAGGCCCCTGCCGACCAATCCACCCGCAGCGATTCCAGCGGCTGCGGCATGGCGACGATACGGTTGCGCAGCAGTCTGGAGACCGGGCCGGTCTTGATGGTCGCCTCAAACTCTCCGGCGGTCGAGGGAAAGCGGAAGGCCGTCTGATGCGGTTCGCCATCCATGCCGCGAATGCGCGAACAGGCAATGCCCGCCTGCGGATGGGCGGCCAGATAATCGACCAGCACGCGGATCGCGCCGGGCTGCGGGATCGCGTCGGAATTCAGCAGGTAAACCAGATCGGCGCGCGCCCCGTCGGGCGGCACGCCGCGACGGATGCCGAAATTGTTGCCCGCACCAAAGCCGCCATTATGCCCCGAACTGACGATGACCAGCCGGCCGTCATCCAGCCAGCCCCGCGCCCGCGCCTCTGCCTGCATCTTTTTCCAGCGAGCCATCGCCGCCGCCGTCATTATCGACCAGCGTGACGCCGCCCGCGATACCCTGCATCTCGCGCAGCGCGCCTTCGACCGCCATGATCGACAGGTTGGGCGTGCGGAAATTCAGGACGATTGTGTTCAGGACGGGTCCGGTCATTCTGCGGCCTCGGCGCGGCTGTAGGTATCGGTATCGGCCTCGCGCAGGATATCGCGCAGGACCGAGGCCAGACGGCGGACATTCGGTTCCAGCACCACGGAATCATGGTCGCCCGGCACCTCGATCACGCGCAGTTGCGGCATCCAGTCGGACCAGCCGTTATCCTCCAGCAGGTATTCGCGCCCCGCCGTGACCCATTTCCCGCCCGAAACCTTCCAGCGCCGGTCCAGCGGCGGCCGGAACATCGCCACCGGCCCGTCCCATTCGGCCAGTTGCACCTTGGGCAGGGCGGCGCGAAAGGCGGCCTCGATGGCCAGATCGTGGAAAACGCCCTCGCCCTCGGGCAGGCCCGCGCGTTCGCGGTCACGCATCTTCTGCTTGTAGGCCCGTTTGCCCTGCAGCCAGTTGCCGACGAATGCCGGTCCCTGTTCGCGCATTTCCGCCAGCCGGATCAACAGCTTATCCTGTCTGGACAGAGAGGGGCGCATCGGCAGGGGCGTGTCCAGCATGACAAGCTGGGCAACCTCTTGCCCGCGTTCGCGCAACAGCCGCGCCATTTCCAGCGCGATCAGCCCGCCGCCCGAAAAGCCGCCCAGCAGATAGGGGCCTTCGGGCTGGACCTGCATGACCTCGTCGATATAGTCGCGCGCGGCGTCAGTGAAACTGTCATGGGGCCTGTCGTCGCCAAACAGGCCGCGCGCCTGCAGGCCATAGAATTTCCGATCCGTGCCAAGACGTTGCGCCATCTGGCGCAGGTTCATGACATTGCCGAACATGCCCGCGACCATGAAGAAGGGCGTGGCACCGTCGCGCCCGCCCATATCGACGACGAAACGCCGCGCGGGCCGGTCGCCAGCGACGGCCACCGGGCGCAGTTCCTGCACCGCGCCACCCGTATCGCGCGGGCCGATGCGCGATTCGATCAGCGCGCCCAATTCGCCGATGGTCGGCGCCTCGAACAGGGTGGAAATCGGCAGGTCGATGCCCATCGCCTTGCGCACCGCGCCGAACATGCGGACCGCGATCAGCGAATGGCCGCCAAGGTCGAAAAAGCTGTCCGCCGCGCCGATCTGCGCGATGCCCAGAAGCTCGGACCAGATCTGCGCCAGTTCGGTCTGGACACCCGGTTCCGGCGCGACGAAATCGGCGTCCAGATCGGGGCGTTCAAAGCCGCCTTCGGTCGATTGCGCTTCCTCGGTCAGCGCGGCCTCTGCCACCAGCGCGGGCAGATCCAGCGAGGAAACAAAGACCTGCCCCAGCCCGGTCGCCAGCGCCCGCTCCAGCATCGACGGGCCAAGCGCCGCCGGAATCCCCTGCGAGATATTGTGGTGCAGCCTGCGTTCGGCGGGCGACAGCGGCCGTGCCGGTTCGACCTTGCGGGCCGCACCGAAACCACCCTGGAGGCGACGGATCGAAAAGCCCTTGATCTCCACGCAGACCGTGCCGTCGGGCAGGGTCAGGGTAATGTCGAATTCCGCCATCCCGGATGCCGCCGTATTCACCCCGGCATTGCGGATATGGCTGATGACATGGCCGCCCATCGGGCGGTGAATGACGATCTGGCCATAGCTCATCGGGGCCCAGAGGTGATCCGGGCGCCAGCCCTCGATCAGTTCCATCGCCCAGCCCGTTGCGATGTCCAGCAGCGCCGGATGCAGGATATAGCCCTGTTGCAGATCGGCGGCAAAGGCCGCATCCAGCGCCAGTTCGGCGCTGCCGTGGTCGCCGTCGATGCGGTAGCGGCGCAGCACCTGCCAGCGTTGCCCGAACCGCATCTGGCTGTCCTGCGCGGACCGCAGCGCCTGCCCGCCGCCGTCCTGTTGCCAGTCGCCCGGCACGGCCAGCGGCCATTGCGGCGCGCTGTCGGCGGTGGAAATCAGCGCGGTGACATTGGGTTCGCTGGTCGGGTCCTCCAGAATATTGACGCGCAGGCGACCGCCTTCGGTTTCTACCCGCACCGTCACCAGTGCCGCGCCGCCATCGGGCACCATGACGGGCCGCATGAATTCCAGATCGCGGATGGCGACGGGCATGGCCAGCCCCGCCTCGACCGCCGCCTCGGCGATCAGCTCGACCCAGCCCGTGCCGGGCATCAGCGCCTGACCCTGCGCGGTGCGGTGGCCGCCGATGATCCAATCCTCGATCCGCAAAAGCTTGCGGAACTGGCGCCCACCGGGCAGCGGCAGCGCCTCGTCCAGCAAGGGGCGCGGGACCGGGGCACCGGCGATGTCGGGGGTCGCGCCGGCGATACCGGCCGCGCGCGCGGCCATGCCGGCGTCGGCCCAGACACCCCAGTTGATCGCCAGCGTCCGGCCAAAGCCCGCAGGCGCCGAACGTGCCACCGCGTTCAGATATTCGTTCGCGGCGACATAATCGACCTGACCCGCAGCACCGATCACCGAACTGGTCGATGAAAACAGCACCACCATCTGCGCGGGATGTTCGGCCAGCGCCGCCTGCAGCGCCTGCGTGCCCAGCAGTTTCGGGGCCAGCACATCCCGTGCATCATCGTCATTCTTGGCCGCGATCAGGCTGTCGCGGGTGATCCCGGCGGCATGCAGCACCACATCGACCGAGCCAAAGTGTTCGCGCGCCGCGGCCACCGCGCGGCGCATATCCTCGGGGCTGGTGACCTCGGCGCGGATCGGCAGGACCTCGGCGCCCATGGCCTGCACTTCGGCGACCGCCGCCTGAACCCGGGGATCGGTCAGCTTGCCGCGCGTCAGCAGGGCCAGTTTCGCGCCGCCCCGCGCGGCCAGATCGCGCGCGATGGTCTGGCCGATACCACCGAAACCGCCGGTGATCAGGCAGGTCTGGCCGGGCTGGATCGCCGCTGCGGTTTCGGGAGCCGTTTCGGGCAGGGCGACCCGTTCCAGCCCCTGTTCAAAGCGCCGACCGTCGCGCCATGCGACGGTGGTCTGGCCGGTGGGGGCGGTCTGGCCGGTGGGGGCGGACAGCGCCTCTTCCAGCAGATGGGCGGCGATGGCGTCGATCTGGCTGCCGTCGCCCCCGCCGCGGCCAAAGCCCGCGCGCGGCGCCTGCGGGATGCGGATATCGACCAGCCGCGTGGTGATCCCCGCCATCTCATGCGGGGCGACGCGGATGACGCCAAGCGCCGTCGCCTTTTCGGGATGGGCGGCCGCTTCGCCCGCCACGCTCAGCGCGTCGCTGGTGACGGCGATCAGGTCGACCGGGGTATCGGGCAGTTCGGCGCCGATTGCCTGCGTCAGATGCAGCAGGCTGAAGAAACCACGCTCCAACCGCGCGTTCAGGATGCTGGAGCCGGGGCGGAATTTGTCCTGCGCCGTGGACGACCACAGATGCAGGATGCGGTCGGGGGCGCGATCCTGCTGGATCAGCGCGGCCAGCAGCATCTCATACCCTCGCGGTCGGATCTGGGGCAGGGTAAAGGCGCCCTCGCCCAGATCGGTAAAGCGGTCACCGGCGGCCACGGTCGCGACCTGCTGACCCGCCGCGCGCAGGCTGGCGGTCAGGCGTTCGCCCAGCCCCGCATCATCCATGAAGACCAGATAGCGGCGCGACCCGTCCGCAACCGGGCGGCCATCCGCGCCGATTTCGACGCGCGGCGCGGCCAGACGCCATGCGGGACGCCAGCCCCATTCGGCGGGATTTTCGATGCGCAGCAGGTCCTCGACCCCGGTCGCGGCGGCGTCGGTGGTGGCGCGTTCGATGAAATAGCGCTTGCGCTGGAACCGATAGCCCGGCAGCGACAGGCGGCGGCGCTGGATGCCGCCCCAGATCTGACCCCAGTCGATCGCGACGCCCGCCGCCCAGACACGGGCCAGCGCCAGCACGAAATAGACGTCATCGCCCACCGCATGGTCGCGGTGACGCAGGGTCGAAATCACCTGATGCGCGCCGATATCGGCATGGGATTGCGCCATGACCTTCATCGCGCGGCCCGGCCCGACCTCAAGGAAAACCCGGTCGCCCTGCCGCGCCAAATGGTCGATGCCATCGGCGAAATGGACGGTGCCGCGCAGATGGGCGACCCAGTAATCCGGGTCCACCGCCTGCTGATCGGTCAGTTCGACGCCGGTGCGGTTGGAAATGATCGGGATCTGCGGGGGGCTCAGCCGGATTTTGGTCAGGTAGTCACGGAAACGCCCCAAAATCGGCGTCAGCATCCGTGAATGGGCAGCAATCGAGATCGCGATGCGCTGCACCTGCACCCCGCGCGCGGCCATCAGCGCCGTGAAGGCGTCCAGCTCGTCATCGGGACCGGACACGACCGACAGGCCCGGCGCGTTGACGGCGGCAAGGTCCAGTTCAAGGCTGTCGACCTCTGCCGCGAAATCGGCGGGGTCCAGTTCGACGCTGATCATGCCGCCAGCCGGCACGGTATCGAACAACTGGCCGCGCAGATGGACCAGCCCGATGCAATCCTCGAACGACATGACGCCCGCGATACAGGCGGCGGTGTTTTCGCCCATCGAATGGCCGATCAGCGCGGCGGGCTGGACGCCCCAACTGATCCACAACTGCGCCAGCGCATATTCGGCGATCATCAGCAAAGGGAGCTGGATCGAGGGTTTCAGCAGCTTGCGATCCGCCTCGGCCCGGTCGGCATCCGCAGGCAGCCATAGCCCCCTCAGATCCTCGCCCGTGGCTTTGGCCATATGGGCCAGACCGCGATCCATCCATTCGCGGAAAACCGGCTCGGTCGCATACAGATCGCGCGCCATGCCCGCATATTGCGCACCACCGCCCGGCAGCATGAAAACGACACCCGCATCATTGTCGACCGGCTGGTGGTCGAACACCAGTTGCGGATCGGGGGCGGCCAGCAGCCGCGCGGCCTCGGCCGTGTCGCGGGCGACCAGCACGCGGCGGCGGTCGAAACGGCGGCGCCCTCGGGTCAGGGTGAATGACAGATCGGCCATATCGGTGCCCGGATGAGCGGTCAGCCATTCGGCCAGCGCGGTCGAATTGGCATCCAGTGCGGCCTTGGTCCGGGCCGAAACCGTGATGATGTGGAACGGCCAGTCAGACTCGGCTGCCGGGGCCTGAACGGGGGGTTGCTGCACCACCACATGCGCATTGGTGCCGCCGACGCCAAGCGAGTTGATGCCCGCGCGGCGCAGCGGGCTGTCCCATTCGATCAGCCGGTCCGCGACCTGAAACGGACCGTTTTCGAAATCAATCGCGGGGTTCGGGCGCTCATACCCCAGACTGGGCGGGATTTTTGCGTGGTGGACGGACAGCGCCGCCTTGATCAGGCTGGCCCCGCCCGCCGCCGTGTCCAGATGGCCGATATTCGTCTTGACCGAGCCGATATAGCACGGCCCGCTGCGCGGACGCTCCTGCACACGTTCGAACGCCTGATTCAGCGCGGCCACCTCGATCGGGTCGCCAAGCGCCGTGCCGGTGCCGTGACATTCGACATAGCCCACGCTGTCCGAGGTCACGCCGGACATCACCAGCGCCTCGGAAATCGCCCTGGCCTGGCCTTCGACGCTTGGCGCCAGATAGCCCGCCTTGGCCGCGCCGTCATTGTTCAGCGCGCCGCCCTTGATGACGGCCCATATATGATCGCCATCGGCCAGCGCATCCGACAGACGCCGCAGCACCACGACCGCCGCGCCCGAACCAAAGACCGTGCCCTGCGCGCGATGGTCAGCTGCGTGGCAATGACCGTCCGGCGACAGGATTTCGTTTTCTTTATACAGATAGCCGCGCGCATGGGGCATTTCGATGGTCACGCCACCGGCCAGCGCCATGTCGCAATCGCCCGACAGCAGCGACTGGCAAGCCGTATGGATCGCCACCAGCGAGGTCGAACAGGCCGTCTGGACGTTCACGCTTGGCCCGGTCAGGTCAAGGACATGGCTGACGCGGGTGGACAGGAAATCCTTGTCATTGCCGGTGTGGCGCAGCAGGAAATGCCCGACATTGTCGACCAGATCGCGGTTGGAACAGACGTTCCAATAGAAATAGCTGCCCATGCCGCAACCGGCATAGACGCCGATGGGGCGGCCAAAGCTTTCGGGGGTATGGGCGGCGTCTTCCAGCGCGTGCCAGCAGGTTTCCAGAAACTTGCGGTGCTGGGGGTCCATGATCGCGGCTTCCTTGGGGGACAGCCCAAAGAATTCCGCGTCGAACCCGTCGAATTCCTGCAGGACCGCAGCAGAGGGGACGTAATTCGGATCCCGCATCCGGCCACGGGATTCGCCCGCGGCCAGCAGGTCGTCCTCGGACAGCCGCCGGATCGATTCGACGCCTTTGCACAGGTTGTCCCAATATTCGGACACATCCTGCGAACCGGGCAGTTGCGCGGCCATGCCGACAATCGCGATATCGGTCGATTCCACGCCCAGTTCGACATTCTGCGCGGCAGTCGTGCGATCCAAAGACATTATCGACACCCTCAAACTAAAAACTTCTGGCAGGTGCCGGTCATGATGAGCAACGACTCAACCGGCGATTTCCCGCTTATATACCCTCTTGGCGACCTAGCGTCTAAAGGACTGCGTTCAATCCTGTCTTTTTCGTCAGACCGGGCGCTTTTGTCGCGCCATCCGGGGCAAAACGGCTGCCTTTGGACATCCGGCGGGCGGTGCATCCGTGACCAGATCGACCATGTTCAGGCCAAGGATCATGGCGATGGCGGCCAGAGTCAATTCTTCGGCGCCGGAGCGGCTTTTCACCGTCAGGGGCCGGGCGCCTTCCCCGCCTGTCATAAAGCTTTTGGAAACCATGCCTGACGTCCAGGATTGAATTCGCGCAGGGCCGGGGCCATGCTCTGCATGGGATAGCCGGGAAATGAAACAGCCGGGGCAAGGGGCAAGATGCAGTTCCGTTTTGCCGACGGGGTGACCGTCGGGATCAACATTCGCGACAGCGCAAGCCTGCTGGACGGCGTGCGGGACCATCTGCGGGCGGGCCGTGGCTTTGCCATTGCCACGCTGAACGTCGATCACCTGCAAAGGCTGGGCGAGGATGGGGCCTTCGGGCGCGCCTATATGGCCCATGACATGATCTGCGCCGATGGCAATCCCATCGTCTGGCTGTCGCGGCTGGCGGGGGAACGCATCTCGCTGGTGCCGGGGTCGGATCTGGTGGTGCCGCTGATGCAGGTCGCGGCGGCGGGCGGCTGGCCGGTGGCGCTGATCGGCGGCAATGACGATCTGATGGACAAGGCGGGCCGGCGGTTGCAGGAACTGGTGACGGGCCTGAACATCGTGCTGCGCCACGCCCCCGGCTTCCCCTTTGACCCCGACGGGGCCGAGGCCGATCAGGTCATCGGCATGATCCGCACATCCGGCGCGCGGCTGTGCCTGCTGGCGCTTGGCGCGCCCCGGCAGGAACGTTTTGCCATCCGCGCACGCGACGCGCTGCAAGGGGTCGGCCTTGCCTCGATCGGGGCGGGGCTGGATTTTCTGTCCGGCCATCAGAGGCGCGCGCCGAAACTGCTGCGACAGGCCCGGATGGAATGGATGTGGCGGATGCTGTCCAACCCCAGACGGCTGGCCGCGCGCTATGCCAAAGGCTTCACGATTTTGCCGGGTCACGCCATCGCAGCAATGCGCCAAGGACGATCGGCTCGGGGCGGGTCCTGACAAAGACCTGATGCAGATGGGGTCGTCCGCGCCCTGAATTCGGTTTCGAAATCATGGCGGCGGGCGTAATCCAGCGCCGCCTCGGACCGTTCGGTCAGGCGGCGGCGATTGCGGTTCAGCCCGTCGATCACCTGCACCATCCCCGCCAGATCGTCCATCGGCACGGTCCAGCCCCCGCCACTGTCGCGGATCAGCGGTGACAGCATGAGGTTTTCATAGCCCAGCACCGGCAGGCCGCTGGCCATCGCCTCGACAAAGACGCCCGAAGGTTCGGCCTGCACGCGGCAACTGATCAGCAGATCGGCCTGACGGCGAAACATCGGGACCAGCACGCGCTCGAACGGGACGAGACCCGGCAGGGTGACATGATCGCCCAGCCCGCGCGCGGCGATCTGGTCGCGGATGTGGTCGGACAGGCTGCCACGCCCCTCGATCACAAGAGTAAAGGGAATCGCACGACTGCGCAGGGCATCGGCCAGCGGGATCAGGTTCTGCGCACCCAGCCACGGCTCCAACCGGCCGGAATGGACCAGCCGCAGGGGGCCGCCACCGGTCAGATAAGCCCGGCGCGCCGCCAGATCCGCATGATCGGCCAGCATGTCGCGGCGCATGCGATTGTCCAGAAAGCGCATGGCATTGCGGTTCAGGCAGGCATATTCGCGCGACACGGGATAGCCGTTCAGCTGCACGCCATCGGCATCGCGCAGGGCGCGGCGCAGGCGGTATTCCTGACGCAGGTTCCAGCCCGCCGACCACAGCCTGCGGCC
Organism: Paracoccus sp. DMF-8; assembly: GCF_029309835.1. Lineage (GTDB taxonomy): Bacteria > Pseudomonadota > Alphaproteobacteria > Rhodobacterales > Rhodobacteraceae > Paracoccus. The sequence continues at coordinate 48,336 of NZ_JARJHL010000011.1, read as the reverse complement.
CAGGCTTTTGCTGCGGTTGTGCATCACGGCGCGCAGCCGGGTCTGCAGCGTCTGTTCGACGCCAAAGACCACGCCCAGCCCAAGGCGCCGCGCGGCGCGGGCCAGCGGCAGGTGGTCGGGCAGATCGGCATCGGCCATGACCACGCCGGGTTCGGCCACCAGCGCCGATTCCAGCGGCACCCCGGGCGGCAGCAGGACCACCGCGTAATCCAGCGTCGCGACAGGATGCAGACGGCTGCCGGGATATTCGCCCGGCCCGCTGTCGCGCATCACGACACGGACGGGGCCGGGCCAGTCGCGCAGATGCTGGCGCATCCCTTCGACGAAACGATCATTCAGGCGATAGCTGTCCCCCTCGCCGCTTGCGGTAGCGGCGGTAAACAGCGTCAGCACCGGTTGCATATCAGCGATTGCATCAAAGCTCATCCCCGCATCCTTCCGTTTGCCTGCCGTTGCTTATATCCGTCCATCCAGCAATGGGCGGCCGTGTCTTGCGTGGCGTTCGACCAGACGCCGGGCCTTGCGGCCGGGGATCAATGGCCGGGCCGAAGCCGGAACCTCGCCATCGCGCAGTTCCGGAAACAGTGTCAGGCCGCAACGCCCGATCCGTCGGATGGCGCGGTCGCCGTTGTCGCAGGTGCGGACGATATCGCCGACGCGCAGATCCTCGACCCGACGCTCTCCTTCGGGGCAGAGGATCAGCGTGCCGCGGGTAAAGCCGGGAATGTCCGGGGCGCCCATCCGCGCCACCGCAGGGACATCATCGGGGCTGATCGTGTCATTGCCTTCCCCGGCGTGGATGTTGAATCCGATGCCGTCAACGATCGCCGCCATCGCACCATCGGCATGGCCGGATTCGACCGTGGTCAGAGATTTGAACGCGTAAAACGCCGGCGCATCGCCGCCGTTATCCGTATCGGTGCCTTCCCCGGCAGCGATAAACACACCGGCGGACGCGCCGATCAGCGCGCCCGCCCCGCCAGTCCCCGCAATGGTCGCCATTTTCTTCGAACTCGCTAAAAACACTCATGCTGTCGCGTCAAAGAGCCCAAAACGCGGGCCACACGGCAGATTACGGTCAATCATAAACCGTGCTTAAATCGCGTCACCTGTCTTTTCAGCAGGTTTACGCCGATGGCCCCCGATATATCGGGCGATATTTCAGCAATTTTTCGCCAACACGAACCCGCCGGCCATGTTTCCGCTGTCGAATCATCGCCTTCAAGACCGGGCACGTCGCTTCTTTCCAGCGGTTCCAAAGCCGCGCGCCAGCGTCTAAGAACAGCCAATCCCTTGCCAGAGACGCCCGATGTCCGATCAGCCCACCCCGATGATGGCCCAGTATCTTGCAATCCGCGAGGCGAATCCCGGTGCGCTGCTGTTCTACCGCATGGGCGATTTCTACGAGATGTTCTTTGACGACGCGATTGCCGCATCGGCCGCGCTGGACATCGCCCTGACCAAGCGCGGCAGCCATCTGGGAGAGCCGATCCCGATGTGCGGCGTCCCCTATCACGCCGCCGAAAGCTATCTGCTGACCCTGATCCGCAAGGGGTTTCGCGTCGCCATCGCCGAACAGATGGAGGACCCGGCCGAGGCCAAAAAGCGCGGCAGCAAATCCGTCGTCGCCCGCGATGTCGTGCGTCTGGTCACCCCCGGCACCCTGACCGAGGAATCGCTGCTCGAAGCCCGCCGCCACAACTTTCTGGCGGCCTTTGCCACGGTGCGCGACGAATCGGCGCTGGCATGGGTCGATATTTCCACCGGCGCGTTTCGCGTGGCCCCCTGCCCCGCCATGCGGCTTGGCCTGGAACTGGCGCGGCACGCGCCCCGCGAATTGCTGGCGGTCGAGGGCAGCAGGCTGGACGAACTGGCCCGCGACAGCGGCACGGCGCTGACCGAACTGCCCGCGCTATCCTTTGACAGCGCGGCGGGGGCGCGGCGGTTGTCAAGGCTGTTCGGTGTCGCCTCTCTGGACGGGTTCGGCAGCTTTGGCCGGGCCGAACTGTCCGCGATGGGCGCGATTGCCGATTATCTGGAACTGACGCAAAAGGGCCGCCTGCCCCTGCTGCGCCATCCCGTGCGCGAACCCTCGGGCGGCGCGATGCAGATCGACGCCGCGACCCGGCGCAATCTGGAACTGACACAGGCGCTGTCGGGCGGGCGCGAGGGTTCATTGCTGGCCGCCATCGACCGCAGCGTGACGGCGGCGGGGGCGCGGCTGCTGGACCGCCGCATCAGCGCGCCATCCCGCGATCTGGGCGAAATCCACGCCCGGCAATCCGCTGTCGCCTTTCTGACGGATGCCCCGCGCCTGACCGCCGATCTGCGCGACACGCTGGCGCGCGTGCCCGACATGGATCGCGCGCTGTCGCGGCTGGCGCTGGACCGGGGCGGACCGCGCGATCTGGCCGCGATCCGCGCCGGGTTGACGCAGGGCGCGGCGATTGCGGCGCTGCTGCCGGGTGATGCGGGCGATATCCTGCGCGACGCCGCCCGCGCGCTGGTCGGCCATGAGGATCTGATCGACCTGCTGGACGATGCGCTGGTGGCCGAACCACCCTTGCTGGCCCGCGATGGCGGTTTCGTCGCGCCGGGCCATGACGCGGAACTGGACGAAACCCGCCGCTTGCGCGACGAAGGGCGTGGCGTCGTCGCCGGGATGCAGGCGGAGTTCATCCGCGACACCGGGATTTCCAGCCTCAAGATCAAACACAACAACGTTCTGGGCTATTTCATCGAAACCACGACGACCCATGCCGAACGCATGCTGGCCGCACCGCTGAACGAACGTTTCATCCACCGCCAGACCACCGCCAACCAGATCCGTTTCACCACGGTCGAACTGTCGGAACTGGAAACCCGCATCCTCAACGCCCGCGACCGTGCGCTGGAGATCGAGCGCGCGATCTTTGCCCGCCTGACCGCCGCGGTTCTGGACCAGTCCGGCCCCATCGGGCAGGCGGCGCGTGCGCTGGCCGAAATCGACCTGCAGGCCGCTTTTGCCGATCTGGCCATGGCCGAGGGCTGGGTGCGCCCCCATGTCGACGACAGCCGCGCCTTTGACATTCAGGGCGGCCGCCACCCGGTCGTGGAACGCGCGCTGAAGCGCAAGGGGCAGGCATTCGTCGCCAATGACTGCGCGCTGACCAGCGGCGCGACCCCCGCGATCTGGCTGCTGACCGGGCCGAACATGGCGGGTAAATCGACCTTTCTGCGCCAGAATGCCCTGATTGCCGTGCTGGCGCAGGCGGGGGCATTCGTGCCCGCGACATCGGCCCATATCGGATTGGTCAGCCAGTTGTTCAGCCGCGTCGGCGCGGCCGATGATCTGGCGCGGGGGCGATCCACCTTCATGGTGGAAATGGTCGAAACCGCCGCCATCCTCAATCAGGCCGATGGCAATGCGCTGGTCATTCTGGACGAAATCGGGCGCGGCACCGCGACCTGGGACGGACTGTCGATTGCCTGGGCGGTGATGGAGCATCTGCACGCCACCAACCGCTGCCGCGCGCTGTTCGCCACCCATTACCACGAAATGACCGCGCTATCGGCCCGCCTGCCCGGCGTCGAAAACGCCACCGTCGCGGTGCGCGAATGGGAAGGCGAGGTGATTTTCCTGCACGAGGTCCGCAAGGGCGCGGCGGATCGCAGCTATGGCGTGCAGGTCGCGCGGCTGGCGGGCCTGCCGGGGTCCGTGGTCGAACGCGCACGCGAAATCCTGACCGCGCTGGAAAGCGGCGAACGCGACGGCGCGGCCCGTCCCGCCGCGCTGCTGGACGATCTGCCGCTGTTTCGCGCGGCCCCGACGGCGGCCCCTGCCCCCGCGCCCAGAACGTCGCCCGTGGATGACCGCCTGCGCGAGATTTCCCCCGATGCCATGACCCCGAGAGAGGCGCTGGCGCTGCTTTACGAACTCAAGGACCTGCAGGCGGGCAAGGCCTGACGCCTGCGGTCTGGAACCGCCGGCGCTCAGATCCGGATCTTGATGAAGCTTTCGCGCAGGGCGTTCGACCAGGCCACAGACATTTCCATGAATGCCGGGTCGCCTTCCTCGATCCGGCGGCTGGTCGAGATGCGCAGATCATCCGCGCGGATCACCGCCAGATCCAGCGGCATGCCGACCGACAGGTTCGAGCGCAGCGTCGAATCCATCGACAGCAGCACCGCCTTTTGCGCGTCCTGCAGGCTGGTGTCGGGGCGCACGACGCGGTCCAGAATGGGCTTGCCGTATTTATGTTCGCCGATCTGCAGAAAGGGCGTGTCATCGGTCGCTTCGATGAAATTGCCCTCTGGGTAAATCAGGAACAGGCGCATATGGCCGTCCCGGCGCTGGCCCGCGACGATCATGCTGGCCGAGGGCGCCATGCCCTGCATGTCGCGCATGTGTTCGGCGATCTCGCGCCGCGTATCCAGCAGCGTGTCGCCGATGATCGTGGCAATGCGCAGCATCGACCCGGCTTTCATGATCGAGGTGTTTTCGTCGGCATCCGGGTCGCTGATCGCCTCGTGCAGGCGGGCGATGGTGGTCTGGGTCACCGACAGGCTGCCCGCCGTCATGATGACGATGGCGCGCTCGCCCGGTTCCTCGAAAAAGAACATTTTCCGATAGGTCGAAATATTGTCCAGCCCCGCATTGGTGCGCGTGTCCGACAACAGCACCAGGCCTTCGTTCAGTTTCAAACCGACGCAATAGGTCATTCAAATCGTCCGGCGATCACAGGTCACAACTTGCCCCCCTCTGCCTGTTTGTGCGGCATGGCCGGACCGGGATCAATCCGGCTTTTGGGCCAATCTGACGTTTGGCTTACTGATCCATTTCCTGCACCTGCACACGCACATCCAGACTTTCGGCGCCGCGACCCAGGGTCACGCCGACCACCGGCGCCGCATCCGCTGCGTCAAATCCCGAACCAAGCCGCACATAACGGTCATCCGGACAGCATCGGTTGGCCGAGTCGAATCCGACCCAGCCCAATGTCCCGGTGTGGATTTCCGCCCAGGCATGGGCCGCGTCATGCGGTTCGCCGTCGATCGTCGAATGCAGATAGCCCGAGACATAGCGCGCCGGCAGCCCCGACAACCGCGCGCAGGTGATCAGCACATGGGCGTGATCTTGACAGACGCCCGAGCCAAGCGCCAGCGCCTGCGCGGCGGTGGTCGTGGTTTCGGTCACGCCCGGCAGAAAGGCGATGGCCTGACCCACGGTCTCGGCCAGCCGGTGGGCGGTGTCCGTGCCATCCGTGCCGCCTTTGCCCGCCGCCAGATCGCGCAGGGCGTCATCCGGCGTCGTCGGCGCGGTCGAACGCAGATAGACCAGCGGGTTGATGATTTCGCGATGACCGCGCAGCACGCCCGCCGTGTCACGGGTTTCGACCTGACCAAGGACGGAAACCGTGACTTCCTCGCAGGCGCCGCGCATGGTCCAGGCCTCGATCCAGTCGCCTGCGCCGTCGCGGAAACCCGCGCCGCGCTGTCCGTCCGAAACAGAAATGTCCCAGCTTGCGACGCGCTGGCCCTCGAACACCGAAGGGGTCAGGCGCAGGCTTTGCACCAGCCCCAGAATCGGCGCCTGATAGCGATAGGTGGTTTCATGAACGATCTGCAGCTTCATGCCCTGTCCCTTTCCCTGTCCCGCTCACGCCCGCCCGCTCAGGTAATCATCCTGCACGGCATTGGCGACGCTGCCGATTTCACGGATGAACCAGGTCAGGAATTCATGCAGGCCATCGTCAAAGATGCCCCCGATTTCATGGCCCTTCAGATCCTCCAGCGTCTGGCGGGCCAGATCATGCGCCGTGGCGGGCACGCCCGGCCCATAGCGCGCGACCAGCCCCGACAGATGGGCCACGGCCTCGGTCAGGGCGGTCATCAGCGAACGCGGGCTTTCGGGGTTGAGGATCAGGAAATCCGCGACCTGCGCCGCCGTGATATCGCCGCCATAGGCCCAGTGAAACGCCCGATGCGCCGACAGCGCGCGCAGGATCACCTGCCACTGGTAGTTGTCCAGACCGGAACCCACGAATCTCCACGCGCGGCAGCAGCACGAAATATTTCACGTCCAGCAGCCGCGCGGTGGCGTCGGCGCGTTCCAGATCATAGCCCAGATTCATGAAATGCCAGCCGTCGTTGCGCAGCTGCGTCGCGTTGATCGCGCCCCGCACGGTCGAGGTGTGGCGCGTCGTGAAATCGGTCAGCATGGCGGTGTCCAGCCGCGACCGGGGGATGCGTTCCAGCGCGCGCAATTCCTGATAGGCCGTGTTCAGCGCATCCCAGACCTGACTGGTCAGCGCGGTCCGCACGATCCGCGCCCCTTCGCGCGCCTTTTCCAGACAGGACGCGACCGATGACGGATTGCAGCGGTCAAAGAACATGAAGCTTTCGATGTTTTCCTGATTGACCTCGGCATATTTCGTCGAAAACGCCTCTGCCGTGCCAGATGCGCGCAGCAGGGAATTCCATTCGTTTTCATAACCTTCGGCGGTCGAAGGGATCAGGGTGATGCGGGCGCCGACATCCAGCAGGCGCGCGGCGGTTTCGCTGCGCTCCAGATAGCGACCGATCCAGAACAGATGCGAGGCGGTGCGGCTGAGCATGGCTTGTCCCCCTTATTCCGTCAGAACCCAGGTGTCCTTGACGCCCCGCCCTGCGACGAGTTGACGACCAAAGACCCCTCTCGCATCGCGACCCGCGTCAGCCCGCCCGGCACCAGTTCGACCCGGTCGCCACACAGGCAGAAGGGCCGCAGATCGACATGGCGGGGTGCCACGCCTTCGTCGACGAAAACCGGGCAGGTCGACAGCGACAGGGTGGGCTGGGCGATGTAGTTCGACGGATTGGCGCGGATGCGCAGGGCGAAATCCTCGATCTCTGCCTTGGTCGCCTTGGGGCCGATCAGCATCCCGTAACCGCCTGATCCGTGGACCTCTTTCACGACCAGATCGGCCAGATTGTCCATGACGTATTTATAGTCATCATCGCGCCACAGCGCCCAGGTATCGACGTTTTTCAGGATCGGTTCTTCGCCCAGATAAAAGCGGATCATTTCGGGGACAAAGATATAGATCGCCTTGTCATCCGCGACCCCGGCACCCGGCGCCGAGGCAATCGAGACGGCGCCGGAACGATAAACATCCATCAGCCCCGGAACGCCCAGAACGGAATCGCGGCGGAAACACAGCGGATCAAGGAAGCGTCGTCGATCCGGCGATAGATCACATCGACCCGCTTTGGCCCGGTCGTCGTGCGCATATAGACATATTCGCCATCGACGAACAGGTCGCTGCCCTCGACCAGTTCGACGCCCATCAGGTTGGCAAGCGAATGAATGTTCGTAATAGGCGCTGTTATAGGGGCCCGGCGTCAGGATCACGACCGTCGGCTGGCCGTTGCATTTGGCAGGCGCGACGGATGCAAGGGTGCGGCGCAGGACCTCCGGGGTAGCTGTCCACCGGTTCGATCTTGTTGTTGCGAAACAGCGAGGGGAACATGCGCATCATGATTTCCCGGTTTTCCAGCATATAGCTGACGCCCGAGGGCGTGCGGCAGTTGTCTTCCAGCACCATGAAGTCATTGGCGCCGGTGCGCACGATGTCGATGCCGACGATATGGGAAAACACCCCGCGCGGCGGCACGAAACCCACCACCGCCTTTTCATAGGCCACGTTGCGATAGACCAGACTGGCCGGCACCCGGCCCGCCCGGATGATTTCGCCGCGACCGTAAACATCGCGCAGAAAGGCATTCAGCGCACGGGCGCGTTGCTTGATCCCGCGTTCCAGCCTGCGCCATTCGCTTTGCATGAAAACGCGGGGCAGCATGTCAACGGGCATCAGGCGATCCGGGTCGCCGCCTTCGCCATAGACGGCAAAGGTGATGCCGATGCGGCGAAACAGGGCCTCTGCCTCGGCCTGTTTCATCTGACGAAACTCGGCGGGCATGGTGTCGATCCATTCCGACAGCAGCGCATAGGGATTGCGGACATGGTCGCCGTCGAACATCTCGTCAAAATACATGGCCGCACCTCGCTACGTCTTCGTCCCCAAGCCTGACAATCCCGCCCGCCTTGTCCATGAACCCAAGAGCGCAGCAGGGGGACCAGTTCCAAGAAGCTGACCGGAAAGGGGCAGATGCGTAAAAATTATGCAGATGACGCGCAAAAACATGCAGCCCGGACCCGGGGGACGGGGCGGGGCTGCGGAATGGAACCCCGCGAACGCCGGGATATCCGGGCTGTGCCTAGAAGATCACCAGATCGTCGATCAGCGCATTGGCATTTCCAAGACCGGCGATTCTCAGCACATTGCCATTGCCAAAGTTAAAAACGGTATTGCCGTTGACCACGGTTGCCATGTCGATCACCTGCGCAACGCTCAGGTCGCGGTTGCCCCATAACGCGTTGTTCAGCCGGATCGTGTCGATATCGTTCTGGAAATCCAGAATGGCATCGCGGCCCGCGGCATAGATGAATGTATCCTCGCCCAGACCGCCGCGCAGGCTGTCGTCGCCCAGGCCGCCGTTCAGCGTGTCATGGCCGATGGCGCCGACCAGCAGGTTGTTGCCCGCATTGCCGTTCAGGATATTGTTCAGCGCATTGCCGCGCCCGGTAAAACCCCCGGTCCCGGTCAGGACCAGATGTTCCAGATTGGCGCCAAGCGCATGGTCGCCCGCGATGCGCACCGTATCAATGCCCTGCCCAGCGTTTTCGACGATCTGGTCAAGCGCATCGGCGTTATAGGTGTCGTTGCCCATCCCGCCGCGCAGCAGATCGGCGCCCGGCCCCCCGGTCAGGGTATCCCTGCCCGCGCCGCCTTCCAGCGTGTCGTGACCAAAGCCGCCGACAAGGCTGTCATGCCCGCCACGGCCGAACAGCCGGTTGTTCATGCCATTGCCCGTCAGCACATTGTCCAGCGCATTGCCCCAGCCACCGAAGACGCCCGTGCCACCGATCACCAGCCGCTCCAGATGGTCGCCAAGCGCATAGTTGCGGTCCAGAATGGTCACCGTGTCGATGCCGCCGCCCGCGGTCTCGACGATGATGTCGTCGCCCAGAACGACATAGCTGTCATTGCCCGCGCCGCCGATCAGCCGGTCATTGCCAAAACCACCGTAAAGCGTGTCATTGCCCGCGCCGCCTTCCAGCGTGTCATGGCCCAGACCGCCCCACAGCCGGTTGTCGGCGACATTGCCGATCACGCGGTCATTGCCGCGCCCGGCGACGACATCCTCGATGATGGTGCCATGGGCGATGCGCATATTGCCTATCAGCCCATAGATGTTCGACGCGCTGCCCTGCACCAGCCGGATCACCTGATCTGCGCCATCCGACCCGAATTCCAGCCGGTCGCGCCCGCCATCATCCTGAATGGTAAAGGTGATGTAATCGCGCTGCGACGGGTCGCGCAGCATCGCGGCCAGCCGCGCGTAATTGCCGCCCAGATTGGTCGTTTCGCCGTAAACGCTATCCCCGACACGCAGACGCGCCGGGCCATACAGATCGCGCACGGCGATCAGATCGGCAACCATCGGCGTCACGGTAAAGGCGCGGCTGGCGTTGACGTAACTGTTCTGGCTCTGGTCGAAATAGGACATCAGCGTCGCCTGCCAACTGTCATTGGCATAATGGTTGTCCACCCCATAGACCGCCGCGCCATTGTAGTTTCCGGCATGTCCCAGCCCGAGCGCATGGCCGATCTCGTGCAGATAGGTCTGGTAGCTGTAGGTGTCGAAACCGCCGCCATAGGTCGCCAGCCAGTCGGTGCTGACATTCACGAAGGAACTGAGAATGCGGTTCCCGATGGTCGTCGAGGTCGAATAGGCGCCATCATATTTGTCGTCAAAGACGATATGCGACGCGCTGCCCGCGACATTGTAGCGAAAACTGATGCCGATGGCCTGTTCCCACGCCGTCAGCGCCGCCCGCGCAAATGTCTGTCCAAGCGCCGTCAGCCCCGCGATATCGACATCCAGCCCGCCGCCCGGCGCCACGTTGAACGACCTGCGCGCGGCACCCACGCTGTTCCAGAAACCATCCGTCAGCTGATGGGCGATTTCGGTCATCGTATAGGGTTGCGTGGGCAGGACCGTGCGGAGATTGGTGGTGGAAATCGTATGGGCGCCGGTCCTGCTGGAATAGGCCTCTGCCGCGATATAGAAAACGCCGCCCGTCGCCGTGTAATATTCCAGCATGGAATTCCATCCGGGGCCGGAATCGTCATCCCGCGCGATCATCTGGCCATTGGCGTCATACAGGCGCAGATAGGGATCGGTCAGCGCACCGGCGCCCGTGCCATCCAGATTGATCCGCACCGTCTGCCCGGCAGGGATGACGATGCGGATCCAGTCCTGATCGTAAGCGGTGCCGATGGTGCCGCGAAAACTGTCGCCGACGGCGATCTCATAGGGGGTGCCACGCCCCTCGGGCGCATCGCGACGCTCGGTATGGGTTGCCCGCATCACCGGGCCAGAGGGATGGCCCGTGACATGACCCGCAACATGGCCCGCAACGTGACCCGTGCCGCCGATGGTTGCGGACCCAGCCTGCGGCAGCCCAAATCCGGTTGCGCGAAAATCATGGCTCATGACAGGTCCCCGCTCTCATCCACACGTCAATCTTTGGATGGCGCCAGCCCGGCGATCAGGTCATCGGCAAAGCGGCGCAACTGGGTCCGGGGTATGGCCCCGCGATCCATGACCGTCAACGTCATCTCTGGCGTTGCGTAGCGTCGGCCGTCGCGCGTGACGACCAATTGCGCCACCAGCCCCGGACCCTTCAGGCCATGCCCGCGCAGATGGGCCACGACATCCCCTGCCATGGCTGCCCCGTCCCGGATCAGGCGCTGGTGCAGCGCGGTGCAAAGCGCCGCCGCATATCCCGGCCGGATGAAATTCAGATGACATATAAAACTTGATACATTTGCCCGAGGCCAATCAGAGCGTCGAAACAGATATTTTCATATTCCATTACAACACATTAGGCAAACAAGATCCGCACCTGCCGGAAAGGTCAGATTGTGCTTACGATCCGGTAATCCTTTTTGGATATCGTGGCCCGGGAACAGAATTGATTTAGGATCACCAATGAAACTGAAGGTCGTCCCTTTGCGCGAATATCATCTGGTCGAGGTTGAAGAACCCCGTCTGGATGCGGCAATCGCAACGGCATTCAAGGACCGTATGCGCGAAATCACCCCTCAGGCCAAAGGGTTGGTGATGCTGGACCTGCGCAATGTCAATTTCATGGACAGTTCGGGCCTTGGCGCCGTGATCGCGGTGCTGAAATCAATGCCGCAAGGCCGCAAGCTGGAGTTGACCGGGCTGACGCCGAATGTCGAACGGGTCTTCAGGCTGACGCGGATGGATCTGGTGTTCGACATCCGTCCCAATGCCGACGGCAACGCACCGCAGCAACCCACGCAGGAAGGTGACAAGGAATGAGGGGGATCATCTCTTTTTCACGGGGGGCGCTGCGTCAGGACTTTCGGCGCCAACCGATGTTTCATCGCGTCTTTCGCGCCGACAGTTCGGCGATCCGATCCGCCCTGATGGAGCTGAAGGGACGGTTTCAGCCCTATGCGGATGATGATGTCATCGGCCGTCTGGAACTGGCATTGGCCGAGGTTCTGAACAACATCTGCGAACATGGCGTCCAAATCATGTCGATCCCGGCCCGGACCGAATTTTCAGACCGGCCGGATGGCGCAGGGACGCGCGACGTGCCGTTGATCCATCTATGCGTGATCCGTCAGGACAACGGGCTGATCTGCGCGGTGACCGATGACGGCGTGCCGCTGCCCGATTCCTGCCTGCGCGGCCCGGATTACCAGATCGAAATGCGCGGCCGCCAACTGGATGCCGGGCTGGTCGCCGAACTGCCCGAAGGCGGTTTCGGCTGGTCCCTGATCCAGGGGCTGACCCATTCGATTCGCTACATCCGGGAAGACCGTCGCAATGTGCTGGCCTTTACCGTGCCCGATCAGGACAGCGATCCGGGCCGCGCCCCCGCGCAACTGGCGCTGTCCTGACGGACAGCCCCGGGCACCATGGCAAGAATCAGTTCAGGTGCAGATGCAGCGGATAGCGGCCGTCTTCAAACTCACCGAACATCGCGGTGACCTCGGGGTGTTCCAGCGGCTCGCCCGAAGAATCGGGCACCAGATTCTGTTCGGAAACATATGCGACGTAATAGGTCGCCTCGGTTTCCGCATAGAGATGGTAAAAGGGCTGATTGCGGGCCGGACGCGCCTCTTCGGGGATGGATTCATACCATTCCTCGGTGTTCGCGAATTCCGGATCGACATCAAACACCACCCCGCGGAACGGATGTTCCCGGTGCCGCACGATCTGACCCAGATTGTATTTCGCGATTTTCAACGTCGGCTGCATGTTCATCATTTTCAGGTGGTGCGGAGATACTTCGCAGCGGTCGGATTGTCCACCATATTGCACCGTTCAGGGGCACACCGACACAAATCCGTTGCGCAACGGCGATGAAAACGCCCCGGCCAAAGCATGGGCCGGGGCGTTATTCATACCAAAGTTGCGGGTTGCCCCGGCCATCGGCCTCATCGCTGCGCCGGTCGGGCTGGCAATGCCCCTTACAGCAGGAAATCCGCCGCCGTCAGTCGCGACACGCCGGTCAGCAGCAGTTCGAAATCGGCAATGCGGTCGCCCGTCACATCGGCCCGCACCACAAGATCTGCACCCGCCTGCATATACCAGACCGAATGGGCCTGCGCCTGCATCCCCGAAAAGCTGAAGTCCTGATTCCCGCCCAAACGCGCATTGGCGTCGATCTGGCGCAGGTCGATATCATCCACCCCGACCTGAAAATCGGTGATGCGGTCGCGCGCAACACCGGGCCGGCTGTCCGAAATCGCGGTAAAGACAAAGACATCGCGATCCGCGCCGCCGGTCATGATATCCGTGCCCGCGCCACCGATCAGCCGGTCGACACCGGCACCGCCGATCAGCCGGTCATTGCCCCCGGCCCCGGTCAGGATGTCGTTGCCGATCCCGCCGTTCAGCGTGTCATGACCCGCACCACCGTTCAGCACGTCATTACCCGCCAGCCCCAGCAACTGGTCATTGCCCGCCCCGCCCAACAGGGAATCATGACCGTTGCCGCCGTTCAGGACATCGTTGCCGACGCCGCCGTTCAGCAGGTCATTGCCATTCCCGCCCAAGAGCGTGTCATGCCCGCCGGCACCGATCAGCGTATCATTGCCGCCAAGACCGCTCAGCCGGTTATTGCCCGCATTGCCGGTCAGGTTGTTGCCCAGTCCGTTGCCGGTGCCGGTCAGGTGGCCATTGCCCAGCAGGACCAGCGCCTCGACATTCGCGGTCAGCGTATAGGAAAAATTGGCCCGGACGGTATCATGACCCTGGTTCGCAACTTCGCGGACAATGTCGCCTGCGCCGATGACATAGGTGTCATTGCCGCCAAGACCCGCCAGAATATTGCGCCCGGCATTGCCATACAGCCAGTTGGCGGCGGAATTGCCGGTGCCGTTGATATTGCCCGCACCGATCAGCACCAGGTTTTCGACGTGAGCCGTCAGTTGATAGCTGTGCGCGGCCCGCACGGTATCGACCCCACCGCCCGCGACCTCGACGATGGTGTCCTGCGCATCGACGATATAGACGTCATTGCCCGCACCGCCGATCAACCGGTCGGCCCCGGCGCCCCCGTCCAGCGTATCATTGCCCGCACCGCCGGACAGGATGTCACTGCCCCCCATCCCGCGCAGATGGTCATTGCCCGCGAACCCCTCGATCCGCTCGCCAATGGCGGTGCCGGTCAGCACGTCATGGCCCGCGGTGCCGCGCAGCGTCCCGTCATGGATCGTCCCCGTTCCCGTCGCGATCGTGGTGCGCGAGGAAATCTCTGCCGGAAAGGGCGGTGCGACGCGCAGATAGAACCGCTCGGTATCCTCAAGCTGCAGATCATAGGTGATTGCGACGGGAATCTCGATCCGGGTCTGGCCCGGCTGAAAGGTGATAGTGCCGCGCGAGGCCGTGAAATCCGACCCGGCAAGCGCCGTGCCCGCGACGGTTTCATAGCTGACCGTCACGGCCGTCGTCGCAGCCTGCGACAGTTCGACGACAAAGACCGCAACGCGACCGCCCGGCCCTTCGCGAACATCGGCATCTGACACCGCGATGCTGCGGTTGATCCCCGGCCCGTCATTGTCCAGAACCCAGCCCGTGGCGACCAGCCGCTGGTTGCCATTGCCGAATGTCGCCCCCGAAGGGTTGCGCAGCTCGACGAAAAAGCTTTCGTCGATTTCGTCGATGCTGTCGCTGTCAGAGCGGATATAGATCGTCCGTTCGGTCTGTCCGGGCTGGAAGGTAATGGTCCCCGACAAGGGATAAGAGCTGGAAGAATAGACATCGCTGCCACGCTCGGCCGTGCCGGACAATGTGTCGAAACTCACCGTCACGGCATCGCTGGCCGGTTGGGACAGCCGGATGACAAAGGGGATATAGCCCCCTTCGGTCGCGCGCCCGCCTTCGATGGAAAGCACGGGCAGGCTGTCATCGGTATCCTGAATCCGCGCCGTGCCCGCGGCCCCCGCAACACCATGCGCCCCGGTCACGATCAGGCCGAAGCTTTCAGCCGCCTCGGCAATATTGTCATTGATCAGATTGGCACGAACCACAGCCTCGGTCTGCCCGGCCAGAAAGGTGACCGTCCCGGTGCGGGCGACATAATCCGATCCGGCCCGCGCGCTGCCATCCTGCGTCTGAAAGGTAAAGGTCCGGTCATCCGTATAGGGTTGCGACAGGCTGATGGTGAAAACCGCCTGCCCCGCTTCTTCGACGACGACGGGGCTGGACACCGAAATGGCGCGGTTGTTCGTCGGACCGTCATTGTCCAGAACCCAGCCCGTGGCGCTGATCGTATGATTGCCATTGCCAAATCCGGCATTCGTGGGATTGGTCAGATGGACGGTGAAATCCTCGTCCATTTCATCCACGCTTTCACTGTCGGACCTGATATAGATCGTGCGGACGGTCTGCCCCGGCTGAAAGACGATTGTGCCGTTCAACGGATAGGAGCTTGAGCCGTATACGTCGACGCCCTGCTCGGCCGCGCCCGACAGGGTGTCGAAATCGACCGTAACCGCATCGGTCGCAGGTTGCGAAAGACGGATGGTAAAGGGAATATAACCGCCCTCGGTCGCATAACCGCCTTCGATGGACAGGATCGGCTGCGGGCCGTCGGTGTCCTGAATGCGCGCCGTGCCCGTCGCTCCGGCCACGCCATGCGCCCCTTCGACCGAAAGAAAGAAATTCTCGGTCGCTTCGGCGATATTGTTGTTGACGATGTTGACGGCAACGACAGCTTCGGTCTGGCCGGCCAGGAATGTCACGGTTCCGGTCCGCGCGACATAATCCGACCCCGCCACGGCGCTGCCATCATGGGTGCGATAGGTAAAGCTGCGATCCTCGGCATAGGGTTGCGACAGGCTGATGGTGAAAAGCGCCTGCCCCGTGCCCTCGACCACGATCGGATTGGAAACCTCGATGGCGTGGTTATTGCCCGGACCGTCATTGTCCAGAACCCATCCCACAGCGGAAATACTGGTGTTCAGGCCTTCGAAACGCGCGCCATTGGGATTGCTCAGTTCCAGATGGACGCTTTCATCCATCTCATCCTGACTTTCACTGTCGGCGCGAATACGCAGGGTTGCGGTAGTCTGGCCGGGGGTAAAGGTAACGGTCCCCGCCAGCGGATAAGAGCTGGAGCCATAAACATCCACGCCCCGTTCGCCGGTCCCGGACAATGTGTTGAAATTCACCGTCACGGCATCCAAAGCCGGCTCGGACAGTCGCAAAACAAAGTCGATATAACCGCCTTCGGTGGCACGGCCGCCTTCGATTGTCAGAATGGGATCTGGCATGGGACTCTCCTTTGGATGAACGCAAAAACGGGAATCGGCAAAATTCCACCGGCTTTGTCCATTTGCGCAAAACCCTGTGTCAAAACAACAAATCTTTCAGGGTTTATGCCTGTCCTTTTCGCCAGTGCCCGAGGCTTTCCGCATCCATTCCGGCTGTCGTCAGCCAGGATTTCGCGGCACATTGATTGCAATGCCTTGAAGGTAAATCTTCGGGATTTCCAAATGAATAACGCAGAAAATGGGTAAAAAACCTGAAATCGGCATCAATGCGAACCGCCAGATACCGACAGATCGCGCATCAGCGCGTCAAGGCAATACCTCGACCGCAACCGCGCCATCCGGCCCCAAAACCGCAATGCCACGATCCGAAATCTCGACCGCCGTCAACTGCCTGCCAAAGACCGCGCCGGTGTCGATGGCCAGCCGGTTGCCGTGATGCTCGACCGCGCCGACCGGGGTATGGCCGTGAACGACCAGCACGCCATGATCTAGCGGCGATCTCCAGGAATTCGCGCCGGATCCAGACCAGATCCTGTTCGTCCTGATCGGCCAGATCGACCCCCGGCCGCACGCCGGCATGGACGAAAAGCGCCTGCGGCTGCAGATACCACAAAGGCAGCGCGGCCAGCCATTCGGCATGTTCGGCAGGCACGCGGCGCAGGGCCTCGGCATGGGTCTGGGCCAGCGTCTGATCGGGCGAGATGCCATAGCTTCGCCAGTGTCGCCGCCGCGCCCAACCCGTGATGTACCGGCCATGTCAGCGGATGGCTCAGCGCCGGATCGACCCATTCCGGATTTTCCAGAAAGCGCGGCAGAAAGCGGTCATGATTGCCGCGCAGCACCATCCAGTTCCGCCCCCGCGCCTGCCCTTCGCGCAGATATTCGACGACACCGCGCGAATCCGGCCCCCGGTCGATCAGGTCGCCGACATGGACGATCTGCGCATCACGACCGGCCCGCGCCTCGATCCGGGCATGAAGATCGCGCAGCTTGTCCAGCTCTCCGTGAATGTCGCCGATGGCATGGATGGTCATCCCGCTCTCCTGGATCGAAAACCCCGGCCATTGGTGGCCGGGGTCGAACTTCGGGTCAAGCAGCTTCGGGGCCGATCAGACCTCGAACTGCATCGGCCGGACCTGCAGGAACTTGCCGGTCGCCGACAACGCGGCCAGCGCGCTTTCGGCAATCGGCTCGTCCAGATACAGGATCGCGATGGCATCATCCCCGGCCTTGGACCGGCCAAGGGTAAAGTTCGCGATGTTCACGCCCAGATCGCCCAGGGTCATCCCAAGCGCACCGATCACGCCCGGCACGTCCTTGTTGCGGGTATACAGCATATGCGCCCCGATCTCGGCATCGACATTGATTCCGCGGATCTGGATGAAACGCGGCTTGCCATCCGAAAAAACCGTGCCCGCAATCGACCGCTCACGCGCGTCCGTGACGACGGTGACCTTGATGTAGCCGTCGAAAATCCCCTGCTTGTCCTGATGCGTGGTCGCGATCTGGATGCCGCGCTCTTTCGCGGCAACCGGGGCTGACACCATGTTCATGTCAGGGTTCGAGGCCTTCATCAGACCCGCGATCACCGCCGCGTTCAGCGCATTCAGGTTCATCGTCGCGGCGACACCGTCATACAGGATGTTGATGGCCTTGATCGGCTCATCGGTCATCTGCCCGACAAAGCTGCCCAGATGGCTGGCCAGCTTGATCCACGGCCCCATGACCGCCGCTTCCTCCGCCGTGACCGAAGGCATGTTCAGCGCGTTCTGCACCGCCCCGGTCAGCAGGTAATCCGACATCTGTTCCGCCACCTGCAAGGCGACATTTTCCTGCGCCTCATTGGTCGAGGCACCCAGATGCGGCGTCACGACGACATTCGGCAGGCCGAACAGCGGCGAATCCGTGGCAGGCTCGACCGCAAAGACGTCAAAGGCCGCGCCGGCCACCCGACCCTCCTTCAAGGCCTCGGCCAGCGCCTCCTCATCGACCAGCCCGCCACGGGCACAGTTGATGACGCGCACGCCGGGCTTCAGCCTGGCAATCGCCTCGCGCGACAGGATGTTGCGGGTCTTTTCGGTCAGCGGCACATGAAAGGTGATGAAATCCGCCTTGCCCAGCAACTCGTCCAGCTCGACCTTCTTCACGCCCAGCTCGGTCGCCCGCTCTTCCGACAGAAAGGGGTCATAGGCCAGAACCTTCATCCGCAGCCCAAGCGCACGGTCGATGACGATCGACCCGATATTGCCCGCACCGATCACGCCAAGCGTCTTGTTGAAAACCTCGACGCCCATAAAGCGGTTCTTTTCCCACTTTCCCTCGCGGGTGCTGGCGCTGGCCTCGGGCAATTGCCGCGCCACGGCAAACATCATCGCAATCGCATGTTCGGCGGTGGTGACGCTGTTGCCGAACGGCGTGTTCATCACGATCACACCCTTGCGCGAAGCTGCCGGAATATCGACGTTATCCACCCCGATCCCGGCCCGCGCGATCACCTTCAGATTGGTCGCATTGGCCAACAGCTTCTCGGTCACCTTGGTCGCCGAACGAATGGCCAGACCGTCATATTGACCGATGATCTCGGCCAGCTTTTCCTTGTCCTTGCCGACATCCGGCAGGTAATCGACATCAACCCCGCGATCACGGAAAATCTGGACGGCGGTTTCCGAAAGCTTGTCCGAAACAAGAACCTTGGGCATCTTCTCTATCCTCTGGATATGCGGGACCGACCGGGCCAACCCGTCATCCCTTCTTCATCACTGAAATACCCCGGGGGTCCGAGGGCAGCGCCCCCGGCCACGGCCGGGACGGAAAAATCAGGCCTGCGCCGCGATCTCGGCGTTGAAGGCCCATTCGATCCAGGGCATCAGCGCCACGACATCGGACGTTTCCACCGTCGCACCGCACCAGATCCGCAGACCGGCAGGCGCATCGCGATAGGCACCGGCATCCAGCGCCACGCCTTCCTTCTCCAGCCGCTTGGCGACCGTCTTGGCAAAAGCCGCGCCATCCTTGATCCGCGCATCCGTGAACCGCACGCAGACCGAAGTGTTCGAGGCCGTCGCCGGGTCCACCGCCAGATCCGCAATCCAATCCCTGTCCGCGATGAAATCGCGCACCGCCGCCGCATTGGCGTTCGACCGCGCAAACAGCGCCTCTTTCCCGCCCAGGGCCTGCGCCCATTTCAGCGCGACCAGATAATCTTCGACGCACAGCATCGAAGGCGTGTTGATCGTCTCGCCCTTGAAAATCCCCTCGATCAGCTTGCCGCCCTTGGTCATGCGGAAAATCTTGGGCAGCGGCCATGCCGGGGTATAAGTCTCCAGCCGCTCGACCGCGCGGGGCGACAGGATCAGGACGCCATGCGCGCCCTCGCCGCCCAGAACCTTCTGCCAGCTGAAGGTCACCACATCCAGCTTGTCAAAGGGCAGATCCATCGCGAATGCCGCGCTGGTCGCGTCGCAGATGGTCAGCCCCTGACGGTCCGCCGGGATCACATCGCCATTCGGCACCCGCACGCCCGAGGTCGTGCCGTTCCAGGTGAACACCACATCACGCGCGAAATCGACCTGCGCGAAATCGACGATCTCGCCATAGGGGGCCTTGCGCACCACCGCGTCCAGCTTCAGCTGCTTGACGACATCGGTGACCCAGCCTTCGCCAAAGCTTTCCCAGGCCAGCATTTCCACAGGCCGCGCGCCCAGCAGCGACCACAGGGCCATTTCGACGGCGCCGGTATCCGACGCGGGCACGATGCCGATGCGGTAATCCGCGGGCACGCCCAGAATGTCACGGGTCAGATCAATCGCCTCGGCCAGCTTTGCCTTGCCCACAGCGGAACGATGCGAGCGGCCCAAAGGCGCGTCGGAAAGCATGTTCAGATCAAATGCGGGGATTTTGGCGCAGGGGCCCGAGGAAAAACGCGGATTCGCCGGCCGCGTTGCCGGTGCTTGTGCAGTCATGTTCTACCCTTCCAGGTATATAGCCTCGCGTTGGGGCGAGGTGTCCCGCTGACCGCACTAGACCCAAGGTCCGAGTCGCGCAAGAGCGAAAATGGGTCGCTTTCGACTTTCTTTCCGCGCCACCTTTGCACTGGCGAAATTGCCACGGCTGGTCTACCGAATGGCGCGACCAGCCCGCCCGTCCAGCCTTGGGGAAACCGCCGTGCAGACCATCACGCTTCTGGCCGCGCCGACGCGCGCCGATCTTTCCGACAGCATCATCGACGCTTTGCGCGACCGCTGGCAGGGTGGCCATACGATCTGGCTTGCCCCTGGAATCGCTGCAGAATTCCCCGTCGACCAGATCCCCGGCGATTTCTGGCAGGAATGGGAAAACATGCAGGCCCTTGGCTTTGACATGGCCATCCAGCCGACCGCCACGCGGCGCAAGGCGATCCTGATCGCCGATATGGATTCGACCATGATCCAGCAGGAATGCATCGACGAACTGGCCGATTTCGCCGGTGTCGGCGAACGGGTCGCCGCCATCACCGCCCGCGCCATGAACGGAGAGCTGAATTTCCACGAGGCCCTGATCGAGCGTGTCGGCCTGCTGGCCGGGCTGAACGAATCGGTGATTGCGCAGGTGCTGGCGGAACGCATCACGCTGGCCCCCGGCGGGCGCGAACTGGTCGCGACGATGCGCGGACAGGGCGCCTATGCGGCGCTGGTGTCCGGCGGGTTTCTGGAATTCACCGGCCCGGTCGCGAAAATGCTGGGCTTTGACGAAGACCGCGCCAACACGCTTTTGTCCGATGACGGCGTGCTGACCGGCCATGTCGGCCTGCCGGTTCTGGGCCGCGAGGCCAAGGTCGAGGCCCTGCATGACATCGCCGCCGCACGCGGCCTGACGCCGCAGGATGCGATTGCGGTGGGCGACGGCGCGAATGATCTGGGCATGTTGCAGCTTGCCGGGACGAGGGTTGCGCTGCATGCCAAGCCATCGGTCGCGGCACAGGTCAGCATCCGGGTCAATCATGGCGATCTGACGGCGCTTTTATATCTGCAAGGCTATGGCCGCGACGAATTCCTGATCTGAATCCGCCGCGTGAATCGGGTAAAAATACCGCGCATTTGCCGCTTTCCTTCTGTCAGCCCCAGACAATTCTTGCGGATGCGTCGATTCGGTGACAGTAACGGCGGCCATGAGTCCCCTTATCAAAACGCCGCGCATCAAAGCCCTGTCCGTCCACCTGCTGACCGCCACCGGCGCGATCTGGTCGATGCTTGCCATTCTGGCCGCGGTCCAGGGCGAATGGTCGCAGATGTTTTTCTGGCTGCTGATCGCGCTGATCGTCGATGGCATCGACGGCCCGCTGGCGCGGCTTTACGGGGTCAAGAAACACTGGCCGACCTATGACGGCGTGTTGATGGACCTGATCATCGACTATCTGACCTATGTCTTCATCCCGGCCTTTGCCCTGTTCGGGTCGGGGCTGTTGCCGGGCTGGACGGGGTGGTTCGCGATTATCGTGATCGTCTATGGATCGGTCCTGTATTTCGTTGATACCCGCATGAAAACCCGTGATTTTTCATTCGCGGGCTTTCCCGGCTGCTGGAACATGGTGGTGCTGGTGCTGTTCGCGCTGCAACCCGCATGGTGGGTCAGCCTGGCGGTGGTCGTGATCCTGACCTATGCGATGTTCACCAATATCAAGTTCATCCACCCGGTCCGCACCAAACGCTGGCGCGCGATTTCGCTGCCGATGACGGCGGGTTGGGTGTTCTTTGCCGGTTGGGCGACCTTTGTCGATTTCCACCCCGAAAGCTGGGCGCATTGGGGGCTGATCATCACCTCGCTATGGCTGATGTGCGCGGGCTTCGTGCAGCAACTGACCGAACCCAAAGCTTGATCCCGGCGCATTTGCGCTGAAATATGCCCGCGACACAGGCCCCGCATACGGGCGCTCACCCGGGGGACACAGATGATCTTTCGCCTTACCCTTTCGACCGCGCTGCTGGCTCTGACCGCCGGTCTGGCACAGGCACGCGACGATGTGACGATCGGCATGGTGCTGGAGCCGCCAAACCTTGACCCGACATCGGGGGCGGCGGCGGCGGTGGATGAAATCACCTATGGCAACATCTTTCAGGGCCTGACCCGCATCGCGGCCGATGGCGCGGTCCAGCCCGCGCTGGCCACTTCATGGGAGGTGCTGGATGACGGCCGCACCTATGTCTTTCACCTGCGCGAAGGCGTCAGCTTTCACGACGGCAGCGCCTTTGACGCATCGGATGTGGTGTTCACGCTGGACCGCGCCCGCGCCGAAAACAGCACCAACGCGCAAAAGGAACTGTTCCAGGGCATCGAAACGGTCGAGGCCATCGACCCCCGGACCGTCCGCGTCACGCTGAACGCGCCCGATGGCGGCTTTGCCTATAACATGGCTCGGGGCGATGCGGTGATCTCGGACCCGGCCAGCGCGGATCAGGCCGCGACCGCCCCCATCGGCACCGGCCCCTATCGGCTGGCGGGCTGGCGGCAGGGCGACAGCATCCGGCTGGAGGCGTTCGCGGACTACTGGGGCGACACGCCCGCGATCACCAATGCCACCTTTCGTTTCATCGCCGATCCGACGGCGGCCTTTGCCGCGATCATGGCGGGCGATGTCGATGCCTTTCCGAACTATCCCGCCGTCGAAACCCTGCCCCAGATCGAATCGGACCCGCGTTTCAAGGTCATCATCGGCACGACCGAAGGCGAAACGATCCTGGCCATGAACAACGCGCAAAAGCCGCTGGACGATATCCGCATCCGGCAGGCGATCAGCCATGCGATCAACCGGCAGGACGTGATCGACGGCGCGATGTTCGGAGTCGCCACGCCCATCGGCACGCATTTCGCGCCGATGCATCCCGATTATGTCGACCTGACCGGCCTGTCCGCTTACGACCCCGAACTGTCGAAAAAGCTGCTGGCCGAGGCGGGCGCATCAGACCTGAACCTGCGGCTGGCGCTGCCGCCCCCGCCCTATGCCCGGCGCGGCGGCGAAATCATCGCGGCGCAGTTGCGCGCGGTCGGCATCCGGACCGCGATCACCAATATGGAATGGGCGCAATGGCTGGAAACCGTGTTCAAGGGCGGTGATTTCGACCTGACGATCATCAGCCATGTCGAGCCGATGGATATCGGCATCTACGCCCGCGAGGATTATTATTTCCACTACGCCCGCCCCGAATTTCAGCAGGTCATGGCGCAACTGAAAGCCACCGTCGATCCCGACGAACGCAGCGCCTTGCTGCGTCAGGCGCAGGAACTGATCGCGGCGGATTACGTCAATGGCTGGCTGTTCCAACTGCCAAAGGTCGGCGTTGCCGATGCCGGGTTGCAGGGGCTGTGGCAGGACGCCCCGATGCCCGCCAATGATCTGGCCGGGCTGCGCTGGCAGGATTAATTCTTCAGCACCAGACAGCGGCCACCCAAGGATTTCAGCCGGTTGCAAAAGGCCAGCGCCTCGTTGCGGGTTTCGTAGCCGATCTGGGCGGTATAGACGCGCCGCCCGCCGGCCGACAGGCGGCGTTGCAGATAGCTGACCCGTTTGCCGCCCAGAATCGGGCGCAACTGGCGGTTCAGCCGCGTGATCTGCTGGTTCACCCCCGCCCTGCTGGGATGCGAGGCGACGATCACGCCCCAGGGCCATGCGCGTTGCGGGGTCTGGAATTCGCGGATCGTGCGGTTGCCGGCCAGCGTGACACAGGCGGGAAAGAATTCCTTGTCCTTGTCCAGACGCAGGTCCAGCTTGTCGGCATCGGGCGGTTCAAGCCGCCAGACATCGGCGGAATGGCCGGTGATCGCCTCGACGTAATCCAGCGTTTCCCAAGGCAGCCTGCCGCCCTGCTGCTTGTAGCGGGCGGCGCGGTTTTCGCCGCCGTTATAGGCGACGGCGGCCAGCCCGATATTGCCGAAACCATCGGTCAACTGGCGCAGGTAGCGGGCCGAGATGTCGATGGATTTCGCCGGGTTGAAGGGATCGTCCAGCCCGACGATATCGGCCGTGCCGGGCATGAATTGCGCGATCCCCTGCGCGCCCGCCGGGCTGATCGCACCCGCCTCGAACAGGCTTTCCTTCCACAGCAGCCGCGCCAGAAAATGCGGGTCGATGCCATGCTGGGCCGAGGCCAGCTCGATGGCGCGGCAGACATCGGGGACATAGTTGGCCAGCGCGATGCAGACCCGCCCGTCAGCGGTGCAGCGCCGGTCCGCGCTTTCGGCGGCAGCGGTCGGGGTTGCCGGTCCGGCATCGGCCGCTTCGCGCGCGGAAACCGGCGCGGCGAAAGCCGGCACAGCGGTGAGGGCAATCAGGGCAGCCAACAGAAAACGTCGCATCGTGGCGGAAACCGGAACAGGGAAAGGGCGGGTATCAACATCAGCGCGGGCAAGGGATAGCAAAGCCCGCGCGCTTTGCAAACCGTCCCGCCAATGGAAAACGCGCCCCGGACTGGCCAGGGCGCGCAACTGTCGTTGTCAGGGCAGGGCCGCTTAGCGTTTGCGCGCGGCGGCTGCCGCCTGACGTTCTGCCAGCGCGGCCTGCTGGGCCTGATATTCGGCGGGCGAAACCATGTAGCCATCCGGCGTCTCGACCAGTTCGCCCTCATACATGCGGCTTTCGGCGGCCGAGCGGACCTTGACATAGGTGCCGCGCGGCACCTCGTTGAACAGGTCCATCACGTCCTGGTTGAACAGGCGGATACAACCGGCCGAGGTCGCCTTGCCGATGGAACTGGGGTCCATCGTGCCATGGATGCGATACATCGTATCGGCGCTGCCCTGATACAGATACAGCGCGCGCGAGCCCAACGGATTGTCGGCGCCGCCTTTCACGCCGCCCGCCAGATGACCATACAGCTCGGGTTCGGTCCGCACCATATTGGCGGTGGGGGTCCAGGACGGCCATGCCGCCTTGCGCTGAATCGTCGCCTCGCCCGCGAAACCCTTGCCCGCACGGCCGACGGCGACGCTGTAGCGCATCGCCTCGCCATTGGGCATGACGTGATAGAGGAAACGCGAATAGGGATCGACAACGATCGAACCGGGTGCCTCGGGGCCGTTATAGGCCACGCGCTGACGCATGTTGCGTTCGCTCAGATAAGCGGGGCGGATGGCGGGGATCGTGATCGGTTCGCCATTCGGCCCCTGATCGACACGGGCCTGATAGATCGCGGGCGTGGTCGTCACGGTCGAGGTGGTCGAGTTGGCAGGCGTCTGGTCCGTGCAGGCGGCCAGACCCAACGCCAGAATCAGCATGAGCGGGGCGGTACGC
Source organism: Paracoccus sp. DMF-8 (assembly GCF_029309835.1). GTDB lineage: Bacteria > Pseudomonadota > Alphaproteobacteria > Rhodobacterales > Rhodobacteraceae > Paracoccus. The sequence goes on along the minus strand of NZ_JARJHL010000011.1, from coordinate 23,169 downwards.
ATTTTTTTCTTCCTTCGTAACGCAGCGGCGCGACAGGCATCGCGGCCGGGGCAGCAGTGGCGAAGGCGGCAAGCATGGCTGCGCGCGCCCCCGCACGATTCGATTTGCAGGCTAAAGGTCAGTTAACCCGGTGAATCGTCAAGAGCATCCCAGAATCGCCTCACCTTTCGTCACAAGACTGTTGCCCACAGGCTGCGTTTTGCCCCGCCTTCTGCCCTAGGCGCGCGCCGGTTGGGGCTGCGCGACGGGATGGCTGCGCCGCGTGCCGCGCGTGTAACGGACATAGCCCAGATCCTCGGATTCGATTTCCGGGGCGCGGCCCGACATCAGATCGGCCAGCACCCGGCCCGAGCCTGCGGCCATCGTCCAGCCCGCGGTGCCGTGACCGCTGTTCAGGTAAAGGTTCGGCAGATGCGTCGCACCGACGATGGGCGTGCCGTCCGGCGTCATCGGGCGCAACCCGCACCAGAAATCCGCCCGGCGCAGATCGCCCGCGCCACCGAACAGATCGCCCACCGACAGCTCCAGCGTTTCGCGGCGGCGGGGGTTCAGGCGCATGTCGAAACCGGCGATTTCGGCCAACCCGCCGACGCGGATCCGGTCGCCCAGCCGGGTGATCGCGATCTTGTAGGTTTCATCCATGACGGTCGACACCGGCGCGCGATCCGTATCGACGACCGGGATGGTCAGCGAATAGCCTTTCAGCGGATAGATCGGCAGTTTCAGCCCCAGATGCCGGACAAGGAAAGGCGAATAGGACCCTAGGGCCACGACATAGCGGTCGGCGCTCATCATGCCCTGATCGGTTTCGACCCCGGTGATCCGCCCGCCATCGGCGTGCAGCGCGCGGATATCGACGCCCCATTGAAAGGTCACGCCCGCCGCCCGCGCCATTTCGGCAAGGTTGTTGGTGAATTTGAAGCAATCGCCGGTTTCATCGCCCGGCAGGCGCAACCCGCCGACGATCCGGTCGCGCGATGCGGCCAGCCCCGGTTCGGCAGCCACGCAGCCATCGGTGTCCAGCACCTCGAAGGGGACGCCGTCGGCCTGCAGCACCGCGATATCCTTGGCCGCCGCGTCGATCTGTTTCTGGCTGCGGAACAGTTGCAAGGTGCCCTGCGTGCGTTCGTCATAATGGATGCCGGTTTCCATGCGCAGGTCGCGCAGGCAGTCGCGGCTGTATTCGGCCAGACGCACCATCCGGCTTTTGTTCAGCGCATAGGCCGAGGCGGTGCAGTTCTTCAGCATCTGCGCCATCCAACTGGCGCGCTGCATGTCGAAACGCGGCTGCAGAACCAGCGGCGCATGGCGCTGGAACATCCATTTGATCGCCTTTTGCGGCACGCCCGGCGCCGCCCAGGGCGAGGAATAGCCCGGCGAAATCTCTCCGGCATTGGCGAAGCTGGTTTCCAGCGCGGGGCCGGTCTGGCGGTCGATCACCGTGACGTCATGGCCCGCGCGGGCCAGATACCATGCCGAGGTGACCCCGATGACGCCCGCACCCAGAATGATGACTTTCATGACCCGACGCTCCCCCTGTTCGGCTGATCGCTTTCCTTTGGCAAGGATAGGCGTTCGGCGTGAAAAGAAATCCCGTTTCAGCCCGTCCACCAGGAATTACACGCAAGATCATCCGGCAACATGGCGAATATCTGACGAAATATTCACGGATAGTCCGAAAACGTGAAAGAAAGAACCGAATCGACAGAATCGCGACGGCCTGACCTGCCCGGATTTGCGGCATCCCTGGCCAAGATTGCAGCCGGGCGCGTCAGTGTTAAGTTAGGGCCGTCACCATACCGGAATGCCAGCTTTGTCCGATCGCAAGAATCCGCTCGCCCCGTTTCGCCACAAGGATTTCCGCACGCTGTGGTCGGCCACCCTGGTTTCGAATTTCGGCGGGCTGGTGCAGGCGGTGGGCGCCGCCTGGATGATGACGCAACTGACGGATTCGCCGACGCTGATCGCGCTGGTGCAGGCGTCGAACACGCTGCCGATCATGCTGTTCGCGCTGGCCTCTGGCGCGCTGGCCGACAATTTCGACCGCCGCACGCTGCTGATCGGGGCGCAGGCCTTTATGGCAATCGTTTCGGCGCTGCTGGCGGTGGCGGCATGGACGGGGCTGATGACGCCCTGGCTGCTGCTGGCGTTCACCTTTCTGATCGGCATGGGTCAGGCGCTGTATAACCCGCCCTGGCAGGCCAGCATGGGCGATCTGGTCCCGCGCGAGGATCTGCCCGGCGCGGTGACGCTGAATTCGGTCGGGTTCAACCTGATGCGCAGCGTCGGGCCCGCGGCGGGCGGGATCATTACGGCGGCCTGGGGGGCGGCTGCGGCTTTCGTGTCAATGCGCTCAGCTATATTCCCCTGATGGCGGCGCTGCTGCTGTGGCGACCGCCTGCGCCAAAGCGCGAAATCTCGCGCGAGCCTTTCGTCAGCGCGGTCGGTGCGGGGCTGCGCCATGTCGCGCTGTCGCCCAATCTGGTGCGCGTGCTGATCCGGGCGGGGCTGTTCGGCTTTTCCGCCGTCTCGATCCCGGTGCTGCTGCCGCTGGTCGCGAAATCCATGCCGAGGGCGGGTCGCTGTTGTTCGGGATGTTGCTGGGCTGCTACGGCGTCGGCGCCATTCTGGGGGCGGTCGCCAATCCGATCATCCGCGAAAGGCTGTCGAATGAAATCATCGTCCAGATTTCATTCGCCAGTTTCGTGGTGGCGGCGCTGGCGCTGGCCTTTACCGACAGCATCTGGCTGCAGGGGCTGGCGATCCTGCCCGCCGGGATGGGCAGGGTCATGGCGCTGTCGCTGTTCAATGTCTCGGTCCAGTTGTCGACGCCGCGCTGGGTCGTGGCGCGGGCGCTGGCGCTGTATCAGACCGCGACCTTTGGCGGGATGGCGGCGGGGTCGTGGATCTGGGGTTCGGTCGCCAGCGCATCGGGGACGGATACCGCACTGGCGCTGGCCGCCGTGCCGCTGCTGATCGGCGCACTGGTCGGGCGCTGGCTGTCCGTCCCCGAATTCGGCACGCTGGATCTGGACCCGGCCAACCGCTTTCGCGAACCCGAATTGCGGCTGGATCTGCGCGGGCGGTCGGGGCCGATCATGGTCATGATCGACTATCACATCGACCAGCAGGATGCGCCCGAATTCCTTGAGCTGATGGCCCGGCGCCGCAACATCCGCCGCCGCGACGGGCGCGCAACTGGGCGCTGCTGCGCGATCTGGAAAACCCGGCGATCTGGTCGGAAAGCTATCATATCGCGACCTGGGACGAATATGTCCGCCACAACATGCGCCGCACCAAGGCCGATTCCACCGTCACCGAGGAACTTGCGAAACTGCACAAAGGCCCCGGCGCGCCCCATGTCCATCGCCTGATCGAGCGTCATACCGTTTCGCCCGACGACGACATGCCCCTGATCGGCAAGATCGAGGTGCCGCGACAAAGGCCCGCACCCTTGCATCCGGTTTCCCGGGGGCCGCGCCATGACGCGCTATCTGCTGCGGCGGCTGATTTCGTTCGGCCTCAGCCTGCTGGCGTCATCCCTCGTGGTGTTTTCGGTGGTCGAGATGGTGCCAGGCGATCCGGCCAGCTATGTGCTGGGGACCGGTGCGCAACCCGAAACGCTGGCCTCGCTGCGCCAGCAGATGGGTCTGGACCAGCCCTTTGCGCTGCGCTACGCGCATTGGCTGGGCGGGGTTCTGGAGCGGGGATTTCGGCACCAGCTTTACCTACAGGACACCGATCGGGCAGATGATCCTGGACCGGATGCAGGTGTCGCTGCCGCTGGCGGCGGGGGCGCTGGCGTTGTCGGTGCTGATCGCGTTTCCCGTGGCCATCTGCGCCGCCGCGCGCCGGGGAACCCGCAGCGATGCCACGGTCATGGCAGCGACCCAGCTTGGCATTGCGCTGCCGAATTTCTGGTTCGCGATCCTGCTGGTTCTGGTCTTTGCCGTGCAATGGCGGCTGCTGCCCTCGGGCGGGTTTCCCGGCTGGGGCGACCCTGCCGCCGCCCTGCGTGCGCTGATCCTGCCCATGGTCGCGCTGGCCCTGCCGCAGGCGGCGATTCTGGCCCGCGTCCTGCGTTCCGCCCTGATCGAGGTGATGGATCAGGACTTCATCCGCACCGCCCGCGCCAAGGGGCTTTCGGCCGGGCGCGCCCTGCGCCGCCATGCGCTGCGCAATGCGCTGATCCCGGTGCTGACGATCATGGGGATGCAGTTTTCCTTTTTGCTGGCCGGGGCGATCATCATCGAAAACGTCTTTTCCCTGCCCGGTCTGGGCCGGATGATCTTTCAGGCGATCAACCAGCGCGACCTGATCACCGTGCAATCGGCGGTTCTGGTGCTGGTCGCGGCGGTCATTCTGGTGACCTTTCTGGTCGATCTGGCCTATGCCGCCACCGACCCGAGGCTGCGCCGCAGATAGAGGCTGCGCGATCTGGTGGCGGCGCGATCTTTGCCGCGATCCTGCTGGCCGCGCTGCTGTCGCTGGTCTGGACGCCCTGGGACGTCACGCAGATCAGCGTCGCGGAACGGCTGCGGCCGCCCTCGGCCGCGCATCTGCTGGGGACCGATCATCTGGGGCGCGACATCCTGTCGATGCTGATGGTGGGCGCGCGGGTTTCCATCACAGTGGCGCTGGTCGCGGTGGGGATCGGGGCGGGGGTCGGCGTGCCCTCGGGGCTGGTCGCGGCGGCCCGGCGCGGCGGCTGGCTGGACGAGGTGGTGATGCGCGGCAACGATCTGGTCTTTGCCTTTCCCAGTCTGGTCATCGCGATCCTGATCACCGCGGCCTATGGCCCGTCGGCGGTGAATGCGATCATCGCCATCGGCATCTTCAACATCCCGGTTTTCGCGCGGGTGACACGCGGGGCGGCGCTGCCGGTCTGGACGCTGGACTATATCCGCGCCGCCCATGTCGCGGGCAAGGGCGATGCGCGGATCAGCCTGGAACATATCCTGCCCAATGTCGCAAACCTGCTGATCGTGCAGGCCACGATCCAGTTCAGCCTTGGCATCCTGGCCGAGGCGGGGCTGAGCTATGTCGGCCTTGGCGCACAGCCTCCGCTGCCCAGTTGGGGGCGGATGCTGGCGGAATCGCAGACGATGGCGATGATGGCGCCCCATGTCGCGATCATTCCGGGGCTGTGCATCGTCCTGACCGTGCTGGGGCTGAACCTGCTGGGCGATGGCCTGCGCGATGCGCTGGACCCCAGACTGACCCGCAACAACGGCGGCGCGGAATGATCGAGGCCGGCAACCTGTCCGTCACCATCGCCGGCCGCAGCGTCCTGCAAGGCGTCGATCTGCGGCTGGAACCGGGTCAGGTCACCGGGCTGGTCGGGGAAAGCGGCTCGGGCAAGTCGATGACTGCGCTGGCCCTGATCGGCCTGCTGCCGCAGGGCGCGCGCGCGACAGGCCGGGTCACGCTGGACGGGCGCGACCTGCTGTCCCTGCCCGAGGATGAGCTGTGCCGCATCCGCGGCAAGCGCATCGCCATGATCTTTCAGGAGCCGATGACCGCGCTGAACCCGCTGATGACCATCGGCGATCAGGTGGCCGAGGTCATCCGCATCCATACCGGCGCCGACCGCCGCACCGCGCAGGCACAGGCGCGGGACCGGCTGGACCGCGTCGGCCTGCCCGGCCCCGCGCTTTCCCTGTCGCTCTATCCGCATGAGCTGTCGGGCGGTCAGCGCCAGCGCGTCGCGATTGCGATGGCGATCGCCCTGCGCCCCGACCTGCTGATCGCGGATGAGCCGACGACCGCGCTGGATGTGACGACGCAGGCCCGGATCCTTGACCTGCTGCGCGGCCTTGTCCGGGACGAGGGCATGGCGCTGCTGCTGATCACCCATGACCTTGCCGTGACCGCCGGAATCGCGGATCGCGTGGCGGTGATGCAGGACGGCCGGATCGTCGAGGCGGGCCCGGCCCGGACCCTGTTCCGCCAGCCCCGCCACGCCTATACGCGCGAACTTTTCGCGGCCTCGGACCACCAGCCGGCGGCGGTTGCGGCGCAGATCGGGCCGCCGCTGGTGCAGGTGCAGGACGCGGTGCGCGATTACGCCCTGCCCGGCGGCTGGTTCGGCACGCCAAGGCATCTGCGCGCGGTGGATCATGTCAGCCTGACCCTGCATGCGGGCGAATCGCTTGGGCTGGTCGGGCCATCGGGCTGCGGGAAATCGACGCTGACGCGCATGATCCTCGGGCTGGATCCGCTGCAGGGCGGGCAGATCCTGCTGGACGGCCAGCCGGTGCGCGCCGGACGGATGGGCCGCGATCTGCGCGCGATGGTGCAATGCGTCTTTCAGGATCCCTGTGGCGGCTTCGATCCGCGCTGGCGGGTCGAGGATCTGGTCGCCGAACCCTTTCACCTGACCGGCCGCCCCGCCGACTGGCGCGCGCGGGTGACGCAGGCGCTGGCCGAGGTCGGCATCCCCCGCGATGCCCTGCGCCGCTTTCCGCACGAGTTTTCGGGCGGCCAGCGCCAGCGCATCGCCATCGCCCGCGCGCTGGTCATCCGCCCGCGCCTGATCGTGCTGGATGAGGCGGTCAGCGCGCTGGATGTCCGCGTCCGCGCGCAGGTGCTGGACCTGCTGGCCTGGCTGCGGCGCGATCACGGGCTGGCCTATCTGTTCATCAGCCACGACCTGTCCGTGGTGCGCCGCATCACCGACCGGATCTGCATCATGGATCAGGGGCGGATCGTCGAAACCGGCCCGACCGGACAGGTCATGACCGCGCCCGGCCATCCCGCGACGCGGCAGCTTGTCGCGGCCACTCCGCGGATTCCCGCGGATTGAGCGCCTGCCGCCGATCACGGTTAAGCCAGCCCCTTGCAGCACCCGCGCCGCGCGCCCATGTCGAACCCGCGACATCAGGAAGGAACGCATCATGCAATGCCCGATCGACGGTGAAACCCTGGTCATGGCCGACCGCAACGGAGTCGAGATCGACTATTGCCCGAAATGCCGGGGCGTCTGGCTGGACCGGGGCGAGCTGGACAAGATCGTCGAACGCGCGGCGGGCGGGCGTGACAGCGACCGGCGCGATGACAGACGTGATGACCGCAGGGAAGATCGGCGTGACGACAGGCGTGATGATCGGCGCGACAGCCGCCATGACGACGACGACCGCCGCTATTACAGCGATGATCGCGACGGGCGCGACGGGCGGGGCCATCACGGCAAGCGCCGCGAATCCTTTCTGTCGGATCTGTTCGATTTCTGACCGGCGCGTCACCGGACATGTGATCGGGGGGCACAGAGCGCAACAGGCCCCGCGCTGGCGCAGGGCCTGTCTCCCTCCCTCGATTGGGCAGCGGTGCCTCCCGCACGGCCGCCCGGGCATTCTATTGCTGGCTGGCGATCAACTCTGCCTGCCGCACGATCACTTGTGCCTGACGAATGGACGCGATGTCAACAAGTCGACCTCTGTATACCGTCGCTCCGGCACCACTTTTTTTCGCATCTTCCATCGCAGATAGAATTTCCTGCGCTTCTTTCACCGCTTTTTCACCGGGAGAGAAAATTTCATTGGCCAGAGCGACCTGCTTGGGGTGAATCGCCCATTTCCCGACCATGCCCAGAGTCGCCGAACGCAGGGCCTGCGCGCGGAAGCCCTCTTCATCGCTGAAATCGCCGAAAGGCCCGTCAACCGGCAGCACGCCATGGGTGCGGCAGGCGGCGACAATCGCGGCCTGCGCCCAGTGCCACGGATCGGACCAGTATTTCTGGCCTTCGCGCGCCATGTAATAGTTTTCCTGTGTGCCGCCGATGCCGGTCGTGGCCATGCCCATGCTGGCCGCGAAATCGGCGGCGCCAAGGCTCATCGCCTGCAGGCGCGGGCTGGAGGCCGCGATCTCTTCGACATGGGCGATGCCTGCGGCGGTTTCGATGATGACCTCCGGGCTGATCTCGCTTGGCCCGGCCCTTGGCGGATTCAATCGCGGTGACCAGCGCATCGACGGCATAGACGTCCGCCGCATTGCCGACCTTGGGGATCATGATCTGGTCCAGCCGGTCGCCCGCCTGTTCCAGCAGATCGACGACATCGCGATACCAGAAGGGCGTGTCCAACCCGTTGATGCGCACCGAAAGCGTCTTGTTGCCCCAATCAATATCGCCGATGGCCTGAATGATGTTCCTGCGCGCCTGCGGCTTATCGTCGAGGGCGACGGAATCTTCCAGATCGAGGTTGATCACATCCGCCGCAGACCCCGCCATCTTTTCAAACAGCGCCTCGCGCGAGCCGGGGCCGAAAAGCTGGCAGCGGTTCAGACGGGCGGGCGCGGGGGGTTGGGTGCGAAAGGACATGCAAACCTCTTTGGCAATGATATGTCGCAGATTGCTGCCTGATCGTTAGATTATTGCCCCGACACCTTCAAGGACATTTCGCATCCGCAGCATGACCCACACCTGTTTCTGCACCCGCATTCACCACCAAATGGTCAGGAACCCGGCGAAACCTGTTGCGCCGGACCAGAACGGGGGTAAACCCGAACAGGTCGGCGGCACATCACAAAAGGATAGGACAACATGGCGCGCACAGTTTACCTTGACGGCGAATACCTGCCCGAGACAGAGGCCAAGGTGTCGATCTTCGACCGCGGTTTCGTCATGGGTGACGGGGTTTACGAGGTGACCAGCGTGCTGGGCGGCAAACTGCTGGATTTCGCGGCCCATATGACCCGGCTGACCCGTTCCCTGAACGAATTGCAGATGACCAACCCCCTGACAGAGGCGCAATATCTGGACGCCCATCGCAAGCTGGTCGAACTGAACGACATCGACGAAGGCATGGTCTATCTGCAGGTCACGCGCGGCAATCCCGGCGACCGCGATTTCGCCTTTCCGCCTGACGACACGCCCGCGACCGTGGTGATGTTCACGCAATCGAAACCCGGTCTGGCCGACAACCCGCAGGCCAAGATCGGCATCAAGGTGATTTCCATCCCCGATCTGCGCTGGCACCGCCGCGACATCAAGACCGTGCAACTGCTGTATCCGTCGCTGGCCAAGATGGAGGCCAAGCATCGCGGCGTCGATGACGCCTGGTTCGTCGAGGACGGGCTGGTGACCGAAGGCACCTCGAACAACACCTATATTGTCAAGGGCGGCAAGATCATCACCCGCGCGCTGTCCAACGACATCCTGCACGGCATCACCCGCGCATCCCTGCTGCGTTTCGCCCGCGAGGCGCAGTTGCAGATCGAGGAACGCAGCTTTTCCATCGCCGAGGCGCAGGCCGCGGATGAGGCATTCTTTACCTCGGCATCGGCCTTCGTCATGCCGGTGGTCGAGGTCGATGGCGTGAAGGTCGGCACCGGCACCCCCGGCCCGGTCGCGACCCGCCTGCGCGAGATCTATCTGGATGAATCGCGCAAGGCAGCCGTCTGACGCCAGCGCCGCCCGGAATCGACAAGGCCCGCCCCGACGAACGGGGCGGGCCTTTTGTCCTGCGCCGGACCTTTTTCCTGCGCCAGCGGGGCCTTAGCTGCCCTCGACCCAGGGCGGAACCGGCAGGTCGTCTTCGCTGATGATGGTGTGGCGCACATCCCTGACATCCGCATCACGCAGGACGGCGATCTGATTGCCGTCCACGGTCATCACCACGTCGTCGCCATCCTGTTCAAAGGCGACTTCGCCCTCGCCCTCATATCCGTCGGGCAGCAGCACCTGAATCCGGTCATTGCCGCCCCAGGTGATATCGGCGGGACCGCCGGCCGTGCCGTCGAGGATATAGACATCGCTGCCGCGTTCGCCATCGACGATATCATAGGCACCCGCATAGATCGTATCGGCACCATCGCCGCCCAGCAGGGTATCCGGGGCCTCGGGGTCGGAAGCGTCGGGCGACCAGATCAGATCGTCCCCGTAACCGCCTTCGACATAGACCGTGCCGCCATTGTCGTAGATGGAATCATTGCTGCCATAATCGTCGTCATTGTCGTTGACGTCGTTGGGATTGCCATCGCCATAGATTTCATGCGTGCCGCCGTTGGTGATGATGACATCCCGACCGCTGCCGCCGGAAATCGTGTCCTGGCCTTCGTCGAAACCGGGATTATAGGCACCATACAGGTCGTCGTCGCCACCCAGATAGACCAGATCGTTACCGGCCGCCGCCGCGACGGTATCGTTGCCATAGCCGGTCCAGATCCGGTCGTCGCCCGCGCCGCCATCGACCAGATCGTCGCCGTCATAGGCCAGGATCGCCTCATCCGCGTCTGATCCGGTGATGGTGTCGTCGACGTCTTCGTCTCTGGTGCCTTCGATGACCTCGCGGTCACCATAGGGATCTTCGGGGTCTTCGGGGGGTTCGTTGTCGTCATTGCTGGACATCAGCGCGCCCAGCCCCGCCAGACCGGCAAGACCAAGCATCAAAAACAGCATCTGGTTCATTCAGAAACCCCCAAGGCAGCAAGATGCCGCACCATAGACCGGGCCGTGCCGGTGCGGCAACCCGCGTTTCAGTGCCCCAGGATCTGGCTGAGGAACAGTTTCGTGCGTTCCGACTGCGGGTTGTTGAAAAACTCGGTCGGGGTGTTCTGTTCGACGATCTGGCCCTGATCCATGAAAATGACCCGATGCGCCACGGCCTGCGCGAAACCCATTTCATGGGTCACGCACAGCATGGTCATGCCGTCCTCGGCCAGTTCGATCATGGTGTCCAGAACCTCCTTGATCATCTCGGGGTCGAGGGCGGATGTCGGTTCGTCGAACAGCATGATCTTGGGCTGCATGCACAGCGACCGCGCGATGGCGACGCGCTGCTGCTGACCGCCCGACAGCTGGCCGGGGTATTTGCTGGCCTGTTCGGGGATGCGGACCTTTTCAAGGAAATGCATGGCCGTTTCCTCGGCCTGCCGTTTGGGAACCTTGCGCACCCGGATCGGAGCCAGCGTGCAGTTTTCCAGCACGGTCAGATGCGGGAACAGATTGAAATGCTGGAACACCATGCCGACATCCGAACGCACCTTGTCGATGTTTTTCAGGTCGTTGGTCAGTTCGACGCCATCGACGAAGATATGGCCCTTCTGGTGTTCCTCCAGCCGGTTGATGCAGCGGATCATGGTCGATTTCCCCGAACCCGAAGGCCCGGCGATGACGATCCGTTCGCCGCGCGTCACCGACAGGTTGATGTCGCGCAGCACATGGAACGTGCCATACCACTTGTTCATGTTGCGGATCTCGATCGCGTAATCGCCATCGGTCAGCGGCGCGAGGGTCTGTTGTTGGCTCATGTGAATACCTCTCAGCGATGGTCGCGCTTCAGCTTGCGTTCGAGATACATGGAATATCGCGACATGCCAAAGCAGAGGATGAAGAAGATGGCACCGGTAAAGACATAGGGCTCCCAATAGGCGCCCTTCCATTCAAAGCTGGCGCGCACGGTGTCGGCCATCGCCTTGAGCGGGTCGAACAGGCCGACGAAGGTGACAAGCGTGGTGTCCTTGAACACCCCGATGAAGGTGGACACGATGCCAGGGATACTGATCTTCAGCGCCTGCGGCTGGATGATCAGGCGCTGCGCCTTCCAGTAGTCCAGCCCCAGGGCATCCGCGGCCTCATACTGGCCGCGCGAGCAGGGCGGCCAGACCGCCCCGGATCACCTCGGCCATATAGGCGGCGGCGAACAGCGTGACCATGATGATGACGCGCAGGATGATGTCGAAACTGGTGCCCGGCGGCGAGGAAATAGTTCAGCAGCAAGGACGCCACGAACAGCAGCGTGATCAGCGGCACGCCCCGGATGAATTCGATGAACATCACCGCGAATGTTTTCACGATGGGCAGATCGGAACGCCGCGCCAGCGCCGGAGATCACCCCCAGAGGCAGCGACATGGCAATGGCTGATACGCCGATGGTGATCGCCAGCACAAAGCCGCCGAACTGGGTCGAGGGGACGGCGCGCAGGGCAATCGGCGCGATGCCATGCAGCAGCCCGGCAAAGGCGGCGTTCGCGAACAGCCACCACAGCACGGTCACGACCGCCCCGGCGGCGACGGCCAGCATGCCCAGCCTGTCCGACCGCAGCAGCCAGACGACAAAGCCCAGGACAAAGCCTGCCAGAACCCCGACCTCGGTCCAGATCGAGCCACCCCACAGCAGCCAGACGCTCAGCAACGGATAGCAGACCGTGGCCAGCAGCGCCGCGCGCGGCAGCATTTCGTTCAGCGCGACCCACGCCAGCAGCAGCACCGCGACAAAGACCAACTGCCCGGTCGTGGCCTGCAGCAACTGGCGCAGAACAACGGTCACGATCACGGCAATCGCCATGACGATGCGGCGGATACGTTGGTTGTCGCCGAACAGAACCGGCGTCGGGGCCAGAAACAGCGCACCAAAGGCCAGCGTCGGGCGCCAGTATTCGGGGCGTGGATAAAAGCCGAACATGAACTGATGCCAGCGTTCGCGGATCACCGCGAAACAGGCGCCATGTGCATCCGGCCCCCATCTTTCGGCGATGATCTGGCGGCATTCGTTGATGCTCGACGCGTTCCAGACAGCATGGGCAAACCACGGCCAGACCAGATTGAAAACCGCCCAGATGATCGCCACACCGGCGACGGTCAGGGCAATGTTCAGCCGGGCCGGAAAACAGGTTCTTGCGCAGCCACAGCACCGGCCCCGCGGCGGATGCGGGCGGTGGTTCGGGCGGGATCATCATGTCGCGGACGTAAGCGGTGGTTTGGGCGTGTGTCTCGCTCATCTCAACGCTCCTTCAGCTTGACGCGGCTGTTATAGAAATTCATCCCGCCGGAAATCAGCAGGCTGAGCGCCAGATAGATCCCCATCATCAGGATCATCGCCTCCATTTCCCGTCCGGTCTGGTTCAGCGTCGTCCCGCCAAGCGTGCCGCGCAGATCCATGAAGCCGACGGCGATGGCCAACGACGAGTTCTTGGTCAGGTTCAGATAGTCCGAAATCAGCGGCGGAATGATGACCCGCAGCGCCTGCGGCCGGATGACCAGCGACATGGTGCGGCCGGGACGCAGGCCAAGGGCGGCGGCGGCCTCGGACTGGCCGCGACTGACGGCCATGATGCCCGAACGCACGATTTCCGCGATAAAGGACGCCGTATACAGGGTCAGCGCCAGCCACAGCACCACGAACGCATTGTCCAGATTGATGCCGCCGGTAAAGTTGAAGCCGCGCAGCACCGGCGGCTCCAGATGCAGGCCGAAATACCAGGTCAGCAGCAGGAAGGGCACCAGAAAGACAGCGATCTGCATCCACCATGTCGTCGGGCGGCGCCCGGTCTGGTCCTGAACGCGGCCGGCCCAGGCTGAAATCAGGCGACGGACATAGATCCCCGCCAGCAACACCAGGCCAAAGACGACCCATGCCCAGTTCAGCGTCTCGCGCCCCAGGCTGATCGCGCCGGGACTGTTCGGTCATCGCCAGCGTCGGCACCGCCGTATAGCGGTTCGTCGGCGCGATCGTGTCGAACAGCAGCATCGTCGCCTGCGGGGTTTCGCCGCGATAGGCATTCGGCGGCGGCAGGATTTCGGTAAAGGCCGCCAGGATCACCAGAATCCACAGCAGCAGGGGGACGTTGCGGAAAACCTCGACATAGACGGTCATGATCCGCGAAATCAGCCAGTTCGACGACAGGCGCAGCACACCGACCAAAGCCCCCAGAACGGTCGCGGCGATACAGCCCAGAATCGACACCTGCAGGGTGTTCAGCAGGCCGACCATGGTCGCCCGCAGATGCGTGTCATCCGAATTATAGGGGATCAGCTGTTGCGGGATATCGTAACCCGCGCGTCGGAAAAGAAAATCAAAACTGAAGGCCTGCCCACGATGGCAAGGTTGTTGATCGTATTGCGCACCAGCCAGGCGGCGACCAGCATGACCAGAATGAAGACGACCGCCTGAATGGTCAAAGCCCGGCAGCGTCGATCATAGATAAGCATCGACAACCGGAACGGCGGGTCAACCGCCTCCGTGTTTGCGACCATGTTTTTCCCCTGTTCCCCGGCTACGGTGACTTTGCGCCATCCGTTCCGCCAGGACGTTTTTATTGTTCAGTCGTTTTGCCTTGGCGATGTGCAGCGCAGGGGCCGCACATCGCGATGACAGCAGATGCGATCAGCGGAACGGCATCGCATACATCAGGCCGCCCTGCGTCCATTGCGCATTCAGGCCCCGCGCCAGACCGATCGGGGTCTGTTCGCCGATCGTGGCGGCAAAGATTTCGCCATAGTTGCCGCCCGCCTTGATGGCGTTCTTGGCCCAGTCCGCATTCAGGCCGATCATCTTGCCCAGATCGTCGGTGGTGCCCAGAAGACGCTGCACCTCGGGGTTGGTCGATGATTTCGCCAATTCGTCGATATTGGCCGAGGTCACGCCATATTCTTCGGCCGCGATCAGCGCGAACAGCGTCCAGCGCGTGATGTCGCCCCAGTTGTTGTCGCCGTGGCGCACCGCCGGCCCAAGCGGCTCTTTCGAGATGATCTCGGGCAGGATGATGTGGTTTTCCGGATCGGCAAAGGCCGCCCGCGTCGCGGCCAGACCCGAGGCATCGGTCGTATAGGCATCGCAGGCACCAGCCAGATACTGCTGCTCGCCTTCGGCGTTGCTGTCGATATTGACCGGCTGATAGCTCATGTTGTTCGACTTGAAGTAGTCGGCAAGGTTCAGTTCGGTCGTGGTGCCGGTCTGGATGCAGACGGTCGCGCCGTCCAGTTCCTTGGCCGAGCTGACGCCCAGATCCTTGCGCACCATGAAGCCCTGACCGTCGAAATAGTTCACGCCGATGAAGTCCAGCTTGAGGTCGGTGTCGCGCTGGAAGGTAAAGGTCGAGTTGCGCGCCAGCAGGTCGACCTCGCCCGAGGACAGGGCGGTGAAGCGGGTCTGGCCGGTCGTGGGAACATATTTGACCTTGGCCGGGTCACCCAGAACGGCCGCCGCGACCGCCTTGCAAAAGGCGACGTCAAAGCCCGTCCAGTTGCCATTGGCGTCCGGCGCGGCAAAGCCGACAAGGCCGGTGTTCACGCCGCAGTTCAGTTCGCCCCGCGCCAGCACCTCTTTCAGCGTATCCCCTTCGGCGGCAAAGCCCGCGCCTGCCGCCAGCGCCGCAGCGGTCACTGACCCGAGAAAGACCGTATTCTTCATGAATTTCCCCACTGTTATGTTTATGGCGCGACCTTGGTAACGCCTTTTATAGGCGCACCGATCAATCCAGAGGGGGCCCCAGTGATATCGGCGTCCTCGACATTCAGCATGAAGGAACCCGCGCCCCGGCGTCAAGGCTCTGGGCTGCTGACGCTGGGTCCCCCCTGGGCCTGCAGCAGCATCCAGAACCTTTCGGCGTCGCGAATTGCCTGCAAACGCCCGGCTGCGGCCGCCTCTGCCTCGTCATCGACGCCCCATCTTTCGGCCTGGAACTTTTCGTCGATGCTGGCAAGCGCATGGGATTCCTCGGCTGTCAGGCGGCCTTTCAGCACGGCCAGACCCAGGATCAGCGACCCCGGCAGCGTCACCAGATCATGCAGCGCGGTCAGGGTGAACGGGTCCAGCGCATCGACCTCTGCCCGCAATTTGCGCAGGCTGTCATCGTCCTGAGGTACATGCACTGACCCGTGCGGTGATGCGGATCGGCGCGCCCAGTTCGGTCGCCGCCCAGTCGATCAGCGGGTCCCAGCCTTCGGCCTGACGACGCACCAGCGCCTCGGGCTGGTCGGCGCGGTAGGACAGCAGGTCGGAACCACCGTATTCGGCCAGCATCGCCGCCACCGCCTGCTGCTGGGGACGGACCTTTTCGATGGCGGAATTCGCCGCGCGGGTCAGCGGCATCTGACCGGGCTGGATGATATCGCCCTGCGCGTCCCATTCGGCGGCAATGGCTCTGCGCCAAGGCTTCGGTCGGGACGATCAGCGGCTGCTTGCCGGGGGTGCGCAGGGGCCTGTCGTCCAGCAAGACCGTCCAGCCGTCCCCTTCACGGGTGACACTGGCCTGTTTCCAGAACCGGCGGGCTTTCCACTCACTCATCCGCCCACTCCTGCAAGGCACGCGACAGCACCGCGAAATCCGGTGCGACCAGCGCCGCACCCGCCGACAGCAGCCGCGCGGACGGGTGATAGCCCCAACCGACGCCATAAGCCCCGGTCCCGGCGGACAGCGCCATCGCGATGTCGAATTCGGTATCGCCGACCATCACCGCGCGATCCGCGGCAACCCGCGCCTCGTCCAGCGCCGCCTGCAACATCGCCGGATGCGGTTTCGAGGGGTGGAAATCCGCCGTCTGGCGGCTGACGAACAGCGGCTGCCAGCCATGCGTCTCGACCAGGGCATCCAGACCGCGACGGCTTTTGCCCGTGGCGATGGCCAGCAGGATATCGTCGCGGGCGGCCAGCATGTCCAGGCAGTCCTGCGCGCCCGGATACAACGGCGCGCCTTCGTGCATGCGCGAGCGTTGAAAGGCGGCGCGATAGCCGTCAACGACCTTTGGTCGGGTTTCGGGCGCGACATCCGGGGTCAGTTCGGCGACGGCGACAGGTAGCGACAGGCCGACGATGGACAGCACCTGCTGGCGGTCGATGGGCGCAAGGCCCGCATCCTCGAAACCCGCATTCATCGAGCCGACGATCATCTGCTGGCTGTCGACCAGCGTTCCATCCACGTCAAAGACGACCAGTTTCATCATTCCTCGGCAAAGGGATCGGCGGGCACGTCGTTTTCCGACCAGCCCGAGGTTTCGCAGGTGCGCAGCATATGTTCGGGCAGCGGCGCGGTGATGGTGACCGGCTTTTTCGTGATCGGATGCTCGAACCGGATGGATCGCGCATGCAGATGCAGCTTGCGGCTGATTTCGCCGCCCAGTTGCGCCCCCCAGCCATCGCCCAGGTTTTCCTGACCCGAGCCGCCATATTTGCCATCGCCAACAATCGGATGGCCGATTTCGGCCATATGGGCGCGCAGCTGATGGGTGCGCCCGGTGATCGGCACCAGCGCGACCCATGCCGCGCGCGTGCCAAGCGCATCCAGCACCGCATAATCGCTGTGGGCGCGCTTTGCGCCCTCGACCTCGGACAGGCGGGCGGGATGGACGCAGATCATCTTTTCGCCTTCGCCCATGCGCCCACGCCCCGGCGCCTTGGCCAGCCCGTATTTGATCGAACCCATGCGCGGATCTCGGCACCGCCCGCCACCGCCGCCCAATAGATCTTGCGGGTGGCACGGTGGCGAAACGCCTCGGACAGGGCGCGGGCGACGCGGTCGGTGCGCGCCAGCAGCAGGACGCCAGAGGTGTCCTTGTCCAGCCGGTGAACCAGTTTCGGCCGTTCCTTGTAGCCGAATTTCAGCGCCTCGGTCAGGCCATCGACGTGACGATTGCCCTGCCCCGATCCGCCCTGCGACGGCAAGCCCGGCGGCTTGTTCAGCGCAATGACATGTTCGTCGCGCCACAGCACGGCAGCCTGAATCATCTCGGCATCCGAACTGTTCAGGGCCTTGACCCGCGCGGGCGCGCGGTTCGGGCGGTGCATCCGGCAGCGGCGGCACGCGGACCTCCTGCCCCGCCTCGATCCGGGTGTTGGCCTTGACCCGGCCACCATCGACGCGCAATTGCCCGGTGCGGCACATCTTTTCGACGGCGCCCTGCGTCAGTTGCGGGAATTTCCGCTTCAGCCAGCGATCCAGCCGCTGGTCGCCTTCGTCCGCGCCGATGCGGACCACCTGAACCGCGCTCATGCCAGCAACGCCCGGCCGGCCGAAAGGCCAAGCGCGATGGCCGCCAGCGACAGCATGACCGAGCCGAAGACATAGCCCAGGGCCAGCATCTGGTCACCGCGTTCCCACAGGGTCATCGTGTCCAGCGAAAAGGCGGAAAAGGTCGTGAATCCGCCCAGAACCCCGGTCATCACAAAAGGCGCCAGATGCTGCCCGCCGCGCAGGGCGAACCACGCCGCAACCAGCCCCATGATCAGGGAGCCCAGAATATTCACGGTCAATGTGCCCCAGGGCAGCCCCGGCGCCAGCCGCGTCGTCATGATATTGACGCCGTAGCGCGCAACCGAACCGATCGCGCCGCCCAGGGCGACATGCAGGAATGTGTTGTTCATTTGCGCTCCGCTCCGCGCCGCTTCTGGCGCAGGCCGGCGAACCATTCCACGCGCTTTTTCAGTTCCCGTTCGAATCCGCGTTCGACCGGCGTATAGAGGACCGGGCGGTTCATGCCGTCCGGAAAATAATTCTGCCCCGAAAAACCGTCTTCGGCATCATGGTCATAGGCATAGCCCGCGCCGTAGCCCTGCCCCTTCATCAATTCGGTCGGGGCGTTCAGGATATGGGCGGGCGGCATCTGGCTGCCCGTGCGCCGCGCCAGATCGCGGGCGGCCTTGTAGGCGACATAGACCGCGTTGGATTTCGGCGCCAGGGCGAGGTAAACCACGGCCTGCGCCAAGGCAAGCTCTCCCTCGGGGGAACCAAGGCGTTCGTAAAGCGCCCAGGCATCCAGACAGTGACGCTGCGCGGCGGGATCGGCCAGACCGATATCCTCGACCGCCATGCGGGTGATGCGGCGGGCCAGATAGCGCGGATCCTCGCCCCCCTCCAGCATGCGGGCAAACCAGTAAAGCGCGGCATCCGGGTCAGAGCCGCGCACCGATTTGTGCAGGGCGGAAATCAGGTTGTAATGTTCATCGCCCGATTTGTCGTATTTCGCCGCGCGCCGCATCAGGCGTTTCGACAGGGCGTCGGGATCCAGCTTGCCCGTGACCTTCCAGGCCATGACCTGTTCGATCAGGTTCAGCGCGGCGCGCCCGTCCCCGTCCGCCATTTCCAGCAGGCGGTCGCGCGCCTCGCCTGTCAGCGGCAGCGCGCGGCCCATGTCCTTTTCCGCCCGCTGCGCCAGCAGTTCCAGATCGGTCAGGCTCAGCCGTTCCAGAATCAGCACCTGCGCGCGCGACAGCAGCGCCGCGTTCAGTTCGAAACTGGGATTTTCCGTGGTGGCGCCGACCAGAACAATGGTGCCATCCTCCACATAGGGCAGGAAGCTGTCCTGTTGCGCCTTGTTGAAACGGTGGATCTCATCCACGAACAACAGCGTGCCGCGGCCCTGATCGTGGCGCAGCCGCGCCGCCTCGAACACCTTGCGCAGGTCGGCGACGCCCGAAAAGATCGCCGAGATCTGGACGAAATGCCGGTCCGATCTGCGCGCCAGCAGACGCGCGATCGTGGTCTTGCCGACACCGGGCGGCCCCCACAGGATCAGCGACGACAGGCTGCCCGCCGCCAGCATGGCGCCAAGCGGGCCGTCCGGGCTAAGCAGCTTCGCCTGCCCGATGACATCGGACAGTTGCGCCGGCCGGATGCGGTCGGCCAGCGGCCTGGCGGCTGGTCGGCCCGCAGGGGCGGCTGGTTCCGGACCGTCGAAAAGATCTGCCATGATGGCGCGATGTTACGCCGGAGGCCGCGGGGGTAAAAGCCCCCGCGGCCCGCATCGGCCTAGTGCATCTTGGCCGCGAGGTTGATCGAGACGCATTGGAAATAGCCGTCATCAATCCACATCACCCGACCCAGAGGCTGGACATCCAGACCCGTCGGCAGCAGCCAGCGCGGCCATGTCGCCGCGACCAGCGCGACCAGCTTGACCGCACCAAGCGCGCGAGCAGAGCCGGTCATCTCTTGCAGAAGGTGTTTGTGGACGCTGCGGCGCTGCGCCTGCGGGGTCGAATGGTCGACGAACAGGCGGCTGGCCTCCCATGTGCCGGGTTCGACCGGCGCGACATCATCCAGCAGGTCCTTGGGGATCGAACCGCCCAGAAGACCCAGTTGGGCATCGCGGATCATGTAGGAATACATGCCGCAGCGGGCGGTCGAAGGGGTCAGCCGGACACCGGCAAGGACGCGGTCGAAGTCATGGATAGCCACCCAACGGCTGAAGGGGGTGTCATACTGGTCGAACTCCATATCGTCGGTCTGGGGCAGATCCCAGTTTTTCTGGATGATGAAGCTCTGTTTGCGAGCGCGAAAGACATTTGCGAACAGTTCGCCGTGGTTGTGCAGGTTCGAGTAAGAAAGCGTGGTGGTTTGCATGGTCGTCTCCTGGGGTTTAGGGGTAACCCTCAGGCATATGCGAACGATTGAGCACCGCCCTACAGAAGACGGTAATCCTTGGCCCGCTGCAGCGCCTCGGCCGTCGTGCGGGCCATCAGTCTTTCCCGCGCCGATATCAGCCGCGCCTTGAAGGCGCTTTCCGTGATCCCAAGTTTAGCAGCCGCTGCCGCATGACGATCCCCTTCCGCGATACACCGGAGGGCTTCTTGTTGAGCCTTCGTCAGGCTCTCCGGCGGCTCTGTGATGTCGTGAAGCCGTCGTATCATGGTCGAGACCGCATCGATCTCGTCATCCGTGAATTCTCGCCTGTTATGTGTGAAACAGGCAATGGTGCGCGACTGCATCGGGCCGTGCGATGGGGCAAGTCCATAGGTCAGGCCGTGATCGGCGGCGTCCTGCAGGATCGAAAAGGGATCCGGGATCGGCAACACGCTCCATCGACAGGCGCCCGTCGTCGAAAAGCCCCAGGCGATCGTGGGGTCGCGCAAAGCGTATGCGCGTTCGGAATAGCGCTGAGACCACTTTTCCGGATAGGTCTGGAACTGCATGAGGGGTGCAGCGAAACGGATATGCAATCCGATGAAGTAGCCCGAGGGGGACAGCTTCCTCAGCTTTTGCAGGATTGCGTTGATTTCAGCGCGTGAAGACATATCTCTTTAGACAAATTGTGCCCGGGGACATCCATGAGTATCGTATGGATGGCCCAGTCTAGTCGGAAATAAGTTAAAAAGTCCACAATACCCGGACGATGGCGAAGATTCTGATGCTTTTTCATTTAGGCATGGATTTTGGCGATTCCAGCGGTCTTTTGCGGTTTTCGCCGCGCCAACTGGCTGCCTGATCGCCCTTCGGTCACTTTTCGCCCAGAGCCTGCCAGCACCCATCACGAAAAAATAATACCCCGAAGACAGATCTTCGGGGTATCCGGATCGTTTTCATGACCGCGAAGCGGCCGAGGCGAATCATTCTTCGCCCGAAACCTCTTCGGCTTCCAGCCGCGCGCGGTCGGCAGCGCCCTTGGCGCTGACGTCACGGTCAACGAATTCGATGATCGCCATCGGCGCCATGTCGCCGTAACGGAAACCGGCCTTCAGGACGCGGACGTAACCGCCATTGCGTTCCTTGAAGCGCGGGCCGAGGATTTCGAACAGGCGCGCGACATGCTGATCCTGCTTCAGCTGCGAGGCGGCCTGACGGCGGGCGTGCAGATCGCCGCGCTTGGCAAGGGTGATCAGCTTTTCGATGATCGGACGCAGTTCCTTGGCCTTGGGCAGGGTCGTCTTGATCTGCTCGTGCTCGATGAGTGAGCCGGCCATGTTGGCGAACATCGCCTTGCGGTGTTCGTGGGTACGGTTCAGGCGGCGGTAACCGCTGGCGTGACGCATGATGATCTCCTATTCACGTCTTTTGCTTTGTCCGGGCAACCCATGCGTGCGGGCCACTCTCCTTGGGGCAAGATTGCCCAGGGCTCGGAAAGGTGGGGTGAAACCCCACCCTACCGGTGGTCGTAGGGTGGGGTTTTACCCCACCACTCCCTTAAAACTGGTCGTCGAAACGCTTGGCCAGGTCTTCGATGTTTTCCGGCGGCCAATCCACGACATCCATGCCCAGATGCAGGCCCATGCCCGACAGCACTTCCTTGATTTCATTCAGGGATTTGCGGCCGAAGTTCGGGGTGCGCAGCATCTCCGCCTCGGTTTTCTGGATCAGATCGCCGATATAGACGATGTTGTCGTTCTTCAGGCAGTTCGCCGAACGGACCGAAAGCTCAAGCTCATCGACCTTTTTCAGCAGACGCGGGTCGAATTCCAGACCGTCGTCGGCATCCTTGTGGCCAGCCTGCTCGGGCTCTTCGAAGTTCACGAAGACCGACAGCTGATCCTGCAGGATGCGCGCGGCATAGGCCACGGCATCTTCCGGGGTCAGCGAACCGTCGGTTTCGACCTTCATCGTCAGCTTGTCGCAATCCAGCACCTGGCCTTCGCGGGTGGGCGTGACTTCGTAGCTGACACGTTTCACCGGCGAAAAGATCGCGTCGATCGGAATCAGGCCGATGGGCGCATCCTCGGGACGGTTCTTGTCGGCCGCGACATAGCCCTTGCCGTTCTGGACGGTCAGTTCCATGTGCAGTTCCGCCCCCTCGTCAAGGTGACAGATGACGTGGTCGCGGTTCAGGACCTGGATGCCTGCGGTTTCGGTGATGTCGCCAGCGCGCACCTCGCCCGGACCCTTGGCCGAGAGCGTCAGGCGCTTGGGCGTGTCGACATCCATGCGCAGCGTGACGCCCTTGAGGTTCAGGACGATATCGGTCACATCCTCGCGCACGCCCGCGACCGAGGAAAACTCGTGCAGGACGTTGTCGATCTGGACCGAGGTGATTGCCGCGCCTTGCAGCGACGACAGCAGGATACGGCGCAGCGCGTTGCCAAGCGTCAGGCCAAAGCCCCGCTCCAGCGGTTCGGCGACGACGGTCGCCACGCGGGTCGCATCTGCACCAGGCTTGATGTCAAGCTGGGTCGGCTTGATCAGTTCAGCCCAATTCTTGCGGATCATGCGTTGGCCTCCATACCAGTTCCCAGCCCATGTCCGAAAGCCGGGAACGCCCGAGGTGAAATGCGAATAGAGCGCCCCGCGCAAAATGCGCAGGACGCCTGAATTTGTCCGAAATCAGACGCGGCGGCGCTTTGGTGGGCGGCAGCCGTTATGCGCGATGGGGCTGACGTCACGGATCGCGGTGATGTTGAACCCGACAGCAGCCAGCGCGCGCAGGGCCGATTCACGACCCGAACCGGGGCCCTGAACTTCAACTTCCAGCGTGCGGACGCCGTGTTCCTGCGCTTTCTTGCCTGCATCTTCTGCGGCCATCTGCGCGGCATAGGGGGTCGATTTCCGCGAACCCTTGAAACCCATGGTGCCGGCCGACGACCACGAGATCGCATTGCCCTGCACGTCCGAGATCAGGATCTTGGTGTTGTTGAACGACGAATTCACATGCGCGACGCCCGAAGCGATGTTCTTGCGTTCCTTGCGCTTGATGCGGGTCTTATCGCGTGCCATTCCTGTGCCCCCTTATTTCTTCTTGCCGGCGATGGGTTT